>CAWJWR010000012.1:0-125702 GCA_963846645.1 uncultured Alphaproteobacteria bacterium | reverse complement strand
GTTCGGCGTGCGCTACGAGGAGACGCGCACCCGGGTCAAGGCGTTCGATCCGCGAACCCGCGCGGAGGTGATCGCCGCCGGCTATGCGGTCAACGCTCCGGCCACCGCCGGTGGCCGCGCGCTCACGCTCGACGGCATCAAATATCAATTCGAGAGCCAGCCGAAGGAAATCCGCTTTGCGAACTACCACAACTGGTTCCCGTCGGTGAACGTGAAATACCAAATCCTGCGGAACTTCGACTGGCAGGCTGGCTGGAACAAGTCCATCGGCCGCGCGCCCATCGACAACCTCGCCGGCGTGACGGTCATCGATGAAGTCGCGCAGCGCGTCACCATACCCAACACCACGCTGCAGCCGGAATATCACAACAAGTACCAGACCCGCCTCGGCTATTACTTCTCGGGCCGCTCCCCGGGCTCGCTTACCCTGGCGTTCAGCAAGACCACCTTCCGGAACACCATTCAGACCTTCGACTTCACGGCAGCCGACTTTGGCAACGACGATCCCGACCTGGCAAACTTCATCTTCCGATCGACCCGCCAACCTCTCCGATCGCATCACCACGACCAAGAACATGGCCTTGGGCTATCGGCAGACGCTTGGGTTCCTGCCCAGCGAGTATCTGCGCGGTGTCGGTGTGTTTGTGAATTACGACCGCACGTATGTGGGGCAGAGCGGCGACGGTTCCGGTACGCCGGCGCGCCGTTCCAACCTGACGCCGCATCGGGTGTCGGGTGGCTTGAGCTACTTCTACCGTCGGTTCAACGGCTCGCTCAACTTCGTGTGGGGCGACGATCGGCCGGAGAGCGGAACCTACGGCCGCTATTTCAGCCAGATCACCAAAGTCGACCTCACGCTCGGCTGGAAACTCCACAAGTATGCGACGCTCTATGTGCAGGGGCGCAACATCCGCAACGCGCCCGACATCTGGTATCAGTCGCCGCCCGGGGTGGAGCAGGGTAAGAATGGCCACTTGCGCGCCATGGAGTCCTACGGCGCGCTCTGGACGTTCGGCGTGAGAGGTCAGTTCTAACTGCGAACGGCAGAACTCCTGATTTCGAATCTGCGCGAACGCGCCCCGTCTTGGGGCGCGTTTTTTTGTACGCGATGCGGCAGGCGACGAATTGTCAGCTCAAAGCGCTTGCTTAAGTCGTACTTTCCTCCCACGTTTTAGATTCGTGAGCGCGGCTGCATTATCGCGTGTCACGAGACTACACCTGCCCCTCCAGACAACGCCCCGCGTTTCCGGCGCGGCAGCGTCGACGTTCCGACCTACCCATGAAAACTGCGATATCCGCCGTGTCCCGGCGTTGCCTTACGCTGATTGTTTTTGCGACCTGCGGTCTGGTCGCGATGAGTCTCCATGCGCAATCAGCCGCCACCGGCACGATCCAAGGCCGCGTCTTCAATCCGGCGTCGAAGGAATACGTCCGCAACGCCGAGGTGCGGCTCGAGGGCACGAATCAGGTCACCTACACCGAAAACGACGGCTCGTTCCAGTTCCGCAACGTGCCGGCCGGTCCGGCCACGATCACCGTCACCTACACCGGCTACAACGCCGTGAAGGAGATCGTTCACCGTCTCCCCCGGCCAGACCGCCGTGCGCGAGATCAACCTCACCAGCACCGCCGGCGGCCCGGCCGCCGCAAGGACGGCGTCGTGCAGCTCGCAGGCGTTCACCGTCTCGTCCGAACGCGAGGGCAACGCCAAGGCCATCATGGCGCAGCGGCGCAACATGAACATCACGACGTCGGTCTCGTCCGACATCTTCGGCGACGTCACCGACGGCAACGTCGGCGAGTTCCTGAAATACCTCCCGGGCGTCGATCTCGACTACGTCGAGTCCGAGGCGCGCGGGCCGCGGCTCGGCGGCATGGACGGTCAGTACGTCGGCGTCTCGTTCGACGGCATGCGCACCGCCAGCGCCGACGCGAATCGCGGCGGCGGCGACGCCTCGCGCGCGACGAGCTTCGAGGGCTTCTCGATCACCGCGCATCGAATCGATCGAAATCAACCGCACCGCGCAGCCCGGAGAACGATGCCGACTCGCCCGCCGGCACGATCAACATGAAGACGAAGCGCGCGTTCGACCGCAAGGGCCGCCGCATCGGCTACAACTTCGGCCTCAATTTCAACAGCGAGGAATTCACGTTCAAGAAGACGTGCGGGCCCGCCGAAAACCGAGAACTACAAGTGGAAGCCGAACTACTCGTTCGACTACTCCGAGTCGTTCTTCAACCAGCGCTTCGGCATCCTGCTCAGCGCGAGCCAGCGCCAACTCCTACACCGAGCAGTATCACGTTCAACGTCGGCTACAACCGCGACCCCACCGCCGCCGATCCGCGTCCGCTGGTGATTCGCCAGATCGATTTCAAGGACGGCCCGAAGTGGATCCTGCAAGGACGCGCTGCTGCTCACCGCCGACTGGAAGGCGACGCGCCGCCTCGTCGCTCTCGCTCAACATGATCTACACCTACTTCGACGGCGAGTTCTGGAACCGCAACTTCACCTTCGTCGCCGCCAACGACAACGCCAACGTGAACAACGGCCGCTCCCGCGTCGGCGGCGACGGCCTGCTGAACCTGATCGCAACGCGCGCGCCCTCGGCACCGTGAACAACGTTGCCACGCTCAACAACGGCGGCGGCGTTCCTCGAAGCTCACCTACACGCGCACTTTCGCCCCGAGTTCGAATACAAGCTCAACACCTCACGTTCGATGGTGCGCTGTCGTTCTCGAAATCCGTCAACAACTATCTGATATCGTTGCAGCCGCGGGGGAGATTGAGGAGGTGAACCATGTTCGCAACTCGCCTCGCGGCTGCGGCAGCGCTTTCACTGGTCGGCTCGGCAGTCGCGACCCAGACGACAGCGCCGGTCATGACAGTCCAGCTCTACAGCCACGGCTATAATCCGGACCCGATCGTCCTCGATGGCGGCAAGCAAGTGACGCTGACCTTCGTCAATCGCGCCGGCAAGAGCCACGACTTCACCGCGGCTAAGTTCTTCAGTTCATCGAAGATCGTCGCAGGCAATGTCGGCAGTGGCGAGGTCGAGCTACGCGGCGGTCAGTCCGCGAGCGTCACGCTCATCCCGGTTGCGGGGCGCTACAAGGTTCATTGCGGCAAGCCGTTCCACAAGGTGCTCGGCATGAGCGGCGATATCATCGTCCGCTAGAGGCGGCTCAGACGACTTCTTCCTTATGGCCGTAGACCAGCACGGTCAGCGTCCCGAGCTGGGAGTCCTGTTCTCCTCCGAGGCTCGCCTGGAAGCGTTCGGCGCGCACTTGTTCGCAGCCATATTCCGGCTTCGCATCGCCCGTTTCGGCAACGACCGAGCAGCCCCGCACGGAACCGTTGCGATCGATTGCGACCATCATCACCAGCCCGCCCAGCATCGCGTCGCCCGGTTCCATGTCGCGAATGTTCGGCATGGCGCCCGGCGTGAAGCTGCGCTCGAACGTGATCTTGGTCTGCACCCCTGCCGAGCCCGTCGTCGCCTTCGCAGCAGAGACCTGCGGGCTCTCGTCGCAAGCTTCGGTACCCGCGTAGGGACGGCTGGTCTCATAATGGCAGGACCGCTGAGACCCGTCGTCGCCATAGGTGATGGTGATCTTTTCCCACCATGGAGCGGTGGACAGAATATCGGGTGATGTCGCCGGCGATGCGGCTGCCAAGGCAAGGGCGGCAATGCTGAGCACGTTCTTCGTTCCTCCGTGCCCGCTCCACCGTGCTCAACGCATTGACCCGGATTAGGTCCCAACGGCCGCTAATCTCATCGGCGAACCGCCTTTTGCCAACGATTGCGGGAGGCTCAGATCCGGCGACAGTCGCTCGGCGCCGCACGGTTTGCGAAACGGTCCGCGATCCAGCGCAGGGTTTCGGCCGAGCTGTCCCTGGCGCTGGTCGCATGACCCTCGCCATTGATCGTGATGTAGCGCAGCCGGTTGCCCGAACGGCAGAGTGCGCGTGCATGCGCCAAAGTTACCGAAGGCGCGACCAGATCGTCTTTCGGATACTGGGCAATCAGGAGTGGGAGGCCGAAACCGCGCGTGCTCGGACTGTTGCGCCGCGCCAGTCCCGCCCAGGGCTGGACCCGGCCGAGGTCGAGGTTCTTCGTCCGGCTCTGCAGCGTGAGCACGCCAAGGATCGTCCCCAATTTGGGCTTGGCATGCAGCTCGATGCAGTTGTTCTGTGCCAGCCGTGTGAGAATGCCCCGCGTTTGCGGCCCGCCGAACGTCGTGAGAGGTGCGCCGTAGTGCTGGTTCCAGGTATAGCCGATATAAGCCGTAAAGAACGTCCGCACGTTCTTGTTCGGGCTCAGCCGCAGGTTCTGCACCAGGTCCGTCGGCGGCGCCGCTGCCGCAACGCCGACAAGCTGCAGGTCGGGTGCGTAGCGGCCTGCCACCTGTCCGGTCCACAGCGCCGCATGCCCGCCTTGAGACTCGCCCCAAACCGCGAAGCTGCTGCCCGACGCCGCGCCGGGAATTTGCCGCGCGGCGCGGACCGCATCGAGGACCGAGCGTCCAGTGTCGACGCCGACCAGGAAGGGATGGACGCCGTCCGAACCCAGGCCGGGATAGTCCGGCGCGACGACCACATATCCGTTCCGCACTGCGTCCAGGGCCGGCGTCACGTTCCAGAAATTGGGGCTGAGCGACGGCGCGCATCGCGACGCTACGCCCCACGTCCCGTGGGTCCAGGCGATCACGTTCCTTGGCCTCGCCGGTATCGCCTCGCGCGGAGCCACCACCATTCCAGTGGCGCGCCTCGCCCGGCCGTTTCCGTCAGCCGTCCAGTAAGCGACGCGCCATGCCTGCATCCCGCCCGGGGTCTGGGCAAGGGGATCCGCCGAAATGAGCATCCCCGCTTGTTGCGCCCTAGCCGGAGAAGCGGCTGTCGAGATCGATGCTGCCATCGCGATGATGTGGGCGAATGCGAAAGTTCGGCGCATGTAGCCTCCTTCGGGACGAACGGCGCCTAACATGGGCCGGTTTCGCTAGTGACTAGGCCAAAGGGCCGCATCACCATTGACTTCAACGCCGCGCGATCAACCGTTCGATGGCCTTGTGGTGCGCGATCTCATCCCCCGCCATGCTCTCAAGCACGCGGCGGAGGCCGACCAGCTCGGGCTCTGACAGATGCTCGATGCCAATGAACTCGTTGCGGGCGCGGCCGCCGGCCCGGATGAGCTCGTCGAGCTTGGCCTGAATGGCGGATGCGTCGCGATTCTGCGCATTCTGGATGAGGAAGACCATCAGGAAGGTGACGATGGTCGTGCCGGTATTGATGACCAGCTGCCAGGTGTCGGACCAGTTGAAGATCGGGCCGGTGACGCCCCAGATTACGATGATCGCGAAAGCCGAGATGAAGGCCGCAGGCTGGCCGCAAGCCATGGCGACACTTGCGGAAATGCGTTCGAAAAACCGGTTCATCAGAAGCCCCCTCCGTGCTCGAAGGAGGACGATGCTGCCGCGCGGGCATATCCGCAATGGCCCACGCGATGAGCCCGCCCCGCCGATACCGCCGACGGGACGGGCTCCGGCCCCCCAAGGCCGCTCAGTGTTCGGAACAGCTGCTAGATCGTGGCGGCGATCGGAACGGGCCTTATGCGCCGCAGGGCCATTCCGATGAATCCGAACCCGAGAAGGAGCATCGCCCACGTTCCCGGCTCAGGAACCGGAACCACGCTGATGCCGGTGATCCCGTTCAATCCCAGGCTGCCGATTAGCGTCGCCGCACCCGTGTTCAGGTCGATCCCGTAGAAGTTGTTACCGACCGCGAAATAGCCCGCGCCGGAGAAGCCGGAAATGTCAAAGCCAAGCTGGTCGGTTGCCGACAGGTCGAGCCCCAACGAGCCGAACAGGCCACCCGAGAGGTTAGTGTTGGTATAGGTTCCGGCGTTCGCATTGGTCGACCGGACAAGCGCGTCGGTGAATGCGTCGATGCCGTAGAGACTGGTCGTCGTGGCCCCGGGAACGCTGTTGGTATAGGCGACGCCCAACAGATCGACGGAGCTTCCGCCGTTGAGCGTGATCGCGCCGTCGACGGTCACTCCAGGCGGGGTCGCCGTCTGATTGATCCTGAGGTTCTGGTTCGTGTCGCTGACGAAGCGCAAGCGGTCGACAGTCGGGTTGAAGTCGAGACCGAAGGAAGTGCCGGACGGCAAAGTGGAAATCGGACCAAGCGAGGTCGCGGTGTAGCTGGAGCCGCCGCTATCAAGCTCGAGCAGGTAGACGTTGCCAGTAGTACTGACGGAATAGAGCTGGCCTGTCGCAGGCCGGAAGTCGATGCCGGTCAGCGTGTCCCCGTTCAATCCGCTGATCGGTGTACTCGACTGGATCGTGCCAGGCGACGATGAGTTCGAACTTGACGATCGTTGCCCCCGACAGGCCCAGGACCTGCTCGGCCTGGGCTGCCGAAGACCAGGCGGCGGTAGCGGCCAGCAAGGCCGTGATTGCACGAAGATGTCGCATCGTTTCCTCCTACGCATTGGCAGTTTGTTGCTCGCGCAATCAGCAGCGGCGATCTTCATCTGGGGGGCGGATCGATCGGATTTCCCTGTTCATATGTCCGTGCTTCTGACGTGCGGCCCAGTAGGTACGGAGGCTGGGCGGAAGCGGATGCAACCGACGGCTCATATGGACTAAAGTATCAATCGCAGCCGGTGCGGGGATGTGCCAATGTGCTTTTGTGCCGGCAGCCCGATCGAAACCGCCCAGATGAAGGGCTCTTCGCAGCTCACCGACCTCGTCGGGCGCATTGCGCAAGGCGACGAGCCCGCACTGAAGGAATTGTTCGAGCGGACATCCCCGAAGCTCTTTGGCGTCTGCCTCCGTATCTTGAACGACAAGCAGGATGCTGAGGACGCATTGCAGGACGTTTACATTAGTGTCTGGCGGAGGGCTGCAAGCTTCGACGCCGATCGTTCCAGTCCCATCACGTGGCTGGCGACGATCGCCCGTAATCGTTCGATCGACCGGCTCCGCTCGGGCCAGCGCCACCGTTCGTCGGCGCCGCTGGAAGATGGGTTCGAGGTCGCCGATTCCGCGTCCGACAGCTTTGAAGTAGCCGCGCTTGCGCAGGAAGGAGAGCGGCTCCGCCAGTGCATGGACGAGCTTGAGACCCGGCAGTGCGGCGCGATCCGCGACGCCTTCTTCGACGGCCTCGCTTATTCCCAGCTTGCGGAACGGGCCGGCGTCCCGCTCGGCACGATGAAGAGCTGGATCAGGCGCGGGCTGCAAAGCCTTAGAAAGTGCCTCGAAGCATGACCGAGCGCGAGCTTCTTGCGGCCGAAATGGCGCTCAGGCTTCTCGAAGGGCAGGGTCTCCTCGACGCGCAAAACCTCATGCAATCAGACCCGGCCTTCGCAAATGAGGTTGCGGACTGGGAGTTCAGGCTCGCTCCGCTGGCCGATGAGATCGGATCCGTCCGCCCGGACCAGGCGATGTGGGAGCGGATTCAGTGCGCCATCGCGGGCAGCGGCGCAAGCATCGTCAAGCTTCAGCGCAAGCTCCGCTTCTGGAAGCTAAGCGGGCTTGGCGCGGCTGCGGCGGCCAGCGTCGCTCTATTCGTGATTGCCACCCACCGCGAGCCTGCAGTGCCGCCCGCAATCGACGCGAGTGCGCCGATCCTCGTCGCGTCCTTAGCCTCGGAAACGGAGCCGGCCTCCATCGCAGTGACCTATCTTCCGCGGACTCGCTCCATGATCCTGACACCGGGTCGCCTCCGCCCGCGGCAGCAGCGCGCTACCGAGTTGTGGGTGATTCCGGCCGGGCAAGCGCCCGTGTCCCTGGGGCTCGTCCGGACCGACGGCGTCGAGCGGAAGGTCATTCCGGTGGAACTGGCATCGCGCCTGGTCAGCGGTGCGACGATAGCGGTTTCGGATGAGCCGCTTGGTGGGTCGCCGACCGGCCAGCCCACGGGCGACGTCCTTGCTGCCGGTGCGCTGACTGCTGGCTGATTCGGGGCAGGACCGGTGGGAAAGCAGTCAGCGACGATGTGCCTTCCCACCGATCAGCCGGCAAACTTCGCCGGCATTCGAAGTCGACCCTAGGAAGGCTTGCGGAATTTCAGCGGGTCGAGCCCGGTAACCTTGATCTCACCGCACAGCACCGGAAGCACCGTCTTGTAGCCGGCCGTCCCGTTCACTTCACCAGGAGTGCCGTTCCCGGCATTGCCGACCGAGAGGCCGTGAAGGACAATGTGTCGCATCTCCAGCGGAAGCGCGGCTTGCTTGCCGCTCAGGTCGAAGGTCTGGCTGAAATTGACCCGTCCGTCGGCGTCCGGGTCGACATTCATGAAGTCGACGATGATCGGCCCATATTTCACGAGGCCCTCGGCAAGTTCGACGAAACCGTCGGAATCGCTGTCCTGAGCGCTGGTCGGACATGTCGAGTCCACGGATTGCCCATTGGCGCTGAGGCCGTGGATGTGACCCAAATGCACGCCACCGGTTTCGAGCCCGCTCGCCTGGATCTTGACCGTCAAGTTCGGTCGTCACTCGAAAGCCGAAGCTCGACCTGTCCCTTGGCTCCGCTGCCGTTCAGGGCCTGGAGGTTCGCCCTGCCGATCGTGGTTGCCGAGCTGGACTGGGCTTCCAGCGCCGTCGAGGCCGCAAGCCCACCCGCGCTGGCGAGCAGAAGTCCGAGAACGTGAATCGGTTTGATAGGACCATGTCGCATGAGGTCTCTCCCTGTTGATGCGCAACTCAACAGGTACGGTGCATGCCTTCGATCGGATGCACTTCCGGCCGCGTCGTCGCAACCGACGAGTTCGGAAGGTCGAGGTCGCCGACACGTTTAGAGCCCGTTTTAACGAAGCCCCTCGGCAATCGCCCGCTTGGCGCAAGCCATATGCGCGTCCCGCATATTCATCGGATCCTTCTTCACGGCCTCAAGGAGCGGCTCTACGCGGGACCTGACCGGGTCGATTCCCCTGCCTTGGGTGAGAACTTGCACCTTTTGGACATACCAGCCGTCAACCTTGGCCAAAGATCGCTGAACGGCGAAGCGCCGCTCCCGGGCTGCGCAGCTTGGACGCGCCCTGCCCCAAACAGAAATGGGGGCCGGCATTGCTGCCAGCCCCCACTGCGCCGAGCGAAGGATCTACCGGTGTTCATGGTCCTGATCCCGAAGGATCGCTTCCTCGAAATCCAAGCTCACCAGCTCAGGCGTCGCTTCCCATCTGACAACTCCCTCCGAAGAGGAGACCGACCGTTTACCGGACTGCGCCACCCGAGAGGGTTCGCTTGTCTTCCAACATCATGCCTGGCAGAGCCAAAGCCACTCCGATGTTCCGCGGCCCTTCTTGGGTCAATCACTCTCTGCGTCCCGCTTTGTCCTTCCACCCGAAGGCTTCCGAACCGCGTCGCGCTAGAGGAAGATCAACTCTTCCGGCGCCTCTTCCCGACTGGCTCGGCGAACCTCCGAAGAGTTCCGCATTGCCTGTCGGCGGAGATCGGTCCTTCCGTCACCCTCCGCTTCCTTCTGGCCCTTGCGAGCTTTCCGGTGGAGGCGGGGACTTCCGTCCCGATCACCCTTGAACAATGCACCTCGCCGCCGAGTCGGGGAAGCGAAAAGTGCGTGCTCAAGCCTGTGGATAACGGGGATATTGGGAACAACCGTAGGAACCTTCCCGATTCGCCACAATCTGTTCCCCTTACGGACCCGGGTAGCGCTCGAACTGCGGCATCGAGTGCGAGCTTTTCCATCCACCCAATTCGCTCGGCCGTCTGGATTTGCGCTTGCGGCACGAAAGCGTCCGGATCGTCGAGCGTCGCGATCTGCACGTCGATCTGGCCGGGGAAAGATCGCCTCGCTGGTGTAGAACAGCCCGTCCCGCAGCTTGGGCAGAAATGCCGCCGCCCATGCTCCGACGAAGCATATTCCCGCGTCTCGCCCTCGACCTTCAAATCGTCCTTGGCGACCAGCCCCCAAGCCACCATCGGCGCGCCCGAGTGCCGGCGGCAGTCGCTGCAATGGCAGAGCGCCTGGTGCACCGTATTCGTCGACATCTCATACCTCACCGCACCGCAGTGGCATTGACCCTTGGGCATTTCGATCCCCTTTTGTTCTGGATCGTCCATGTGCCATAGTCGCAGCCGATTCGACCATAGCCGCGTTGCCGTTCGGACGTCCCTTCCCTACCTCGTAAGCAGTGCCCGAAAGTCCCGCACCCTCCCCCGAAGCCCCCTAGCTCGCCGGCCTCAACCCGCCGCAGCGCGAGGCCGTGCTGACGACCGAAGGCCCGGTGCTGGTCCTCGCCGGCGCCGGCACCGGCAAGACGGCCGCGCTGACCGCCCGCCTCGCCCACCTCATCGCCACCCGCACGGCCTGGCCGAGCCAGATCCTCGCCGTCACCTTCACCAACAAGGCCGCGCGCGAGATGAAGGAGCGCGTCGCGACGATCAGCGGCGGCGCGATCGAGGGCATGCCCTGGCTCGGCACCTTCCACTCGGTCGCCGCGCGCATGCTGCGCAGCCACGCCGAGCTGGTCGGCCTGCAGTCCAACTTCACCATCCTCGACACCGACGACCAGCTCCGCGTCCTCAAGCAATTGATCAGCGCCGCCAACCTCGACGAGAAGCGCTGGCCCGCGCGCCAGCTCGCCGGCCTGATCGACCGCTGGAAGAATCGCGGCTGGACTCCGAAGGAGGTCGACCTCGGCGAGGCGGAGGCGTTCGCCACCGGCCGCGGCCGCGAGCTCTACGCCGCCTACCAGGACCGCCTGCGCACCCTGAACGCCTGCGACTTCGGCGACCTGCTGCTCCACATGCTGATCATCTTCCGCACGCACGCCGACGTGCTCGGAGCAGCTACCGCGACCGCTTCCGCTACATCCTCGTCGACGAATATCAGGACACCAACCAGTCGCAGTACGCCTGGCTCAAGCTGCTCGCCGAGCCGCGCCGCAACCTGTGCTGCGTCGGCGACGACGACCAGTCGATCTACTCCTGGCGCGGCGCCGAGGTCGCCAACATTCTGCGCTTCGACAAGGATTTTCCGGACGCGAAGGTCATCCGGCTCGAACAGAACTATCGCTCGACCTCGCACATCCTCGCCGCCGCCGACGGCCTCATCGCCCACAACGCCGGCCGCCTCGGCAAGACCCTGTGGACCGACAAGGGCGACGGCGAGAAGGTCAAGGTCGTCGGCATCTGGGACGGCCCGGAGGAAGCCCGCCGCATCGGCGAGGACGTCGAGGGCTATGCAGCGCCGCGGCCTCTCCCTCGACGACGTCGCCATCCTCGTCCGCGCCCAGTTCCAGACCCGCGAGTTCGAAGAGCGCTTCATCGCCATCGGCCTGCCCTACCAGATCATCGGCGGCTTCCGCTTCTACGAGCGCGCCGAGATCCGCGACGCGCTCGCCTACCTCCGCCTGATCCACCAGCCCGCCGACGACCTCGCCTTCGAGCGCATCGTCAACCAGCCCAAGCGCGGCCTCGGCGACAAGGCGATCGCCACCATCCACGCGCACGCGCGCGCAACGGAAGAGCCGCTGCTGATCGCCGCCGCGAAGCTCCTCGACAGCGACGAGCTGCAGTCCCGCGCCGCGCTCCAGCCTCGGCCGCTTCGTCGCCGACATCGCTCGCTGGCAAGAGCGATGGCCAACGAGCTGCCCCACGCCGAGCTCGCCCGCATCCTGCTCGACGAAAGCGGCTACACCGCCATGCTCCAGGCCGAGCGCAGCGCGGAATCCGCCGGCCGCCTCGAGAACCTCGCCGAGCTCACCCGCGCGATGGAGGAATATGAAAGCCTCCCCGCCTTCCTCGAACATGTCAGCCTGGTCATGGACAATGACGAGAACCGCGGCGGCGAGAAGGTCACCATCATGACCATCCACGCCGCCAAGGGGCTGGAGTTCGACATCGTCTATCTGCCCGGCTGGGAGGAAGGCATCTTCCCGTCGCAGCGCGCGCTGGACGAAGGCGGCCTCGCCAGCCTCGAGGAGGAACGCCGCCTGGCCTATGTCGCCATCACCCGCGCGCGGCAGAAGGCGACCATCATGCACGCCGCCAACCGCCGCATCTACGGCCAGTGGACCAGCTCGCTCCCCAGCCGCTTCGTCGGCGAGCTGCCCAAGGAGCATATCGAGGAAGAGACCACCATGTCCGGCGGCGAGAGCCTGTGGCGCGCGCAATGGAGCGAGCGCGCCGACCCCTTCGCCCACCTCGGCCCCGCGCAAAGCATGCGAGCCAGCACCCGCGGCCCCGGCTGGCAGCGCGCGAGCCGGGCGGCCGCTTCAACCGCGACCCGGCCCGCGTGATCGAGGCCAAGGCCTCAGCCATCTCCCTCGGCAACAAGGGCCGCACCGACCTGGAGCTCGGCCAGCGCGTGTTCCACGGCAAGTTCGGCTACGGCAAGATCGTCGCCCAGGAAGGCAACAAGCTCGAGATCGACTTCGAGCATGCCGGGCTGAAGAAGGTGTTGGATAGTTTTGTGAGTGCGGGGTGACGTCCCAGTTCTAGTGGCAGCTTTCGACCCCATTTGCGGACAATAGCTCGGCATGAGAACCTAGCCCGATGCAAGATGACAGAGACGACCTGTCGCTGTTCAACAAGGGGCACTGGAAGGCCTCGAAGCTGGGCCTCGGGTAACGCTCACACTCCTCGTCGAAATGCCAAAGCTTCTGGCAGAAGTCATCGCCTCGACTTGGGGACAGGGCATTAGGCTGCGCTGCCCGAGTGCAGACGAGAAATTCTATGGTTCCTGCCGTGTTCGTGATCGACGATTTTCTCCGCAATGCAGACGAAGTTAGACGCCAGGCGCTCAGTCTCACCTATGCCGTAGGCGGCCGCTATCCCGGTCTCAATTCGGTTCAGAAGCTTCGGATCGAGGGCTAGACCAGGTCATCTCAGCCCTTGTTCGGGAACCTGTCCGAGCGCCCTGGACGGACGATTTCTCACATGGGAGCTGCCGGGTCGCTCTTGCGTCGGACGAGCAATTGGCGCGCATCCACATCGACCAGAGCCATTGGTCAGGCATCCTCTATCTCAGTCGGCCGGAGGACTGTCAGGGCGGTACCGAATTCTTTCGTCACAAGCGGACGATGACCGACCGAGTGCCAATGGATGAACCAAGTCTCAAGGCAGCAGGCTACTCGACCTACGACGAACTGCAGAAGGACATTCTCGACCAGGACGCGCTCGACCGGTCGAAATGGGAGCACACGATGACCGTGCCGATGCGGTTCAATCGACTGGTGCTCCTCCAGCCTCATTATTGGCATACCGCCGGTGCCGGCTTCGGCAACAGCCTCGAAAACGGCCGCCTGATTTACCTGATGTTTTTTTTGCGAGGACTGCCGACTGAATGATTGTCCGCTTTCGATCCCTTCACGGCACATAGGGCTATGTCTGCTTTCGACCCATTTTGGATATAAGCCAGCGGCAGCTTTCGACTGCTCCTATACATTAGGGTATGTCTGCTCTCGACCCGAATTCAACGCTGGCTGCTGGTGTTTCAACCCACAGCACCGTCGCTCAACAATAATGGGGAGTGGCTAATGTTTATACGACTGTTGGCCTTAACCCTCGCGATCACTTTGTCACTTACTGGTGCTGCACGCGCTATCGCGAGTGAAGAGAACATTCAGCGGGCGTCCGAAACCGACCCCAATGAGAAAATCTGCGAGAATGTCACGCAGATCGGCAGCCGCCTCGCCAAACGGCGCGTCTGTGCGAGCCGCGCGGAATGGGCTCAGCGAAAACTTCAGGACCGACAGGACATAGAATATATTCAGAGGGGGATTACGACTGCGACATGCACGGCCGCAAAGACGAACGGACAGCAGGTCTGCTAGCTGATTGCAGTGATTGCGCCGAAATGTGCTTCCACCGCTAGTCGCTCCGCTGCGGGATTTGGCTTCCCATAGATCGTGGCTGCTTCCGACCCGTTGCGGACCTTAGACGAAACGGCGAATATCGGCTTATGCGCTTGTGGCGTTTCGCGATTCTCGCAATCCTATCGGTCCATTGCGCTGTGGCGTCAGCTTCACCGGGGGACGTGCGGCCGGTTCCAGCCAAACGTCAGCTGCAAGGGCTTACCGTCGAGGAGGAGCAGCGGCGCTCCTAGCCAAGCTGGAAGATGCTCAACGTCGACTGAAAGCCGGAGAGTTTCAATCCTTCGAACTCTTGGCTGGATCGATTGCGTCTTACGACATGACCAAGTCGTCCCCGCGCGACGTGTTCCTGCGAGTGCCGTTCCAAAAAGTCTGGGACATCAAACGAGTGCCCGATGAATACAGGGCACACCTATTCACTCGCCTACTCGCCCAACGGCCTCGGCCAGTTATATTGGGAGATCGAAGTGGCGCTAGGCTTCAATGGTGACATCGAGCGCGTGTTGATGACCTACAAGCCGCCTGCGCCATTCTGAGCAGCTTAGAGTCCGTTTTCCACCCAAAGCAGACACTAAGGGCAAGGCCGTCACGGGAGTAAATCCCGTGAGGTGAGCTTCGCTCGCCTTCGGCTCGGACGCGTCTCGCAGCGCGGCTTAGGCCGCTCGCTCGCACGCCGGCCGGCGCGACACTCCGTCTCTTCGCGCGAGCTCCCGAATGCTGCGCAATCGCTCCCCTCGCGCTCGGCGGATTTCGCTGTCCTACACACCCCTCCTTATGTTCCAGTCCGGTTCATGGAACCCTATCACAAAGAACCAGTCATCACCTTCGTCCCCGTCAACGTCAGCAGCCGTCATGACGGCTGGACGGCGGCGCGGCAGATCGCCTTTATCGAGACGCTGGCGGAGACCGCCTGTGTCGAACATGCCTGCCGCGCCGTCGGCATGTCGGACAGCGCCGCCTACAAACTGCGACGAAGCACGCGCGGATGCTTGTTCCGGGAGGCGTGGGACGCCGCGCTCGACTATGCGCTTCACCGGCTGGAGCAGGCGGCGCTGTCGCGCGCGCTGAACGGCGTCGCCCGCCCGGTCTTCCACAAGGGCGAGCAGGTCGGCGAATGGCGCGACTATGACGAGCGACTGACCATGTTCCTACTCAAGAGCCGCCGCCCCGCCCGCTTCGGCAAGTGGATGGACAAGCTGCTGCCGGCCGTCCTTCCGGAGCAGCCGTATGACGACGACCGCCTAGACAACAGCCTCGGCCAGATCGACCGCTTCGCCGAGGAATTCGACGACAAGACAGAGGCCCCGGACTCGCGCACGCGCGTAGAGGAGTGAACTTGGCGAACTTCCGGCCCTGCGGCGTCCGCCTGCAATAATCTGGAAATCGAACTCGATCGTGCGGCTGAAAAGATGTTAAGTGGTTCTGAGTTTACGGGACGAGCGACAGCGATTTCAGTCGCTTAGCCGCAGCGTGCAGCATTTATTAAGGTACGGATATCAATAGAGTTTCAGTGGCGAAGCAGTCACGGGTTTGGGACGCCTTGGAATCGAGCGCTGTGCGCTGACCTTTCAGGCGTGGGGGATTGGGCATGGTGGACATTCCGGGAAACAGTTCGACGACCGCGGGCATTGTCGTCGGCGGCACGGTCACCGGATCGCTCGAGGTCATCGGGGATCACGATTGGTTCCGGATCACGCTTGAAGCCGGGCAAACGGTCACGATAACGCTGAACGGAACGACGCTCGAGGATCCGTACCTGCCAATCCGCAATGCCTCGGGCACGCTGCTCGATGAGAACGACGACATCTCGAGCGGCATCAACCGCGACTCCCGGCTCAATTTTACGGCTACGTCCGGTGGAACCTATTACATCGATGTCGGCGCGTCGAATGAGGATTACGCCGCCAGTATCAGCTGAGCGTCACCACCTATGTTCCGCCGTCCGTCTGGACGTACGATCAGATCGCCGACCAGCTACGACGGGTTATTGGGGCGGCACGGCGCATCGGTTCAATGTCTCCGCCGGCGGGCAGATCACGGTCAATCTGACCGCATTGACCGCCGACGGCCGCAGTCTCGCACTCGCGGCGCTTTCCACCTGGACCGACATCATCGGGGTCAACTTCGTTACGGTAACGAGCGGCGGCCAGATCGTCTTCGACGACGATGAGGAAGGCGCGTTTGCCGAATCCAGCTATTCGGGAAGCTTCATCACGTCCTCACATGTGAACGTGAGCACCGCTTGGCTTGCGGACTACGGCACCGGTCTGAACACCTATTCCTTCCAGACCTACATCCACGAAGTCGGCCATGCGCTGGGACTGGGCCACGCCGGGCAATTACAATGGCGAAGCGACCTATCCGTACGACGCTTCGTTCCTGAACGACAGCTGGGCGACGACGGTCATGTCCTACTTCAGCCAGACCGAAAGCACCTATTTCGCGGACCTCGGATTCGCCCGCAATTACGTCACGACGCCCATGATCGCCGACATCGTCGCAATGGCGGACCTCTACGGTCTGTCGACGACGACACGGGCCGGCGACACCGTCTACGGTGCAGGCTCGAGCAACAGCATGGGGGCGCTCTGCCTGTTCGACAGCGGCGGGGTGGATACGATCGACGTTTCCGGCATCGGCGGCACCAACCGCATCGACCTCAATCCAGGCACGTTTTCGAACATTCTCGGCGAAGTCGGAAATGTCAGCATCGCCCTTGGAGTCATTATCGAGAATGCCACCGGCGGCAGCGGCGACGACGTGATCGTCGGCAACGCCGTGAGCAATGTTCTTATCGGCAATGGCGGCTTCGACCAGCTCTTCGGCGGCGGCGGCGACGATATCCTCACCGGAAATTCGGGCAGCGATCAAATGACCGGCGGCAGCGGCAACGACACGTTCCGCGACACATTGCTCAACTTCAACTTCGACCGGATCTACGACTTTTCGGCTGGCGACAGGATCATCTTCACCGATGCGAGCCTCGCCAGCTTCACCTTCAGCATGACCGACAACAATAGCGCTCTCATCTACAACGGGCGGACGCTGTATCTGAGCGGGGGCGAGCCTGTCGACGGCACGGTCGTTGCCAGCGCCGCGGCGGGCGGCGGAGTGCAGATTTCCATCCAGGCCGGCCAGACGGGCGTCGATGCCGACGCCCGGAACGACTTCAACGGTGACGGGCGCAGCGACGTTCTCTGGCGGAGCAGACGGTCATCTTGATCAGCAGTTGGCTACGGATCGCCGTCCGGCGGTTCTGGTGCACATGATGTCAATGCCGCCGGCTCGTGGCGCTCGACCAACTCGGCAGGTCGACGGCGTCGGCGACTTCAACGCGCGACGGCCGCGACGACGCCCTGTGGCGCGCGACACCGGGCAGTCTCAGCAACTGGCTCGGGACTGCCGCCGGCGGGCTCCGCGGAACAATGACGTCAATGCCGCCCGCTCGGGCGCCGACCGACCTGGGATGTTGAAGCCCGGTCGGCGACTTCAACGGCGACGGGCGCGACGACATCCTGTGGCGCGACGCAGCGACGGCCGGACGATCTCGACTGGCTGGGCGACAGCCGACCGGCGGCTTTCCGGCTGATAACGATGGCAACTGCGGCCGACTACGGCCTCGACCGACTGGAACGGTTGCCGCCGTCGGCGACGTCAACGGCGACGGACCGCGACGACATCGTATGGCGCGTAGCCACATGGCCTGACCGTGGGCGACTCGCTCGAACGCGGCGGACGCTGGCTTTGCGCGACAATTACACCAACTCGATCCGTCAACGTCTCCGACCAGCTCGCGTGATCGAACGGCGTTGGCGACCTTCAACGGCGACGACCGCGACGACATCCTCTGGCGCAGCGACAACGGCACGCTGGTCGACTGGCTGGGCACCGGCCAGATGGCGGCGTGTTCCGCGACGATTGCACCATGCTCCGTCGTCAACATTCCCGACGACGCTGGCAGCGTCGCGAGCATCGGCGACTTCAACAGCGATGCGCGACGATCGTCCATGTATCGGGAGCAACAACGGCGCCAGCTTCGCCGACTGGCTCGGCCAGTCCGACGGCGGGTTCGCCGACGATTACGCCATCTCCGTCGTCAACATCCCCAACGAGCTCGCACGTTCAGGCGCCGGAGCTGCTGTGACAACGCGCAGGCACGCTCATTTCGATTCACCGCGCCCAATCGGAGTTGGCAGAACTATCCACATTTAAGCCTGTCCGGACGAATCCGAACCGGCTGTTTACCATTGCCCACTCGGACCTTCGGGATGGTGTTGCAAGCACGGTTGGCCGCGTCAAAGGCCGGAAATCGCAGGACGTCCCCGCGTCGCACCCTCCGCCTTGAATCGACCCTCGTCCTCGACGGCGAGCCGGTGACGATCCACGACATTTCCAACACCGGTCTGCTGCTCGAAACGGGATTCTCCCTGGCCGAAGGGCAGAAGCTCGATATCGACCTGCCCGAGATCGGCCGGACTCAGGCCACGGTCGTCTGGGCCAGCGCGCGTTACTTCGGCTGCCGGTTCAACTCGCCCGTGCCGAAAGCGGCGATCAGTGCCGCCCTCCTGCGCAATCCCGTCAGACCCGTCGATCATGCCACGAACGAGCGGGCATGGGAGGCGCTGGGAGCGCAACTCGCGTCGGCGAAGCCGGACACCGATCCCGCAGCGCTTTCCTTTGCAGCCAAGTCGCGCGTGATCCTTGGCGCGTCGCTGGCTCTCTGGGCGGTGATCCTGTGGGGAGTGGGAGTCTTGTAAAAGGAAAGAGCGCCGACGACCGGCGCCGGCGCTCTCCTTTTTCCTTACCGCCTTCGAGTTCGCGGCGGCGGTTGATGTCGACGTCCCGGATGTAGCCGCGGTAGTCGACCTCGCGAACGGAACGACAGGTCGGGGGCATAGCCGTAGCCGGCCGCGCCGTAAGCGCCGACGCCGTACGGACCGTAGCCGTAATTCGCGCCGCTGCTCGCCAGCCCGCGAACGCGGACGGTGCTTCGGCGAGGATTGACCTGGGTCACCTGAAGGACGCGACCGCCGTAGCTCTGGGCGCCAAGCACCGCGCCGAGAATGCCGTTCAGTCCGCCGCGCTGGCTCAGGCGGCTCTGCACGGCAGCGCTGCACCTCTGCGCCGCCATCTGCGTCGCATTCGCGCCGCTAGCCATAGGGCTGGCCATAATATTGCGCTGCTGCCGGACTGGTCGCTGCAAACGCCGCGATGCCGGCGCCGCCGGCAAGGATTTTCGTCATGGTACGCATGGCTCTAATCCTCCTTTCAAGATGAAGGAGCCTTGATGCGTGTTAAAACGAACGGACGTGCGCTGATGGTTCTGCATTCGTCGCGATGAAAAGCCCGTACATCGCGCAAAGATGAACGTATTATTGACAAAGCCACTTCTGGCTGGAGCGGGCGAATATGGATCATGCAACACCGAACCTTCCGTCGCGTGACTTTGCAGCGACTTCCCAATTCTATGCGAAACTCGGCTTTGAAGAGACTTGGCGCGAGCGCGACTGGATGATCCTGAAGCGTGGCGGCCTCACGCTGGAATTCTTTCCGTATCCGGACCTCGACCCCCTACAGAGTTCATTCGGAAGCTGCCTCCGGCTCGACGATCTCTCTGCCTTTTTCGGCGCGTGTCGAGACGCTGGCATCCCGGAGTCCCCAACTGGACAGCCGCGACTGAAGGCGCCGCAGGTGGAGCACAGCGGGCTCACGATCGGCTATTTGGTCGATCCCGACGGCAGCTTGCTCCGGCTCGTCCAGAACTGACCGTCGGCTACCAACGGCAGCGTCGGAAGCTCTTTCGCGGTCCTTAGGAGGAGCGCGGATTACAACCCGCGCTCCCCGCCGAAGGAAGGGTTTTCACCCGAGCCAAGGACAGTAGTGAGCCCCCCCGGGCGTCCAAGCTATCAAAAGTTAGTTCTCGGCGATCTGTGCCGTTTCGACGCAGCCTGAGCGCAGATTGTGCGCTTTTCGCCCGCTGCGTTATCAGTGTCTTGTGCAAAGGGGGCTCCGACTACCATCTGGCCGCGTCATCGCGGTCGGCCGCTACATGCTGGCGACGCTCTTCTTTCTTGCCATCTGGCTCGACGTTGACCCGCCGTTCGAGCGCGAGTCCGACGTAGGCCTACTGCTCGCCGGCTACGTCGTCTTTGCCTTGGTACTGGTGGCCGCGACCTGGAAGAACTGGTGGCTGGATGCTCGGCTCGCCGGACCGGCGCATGCCGCGGACATCCTCGTTTTCACGGCGCTCGTCGCGTTCACGGAAGGCTTCGACAGTCCCTACTTTACCTTCTTCACCTTCCTGCTGCTGGCAGCCGCCATACGATGGGGATGGCGAGCGACGATTCTGACGGCAATCCTTCTCATGTCGCTGTACCTAATGGCCGGAATGATTGTCTCGGCGACGAGACCTGGACCGCCCCTGCACGACTTCGTCGACCGAACGGGCCACCTGATGATCCTGTCTTTCGTTCTGATCTGGTTCGGGACAAATCGGTGGCGGGCAGGGATCTATGCCCGTGAAAGCGGGTCGTTCGCCGAGCCGATCCTGAACGAGTCTCCGATCGAAACCGGGCTGCGCGCCGCGATGCATGGCCTGAACGCTCACTCCGGCGTCCTGATCTGGCGCGAGCGGGGCGAAAATCACGCCGACGTCTTCATTCTCCGTAACGGTGACTTGGTTACCTCGCGAACGAACGGTGACGCTTTGGGACCGGTCTCAACGCCCTTTCTCTATGACCTGACGAACGACCGGGCGCTTACGCGAGACGAGCTGCGCAATCTTCGCGCCATGTCCGCAGACGACCTCATTCAGCCAAAGGTGGCAGCGGAACTTCAGTTGAGCGAGGGCCTTGCGGTGCCGATCAAGGCCGGCTCCGGCGAGGGCGAACTGTTCCTCGAAGACCTGCCGAACCTGTCCACCGACCATATCGACATGGGAAATTCGATCGCGCTGGACATCGTCGGCCTGATCGAACGCCACGCGCTGATCATCGCGATTGAGGAAAGCGCCGAAGCACGCTCGCGACTGACGCTCGCGCGCGATCTTCACGACAGCGTCGTGCAATTCCTGGCAGGCGCGGCCTTTCGGATCGAGGCGCTCAGGCGCGACCTGAGTGCCGGCCGCGACCTTGAGCCCGACCTCAACCACCTCAAGCAATTGATGCTTCAGGAACAGGGTGAGCTGCGGTCTTTCATCGCCGCGCTGCGTAGCGCACCCCAGATCGGCCTTGAGGCGCTTGCAGAGGACCTGCGAACGCTCTCGTCACGGCTGGCCCAGCAGTGGGACGTGTTTTGTGACTTCTCCGCGGAGACGAGCAACATGATGGTCCCCACGCGTCTTCAGCTCGACACCCAGCACCTCGTCCGCGAAGCCGTCGCCAACGCGGTTCGACATGCCGGTGCGAAGAGCGTGACGATCAAGCTTCGTGCCGAAGCGGAGAAGCTGCGGCTCGACTTCATCAATGACGGGTCGCGCTATCCCAGTTCGCCGCTTACCGGCGAAATGCCGAGATCTTTAAGCGAACGCGTTAAGCTCGCCGGCGGAGTGCTAGAATTGTCTCGCGGCATGGGAGTGACCGTGATCTCTGTGTCGCTACCAATTAGCGGAAGGGTGAATTGATGCGGATCCTGCTTGCCGACGATCATCCGATGATCAGTACCGCGATCGAAGCCCTGCTGCGCGACACGCAGTTCGAAATTGTCGGCATGGCAACAACGGGCGAACAGGCAGTGCAAAAAGTCGAGAGGCTGAAACCCGACATTCTCCTTCTCGACCTGCAAATGCCCGGCGGGACGGGGATGGACGTCCTGAGGCGCGTCCGGTCCAGCGGCAGCAAGATCCGCGTGGTGCTGCTGACCGCTGCGATCGACGACGCTTCTCTGATGGAAGCCAAGGCGCTCCGTGCGCAGGGCATGGTCCTAAAGAATTCCGATCCGGCCTATCTCCTCGAATGTCTTGAACGCGTGAGCCGCGGCGGCCGGTGGGTCGATCCGGAGCTTGCCGACCGAAGCAAGGAGCTCGAAGAGACTTTGGGCGACCGCGAAGGCCCATCTCTCTCCCCGCGCGAGCGCCAATTGATCAACCTCGTCCGCAAGGGCCTTCGCAATCGCGAAATCGCGGACCAGCTCGGCGTCACCGAAGGCACCATCAAGGTCTACCTTCACGCCGTATTCGAGAAACTGGGCGTCAACAGCCGCACCGAACTGGCGATCCGCGCCGACGAATTCCTCGCCGAAAGCTTCCTCAGGAACTGAGGCTTATCGGCCTCTAGCAACAGGGGCGGTCGGCAGGCTAAGCCGCGAGAATGTCCGCTCCTCCTCTGATCGTCCGCGATAACCCCGAACGTCATCGTTTCGAAATCGACCTTGGCGACGGGTCGTTTGCCATCGCCGAATATACCCTGCCGGCAGGCAAGATCATGTTCACGCACACGGAGGTTCCGGAAGCGCATGAGGGCAAGGGCATCGGGACGAAGCTGATCGAGTTCGGCCTCACCGCCGCCCGCGAGCGCGGGCTGAAGGTCATTCCGATCTGTCCATTCTTCGCGGCCTACATGCAGGAGCATTCCGATGTGCAGGACCTGCTGGAGCCAGCCTGGCGCAAGCAATTCGGTCTGAAGGACTGAAATTCTTGAGGTCGATTGCGGCGCGCCGCTGTCTTAATTCGTCAGACGTTTGACCAGTTTTTGCCCAGAATCATTCTTATCGAGGGGCGAATGCAACAAAATGTATCTTCGTTTTCTGCGCGACGGCGGTTGGCCGAAGCAGCAATTCGCCTGCATCGTCGGCGCTCCGCGTTGCGGCACGACCACTCTCGCGCGCCTGCTGGAGAACCATCCGTCGGTATCCTTTTCCAACGTGAAGGAGCCGCACTTCTTCTCTCGGATGGACCTGAACGACCTCGACGACGACGCGCTGCGGAAGGTTGTCGCCGGGCAGTATCTCGCCCGTTATTTCCCCAAGATCGATCCGGGGTCGTCACTCATGGCCGAGGCGTCCGTTTCCTACCTCTACGCTCCTGAGCGACTGCTACCGATCCTGCGGCTCTGGCCCGATGCGAAGTTCATCATCGCCGCACGCGACCCCCTGGAGCTTATCCCCTCGCTCCATCAGAGGTTGCTTTATCAGGGCGACGAAACGGTAACCGACGTCGAGAAAGCCTGGCGGCTGATCGAAGACCGCCGGCATGGGCGAAAGGTCCCGCGTACCTGCCTCGATTCACGGCAATTGCTGTTCGACGAGGCGGCAAGCCTGGGCAAGCACGTCAGCCGCTTCTTCGAAGTGCTCGGCCGGGATCGCTGCGAAGTCGTGCTATTCGACGACCTCAAGGCGGACGAGCAGGCCGTATACGAGCGGCTCCTGCACTTCCTCGGCCTGCCGTCCGCGCCTCTGCCGAAGAAAACAAAGCACCGTGCCCGTCACGGTTTCCGGATCGGTTGGCTTCAGCGGCTGCTCAAACGACCGCCCGTCGCCCGCACCGTTCTCGCGGGCGAAGTGTTTCGCCAACGCGTCGCGCCCAAGCCGCACCGCGAGCCGTCGTGGCTAGCCCGCAAGGTCCTTTCCGGTCGTCGAGCGATCCTGCAATGGAACCGCATGCCCGCTCCGCCAATCGTGCTAAGCGCAGCGTTCAGGCGGGAAATTCACGACACCTTGCGTTCCGACGTCCTGGGCCTCGGCCATGTGCTCGGGCGCGATCTGAGCCACTGGCTCGGCGGCATCCAGCCTGAAGATCGGACGATCGACAAGGCCGCCTGACTCGTCTTCGGACGGGCAATAAGGAACCGCTCGCCCAATCGCGCTGTTTCGGCGGTGAACTGATCGAAGGTTGCGATGTCCGACCAGGCCCGAAAGCTTATCATCCGAACGGCAGGCGTCCTCATCGTGCTGCTTGCGCTGGGCGCGGCTCTGCTGCCGCTTGAGCGCGGCCTTCCCGGCCGCCTCGTCGTCGGCTCGCTGCTCCTCGCGGCGGGAGTCATCGAGCTTGGCGCGGCGCTCGCGCGTCGCGTACACAAGCCGACAGCGGCGATCGCCGGCGCGGCGACCGTGCTTGCCGGCGTACGCCTCGTTTTCGACCCGAATGCCGGTTTCTTCCCGGTCCTGAACCTCGTAATCCTGTGGCTGGTCGTGCGCGCGGCCGCGCTTGCCTTTGCCGCGAGCCGTTCCGGCTATCCGCTGCGCAGCTGGTTCATCCTCGCGGGCGCCACGGATTTCCTGCTGGCAGTCCTGCTGCTTTCCGGCCTGCCGATCGCGATCGTCGTCGCCGGACTGTTCGGTCCAACCAGTGAGATCATCGCGACGTTCGCGTGGATTCTGGCGATCAGCTTCGTCGCGAACGGAGCCTTGCTGATCGCGGCTGCGCCTGTCGAAGCGAGCGAGCGCTAGGCGGCCGGAAAATTCCGACTCCTCGTCCCTGCAGGGTACGTTTTCGGATCAGGGAGCGAACAACGAGGGAACTCAACTCGGCGCGGATGCATTATCCGTCGAAAGTCAAGAATTAAAAAAGAGCAGGAACATGAGGAAGCTAGCGCTCGCGCTTGCAGTGACGGCTGTCTGCGCATTCAATGTCCCGGTCACACCCGCCGCCGCGTCCATGGAGACGGTCGAGGCCCAGATGACGGCGACCAGCGCCGCGTCCCAGGCCCGCCAGGACATGTACGAAGCCTTCGGCGAGGAATATCTTGAGCCCGGCAAATACCTTTGGCGCGACGTCCCGGCGAGCGCCGGTGCCGAGCGCGTGGTGATCGGCCTTTCCGACCAACTCGCCTACCTTTATCGCGGAACGACCCTGATGGCCGTCGCCACGATTTCGAGCGGTGAGCCGGGGCGCGACACGCCCACCGGCATTTTCACGGTGTTGAACAAGAAGACGATGCACCGGTCGAAGAAGTACGACAATGCGCCCATGCCCTTCGCGCAGTTCATCGATACCTACGGGATCGCGCTCCACGCCGGCCATAATCCGGGGCATCCGGCCAGTCATGGCTGCGTGCGACTTCCGAGCAAGTTCGCCGCCAAGCTCTACCAGGTCACGGACCTTGGAACGCCCGTTCTGATCGGAGCTTGATGATCTTCCGGCGCGGCTAGCCCCGGTGCCCCCTTCGCCGGGGCTAGCCGATTATCGAAGAGTAGCACTTCAAAACTTTTCGGCGGCGCAACAACAGCAACGAACGTCGGCGAACAGACGTTTGATGTTCATATCTGCGGACGGTGGCCGTTCCCGCTGCCGCAGGCCCCACCACGCGGCGAGCAAAACGATGAATGACAAGATCATCTACAACGAGCCTAGCGACATCGACGCCGAGGACGGCACCGTCATCATCCGCGGCCCGGACGCGGTCGACGTTCGGTCTGACGCCCGATGCGGCCGAGGAGACATCCGAAAGGCTTGCGACCGGCGCAATGAAGGCCCGAGGTCAACGTTACTTTTCCGATCGCAACAAATGAAAAGGGCCGCTTGAGCGGCCCTTTGGATTCGGAAGGTGACGAAACGAAAGCCGTCCGGGTGGAGGGTGGGGTGTCAGGCTCCCGCCCCATCACCTTCCGATGCCTGCGCAATGGCCCTTGCGGTCCATCACGCAAGGTAAGCGCGGAACGCTTTACAGCCGGCACATCCAAGCGGGTTCGATCCGAAAATTTCCCCCACCACGACAGGCCGACTCTTTAAACGCCCCGAGTCGCGCGTACCAAAACGGGAGATTAGCATGAATTTCCCGGGAGTCGGACTCTTCTGTGCATAAGTCGGTGGATCGGCGCAATTTTTCCGGCGGCGCCCTCAGCTGAGCTGCGAAACCGCCTTCATCCGTACCGGGATCATCAGGTGGGAAACGCCATTTTCCTCCGCCGGCGGCAGCCGCCCGGCCCGGATATTCACCTGAATCGGCGGCAGCGGCAGCTTGGGCCCGATAGCGTCGCATCGCGCGTCCCAACGAACTCGTCTTCGGTTACGCCGTCCGCCAAATGAGGCTCGCCCGAGCGGCAAAAATCAAGGCCGGAGTCGCGAACGCGGAAGCCGTCAGACTTCGACTTGCTCCAGCGTCGTTGTCTCCGGAGCCGGCAAGCCGCTCGCCTTGAACTCGGCCTGCAACGCTTCCTTGCGCTGCGCCAGACGCTCGCCGAGTTCCTTCAGGTCGATGTCCGCAGCGCGCGTCTGCGCGAAAAGGCCTTCCTTCGGCTTCTCTTCCTCCTCGACGTGGTGCTCAATCTCTTCCTTCAGCACCTTCACCTTGGCGTCGTAATATTCGTCCGAGGGACCGCCAGCCTCGATCTCGGCGATCAGCACCTTGGCGGCGTCATGCTCGACGAAGCTTTCCTTGAGCAGATCCTCGTCCACCTTTCCCTCGATCGAAGGGTAGAAGATCTCCTCCTCGATCATGCTGTGGATGGTCAGTTCCTTGCAGATTTCGAGAGCGAGCTTTTCCTTGCGCCCATCGCCTTTCGCCTTCTCGAACTGTTCGAACAGCTCTTCGACTTTGCGATGATCTTCCTTGAGAAGGGCAATGGCGTCGCGGGACGTCGTGTTGGCCATGAGTTGTGTGCTCCCTGATTACAGGAAGCTAAACCAACTCCGGCGAACGGATGTTCCTGCGATATTAGCCGCCTTAGCTTCGCGCGCGCTTCCGGCGCGGTTCGCTGTCTCCGCTCGAAATGTCCTCGCTGCTCTCCGCGCGAGCGATTGCGCGGGTGCTCGACCGTCCTGCCTTGTCGAGTTCCATCCAGTCGCGGAACTCCAGGCCGTAGAGCATGTCCATGATCTCGAACTCGAGCCCGCCGGGCTGATTGGTATTGCTGTTCCACAAAGCGACCACGCCGCTCTTCTTCTTTGGGTCGAACAGGATCAGCGACCGGTAGCCGGCGACGCCTCCGCGATGGCCCACGATACGGTGACCGGCGTAATCGTAGCTGCGCCATCCATAGCCGTAATCGGCCTGGCCAAGGCGCTCGAGGAACTTGCGCAGGCGCCCGCGCTCCCCCGGCGTCTTCACCAGCGGAGCGTGGATCGTATTGAGGACATTCGGCGACAGGACGTCCGGCATCGCGCCCATCTGCGCGAGCATCCACAGCGACAATTCCTTGATGTTGCTGTTGACGCCGCCTGCTGCAGGCACGCGATAATAATTGTCGTTGAGCTCAAGCGGCCGGCGGGCTGCATCATGCGGCCGGGCCCAGCTTCTCGCGCTTGTGAGGCCCGCCATCGAAATGCTCGCACCGGTCATGCCGATCGGGTTGAAGAGCATCTGCTGAACGGAGCGCTCGTAGGACTGATGCGTGATGCCTTCGACCAGCTCCGACGCGCCGTCATAAGCGACGTTCTGATAGCTCCAGCAGGTGCCTGGCCGGCAGATCAGGTTCAGCTGTGACAGCGAGGCCCGGAGCAGCTTCGTATCCTGCCCTTCCTCCAATTTGTTGTCGTACGCGTTGCGATAGAGCCCCAGTCGGTGGCTCAGCATGTCGCCCACCGTCGCCGTATATTCTGCGGCGGCGGGGAGCTTCAGCGTTGGCACGTAGCTCGCGACCGGGCCGTTCAGGTTGACCTTGCCCTGTTCGGCGAGCTTCGCGACCATCGTTCCCGCGACGCCCTTCGACACGGACGCCCAGCGGAACACGGTTTCAGGGGTCACTGGCTCGCCGCTTCCCTCCGCGGTTTCACCATAGCCCTTGAGAAAGGTGATGCGTCCGTTCTCGACGATTCCGACGGACATTCCGACCATCGATCGTTGTTCGATCAGGTGCTGGAGCCTGCGGTCGATCGCCTCATAATCGATGTCCTTGCGCGCTTCGGTAGACAAAGCGGCGAGGCGGATATGAGACTTGGGAATGGTTGGCGCAGGCGGCTGCGGCTCCGGACCGCGCATGGCAAGCATTGCGGTTGCGAGCAGCGCAAACGCACCAAGGCCCAAAATATGCGGCTTTTCCAACGATTACTCCCCACACCCAACGCAACTGTGTCCGTCACGCCCAATTCGCTCAACAATTCTCTGCTCTCTCTGCGGCAAAGCGGGCGCGCCTCACGATGAACGCCATGCTGGTCATGGCCGGCCTCGTCGCTTAAGACCGCCGGGATGCATTTCCTGAAGACCTTGTTCTGGGTCGTGGTCGCGGTTTTCCTTGCGATCCTTGCCAGCCGAAACTGGCACGACGTGACGCTCAACCTGTGGGGAGATATCCAGGCCGACATCAAGGTGCCGGTCCTGATCCTCGCCATGTTCCTGACTGGATGGCTGCCCACCTTCCTCGTGTACCGAGCAAAGATGTGGCGGTTGCGCCAACGGCTCGACAGCCATGAGCGGCAGGCGTCGTTAAGGGTCGAACGGCCGATCAGCGAAGACGTACCGGTCGCATGAGCCCCATCTTCGTCGCTATCGACACGCCCGACCTGGAGCGTGCACGGTACCTTGCGCAGCAGGTGCAGGCGGATGCCGGCGGCGTGAAGCTGGGGCTGGAATTCTTCTCCGCCAACGGCCCCGCGGGCGTCGCTTCGATCCGCGAATTGGGACTGCCCGTTTTCCTCGACCTCAAGCTCCACGACATTCCGAACACGGTGGCCAAGGCCGTCGAGGCGCTACGCCCGCTGGAGCCGGCTGTGTTGACCGTTCATGCCGCAGGCGGACGGACGATGCTCGAAGCCGCCAAGGCGGCAGCGGGACCGGCGACAAAGGTCGTCGCAGTGACGGTGTTGACCAGTCTCGACGGCGACGACCTGCGATCTATAGGAGTCCAATCCGAGCCTGGCGAACAGGTCGCGCGCCTGGCGGAACTGGCGCGCTCGGCAGGCCTAGACGGAATCGTCTGTTCAGGGGCGGAAGTCGGCGCCGCCCATGCGGCATGGCCCGACGGTTACTTCGTCGTCCCCGGCGTCCGGCCTCCGGGTGCGGACGTGTCCGACCAGAAACGCGTCGTAACGCCGCGTCAGGCGTTGCAGGACGGTGCTTCGATGCTGGTTATCGGCCGTCCAATCACCGGGGCCAGCGATCCCGCCGCCGCAATCGCGCGACATCGCGGCGACGCTCCAGGACTGGACAAGCGCCACCGCGCGGGCCTAGCCGCCCGCGAAACGAGATGAGGCAGCAATGAGCTGGTTGAGCAGGGTCCGCAGCGGCATCCCCTTCCTGCCGAAGAGGCAGTCGGCGGAGAATCTGTGGCACAAGTGCAAGAAGTGCGGGACGATGGTCTTCACCAAGGAGTGGGAAGACAATCTGATGGTCTGCCCGCGCTGCGACTATCACGACCGCATCGGATGGCGGGTCCGTTTCGACCAGGTGTTCGACGACGGCGAATATGACGTTCTGCCGTCTCCAGAAGTCCGCGAGGACCCGCTGCGCTTTCGCGACAGCAAGCGCTATTCCGAACGCATCAAGGCCGCACGCGACTGCGACCAACGTCCGCGACGCACTGATCAACGCAAGCGGCGAGGTCGAGGGCAAACGTGCCGTGATCGGCGTCCAGGACTTCGCCTTCATGGGCGGATCGATGGGCATTGCCGTCGGCGCGGCCTTCGTCGCCGGCGTTCGGCAGGCGATCGCCGACAAGTGCCCCTACGTCATCTTCACGGCGGCCGGCGGCGCTCGGATGCAGGAAGGCATCCTCTCGCTGATGCAAATGCCCAAGACGACGGTCGCCCTCGCCGAGCTCAAGGAAGCCGGCCTGCCCTACATCGTCATCCTGACCGACCCCACGACCGGCGGCGTCACGGCTTCCTATGCCATGCTCGGCGACGTCCAGACTCGCCGAGCCCGGCGCACTGATCGGTTTCGCCGGCCAGCGGGTCATCGAACAGACGATCCGCGAGAAATTGCCCGACGGCTTCCAGCGCGCCGAATATCTGCTCGACCACGGCATGGTCGACATGGTCGTGCCGCGCCACGAGCTCGAAGCGACCGCTCGCCAGGCTCATCGGCTATCTCACGCCGGAGAAGGAAGGCGGCCTGATGCCGGATTTCGCGCGGTCGGACGATCCGGCCGTCCAGGCTCAGCTGGAACGGCTGTCGCTTCTGTCGCCAGGCGGCGATCGGCTCGGTCTCGACCGCATCACGCGCCTGCTCGATCGCCTCGGCCGGCCGCAGGACCAACTGCCACCCGTTTTTCACGTCGCAGGCACCAACGGCAAAGGCTCGACCTGCGCCTTCCTGCGCGCCGCGCTGGAGGCGAGCGGTCGAACGGTCCATGTCTTCACCAGCCCGCACCTCGTCCGCTTCAACGAGCGCATCCGGGTCGCAGGCAAGCTGATCGAGGATGCGGAGCTTTCGGCGCTGCTCACCGAAGTCCTCGACGCGAGCGACGAGATCGAGCCCAGCTTCTTCGAGGTCACGACCGCCGTCGCCTTCCTCGCCTTTGCGCGGACGCTCGCCGACGCGGCGGTGATCGAGGTCGGCCTTGGCGGACGCCTCGACGCGACCAACGTCATCGAGCACCCCGTCGCAACCGGCATCGCCGCCCTCGGCATCGATCACCAGCAGTTCCTCGGGACGATCGCTGGTCGAGATCGCCGCAGAGAAAGCGGGGATCGCCAAGCGGGACGTCCCGCTGGTGGTGCTGGCCCAGCCCGCCGAAGCGGAAGCCGCAATCCAGCAATTCGCCGATGAAAGCGGCGCGCCCATCCTCCTCGAGAATCGCGATTGGACGGTCGATCCGACGCTCCGCTCGTCGCTTCTCGGCGATCACCAGGTCCGCAACGCAAACCTCGCCTGGCAAATGCTCCAGGCGCAGGACCGCCTTCCCGTAGGCCGCGCGTCGTTCCTGAGCTGGATTGAGCTCCGTCCAGTGGCCCGCGCGGTTCCAGCTACTGGCGGATGGCCCCCTGACTCGCGGGGTCGAAACCTGGCTCGACGGCGCGCATAACGTCGAAGCCGCCCATGCGCTGGCAGCGCTCCTCGCCGATCACGGACCGAAGCACATCGTCGCTCGGCATCCTCGCCAACAAGGACGCAGCCGCGATCGTCGCGGAGCTTGCGCCGCACGCCTTGTCGCTCACGTTCGTGCCTGTTCCCGATCATGAGCACCACGACTCCGGCGATCCTTGCCGCGCGCTTCGACGGGCGCGCGGCCGGTCTCGCTCGACGAGGCGCTCGCCGATCTTCCGTCACCGCGTTTGATCGCCGGCTCGCTCTACCTCGCGGGCGAAGCGCTGCGACTGAACGCATCAGACGCCGGACTAGGCCGTATCGCCTTCCGCGGCTCTGGCTGCATCCGACGCGGGCACAAGGCCTGCGGCCAGCCGCCGCTCCTTCCACGCGACCCGCATCCATTCGAGGATGACGAAGACCACCGCGATCAGGCCGATCGCCGCCGTGAAGCGGAAGACCGGCGCATAGCCGATATGGTCGATGGCCTCGCCGATGGCCGCCCGTCCGAGAGAGCCGACGAGGAAGGTCAGCGACGACAGCAAAGCATACTGGACGGCGCTGAACTCGCGAGACGTGATCGACGACAGATACGCCACGAACGCTGCTCCAGCGAGCCCGCCCGCGATGTTCTCGCCAGATATGGCGATCAGCAGCCGCACCATCCGCAGATCGTGGCCGAAGGCATCAAGGCCGAATGTGCGCGCGAAGGCGTCGATGTTCGCGGCGCCCGCAGCAAGGTCGGCGTAAAGCAGGTTGCTCGCTGCGGCGACCAGCGCGCCGATCAGAAGCGTCGGCATCCGCCCAATCGTCGCGAACAGGAACGCGCCGATGGCGATCCCCGCCATGGTCATGAATACGCCGAAGATCTTCGACGCGAATGCAACCTCGTCGCCGGTATACTTCAGTTCCTGCAGGTAGAACGGAAAGGCGAACGAGCCCCAGATATTGTCGGTAATTCGGTAGCTGAGGATCAGTCCGAGGACGATGATCACGCCCCAGCCGATCCGGCGGACGAGCTCCGCCGAGCGGTAGGATCAGCGCCGAATAGGCGTGGTCGGCCGCACGCCCAGCCGCGTCCGGGTTCGGGTCGTCAGCGGTCAGCACGTAACCGCGCCGGTCCTTCAGCCAGTTGAACACCGCCGCGACGATGGCCGGCAGGATGACCGTCGCGGCGACGATCAGCGGCCCCATCGTCTTGGTGAAGTCGCCGACCACCGGCGGGTTGGGATCGCCGGGCGATGCGGTGAGCACCCGCGCCATGAAGGAAGCCACGGTCCAGATCGCCCACAGCCAGCCGGCGCCGACGATGGCGAGGCCGATTGCCCGCAGCCGCGGCTCGATCGCGCCGGCGCGGCGAAGCGCGCTGCGTTCCCGCTCGACGGCCTCGCGCGGCGTGTCGGGCGCCATCAGGGTGGCAATCACGGTCAGCGCCATAAACACGCCCATGATCGCGTAGACCATCGGCCAGGAGACCCGCTCGGACAGGACGAGCGCCAGCGCGCCGCCGATCAGCGCCGCGATACGGTATCCGAACTGATAGATGGATGAGAGGATTTCGACCGGCGCCTTCTCGTCGGCGACGTCGATCCGCCATGCATCGATCACGACGTCCTGCGTCGCCGAAGCGAACGCGCCGATGACCGCCACCAGCGCGAACCAGCCGAGCGCCAGCCGGGGATCCGACATGGCGAGGCCGAAGAAGGTCAATGTCAGCAGGACCTGGCAAACGATCAGCCAGCTTCGCCGCCGTCCGAGCCGCTCCAGCCCCGGCAGGCGCACCCGATCGACCAATGGCGACCATAGGAACTTGAACGCATAGGCGAGACCGATCCACGACGAGGACGCCGATGGTCGCGAGGTCGATCTCCCACTCGCCGAGCCAGGCATTCAGTGTGCCGATCAGCAAGGTATAGGGAAGGCCCGCTGCAAAGCCGAAGACGAGCATGATCGCCGTCTTGCGGTTGCCGAGCGCGGTCTTGAGCAGGCGTAATCCCTTCGGATGTTCGCCGATCGCCGCTGTCGCCATCAATTGCCCTCCTCGCCTTCGCAATCATGCTTAAGCAGCCCTTGCGCGGCTGAACAGGGGGTGAGCGTTTGGGCTTGCGAACACGTCCGCGGGAGCGCACTTCTCGCCGCATGGACATGCCTGCGAAAGCTATCGCGTCCGAGTGAGGGGCAGCGGGCGCTCGCCGAAGCGATCATTCGTGGAGAGCGCGCCGCCGAGCACGGAGTCACCGAGCTCGACGCGTCGGTCTACATCGATCCGCTGCGCTTCGAACGCGAGAAGCGCGTGCTTTTCGAGAAGCATGCCGCTGCTGCTGGCGCCCTCGGCGCTGCTGCCCGACAACAACACCGCGCTTGCACATGACGGCTACGGCGTCCCGCTGATCATCTCGCGCGACGGCGACGGGCGCATTCACGTCATGGCCAATGTCTGCCGCCACCGCGGCACGCGGCTGATCGAGAGCGACGAGATCGTCTCGTCGAAGCGAATCGTCTGCCCGTATCACGCCTGGACCTACGGCTCGGACGGCAGCCTGATCGGCCATACCGCGCGCCGACTGCTTCCCCGGCGTCGACAAGGCGGACCGGCCGCTAATGCGTTTCCCCGCCGTCGAAAGCGGCGGCTTCATCTGGTTCTCGCGCGACGCGGACGCCGACTTCTCCAATGTGCTCGCGCTGGCCGAGGACATGGAAGCGTTCGGCATGTCCGGCCTGCACCTCTACCGGCGCAAGACGCACGAGGTCGCTTCCAACTGGAAGCAGGTGATGGACGCCTTCCTCGAAAGCTATCACGTCCAGCGGCTGCACGCCGAAACGATCGCGCCCTTCTTCACCGACGGCATCGCCGCCGCCGACTTCATCGGCCCGCACCAGCGCGCCGTCGTCGGCCGCGCCGATTATCTCTCCGAAATCGACCGCGACGATTGGGCGGCGCTGCGCCGGGTGCTGACCTACACCTACGCCTTCTTCCCGACGTCGATCCTCATCGTCAGTCCCGACTACATCAACCTGCTGGTCGTCATGCCGCAGACCGTCGGCACCTGCCTGGTCGAGGATTTCATGCTGATCTCCGAGCCGCCGCAGACGCCCGAGGCGGAAGCGCATTGGGAGAAGAGCTGGGAACTGCTCGACGGCGGCACCTTCGCGGCGGAGGACTTCCGCGCGGCAGCGCTGTGCCAGCGCGGCATCGAGTCCGGCCTGGTCGAAGACGGTCACCGTCGGCAGCCTCGAAGACGGCATCGCCACCTTCCACAAGCGCCTGGCGGAGCTCCTCTAGCCCTCGTCGCGGGATAAACAACTCGACGCCCTTGGGCGGCTTCGCGCTTCTTGCCTGCCAGCCTGCTTGTCGACGCTCTCGAGCGCCAGCTTCAGGGTGCGCTCGCTGTAGGGCTTGTTGATGCAGCCGAGCGCCAGTTGCGCCGACTCGGGTGGCAATCTGTGGCCGGTCGCAAAAGACGATTGGGATCGCATGCTCCTTCGCTGCGCGCGCGAGATCGAGCCCGCTGCGCTCACTCGAGCAGGTGATAGTCGCTGAGGATCAGGTCGATCTCCTCCCGATCCAGGAGTTCGATCGCATCTTCGAAGCTGTCGAGCGTCGCGACGACCTCATAGCCGAGGTCGCCGAGCATCACTTCATTGTCGAATGCCGTCAGCGGCTCGTCCTCGACGATGAGAATTCGATTGACGACGCGTTTGCGCTTCCCGAACAGCATTCAGACCCCAAGACAATGGCTTCGCCTCCGCAACGAACGAAACGAAATCCTGTGCCGCGGCATCGCTCGCGCAACAGCGGATTTTCACAGAAACCCGTCCCGCGCGAGGACGGGCCGCAGCGCATTGCCAAGCTGCTGGCCCGTGCCGGCATCGCCTCGCGGCGCGATATCGAGCGGATGATCGCGGAAGGGCGCATCGCGCTCAACGGCGAAACGCTGACGACTCCGGCGACCTTGCTCGACCGATCTTGCCGGCGTGACGGTCGACGGAAAGCCGGTGCGGCGCCGGCGGCGACCCGCCTGTTCCGTTTCTACAAGCCGCAGGCACGCTCACCGCCGCCAACGATCCGAAGGGGCGGCCGACCATCTACGACCGGCTGCCGCCGGGTCTGCCGCGGCTGATGCCGGTCGGCCGCCTCGATTTCATGACCGAAGGGCTGCTGCTGCTGACCAATGACGGCGAGTTCAAGCGCCAGCTGGAGCTGCCGAGCACCGGGGTCGTCCGCCAGTATCGTGCCCGCGCGTTCGGCACGGTTACGCAGGACGCAGCTCGAACGCCTCGCCGAGGGCGTGACCATCGAGGGCATGCGCTACGGCCCGATCATTGCCAACCTCGAGCGACGGACCGGCCGCAATTGCTGGATCGAGATGAGCCTGACCGAAGGCAAGAACCGCGAAGTGCGCAACGTGCTCGGCTTCCTCGGCCTGCAGGTCTCGCGTCTGATCCGCACGGCCTACGGACCGCTCGACGTCTCCGGACTGGAGCCCGGCGACGTCGACGAAGTGAGTCAGGCGGAGCTGGACGCGCTCCGCGCCTCGCTGAAGTGAGGATCATCGCCGGGCAGTTGCGCGGCCGCTCGCTTCTGGCGCCGCCCGGATCCGCCACGCGCCCGACCGCCGACCGGGTGCGCGAAGCCCTTTTCTCCATGCTCGTCAGCCGGCTCGGGACCTTCGAGGACCTGCGCGTCGCCGACCTGTTCGCGGGTAGCGGCGCGCTGGGCTTCGAGGCCTTGTCGCGCGGCGCCGCGGAGGCCGTGTTCGTCGAAACCGATGCCAAGGCGCAGGCGGCGATCAAGGCAAACGCAGCGAAGCTCGGCCTGACCGACAAGGTGCGGGTCCTGGGCGGCTCCGCCCTCGCCCTCCCGCGGTCAGACCCCTTCGACCTGATCCTGGCCGATCCACCCTATGCGAACGGCTCGGGTTCGGCCGTCGTCAAAGCCGTCATGGACGCAGGCTGGCTAGCTCCAGGCGGCTGGCTTTCCGTCGAAACGGACCGCCGCGATGGCGTCGACCCCGGCGATCTCTCGCCCGAGGTCGACCGTCAGTTCGGAAAAGCGAAGATCACGCTTCTGCGTCGACCGTAGTCTTCCGCTCTTCCCGGGCGCGCGTCGACGCGGCCTTGATCTCGTCGAACTCGGTAGCGATGCGACGGCCGACCGCCGCCGCCGCTGCCTTTCCGGCCGCCTTCAGCACTTTCTTCGATCCGCGCGCGTCCATCGCACCTTGCGCTCGGCTGGAGCGAGTCTCGGTGATCGCCGCCAATGCCGCCGTTGCGCCGACCGCCAGCAGGTCGATCACGAGCGGGCTCTGCAACAGCTTGATCAGCTCGTCGACCACATCGGAGCGACCGCTTTCGGATTGCGCCCGGGACCGTGACCCTCCGCCCGAATTGCTCTTCGCCTTCGTTGCGACCTTCTTTCCTCCGCCGCCTGACTTCGCGGTTGCCTTCTTGGCCATCGAGTGAATCTCCTTCTGGTCGCCTCAACCCTTATGCCGCCGCAAGTTTCCTGACGGGCGAAAACAAGGTCAACCGTATACGCTCTCGATAATGTTGCAGCACCGTATCGGCTTCACGCAACGCTTCATCGATAATCACACGATTGTCGTTGAACGACACCTCGCCCCGCGCGCTTGGGTCGGCAAGCAGAAGCAAAGCTCAATCGAACTTAGTGGAGGGTAGTTCATGCGTAAGATTTTCCTGGCTGCGGCAGCGGCCTCGATGGCCGTGCCGGTCGCAGTGCCGACGCCCGCGCTCGCCAAGAGCAGCTATTACAAGGGCAAGGTGTGGCAGGATTCCCGTGGGCGTTATCGCTGCAAGCGTCCCAATGGCACGACCGGCCTGATTGTCGGCGCCGCGGGCGGTGCTTTGGTCGGACGGGCAATCGACACGCGTGGGGAGCGAGCGACCGGCACGATCCTCGGCGCCGCGGCAGGCGCGCTGATCGGCCGCAGCATTGACCGTAGCAGAGTCCGCTGCCGCTAAGGAATACGTCTCGGCCGGCGCCAATCCCAAAGTCCCCCCTTTTGGCGCCGGCCACCCTTGAAGAGTCTTGCACCCGTCACTGTATTGACGCACTAACACACCAAGCGTACACCTGCCCCCGTCAGGGAGGACAGGCATGTACAGCCAGACCGAGATCGATGAAGCCGTTGCCGCAGGCGCACTGAGCCCGGACGCCGCGACGGCGCTCCGCACATATGTCGAGCGGCAGCGGCACCAATCCACGCCGGACGAAGAGCAATTCCGGCTTATCACCGGCTTCAACGACATCTTCGTCTCGATTGCCGCGACAATCCTGCTCTTTGCGGTCGGCTTCATCGGCCAATGGGTCGGCGAACGGACCGGCCTCGCTATCGAGCACGGTCCGTCATTCCTTGCACCCCTCCTGATCGCCATCACCAGCTGGTCGTTGGCGCTCTTCTTCACGGCCAAGCGCCGCATGGCCTTGCCGTCCATCATTCTCCTTCTTGCCTTTGTCGGAAGCGTCTTCGCGACGGCGGCGATGCTCTTCGTCGAGGGCGTGGGCTCGGATGCGTTCGAGAACAATAATGTGATGGGCGGAGCACTGATCGCCGCTTCCGGAGCGGTTTCGGCAGCGGCAGCATGGTTCCACTGGAAGCGTTTCCGCGTCCCCATAACAGTCGCAGCTGGCGCGGCGGCAATCACTGCCCTTCCGGTCGGCCTGCTCGTTTCGATCCTGCCCGACACTGCCGAAGCGAGGAACATCATCCTCGGCTTCGTACTCCTGCTCGGCATCGGAACGTTCCTGTTCGCCATGTGGTGGGACAGTTCGGACCGGGCTCGCGTGACGCGCCGTTCCGACGTCGCCTTCTGGCTCCACCTGCTCGCGGCGCCGATGATCGTGCATCCGGTCTTCACCTTGCTCGGTCTGAACGACGGGAATGCGACCGTCGGAGAGGGACTCGTCGTGATTCTGCTCTACGTTGTGATCGGACTGACCGCCCTTGCGGTCGACCGTCGCGCCTTGCTGGTCTCGGCGCTCGCCTACGTGCTCTTCGCCCTCAACCGGCTGTTCGAGCAATTGGGCACGGTCGAGCTGAACGTGGCGCTCACCGCGTTGGTCATCGGCTCGGCACTGCTGATGCTCTCGGCCTTCTGGCACCAGGCGCGGGAGATGGTGGTGAAGCCGCTACCGGCGAGCCTGCGCGACCGGCTACCTCTGGTCGATCGCCCGGCGCCTATTCCTCAACCAGCCGCATAAGCCGCCGCTCGAGCGGGGCCAGGACTGGCGGCAGTTCGTGGCCCCGCTTCAGCACCAGCGCCGTGCTCGCTAACCAAGGCAAACGCCCCCTGCTTCGACTGAAGCGCGGGGCGTTTCTCTATGCGGATCTCGGGCCGCTCCGAGGTACGGCGGAAGGCCGCGAAGACCGCTAGGTCCGCGCCCATGCTGATTGCGTAGTCGCGCCAATGCCCCGCCGCGACCATCCGGCCATAAAGGTCCAGGATGCGCTTGATCTCAAGCCGGTCGAATGTGGCAATGGAGCGCCGGTCCCGGGGATGCGGGAACGGCGCAATGACGCTCAAGCGCTTTTCGCCTTCGGTGCGGGCTGCCGGGTCGTCTTGATCGTCGCGATTTCCTTGCGCAGCTCGGCGATCTCATTCTCGAGCTCGCAGATGCGCACGCGCACCGGGTCCATGTCCTCGCCGCACGGCGTGCCATAGGGAACGAAGCCGGGGCTGTAGTGGACCGTGTCGATCGGCACCGGCCTTGGCCGGAATGCCGACGACCGTCGCGCCCGGCGGAACGTCCTTGGTGACGACGGCATTGGCGCCGATCTTCGCGCCCTCGCCGACGTCGATCGGTCCGAGGACCTGCGCACCCGATCCGATGACCACCCGGTCGCGGATAGTCGGGTGGCGCTTGCCCGCGACGCCCGTCGACGGGTTCGTCCCGCCCAAAGTCACGCTCTGGTAGATCGTCACGTCGTTCCCGATCTCGGCCGTCTCGCCGATGACGGTGAAGCCGTGGTCGATGAAGAAGTTGCGGCCGATCTTCGCTCCGGGGTGGATGTCGATGGCCGTCAGGAAGCGGGCGATATGATTCACCAGCCGCGCCGGGAAATAGAGCTCTCCCTCCCACAGCCAGTGGCCGATCCGATGAAAGCCGACCGCGATCACGCCCGGATAGAGGATGACCTCCCACCGTGAGCGGGCAGCCGGATCCCGCGCCTTGACGGAGTCCAGGTATGCGACAAGCCCCGTCGGGCTCTGTTCAGTCTCTTCCAACACGACCCCAATTTAATTGCGACCGGCGGCAATTTCCAGCGGGTTAGCGTTTCGGCCCGATTGTCATGCTTGCGAACAGGCCGGGTGTTGGGCAAAGGCGCTCCGAACCAAGGTGGAGGAATCTATCCTCGAACAGATCCTCGCCGACCCATCCGCACTGCTGATCTTCGCCCTGATCGGGTTCGCGGCACAGCTTGTGGACGGTGCGCTCGGAATGGCCTTTGGTGTCATCTCCAGCACGATCCTCGTCAGCATCGGCGTGCCGCCCGCGGCCGCGTCCGCCGGAGTCCACACGGCGGAAACCTTTACGACCGCGGTTTCCGGCATCAGCCACGTCGCCCATCGCAACGTCGACTGGAAGCTGTTCTTCCGGATCGTCATCCCCGGCGTGATCGGGGGCGTGCTCGGCGCCTACGTCCTCACCCAAGTGCATGCGGAAACGGCCCGGCCGTTCGTTCTCGCTTACCTCATGGCGCTGGGCCTCTACCTTTTCTACCGGGGCGTCATGCACCGCCACACGGAGAAAAGGCCGAAGGTCGTGTCCCCCCTCGGCCTGCTCGGCGGGTTCCTCGATGCGGCGGGCGGCGGCGGCTGGGGGCCGATCGTGACGTCGAACCTGCTCGTCCAGGGCAGCAACCCGCGCAAGACGATCGGCACGGTCAACACCGCCGAATTCTTCCTCACCGTCACCATTTCCGCCACCTTCATCGCGGCGCTCGGATGGGAGGCATTCACCATCGCAACCCTTGGACTGCTGATCGGCGGGATGCTGGCCGCGCCTTTCGGCGCGTACATCGCCAAGCGAGTCAACGCGGACACGCTGCTAACCTTCGTCGGCGCAGTCCTGACCGCGACGAGCATCTACGCGCTCTATCGGGCGCTCGCCTGAGGGTTTAGGCTTCCTCCCAACAAGAGGCCCTCATGACCCGGACGCTGCTACTCGTCTCCGCCCTCGTCTTTTCCGCTCTTCCGACGCCGGCAATCGCGGGCCCAGCCGAGAACAAGGCCGTGGCCAGCCGCGTCATCCTGGAGAAAATGGGCCGCTTCGACATTCAGCCTGAAATCTATGGCCCCGGCTTCGTCGCCCACGGCTTCGGCCGCGACTTCACGCTCGCCGAGGATGAATTGTCCGGAAAGCAGCTCCGCGCCGCCTTCCCCGATCTTCAGCTCAAGCTCGACCATATCATCGCAGAAGGCGACCTGGTTTCGCTCCACTGGAGCGCAAAGGGCACCAACACGGTCGCCATTGGGCCCTTCCCCGGCACCGGCAAGGCCGTCGCGGTCGACGGAATGAGCTTCTTCCGCTTCGCCGACGGCAAGATCGTCGAGGAATGGTCGACCTACGACAATCTGACGATCATGCAGCAACTCGGGATGATCCCGGCGAAGTGATCCGGCTTATGTCTGCTTTGGGTGGAAAGGGGACACTAGGCAGGATAGTTCAAGCGCATGAAGCGCGGCCCCTTCGTCCCCGACGGTTTTGCGGTCGCCTTGGCGTTGTTGGGAGCCGTGCTGTTAGTGTTCCCGTCCTTGCGTGTTGCAGGGGCGCTCGCCCTCCTATTGGCAGTTATCTACTGGCTTTTAATGGCCGCGCTGAGGCTCGTGCGGCGATAGGACCTAATGTCTGCAATGGGTCGGAAGCTGTCGCCATAAGCTTCATCCTGTGAGGCACATCTACCCGAGGAGGTCGTGGAGAATGAAGGCTCTCGTCTGGTCCATGGCGGTCCTCATGGCGATGTTTGTCGCGATGCAGCTGTACTACGGCCGCGTCGTCGTCGGCCACATGCGAACCATGGAGAGGAGCGAGAATGAAGGTCGCTTCTGGTTCTTCATAGTCGGGTATAGCCTGGCCGTTCCGGTGTTGGTCGGCCTCGCACTGTACGGAACTCTCTAATGGCAGCTTTGGGTCGAAACCTGTCGCGGCAGCTTTGGGTGGAAAGCCTCCATTTCCCTGATCGGCGAAAATGGGTAGCGTAGCGACATGCGATGGGGACTAGCAGCCGGACTGTTTTCCCTCTTTTCGCTCTCATGCACGCCCAATCACGAGGCCGCTCAATGGGTTGAGGCGGTCGAAATACCGTTGGATGTCGCGACCGAGCGCGAAGAACTAGTGGCCTTGCTGAACGGCGAGGCCAGTAAGACACAGCGGTCTTCATGTAGATGATGTGAGCCTTCGCCACGAACAGCACCATGCAGATAACGACATCTTGGAGCCGCACCAGCGGCCCACGCTTTCAATCACGGTGTGGCGCGGAAAAGATGACGATCAATTGGTAGCGACTGTGAGCGATCTTTTTCACCGTGGAAGGGTCTGGGCAACGTTTAACCGGGGCGAGAACCCGGAACAGGATACCCCGTTTAGAGAAGCCACCATTCAACTGATCCGCAAAAGATGGCCCGCGACGAAAACGCTACCTCTAATTGCGGGCGGTTTGCCGAACCCAAAGGATGTTGTGCTTACGGATGGAGGCTACAAGATTAGGCAATCAGCGGCGCGAGATTACGATCTTCCTCCGAGTTCCAATCTGATCGTGTCTGATTGACCTTTTACCGATGTCCACAATCGATCGAAAGCGTACACTTCCGATGTCTGCTTTGGGTCGAAACCTGACGCAAGCTCAGCCGTCTTTGGCGTTTGCGTTTGTGGTTTTACTCCGCTTGCCGTGCCATCGGCTGATCTCAGTCCAAGATTTAGCGAACCAAGTGCAAGGGCGACTAACGGCATCCAACGGGGAACGTCGACACCATCCGAAAGCCGCAGAGCCAATTAGCCTACGACAACGACGAGAGCGACGGCGACAACGGCGCTTATCGAGTTTTTGAGGTCTTCGGTCATGGCGCCCTCCAGTTGTCCGCTAAACCGTAGCGACCATCTCTATGTCCGCAATGGGTCGAAAGCAGGCACTCGCTAAAGCGTCGCGTGAACCGTCGCGACCGCCTTCATCACCGCGCCGATGCGCGCCGCCGCCTGGATCGTCTCCGCCTTCACGCCGTGCTGCTGGAGCACCTTCTCGTGGCTGTCGATGCACATGCCGCAGCCGTTCATCGCGCTGACACGGCGAGGCTGAACAGCTCGAAATCGTCCTTGTCGATGCCGGGCGTGCCGATCACGTTCATGCGCAGCTTGGCCGGCATGCGTGCCATATTCCGGGTTCGAGGCGAGGTGGACGAAGCGGTAATAGACATTGTTCATCGCCATCACCGCCGCGGCCGCGCGCGCCGCATTGGCCGCCTCGGGCGATCAGCTTGCCGGCCGACTTCGGCCTCGGCCGCCTCGACGAGCGGCCTGTAGCCGGTGCCGTGCGCGCAGGTCGAGCAGCAGCCCGTATTTGCGCTGGTCGCCGAGCGTCTGGTCGTTGAGCAGCGAGCCGACGTTGAGCCGGATGATCCTTGGCGTAATCGGGCAGCGTGTCGGCGAAGTGCCTTGAGCGACATGATTTGGCATCTCCCTGCAGAAGATGCGAAAGGGGCGCGGGAAGTCGGAGCCTCCGAGCAGTGGCGCCGCGTCCGCGACGCGGCGTCCGCGAGCGCTCCGCGCCAGCGGGAGGGCTTAGGCCGCCGGGCGGAGCACCTCCTCGCCCTCGTGCCAGTTGCACGGGCAGAGCTCGTCGGTCTGCAGCGCGTCGAGCACGCGCAGCGTCTCCTGCGGGTTGCGGCCGACGTTGAGGCCGTTGACCGTGACGTGCTGGATGACATTGTCCGGATCGACGATGAAGGTCGCGCGGAAGGCGACGCCCTCGTCCGGGTCGAGGATGCCGAGCGCGTTCGGCCAGCTCCTTCTTGTTGTCGGCGATCCACGGGAAGTCGGCCGCGGCGAGCCGCTCGTCCGACTTGCGCCAGGCGAAGTGGACGAAGTCGGTGTCGGTCGACGCGCCGATCAGCACGGCGTCGCGATCGGCGAAATCGCTCTTCAGCTCGCCATAGCCGATGATCTCGGTCGGGCAGACGAAGGTGAAGTCCTTCGGCCAGTAGAAGAGCGATCTTCCACTTGCCATTGGTCGTGGCCGAGGTCGAGCGTCTCGCCGGCGGGCAGCGCGGCGATGCCCTGCTGGACGGGAACGGTGAGGGCGGGAAGCTTGTCGCCAACGGTCAGCATGTCGAATTCTCCTGTTGAGCGATGCTGCAATGCAGCAGTTGTCATGTTGCAACGCAGCATATAGGGAGCTGGCAGTCAATCGTTCAAATCGATTATATCGATCGGACTGATCGGAATGAGGCGATGAATGACTACCTACCTGCCGACGCTCAAGCAGCTCCAATATCTCGTCGCGCTCAAGCGACCACGGCCATTTCGGCCGCGCGGCGGACGCCTGCTTCGTCACCCAGTCGACGCTGTCGGCCGGCCTGCGCGAGCTCGAGATCGCTGATCGGCATCACGCTGGTCGAGCGCACCCGGCGCGTCGTGCGCTTCACGCCGCTCGGCGACGCGGATCGCCGACAAGGCGCGGCGCGTCCTGCGCGAGGCCGAGGAGCTGGCCGATCTGGCGCGCGCCGCCGGGCAAGCCGCTGTCGCGGCGAGCTGCGGATGGGCGTCATCCCGACGATCGCGCCCTTCCTGCTGCCGCGCATGCTGCCGCGGCTGCGCGACCGAATGGCCCGACCTGAAGCTCTATCCTGCGCGAGGAGACCAGCCAGGCCGCCTGCGATGCGCTCCACCGCGGCCAGCTCGACTGCGTGCTGCTGGCGCTGCCCTATCGCCTGCGGCGACGTCGAGACGGCGCCGCTTGTTCGACGACCGCCTGTTCGTCGCCTTCCCGCGCGGCGAAGCGCCGCCCGACGCCGTCGATCGACGCCGGCGACGATCGACGAGACCCGGCTGCTGCTGCTCGAGGACGGCCACTGCCTGAAGGATCATGCCCTCGCCGCCTGCAACCGGCCCGAGCTGCGCGCCGAGGCGGCGATGATGGGCACCTCGCTGCACACGCTGGTGCAGATGGTCGACAACGGCCTTGGCCTGACCTTCGTGCCCGGCATGGCGATCGACGCCGGCATCCTGTCGGGCACCCGCGTCGATGCCCGGCCGCTGAAGTCGGATCACGGATTCCGCAGCGTCGCGCTGATCTGGCGCCGCTCAAGCCCGCGCGAGGCGGAGTTTCAGCTGCTCGCGTCGAGCCTTCGCGACATCGCCCGCGAGATCATTCCAGGCCTAGCAGCCAGCGATCCAGCGCGACCGCGCGTATCCGAGCCTGCGGAAGCGTCCGGTTGAGGTAGGCGCGGTTCTTCATGATCCAGCGCAGGCAGTCGGACTGGCTGTCGAAGGCGGGGAAGCGCTCGCGGTTGGGACGAAGCGTCTGATTATCGACCAGGAACCGGGCACCCGTGCGGCAACCCGGCGCACCCGCCCAGTCGCGATGCGGTGCAACGACCGCCGGAACCCAATATTCGCGGCTCGGGTCGAGCCGGTGAATCTCCGAGCGATACATTGGGCTCTCCCTCCCAATTTCGCGAAGATGATGGACTGCGGCGGGCTCGTTGAAAAGCCCGCCGCAGATGGTTTGGCCTAGGCCGGTTCGGCGACGCCCACCGGCTGGACGCTGTCCTGGTTCTGCGGAACGTCGAAGCGGTCGGCGTTCATCACCTTGGTCCAGGCCTTGACGAAGTCGCGGACGAACTTCTCCTCATTGCCGCGTCTCGGCATAGACCTCGGCGACGGCCCGAAGCTGGCTGTTCGAACCGAAGATCAGGTCGGTGCGCGTCGCCCGCCACTTCTCCTGCTTGCCGCCGCGGTCGCGGCCGATGAACTCCTCGTCGGCGCTCTCGTCGATCACTTCCCAGAAAGTGTCGTTGTCGAGCAGATTGACGAAGAAGTCGTTGGTCAGCTGGCCCTTGCGGTTGGTGAACACGCCCTCCGGCCGGTCCTTGTGATTGGCGCCGAGCACGCGAAGCCCGCCGAGCAGCACCGTCATTTCCGGCACCGACAGGCCGAGCAGCGAGGCGCGGTCGACCAGCAGTTCCTCCGTCTTCACCGAATGCTTCGTCTTCAGATAGTTGCGGAAGCCATCGGCCACCGGCTCCATGACCGCGAAGCTCTCGGCGTCGGTCCACTCCTGCGTCGCGTCGCCGCGGCCGCCGGTGAACGGCACCTCGACGTTGAAGCCGGCATCCTTGCGCCGCCTTCTCGACCGCCGCCGTGCCGGCCAGCACGATCGCATCGGCCATCGACAGGCCGCCGCGCAGTTCGTCGATCTTCGACAGGATCTGGCCAAGCTCTTCCGGCTCGTTGACCGCCCAGTTGCGCTGCGGCTCCAGCCGGATGCGCGCGCCGTTGGCGCCGCCGCGATGGTCGGACCGGCGATAGGTCGAGGCCGACGCCCAGGCCGCCTTCACCAGCTGGCCGACGCTGAAGCCCGCGCCGAGGATCTTCGCCTTGAACGCCGCGACGTCGCTGTCGGACGGCATGTTGCCCGGCCGGCACCGGGTCCTGCCAGATCAGGTCCTCGGCCGGCACTTCCGGGCCGAGGTAACGGACCTTCGGACCCATGTCGCGATGGGTCAGCTTGAACCAGGCGCGAGCGAAGGCGTCCTTGAACGCTTCATGGTCGTTGCGGAACTTCTCCGAGATCTCGCGGAATTCCGGATCGACCTTCAGCGCCATGTCGGCGGTGGTCATCATCGTCGGCACGCGCTTCGACGGGATCGTGCGCCGCCGGCGCCATGTCCTCTTCCTTCTGGTTGATCGGCTGCCACTGCTTGGCGCCGGCCGGAGAGCGAACCAGCTCATATTCATAGTCGAGCAGCAGGCGGAAGTAGTTCTCCGACCATTCCGTCGGCGTGTTCACCCACGCGCCTTCGATGCCGCTGGTGATCGTGTGCTCGCCGATGCCGCTTTCGTGCGCGCTCGCCCAGCCGAGGCCCTGCAGCGCGATGTCCGCGCCTTCCGGGCGCGTCGCCGACCAGGCTCGCGTCGCCCGCGCCGTGCGCCTTGCCGAACGTATGGCCGCCGGCGGTCAGCGCGACCGTCTCCTCATGGTTCATCGCCATGCGCTCGAAGGTGATCTTGATGTCGCGCGCGGACTGCAGCGGGTCGGGATCGCCGCCCGGACCTTCCGGATTGACGTAGATGAGGCCCATCTGGATCGCCGCCAGCGGATGCTCGAGCTCGAGCTCCTCCTCGGGCAGGATGCGGGTCTTGTTGTCGGCATGCCCGACGAATTGCTCCTCGGTGCCCCAGTAGATGTCGCGTTCCGGCTCGAACACGTCGGGGCGTCCGCCGCCGAAGCCGAACACCGGGCCGCCCATGATCTCGATCGCGACATTGCCGGCCAGGATGAACAGGTCCGCCCAGCTGATGTTCTTCCCGTACTTCCGCTTGATCGGCCACAGCAGGCGCCGCGCCTTGTCGAGGTTGCCGTTGTCCGGCCAGCTGTTGAGCGGCGCGAAGCGCTGCTGCCCGCTATTGGCGCCGCCGCGGCCGTCGGCGGTGCGATAGGTGCCCGCCGCGTGCCAGGCCATGCGGATGAAGAACGGCCCGTAATGCCCGTAATCCGCCGGCCACCAGGGCTGGCTGTCGGTCATCAGCGCCGTGAGGTCGTCCTTCAGCGCCTGATAGTCGAGCTTCTTGAATGCCTCGGCATAGTCGAAATCGTCGCCCATCGGATCGGGCGAAACGCCGCCCTGGTTGAGAATGTCGAGCGGGAGCGCGTCGGGCCACCAATCCTTATTCTGGCGGCCGAGCAGGGAGCGGACCGTCGTCGGGCTGCTGTCCATCGGGCAGCCGGAACCCATCTCACCAGTTTTCGCGTCCATGTAAGCCTCTCCTCCAAGGAAATAGAAGCTTGCCCTAGGCGCGGCGGACTGACGACGGAAACGATTAAACTTGGTCAGACAGACTTGGAAAATCGATTAGTGAGGCGCTGCGCTCAGTCCATGTGCTTGAGGCCGACGCGCAGATAGTCCCAGCCGGTGATCAGCGTGAGCGCGGCGGCCGCCCAGAGGCTGACAATTCCGATGTCGTGCACCCACCCTTGCGCCGGCACCGCGCCGCCGAGGATCAGCGCCCCGAGCGCAACGAGCTGGAACGTCGTCTTCCACTTGGCGAGCCTGCTGACCTTCACCTCGACCTTCAGCTCCGCAAGGAATTCGCGAAGCCCCGAGACGATGATCTCCCGAAGCAGGATGATCAAAGCGGCGATGATGTGCAGGCCCTCGATCTCCGGAACCGGGTTCGCCTTGCGGCTGGAAATCAGCATGATCAGCACTGCGCCGACCATGATCTTGTCGGCGATCGGGTCGAGGAACTGGCCCAGCCTCGAGATCTGCCCCTGCGTCCGGGCGACGTAACCGTCGAAATAATCGGTGATTGCGACCACGCAGTAGAGCACGAACGTAATGGCATAATCGACCGGCGTCGGCCTCCACAGCAGGAAGACGAGGATCGGCACCGCGAAGATTCGCGAGAGCGTCAGCAGGTTCGGAATGCTCAGCATCGGCGCCGCTCTACGCAAAGCCGTGACGGATGCAAAAGACGGAAGGATGTCGGCGTGCGACGAAACGACGGTGAAAGGGCCTTTTCTCCTATTGTCTAGTAGAGAACTAGAGATATGCTTCTGACAGTTGGATTCGCTTGAGATTTGAAACCTCGGGCTAACAGGGGAAGCCAGTGCTCGATCTCTCCACCATCACGCTACTCGACGTCGCGCCCTTCATCGCCGTGGGCTTCGCGGCGCAGCTCATCGACGGCGCCCTCGGCATGGCGTTCGGCGTCATTTCGTCGACCCTGCTCATCAGCATCGGCGTCCCGCCGGCCGCGGCATCCGCGGGCGTCCACACGGTCGAGACCTTCACGACCGGCGTTTCCGGCATCAGCCACATCGCGCACCGCAACGTCGACTGGAAGCTGCTAGCGCGGATCGCCATCCCGGGCGTCATCGGCGGAGTCCTCGGCGCCTACGTGCTGACGCAGGTCGACGCGAACACGGTGAAGCCGTTCGTGCTCACCTATCTTGCGGCGATCGGCCTGTTCCTTATCTGGCGCGGCTTTCACTACCCGCCCGAGCACAAGGCCCCGAAGATCGTTGAGCCGCTTGGCCTCGTCGGCGGGTTTCTCGACGCCGCCGGCGGCGGAGGCTGGGGCCCCGTAGTCACCGGAAACCTGCTCGTGCAGGGGACCGAGCCGCGACGGACGATCGGCACGGTCAACACCGCGGAATTCATCCTGACGGTGAGCATCTCGATCACCTTCATCGCCACGCTCGGCTGGGCCGCCTTCACCGTCGCCACCCTGGGCCTGCTCATCGGCGGAGTCGTCGCCGCGCCCTTGGGCGCGTGGGCCGCCAAGGTGGTGCCGGCAAAGATGCTGCTGGTCTTCGTCGGGATCGTGCTGAGTCTTACCAGCCTCTACGGCGTTTACCGCGCGCTCAGCTGAGCCGGCGGCCCCCAGTCTTTCGTTCGCGCAGGAGAAACAAGCATGTGGGATCTCCCACCCCCCGACCCCGGCTTCGAGATCCTCGTGGCCAGCCGCGGCATATCCAAGGGTGTTGCTCAAACGGACGGCGTCCAAGTCATCCCGAAGGCCTTCCTCCAGATCGGAGACGTGCAGCTCGGCGGCCAGTGGAAGAACGTCACCTCGCCAGTCGCCGACGGCGAAGCGGCAGCCTTCGTCGCCTACGCCCCGAAGGTCGGATCGTTTCAGCTCAGCATCGGCGGAGCGTACAAGTTCCAGACCAACGTGAAGGGCGAGACGGACGACGATTCCTGGGAATTCACAGGGTCCGCGAGCCGCAAGTTCGGCAAGGTCACACTGAAGGCGTCCGCCGTCTACAGCCCTGACGACCTCGGCGGTTCCCGGCGCTCGCTCTACCTGGAGGGCGGGCCGTCTTTCGAGATCGACGGCACCACGCGAGTGTCGGCGAACATCGGCCGTCGTAGTCGCGAGGCGGGCGTCGATTACACCTCGTTCAACGCCGGGATCAGCAAGATCCTTTTCAAGAAGGCGACCTTCGACCTCCGCTATTACGACACCGCGGAAAGCGATCTCGGCGAAGTCTATCACGGCCGGCTGGTTCTTTCGGGCAAGCTCGCCCTTTAGCATTGGCGGCGCGCTCTGACGCCCACCCGCGAACCTATGGTTTACTGTTCAGGCGGAGTTCTAAGATGGCAGCCGTGACGACACCTCATGCGGATAGTCAGGCCGAGCAAGTCTATTCCGTCTCGCTTGGCGAGGCGACGCGAACCTGGGCGCGCATCGCTGCGCTGAGCTTCGGCGGCCCGGCGGGCCAAATCGCGGTGATGCATCGCATTCTGGTCGAGGAGAAGCGCTGGATTGGCGACGATCGCTTCTTGCACGCCCTCAACTACTGCATGCTCCTGCCCGGGCCGGAGGCGCAGCAGCTCGCCACCTACATCGGCTGGCTCATGCACAAGACGAAGGGCGGGCTCATCGCGGGCGCCTTATTCATCCTGCCGGGGTTCGTCGCCATTCTCGGACTGAGCTTCCTCTACGTTTTGCTCGGCAAGGCACCGATCGTCGAAGGGCTGTTCTTCGGATTGAAGGCCGCAGTGCTGGCGATCGTGCTGCAGGCCGTCATCCGGGTCGGCTCGCGGTCGCTGAGAAATCGCACGCGTTGGGCGATCGCGGCGGCGTCCTTTCTCGCAATTTTCGCCTTCGACGTGCCCTTTCCGGCGATCGTCGCCGCCGCCGCGTTGATCGGCTTTGTCGCCGCCCGGGCAGGTGTCGCTGCTTTCTCCGGCGGGCCGAACCACGGCGCCGGCCGAACCCACGTGGCGGACCGGGATACCCTGCTAGGCGAGGAACTGCCCGAGCATGCAAAGCCCGACTGGGGCTGGACCACGCGCATCACGAGCGTGTTCCTGCTGCTCTGGCTCGGTCCGGTTTTCGCACTCCTGTTCCTGCTCGGCCCCGACGACGTCTTTAGCCGCATCGCGATCTTCTTCAGCCAGATGGCGGTTGTGACGTTTGGCGGTGCCTACGCCGTTCTGGCCTATGTCGCGCAGCAGGCCGTCGAGTCCTACGGATGGCTGACCGCGGGAGAGATGCTCGACGGGCTAGGAATGGCGGAGACCACTCCGGGGCCGTTGATCATGGTCACCCAGTTCGTTGGTTTCCTCGGGGCCTATCGCGAGGCCGGAGGGATGGCGCCACTCGTCGCGGCGACGCTCGGCGCTGTGCTGACTACCTGGGTGACCTTCACCCCCTGCTTCCTGTGGATATTCCTTGGAGCGCCGTTCATCGAGCGGCTTCGCGGAAACGAGGCGCTGACCGGTGCCCTGTCGGCCATCACCGCGGCCGTGGTTGGCGTCATCGCCAACCTTGCGGCCTGGTTCGCGCTCCATGCGCTGTTTGGCGATGTGCGCGAAGTCCGGGTCGCGCTGCTGTCGCTAGAAGTGCCGGTGTGGAGCAGCGTCAACATCACGGCTCTGGTTCTCACCATCGCCGCGATTGTCGCGGTCTTCCGCTTCAAGCTCACAGTGCTCCCCGTGCTCGCCGCCGCTGCCTTCGGAGGAGTCGCCCTGAAGTTCAGCGGACTGACTTGAGCCGCACCTCGCTTGAACCTGCCGGTCGAACTGAGCTCAGCGTTCCATGCGATAGAGGAGGTTGAGAGAAACACCGGTTTCCAGCTGTCCGGGAGCCACGATCCCGCCACCCCTTTCAGGAGCCGGCGGCGGCGGCGGCGGCGGGGGTGCCGACACGTTAGCGACTTGCGATCCCGTCACCACTACTTCGGTGCCGCGGTACGAAACACCCTCCTCGACCGACAAAAGGCGGACGGAGGCATAGCCATTGTTCCGGGCATATTCGGTCGCTTCGGCCTGACCCCGCGCCATCGCCCGCAGGCGCGCTTCCCGCCTCAGTGGCGCCGGGTCCGAAATCCCGAAATTCGGCCCGTAGACGGAGTCCGCCCCGGCCGTCGTCAGCGCGTCCAGCAGCGACGTCAGCTTGTCGATATCGCGCGTTTTGATCTGCACCGAATTGCTGGCGATATAGCCGATCAGCGTTTGCCGCCCCCGCCCGTTCGGCTCATTGTCCCAGCGATAGTCGGGCTGAAGCTGGATGCCCTGCGTCTGCATGTCGCGCTCGCGGATGCCGGCCGCGCGAATGCTGGCCAAGAGCTTTTCCGTCTTCTCCTTGTTGACCGCAACGGCCTCGGTGGCCGTCGTTGCCTTGGCCTGCGTTCCGACGGTGATGCTGGCCTCGTCCGGAGGACTCCTCAGCGATTCCGCAATATTGACCCGCACCAGCGGCGTGTTCGCCATTTCGGCGATGCTGGCCGTCGGCGATTGCTGAGCCAGCGCTGCCTGCGGAATCAGCACCGCCGATGAGGCAATCAACGCAACCAAGAATCGATCCTTGCACCCCATGATAAGTCTCCCTCTAAATTCGCGAGCAAAATCATCGCGCTACGTCCTATGACGCGGCTCCACAGGAAATCCTTTGAGCGGCGCCGGAAAATTTTTGAAGATGCCGACGATGCACTCGCTACCGAACAGTCGAAACGGCGCGGGTCGCGATCCCCTGCTTGTTCGCCCCGCCACAGCCGCTAAGGCTTTGCCAACGTCGCGGCAGCCGAGGCCCATCAGACCGAATGCCAAGTTTGTTTCCAAGTTCGCGCCAGGCGAGCTGAATGCAGAACACCGTTCATCTGCTGCGTACCCGGCGTTTCCTGCCCATTTTCGTCACCCAGTTCCTGGGCGCCTTCAACGACAACCTCTTCCGCACCGCGATGGTGATGCTGGTCATCTACGGCATCTATCGCGACGCCGAGCAGGAAGCGGCGTTCAGCGCGATCGCGGGTGGGCTCTTCATCCTGCCCTTCTTCCTGCTCTCCGCGCTCGCGGGGCAGCTCGCGGACGCGACGGACAAGGCAAAGATCGTCCGCATCGTGAAAACGGCGGAGATCGTCATCATGGTCTTCGGCGCAGCAGGGCTGCTGCTTCACAACGTGCCGCTCCTGCTGGTCGCGCTGACGGCCATGGGCGTCCATTCGACCTTCTTCGGGCCGATCAAGTACGCGATCCTGCCGCAGCATCTCGAAAAGGACGAAGTGCTCGGCGGTACCGGCTTGGTCGAAGCCGGAACCTACATCGGCATTCTGACCGGGACGATCCTCGGCGGACTGCTCGTGCTGCAGAGGCCGGACGGAACCTTTCACGCGGAGTTTGCCGCGGTCGGGGTGCTTGTCGTTGCCGTCATCGGTCGCTTTGCCGGCGGGTTCGTACCCCCCGCCCCTCCATCCAGCGATCCCGAAATCCCGGGCTATCCGCATCGTGGGATGGACTGGCACATCGTGCGCGCCTCGATCACCCTGGTCAGTGCGACATTGCACATCAAGCGGCTGTTCCTCGCCATCCTTGCGATCAGCTTCTTCTGGTCGATGGGCGCGGTTCTGGCGGCACAATTCCCGCCGCTGGTAAAGAACACGCTTTACGCCGACCAGAGCGTCGCCACCTTGTTCCTCGCGGTCTTCTCGGTCGGCGTGGCTATCGGCTCCATCGCCATCAACCGCATGCTGAAGGGCGAGGTCTCGGCGCGGTTTGCACCCTCATCGGCCTTACTGATGGGGGTCTTCGTCCTGCTGCTCTACTGGCTGACGCGGGACTGGCCTGCCTCCTCGGAACTCGTCGGCATATCCGAATTCCTGCGCCATCCGAATGGCTGGGCGATCGTGCTCGACCTTCTCGGAGTCGCGGTCGCGGGCGGCATGTTCGTCGTGCCGCTCTACGCCTTCCTCACCACGACCGTGCCGAAGTCGGAGACCGCGCGCACGGTTGCGGCGAACAACATCGTGAACTCGGGCGCCATGGTCGTCGCGACTTTGATGCTCACCGGACTGGTCCTGCTCGGCGTGTCGGTCGCGGAGACTTTGTTCCTGGTCGCCGTCGGAAGCATCGTCGCGGCCTGGCTAGGCTACAGGCTTCACTTGGCCTGCGACTGAACAGGCTGAGCACCAGCTACTTGAGCTGAAGCACTACCGGGCCTGAAACCGGATCGGTCACACCAAGCCCGTCCCCAAGATCTTCGAGCGTGTCGCGGAAGCTGTCGAGCGTTGCAACCATATGCGGGCGCGCTGCGGCCAGGCTGTCCATGTCCGTCCATTCGCCGATGATGCAGTAATTATGCTCACCGGTCTGGATGAGATTGACCCGTTCGAGGCCGGGCCAATCGCGCTCGACGTTCTGATGCGCCTGGAGGAATTCCTCGTCGCGTCCCGGCTTCACCTTGAAGCGGATTGCGTTGAATGCGGCCATGCTGCCCTCCCGATGTCGTGAGGGGCTCCATCATACCTGCGGCGGAAGTGGCGCGGAAGGGCGCTTAGAAGATCAGGACGGAAACGAACAGGAAGCCGACCGCGAAGGTCGTTCCGAACAGCTTCAAATCTTCGACAATCGCCGGGCTCACTTCCTGATCGCGAAGGCGTGGCAGGCGCCGCCCGAACAGTCGGGGATCGAGGGCGATGGCGGGACGCATCAACATACGCATGGACACTTCTTAAGATGTTTTTAACCATCCTTACAACGTCCATGCGCGAGGGGTCGCTCCCGCCGTCTCGGAACGGGACGATAGGCTATCGTCGGGTCTTGGAGTTTAAGCTGCGCGCGAAGAATTGCGGGCGGGCGCCGCCAGGTATCGAGCGCCTGCTGATCAGCTGGGCGGCCTGATCCGCCTCCATCGGCTTGCCGAAGTACCAGCCCTGCCCGCTCGAACAGCCGATGGCGAGGACGGCGGCGTGGGCCGCCTCATTCTCGATCCCCTCGACGAGGATCGGCACTTCGAGCGCGTCGGCGAGCGTCGCCACCGCGCGAACGATCGCGGCGTTCTGGCCGCTTTCGTGGATGTTGGTGACGAACGACCGGTCGATCTTGATCAGGTCGAACGGCAGCTGCCTCAGGTGCGACAGCGACGAAAAGCCAGTCCCGAAATCGTCGAGCGCCAGGCGAATGCCCTGGTTCTTGAGGCTGGCGATGATGTTGCGCGCAAGGTCGATGTCGCCGAACAGCGACGTCTCCGTAATCTCGACGACCAGCCGGTCGGCGGGGAACGCTGTCTCGGTGAGGATTTCGAACGATGCGCTCGGCGAGCCAGCCGTCGGAGAATTGCGACGGCGAGATGTTGACCGAAATCTTGATCGCCGGGTCCCAGTCGCGTGAAGCGAGCAAGGCGGCGCGAATGATCTGCTCCGACAATTTGTCCATCACGCCGATTTCCTCGGCGATCGGAATGAAGCGGTCGGGCGGAATGATACCCGCTAGCGGATGCCGCCAGCGCGCCAGCACCTCGAATCCGGTGATCTCGCTCGGTACGCAAGTCTACCTGCGGCTCGAAGAAGGGCAGGAACTGCTCATGCTCGAGGCCGAAGCGAATGCCCTGCTCGATTTCGCCATGGGCCAGCAAAGCCCGTTCCATCGCGGAATCGAACCAGATCGGGCGGATGGTCCGGCCCGACTTGGCATGGTCGAGTGCGATGTCGGCGCGGCGGAGCAGGTCCGGCACGCGGATCTCCGACGCGGAGGCGGCGGCCATGCCGGCGAAAGCGCCGACCTGGATCATCTTGCCGTCGATCTCGAACGGACGCGTCGTCAATCGAAGCAGCCCCTCGACCACCTTTTCCGCCTGCTCGCGGCCATCGGCGGCAAGAAGGCTCGCAATGGCGAACTCGTCGCCGCCCGTGCGTGCGATCACGGCGCCCTCGCCCGCATTCTCGAGGATGGTGCCGGCCACGCCGCGAAGCAGCGCATCGCCGGTGTCATAGCCGTGCCGGTCGTAGATCGCCCGGAAGCGGTGAAGCTGCAGCGAAACGATCAGCAGTGACGTACCGTCCTCGATCGCCTTCGCACGAAGCTCGTCGGTGCCGTCAGCGAAGCCCTTGCGGTTCAGCAGGCCGGTGACTGCATCGGTCGATGCCGCAATCGCAGCGCGGCGCTCGCCGTCGAGCCGGCGTTCGGTTTCATGCTGCAGATCGACGTACCGACGCCAGCCGAAGAGGATCAGCGCGACGTTGAGAGTCAGCGCGATCGCGGCAACCTGCACTCCGGGCCCAATCAGGACTTCGGCGCGGCTGATCTCGCGGAAGAAGGATGTGCCGTTGCCGATAAGCAGGACGACGGCCGCAATGACGGTTCCGAGCACGACCCAGTCGTGCCGCGCACTTTCCAGCGGCGAGCCAGATCGCATGGTGAGCCGACGCATGAACACAAAGCGTGAACTACGCTGACAAGATTAATAATTTGCGTTTGGGTAATCGCGAGCGCGAACCTCCCCGGCGCCCTTCGCAAGCTCGAGAGCTTCGTCCTCGAAATCCCCGGCATGTCTGCGGGCGAAGCTGGTGCGGACGGTGGGAATTGAACCCACACTCCCAATCGGGAAGAAGATTTTAAGTCTCCAGCGTCTACCGTTCCGCCACGTCCGCCAATCCAGCCGCAGCGCAACGGTAGTTCGCGCCCGGCTACTCTGCAGTAACCGTCGGATAAGTTGAGGCGCTCGCGCATTTCCTTGCCCGGCTTGAAATAGGGCACGCGCTTGGCGTCGACCGTAGACCGGGTCGCCGGTGCGCGGATTGCGGCCGACGCGCGCATCGCGCTGACGCGTCGAGAAGGCGCCGAAGCCGCGCAGCTCGACGCGGCCGCCGCTGGCCAGCTGGTCGGTGATGGAATTGAACATGCGCCGACGACGCCTTCGACCTCGCGCTGCGTCAGGTCGGGAAAATCGCCGCAAAGCTTCTGGACCAGTTCCGAACGGATCATCTGCATCCCCGCCGATTCAATTTTTATCAACCGCAGCCTCTCCCCCAGCAGGACTCGGCCAAGCTGTCAGAAAAGGTCGGCGGCGCAAGTGCCGCCACCTTACATATTTTACTTCTTCGGCTTCTTTTCGGTCGACGCCTGCTTTTCCTTCAGCGCTTCGCCGAGGATGTCGCCGAGCGACGCACCCGCAGTCCGACGAACCGTACTGCGCGACCGCCTGCTTCTCTTCGGCGATCTGCAGCGCCTTGATCGAGAAGTTCGGCTTCTTCGAGCGGTCGAAGCCGATGACCATCGCATCGAACTTCTGGCCGACCTGGAAGCGCTCGGGACGCTGCTCGTCGCGGTCGCGGCCAAGGTCGGTGCGCTTGACGAAGCCGGTGGCGCCGCCCTCGCCGACCTGCACTTCGAGGCCGCCGTCGCGCACTTCGAGGACGGTCGACGGTGACGATTTCGCCCTTCTTCGCCGCCGCCGCCGCAGCCGCGCCGGCCGCTGACGCCGCCGCGCTCGAGCTGCTTCATGCCGAGGCTGATGCGCTCCTTCTCGACGTCGACGTCGAGCACCTGCGCCTTGACGGTCTCGCCCTTGCGGTGGAGGCTGCAGAGCTTCCTCGCCCGACACGCCCCAGGCGATGTCCGACATGTGGACCATGCCGTCGACGTCGCCGTCGAGGCCGACGAACAGGCCGAACTCGGTCGAGTTCTTGACCTCGCCCTCGACGGTCGAGCCGACCGGATGCGTTTCGGCGAAGTCCTCCCACGGGTTCGACTGGGCCTGCTTGAGGCCGAGCGAGATGCGGCGCTTCTCCTCGTCGACTTCGAGCACCTTCACTTCGACTTCCTGCGAAGTGCGAGACGATCTTGCCCGGATGGACGTTCTTCTTCGTCCAGCTCATCTCGGAGACGTGGACGAGGCCCTCGATGCCGGCTTCGAGCTCGACGAACGCACCATATTCGGTGATGTTCGTGACCCGGCCCTTGAAGGTGCCGCCGATCGGATACTTGGCCGCAGCGCCTTCCCACGGATCGGTCTCGAGCTGCTTCATGCCGAGGCTGATGCGCTGCGTCTCGCGGTTGATGCGGATGATCTGCACCTTCACCGTGTCGCCGATGTTGATCACTTCGCTCGGGTGGTTGACGCGCTTGTAGCTGATGTCGGTGACGTGCAGCAGGCCGTCGATCCCGCCGAGGTCGACGAACGCACCGTAGTCGGTGATGTTCTTGACCACGCCGTCGATGACCTGGCCTTCCTCGAGGCTCTGGATCAGGCCGCTGCGCTGCTCGGCGCGCGTCTCTTCGAGGATGGCGCGGCGCGACACGACGATATTGCCGCGGCGGCGGTCCATCTTCAGGATCTGCGAACGGCTGCGGCATTTCCATCAGCGGGCCGACGTCGCGGACCGGACGGATGTCCACCTGCGAACCCGGAAGGAAGGCCACGGCGCCGCCGAGGTCGACGGTGAAGCCGCCCTTGACCCGGCCGAAGATCACGCCTTCGACGCGATTGCCGGCTTCGAATTCCTTTTCGAGGCTGTCCCAGGCGGCTTCGCGGCGAGCGCGGTCGCGTGACAGCATCGCTTCGCCCTGCGAATTCTCGACGCGGTCGACGAAGACTTCGACTTCGTCGCCGACCTTGATTTCGGCTTTCTGGCCGGGCGCGGCGAACTCGCGCAGCGCCACGCGGCCTTCGGACTTCAGTCCCACGTCGATCACCGCGAGGTCGTTCTCGATCGCGGTTACGATGCCCTTGACGACCTTGCCTTCGAAGGTCTCGTTCTCACCGCCGAGGCTCTCGTTGAGCATCGCCGCGAAATCGTCGCGCGTCGGAAATGTCGTGGTTGCCATAAACTAGTGTGTCTCTCTGTATTAACCGGGCGCCGACAGAGCATCGCTCCGGCCGGAACCCTTGGCCTGCCGCGCAGCCGCCACCATGGCGAGCCTTCACATGCGGACCTGGTTCAATGCACTGCCGCCGCGGCACCATGCCGATGCGGCGTCCCTCAAGCAGCTTCCTCGCGAACAGCCGCCCCATGCGAAAAAGCGCGTTCCGATGCCGGGAGGATCCGAGGCACCGTACGCGCTCGCCAATGAGACGGGCTGTCCAGAGGGGATTAGCCGCCTGCCGGACGCGGGGGCGTGTACTCTAGAGGGGGCGTGGGAGCAAGGTGGGGTGCCCACTTCCAATCACTTCAGTTGGCCCTTGCGCGTCGTCATTCAGATTGCCACGGTCGAGCCGCTCGGGTGGGGAGAGCAGTGGCCACTACAGAACACACCATAAATGATGCGCTCGCCAAGGCTCTGCGTCCGACGCGCATATCTTGGTCGTTGCCGGGAACAATCCAATCCGAACCGCTTGGTCAGCTGACCGGAGGGACGAAGCGGCCAGACATCCTCGTCGCAGAGCCAGGTGTTTCGCCAGTAGTTCTCGAAAACGAGGTTCTGCCAGCGATCACAGTTGAATCCGAAGCGCGATCGCGGCTGGGGCAAACGCTGAGGCTGGACGGTCGAACAATTCTGTCAACCGTAGCACTGCGTTGCCCCGACCATTTTCGGATGCTGGATGGCGATGCGCTCGAGGAGGAGATTTCGTGCATGCGAACTTGAATTCGCCATGTTTACGGGAACTTCGCCTGAACTGTGCGATCGCTGGCCAACTCAAGGCTGGCTCAAGGGAAATATTCGAGATCTTTCGCTCATCGTTCAGGCCGCGAGCGTTCCCCCGGCGATCGTTTATCGCGCTGCCGAACGCCTTATGCTCGGCGTCCAGCAAGCCGCTGGTCAACTCACTGGCATCGAGAAGGAATTTCCGACTGTTCTCCAGCGCATAGCTGAAACCCTGTGCCAAGAGGATAGTGAGCAAACGCGGCGTATGGCAGCTGCAATCTTGGCAGACGCCTTCGTCTTTCATGAAAGCTTGGCACACGGGCCGGGCGACTTGGCGACGATTCGCAACCTTGACGAACTGAACAGTGCGGGACACCTGACACGCGCCCAAATCCTGAACGAATGGAACGCCATTCTAAAGGTTAACTACTGGCCAATTTTCGACATCGCCAAGCGCATCTTCGAACTGGTGCCAGCTAATTACGCAAAGCCAATGGCTGACACGCTTGCAAGAACCGCAGCACAGCTGGTGGAAAATAGCCTGACAAGATCGCACGACCTCACTGGCGCGGTGTTCCAGCAGTTGATTGTAGACCGGAAGTTTCTTGCCGCATTCTATACCACGCCGGCTGCTGCGGCTCTGATGGTCGGACTTGCTATCAATTCATCCACCGCTCCGAATGACGCAGACTGGTCTGATACTAAAGAGCTAGGCGCCCTAAAGATTGGTGATTTCGCCTGCGGCACGGGCACGTTGCTTTCGACTGCCTATGCCCGTCTGGGACAGATAGCGGAACTCCACGGTGTCGATTCCGAGGCTTTGCACCCCATCATGATGAGTTCGGGCCTTGTTGGGATCGACGTGTTGCCCGCTGCCGCTCACCTCACTGCTGCAATGCTGTCCGGAGCGCACCCACGTACAACCTACAGTGACAGCCACATCATGACGGTGCCCTATGGACCGAGACCAAAGGGGCGACCCCACTTGGGATCACTGGACTTGCTCGCAAGTCAGCAAACATTCGACGCTGTCGCGGCTACTGGGTTGGGAGGGAAAGGCGCCACCAAGAAGGATGTCTTCGTCAGCATTCCTCACGGTAGCTTTGACCTTCTCGTGATGAAATCCGCCCTTCACTCGTCCAACCGGTCAGGAAGCGAAGAAGATTGGAGTTCCAAACCCAATGTTCGCGGCGTTTGGGGCCGGGAAAGATGAGCAGAAGGAGATGGGAAAAGCCCTCGACCAACTCTTGAAGTCATTAGCGGGCGAACATTGTTATGATGGCCAGGCGGGTGAGGCGAGCGCATTTATCGAGTTGGCGGATCGGAAATTGAAGCCCGGTGGGCGAGTCGGTCTGATTACTCCACTTAGCCTGATGTCAGGAGAGGCTTGGGACAAATCACGAAAGAAGCTTGCTGCCAACTACAAGGATGTGATCCTCATCAGCATTGCGGCCAAGATGCGGAAAATTCTATCTTTTTCGGCCGACACCGGAATGGCCGAAGCGATGTTTGTCGGCACGAAATGCCTTTCGGACGAAGAGCCCTCCAGACGTGCCACGTATGTTGTGCTCGACGATCGTCCAAACATGCCGCTCGATGGGTTTGCGGCGGCTGACGCCATCAAAGACTCTGTCGAGGCAAAAGGTTTGCGCAAAGTTGAGCACGGCCCGTTCGGCGGAACGCCGATTAGGATCGGGGACGACATCATTGGCTATGCACTCGATGCGCCACTCCCGTCGGATGCGACGTGGGATATCTGCCGCATCGGTGATCTTGCCCTTGCCCAGTCTGCTTGGAGGCTCATGAGCGATGGATCGCTCTGGCTGCCGGGAATGTCCTCGGCTCATCCAAAAAAGCTCCCGCTCACGCGTGTCGGGGACATGATAGCCTGGATTGGTCCGTATCATGCGGACATCAACTGGAACGGCTCTGGCGGAACAATTCGAGGGCCTTTCCGACTCAAGCCGACCAGCGCGTCCGCAAGCGTCACCTACCCCATCCTTTAGGCCCATGAAGCTGAACGTGAACGGACAGTCATGTTCTCTGCCGATCAAGAAGGCTTGGTACGACCGGGCAAAAACAAGGACGAGGATGATCGCATACTCGAAAAGGTGAACGACGTCATGGCTAGTGCGTCACACCTACACTTCAATCAGAATTTTCAGTTCAACAGCCAGTTCCACGGCTACGCAGTTCACGCCCCGCCGCTCCGTCGGCGGCCGTGCCTGGCTTTCGCTTTCGCTTCGCCAACTCCGATATGGAGGCTGCTATTGCGTTGTGGGGGAATACAAGCTTGGGTTTGCTTCTGCACTGGTGGCAAGCGAACAAACAGCAATCAGGCCGGGGCAACATCGGCAAGCAGGCATTGGCCAAGTTCGTCTGCCTTGACCCCGTTCAGTTAAGCTCCGACCAACTTTCGGCATCCCGCAAATTGCTTGATCAGTTTGCCGATCTGCCGCTCAGGCCAATCAACGAGATCGTGGAGGATGACAATCGTGCGAAGCTCGACCGCGTCTTTCTGGTCGACATTCTTGGCTTACCGGAGAAGCTAGCCGAGCAAGGAGGCTCACTGGAATTGCTTCGGGCGAAACTCGCACGCGAGCCATCGATCCACGGTAATAAGAAGGCTGTTCTGGGTATGTCCTAGATTTCGGCACTTATGCACAGATTTCGCCGATCGGGGACTTGCTGGGAAGGTGTGGCAGATGAAATATCCCATCGACCAGCTGGGTTGGACGGCGATGGACAAGCAAGCGAATTTCTTTGACGGTACTCAACTTGGATTCGATCTTGGCGACAGTGCTGCTGCCGTCCCGATCAACGCGCATGCCGTTAGATTGCAGCTCAATGCGTTGATCGAACAGGCAAAGGCAGCTCGAGAACAGGCACCGTGGGATGAGGAAACTCATCGGGAATTTCAGCTGAGCTTCCCACAATGGGCCAAGCGCCTCCCGCCAGAGGAAGCGACTTTTCTGACCCGCCAATTCGAATTTGAATTGGCTAGGATTGAGAAACTGCGGGCCGCCTGATTTTGCTAAACAGCCGTCGGGAAAAATCCCGTGACGTCGACTCGATTATAAGCAAATGCCTGGGCGCAGCCCCTCACTTTATCCTTGCCCCCGCCAGGACTGCTGTCGCCCTTTCCGAGGATGAACCGCAAGGGCCGTCACGGGAGTAAATCCCGTGACGTCGGACGCATCTCGTGGCGCGGCTTAGGCCGCTTGCTCGCGCGCCGGCCGGCCTGCACCGGCTCTTCGCGCTGCTCCGGCGACGCTCCGCGTCGGCGTCGCTGCGCTCGGCGGTTTTGGCTGTCCTACAACCCCCTTTTTGTGGCTTATCTGCGGGATGAACCGGAAACACCACCGCGCGGACATTCGAGACGCCCTCCAACAACGCCTCGCCCGCGCTCCTCGCGTGCATGCGCGCGTAGAGGGGTGAACTTGGCGAACTTCCAGGCGCGATCGGGCGACGTGACCGTGAACATTCGTGAACATTCGCCGTCGGTCATGGTCGCTTCCGCGGCCGAGGAAGGTGACAGCCGAAAGCGCGCGGCATCATCAACTTCGTCAACCTGTCCTGAGCGAAGTCGAAGGGATTCCCCTCGGAAAATTCCAACAGCGGCGCCGCAACCTGTCACCCTTGCCGCCTCGCCCTCTTGCCATTTTGGGACGGAAGGAGAAATTCAACGTTCGTGCGTTTAGGGTGCGGGTGTCGTGCCGTTGATCGTGGGGATTCGGCTTGGGATTGACGCTTGTTGGACTGGCTGCCGCAATCGGCGCGATGGGTGCTGCCGCGCCCGCGAAGCTTCCGCCGCTTCGCGATCCGGTCTTCCTCAACATCGGCTTCGTCTGCCAGTGGCAGGAAGACTGCATCCAGAAACAGCAGAAGGCGATGAAGCAGGCCCTGGCCTACGGGAAGAGGGCCAATCCGACCAACTGGCAGGTGCAATTCTGCAATCGCCGCGCGACCTTCCGCCGGTCCGGACGCATCGACTGGATCAGCTACAACACCTGCATCCGCAACCCGAAGGTCAGGGGCACGAGCGGGCGCCGCTAAAACGGTGGATAAGTCGGTCGAACGGCCGCCGCCGAAAGAATTCGTTAACCATTTCGGGCCGATTCTGCACCGTCCGCGGAGCCTGTTCCGCTTCGCGGACAGGAGGTGTCGTTGCCCTACTACAGGCTATATTTTCTCGACCGCCGCGGGCGGTTCGGGAGCGTCGAGGGCTTTGCCGCGCAAGACGACGACTGCGCCATCGTCCATGCCGAACAGCATGGGCAGGCGGTCAAGGAATTGTGGTGCGGCGGACGGCGCGTGAAGCAATGGGGTGAAAAGGCGGCTTAAGGCCAGTCGCTCACCAGCTGCGGCGCATCTTCGGACGCTCCGTGTCCGCCTGGTCCGCGGATGGTTGCTGGCTCCCGACGTCGCGTTCCTTCATCTCGAGGAAGGTGCGGACGGTATCCGCCGACAGCGGGCGGCCGAACAGATAGCCCTGACCCTCGGCGCAGCCATATTTGCCGAGCTCGTTGCGGACCTGCTCGGACTCGATGCCCTCCGCCGTGATCGGCACTTTGAGCGTGTGGCCGAGGTTGGTGATGGTGTTGACGATCGCCGCGGTCTGCTCGCTCTTGACGATGGTGCTGATGAAGCTCTTGTCGATCTTGATGCGGTCGATCGGCAGATTGTTGACCTGCGCCAGCGAGGCGTAGCCGGTGCCGAAGTCGTCGAGCGAAATGCTGATGCCGACATTCTTCAGGCTACCGATGGTCGCAAGCACCTGCTCGCGATCCTCGAGCAACGAGGCCTCGGTGATCTCGACCTCCAGCCGATGCGCCGGAAAGCCCGCCTCGGTGGCGATCTTCATGATGTGCTGCGCCAGCTGCGGATCGCGGAACTGGATGGGCGAAACATTGATCGCGATCTTGAGGTGCGACGGCCAGTTGCGCGCTTCCCGCAGCGCCTGCTCGACGACGCTCAAAGTCAGCGGACCGATCAGCCCGGTCTTCTCCGCCGCCTCGATGAACGCTTCGGCCTCGAGGAAGCCGCGGGACGGCGAACGCCATCGGGCCAGCGCCTCGAAGCCCACGAGCTCGCGCGACGCAAGGTCGATAAGCGGCTGGAAGAACGGAATGAACTCGCCCTTCTCGATGCCGCTGCGGATGTCCTCCTCCAGCTGCACGCGATCCGTGAGCTCGCGCTCCAGCTCCGGGTCGAACCAGGCGAAGCAGCTTCGGCCGGCACGCTTGGCGGCGTAGAGCGCGAAGTCGCTTTCGCGGAGCACGTCCTCGTCCTTCTGCAGCCGCCGGACCTCTGCCAGGCCGATCGAAGCGGAAACGAAAACGTTTACGTTGCCGAGATCGACCGGCTTCGACATTTTGGTCAGGATCGCCTGGGCGAACCGCTCCGCATCCTTGGCCGAGGAACCGTCGAGCAGAATTGCGAATTCGTCGCCGCCAATGCGCGCGCAACATGCGCCTTCCGGCGCCTCGCTGAGCACGGTCGCCGCGACGTGGGCGAGCAGCTTGTCGCCCACAAGGTGCCCGTGAAGGTCATTGACGCGCTTGAAATGATCGAGGTCGAGCAGGAGCAGCACGCCTGAGCTGCGCGCTTCCAGCGTGATCGCCAGTGCCCGCATCAATTCACGGCGGTTGGCGAGACCGGTTGCGGGATCGGTGTTTGCGTTCCGCTCGGCCAGGCGCTCGGCCTTTTCATAGCCTTCCAGCGCGTCGCGGAGATCCTTCGACCGTCGCCAGCCGAACAGGATGATCGCGATGTTGAGGAGGAATGCGACCGAGAGGGCGCTGTCGTTGGGGTCGATCGGCGAGCCGCCAATGGCCGCCGGCAGGATCTGACTACCGAGCGCAACAAAAAGGATGATCGCAGCCGCGGTGGCGCAGCTGGTGATCAAATGGCTGCTCGCGATCCTTACAGCCCCTCTCCTCGTCACCTGCACGTCCTGGTCTCTTTCCCCTGGTCGACCGATGGCAAGTACCGGAGAGAAATGAAGATAATGCTACTCACCCCTTGTTACCCAGGCTAGGTTTTTTCCTATTGCCTATAGGGAACAAATAGGGAACATGGTGTAGCTGAGTCGCTTTTCGATTTCGCTGGAGGAGGTCTCGAGTGCTCGTTCTCGATCCCGCTGCACTGCTCGCCATCGCCGCCCTGATCAGCAGCGTGTCGGCGCTCGTCTGGGCAGTTCGCCGGAAGCCCTAGTGCTCGCGATCGTCGACGGTCGCGTCGCGGACGTCGCGGTCGTGACCGCTCTTGTCGCTAAAATAGGACGCCGCCATCAGGCCGGCCCCGAGCAGGACCGAAAAGAATACGCCGAGGATGGTCGCAATCACCATGTGCGGCGACAACTCACCAGTCAGATGCAGGTAAAGGATCGCCGCCGCGACGGTCGCCAAGGCGACCACCACAATCCACTTCAGCATGCGCCGGAAATCTTGTCGGGCTCTGTGACGGTCGCCTGGCATTGAATTCTTGCGGTCCTACTGCTGGTCCTTCCCAGCCATGATGTCGCTGATCTCGCGTAGACGGGTTACATAGGCGGTCGTCATGCAGTTGGAAGATCCGCAGGCCGCGCGCCGGTCGTTGAACCGCTGCCGAGTACCAATCAAAGCGGCCCTCTTCTTCTCATCGGCCTGCTTCCAAGATTGGTGGTAGAGCAAGGCCAATTGACGATCGAGCGTGGACAGATTGCCATCGGCGCAGACGAGCCGGTCAGATCGGCTCGCGGCCTCCGCGCAACCTCCCTCGGCCTCCACTGGCAAGCGTTTCGGTGCGACGGTCACCGCCTTCGCAGCCATAATCGTCGGTTTGACCGCTTTCCCGTCAGCCGACTTCGGAGGCTCTGCGGTCGCGATCTCCTTCGCATCGGCTAGCGCAACCGGCCCCGGCGGCCCCAATGTCGCGAGAGAGCGGACAAGCCCATCGACTCCGGATAGGCTCGCAAGCCGCAGTCCCCCTTCGCCCCGTACCAGGCCGAAAGCCGCTTCGGCGTTCAAATTGGATCGGCTCCCGTCGACGACCAGGCCGCGTGGAAGGTTGATAGCGAGCCAACCGCTGCAGCCGGAGCCCTTACCTGATGTTGAATCGATCCTGAGATGCGTGTGTGATGCCACGCGGTCCAACTGCGCGCGTTCTGCCGGCCGCAATTCGGCCGCCCGCCTGAATAGCTCCGCCTTGATCAGTCCGTTCGCTGAAGGATCGGCGCACAAATCTGCAATTGGCGCGGAAGTCTGCTTGATCGCTGCGGCGACGGCCGGAGGCTTCGCCCGAGTTGTTCGCTCCTCCTCGACGACTGGTCTAGACGTCTTGGCGAGATCGCGAAGCGAGGGCGAAACGGCGAAGGCCACCATCCCGGCAGCCAGGGCCGCGAAGCCGATGGCCGCCGCGGGACCGAGCCGCCAGGGTCTGCGCCCGGACTGCTCGGTCCGGAATTCCGGCTCGAACTTGAGAGGGCTTTGTTCTTTTAGGCCTTCATCATACCGGGCGCGCCGGTCGGGATCGCTGACCACGCGATAGGCCTCATTGATCTCACGTGCCCGCTCGGCGGCCTCGACGCTGGCAGTCGGCATCGGGGTGATAGCGGCGCATGAGCGCGCGATACGCTGCGCGGATCACCACATCCTCGGATGCCGGCGTCACGCCCAGGACGGAATAATGATCCTTCTTCACGGGCTCTTCGCCAAACCTGCCCCTGTTCGCTTGACCTTGTGAACGAGCGACCCTCCAGCGCAAGCCCTCCCGAGCTAAATTGCAGTGAAGGTGCTTGCACGAATGCCCCCCTCGAAGCGGCATCCTGTCCCACAACGCGTCATCCCAGGCCCTGTGGAACCCTCCTTCATTGCCGGCAGTTTATCTGCGGGGTTGGCTGGAGGATCGCGCATGAAGCGCTTGAGAATCCTGACTGTTGCGGCAATTCTTGCATGGCCAGTTCCAGCGGCCGCCGACAAGCCATCCTCGACCCTCAGCGCGCTTCCGTCGCTCTCTGGTGTTGGGCGGCCCGCTGCGCCGCGAAACCATCGGCCGAGCATGGCCTTCCCGCTCGTCGAATATGCCTATCCGAATGACGGCGCGCCAATGCCGAAAGGCATTGTCGCAGGGCGGCAGATCGCGCCTGGCACCGTCCTCGGGCTGGGGATTTTCCAGAGCACGCCGAAGATGCGCGGCTATGTTGGCGACGTGCCACAGAACATGGCGCCGAGGCGAAACAAGCGAGCGGCGGTCGGCCTGTCGGTGAAGTTCTAGGCCGGCGCCCGCTGCGCAATCAGCTCTGGGCGAGCTTTACCCGCGCATCGATGAGTCGGATCGCTTCGGCCACGGCCCTGTCGATGTCGAGATCGCTGGTATCGAGCAGATCCGCGTCCGGCGCCTGCCTCAAAGGGGCAATTTCGCGGTTCGCGTCGCGCTCATCCCGGGCCCGAATGTCGAGCAGGACGTCGTCGTAATGACCGGGCATTCCCCGCTCGAGCAGTTCGCGGACGCGGCGTTGGGCGCGAACTTCGGCACTTGCGGTGACGAACAGCTTGGCATCCGCGTCCGGAGCGATGACCGTTCCGATGTCGCGTCCATCGAGGACGGCCCCGCCCTCCTGAGCGGCGAAGTCGCGCTGCCGCTGAAGCAAGGCGTCGCGAACCGACGAATAGGATGAAATCGTTGAAGCGATACGCGAGACGGGCTCGCTCCGCAGTTCCTCGTCGCTCGGATCGAACGCCGAGGTCGTCGCAGGCCCGCAGCGCCTCGAATTCGTTCGTGGGATCGCCGCCCCAGCGCCACAGCTTCAGCGCCACGGCGCGGTAGAGCAGCCCGGTGTCCATGTGCGGCAAGCCAAAGTGCGCGGCGAGCGCGCGGGCGATCGTGCCCTTGCCGCTGGCGGCCGGACCGTCGACCGCAATGACGAATCCCTTGGGCTGCGTCTCGAGTTCCGAAATTCTCGTTCAAGGGAGGCGCTTTGACAGGGCGAAATGCCTATGGCAAGGCGCGCGCCGAACGCTGCCGCGCGTTCCCGCGCCACCGGATTTTGACTGGAGTTTGACCCACATGGTGAAGCCCGAATGGGGCACCAAGCGCACTTGCCCCAAGTGCTCGACCCGTTTCTACGATCTTACCAAGGATGATCCCGTGCACTGCATCGAGTGTGGCACGGAGTGGGTGCCCGAGCCGGTGCTGAAGTCCAAGCAGCCGATGCCGTTCGAGGCCGCGGCCCGGTCAAGGAACCAGGCGGACGCGGATCTCGAGGCCGAGGATCTGGCGATCGCCGAGGAAGAGGAGCCGAGCGCGGACGAGGAAGTCGATCTCCAGACCGGCGACGACGACCTGGGCGTCGGAAAGCCCGGCGAGGACGAAGAAAGCTAGGAGATCGCGCACAAGGTGAAAATTCCCCGTTTTCAGAGCGGGAAAGCTTCGCCTAAGGCGCGAAGGACGGGGCCGTAGCTCAGCTGGGAGAGCGTCGCAATGGCATTGCGAAGGTCAGGGGTTCGATCCCCCTCGGCTCCACCATCCTTCTTATTTTCAGAGACTATCCAAGCGGCTTGACGGAAACGTCGGGCCGCTTTTCTCTCCTTGTGACCGTGCCGCGGCCGGTTCGACGGCTCGATCGCGAATAGAACGAAAACGGCGGCGCCTCGCGGCGCCGCCGTTGGTACTTTCGCCTCGACCGGCTCTTAGATGAGCTGGGCGGAAACGTTGTTGAAAGTCGAGTTCAGCTTGGAGCCGATACCCTGCATGGCAGCAATGGCGGCGACAGCAATGAGGGCGGCAATCAGGCCGTATTCAATGGCCGTGGCGCCTTCTTCGTTGCAAATGAGCTTGCGAAACATCTCTGATCTCCTTGTGGGTCCCACTAGGCGGATACGCACGCCCGCCCCCGGACCTTTCCGGGGTCTGGTTTGGATTACCTCCAAGGCGGTTGAAAAAGGCTTAAGCGCGCCGGTTAGCGCGCGTTAACCAGTCAAAACAAAAGCGGCGGCACCTTTCGGTACCGCCGCTCCTGTAACGCTTAAGCTGGCTCTTAGATGAGCTGGCTGGAAACGTTGTTGAAGGTCGAATTCAGCTTGCTGCCGATGCCGCGCATCGCACCAATCGCCGCAACGGCGATGAGAGCTGCAATCAGGCCGTATTCAATGGCCGTTGCACCCTTGCTGTCGTTCATCAGCTTGACGAACCGCTTGATCATTTCTGGTCTCCTGTCCTCGAAGTCGCGGGACTTCCGTCCCATCCGCCCTGCCGAAAAGATCGTCAGGCCGAGGTTCCAAATAGGAGTCGGGAATTGAGAAATGCTTAAACGGGCAGGTTAACAGACATTAATCTGTTCTAATTATTCGAATAATTTCTCGATCTCTTTCAGAAGCTCGCGAATGGGCTCGGCGCCTTCGGTCCACTCCTTGGGAAGGGGACTTTCCATTTCGCGGTTCGGTTTGACGCGCTGAGGAATGCGGAACTCCTCAGGAAGCTTGGGACCGGCGCGCCCGTCCACGGCGAGAGCCGACGCCATGAAATTGCGCCAGACCTTCGCCGGCGTTGTGCCACCGCTGACGTTCTTTCCAAGCGGGCGGTCGTCGTCACGGCCGATCCAGACGCCAACGACCAGGTTGCCCGCAAAGCCGACGAACAAGGCGTCGCGATTGTCCTGGCTGGTTCCTGTCTTGCCAAAGGTGGGCACCGCGAGCGCAGCCCGCTTGCCGGTGCCGTCGTTGGCGGCGGCGTAGAGAAGGTCGAGCATCGGCGCCCAATCCCGCCGCGAGTCCATCCGGCCGCCCCCTTGGAGCAGGCCGGAGAAGCGATTTGCACCCTCACCTTCCGGCAGCCCGCGCGCGCGAACGGGATAGCGGCCGCTGGCGACGGCGGCGTAAGCGGACGTCAGCTCGAGCAGGCTAACGCCGGCAGTGCCCAGCGCCAGGCTCGGACTGTTCGGCAGGGACGTCGTCATGCCGAGCTCGCGCGCGGTACGCATGACGTTGGCGCGGCCGACGTTCTCCGAAAGCCGGACGGTGGCCGCATTGCTCGACCGGGCGAAGGCCTCGCGCAAGGTGATCTCGCCGCGATAGATCCCGTCGTTGTTGGCGGGCGTCCAGCCGTCGATCGTGATCGGCCGATCGTCGATCTTGCTGTCGGGCGTCCAGCCGGCGCGCAGAGCCGCAAGATAGACGAACAGCTTGAAGGCCGATCCGGGCTGCCGCCGCGCCTGCGTCGCGCGATTGAACGGGCTTTCCCGGTAGCTCTTGCCGCCGACCATCGCGACGACCCGCCCGTCCGGACGCATCGCGACCAGCGCCGCCTGCGCGTCTCCGATGCCCGCGCGCGAGACGGCGCGAACGGCGAGCCGCTGGAGATCGGCGTCGAGAGTGGTCGGCACCCGCACTTGGCCGAACTCGGCTTCGAATGCGTCGCGCGCGGAGGGGGAGACCCAATCGGCGAAGTAGGTGCCGGTCGGGACTTTGGACGAACGGTAAATCGGACGTGCCGGCGTCGCAGCATTCGCGCGCGAACGGCTGACGGCGCCAGTGTCCGCCATCGCCCTCAGCACAAGTTTACTCCGCGCCTGCGCGAGCTTGAGATTGTTTGTCGGTGCCAGCCGCGACGGGGCCTGCACGACGCCGGCCAGCATCGCCGACTGAGCCAAGTTCAGATTCTCCGGAGAGCGGCCGAAGTAATGGTTCGACGCCGCACGGAGGCCGTACACGCCGTCTCCGAAATAGACGCTGGAGAGATAGCGCGAGAGAATCTCCTCCTTGGTCAGCCAGGCTTCGAGCCAGAAAGCGATGATCACCTCCTGCGCCTTTCTCTTCAGGCTCCGGTCCGACGAGAGGAAGCTGGTCTTCGCGAGCTGCTGTGTGATCGTGGAGCCGCCCTGGCGTACGCCGCCCGCCTGCATGTTCGCGACCATCGCGCGACCGATGCCGCGTGGGTCGATGCCCCAGTGGCGATAGAAACGCCGGTCCTCGATCGCGACGAATGCCGCGGGCGTCACATCGTTCAGCTTCGTAACGTCGACCGGCGACTCCTTTATAGCCCCGCGCCGAGCGATCGGCTGCCCTTCCTGCGACAGGAGCAGGATCGCCGGATCCTCGAGCGGCTCCAGCGCGCGCGAAAGCGGAGCGGTCACGATCAGCCAAATGAGGGTGACGAGGAAGACCGCGGAGATTGCGTAGAGGACGAGCGGCCACCAGCGGCGGCGCCGCGGCCTCGCATCATACTCGGGAAACGGCCCGGGCGGCGGCGAGAGCGGCGCAAACGGGTCGGGCAGCTCCTCCACATTGGAGCCTCCGCGGCTCCAGATCCCCTCGTTATCGACCACGCTCGTTCCAGCACTCGCAAAGAGTAGGTGCCTTACTTCAGTAAAACACTTCGTTCGATATATCCAGAGATTTGCTGAATGCGGGCTTACGACTAAACAGCAGGCATGCAGTTGCCCGTTTTCCGCCGTGTTACTGCCGCGGCCACGCTGTTCCTGGCCGTGCTTTCCTCCGCAGGCTGCGACAGGACCCAATCCGGAAAGACCGACGTAATCGTGATCGGCGACGCTCCGGCGGTCGTCGATCCCGCCGCCGCCCACCCGACCGAGCCGCAGGCCGTGCTGCTTTCAGCGGTCGCGCAGGGTCTAGTCCGGTTCGACGCGGCGGGCCAGATCGTGCCGGGCCTGGCGGAGCGCTGGAACGTCACAGACGACGGGCTGAGCTACATCTTCCGCCTGCAGTCGGCCGAGTGGCCCGACGGCCGAAAGGTCACCGCGCAGCAGGTCGCGCGGCTGCTCCGCCGGCAGATCGCATCGCGAAGCAAGAATCCGCTGCGGGACACGCTCGGGGCCATCGACCAGATCGTTCCGATGACCGACCGCGTCATCGAGATCAGCCTGAAGGCGCCACGGCCCCATCTGCTCCAGCTCCTGGCCCAGCCACAGTTCGGAATCGTGCGCGAGCAGCAAGGGACGGGTCCGTTCCAGATTACCAAAGACGGCGAGCCGGACGGCCCACTGATCCTTGGGCGAACAGTTTCCAGCCCCGACGAAGATGTGGTTGTCGAGGAAGTGGTCACTCTCACCGGCCGCAACGTCCAGGCGGCCGTGCGGGCTTTCCTGAAGGGTGATGCCGACCTCGTGCTCGGCGGTACGTTTGCCGATCTGCCCTACTCTCGGGTCGAGGACATGCCGAAGGCCGCGATTCGCTTCGATCCGGCCGGCGGATTGTTCGGGCTCGTTCCCGCGCGCGCAGATGGGCCTGCAGCCGATCGCGAGATCCGCCGCTTGCTCAGCGAGTCCATAGACCGGCAGGCGCTTGATCGATGCGCTGGGGATCCCCGGACTACTTCCGCGTGCGACGATTCTGGAGCCTGGGCTGGACGGCGTTCCGAACCCGACACCTCCACCGTGGCTCGCGACTCCGCTCGATCGGCGGCGGGTCCAGCTGATTGCAACCGCCGAACGCCTCTTCGGCGACCTGGAAAGGCCGACCATCCGTGTCGCCTTGCCAGATGCTCCGGGTGCGAAGAATCCTGTTGAACCGGCTGGCCACCGACTGGGGTGCGCTTGGACTGAAGGTTGAAGTCGCAAAAGCGGGAGAGCCGGCCGATTTCCGCCTAATCGACGCGGTCGCACCCTCGACTTCGCCGGCCTGGTACCTGCGCAACTTGCGGTGCGGATTGGTCGCGGTTTGTGAGCCCGAGGCCGATGAGCTTCTGGAGGCCGCGCGCGCTGCGACCGTCGGTGCGCAGCGCAACGGCATGCTTGCCCAGGCGGCCCAACGGATGGACGAGGAACAGCTGTTCATCGCCATTGCGGCTCCGATCCGCTGGTCGCTCGTTTCCGACCGGGTGCAAGGCTTTGCGACGAACCGCTTCGCGCGGCATACCTTGACGTCGCTGGGCCAGCGCCTGGACAGGGAGCGTGCAGATTGACCGACAAGAGATCGCCTTTGCCTCGCCTCGCCACAGACCCCGCGTCCGTCCGCCAGCGCGTCGAGGCACTTGAGAAGATCATGGAGCGGCTCATCACCATCCCCGGCACCAACCGGGGCGTCGGGCTGGACGTCATCCTCGACTTGGTGCCCTTCGCCGGAAGCACTGCGGGCGCACTGATCGGCGCGTACATGGCCTGGGAAGCGCGCAATCTCGGCATGTCGAAATGGGAAATGTCGCGGATGGCCGGGAATGTCGGCGTCGACTGGGCCCTTGGCCTCATACCCTGGGTCGGCGCCATTCCGGATTTCCTGTTCCGGTCAAACACTCGCAACCTCCGCATCGTGAAGCGCCACCTGGACAAGCATCACCCAGACACCGCAACCGTTCCGGGCGAGGTTATCGGCCGCTCCTGAAACAGCCGTAGTCGTGCTACGTGCCTGCGGTCGCGATCACCTTCGTGATCAGCCGCGTCATCTTCTGGATCGGCTACCGCATTCATCCGCTCTACCGAGCGCCGGGCTTCGCCTCGACCGCTTACATGAACCTTTTCATGTACATCACCGTGGTCTGGATGCGGCTGGCCTAGTCGCCGCTGATCTTCGGATCGATGATCGGCCGTCCGACGTCGCCCTGCCCGACCGTCCGTCCCGCCATCTCCAGCATCCGCTCCAGCGGCACGCGCGCGCGGTCCATGACTTCCGCCGACAGCTCGATCCGCGGCTCAAGGTCGCGCAGCGCCACGTAGAGCTTCTCCAGCGTATTGAGCGCCATGTAGGGGCACATGTTGCAATTGCAGTTCCCGTCGCCGCCAGGGACGCCGATGAACGTCTTCTGCGGCGCAGCCTTCTCCATCTGGTGAATGATGTGCGGCTCGGTCGCGACGAGGATCGTCTGCGCGGGCGAGCTTAAAGCGAAATCGAGGATCGACTTGGTCGAGCCGACGTGATCGGAATGATCGATGATGTGCGGCGGGCACTCGGGATGCGCCGCGACCGGCGCGTCGGGGTACTCGGCCTTGAGCTTCAACAGCTCGGTCTCGCTGAACGCCTGGTGGACGATGCACACGCCCGGCCACAGCAGCATTTCGCGATCGAACTTACGCGCCAGATAGCCGCCGAGGTGCCGGTCGGGACCGAAGATGATCTTCTGGTCCTTCGGGATCTGGTCGAGGATGACGGCGGCCGACGAACTGGTGACGATGATGTCGGACAGCGCTTTCACCGCCGCCGAGCAGTTGATGTAGGTCAGCGCGATATGATCCGGATGCGCGGCGCGGAAGGCGGCGAACTGGTCCGGCGGGCAGCTGTCTTCAAGCGAGCAGCCGGCGTCCATGTCGGGCAGGATCACCGTCTTCTGCGGTGACAATATCTTGGCCGTTTCGGCCATGAAGCGGACGCCGCAGAAGGCGATGACGTCGGCGTCGGTGGCCGCCGCCTTGCGCGACAGGTCCAGGCTGTCGCCGACGAAGTCCGCGAGGTCCTGGATTTCCGGCTTCTGATAGTAATGCGCGAGGATAACGGCGTTGCGCTCGCGCTTCAGCCGTTCGATCTCGGCGAGGAGATCGACGCCCTTCAGGCTTTGTGTGGGTGCGGTCATCTGTTTCCCTCGGCAGCGCGTCGACGCTGCGCTTCTGCGATGGCCTCATTATATGGTGTTGAGAGGTCCAGATAGGAAGGATCGGACGTCCGCTCCTCCCCAGCAAAACGTACCTGCACGTTGATGTCGTCTAACCGGGTAGTTCTCAAAGGCACCTCAAGAAGCGCCGCTATTCGGGTTCGCGCTTCCTGTTGAGCGCGGGCCAGATTCTCTGGCTCGCGGGCATTTTCGAACCGCCTTCTGGCGAGTCAATTTGAGAGCCCGGCTGACGAGGTTGGCACTCGCTTCCCGCGAGACCCAAAACCCTTCCGCCTCGCCGACTTTGCCCTTGGTCAGGTCTATGTGCGGTTCCGCAACCCGAACATCCGGCACTTCTATCAGCAGTGTCTTCGATGTCGGGTCGTATCGGGCATCCTCACGTCCAAGACCGGATAGATCGACAAAATAGTCGACCGAATAGGGAAGTGTGGCCTTCAACTTGGAATCGAAGATTGTCCCGCGATTCACGCTCGTCACGTCGATGGTGCCGCTGACGTTCGACACCTTGAGGTCGGTTTGCCCGGCGAACGTCGACGAGACCACTTGCGCAAGTCCTTCCGCCGTCGCGATCTCTTCTTCGCGGCGGCGCTCCTCGGAAGCACGCCACTGACACGTGGCCACTCCCAGCACGAGAATGAGAACCACAATCGTGATGACGATCTGCTTGGACGTGAACTTTAAAGTCTGAGCCATTGTTCTCCTTCACGAACAACGAGCCCGCGCTTTTCTAGGTCCAAGAGATGGGCGAGAACCGATCCGCCCGCCGCGGTTACCAAACGCGGGTCGAGCCCGGGATAGGCGTTGGCAACGATGTCGGGGATGTCGCGCGGCATCTCACCGACCAGCCGCAGGATCTGCTTCTCTCGCTGCATGCGGTGGCCCATCAGTCCGCGCACATATTGCTGCGGCTTCGTCACGGCCGGCCCGTGCGCCGGATAGTAGATGCGGTCCTGCCGCTGCCGCAGCTTGTCGAGGCTGGCCATGTAGGCCGACATCTCCCCATCTGGCGGGACGACAACGGTGGTCGACCAGCCCATCACGTGGTCGCCGGTCAGCAGCGCATCGCCGACCGCGAAGCACAGATGATTGGACGTATGGCCGGGCGTGGCGACAGCGTGATGGCGATGCCGTCGACATCGACGCTTTCGTCATCCTCGAGGATCCGGTCGGGCGAGTAGTCCCCGTCGAACGCGGCGTCCGCACGTGGGCCGACCGTTTCCAGCGCTAGTGGAGCGCAGCCGATGACGGGCGCTCCTGTCACATTCGCCAGCGGCTTGGCCGCCGGACTGTGATCGCGGTGCGTGTGGGTGCACATGATCGCTGCGACGCGGCGTCCGCCGATGGCGTGAAGCAAGGCCTCGACATGCTCTGGCAAATCCGGCCCGGGGTCGACGACCGCGACTTCCTCGTTCCCGATCAGGTAGGTCTGCGTGCCATAATAGGTGAAGGCCGAAGGATTGTGCGCGAGGACGCGGGCGATTCTCGGCTCGAGCGTCTCCAGCAATTCGTATGGGGCATCCACCCGCCCCTCTTGCACGAGTGACGGCGGCTACGAAATCCCCGACAAAGACTATTCCGCCGGGACGGCGAGTGGCCCGCGTGAATGCACGGGCGCCTCAACCAACCTTCGGGCGCGGGCCGCGAAGGCCTGGCGATAGAGGTTGCCGAACAGGGCCTCCATGCTGCGGTCCCAACTATACTGGCGAGCTTCGGCCTGCGCGATCTCGCCCATTTGCGCCAAGTCGGAATTCAGCACGGCGAGAATGTTCGCCGCCATCGCGTCCGCATCGTCGACCGGACCGAGGCGACCGATAGCGTCGGTGACGCGGTCGACCATTGCACCGGCGGCAACGCCGACCACTGGAAGGCCGGATGCCTGCGCTTCGACGATCGACACGCCAAACGTCTCGTCGGCCATGCCGGAGACGTACAGGTCTGCGCTGGCGAGCCAACGGGCCAATTGCTGCCGGTCGCGAACGAAGCCCGGCGTATGGATCCGCGCATCCCCCAATGCCGCAATCTCTTCGCGGAGCGGGCCTTCGCCGAGAAGCACGAGCTGCGCACCGAGCGACTCCGGCAGCTTGCGGAACGCGTCGGCGACGATGTGCGGCTTTTTCTCGACGTCGAGCCTACCGACGTAAATCAGTAGAGGTTGATGATCCTCGATCCCGAGCGATCGACGCAACTTGGGATCTCGCCGCGACGGACCGAAATCCCCGAGCTCGACGCCCAACGGGACGATGCCCACCTCGCCCACGCCGTAAGAGCGGAGCTTCGTCGCTCCGCCATTTTCGCTCAGGGCGAAGACGGCATCGAACTGGCGATAGAGGCGGCCGCAATAATTGTAGCAGATGCGGCCTGCTACACTGGCGAGAGTGGCTCCCATGACCTTGGAGAAGGGCCTCTCGGCGTAGACCGTAGGGAAGTCGGTGAAATAGCCGCCGACGAGTGCAGTTTCCGGATAACGCTTCCGGTGAGCGAGCGCTGCCCAAGGCAGGTTGTAGCTATCCTGACACTCGACAAGGTCCGGCTGAAAGCGCTCCAGCAGAGCGCGAACCGCGCCGTTCCGAACCATCAGCCGGTAATGCGGGCTCCCCGGGACGCGCGGCGAGCGGATTGTCGCGGTAATCGCACGGCCATCTTCGGAAACCGTGTCTTCCGGACCCGGCACGATCAGCAAATGCCGGTGAGAGGTGCGTTTAAGGATGTGCTGCCGCTTGTGGCGCAAATAGGTGCCCACGCCCCCACCGACCTCGGACCAGCTTTGCGTCAGGTCACAGATCAGTCGGGACGGTGCGAGCGGGCTCGTCATGTCGGGATCGTCGCGGCTCATTGAGAGCCCCAACACGGACGCAGCGACAAAGTGCCATCAGCCATAACCGTGCAATTCTGTCGGCACTTTTTACACATTCGTCCGGCCTCCTCGGGCCAACCTCAAAGAATTTCGCAGTTTTCTGCCGTTTATTCGAATTGGCACGCGCATTGCTACTATATGAGGGTCCACTTGGTCCCACGCCAACGAAAGGGACGGTGCAGCTGGTTTCTGGTCCCGCTCACCGTCCCTTTTTGTTGTCCTGAGCTAGCTGGCCTCCGCCCCCACGAGCTGCTGCAACTCGCCGCTTTCGAACATTTCCAGCATGATGTCGGACCCGCCGACGAACTCACCCTTCACGTACAACTGGGGAATCGTCGGCCAGTCCGAATATTCCTTGATGCCAGCGCGGATCTCCGGATCCTGAAGCACGTCGACGCTTTCGAACGGCACGCCGAGATGTTCGAGGATGGTGATCGCACGGCTTGAGAACCCGCACTGTGGGAAGAGCGGCGTGCCTTTCATGAACAGCACGACTTCATTGGCCTTCACAATCTCTCCGATGCGGTCGTTTGCATCGCTCATCATTCGTCTCCTGTCGGCACTGCGGTTTCTAGCTGCAGTGCATGCAATTCGCCGCCCATGCGTCCGCCAAGTGCGGCATAGACGCGCTGGTGCTGCCTGACCCGCGGCATTCCCGCGAACGTCGCGCTTACCACCCGGGCTGCATAATGATCGCCATCGCCCCGAAGGTCCCTGATTTCGACTTCGGCGTCGGGAATGGCTTCGCGAATCAGCCGCTCGATTTCGCTTGCGGCCATGGGCATGTCAGCTGCCCTGCGCCTCGATCAGCTGACGCTTGGCTTCGGCCGTCTTGTGGTCGAGCGTCTCGCGGATTTCGGTGTCGCTGGTTTCGACGCCGGCGGCCGTCAGGTCACCAAGGACCTTGCGGATGACGTCCTCGTCGCCCGCTTCCTCGAAGTCGGCGCGGATGACGTCCTTGGCGTAGGATGAGGTCTCTTCTTCCGAGAGACCCATCTTGGCACGCCGCCCACTCGCCGAGCAGCCGGTTGCGGCGGGCGACCAGGCGGAACTTCATTTCCTCGTCGTGCGCAAACTTGGATTCGAATGCGCGCTGGCGATCGTCGAACTGGGTCATTGTGATCCCTTGCTTGTTTGGCCCGCGAAATAAGGGCGCGGAGGGTGTCAGTCCAGCGTGACGACAAGTTTGCCGACGACGCGCCGTTCCGAAATCGCCTGAATCGCCTCTCCCGCGCGTTCCAGCGGATAGGTGGCGCTGATCCTGGGCGAGATCATGCCCTTGCGCCAAAGCTGGAACAATGTGTCGACGTGGGCGGCATTGGCCTTCGGGTCGCGCGCAGCAAATGCCCCCCAGAATACGCCGCAAACGTCGCAGCTTTTCAGCAGCGTCAGGTTGAGCGGAAGCCTGGCGATTCCGGCCGGGAAACCGACGACCAGGAAGCGGCCCTCCCAGGCGATGCTCCGCAGTGCGGCCTCGGTATAGTCGCCTCCGACGGGATCGTAGATCACGTCCGCGCCTGCCGGTCCGACGGCGTCCTTGAAGAGCTGCGCCAGAGCCTTCTGGCCGTCCCGGTCGAAGGGTCCGGTAGGATAGACGATCGCCTCATCCGCGCCGGCGTCGCGAGCCGCCTGAGCCTTCTCTTCGGAAGACACGGCCGCGATCACCCGCGCTTCATAGGCCTTGCCCAACTCGACTGCGGCAAGACCGACGCCGCCGGCGGCGCCAAGCACGAGCAGGGTCTGACCCGCCTGCAGCTTGCCGCGATCCAGCAAGGCGTGAATCGAAGTCGCATAGGTGAGCAGCAGCGCCGCGCCTTCCTGGAAGCTTCGTTCATCCGGCAGCCGGAACGCGGACCTAGCGGGGATGACGACCTTCTCCGCGAGCGCGCCGAAGCCGGTCACGGCGACGATACGGTCGCCGACATTCCAGCCTTCGACACCTTGGCCCACCGCTTCGACCTCGCCGGCCAGTTCTCCACCGGGAGCGAATGGACGCGGCGGCTTCAGCTGATACTTGTCCTCGATGATCAGCACGTCCGGGAAGTTGATGGCGGCCGCCCGAACGCGGATCAGCAGCTCGCCCGGTCCCGGTTGCGGATCGGGCAATTCGTCGAGGCGAAGGGTCTCGGGACCGCCGGGCTCATGGCTGAGCAGCGCGCGCACCTACTCAGCCGCCTGCGGGAAGGCGGGAAGCAATTCGATGTCGCGCGGCTCGTGCTGGATGATGACGCGCGCTCCGGTGTCCTTCGCCATCTTCTCGAACTTGTCCATCGACGCGAGGGTCTGCTCGCGGCTCGTATTGAACGGCGGGACTCCGCGCTTCTCGCGGGCTTCGCGCGAATGGTACATGTCGCCGCTCAGCAGCACCGATCCGGATGGAAGCTTCACCAGCAAGGCCAGGTGGTCCGGCGTATGACCGGGCAGGTGCAGCGCAACGACGCTGCCGTCGCCGAAGACATCGACGTCGGCCGTCGCGGCGGTCACGTTGGCACCGTCCTTGCGCCACGGGCCGAACGGGTCGTCCTTGCCCTTCGTCTGCTCGAAGTCGCCCTTGCCGATGATCAGCCGTGCGTTGGGAAATTCCGCGGCCTGACCAGTATGATCGGAATGCATGTGGCTAATGCCGACGATGTCGATGTCCTGCGGCTTTACGCCCAGCTCGCCCAACTGCTGTGACACCGTCTTGGACAGCCGCGCGACCAGCGGTCCCATGTCCTCCTCATTGCCGGCGAGCTTCGCCGGGAAAGACGTGTCCCACAGCAAAGTCTGCTCGCCGTGGCGGATCAGGTAACAGCCATCGGAAACCTCGCGCGGTCCCTTCTCGTACAGACCGGGCTTGTCGGAGAAGAAGGCGTCGAAGTCCTTGATCGTCGCCGTGCCGCAATCGAGCCGCGTAAGCGACATCGCGGGCTGTGCAGGCTCGGTCGCATTCGCCGACGTCGACTGATTCTGCGCCTCCTCCGGCGATCCGCCGCAAGCGCTGATCGCAAGGGTCGTGGCGGCCAGAATGGCAACGATCATCTTCCGCATATCTCTCCCCTGATTATCGCGGCGTACCGAGAAACTGCGACGACAAGTGTGCAAAGAGCAAGGCGAGGACAGCAAGCAGCGCCGCAACCAGCGCCAGCTTCTCTGCCCCCATCCGCGTCATTCGACGTACTGCGCAGTCGTCTTCGCGCGGACCTCGTCGCGAGTGACGCCCGGAGCCAGCTCGACCAATTCGAACGGGCTTTCATGGTCCGGCCGCTGGAACACGGCGAGGTCGGTGATGATCATGTCGATCACGTTCTTCCCGGTCAGCGGGAGCGTGCAGTGCGGGATGAACTTCGGATCGCCGTTCTTGGACGTGTGCTCCATCACGACGATGATCTTCTTCACGCCGGCCACAAGATCCATCGCGCCGCCCATGCCCTTGATCATCTTGCCCGGGATCATCCAGTTGGCGATGTCGCCGCTCTGGCTGATCTCCATCGCGCCGAGCACGGTCAGGTCGATGTGGCCGCCGCGGATCATCGCGAAGCTCGCCGCGCTGTCGAAATAGATGTTTGCGGCAAGCTCGCTGACGTCTGCTTGCCGGCGTTGATCAGGTCGGGATCGACCTCGTCATCGTACGGGAACGGGCCGATGCCGAGCATGCCGTTCTCGCTTTGCAGCGTGACGGTCATCCCTTCCGGAATGTTGTTCGCCACAAGCGTCGGAATGCCGATGCCCAGGTTCACGTAATAGCCGTCGCGAAGCTCCTTCGCCGCGCGCGCCGCCATCTGGTCGCGGGTCCAGCCTTTGGTTTCAACCTGCGTCGCCATTACGCCGCCTCCCTCTGCCGGACGGTGCGGAACTCGATCTTCTTGTCGTAGGGCGCGCCGAGGATCATCCGCTTCACGTAGATGCGACGGCAAATGGATGCAGTCGGGATCGAGCGAGCCGACCGGCACGATCTCCTCGACTTCGGCGACGCAGACCTTGCCGCAGGTCGCCGCCGGCTGGTTGAAGTTGCGCGATGTCTTGCGGAAGATGAGGTTGCCGCTCTCGTCGGCCTTCCAGCCCTTGATGATCGACAGGTCGGCGCGGATGCCGCGTTCGAGGACATATTCCTCGCCGTCGAACACCTGGACCTCCTTGCCCTCGGCGACGAGCGTGCCGACGCCCGTCTTGGTGTAGAAGCCGGGGATGCCCGCGCCGCCTGCCCGCATGCGCTCGGCGAGCGTGCCCTGCGGGTTGAACTCCACCTCCAGCTCGCCGGCCAGATACTGCCGCTCGAACTCCTTGTTCTCGCCGACGTAGGACGAGATCATCTTCTTCACCTGGCGGGTGCGCAGCAGCTTGCCGAGGCCCTCATTGTCGATGCCGGCATTGTTCGACGCGATGGTCAGGTCCTTGGCGCCATGCGCGACGATCGCGTCGATCAGCCGCTCCGGAATGCCGCACAGGCCGAACCCGCCCGCGGCGATGAACATTCCGTCGAACAGCAGCCCTTCGAGCGCTGCCTCGGCGTTCGGGATAGATCTTCTGCATCCGCCACTCCTTGCCCGTCGCCTCTGCCGCTGGCAGGGGCGAGGGTCAAGCGAACGGCAATGCCTGCGACAGCGCCTTCAGGCGGGCCAGCGCTTCTTCGCGGCGGTCCCACGGGACGAACAAATGATCGTGCCGAAGCGCAGCGACGATGTTCGCGCTGATGTCCGCTTCGGCGAGGGCCTTTGATAAGGCAGCTGTCAGCCCGACTGCGTTGAGGCTCGAATGCACTTCAAGGCTGATCCGCGCCCACTCGCCTTCCGGATGCGTGCGAATCGCGGTGAGGCCAACGTCCTCGCGGATCAGGGCGAAGGCGTCACCCAACGACGGATCGTCCGTCGCTTCGAAGGAATAACGTCCAGGATGAAGGCGCGGTTCAAGCTCTGCCAGAAGCCGCGCCAGATCCGTTTCACCGTTCGTGGCCTAGCTCCGAAGCTTGGCGAGAACGCCCTGCAGCTGCATGGCATTGGACATGTCGCCTTCAATCTTCAGCTTGCCGGTCATGAATGCCGTCATGCCGTCGAGTTGCCCGGCGGCCATCGCCTGCCAATCTTCCCAAGCGACCTTGATCGTCGTGTCGGCCGCGCCATCCTCTTCGGTAACCTGCTCGCCGGCTCCGTCGAGCAGGACCACGCCCTCGCCGCCGAAGTCGAGCTTCACGCGCTTGCCCGGGATCCAGGCCTGACCTTCCTGCATGCGTGCAACGAGTTCCTGCTTCGTCATTGTTGCTTTCTCCCTTGTCAGTAACGACTAGCCGCCCGTTGAAGCGGCATCAAGGCGGGCCTATCTGCCCATCATGGGATACGAAACCGACCTCAAGCTCTTCATCGACGGCGTCTGGAAAAGCGGCGAAGGCCGCGAGTCACATGACGTGGTCAACCCGGTCACCGCGAACACGATCGCCGAGGTGCCCTATGCGACCAAGGACGACCTTGAGGAGGCGCTAGAGGCGTCGAACCGCTCCTGGCCTGAATGGCGTTCGACCGATGCGGACAAGCGCGGAGCGATCCTCCACAAGGCCGCCGCCCTCATGCGCGAACGGGTCGATGTGATCGCCGCAACTCTCACGCAGGAGCAGGGCAAGGTTCTTGCCGAGGCCAAGGCCGAGGTGATGGGTTCGGCCCAGCTGTTCGATTGGTACGCGGAGGAAATCAAGCGCGACTACGGCCGCACCCTCGTCCGCCCGGCGGGCCAGCTTTCGCGCGTGATCCGGCAACCGGTCGGCCCGACCGCAACGTTCACGCCGTGGAACTTCCCCATCTATCTGCTGGCGAAAAAGGTCTCCGCCGCGCTCGCAGCCGGCTGCACCGTCATCTCGCGGCCGCCGCATGAAACTCCGGGTGTCGCGACAGAGCTGTTCCGCGCGCTCGCCGATGCGGGCATTCCCAAGGGCGTTGCGCAGCTGGTCCACGGCGACGCGGACATCATCAGCCGCACCCTCATCGCTAGCCGTGTCATTCGAAAGGTCAGCTTCACCGGTTCCACCAATGTCGGCAAGCACCTGATGAAGCTGTGCGCCGACAGCATGACGCGCGTGACGATGGAGCTCGGCGGGCACGCGCCGGTGCTGATCTTCGACGATTGCGATCTTGAGAAGACGCTCGACATGGTCGTCCCGCAGAAGTTCCGGAACGCGGGCCAGGTGTGCGTTTCGCCGACGCGCTTCTACGTGCAGAGCGGCATCTACGACGCCTTCCTCAAGGGCTTCACCGAGCGCACGGCCAAGGTCAAGGTCGGCAACGGCCTGGAAGCCGACACCAAAATGGGGCCGCTCGCCAACAGCCGCCGCCCGGATGCAGTCGATGCGCTGGTGCAGGACGCCAAGGCCAAGGGCGCGCGCGTCCTCGCCGGCGGTGAGCGCGGCGAAGGCGGCTTCTTCTTCCAGCCGACCCTTCTCGCCGACGTGCCCAACGAAGCGGAGATCATGAACGAGGAGCCGTTCGGCCCGGTCGCCGTGACGCGCCCGTTCGACACGTTCGAGGAAGTGATCGAGCAGGCCAACCGCCTGCCCTACGGCCTCGCGGCCTTCGCCTTCACCGAGAACGGCCGCCGCGCCAACCTGATCGGCGACCTCGTCGAAAGCGGCATGGTCGGAATCAACACCTTCGCCATCTCCGTCGCCGACGCGCCGTTCGGCGGCGTGAAGGACTTCAGGCTTCGGCTCAGAGGGCGGCAAGGAAGGGCTTGAGAGCTACCAGGTGGTCAAGGCGATCCACCAGGCGTGAGTTGGGTCGTCGTCAGCGGGAGGAACGGCGGCCGACGCCCCGTCACACCTTCTGCCTTCCGCATCCCGAATTGCATTGCCGCGCTGCAGGTCGGGGCCATCGCGAAGCTGCTGTCCGAATATGGAGGCGACGTCGAACAATATGGCCCGCGAACGGATGTGGGTCAGCATCGATCGGCTGACCGATGAGGATTCGAGCCCATCCTGCGCGATCCCTGCGGGACGACATCGCCAACCGGACGGTCGTCCAGTTCAGGGCCGAGCACATCCTCGATTTTCAGTTCGGCGAGAAACGGCCGGCACCCGTCGTGCCCGAACAGCGGGATGATTGGGACAGGTGCCTCATCGATCGCTGCATCCTAGACGGAACGCCGGTTGAATATCTCTATCGCGAGGACCGGAGCCGCGGCGCGACCGTCCATACGCCGACAGCGGCTGGCGACTGCGCGGCGCACAAGGCGACGCGACCGACGACGAAATGGAAGCATCGGGACGTCATCTTTGTCGCGCTAGGTGCCGTCCTCAATCGCGACGACAGCTGGCTGCACCTACTCACGCGCCAGTGGCTCCGCCTTCAGTGCGAAACATCGAACCTGTCAGTACGAACAGGCTGGCTCTTAGCTAGCTCCCAGCGTTTCACCCTCCGGAGCACCTCGTCCGAGCTTGTCCGGCAGCGGTTCACCGTTCGGCGTGAACTCCAGGCTCACCGAGTTGATGCAGTAGCGCTCGCCGGTCGGCGGCGGGCCGTCGGGGAAGACGTGGCCCTGGTGCGATCCGCAGCGGGCGCAGACGATCTCGGTGCGGACCATGCCGTAGCTAGTGTCGCTGATGTACTCGAGGTGCTCGTCGGCGAACGGCTGCGTGAAGCTCGGCCAGCCGGTGCCGCTTTCGAATTTCGATCCACCCTTGAACAAGGGCAGCCCGCACAGGCGGCAGGTAAAGACGCCCGGCCTCTTCTCGTCGAGGAAAACACCGCAGAACGGTGCTTCGGTGCCATGCTCCAAAAGGACGTGGCGCTCCTGCTCGGTAAGGTCTGTCTCCAGCTCGTGACGCTGGACGTCGCTCGGCGGGGTCAGGTCGAACTGGAGGGTCGTCGTGTCGTCCATCTTTGCTCCCTTCGAATTGGCGACCTTAACATAGGAAGCCGTTGCTCATTCGGTTAGCTCAACGAGTGGCTGGCCCTTGCGAACCACATAGGTGGCCAGTTCCGCAGCGGGTTCGGTGCCGGGATTCCTCGCGGCGTGCACAACGCCGTTGGGGATGAAGAGCACTTCGCCCGCTTTCACGACGACCGGCTTCCCGGCCACCTCATATTCGATGGTCCCCTGCGTCACGTAGATGATCTCCTCTCCCGGGTGCTTGTGCCTTGGAAAGGAGGAGCCGGGCGCGAAGGACACTAGCGCCTGAAGGCTCTCCCAGCCGGCTACGCTGAGATCGTGGCGCTGAAGGTCGGTGCGCGCCGTCCCCGGCGGACGCGCGGGAGGGGGCGCCGGCGCCTGAAGCGCGGCGGCCGCGCCGAAGAGGATCATCGACAGCATGAGTATCCCTTTGCGTTGGACCGGGCGGCGCCAGCGACGCCGCCCGCCAATGAACTTAGCGGACTTGACGGAACGCAGTCCGCAATTCCTGCACGAGGGAGTCCGGCTGCTCGAAGGCGGCGAAGTGTCCGCCCTTGGGAAGCCGGTTGTAGTGGATGAGCTTGGGATAGGCCCGTTCCGCCCAGCTGCGCGGTGCCTGGTTGAGCTCGTCCGGAAAGGCGCTCACGGCGATCGGGGCCCGAACGCCGATCGGCTCGAAGAAGTGGACATTGTTCTTCTCGATGCCGAAGCCCGCTGAAGTGCGCGGTAACGCCTCCCAATAAAGCCGGGCGCCGGAGATTGCGGTGTTCGTCAGCCATGTGATGGTGATGTTGTCGAGCACATCGTCGCGGGTCAGGCCCTCGGTCTCCCCGTCGAACACTCGCGCGATCATTCGGTAGCTCGCCTCGTCGTGATCGAGGAACCAGGCGGCCAGCCCGACAGGCGAGTCCGCGATTCCGTACAGCGTCTGCGGCCGGTGTCCCATCTGTTGCGCATAGGCGAGGCCATGCGTGAAGAAGACTTCGAGCCGTTCGTACGCCCAGCGCTCGTCGTCCGTCAGGTTGGCAGGCGGCCCCTCGCCCTTGCGCAGGGCGTCGAAGACTTCCGGCGGCGCGGTCGAAGCCATGTTGGTGTGGACGGCGATCAGTTCGGGCGGAGCGATTGCGCCCATGATCTCGGTCATGAGAGCGCCCCAGTCGCCACCCTGCGCCACGTAACGCGAATAGCCGAGCCGCTTCATCAGGGTCATCCAGGCGTTGACGATGCGCGGAGGGTTCCAGCCCGCTTCCGTGGGCCTCGCGGAGAAGCCGTAGCCGGGCATCGACGGGATGATGACGTCGAACGCGTCGGCTTCCGTGCCGCCGTAAGCCGTCGGATTGGTCAGCGGCTCAACGATCTTGAGTTGCTCGACGATCGAGCCCGGCCAACCGTGGGTGACGAGGACCGGCAGCGCGTTCGCATGCTTCGACTTCACATGAATGAAGTGGATGTCGAGGCCGTCGATCTCCGTCAGGAAATTGGGCAAGGCGTTCAGCCGCGCCTCGCACCTGCGCCAGTCGTATTCCGTCGCCCAATAATCCGCGAGCTTCCGCATCGTCGCCAGCTGCACACCCTGGCTGTCGTCGTTGACCGTTTCCTTGTCCGGCCATCGCGTCGCGAGGATTCGCCGCTTCAGGTCGGCGAGATCCTCGTCCGATGCATGGTATTGGAACGGCCTTAACAGCGGTTCGGCGGCATCGCCGAGAACGAACGTCTGCTTGGCGGTCTCACCCGCCAGGGGTCAGCGCGGGTTGAGGCGCTAGAGTGTCGATGCCGGGTGCAATCGGCGTGGTTTCTACCATGACCGTTCTCCAGATCAGAGGTTCCAGGGAAGACGCTGCGCGCACAGACGGCCTGGCCCGGCACACAGGGGCGGACCGCGATCCCGGAAGGGGTCGAATGGCGGGCAAAAGCGTCCGTCGAACTGGTTCGACTCGGTCGCGAGAACAGGCGTGCAAATAGCACTATGGGATGCGCGGCGCGACGGACGTTTGATGACTTTTTGGGTCGACGGTCGCTTGCGGACGATTGTACCGTTCAGGCGGCTACTTCGGATTGCGCGACGCTTCCGCAAGGCAAGTGGGCCGTGAAAACGGTCGCCTTGTCTGTCGAGCTGGCCTTGAGCGTGCCGCCATGCGCTTTGGCGATTTCCGATGCGATGTAGAGGCCGAGCCCGAGACCGTCCTGAGGACTTTGCGACCCGCGCGCGAAGGGGTGGAACAGGCCCGCGAGCCTGTGCCGGGGGATCACCTCTCCGGCGTTGGCGACTTCAATGGTCAGATCGCCATCATCACTTTGGATCGAAACGTGGACCGGCGCCCCGCTTGCGCCATGCGTGAGCGCATTTCCAAGGAGGTTGGAAAGCAATTGAGCGACGCGGGCGGAGTCGCAGAACAACGGCTTCTCAATCGCCATCTCGACCCTAATCTCCCGATCGGGATGGACGGTGCGCAGTTCTTCTATGACTTGCCAGAAGACGGCTTCGAGATTCTCATCCGCCACCGACCGCAAGGGCACTCCGCCTCCGAGCTTGCCGCGCGCGAAATCGAGGATGTCCGCAGTCAGTTCGGTCATCCGCTTCGAGCTTTCCTGCATCAGCTCGACGATTTGCCGCGCGCGCCGGTCGAGCTTGAGCTTGCCGAGCATGGTTGTTCCGGCGGTGATCGCTGCCAGCGGATTGCGTAGGTCGTGCCCGAGAATGGCGATGAATTGCTCGCGCATCTCGGCCGTGCGCCTTTCGTCCAGCAGCGCGATCGTCGTCGCCTGGACGCGCTCCCGGTTTTCCAGGTGAAGTGCCAAGAGTTCGGCGAAAAGCTCGAAGGTCTTGACCGTCGACGGATTGCTCACCTTGGCAGGCTTCGGATCGATGGCGCAGAGTGTCCCGAAGAAGTCGCCGTTGCGAAGGATGATCGGCACCGAGATGTAGCTCTGGAAGCCGTACATCTTGGGCGTAGGGTGATCCTTGAAGTCCGGGTCCTCGTCGACGTGATCGATGACGACCTTTTCGCGGCACTGCCGGATCTCGTCGCAAATCGTGCTTCCGATCTCGAGCTCGCCGCCGGGCTTCAGCCCGAAGCCAATTGTATCGCGGACGGCCAAGGCGACCCACTTCTCCTCGGTCACGCGGGCAACTGCGGCGAACCCCAATCCCGTGACCTGACAGATCACCTCGAGAATGTTCGGTACGGCATCGATGGACGCAACACTTTCGAGGTCGTTCTTGTGCATCCACAACGCTTAGTTCACGCTCCGTAACGAACGCAAGTCATTGTATCGCAAAGCATCTCTTGTGTGGAGATGACGAGCACAAGCTGAGCCGCTAGAGCCGCGTCATGACCAAGACCAGCGGCGCCAGAACTGGCGGACGAATCCTTGTCGACCAACTCAAGATTCAGGGCTGCGACCGGATATTCACAGTGCCCGGCGAAAGCTTCCTCGCAGTGCTCGACGCGCTGCACGACACGCCCGAGATCGATACGGTCGTCTGCCGGCAGGAGGGCGGCGTGTCCTACATGGCGGACGCCGACGGCAAGATGACCGGACGTCCCGGCGTGGCCTTCGTCACCCGCGGCCCGGGAGCGACCAACGCCAGCGCCGGCGTGCACGTAGCTTTCCAGGATTCAACGCCCATGATTCTCTTCATCGGCGACGTTGCGCGCGGCGATCGCGACCGCGAAGGCTTCCAGGAAATCGACTTCCCTGCTTTCTTCGGACCTATCGCAAAGTGGGCGGCGCGGATCGAAGACGCCCGGCGCATCCCGGAATATGTCTACCGGGCGTATCGCGTCGCAACGGCGGGGCGGCCCGGTCCTGTGGTGCTTGCCTTACCGGAGGACATGCTCACCGATGAGGTCGAGACATTGGACCGACCGCGGCTACCGCCGGTTGCCGAGGAACCCGATCCGGGAGCCATTGGAGCCCTCTTCGAGCTGCTGAAGGAGGCGGCTTCGCCCGTCGCTATCGTCGGCGGCGCGGATTGGAGCCCGCGCGCCGCGCATCACTTCGGCAATTTCGCCTTCCGCTACGGCATTCCGGTGGCGGCCGCGTTCCGCCGGCAGGACGCCTTGCCGAACAGCTGCGGCATCTACGCCGGCCAATTGGGCTATGGGCCGAACCCCAAGTTGCAGCAGCGCATCCGCGACGCGGATCTGATCATCGCCGTCGGCCCCCGTCTCGGCGAAGCGACCACGGACGGGTTCACTTTGATCACGCCCGACCATCCTGGCCAGACGCTCGTCCACGTCCATCCCGATCCAAACGAGCTCGGGCATATCTACCACGCCGATCTGCCGATCTGCGCCGACATGGGCGAGTTTGCGGCGATGCTCGACGAGTGGATGGACCCCGATCTTGTCCGCTTTTCCTGCGGAGAACAGGCGCACAGGGAATGGCTCGAATGGTCGGAGCCAGCCCCGCGCGAAGGCGTGGCGCTCGACCTCGGTCCCTGCGTCAAGGCGATGCGCGAGGCGCTTCCGGACAATACGGTCATCTGCAACGGTGCCGGAAATTTCTCCGGCTGGTGGCATCGTTACTGGCGCTACGGCCTGATGCCGACGCAGCTCGCACCGACGTCCGGCACGATGGGTTACGGTCTTCCAGCGGCGGTCGCCGCAGCGATCCGGTTCAAGGATCGGCCGGTCGTCTGCGTCGCGGGCGACGGCGACTTCCTGATGAACGGTCAGGAGCTCGCGACCGCCGCGCAATATGGCGCGGACCTGCTCATCATCCTCGTCGACAACGGGTCCTACGGCACGATCCGCATGCACCAGGAGCGCGAATATCCGAAGCGCCTGTCGGCAACACAGCTAAGCAACCCGGATTTTGCGGCTCTCGCACGTGCATATGGTGGAACGGCCGAGGTGGTCGAGAAAACGGAGGATTTCTCGCCAGCACTCAGGCGTGCGATGGATCAGAAGGGCATCCGCCTGATCCACTGCAAGACTGACGTGGAGCAGATCACCAACGCAACGACCATTTCGAAAATCCGCGAGAAAGCGAAAGCCTGATCCGGGATATTACGGATGTTCGCGCAACCGTAATCCGGCGAGTCTCCGAAACAGGAGGTGCGCCATGTTTGCACGCAATGAAGGTTCGTTCGACCGCTTTCTCCGAGTGATCGTTGGGCTGGCCATTCTATCCCTCGTGTTCTTCGGTCCAAAGACCGCCTGGGGCTATATCGGGCTGGTGCCGCTGATCACCGGCCTTGTCGGCTATTGCCCGGCTTACCAGTTGCTCGGACTCAATACCTGCTCCCGGTAGATTAAGGCCTCTTGCGCCAGGCGTTCTCGAACAGGCGGTCGTTCAGTTCGGCCGTGTTCGAGACGCCTCGCTCTTTCGGCTTGCCCGGCTTCGCAGGCGGCTCGCCATCGGCGGGCGCGATACGCTCGATCACGCCGCCGAGCTCGTCCTTAAAGCTACCCGGCGACCTGGGCCGGCGATGCGTCATCACATCCTCCGCTTCTTTCCCATCGGCACAAAGTGTTAACGAACGAAGCCGGTCTTATGCTGCAATAAAAGAGTCCGTTCCGCATCAATCGCCGCGCCAGCCCTCCTCGCCGATGAGGGGAACGAAGCGAACTCTGCCCAGGCTTTCTTGCACGGTTGTGCCGTCGGAGCGCCTTACGACCTTGATGAGGTTCTGAACGTCGCCCGGATCTCCGATCGGCATGACCAGCCGTCCGCCGGGAGCGAGCTGATCCACCAACGGCTTCGGAACATGCTTGCCGCTCGCGGCTGCGAGAATGGCGTCGAACGGTGCACCCTCCGGCCAGCCGAGCGTGCCGTCTCCCTCGACGATCCGAACGTTGCGATATCCGAGGCGGTCGACCCGTTCCTGCGCCATCTGGACCAGCTCATGCTGGCGCTCGATCCCCACGACCGACGAGGCGATGCGGCTCATGACGGCTGCCGCATAGCCGGACCCCGCGCCGACCTCGAGCACGCGGTCGCCCGGGGCGATCTCCGCCGCATCGATCATCAGTGCGACGATATAGGGCTGCGAGATGGTCTGCCCCGCCGCAATCGGCAGCGGATGGTCGTCATAGGCCCACTGCCGCTGGCCCTCATCGACGAACGCCTCGCGCGGAACGTCACGAAAGGCGTCGAGGATCATCGAATTTCCGATGCCGCGCGACTCGATCTGTCGGCGGACCATGCGTTCGCGGAGCTCGGCGAAGTCGGCCATGAACTCGCCTCCGCTCTTCAAACCAAGATGCGTTCGCGGCGTTCCGGCGGAGCTAAATCAAGCCTGCCAGCGGACTGCTTGGATCTGCGTAGCGGCGCTTCTGCATGCGACCGGCGAGATAGGCCAAACGGCCCGCCTCGACAGCCGCCTTCATTGCGCGAGCCATCATCACCGGCTCCTTCGCCTCGGCGATGGCCGTGTTCATCAGCACGCCGTCGCAGCCGAGTTCCATTGCCTGCGCGGCATCGCTTGCCGTGCCAACGCCGGCATCGACCAGCACCGGTACCCCAGCGCCCTCGACGATCAGTCGGATGGTCACGCGGTTCTGGATGCCGAGACCTGAGCCGATCGGTGCGCCAAGCGGCATGATCGCCACTGCGCCTGCCTCTTCCAGCTGCTTGGCGGCGATGGGATCATCGACGCAATAGACCATCGGCTCGAAGCCCTCCTTCACCAGGACCTCGGTCGCACGAAGCGTCTCGCGCATGTCGGGGTAGAGCGTCTTCGCCTCGCCCAGCACTTCCAGCTTCACCAGGTTCCAGCCGCCCGCCTCGCGCGCCAGCCGCAGCGTGCGGATGGCGTCGTCCGCGGTGAAGCAGCCGGCGGTGTTGGGCAGGTAGGTGATCTTCTTCGGGTCGATGAAGTCGGTGAGCATCGGCTCGTTCGGATTGGAGATGTTCACCCGTCGAACGGCGACCGTGACGATCTCCGCGCCCGAGGCGTCGACTGCCGCCGCATTCTCCTCGCAGGCTCTTGTACTTGCCGGTCCCGACGATGAGGCGCGATGAAAAGGTGCGGCCGGCGACCGTCCAGCTGTCGGCAGTCACAGACGCTTCGACGTTCACTCAACCGCCTCCAACAAAGCGCACGATCTCGAAATCGTCGCCATCCTGAACCTTCACGTCCGCGATCGTCGAGCGCGGCACGACCTCGACGTTTCGCTCCACTGCGACACGCGCGGGATCGAAGCCGAGTTCGCTCACCAACTCGGCAATGGTGATGCCTTCCGCGACCCGGCGATGCTCGCCGTTGATGCGGACCTGGATGGTGTGATCGATCGTCATTTGTGAGAGGCCAGATAGGTACGTACCGCCCTCCACGCAATTGCGGCGAGGCTCGCTTCCACTGGACGCCGCCGCTTCAGGCGGTAAGACGCGGCGCGAAGTGCCCGTGTGGGCGTGACTAGGGGAATCGGAATGGCCGAGACCGGCAAGGGTGGCGCCGATAAAGGCGCGTCGATGCGTATCGATACCGCCCTCGTGCGTGAGCTCGCTGAGCTGCTGAGCGACAATGATCTGAACGAAATCGAGGTTGAGGACGGGGATCGCAAGATCAAGGTCCGCCGGGATGCGCCGACGGCATTCGTCTCGGCACCGTCGGTGGCCATGCCCGCTGCAGCAGCGGCGCCCGCCGCGGCTCCCGTTGCCGCGCCAGTGGAGGATCTTGGGGGAGAGCCGCTCAAGTCGCCAATGGTGGGCACCGCCTTCCTCTCGCCAGAACCCGGTGCGAAGCCGTTCGTGACCGTCGGCCAAGCGGTGAAAGCGGGCGACACCCTGCTCATCATCGAGGCAATGAAGGTGATGAATCCGATCACCGCGCCAAAGGCGGCGGTCGTGAAGGCGATCAACGTCAGCGACGGCCAGCCGGTAGAGTTCGACCAGCCGCTGGTGGTGCTCGGCTAAAATGCCCATCAAGAAGCTTCTGATCGCGAACCGCGGCGAGATCGCGCTGCGGATCCACCGTGCCTGCCACGAAATGGGCATCAAGACGGTCGCGGTGCATTCGACCGCCGATGCCGATGCGATGCACGTCCGGCTCGCTGATGAGACGGTCTGTATCGGTCCGCCGGCGGCGACCGATTCCTACCTCAACATCCCCAATATCATCTCGGCCGCCGAAGTGGTTCACGCCGACGCGATTCATCCGGGCTACGGCTTCCTCTCCGAGAACGCTCAATTCGCCGAGATTGTCGAGAGCCACGGGATCATCTGGGTCGGACCCAAGCCCGAGCATATCCGGACCATGGGGGACAAGATCGAGGCGAAGCGCACGGCCGCCAAACTCGGTCTGCCGCTGGTACCCGGTTCGGCCGGGGCCATCGAAAGCGTCGCCGAAGCGCACAAGCTCGCGGGAGAGATCGGCTATCCGGTCCTGATCAAGGCCGCTTCGGGCGGCGGCGGGCGCGGGATGAAGGTCGTCCAGTCCGACGACGAGCTCGAAAGCCTGATGAGCCAGGCGGCATCGGAAGCGCGCTCCGCGTTCGGCGACGATACCGTCTACATGGAAAAATACCTCGCCGACCCGCGCCACATCGAATTCCAGGTGTTCGGCGACGGCGAAGGCAATGCGATCCATCTCGGCGAGCGCGATTGTTCGCTGCAGCGCCGCCACCAGAAGGTGCTCGAGGAAGCGCCATCGCCCGTCATCACGCCGGAAGAGCGCGAGCGGATGGGCGAGATCGTGCGCAAGGCCATGGCCGAAATGGGCTATCGCGGCGCCGGAACCATCGAGTTCCTCTACGAGAACGGCGAGTTCTACTTCATCGAAATGAATACCCGGCTGCAGGTCGAGCATCCGGTGACGGAGATGATCAGCGGCATCGACCTGGTGCGCGAGCAGATCCGGATTGCCCAGGGCGAGGGCCTCTCGTGCGACCAGAGCCAGGTGACGCTGCACGGCCATGCAATCGAGTGCCGCATTAACGCCGAGGATCCGCAGACCTTCGCGCCTTCACCCGGGACAGTGAAGAATTACGTCGCGCCCGGCGGAATGCACGTGCGCGTCGATAGCGGGCTCTACACGGGCTATAAGGTGCCGCCCTACTACGACAGCATGATCGGCAAGCTGATCGTCTACGGCAAGACGCGCGAGCGCTGCATCATGCGCCTGCGCCGCGCGCTGGAAGAATATGTGATCGACGGGATGAAGACCACCATCCCACTGCATCAGGCCTTGGTCCGCGACGAGGAATTCCTCGCCGGCGACTATACGATCAAGTGGCTCGAGCAGTGGCTGGAGAAGCAAAGGGTCGCAGCGGAGTAACCCCCCGCGGCGTCAGTCGCTCCTGAAAGCCGCATAGCTCCCGTAGCTCGCCACCAGGAACGGCACGACGTAGGTCAGCACCAGCTTCCAAGTCACCGGCGCGGCCCCGGACAGCATCTCGGGACCCTGATTGATCAGGTTCAGCGCCGTCCCGACCACCAGCGCAACCATGAGCGACCGCCTCAACGCAGGCCCGGTGAACGTCCGATTGGCAGCTTCGCGTGGTCGCATGCGCCGCTCAATAAGGGGCGCCGGAATGTCTGCAATGGGTGGAAAACGGACATTAGTCTTGGATTGGTCGTGCGCCATCGCAGAAGCCGCCGCGATACTCCCAACGCCCGCCAGCATCGAGGCATGCGTCCACGGCAAGGAAACCTCTAGCCCACCATCCGACCCACGCGCTTAGCGCCAGCAAAGCCGCCAGCAGGAGCTTCCGTTTCATCGTCGTGTTTTGAAGCGGGAGGCGAACGTCTGCAATGGGTCGAAAGCAGACATTAGATCTGCGATTGCTCGCTGCTTCGCGCTGTGCGTCTACGCTGCGTGATCAAACGGAGCGAATGACTGACGAGCAACACTGCAACGTAGAGAGCAGCGTAGATGACGAAGGAAATTGGGTCTTGGATGACCCCGTAAACGACAATGTATGCTAGAGCGGCGACAATCGGCAGGCTCACCAAAAGCACGAACAGCCCTAATGCGGGCTCAGCGCCGAACAGATGCTTCATTAGATTGTCTCCGTCCCGGCTCAGTGTGGCGGCTGGTTCTAATGCCCGCAATGGGTCGAAAGCAGACATGCTGTGTCTGCCAGCCAAACTTTCAATTTCGCCATGCGTTGCCCATGTGGAACGAAAGCGATGGCTGCTTACCGGGCTACTGAGACGAACGACCGCGCGAAGGCGCTTGCTGCCGTGTTGCTCGTGCATGCTGCGTTGGCCGCAGTCATCTTCACCGGGCTCAACGTCGAAACCGTGAATCGCGCCGTTGAGCATTTCAAGACCTTCGACGTCACCGACGACCCACCGCCCCCTCCCCAGCCACCGCCGCCGCAACCCCGGGCGGAGCGCGCACGCGAAGAAGAAGGAGCGGCGGGAAAGAAGTCCGAGCCCACGCCAGTGGTCGCGCCGAAGCCGAAGATTGAGGTGCCGGCCAAGCCGCCTATTGCAGCCGCCCCCGTCGCAGGGACCGGCAGTGCGAGCAGATCTGGCGCTGCCGACTATGGAACGGGGCCAGGCGCGGGCGGCAGCGGCACGGGCCGAGGCGGTGGTGGGTCGGGAGACTTCTCCGGGTACACGCCGGCTCAGCGGGTCAGCAAAATTCCCGACCGCGAATATCGACGGATCACGGCTGTCAGCGGGCAGCGCACCGGGCGCATCGGAATCACCTTGAAGGTGAACCCGGATGGAAGGCCCTCAAATTGCCGGGTGGCGCGAACGAGCGGCGATCCAAACGTGGACTCGCTCTTCTGCGAGCTTGCGCGTCGCCTACGTCCGCTTCCGCCCGGCGCGCGATGCCGAAGGGCGGCCCGTCGCACAGGACATCACCTGGTATCCGGATTGGTCGCCGCGCTGACGCTTAGCGTGCCGTGGCCAGAAAGCCCCTATCGCTTGCGCCCGTCAACCGCACGCGATCGCGTCCGTAAATGTCGTCGAAGAAGGCGATATCGGACCCTTCCGGGACCGCCGTCAGATAGGTGATGAAGACCGGCACCTTGTCTTCCAGCGGGATTTTCAGCTCGGTGCCCGCGCCCTTTGGATCGAGGTCCTTGCCGTAGAGCCATCGGCCAAGGCGCGGCGCATCCTCGAGCCTGACGCAGCCGCCGCTGAACAGGCGTGACGCCTCGGTCAGCAATTCCTTGTCGGGCGTATCGTGAAGATAAATGCCCTGGGCGTTGGGGAACATGAACTTCATCCGGCCCATCGAATTGCCCGGTCCCGGCAGCTGCCGCATGAGCACCTTGGTCCGGCCGTCCGCCACTGCCTTCCAGTCCACCGCAGCGGCATCGAGTACCTGGGGCTGGGCGTCGAAGTCGCTGACGACCTCATATCCGTGCTTGCGAAGATAGGTGAGGCCCGACTTCACGACGTTCGGCGCAATGCGCTCCGCCCCAAGATCGGCTGGGACGTACCAATAGGGGTTGAGCGCCGTGTAGCGGATGTAGGCCGCCATCATCGGCGTCGGGTAAACCGGCTTGCCGACGACGACCCGCATGGAGTCCACGACTTCGCCATTCTCGTACATGAAAAGCCGCTGTGCGGCGGCGTTCACCAGGATGTGCTTGCCGCGGGCGGGAAGCTCGCGCGCCCGCTCAAGGTTGATGCGCACCAGGTCGCGCTGTTCCGGCGACAGGCTGACGCCTTGCATCAACTCCCGGCGGAGTTGGCCGTAGATGGGATGCGTCCAGCGCATTTCGGCAACGTAGCGCTCCAGCGAGGAGCGCGCGTTCGGCGGCTTCGAGGATCGCGCGCGGAGACGGCGGACCGGGCTTCAGCTCCGGATCGACATAGATGACGCCCGTGTCGCCGGGCTGGCGCAGGTCGCGGACGTAAGCGACCAGGGCCTGGCTGAGCATCATGTCCGCGCGGCGAACGGCTTTCGGCTTGCCAGACTGGGCCGCCCAGACTGCTCGTGTCAGAAGATCGGTTCGATATATCTCCGGCCGGAGACCATCGAGGTGCGCGCTGTTCAGAATCTCGAGCAGGTCGTCGACCTGACGACCACCCTGCGAGAACCACAGCGGCCTTCCTTGGCGCTCGGCATAGAAATCGGAAATGCCCTGCTTGCCAGCCGCGATGATGGGGGTCTGCGCGATTGCCGGAACCGGCAGGACAACGGAGGCCGTGGCTAGCGCGATCGCTGCGAGGCCGCCGCGGAATGAGAAAATGCGCACCGGCCGCAGAGGACCGGTGCGCATCTTACGCTTACTCGTCATCGGTTCCGATTAGCCGCGTTCACCCGCGCCGGTCGGAGCCGTGTACGTCGGGGCCGGAGCCGTCGAGGACGGTGCACCAGCGTAGTACTGACCGTTCTGGACATATCCGTCCACGCGGCCGTCATTGTCACGGTCGGCCCAGATCGCGCCGGCGAGACCGCCGACAGCAGCACCGATCACTGCGCCCTCGAGAAGGCTGACGCCCGGAATGACCGCGCCGGCAACTGCGCCGAGCGCCGCACCGCCGAGAGCACCACCCGCAACGCGACGAAGCGTCGGGTCATAGCCCTGCGGGGTACCCGTGTAATACTGGCCGTTCGAGACGTAGCCGTCGACGTAACCGTCGTTGTTCTGGTCAGCCCAGACAGCGCCGGCGAGGCCGCCGATCGCTGCGCCAACAGCGGCGCCTTCGATGACGCTGACGCCAGGAATGACTGCACCAGCGGCTACGCCACCGGCTGCACCCATCGCGGCACCCTGTGCGATATCGCCAGACGTCTGGCTGTCCGTTGCGCACGCGCTGAGCGAGACTGAACTCGCCAGTACGATCGCCAAAATTGATTTTTGCATCGTCTTTCTCCCGATTGTTGATCTTCCGGACCATGCCCCGGGACTCTGGTTCCCAGCGAAAAGCATGTCACGCGCGAGGAAACGACGATTGCGCGACATCGTTCCGGCAACGCGACAATGCTTCGCCGCTGGAATGAACCGCGTCGGCGGCACACCCGTTGCACTAAGCGGCGTAGAAACTAGGAACTTTCCGTAACATGAACGTAACGATCTACCATAATCCGCTCTGCGGTACATCCCGCAAAACGCTTGAAATCCTTCGGAATTCGGGATTCCAGCCGAATGTCGTCGAATATTTGAAGGCACCGCCCGACCGATCCGAACTGAAGAGGTTGTACGATCGTGCGGGCATCAGTCCCCGCGACGGATTGCGCGCCAAGGAGCCGATCGCCGCCGAGCTCGGGCTTCTTCGGCCCGACGTAAGCGACGATGAAATTCTCGACGCCATGCTGGAGCATCCGATCCTGATCAATCGGCCACTCGTCGAGACCGAAAAGGGCGTGCGCCTCTGCCGCCCGCAGGATGTGGTCCGCGAAATTCTCTAACGCTGGTCGATCCTGACAAGTCGCTGAAAGCGGGGCATATTCGGGGGCGATGAGTCGTCTCGATCCACGCCTGCTCCTTCAGGGCTATGCGGCCGGCATCTTCCCGATGGCCGACAGCCGCGAGGCGTCCGAGCTTTTCTGGGTCGAGCCGCGCTCCCGCGCCATACTTCCGCTCGACCGTTTCCACCTTTCACGATCACTGCGCCGCACTGTCCGTTCCGGTAAATTCGTGGTTACGATGGACCGAGACTTTGCTGCGGTGATTGGCGCCTGCGCGGACCGTGAAGAGACCTGGATCAACGCGGATATCGAGCGTGCCATGCTCACCCTGAATGCGTCGGGCCACGCTCATTCCATCGAAGTCTGGCGCGATGGGGAACTGGTTGGCGGGCTTTACGGCGTGAAGCTCGGCCGAGCCTTCTTCGGTGAAAGCATGTTCAGCCGGATTACCGATGCGTCGAAGGTCGCGCTCGCCTGGCTCGTCGCACGGATGAAGACGGGCGGCTACACCCTGCTCGATTGCCAGTTCATGACGCCGCACCTCGCAACGCTTGGCGCCACGACCGTGACGCGGAAGGCCTATGTAGCGTTGTTGTCGGGGGCGCTTGGTGGAACCTCAGCAGGCTCTTCCGGAGCGGTCGCGGACGGCTCGGGGGCAGGCGCTGTCGCGGCGGGCTCCTCGCGCTCTGTCGCTCCGGATCTGTTGGCGCTCGACCGGTTGCTCGAAGCCACCGGCGCCGCAGGCTCGTCGGCCGCGGAGGGATATGTCATCGCGCAACTCTTGGGCCAGACGTCGTAAACCGGGTGCTCGACGACATTGAGCGACGGCGATTCCTTGTAGACCCAGCCCGAGAAAAAACGCTTCCAACTTGAATCGGGCTGCTGGACATCAAGCTGGATGAATGCGCCCGTCAGCCTTTCGCTTTCCCACGGAGCCGTGGTTTCGCATGCGCGAAGCCGCACGATCGCATTGTTCACGCGAACGGACTGGCCGGGCTTCATCCGGATGTCGCGGGTGATGCCGTTGCGCTTGTTCAGAAATCCGATGACCGCGACGCGATCCGCCATCGGCGTGACACCGACCTGCTGGCCGGGCCCGATATTGGCGCGCGGCAACGCGACGCCGTTTGTCGGATCCTCACCCTGATCCTGCCCGCGATCGCAACCGGCCGTCAGCAGGAGCATGAGAGAGCCGGCAGTGGCGGCGAGACGATTCACGCTCAGTCGGGCGTCCAGGGCTGATAGTCGCCGGTGGATGCCGGCCGAACCCGGCTTTTGGACAGTGACCCGTCTGGCCGGAACGCGGCCATGGTTCCGGTCGGATTGACCGTGGAAGGCTTCTCGAACCTGCGCTTCGGCGGAAGCGATTCTTCCGGGAGATCGTCGATCGTGCCCTTGAGCCACGCCTGCCACTCGGGCGGCACACGGCTTCCGTCGTTCGCCCCGTTGTAGATCACCCAGCGGGAAGCCGGGTTCTTCTTGTCGCGGTAATAGACGTTCCCGGCGTCATCCTGGCCGACCTTCTCGCCATGACGCCACGTGAACAGGCCGGTGCCCCACGTCGCGCCGTTCCACCAGGTGAATGTTCGAGACCAGAAACCCATGGGCCGCGCCTCTGCCCTCTCAGGCCAGCTTGTGCAAGCGAAGCGTCACTGCTTCCAGCTGACCGTGTCGCCGGCCTTTATGCCCAACTCCGCCGAGCGGCCGCCGGGAATTTCCAGGACCGCGACGACCGGCTCCAGCGACGGCACGGGATCGAGCGAGAGCGGGACCGTATTCTCCGCGATGCGGGCGATCGTTCCGTCGGCGCGGATGAAGATGATGTCGAGCGGGATGAGCGTGTTCTTCATCCAGAAACTTGCGTCCCCGGGCGGATTGCGCGGGAAGATCATCCCACGGTCTGGGCCCAGCGACTGGCGATTCATCAAGCCCTGGGCCTGCTGTTCCGGAGTCTCCGCCACCTCCACCGTAAAGCGGTGGGTGCCGGATGCGGATTGAATGGTTAGCGGCACTTGTTCCAAACCGGCCGAGGAACGCTCGAGGGTCGCTTCGGGCGCCGTCGTCGCCGATCCGCAGGCGCTCAGCGACGCGATTGCCGCGGCGGCTAATGCTCTTCCGAATGATCCGATTGCAGCTCGACGGCGGTCAGGCCCTTCTTGCCTTCGGCGATTCGCGCGACCAGCCTCTGGCCCGGCTGAAGGTCCGCAATCTCCGAATTCCGGACGGTTTCCATGTGAACGAAGACGTCGAGCGAATCGGGATCCCCGACGCGGTTGACGAAACCATAGCCCTTCACGCGATTGAACCATTTCACCTCTACGGGTTCGAACTCACCGGCCGAATCCGTCAATGCCTTACGGTCCACGTCCTTGCTCGTCGAGCGTTGCGGCCGCGGCGTGGCAACCACCGCTGGTCCGACGTCGATCGATATGACCTTCTTCGCCTGGAGCCCGCGATCCAGCTTCATGGGCACGCATTCTACGATTGCGCCTTCGGGAAGGCTTCTACGGCCATGTTCGCGGAGGACGCTGAAGTGAATCAATATGTCCCCGTCGATGCCCTCGCTGATCAGAAAGCCAAAGCCTCGCGTGGCATCGAACCACTTCACCCGCCCGACGACAGGGTCCATTTCGGACTCGACGTCGGTCTCGGGAGGTGGCTCGGAGATGGCCACCGGTATCAGTTCCGGCTCAGGCGCCGTTTCGGATCTCTTGCTCTGCACGCCCTATAACTAACAAATGTGCGAGTGTCGTGAAACCGACTTAACGACTTTTCTCGCGAAGGTCGTCAAGGTCCATTTCGGCGCCGGGCTCCGCATCGACCACGGCACGGGCAATCTCGAAGCCGTGGCCAGCGCGAACCATCGCCCCCAAGGCCCTTTCCCGGCCTGCACGATCCGGCGCAGTTTCCGCATAAGGACCGATCCGGCGTCTGCGCGCAAAGCGCAACGCGGCGTCCGCTGCTCCTTCAGCCGCAAGCTGCTGAGCTTCGGCGCCATCCGTTTCGTCGATGCCCGCCGCGCGCAGCGACTGTCGGACCCGCGCCGCGCCGTATCCTCGTTCGGTCAGGGACCGCGCCTTCGACTGAGCGTAGAGCGCGTCGTCGACCAGGCCGCTGGCTGCGAGCCGCTCCACCAGCTTTTCGACCTCGGCAGGAGCATCCCCTTCCCAGCCGCGCTCCCGAAGCTTGCGATTGAGATAGGTTGCGAGCTTGGCGCGCGTCGTCGCAAACCTGCCGACGTAGAAGAGGGCGAGCTCGTGCATCCGCTCTCGGGTGAGCGGCTTGCGTGGTCGGGCAGGCTTTCGGGCATGCATCGGCCCAAATTGTGCCACACTCGCACACCATCACAACCCCGGCCCGCCGCGAAGCGGGCTATTCGGCCGCGCCAAGAGGGCGGCATCAAGAGACTGGATAACGGCTTGCTCGACCGGAACAACACGATCGTAGCCGACCTTGCTCCTGCCGGCGCAACTCCCACTCTGGACACGCAACCGCGGCGTATTGCCGACTTTGCGACCTTGGGCGAGGCGCTCGACTATGCGGCTAAGGGGCGCCGCGGCATGAATTTCCACGACGCGCGGGGGCAACTGACGCGCGCATATCCGTTCTCGGATCTTCGCGAGGACGCTCTCGCGCATGCCCACCGCTTCGTAGCGATGGGTCTGAAGCCCGGCGATCGCGTCGCACTCATCGCCGAGACGGGCGCGGAATTCGCGGCCTGCTTCTTCGGCGCGGTCTACGCTGGCCTGTGGCCCGTGCCCTTGCCGCTTCCGACCAGCTTCGGCGGACGCGAAGCCTACGTCGAACAACTCCGGGTGATGCTGAACAGCAGTGATCCGTCGCTGTTTCTCTGCCCGCCCGACCTTCTGTCATATGCCGAAGTGGCGGGAACCGAGCGCGGCGTGCCCGCTCGCGAATGGGATAGCCTCGGTTCCATGGAAGTCGGCGCCGCCGAGCTTCCGGCTCCTGACACGGACGAGGTTGCTTACCTCCAATATTCGAGTGGCTCGACGCGCTTCCCCCATGGGGTTGCCGTTACGCATCGGCAGCTTCTGTCGAACCTGCGCGCTCACGGAATCGGCCTTCAGGTCCAGGAAACCGACCGCTGCATTTCGTGGCTGCCCTGGTATCACGACATGGGGCTAGTCGGCTGCATGCTGTCGCCCATGTCGCTTCAAATTTCTGTCGACTATCTGAAAACCGAAGATTTCGCCCGCCGGCCTCTCGCCTGGCTCGATATGATTACGCGCAATCCAGGCACCTCCTGCAGCTACTCGCCGACGTTCGGCTACGACATCTGTGCGCGGCGCATGTCGTCACAAACCCGCGCCGAGGACCGTTTCGACCTGTCGCGTTGGCGGATCGCCGGCAATGGCGCGGACATGATCCGGCCAGACGTCATGCAGGCATTCGTCGACGCCTTCGCCGACGCCGGCTTCCAGGCGTCAGCTTTCTGCCCAAGCTACGGCCTTGCCGAAGCCACGCTGGCCGTGTCGCTGATGCCTCCGGGCGAAGGCATCCGGCTCGAGTTGGTGGAGGAAGCTGTCCTCGGCGGCGGCAACAGCGGTCCCGACGGCCGCCCGCGCCGCTACCGCGCGATCGTCAATTGCGGCAAGCCGGTCGAGGGCATGGAAATCGAGATCCGCGGCGAGGACGGGACGCCGCTCCCCGATCGCGGCATCGGACGCGTACTCGTCCGGGGAAGCTCCGTCATGCACAGCTACTTCCGCGATCCCGAACTCGACAGCGGCGTGCCTGTCGGACGACGGTTGGCTGGACACCGGCGACATGGGCTACATGTCCGGCGGCTATATCTTCATCGTCGGCCGCGCCAAGGACATGATCATCATCAACGGCCGCAATCACTGGCCGCAGGATATCGAGTGGGCGGTCGAGCAATTGCCCGGCTTCAAGTCCGGCGACATCGCCGCCTTCGCGATCACGGGTCCGTCGGGCCAGGAAATGCCGGCCGTTCTGGTCCACTGCCGCGTATCCGATCCGACCGAGCGCGGCCGCCTTCGCGACGACATTCGCGAGCGGGTGCGTGCCATTACGGGCATCACGCCGATCGTCGAACTCGTGCCGCCGCGGTCGCTTCCGCGCACCAGCTCGGGCAAGCTGTCGCGGACCAAGGCGCGCAACCTCTATCTGTCAGGCGAGATCCAGCCTTTCGACATCGCGGCCTGAACCGCACATAGCGGACTCCGGGCGTCGAGCCGCGACGCGGGAGGAGACTGCCAATTGACTGAGGATATCGAAGTCGCCGCGCTCGGCCTGCAGCTTGCGGTCATCGCAGGTTTTGTTGTCCTGATGGTGCTCATGCATAGCGCGGGACTGGTCGGCATTTCGCGGGTCCTTCGTCTGCACGACGAAAGTACCATCCCGAACGAGTTCGGCGTGCGCGCTCTGCTCCTCATGGGCTCCTACGGGCTGCTCCTGATGGTCTTGCACTTCACGGAGATCCTCATCTTCGCGACGTTCTACCTGGCGGTCGGAAGCATTCACTCCCTGGAGGAGGCACTTTATTATTCCGCCTCCTGTTACGCGACGCTCGGCACGACCGCCGCCAATTTCCCTACTGAATGGCGGCTCGTGGGAGCGATGGAAGCACTTGTGGGATTCGTCCTCATCGGCTGGTCGACTGCGTTCATGGTTCGGACGCTTCGAAAGATCATCGATTAGCCCCGCACCCTTGCGCCGCTGCCGTTCGCCGCATAAGTCGCACGCCGACCGCAGGAGTGTAGCTCAGTTGGTAGAGCATCGGTCTCCAAAACCGAGGGCCGTGGGTTCGAGTCCCTCCACTCCTGCCAGCCTTGAAGACTCGGCGGCGTATCGCTAAGTCCCCATCAGCTCCGCCGGCCCCCGGGTCCGCGGAGCGTTTTTCTATCTCGAAGAGGCAATGCAGGTGGCGAAGTCCTCCCCAGGCGAATTCATTCGGCAGGTCCGCAGCGAAGCATCGAAGGTCGTTTGGCCGACGTGGGCCGAGACTGTCCGCACCGCCATCATGGTCTTCATCATGACCGCTCTGCTCGCAATCTTCTTCTTCGCGACCGATTCGTTCTTCAGCGCAATCGTTCGCTTCCTGCTCGGCCTGATCGGCTAGAGCGCAACAGGGAAACTGATCAAAACATGTCCCGCTGGTATATCATTCACGCCTATTCCGGCTTCGAAAACAAGGTGAAGGACGCCATCCTGTCCGAGGCCAAGCGCCTTGGGCTGGAAAGCCAGGTCGAGTCCGTCGAAGTTCCGACCGAAAAGGTCACCGAGATCCGCCGCGGCAAGAAGGTCACGTCGGACCGCAAGTTCTTCCCCGGCTACGTCCTCGCCAAGCTGGCGATGAACGACCAGGTCTATCACCTCGTGAAGAACACGCCGAAGGTCACCGGCTTTCTCGGCCCTGGCGGCAAGCCGCAGGCGATCACCGAAGCGGAAGCCGCCCGAATCCTCTCCACGAAGGAAGAGGCTGCCTCCGCAGCTCCGAAACAGAAGGTCAGCGTCGACTACGAGATCGGCGATGCGGTGAAGGTGCTCGATGGCCCGTTCGCAAGCTTCAACGGCGTCGTCGAAGAACTCGACTTCGACCGAGGCCGCGTGAAGGTCAGCGTCTCCATCTTCGGTCGCGCAACGCCGGTCGAGCTGGAGTTCGAGCAGGTCGAACGCGTCAAGTAAGCTGCTGCCGCCGATCCGGCACGAGATGCCGATCGCCGCGTTGTCAGGGCATGACCGGCAGTGCGAATGACGATCAGCCCAGCAGAACCGATCTTGCGGAGGATCGCACGATCCTAGCGAACGAGCGTACGTTCGCCGGGTGGATGCGGACGGCGCTGGCCGCGATAGCTCTCGGCGTAGGTTTCCATGCCCTTTTCCGGGCCATGGAACCGGACTGGCTGCCCCGCGCCATAGCCACCGCCTTCCTGCTGCTGGCGATCATCATCATCATATCGGCCGAACGGCGGGCGGCCGCGGTCATGGATCGCTTGGGCACGCATGTGGTCACCACGGCCCGGCCGATGAATTTGCGCTTCCTCACAGCGGCGGTTTCCCTGGGATCGACAGCCTTAATCGTCGCGATCTGGCTTAGCTGGATGATTTAACGATCGGGGATCAGTTGCTCCACTCGGCAACGACTTCCTTCGTCCCGGGAGTTTCGATCCGAACACGGTCGAACTCGGTCGAGACTATGCATTCGGGCGGGATGTTGGGACCCTGAATCCTGCAATTGATGACCTTGCCGCCCGATACTGTGGCCAAGCGGCCTGAAAGGACCAGGTCGTAACCCGCCCGGGACGGCTGACGGCCTTCGGGAAGGACCTTGGTCGCCTCGTAGGCACGACTATCCCTGCGCCCGGCCCGCGAATCCGTCTTGGTGAAGAAGTGTGCAATGCCGACGCGCTGACCGGCCGTTGGAGGTGCAGCCGTTGGAGGTGCAGCCGTTCGCGGCTGCTCCTCTGGTTCGACGGCGGTCGCAACAGCGGTTGTCGGCCGCTCGCTTTCCGATGCAGCCTCAGTCGGCGCGGGAGGCGCGGGGGGAGGCGCCGGACATCCTGCCTCGAACAACCACGGCCGATACATCCAGAAACCTTCTACGGCTTCGACGGCCTCGCCCCCAAGCGCGGCGACACGTGGATCGGTCTGGCTGAGGTCCGGAGTCGCACGAATCCGTAGGGTGCGCTCCTCCTCATCGAACCGGACGTTGAAAGGTCCAGCGGCGGAGGCGGGTCCGCTTGGTCCGACGCAACCGAACCGAATGCGCACCTCGAACCTTTTCCCGTCCAGGCCGCGCTGTTCGGCGACGCCGTCACGACCTAGCGCGACCGCGCTGGCCACCTTCGCCACTGCCAAGAGCATAGCTGAGCGGTTCATCGGCGGCTCGGCAATCGGCAATGACGGAAGGGAATTGACTTCGTTCCCGACCTCGTTCTCGACGGTTTGGTTCTCAGGCTGCTGGCGGCAAGCGACGAGGCTCAACGCTCCGACCGCAACTGCAACGGCGGTCCACTTCATTCTGCAGTTAGTTCGCATGCGGCGGATGATAGCATAGCCGTGGCGGTGCGCGACCTATGCCTTGCATGGGTCGGACAGGAGCGGCCATAGGGTCGAGAATGACGGCAAGCCAGTTACTTACGCTCTTGGTGCTGGCCGCCGTGGTCGGCGCACTGATCTGGGACAAGGTCCGCGCCGACATCGTGGCGCTGGCAGGCGCCGCCTTTCTATTGATGACCGGTGTCGTTCGCCCCATTGAGGTGCAGAGCGCCTTTGCCAGTCCCGCCATCGTCGCCCTCGCCTCCCTTTTCGTCATCGCCTACGCGATGGAGCTTGCCGGGCTTTTGGACGAGGCGATCCGGCGGGTCGTTCAGCTTTGTCAGCGGATTGGGCGGGCAGGCCTCTGGGTTCTCATCGCTCTTGCCGGCGCGGGTTCGGCCTTCCTCAACAATACGCCTATCGTCGTCCTCAGCGCTCCGGTTGTGCGAGATGTCGCCAAGTCGCTGGGACAGTCGCCGAAATGCTACCTCATTCCCCTGTCCTACGCGGCGGTCCTCGGAGGCTGCTGCACCTTGATCGGGACGTCGACCAACCTTCTGGTCAACGACATGGCGTCAGTTGCCGGACAGCCGCGCTTTGGCATTTTCGAGATCACGCCCGTCGGACTCGTCGTCGCTCTGGTCGGCGGGCTCTACCTGTTCCTGTTCAGCTCGAAGTTGATCAAGTCCGAGCCCAGCAGGTCCGAAGAAGGAACGGAGGCGGCCTCGCTTGCAGCCGAAGATTTCCATGAGCCCGGCCTGGCCGGGGGGCTGGTCGGATCGGCGCAGCCGTTCGCCAAGCAAGTGGCCTTGAAACCGGTCAAGGCGCTGATCTCGTCGGCCGTATTTGTTTCCGTCGTCGTCCTTGCCGCCTTGAACATCGCCCCGATTGCCGCCTGCGCGTTCGCTGGTGCCGTCTTGCTGATCCTCCTGCGCGTCATTACCGCTGACGAAGCTTACAGCGGCCTGCGGCCCGAGGTCCTGATGTTGATCGCCGGCATGGTCGTGCTCGGCATCGCACTCGACGTGACCGGTCTTGCAGCGGAAGGAACGAATATCCTGATCGGCTCCATGCATGGCATGAGTCCCTGCTCGCCCTGATCATCCTGTACGGAGTGACCCTGTTCGCAACGGAACTGCTGTCGAACGCCACGGTCGCGGTGCTTTTCACTCCGGTTGCCGTATCGATGGCGGAAGCGTTCGGCGTCAGTCCCCGGCCGTTCCTGGTCGCCATCATGATCGCGGCAAGCGCCGCATTCGCAACGCCCTTCGGCTATCAGACCAACGTCGTCGTCTATCAGATGGGCGGGTACAATTACCTGGATTTCGTAAAGGTCGGCATTCCGCTGAACCTGATCACCTGGGCGGCCGCAGTCGTCGCCATCCAGATGTATTTTCCGTTCTAGAAACTCCAAGCGCCTCTGCGAGCGCGTTCAACTCTAGGCGGCCTTAAGCACGCAACAGCGCGAGCAATCCCAATCCGACGACGGCCATGCCCACGATCGTCGCAAAGCCCGCGAGAACCTGCGCGCCCTGGCGGTAGCGGAGCCTCCCACCGCGGCGCGAGTACAGCCCGATGACGACCAGCAATATGCCGGCGAACAACCCGACGAAGCTGCCGATGCTCACCAGATCCACGTAACCCATGCCAGCTCTCCGATCGCATGCTGCACTGCACAACGACCGAAAAAGACGAAGGATGCGCATCCTAACCTGTGTTTATGCGGCGAACCGGGCCAAGGGCCGCCTTAAGTGAGCCTCTCGCCCGCTTCACGTCCAGCCGCCGTTCGTTGAAACCGCATGCAACCGTTCCGCATCCTCTATTTTCGCCATAGCGTCCTGAACCGAACCGAAGTCGGCGAGGGAGATTTGCTCGAGGTCATTGAGCAGGCTGCCGAGCACCGGTCTGGTGAAAGCGCGGAGATATGGTCAGAGGAACTAGGGAAGGTCGGCATCGTAGAGCCGCTTCCCCGTCAGCATCGCAACACAGTTACGGTCTCGACCGAGGAGCCAGGCGCGGAAATCACCAAGGTGATGAAGCCGCGGCTCGACCTTGTTCATGGATCGTCCCGAACCGGTCGGCGACGCTGAACGTGGCTAGCGGACCTTCTCCAGCAGCGCGGTCATCTTCTTCTTGCCGAGCCCCGGCAGCTTCTGGGTGGCGGTTGCAACGGCAGCCTTGTTGCCCGGCTTGCCGACCTGAATGACGCCGACCATGCCCATGCCCAAATGGGGCAGGCATTTGTAGCCGTAAACGCCCTCCTTGGTGAACTTCACCGTGATCTCTTCATCGATCTTGCCCTTGAAGGCAGCGGCCCCTGCCGGCGCCATGCCTGGCAGCGATTCTGCGTTGTGCCCCTTCTGGGTCGCAAGGAACTTCACGGAATCGCCGGGCGCGACCTTCAGATAGGCCGGCTCGAACACCATCAGGCTGCCGTCGCTACCCTTGTTGAGCATCTTGACCTGATATTCTTTCGCCGCGGCCGGAGCGGCGGCGAGGACAAGGCCGGCAAGAGCGGCACCGATGCGGAACGCGAACTTCATCATAGTCTCCCGAAGTCAGATCTTGCCCTCTTTGAGGAATTCGGACGCGAAGTGCGCGCCGCGTGCGGACATGGCCATATAGCTCAACGACGGATTCTGGCAGCCGCCCGAGGCCATGCATGCGCCGTCGGTGATGAACAGGTTCGGTACGTCGTGCGCCTGGTTGTACTTGTTCAGCACCGACTTGGTCGGGTCCACGCCCATGTGCGCGGTGCCCATTTCGTGGATGCCAAGCCCGACGCCGCCATAATGCTCACCGACACCGATCTCGCTGCAGCCCGCACGTTCCAGCATTTCCCGCATGTCGGCTTGCATGCTGGCGATCATCTTCTTGTCGTTTTCGCCCAGCGAGCAGTCGATGTGGACGAGCGGAATGCCCCATTTGTCCACCTGCGTCGGATGCAAGGTGACGCGATTGTCCCATCGCGGAAGCATCTCGCCGAAGCCGCCCATGCCGAGGCGCCACGGCCCCGGCCCGCGAAGGCTCGCCTTATATTCCGCGCCGACGCCGGGACGCGTCAGGCCGCGCCGCCAATTCTCGCGCATCACGCCGCCCTGGAAGCCGTAGCCGCGCACGAAAGTCCGCAGTCGGCTCGGTGACGTTGCGGAAGCGCGGGATGTAGAAACCGTTCGGCCGTCGCCCGCGATGATAGTGCGAATTCGAGCTGGGGAAGATGCCGCCACCGCCAACGCCTGATAAATGGTCGATCAGATAGCGTCCAACCGCGTCGGATTTGTTGGCGATGCCGTTGGGGAAGGCTTCCGATTTCGAATTGAGCAGGATCTGGGCCGTCGGAATTGCCGAGGCGCAGAGGAAGACGACCTTCGCTTCGTAGGTCCGGCCTTCCTTCGTCTTGGCATCGATCACTCGCACGCCCGATGCCTTGCCGGTCTGCGGATCGTAGATGACGCTGTGCACGATCGAATCCGTGACGATGCTCAGATTATTCGTCCGCTTCGCGGCCGGGAGCGTCGCGCTCAGGCTGGAGAAATAGGAGCCGTAGGAGCAGCCGCGCTCGCACAATGATCGGTACTGGCAGCTGATGCGGCCAAGCTCCTCATGGTGCGGTTGTGCCTCAGTCAGGTGCGCGCAGCGGCCGATGATCAGCTTGCGCGTTGGCCATGCGGCCTCGAGCTTCGTCTTGAACTCTTTCTCCGCACCGGTGAGCTCCATCGGCGGGAGGAACTGCCCGTCGGGAAGCTGCGACAGCCCTTCCGTCGATCCCGAAATGCCGGCGAACTTTTCGACATGGTCGTACCAGGGCGCCATGTCCTCATAGCGGATCGGCCAATCGGAGCCGTGTCCATCCTTGGCGTTGGATTCGAAATCCATTGGCGAAAGCCGGTAGGACTGCCGCGCCCACATCAGCGACCGGCCGCCGAGATGATAGCCGCGGATCCACTTGAACGGCTTGCCTTCGGCGACCGTGTAAGGATGCTCGCTGTCCTTCACCCAGAAGTGCTGGTTGGCCGTCGAGAAAGCGTAGCACAGGCTCTGAACAGGATAGTCGGCGGCGACTTCCTCCTCCGGAACCATGCCGAAATTCTCGACTTCCCAAGGGGACAGTGAGTCGGTGTAGTCAGCCCCATGCTCGATATGGCGCCGCGCTCGATGACGAGCGTCTTGAGCCCCTTCTCGCACAATTCCTTGGCGGCCCATCCGCCGCTCATGCCCGATCCGACGACGATCGCGTCAAACATCCGCGATGCTCCTCAAACTGCCCAGGCGGGTGCGTCGGGCGAAATCTCGGTCCATGGCTCCCATTTGCCGGGGATGAGCTCGTAGCGGAGCTCCTTCGTGGCCCCCGCCTCGGACAGATAATAGAGGGTCAGGACCAGCTCCTTGAACTTCTTGTAGACAGTGTCGCCGACGCCGAGCTTCCCGGCATCGAACTTGCGCATGAAGGCGAGCCGGCCTGCATCGTCGAGGTTCATGAAGCCGACACCGCCAACCTCGTCGAACAGGCTGCGGAATTGCGCCTGTCGCGAAGGCGACGCCCAGTTGGTCATCAGCGCATCCAGAACGTCGGGGACGCCCGCATCCTTGGCGCCCGGCGTAGCGGTGGCCGGCATGATGATCTCCGCCATGTCGCTCATGATCGCGAACTGGGCCGGCGTGAAGAAACGATCCGTCGTGGCCGCCAGGGAGATGCTCGGCACCCCCGCAAGGCTCCCGCCGACGAGCAATATCGCGGTCCGCAACAGCGAACGCCGGTCCACTTCGGGCAATCCAGCCTTTTCGTTCACGCAGCCTCTCCCCAGACCGAATTGTGAGCGCTAACGTATCAGCCGAAAACTGACTGTCCACCCTGCCAGTCAGGACTTTTCGAAGGGAGAGAGTATGCGGAAGTGGATTGGCCTGTTCCTGCTTTTCATCGGGATTTCAGGGATATCGGCTCTGTCGGCCGCTGAGGCCCGCGATCCGCGCGTCCTGCTCTTCACGCATTCCACCGGCTACCGCCATGCCTCGATCGAGCCGGGCGCGGCGGCGATTGCGGCGCTGGGCACGCGGGAGAAACTGACGGTGGTCCAGAGCGCCGATCCGGATGTCTTCAGCACGGACGGCCTGAAGAATTTCGACGCCATCATCTTCCTCAGCAACAGCACCGATCCGAAGAAGCCCGAGTCCGAGTGGTTCCAGGGATCGCGGCGCGAGGCTTTGCAGGCGTTCGTTCGGCGCGGCGGCGGCGTCGTCGGCATCCACGCAGCGTCCGAACTCGCACTATCACTGGCCCTGGTACCAGCAGATGATCGGCGGCCATTTCGCCAAGCATCCCCCGGGAACTCCGGAGGGCACTCTCACCGTCACCGACAAGAAGCACCGCGCGAACAAGGGCGTCGCGCCGACCATGCGCCGCGTCGACGAATGGTACTATTTCGACGACTACGATCCGCGCTCAACCTTGCTGGTCACGCTCGACCCGCAGTCGATTGGCGAGAAGGACGTCAACCCCAACCCGATTAGCTGGGCCCGCGAATTCGAAGGCGGCCGCGTGTTCTACACGGCCATGGGGCATACGCCGGAGACGTACTTGGACGCCAATTTCCTCAACCACCTCGCTGGTGGATTGGCCTGGGTCCTGAAGCGGAAGTAGCGTGACACTCCCGCGGCAATGAACGGCTGACTCAGGCGGCGAGCCTCTCGAGCTTTTCATTCGCTTCCAGCCACTGCGCTTCCGCCCTTTCAAGGTCGGCGGAAAGTTGGGCTCGGCGTTTGCTGAGTTCGCTCATTGGCAGGTTCGCAAGCTCTGCGGGCGCGTTCGCCGGGTCTACCAAGGCACGGTCGAGCGCCGAGCATTGCGCCGCCAGGCGAGCGCTAGCTTCTTCGGCTTCTGCGGCAGCCTTCTTGAGGGCCCGGGCGTCTTCACGCGCTTTCGCCGCGGCCTTGCGATCGTGCCGTTGTTGCTTCGGCTTGTCCGATGCAGGCGCGCCTCGCCCCAGAACGAAGTCGATATAGTCGTCAACGCTGCCAGAATATTCCGTCGCGCCGCCGTTCTCGACGAGCACGAGCCGGTCGGCGGTCAGCTCGATCATGTGCCGGTCGTGGCTGACGATGATGACGGCCCCGTCATAACCGTTGAGCGCCTGCACCAGCGCCTCGCGCGAATCCACGTCGAGGTGGTTCGTTGGCTCGTCCAGGATAAGCAGATGGGGCGCGTCCCGCGTGATCAGCGCCAATGCCAGCCTGGCTCGCTCGCCGCCCGAGAGCTTGCCGACGAGCGTCGTCGCCTTGTCACCTGAAAATCCGAACCGCCCGAGCTGCGCACGTACGGCTCCGGGGGTACTTCCGCTCATCGCGCGGCTCATGTGCTGGAGCGGCGTGTCGTCGCCGTGCAATTCCTCGACTTGGTACTGCGTGAAGTAGCCGACGCGCATCTTCCCCGACGCGGTGAGTGCGCCTTCCATTGGCGGGAGCTGCGCCGCGAGCAGGCGCGCGAGGGTCGTCTTGCCGTTGCCGTTGCGACCCAGGAGCGCGATCCGGTCATCGGGATCGATACGCAGGTTCAGCTTACGGAGAACGGGCGTTTCAGAATAGCCGACCGCCGCCATGTCGAGCGTGATCAAAGGCGGCTTGAGCTGCGAGGGGCTCGGAAAGTCGAAGCTGAGGCTGGGATCTTCGGCCAGGGCCGCAATCGGCTGCATCTTCGCCAGCATCTTGGCGCGCGATTGCGCCTGCTTGGCCGTCGAAGCACGAGCGCTGTTGCGAGCGATGTAGTCCTGCAAGCGGGCACGTTGCGCATTCTGAGCCGCTTGGGCCGCCGCAATCTGCACGGCACGCTCTGCGCGCTGCCGCTCGAAGCTGTCATAGCCGCCGGCATAAAGCGTGATCTTGCCGCCCTCGAGATGAAGGATGGTATCGACGACGTTGTTGAGCAGGTCGCGCTCGTGGCTGATGACGATCAGCGTCCCGGCATAATTCTTGAGGAAGTTCTCGAGCCAGAGCGTCGCTTCAAGGTCGAGGTGGTTGGACGGCTCGTCGAGGAGCAGCAGACCGGGTTCTGAAAACAGCAGCGCTGCGAGCGCAACACGCATCTTCCATCCACCGGAATAGCTGTCGAGCGGACGCGCCTGCATCTCCTCGTCGAAGCCGAGGCCAAGCAGGATCCGCGCGGCCCGCGCCGGAGCTGTGTAGGCGTCAATCGCAAGCAGGCGTTCGTGAATGTCTCCGAGCCGATGCGGATCGCTGCAGCCTTCGGCCTCATCCATCAACGCACTGCGTTCGACGTCCGCTGCGAGGACCGTTTCGAACGGAGATGCGGATCCGCTCGGTGCCTCCTGTGCGATATAGCCGAGCCGCATCCTGCGGGGCATCTCGATCGACCCCTCGTCGGGCTCGATCTGGCCGATCACGGCCTTCATCAAAGTCGATTTGCCCGCACCGTTGCGGCCGATCAGACCGACGTGCGCACCGGGCGGAATCGCGGCGGAGGCGCGGTCAAGGATCGTGCGTCCGCCGAGGCGGACCGTAAGGCCGTTGATTGTAAGCATGCCCGCGCCCCTAGCAGGCAATCATGTTCATCCCAAGGCTGACACTGAATTAGTGGCGCGAGCAAGTGATCGGCGTCAACAACCTGTTCGACAAGGATCCGCCAATTATCAGCGACGACTTTTGGCCCGCTTGTGACATGTCCGCAATGGGTGAAACGGACTGAGTGCTCGCCAGTGGGCTCGCGAGCTGTCCCGCTCAGAAATCGGCCGCCAGGCTCAGCAAGATTCGGCGCTCGTCGATGAATCGGAATGATGAGTTGCCCCCCACCTTCCAGCGATAGACGTCGAAGGCGTTAGTGACCTGCGCTCGGAGGGTCACCGGCGCTGAACCCGCTTTGAAACGGTAGCGGGCCCCCAAATCGACGAGAGTCTGCGGCTCGGTCATCAGCTGCCCTCCCCCGAGTTCCACATAAGTGAGGGCGCTGGCCACCTGTGCCGCCTGGTTGGTGATCCCCAGATCGACCGAAAGGGCATCGAAGAACGGCAGGCGATAGTCGAAATTGACGCGGATTATCCTGCTGGTCGTCCCAACAGGTTTGCGGCCAATGCTGCCAAGATCCACAGCCTCGCCAGAGACTTCGGCATCCAGGAAAACGGCACCGGCAACGACGCTCAACCCTTCGACCGGCTGGCCCGCGAGCGACAGTTCCACGCCTCGATGCCGCACCGTCCCAAGGTTTCGATAAACCAGCTCCTGATCCAGGTTGAAGTACGGTTTACGCACGTCAAAAACCCCGGCGACGAGGCTCAGGCGCGGCAGGATCGCGTAGCGAAATCCCGCGTCCCGCTGGTTCGTTTGAAGCGCGGGCGGGGCCGAATTCCGGTTTATAGCATTTGCCGGGGCGACACCGCTTTCTTCCAGGCCTTTGGTATAGCCCGCGTAAGCGACCAGCTTGTCAGTCAGGTGCACAGCCAGCGTGCCGTTGTACAGCCACGGACTGTCCTTGGTCGTGAGCGCCGGCCCGGCGGGAATTCGCGTAGTCTTCTCATAGTCGGTTTTCTGGACCCCGACGCTCAGTTCGGCGACCTTGGGCCACCGCAACTCGTAGCCGATCCCGCCGGTAATCTGACGGACCTTGTCGTTCGCCAGCGGGCCAAAATCGAAGTCGGGTCTTGCAACGTCGGTCGGCGTTCCAATCACGGCTGTGCCCAGATTGCGCAGGTCCGCGCCGCCATAGGCCCGCTCGGTATTTCGACCGCGAGCAGCGAGATGAATGGTGTGCCTTCGCGCCCCTTCAGTCAGTCGAGTACGACGAGCGTAACTCGCCTGACGTGGATTCTGCTCTCTGGTCTCTCGTCGCGACGAGCTGACGCTGTCCCGAGCCATCGCGCTGCACGTTTCGGAAAAGCTCCGTCATGCTGATCTTCACGTCGCTCTCCCAGCGGAAGAGCCCGGCCCGAACTTGCCAATTGTCGGAGAGCTGAGCGGATCCCAGTCCTCCGTAATACTGTCTTTCGACATCCGTCCCGGTGTAATCGAGGCCGAAATTGCGACGCTCTATTCTCGGAGGCAGATAGGGCCCGGCAGTGAAAATCGACGGAATGTCGAGGTCGTCCTTGACGCTCGTGCGCCCGTAAAAGGATTTGATCTCGATTGAGCCGCTCGGCCGCCATCGAAGAACTCCGCCGCCGGTCAGCGTGCGTCCATCCTCTCCGGGGAAGTTCTCCTCGTATCGGTAGCCCACACCGGCCGCGAGACTGAGACGATCGCGGATGATGGGGAGCTGAGCGTCGACGTCCACTTGCGCGGTCCCATATGGGCCGAGATAGATGACAGGGCTGAAGATCGCGTCGTTGCCCGAACTCCTCAGCGAATAATCAGCGATGCCGGTGGGGGCCGGAAAGGGATAGCCTTGCGCAGTCAGCCCCACCCGGATCGTCGAACCGCTCACGATGCGGTTTGTGAATCCCCCATGCTCCGTCACGGACAGCCCCTCGATGCGGATATTTCCGGCGTTGACGGGACTGAAGCCGCGCACGTCGCTGGCGCTGTACAGACCGATCTTTTCGTTGCCGACGCTGGTGCCGAACGCGTCGTCGGCGGCCTTGACCGCATTCTCATCGGCGCGCTGCGCAGTCGCCGCCGTGGGGTACGCCAGCAACAGCGCAAGGCCGGTGCCTACCAAAAATGTCTTCTTCATCCGTTCCCTCCGTTGCCGCGAGACTTGGCGGCGGAGGCGGCGGGATCGGTGCTCAGATCGATGAACGTCCGTTTCGGACGACGAGTGTCAGTGGCGGACCGGGATGCGCAGCGTGTTGCGGAATCCGCCTTCGGGGATCTTGAAGGTCGCGAGGCTGGCTTCGTCGCCGAACCGCGTGCGCAGCCGGTCTTCCACGTTGCGCAGACCGACCTGCTCGCCTCTGGAACCCGGGCCTAGAACCTTGGCATCGTTCTCCACCACGATCTCCAGCACAGGCCCATCCAGACGCGCACGGATGCGGATGCAGGTTGGTCCTTCCGACCGGGCGACGCCGTGCTTCACTGCGTTCTCGACGAGCGGCTGCAGGAGCAGGGCGGGCACTCTCGCCTCCGCGCTTCCGTCGTCGAGTGCCACGTCGAAGCGTAGCCGTTCCGGGAAGCGCGTGCGCTCGATCTCCAGATAGAGCCGCTGCAGGTCCACCTCTTCGGACAGCGTCAGATCCTCCATCGGATTGATGGCAAGGCTGCGCCGAAAGAAGTCGGAAAGCTGCACCACCATCTCCTCCGCCTTGGCAGGAGCGTCTCGAACCAAAGCAGCGATAGCGTTGAGCGTGTTGAACAGGAAATGCGGGTTGATCTGGTAGCGAAGCGCTTGGACCTGCGCCTCCTTCGCCTTCACCGCCAGCTCGGCAGCATGGCGCTCCTGCTCCTGGACCCTGATGCTGTAGGAGAATGCGAGATAGGCCGTGGTCCAGCAAAAGTAGAACCAGAACCAGTACATAAGCGAAAAGAGGAAGTCGCCCAGGAAGCCTTTCCCGCTGGCGTCGAACACGATGGCATTGCCCACCGCCTGGATGCAGGCGGCGCCGAGTGCGAGCGCAGCGCCGAGGGTCGCTTGCTGCTTGAACTCGCGATGCCGGAGCGTGCGCAGGCAGCGGTAAAGCACGTATCCGAGGAATGCCCCGAACAGCGCAAAGCTGGATCGGCGCAAAAAGCTGGCGACAAAACCGACCTCGCCCGCTTCATCGTTGAGCTCTGCGCGCACCAGCATGATGCCCAGGTGCACCGCCCAGAAAAGGACGAGGAGCACGCCCGCGCCCCGCTCCAGACGGCCGCTGGAGACGTTCTCGGCATGGTGCGGCCTCTTGTCCAAATTTCCTCCGCGCGAACGGTGCGTGAGATTACTCAACCAACCCGCTGCGGAATAGCCAAGTCCACTCGACAGGCGTCTGCCACTGACCGATAAACGTCAAGCAGTGGAAGCCGGACGTCGCACATGCGGGTGTTGATCGTGGACGACGAGCCGCTCGCGCGGCGGCGCCTGGTCCAGCTGCTAGCAAAACAGCCCGGCATCGAGATCGTCGGCGAGGCCGAGAGCGGGCGGCAGGCGCTGGAGCTCGTCCAGCTGCTGCGTCCCGACGTGCTGCTGCTCGACATCGAAATGCCTGCCGTGGACGGTTTCGCGGTGCTCAAGGCGCTGCCGCAGGGCCCCGCGCCGGCCATCATCTTCGTTACGGCCTTCCAGGATCATGCCGTCAAAGCGTTCGAGCTGCGCGCGACCGACTTCGTGGTCAAACCTGTGCGCGGCGATCGGCTCGCAAGTGCGCTTGAGCAGGCCCGGAGCGACCTGGAAGCCCGGCGTGCGGGAGAGCGGCTCGCCTTTCTCCAGGCGCGGCTCGCCGAGCTGGAAAGCCGCGCCTTGGCGGCATCGGATCCCGGCCTGTGGGTGCAGATCGGCAGCGAGAAGCGCCGCCTTGCTTTAGCGGACATCCGGTGGCTGCAGGCCGAGCGCGACTATGTCCGGGTGCACATGACGGGCCATACCCATCTCGTGAATGCAACGCTCGGGGAAATGGAGGAGGCCTTGAAGAGCGAACCGTTCCTCCGCGTGCACCGCTCGGCTATCGTTCGCTGCGACAAGGTCCTAGCAGTGCTGCGCGGCCGTTTCTCTACGCCGCTGCTGGAGCTCGACGACGGCCATCGGCTGCCGGTCGGCCGCAAATACAGGCACGCGGTACGGACCGCTTTCGAACCCGGAGCGTGATCGTCGGACTTCAATGTCCGCTTTCGACCCTCAGCCAACATTCCTTCACCTCAGACGGTAGCTTCCGCCGCTGCCTTCGGCTGACGATCGCGGAACAGGATCAGGAAGACCACCGCCGTCACCGCCGCGAAACCCGCCGGTAGCAGCCAGAAGCTCTGCCAGTCCGGGCCGGCTCCGGCTCCCGTGCTCGACCTGCACCATGTTCGCGATATTGCTGCCGATCACGATAGCCGACGCCCCAGGTCATCAGCGCCAGGAACGACTGCGCCCGGCTGCGCGATTCAGCGGCGAAATGCTTGCCGACCCAGATCGTCGCGGCGACGAAGACGAAGTCGAAGCCGACGCCGTGCAGCGCGAGGCCGAGGTAGATGATCGGCATCGATCGGCCCGTCGGCATCGAAGCCGTTGGCGAACAGCACGTAGCGCACCGCCCAGGCGACCATGCCGATGAACAGTACGCCCTTGATCCCGACCCAGCGGAAGAAGAGCGGCAGCAGCAGCAGGAAGCCGACTTCCGACACCTGCCCGATGGTCTGCGATGGCCGCCGGGTTCTGCACGCCGATGTCGTCGAGGAACGGGTTGGCGTAAACGTTGTAGAACGAGAAGGGGATCATCATCAGCATCGAGCAGATGATCAGGGCCCAGAAGCTGCGGTCCGACATTCGCGAATCGCGTCAAGGCCCGAGCAGCGAGAACAGCGACGGCGTGCCCTGCCCGCCTGCGGCGAGCGTGTTCGGCAGGGTGAAGGAATAGAGGCCGTAGACCAGCGACACGCGCCCGCGAGGTAGAGCGGCATCTGCGTACGCTCCGCGTCGCCCGGCAGCAGCGAGGCCGACGATCAGCCCGGCGACGATCCAGCCGATCGTCCCGAACACGCGGATTGCGGGGAACTGCTGTTCGGTATCGGTGATCGCGTTGAGCGCGACCGAATTCGAAAGCGCCATGGTCGGCATGTAGGCCAGCAGCACGCCGAGCGTCGCGAAGAACATGACGCCCGCATCCGCGCCGATCGACGACGAGCAGGAACAACAGTGCGCCGGCGAACAGGTGCAATATGCCCATCACCTTTTCCGCCGAGAAATAGCGGTCGGCGATGGCGCCGACGAACAACGGCGCGGCGATCGCGGCCCAGCCTTGCGCGGAATAGATGGTGCCGACGCTGTCCTGCAGGCCATGGTGGGTCAGGTATGTCGCGAAGGGAACGAACCAGGCGCCCCACACGAAATATTGCAGGAACATCATCGCCGACAGGCGCGCTCTGATCGTCAGGTCCACAATACTCTCCCCCTCTATTTTCGTGTCAGGCTTCGAGCCCGAGCACCCGCCTGTTGCGGGCTGCATCCGGCCCGGCCCCAGCGAAATCGTCGAATGCCCTCTCCGCCTTGCGGATCATGTGTTTGGCAATGAACGGCGCACCCTCGGCCGCTCCCTGTTCGGGATGCTTGAAGCAGCATTCCCATTCGAGCACCGCCCAGCCGTCGTACCCATATTTGGTGAAGGCCGAGAAGATCTGGCCGAAGTCCACCTGACCGTCGCCAAGTGAGCGAAAGCGGCCCGGCCGGTCCTGCCAGTCGGCATAGCCGCCATACACGCCGGCGCGGCCCGAGGGCCGGAACTCGGCGTCCTTCACATGGAACATGCGGATCCGCTCGTGATAGATGTGGATGAACTCCACGTAGTCGAGCTGTTGCAGCACGAAGTGGCTGGGATCGTAGAGAATGTTGGCGCGCGGGTGGTCGTTCGCGGCGGCGAGGAACCGTTCGAACGTGATCCCGTCGTGAATGTCCTCGCCCGGATGGATCTCGTAGCAGGCGTCGACGCCATTCTCCTCGAACACGTCGAGCAAAGGCACCCATCGGCGGGCGAGTTCCTTGAACCCCTCCTCGACCAGCCCCTGCGGCCGCTGCGGCCACGGATAGACGGTGTGCCACATCAGCGCGCCGGGGAAGGTCGCGTGGGCATTCAGCCCCAGGCGGCGGCTGGCGACGGCAGCCATGCGAACCTGTTCCTTCGCCCATTCGGTCCGTTCCGCAGGCTTGCCGTGGAGTTGGGTGGGCGCGAAGGCGTCGAATAGCTCGTCATAGGCCGGGTGCACCGCGACGAGCTGGCCCTGGAGATGGGTCGAAAGCTCGCTGATCGCGACGCCCGCTTCCTCGCAGATGCCGGCGACCTCATCGCAATAATCCTGGCTCTCGGCCGCGCGCTCGAGGTTGAACAGGCGCGCATCCCAGGTCGGGACCTGAATGCCCTTGTAGCCCAGGCTCGGCAGCCCACTTCGCCATCGATGGCAGGCTGTTGAACGGCGCTTCGTCACCCGCGAACTGGGCGAGAAAGATTGCTGGGCCCTTCATCGTGAAGTCTCCTGAAGATCGACCCAGGCCGCATCGCGCGCACTGCTGTCGTGCGCGGCCTGGATGAAACGCATTCCTGCGACACCGTCGAGCAAGGCTGGCGTAGCTCGGCTGCGCGGGCACGTTGCCCCGGACGGCATCGGCGAAGTCGCGATAGATGTTGGCGAACGCCTCGAGATAGCCCTCGGGATGGCCGGACGGCAGGCGCGTGACCGCCATCGCCGCATCGCCGAGATATTTGCGGTCGCCACCCGGGGTCCAGATCTCTTCCGGGCCGCCGCGACGGGAGACGCGCAGACTGTTCGGCTGCTCCTGCTGCCAGTGCAGGCCGGCATCCTCGCACCAGATCGAGATAGCGAGGCCATTGGCATCGCCGGTGCAAATCTGGCTGGCGACCAGCGTGCCGCGTCCACCTCCCGCCAGGTGGAACATGGCCGCGCCGTCATCGTCGAGCTGCCGCCCTTCGACCGCCGCGCGAATTTCGGCGCTGATCCGCGTCATCCGCTCGCCGGTGATGAATTCGACCAGGTTGAAGGCGTGGGTGCCGATGTCGCCGAACGCTCCGGCAAGACCCGACCGCTTCGGGTCGATGCGCCATTCGGCCTGCTTTCCGACGCCGTCCTCGGCCTTCGCCAGCCAACCCTGCGTATACTTCACCGCGACCCTGCGGACCGCTCCGAATTGCCCGCCCGTCACCAGCTCGCGCGCCTGCCGGACCATGGGATAGCCGGTGTAGGTGTGGGTCACTCCGAGCAGGCCGCCAGTCCTGTCGGCAGCCGCGGCAATCTCCAGCGCGGCGTCGAGCGTGTCGGTCAGCGGCTTGTCGCACAGAACCGGAAAACCGGCCTCCAGCGCGGCGATGGCGGCGGGCGCATGGACATGGTTCGGCGTGACGATGGCGACGAACTCGGCGCCGTCCGGCCGTCCGCGTTCGCCGTCTAGCAAGTCCCGCCAGCTGGCGTAGCTGCGGTCCGCCGCGAGCCCGATGGCCGCACCCGACCGCCGCGCCTTGTCCGCATCGCTACTGAGCGCTCCAGCAACGAGCTCGCAATTGCCCGCAATGGCGGCGGCAATGCGGTGGACGGGACCGATGAAGGCACCCTCGCCGCCACCGATCATCGCAAATCGAACGGGATTGGCGACGAGCATCAGATGGACAGGGTCCGCATATAGGCGAGGCTCTTGCGCGCGGCGTCGAGCGCCGGCTCCGTGAACGGATCCTCCTGCTCCACGAAGTAGGAATGGACGGGCGACCCGCGCAGCGCCCGGAAAGTGGCCTTCCAGTCGATCGTACCCTGCCCGATCACCGTCGTGCGGTCGTCGGCGATCATCTTGCCTGGCTCACGGACCGGGCTGAGCTGATCCTTGATATGCAAAAGCTCAATTCGCGGAGCGAAGCGCTTTATGATCGTCACCGGGTCGTAGCCGGCCGCGGCGACCCAGCCGATGTCCAGCTCCAGCGCGACGTGCTTGGGGTTCGTCATTCGGACGATCTCGGCCAGCGGCATGACGCCTTCATAGTCGAGCAGTTCGGCCGAGTGATTATGATAGCCGAAGCGCAGGCCCAGCTTGCGGGCGCGCTTGCCGATTATTTCCATCGCAGCAGCATTGGACCGCCATGCTTCGAGGTTCATGGCCTCCGCGACGGCGATCGGCCAAGGCTTGGCTGGGTCCAGCGGCTTGGGCACTGCGGGCGAGGACGCCACGACATATTTGCATCCGACGTCCCGGGCGAAGGCCAGACGTCCCTCGGTATCGTCGATGAGGTCCTTCAGGCCATAATGCGCCGAAACGCAATCGAGCCCCGCCGCCTTCACCATCGTCCGATATTGCTGAGGCGTGCGCCCGTACCAGCCGGCGGCCTCGACGCGCTTGTACCCCATCTTGCCGAGAGCAAGCAGCGTTCCTTCGGGATCCCGCGCCATGTCATCCTTGACGGTCCACAGCTGGATGCCCGGTGGAAAGCGAAGCCACGCCGCTGTCGCCGGCCCGGCGATCACCGCCCCGGCTGCCAGCGCGCTTCCCTGTGCAATGAATCCGCGACGCGAAACTGCCATCATGTCTACTCTCCCCGCGCTCATTGTTAGCGCTCCCACTCATGACGGCAAGCACTAGAGCGTAACGGTGCGGCCTTCTTTCGCAGATCGGTAGATCGCTTCGATCAGCCTGAGGTCCTGTAGCCCCTCTCCTCCTCCAGCCATTGGCTCACGATTTTCGAGGATCGAGATCGCGAGATGGTCGAGCTGTGCCGCAAACTGATTGGCGCCGGGCCCTTTCGGCGGGGTGACATCCTGCGGATCGTCCCAGCCGCGGCGCACGCGCATGTGCTGCCCTTCGTAGCTCGTGCCCGGCTCGAGATCGATCCAGCCGTTGTCGCCGGTAAGGCGGACGTGATTGTGACCCGAACTGTAAGACGAAAGTCCCTGACCGATGAGGCCGGAGGCGTAGAGAAAGGTCCAGGCGATGCGGTCTTCGACCTCGCGGAAACGCGGATCGTTGCGGTCCGTATTCTCGGTAGCCGTGACCGAAATCGGCTCCTCGCCCGCCATGTAGCGAAGCGCCTGGACGCTGTAGATGCCGATATCCATCATCGACCCGCCGCCCGAGAGCTCGCGGTCGAGGCGCCATTGCGCCGGGTTGTTGATCGGAAATCCGTGCTCCGACTGAACGACCCGCCGCTTGCCGATCGCACCTTCGCGGGCAAGGCGCATGGCGTGAATGTTGTGCGGCTGGAAATGGCTTCGGTAGCCAATCATCAGCTTCCGCCCCGCGGCGCGGCACGCGGCGATCATCGTCTCGCATTCGGCGGAGGAGACGGCCATCGGCTTTTCGCACAGCACTGCTTGCCCGCCCGCGCCGCGCGGATCGTATATTGCGCGTGCATCGAGTTTGGCAGCACGACGTAGACGATGTCGACGTTCGGATTGTCGCGAATGCGGTCGAAGTCGGCGTAGCTGTATCGTGAACCGGCCGGAAATCTATACTCCGACCCAAATTGCTCCAGCTTCGAAGGCGTGCCGCTGACCAGCGCGGTCAGCCGTGAATGCGCGCAGTTCGCGAACTGCGGCATGATCATCCGCGTCGCGTAATAGCCAAGGCCAACGATGGCGTAGCCGAAGCTTCCGACGGTTCAGATTGCCTGTCAGTTGGGCCCCGGCAGCGGCTGCCACTGCGGCGGCTCCCAGACCGCCTATTGCGGAACGTCTGTCGAGCAGGATCGTCACGGGGCGCGGGTGTCCTTTCGTGAGATGGAAGGCCAACCGTCTCGCCATTCGATGCGATCAACCAACATCACGCGGCGGGTGTTCACCTCGTCGCTCAACTTTGATCTGGGACGGTTCACGTCGACCGCATGATAGATCATCCAGTCCTGACCACGCTCATCCGTCGCCACGGAATTGTGACCAGGCGCATTCCATCTGGCATACTTTTCCAAAATGACCTTGTCCTGCGCATTCTCGAACGGCCCCGTCGCTGAGCGAGAGCGCGCAACGAGGACCGCATAATGAGCCTTCGGGCCGCAGCAATTGTCGCCCGAATAAAAGAGGTAATACCAGCCATCGCGGCGGGTAACCCGAGGCGCCTTCCACCAGCTTTTGATATTCGTCGGGATCGTCGGAGTTGATCGTGGGCAACAGGTCAACCGGTTCGGTGCCGGCCTCAAACGAAATGCGGTCCGACGATCGTTCCTGCACCTTTGATGGGCTCCGAAATCCGGAACCCCAATAGAGCAATCTCTTGCCAGTCTGGGGATCGTCGAAGGCCATCGGATCAATGTTGACGAAGCTGTCGCCGCACTGGAGCGGCTTGCCCATGTCCACGAAGGGCCCGATCGGCGAGCGCGCAGTGGCAACGGCAAGGCAAAGCCCGCGCTTGTCATCCGTCAGTGCGACATCGGGCTTGGCGGAGTAGTAAAGGAAGTAGCGTCCATCGGCCTGGTGCACATGTGGCGCCCAGAAGTCCTGGGTTTTGCTCGCCCATCCCGGCTTTGCCGGCAGAGCGTCGCCAAGGTGCTCCCATTTCATCAGGTCCGCCGAACGCGCGACCTGGATGTTCAACCATTTGCCATCCCGCTCGGTCTGGGTCGCGTAGGCGTAGTAGAAGCCGTCGGAGGCGCGGAGCACCGCCGGGTCGGGGAAGTCGGCGTCGAGGACGGGGTTGACCCGACCCGGAACCAGAGGCTGTGGGAGCCTTTCCGGGGTGCATCCAAAGCAAAGGGCAAACGCCAGTAAGCCGATCAGTGAGCTGCGTAAGGTCATTTGCTTGCGAGGATAACGGAACGAGTTGCCGAAACAATGATGGACCGTCGCTCGATTTCGGAAACGGCAAAATCGAGCTACATCACCTTCGAGAGGATTCGGATGTCCATGTCGCCGTCGCCTGGGTCGCTTAGCGGCCGCTTTGATCTCCATTGTTGCGCTTCCGGCAAATGCCGAACCTTCGTTCGTGCCGGTGTACCTCGACAATTTTCCTGACCCTTTCATCGTGCAGCACGGAGGCGAGTACATCGCCTACTCGACCAATTCCGGGCTGAACCTGCCGATGCTGACGTCCAGCGATCTCGTTCGCTGGACTCCGGTGGTGGGACCGGACGGCAAACCGCTGACGGTCTGCCCCGTCGGGTTCGTGGGCAAAGACAGAGCGCACCTGGGCACCGGAAGTGATGCAGGTCGGCGGCAAGTGGCTGCTCTATTACACGGCCGCCAACCCGAGCACCCGCACGCAATGCATCGGAGTGGCCGTCGGGAGCGGTCCCAAAGGCCCCTTCGTCGATAGCGCGCCCGAGCCGCTGGTCTGCCAACCGTCCGAAGGCGGCACCATCGACGCCAATCCGTTCCGCGACGAGGACGGCAAGCTCTATCTCTACTACAAGAGCGACGGAAACGCGGTGGGCAAGAAGTCGATCGTCTGGGGCCAGCGCCTGTCCGATGACGGCCTCCAGCTGCTCGGTGACGCCATTCCGCTGATCCAAGACGACCAGCCTTGGGAATGGAAGCTGGTCGAGGCGCCGGCGATGGTGAAATCGCCTGGCGGGTACCAGATGTTCTACTCCGCGGCCTATTACGGCTGGGATTATCCCAAAGAGCGCCTGTCCCGCTACGCCACCGGCTACGCCACTTGCGCCGGACCGCTCGGGCCTTGCAAGGATGCGCCGGAAAACCCGATCTTGAACAGTTTCAACGACCGTGAGGCAGGCTGTCTGAGCGGACCTGGCCACCCGGCCATTTTCAAGGTCGGTCAGCGCCACTTTATTGCCTTCCACGCTTGGTCATCAAATTCCGGCTGCCGTCCGGTGGACCCCGAGCGCTATCTCTACATTGCGCCCCTTTTCTGGAAGGATGGCAAGCCGCAGATCGGTCCGAGCCTGCGGCCGCAGACGAAGGAGGAAAGAGGTTGAGCCTTCTTGCCATCGCTCTTGCAGCCGCGGCTGCGGCTCCGGCGGGCGGAGCCGCGGCTGCGGCTCCCGGCGGGCGACGACCTGTACCGCTACAAGGCTGACGAGCAGACGCGCTGGGCCAGCCCAGAGAACCGTAGCGCGGCCAAGGGCGCGGGCGGACGCGAGAACAAGGGCGCCAAGGGTCATGCGTGGGACCGAATGCAGCCGGGTGAGGCCTACGTTCTGTCCGACGTGAAGGGCGCCGGGACGATCGACCGCATCTGGATCACGATCGACGATCGCTCGCCCGAGACCCTGCGCGGGCTCAAGCTGGAAGCATGGTGGGATGGCGCGAGCAAGCCGGCTGTTTCCGTGCCGTTCGGCGACTTCTTCCTGCATGGGGCGGGGGAAATGGTGCCGATGGAAACGGCGCTGTTCGCGAGCCCAGAAGGCCGCTCCTTCGTGTCCTACGTGCCGATGCCCTTCCGCCGATCGGCAC
>CAWJWR010000011.1:0-185461 GCA_963846645.1 uncultured Alphaproteobacteria bacterium | reverse complement strand
GCCCGATACGCCACTGCCAACCCGCCTCACGAGCAGTCGACCGCGTCAGGGGAACAAGCGGCTCATTCCGTGCGCACGGCACCGCCATCGCCCGGTCGCAGGGAAGCCAGTGCGTCCAGTCCTCGTATCCGGTCTTCAGCGTCTGCTCGATGAGCAGAGCGCGAAAACCGGAGCAGTCGATGAAGAAATCCGCTTCGATCCTGCGGTCGCCTTCGAGCGTGACCGATGCGATGTCGCCGCTTTCACGCACTTCGACGTCGACGATCTTGCCCTCCGCGCAGCCGACACCGTGCTGCTCTGCGAAGGCGCGAAGATAGCGCGCGTAAAGCGACGGCATCGAAGTGGAACGCGTAGGCGATATGGCCGATCGGCGAGTCGCCCATGTCGGCGCGCGGCTGCATGAACTTGTTCTGCAGTGCCGCAGCCGTGTTGATCGAATAATCGGCGAAGTCGCGCGCTCGGCCCTTCTGGTTCGCGCGGAGCCAGTAATGGTGGCAGCGAAGCCATTCCCAATCCTGGCCGATGACGCCGAACCCGTGGATGTAGCGGTGGCCCTTGCGCGTCCAGTCGACGAACTCGATGCCCAGCTTGAAGGTCGCCTGGGTCCTCTGCATGAACTCGGCTTCGTCGAGCGCCAGCAGCTCGTTGAACTTCTTGATCGCGGGAATGGTGGCCTCGCCGACACCGACGGTGCCGATGGCCTCGCTCTCGACCAGTTCGATGTCGTAGAGGCCCTGGAACAGCTTCCCGAACAGCGCGGCCGTCATCCAGCCTGACGAGCCGCCGCCAACAATGAGGATCTTGCGCATCGAGCTTGAGGCTAACGGCTTTCTGCGGGGCAGGCGCATGGTCAGCGGCGCTTCGCGGGAAGCGTACGCCCGACCTGCGAGGCCGAGGCCGTCATCAACCCATAGCCGCGCCGGAACTGATATCCGCCTACCCTCGCCGGAAGGCAGTCGCCCGCCGGCCAGTCGAACGACAGCTTGCCGGTAAAGTCGTACGCGGCGCGTCCGTCGGCGCCGGCGAGCAGAAGGTCGGTCAGGCCGCGGCCTTCCGTGCCCGGCAGCCAGGCTGCCACGAACGCGTCCGACCGGTTGATGAGGTCGTTCACCGGCAGCGGACGGCCCGAATAGAAGACGGTGACCACCGGCACGCCCTTTCCGCTCACGCGATCCAGCGCCTGAAAATCGGCCGGATAGCGCGCCGAGTGGCGAAGCGGTGCCGGGAATTTCACGTCGCCGTGCATTTCCGCGTACGGCTTCTCCGCAGCGACCATTACGACCGCGCTGTAGCGCCTTACATCAATGCCTGAGCCATCGGCGCTATAGTCGACCCGATCCGCTCCGAGCTCCTTGCGCATGGCGGCAAGAAGCGTGTCCGCGTTCGGATAGTCCGACGTCTTGGTATTGTCGCCTTGCCACGTGAGCGACCAGCCACCGGCTTGCATGGGGAGGCTGTCCGCGCCCTGGCCCACGACGAGGATCCTACCCTCGCGTTTGAGAGGAAGCACGCCACGATCGTTCTTCATCAGAACGAGCGACTTGCGCACTGCCTCACGGGCCAGTTCACGGACAGCCGGGGAGCTCATGACGGACGGGTCCGGCCGCGGCCCCGTCGCTGGTGATGCTTCGAACAATCCGGATTTAAATTTCGTACGAATGATGCGCGACACGGCGTCGTCGATGCGGGCCATCGGGATACGGCCGGCCTTCACGTCGTCGATGGTGGCGGCGATGAAGGCTTTCCAGTCGTCGGGGACCATGATCATGTCGATGCCGGCGTTGATTGCCTGCGGGCAGTGCGACTTGGTGCAGCCCGGCACTTCCTCGATGCCGTTCCAGTCGCTGACGACGAGGCCGTCGAAGCCGATGCGCTGCTTGAGAACGTCGCCGATCAGATGGGCATTGCCGTGCATTTTGCCCTGCGCGGTGCCAGTCGCGGTGTCGGTGAAGCTGGAATAGCTGACCATTACCGTCTGAACATCGGCCGCGAGGGCGCCGTAATAACCAGCGCCATGCGTGCGGTAGAGGTTGGCTTCGGATGTACGCGTCTCGCCGCGATCGATGCCGTGCCAAGTGCCGCCGTCGCCGATCCAGTGCTTGGCCGTCGCGAGAACGGAGGTCGGTGAGCCAAGCTGGCCCTGCAGCCCGCGCGTCATCGCTTCGCCGTAGCTGCGCACGATCTCCGGATCGGAGCTGTAGCTCTCGTACGTCCGGCCCCAGCGCGGGTTCTGCACGACAGCCAAAGTCGGCGCGAAGGCCCAGGTAATGCCAGTCGCGCGCACCTGTTCCGCCGTCGCGCGGCCGATGCGCACCATCAGTTGAGGATCGCGTGCCGCGCCCAGCCCGATGTTGTGCGGGAAAAGCGTCGCTCCGTAGACGTTATTGTGCCCGTGCACCGCGTCGGTGCCCCAGATGACCGGGATCTTCACCGCCATGTCGGTGGAAATCGACGCCTGGTAGAATTGCTCGGAAAGCTTCAGCCAGTCGCCGACCGTCGACTGCATCTTCATGCCCGGCCATGCGCCGCCGCCGTTGAGGATCGACCCGATATAATATTGGCGAACCTCTTCCGGCTTCACCGATCGTATGTCGGGCTGAGTCATCTGCCCGATCTTCTGCTCCAGCGTCATGCCCGCGACGATCGAGCGCACGCGCGCATCGATCGCAGCGTCGGCCGCCGAGGCCGGAGCTGTCGCTACCGGCCAGATTGCCGGCTGCGCCGTCTGGCAACCGGCAAGAAGAGCGGCCGCCGAAAGGCAAAGCAGGAGCTTGGACCGGGTGCGCCGGCCCCTTGTGGGGACTGCCATTTTCAAGCCTAGAACTTGTAGTTGAAGCCCAGCAGCCACTGACGGCCGTACTTCTCGTACGTTTCGATGAAGGTCCCGCCGTCGCCAGTCTGCGGCCCGCCTGCATCGAGTCCGATACGCGTACGATATGGCGAGTCCGTCAAATTGTAGACCTGCAGGAGCATACCGAGTCCCTTCAGGCGGCTATCATCCTGGAATGTATAGCCGATCTGAGCGTCAACCTGCCGGTCCGCGAGGATTTCGGTGAAACCTCGGTTCGTAAATAGCTGCACCACCTCGCCCTTGAACGGCGACCGATAGCGGTAGCTGACACGAGCCTGGAAGCCGTACTTCTCGTAATAGCCGGAAATGTTGAACACTGTTCCCGACAGACCCGGAATGCGGATATCCTCACCCGAATTGTCGGTCGGATTCAGACTGCTCTTCGTCTTCGACCAGCTGCCGAGCGCGCCGAAGCCGTCAAGAAGCGACGTCAGTTGCTTGAACTCGAACGCACCGCTGATTTCGATGCCCTTGACGCTGCCTCCAGGCCCATTGTCCGGCATGGTGACCGTACCAACTGGGCTGATGATCACGCCGTCCGGTATGTTCGTCGCTGTCGACGGGAGCGGAAACGCGCTGAAATCGAACGGCACGACCCGCGTGTAGATGTAATTGTCGAGCTTCTTGTAGAAGCCGGCGACAGCGACGTAACTCGCCGGACCGATGTACCATTCGTAGCTGACGTCCAACGCCTTCGCCCGCCACGGCTCCAAATTCGGATTGCCGCCGCTCGCAGACCATGGATTGACGGTCTGGCCGGGCACGCACGGCGGGCTCCCGCCGCAGATGCCGCTATTGAATCCGGGTGTAAGATTTGCGCGCATTTCATCCATGCGCGGTCGAGCCAAAACCTTCGCCGCGGCGAAACGCAGGCGATGCCCGCCACCGAAATCGTAGTAAGCGTTTAAACTGGGCAGAACATCCCAGTAGCTGTCGCCTTCGGAGACCGTCTCGATCGTCGCCGGAGTATCGATGAAGTTGATCCGCTGTCCGGTCGAAGTCTGCTTCTGGTGAACGGCCTGAATTCCGACGTTCCCATGTAGATTACCGAAGGCGAACTGAGCGCGCGCCTTGAGTGTGAGCACGTCTTCCTTGATCTGCCACGACTTGTCGAAGTGGTTGGCGTCTTCCAGCACGACGAAGTCGTAGTAGCGATCAAGCGCCTCGTTCAGATCTACACTCAAGACGCTTCCGAAGCCGCCGAAGTCAAGCATCGTAGGATCGACGAGCGCATCATCGTCCACGAGCGTCTGGAGACGCCCGTTCTTGAGCATGAGATCCCACTCGTCGACGCGCTTCTTCTTGTCGCGACGCGTAAAGTTCGCACCGACGTCGACTTGCTCGATGAAGCTGTCGATCGGCTTGTAGCGGAGCCCGCCGTCCGCCGCGTAGACCTTTTCCCGAACGTGCGGTTCCTTGTTGAGACCATCGTGCCCCCAACCGCCCCACGGCGCGCGATCGCCCAGCGACACTTGACTGGCGTCCGAATAGTTCAGGCCGGGATCGTACTGGAGGTAGCCGTCACCGCCGATGTCCCAGCTGATGGAATCGAACACGCGATTGGCGTTCTGATCGGCAGACGTCACACAGCAACTGTAGCCTGCGTAAGTCTCCGTGACGCTTTCTATGCGCTTGTTGCGCGAATAGCTGAGATCCGAAAGCAGTGAGAGCTCGTCCGTCAGTTCGAACTCATTGTTCAAGCCGGCCGAGAACAGCCAGTCATCGCGCTTGTTGAGATCGTTACGTAGGATCGGAGCCACGCCATTCGCCGTGCCCGCGACGGCGAGCTCGGTGCCGTCGCGATCATCGGTGACGACGTCGGTAAAGGTCTGATCGTCCGCCCAGACGTTCGAGAACCATTGCGCACCGCGCATCACCTCACGTTGCTTGAAGCGCGAATAGTACAGATCGAGAATAGAGTGGACGCGGTCGCTCGGCTCCCACTCGAGAATGCCGATTGCCGCGAGACGCTTGTTGTTGCGCGAGAAGGCGAAAACCTCCTGGCCAGTCAGGAAGGTCGCGTCCTGCGCGTCGACGGGTGTAATGCGCTGCTCCTGCCCGCAACAGAAGGTCTCGTAATTGTAGGCCTTCGTGCGACGTGAGGTGGACGGCGAGTCGAGGTAGGCCACGCCGATGGCGAACCCGAGCTCGGGGGTGATCCTGTCGATATAACTGATCGATGCGCGGGTCCCGAGGTCGTTGATCTCTGCGTTGAGATTGCCGTCCTCGTTGATCTCGCCCCGCAGGTTCACCGCGATGGTGCGGTTCTTGAAACTGAGCGGCCGAACGGTGCGAAGGTCCGCCGTTCCGGCGAGACCGAATCCGGCCAGGTTCGCATCGGGCGTTTTGTAGATGACGACGCTTGCAAGCAGTTCGGAAGGGTATTGGTCGAATTCCACCGCCCGGTTGTCGCCGGAACTGGCCTGCTGGCGCCCGTTGAGAAGCGTCGTTGTAAAATCCGGAGCGAGGCCGCGGACGGAAATATATTGGGCGCGACCATTGACGCGCTGAGCAGCGAGGCCCGGCAGGCGAGCGATCAATTCCGCGATGGAGATGTCGGGAAGCTTGCCAATGTCCTCAGCTGAGACCGCCTCCACGATACCCTGTTCGCGACGCTTGATGTTCGTTGAAGACTGAATACCGCCGCGAATGCCGGTAACGACGATTTCGCCTTCCTGCTGATCGGTCGCGGGGTTGCCCGGCGTCGGCGTGGCGTCCTGAGCCTGTTGCTCGGCGGCAGCTTCCTGCTGAGTTGCGGTCGCGGCCTGCTGTTCAGCCGCCACCGCCTGCTCATCGGCGGTGGTTTGCGCAAACGCTTCGGATGGCAATGCGAGCAAAAGCGACGTGCCGGCGAGCAGGACTGCGCGGCGGGACCTCAACGACGTGTTGAGCAATATCTCTCTCCCCTCTCGGAGCCCGTGCACAAGCGCACGCAACCCCCGCCTCCACTCTCCGATGGAAGCGCTTCCATTTGGTGCTTCAATGACTCGCGGGAGTCAAGCGGCGGACTGTTGCGCAGGCGCCGCAGTCGACTCCCGAACAACAAGTTCGTGGTTCAGCGCCTCGTAACGCGGCTCTTCCTCGATCTGATTTTCAACGAGCATATGCACGGCGCGCTCCGCAATGTCCTTGATCGGCTGGCGGATAGTGGTGAGCGGCGGCCAGACGATTTCGGACATTGGCGTATCATCGAAACCGGTTACCGACATGTCGCTCGGAATGGCAACGCCCGCGCGATGAAGCGCCAGCATTGCGCCCGCCGCCATGTCGTCATTGGCGCAGGCGAGCACCGTAATCCGTGCGCCTTCGCGCAGAAGCTTCTCGCCCGCTTCCACGCCGGACTTAAAGGTGAAGTCGCCGTTGGCCGTCCAAGGCTCCATCGAGATCCCCGCCGACCTGAACGCGTCGAGGAAACCGTCGTAGCGGAGCGCTGCCGCGAGGTGGTCTTCCGGCCCCTTGAGGAAGCCAACGTGGCGATGGCCAAGCGAAACCAGATAGCGGCCAAGCGTCTCGCCACCCGCGCGCTCGTCGATGCCCGCCGAGGACACCACGTCCCTGCTCGCCTCGCCAGCGGAGACTGCGGCGACGCGAACTCCGGCCTCCTTCAGGCCCCGGAGTAGATCGACGTCGTCTGACAGTGGCGGCGGCAGGACGATACCCGCCGGGCGCTCGCGTTCGATGATCGATGACAGCAGGTGGCCGCGCTTCTCGTTCGAAGGGTCGACCGCTCGCGTAACCAATTCATACCCGAGCGCTGAGCAGGCACGTAGAGCGCCCAGCTCGAGCCCCGAATGGTAATAACTGTTCGGCTCACGATCCTGATCGTGCGAATGAATCAGCAGGATCGTCCGTCCCGAACCGCTGGCGAGGGCGCGCGCCTGCGGATTGACCGAATAGCCGAGTTTTTCGACCGCCCGCCTAACCTTCTCGCGTGTCTCGGCACGAACATTCGGCTCGTTGTTGAGCACCCGGGAAACGGTGACCCGTGCAACACCGGCCGCTTCCGCGACGTCGTCGATGGTTGAATTCCGCTGAATTCACCAGGACAGCATGGCGAATGACATGCAAATGGACAACGCGGCTTCTAGGTTGTCACGAGCCGGCGCTGGAAGGCCTAGACATCCCCAAAGGCAACCGAGCGCACGATCGGACAGTGAACGAGAACCGCCGTCTGGGGTGGACGGTAGCAACCGTCAATCAGATGCTCGACACCTATCAAGCAATGACCGCTTCCTTAAGCGAGTTCAGCCGTGGCCAAATTAGAACGGAGAGCGCGCTGATTGCGGAATGAGGTGCGGAATGGGTTGTGGATAACTAGCTAAGTGCTGGCTGGGGCGGCAGGATTCGAACCTGCGAATGCCGGTACCAAAAACCGGTGCCTTACCACTTGGCGACGCCCCAGCAGGCGGCCCGTCGATGCGGGGAAGGCGCGCTTATAGCCGCCGCTTTTCCCAAGGGAACCCCAACTTAGCGCGAGCCGAGCGAGTCTGCTAAGGGCGCGCCATGGCTGAAGCGACGATCCGCGACTTTCACGCGCACATCTATTTCGATGCCGACCAGATCGACCGGGCGCATCGCCTGGCCAAGGCCGCGCACGAACGGTTCGGTGTCCCGGTCGGTCATTTTCACAAAGTTCCGGTGGGACCGCATCCGCGAGGAAGTTGCCAGCTGACCGTCCAGCCGGAGCAGTTCGGGGAATTCGCCAAGTGGATGGCGCTCAACCGCGACGGCCTGACGATCTTCGCTCACGCCAGCACCGGCGACGATCGTGCCGACCATACGCGAGCACGTCATCTGGTTCGGACCGAGCGAATCGCTCGACCTCTCGATCTTCAACGAGGCCTAGGCGACCTGCTCCATCCAACCGTGCGGATCGGGCGCGGTGCCGCGCTGAATGTCGACCAGCGCCGAACGTAGCCGCAACGTGAGCGGTCCCGATGACTGACCGCCAATGGTGAACTTCCCGTCAGCGCTTTCGACGCTGCCAATGGGCGTGACGACCGCCGCCGTTCCGCAGGCGAATGCTTCCCGAAGCCGGCCGCTTTGCGCATCCGCTTCCCACTGCTCGATGGAATAAGGCTCCTCGCGAACGGTCACGCCCAGGTCGCGGGCGATAGTCATCAGCGAATCGCGGGTCACTCCCGGTAGGATCGTCCCCGACAGCGGTGGCGTCAGCAACGACCCGTCGTCGAAAACGAAGAAGACGTTCATCCCGCCGAGTTCTTCGACCCAGCGGCGTTCGACGGCATCGAGGAAGACGACCTGGTCGCAGCCGTGCCGGATCGCTTCCGCCTGAGCGATCAGGCTGGCGGCGTAATTGCCACCGCATTTGGCTTCGCCCGTCCCGCCAGGGGCCGCGCGGATATATTCCCGGGTCACCCACAGCGAAATGCTCGGCTCATCGCCCTTGAAATAGGCACCGACGGAGGAGGCGATCACCGCGAACGTATATTCGGGCGACGGCCGCACGCCGAGAAACGAGCCGTTCGCAAACATGAAGGGCCGCAGGTAGAGCGAACCGTCCTCGCTGTCGGGAATCCAGGCCTTGTCCGTCCGAACGAGCGCACGCACGGATTCGAGGAACATCTCCTCGGGCAGCGGCGGCATGGCCATCCGCCGTGCCGAGTTCACGAAGCGGCGCGCATTGGCTTCGGGCCGGAACAAGGCCGCTCCGCCGTTCGGCCGATGATAGGCCTTCAGTCCCTCGAAGATTTCCTGCGCATAGTGGAGGACCGGCGATGCGGGATCCATCGCGAAGGGCTTGCGCGCCGTGATGCGGCCGCCATGCCAGCCATTCGCCTCATTATAGTCGATGACCGCCATGTGGTCGGTGAAAACACGGCCGAAACCGGGATCTTCCAGGCGGCGCTCGCGCTCCTGGTCTGGAACGGGGTTCTCATGCGGCTCGAAGGCGAGAGCGATGTCGCCGTCGTCGAAGGTTTCCTGCCCGCTCATGGTCCGGCGGTTACGGCAGCCGTTGCGGCTCCGCAAGGTTCGCGCCCTTCGCCTCCTCGGCGAGCTCGGCTCCCCGGCGAGAAGCCGCCGCAATCGTCAGCGACATAAGCTTGTCGAGCACGTCTTCCCGGCTGAGCACCGCAAGACCTGCCTCAGTCGTGCCATTCGGGCTGGCGACACGGCGAACGACCTCGTCCATCGGTTCGCGCGTCGTCGCGGCCATCCAGGACGTGCCCAACACCGTTTCCAGCGCAATGGTCGAGGCCAATTCCTGGGACAGGCCGCGGTCGACGCCCTGCCTTGGCCAATGCATCGATGAAGCGCGCGACATAGGCCGGACCCGCCCCGGCAACCGAGCCGATCGCGGCAAGATTGTTCTCGCTATTCGTCCACAAGGCATAACCGAGCATCGCGAACAGCTGCGACACTTCGTCACGAAGGCCATCCGGAATATCGTCGCTGTAAAGCGCTACCACGCCCCGTCGTACTGCAACCGGAAGGTTCGGCAGCGCCCGGACGACCGCTCCGGCATTCGGAAAGCGCTTGCGCAGTGTGGCGGCCTCGACGCCCGCCAGGATAGAAACCACGATGCTCCGCGACGTGAGGAATGGCCCGAGCTTCGGGACGGCCTCGTCAAGCTGCTGCGGCTTGAAGCCCAGGACCACCAGGCGTGGGGGCGGCCCCGCCTCGGCGTAGCTGGTCACCGTCTTCAGATTGCCCACGGGACGGCCGCTCGGACGGATCACCACCGCATCGCTCAGGTCGGCACCACCAACGCGCCAGCCTTCGACCATGGCTCCGGACATATTGCCGCAGCCGACGAACCAGATTGGATTGAGTGCCAGTTTAAGCCTCCCCGTGCGTATCGATGAGCGCCGCGGCGATGGCTTCGCCCGGCGATTTCCCGCCCCAGAGCACGAACTGGAATACGGGATAGAAGCGCTCGCATTCTTCCAGCGCCGCCTCGATGATGGATTCCGCCTGGTCGAGAGTTCAGGCCGTCATTCTCGCGCGTGTCGAGGATGGTCGCATGCCGGAAAACGATCAGGCCGGAACCGGACCACATCTCGAAATGGCCCAGCCACAGCTGTTCGTTGATCAGTCCCAGTGATTCATAGATCGCGGAACGCTTCTCGGGGGTCGACTTTATGTCGGGAAAGGCCAGGAACTGCAGCACCTGGTCTTCTGGCCGCCAGACACCGCGCAGCTCGTACTGCGTCCAGCTGCCCGTCGCAGAAGCGACAATCTCGCCTTCGCCCGATCGCTCGCACGCCCAGCCGCGGGCCTCGAAATATTGTTCGAGAACCTCGATGGGTGCGCCGTCGTCACGCTCTTCCTGGACTTCTTCGTCGCTCAGATTCACGCCTCCGGAGCGCCCTTCGGGCGGCTCGCGCGCTTGGCGCCCGCCGCCGGGCCGGCGACCTTCGCCTCGAGCGCCGCGATGCGGCTCTTCAGGATCTCGTTCTCGTCGCGAGCGGCGGCGGCCATCGCCTTCACCGCCTCGAACTCGTCGCGGCTGACAAAGTCGGCCCCGGCCATCCACTCGCGCATCTTCTCGCGCATGGACGATTCCGCCTCACGACCCACTCCAGCCATGGTGCCGGCAACGCCGTTCACCATCTTCACGAAGTCGTCGAACATCTTGTTCTCTGACTGCATATTCTCTCCTCCACTCTGCCCGAGGAATTCGGCTACGCGTCCGGGCAATGGAATGCGGCACTCGCCGCAGCCGCGAAGCACATCGCCATCAAATAGGGAAGCCCGAACGCGCCCGCCAGTGGCGGTGGTCAGCGGAGAGCAACCGCCCGCATGTGAAGCGCGCCTTCCTCGGGAAGGACGACCTTCAGCTTCTTGCGATAGAAGTCGATCGAGACCTTTTCGAAGCCACGCAGGGCATTCATGCCCAGGAACAGCGCCGGCTTGCTCTCGAGCCCGAGCCTGCCGAATGCGTGCGAGTCGGCAAATACGATGGGCAGGTCCTTGAGCGTGATGCCTCCGATCGTAAGGCGCCGGACGATCATATATTCACCCGTCAGCTTCTCTCCGGTGACGGAGTGCAGCGTGATCGGGACCCGTGCGCTTGACGCTGCGCCGACTGAGTTTTCGCAACAAAGCGTCGTTGCCGATCGATACCTGCGCTCCGGTGTCCACGACGAGCGTCAGGGGCGTCCCCTCGGCGGTGGCCTGGGACAGGATCAGCCGGCCATTCCGGACCTTTGCCGTCACCACGATCGTGTCTCTGTCTTCCTTCACACGCGCCTCGGCCGGAACGACCGTCAGCATCTGCCTCTTGAAGTCGAAGAGAACGCGCTGGGAGCGCAGCGAGTCCAGGCCGAGGATGCCGTCGGCGCCCATGTGCTCGGCCTCGAGGAGTGCCGCGTCGATGTTCCGCACCTTCTTGGCGGTCATGTCGAGCATTGGGACTCGAGTCGTTTCGATCTGCAATTCGCCAGTGACGCTGTGCAGTTTGACATCCTTGCGTCCGTCCAGGCGCAACTGCCGCGCTAACGCGGACGAAATGGCGGTCCGGTCGGCCCCGGTGTCGATGAGAAAGCGATAGGGACCTTGGCCGTCGACCCGCACGGGGACCGTCATGCGGTCATACTGGTCGCTCTTAAACTTGAGGTCGGTGGCCTGTGTCGTGCCATCCACGCTGCCCCTCTCGCCGACAGCTTCATATTCCTGTGTTTTGGTTGGCTCGGCCGTCAGCGGATAGGCCGCGCCGACCAGGAGAACACCAATGGCTGGCAGCAATCTCATCATCCACCCCTTCGCAACCCGCATATAGCACGTCTGCGTAGAGCGCAGGGACAATTCGATCAGCCGACGAGCGACACCCCTGCGCCCGGATTCAAATCGCCGATCGCCTTGTTCAGCGTGGCCGCGAAGCAGAGCCACAGCAGATAGGGAACCATCAGATAGCCGGCGACCGGCCGGATGCGGCGAAACTGCCCTGCAGCGACGGCCGCAAGGCCGGCCATCAGCACGATGACGATGAGCGCCGGTGTGATCATGTGCGCCGCGAAGAAGAGCGGTGACCACGCGAAATTGAGAGCAAGCTGCAGAAAGAACAGGATCAGCGCGTTCCGCCGACGTTCCGAAGGCGGCTCCGCCAGGATCATGGCCAGCGCAACCCCGAGCAGCGCATAGAGAATGGGCCAGACCACGCCGAACGCCCAGCCCGGCGGCATGAAAAACGGCTTCGTCAGCCCGGCGAACCAGTCATTTCCGTAGCCCGAATTGGACAGCCAGCCGCTCGCCGAGCCGGCCAGCACGATCGCCGGCACAGTGATCAGCGCGATTTTCAACCACGACCGGCTTTGGATTGCTTCAGCCATTCTTCTCCGCTCCCAGCAGGAACTCGATATTGCCCTCGGGGCCCGTGATCGGGCTCTGAACAATGCCAAGCACGGTCCAGCCCTGCTCTTCAACCCAGACCTTGGCCTGTGTGCAGACGCGCTCGTGAACCGAAGGGTCCCTAACCACCCCGCCCTTCCCGACTTCCTCGCGGCCCGCTTCGAACTGAGGCTTGACGAGCGCAACGAGCTTCGCACCCGGCTTTGCGAGCTTCAGCGGGGCCTCGAGCACCTTCGCAAGCGATATGAAGCTCGCGTCGCAAACCACGATATCGATGGGTTCCGGCACCTGCTCTGCCGTCAGGAAGCGGGCGTTCGTCTGCTCCTGAACGACGACGCGCGGATCCTGCCGCAGCTTCCAAGCGAGCTGGTTGGTACCGACGTCCACTGCATAGACTTTCGCCGCTCCGCGCGAGAGCAGGACATCCGTGAACCCGCCGGTCGACGAACCAACGTCGAGCCCGATTGCGCCGGTCACATCGAAACCGAAATGCGTGAGCCCGTGATCGAGCTTGATCCCTCCGCGGGACACCCAGGGATGATCCTTGCCGCGCACCTCGATCGGCGCATCCTCGGCAAGCATGTCGCCTGACTTCGCGAGCTTCCTCTCACCGCTGAAGACCGCGCCGGCCATGATCAAAGCCTGCGCCCGGGTCCGGCTTTCTGCGAGACCGCGAGCTAACGAGTAATTGATCGGCGCGTATCTTCATGCGGACTCCGGTGGATTCCCACCGCGTTCGAGCCACAGGGCAAATTCCTCAACCGTGGGGTCGCTAGGCAGAAGTTGAGGCTCGACTGGCGAAGGCAAGTCCCGACCTTGTCGCCTCCAATACTCCTGGACCACATCCTCAACGTCACCTGGATCGATGCGCAGCGTCGAAAATAGCTGATCTTCGGGATAGGGCGTCAGCCCATAGCGGTAGTAAGGTGAGAGTTCGTCACAAACAAAATCAGCTGTGGCGGCTGACACTCCGGCTTGAGACAAATGGATCTTCACTTGAGCCCATGTCGTTGGAGGACGGGCGCGAGCCCATCGCCGGAGGGTCCGACGATCTAACATTGCCAACAGTAATGTCGCTGCGATGCCGACGACCAGAAGCCAAAGTACGCCGAGCAGAAGGCTGCTCAGGCCCGCACCTCTTCGATGCCGGCGCTGTTGACGCGAAGCGCCTTCAGAACGGTTTCCACGATGTTCGGCGCGTTGAGGCCGGCTTCGTCGTACTGCTTCTCCGGCTTGTCGTGGTCCTGGAAGCGATCGGGCAGACGCATGGTACGGATCTTGAGGCCGACGTCGGTCAGGCCTTCGTCGCTCGCCAGCGTCAGGACGTGAGCGCCCAGACCCCCGACAGAAGCCTCCTCGACCGTTACCGCGACCTCATGGGTGGTCAGGAGGCGACGAATGAGTTCTTCGTCCAGCGGCTTGGCAAAGCGAAGGTCTGCAACGGTCGTCGAGAGACCCTTGGCTTCCAGCTGCTCGGCCGCTTTCTCGGCTTCCGCGAGACGCGTTCCAAGCGAAAGGATCGCAACCTTGTTGCCTTGGCGGACGATGCGGCCCTTGCCGATCTCCAGCGGCTGCGGATCGACCGGCAGCTCCACGCCACGCCCTTCTCCACGCGGGTAGCGCACGGCGATCGGGCCGCTGTCATGCACCTGCATCGTCTTGACCATGCGCGCGAGCTCGGCCTCGTCAGCGGCGGCCATCACGACGAAGTTCGGAAGCGTACAAAGGTATGCCAAGTCGAAACTGCCGGCATGGGTCGCGCCGTCGGCGCCGACCAGGCCGGCGCGATCCATCGCAAAACGGACCGGCAAATTCTGGATGGCGACGTCATGAACGACCTGGTCGTAAGCACGCTGCAAGAAGGTCGAGTAGATCGCGACGAACGGGCGCATACCCTGCGCGGCAAGTCCGGCCGCGAACGTCACACCGTGCTGCTCCGCGATACCGACGTCGAACGCGCGCTCGGGGTGGGCTGCCGCGAACTTGTCGACCCCGGTCCCTGACGGCATTGCCGCGGTGATCGCGCAAATTCGAGGGTCGGTTTCGGCAAGCTTGGCCAGCGTCTCGCCAAAGACGTTCTGGTAAGCCGGCGGACCGCCGCCAGGCCCCTTGTCCTGCTTGCCGGACACGACGTCGAACTTGACGACGCCATGATATTTGTCGGCGGCGTTCTCGGCCGGGCCGTAGCCCTTGCCCTTGTGGGTCACGACATGGACCAGCATCGGACCCATGTCGGCGTCGCGGACGTTTTCAAGCACCTCGACCAAGGCCGCCACGTCATGCCCGTCGACCGGGCCGACGTAATAAAAGCCGAGCTCGTCGAAGAGCGTGCCGCCGGTGAACAGGCCGCGGGCATATTCCTCCATGCGCCGAGCGGTCCGATGGAGCGGCTCCGGCATCGCCCGCGCGAGTTTCTGGGCCAGCTTGCGAGGCGCCAGATACTTGTTCGAGCTGACCAGCCGGGCCAGCGCATTGCGCAGCGATCCAACCGGCGGAGCGATCGACATGTCATTGTCGTTGAGAATCACGACCAGCCGGTTCCCGGCCGCGGCCGCATTGTTCATCGCCTCATAGGCCATGCCCGCGCTCATCGCGCCGTCGCCGATCACGGCAACCGCCTTGCCCGGCACGTTCGACATCTTGTTGGCCATCGCGAAACCCAGCGCGGCGGAAATGGACGTCGAGCTGTGGGCCGCGCCGAACGGATCGTACTCGCTCTCGCTGCGCTTGGTGAAGCCGCTGAGGCCCCCGCCCTGCCTCAAGGTGCGGATGCGGTCGCGGCGCCCAGTCAGGATCTTGTGAGGATAGGCCTGGTGACCGACGTCCCAGATCACCTTGTCGCTCGGCGTGTCGAAAACATAGTGAAGCGCGACGGTCAGTTCGACCACGCCAAGGCCGGCTCCGAGGTGGCCGCCAGTCACCGAGACGGCTGAGATCATCTCCTGCCGCAATTCGTCCGCAAATTGCGGGAGTTTGCTTCGGTCTAGCTTCCGGAGGTCAGCAGGATACTGGACCGCGTCGAGCAGCGGAGTTTGGGGCCGGTCGGACATGTGACGGGACTTATCGGTTACCCGCGGTCCTGTCACCAACATGTCACCGTTTCAGCAATTGCTCAGCGATTGCTTAGCCGTCCTGGTCGCCGCAATCCCCACAGGTGCCGCGGACCTCGATGACCGGCCGCTGGGCGGAGAACCCTGCGGATTTCCGCCGCTTTTCGAACGCCGCCGGAAATTCCGTCGTCGTCGATGTGCACCGCCTGCCCACAATTGTCGCAGATCAGGAAGATGCAGTCGTGGAGGCAGTCCGGATGCGCATTAGCGACATAGGCGTTGGCGCTTTCGACCCGCCGCGCGAGGTTCGACGCCGACGAACAGGTCGAGGATCCGGTACACGCTGTTCGCCGCGACGCGACGACCCTGCTTGTTCGAGACGGCTTCGGCAATGTCATAGGCGCTCGCCGGCCGATCGAAGCTCGCGAGAGCCTCGAACACGGCCTCGCGCATGTCCGTCCACTGCTCCCCACGCCCGGTCAGCCGGTCGCGCGCCGCGTCTTTCAGCGACTTGCCTTCATGAATGTGATGCTGGTGGGCAGCCATCAACATGGCAGATAGTCCTCAGAATATGGAGCCGCAAGCGCTGCGGCGGTGAGGCGATTACTCGCCCGCGATGCTGTTCAGCTGGTGCCCCAGAGCGAGCATCCCGACACCGAGCACGGTGTAGAGCGCCTCTGTCCCGTCGTGCGGAAGGCTGAGCGCTCCGGCCATGACGCCAAGCCCCAAGCTTCCGACCGCGCTTGGCATCATGAAACCATGCTCCATGATCCCCCGGCCGAGCGCGACGGTCCCGACGATCATTGCCAGGCCAAGGCCGGCCTCATGAATGAACGCCGAGCCGAGTAGTCCGCCGGCGGCCGAAATCATTCCCAGGAAGATCGCTGTCGCCAGGCAGTGCACGAGACAGACGCCGGACAGGCCAATGGCCAGCCGGTCGAGCCCGCGAGTTTGCACTGCAATCGACATGGGGAGGATATAACGCGACATCACTCAGGATACAACATCACATCGACGAAAAAGTTCTAACCTGCGTCACCCGAAAGGCGGTCTTGGCAAAGTTCGTCGGCGGACCGATACGCCCGCGCAGATGGACTCGACACTGATCGTTTCGCGCGAGGAGCTTGCGCCGGCCAGGCGGCCGCTGGCCATTTCCAATTGGCTGTTCGGCGTCGCCGCGCTCGTCTTCCTGATGGTCGTCGTCGGCGGGATTACCCGCCTCACGGAAAGCGGCCTCTCGATCACCGAATGGAAGCCGGTGACCGGCGCGATCCCGCCGCTCACGCAGGCCGACTGGCTGCATGCCTTCGCCCTCTACAAGCAGACTTCGGAATATCTGGAGATCAACGGACCGGCGGGAATGACGCTGGCCCAGTTCAAGTTCATCTTCTTCTGGGAGTGGCTGCATCGCCTGCTCGGACGCCTGATCGGGGTGGCGTTCGCCCTGCCCCTGCTCTGGTTCGCGGTGAAGCGCGCGATTCCGACGGGCTACGGCTGGAAGCTGATAGGCCTGCTCGTGCTCGGCGGACTGCAGGGCTTGCTGGGCTGGTACATGGTCATGTCGGGCCTGGTGGACCGGACCGACGTCAGCCACTTCCGCCTTTCGGCCCACTTGCTGCTCGCCTTCGCGATCATGGGCGCGCTGATCTGGGTAGCGCTGGACCTCAGGCAGTTGCATCGTACTGGCGAAGATCGACCGTCGCGCCTGACCGGGCTCGCCCTTGCGACCATCGCCGTCCTCTTCGTGCAATTGCTGTTCGGAGCCTGGGTCGCGGGCCTCAACGCCGGTCCGGTAGCCAACGACTGGCCGGCGATGCAGGGCCGGTTCTTCCCCGATGGCGTCGACTGGTCGAGCGGAGCGCTGTTCGCACTGACTTACGATCCGTACCTGATCCATTTCGTTCACCGCTGGTGGGCATGGGTCACCGTCGTCGCTCTGGTGATGTTCGCCCGCCGCATTCGACCGTTGGAGGGCGGACGTCCAGCCTCGATCGCCATCCATTCGGCGTTCGGGACGCAGATGATCCTCGGAATCGCGACCGTGCTGACCGGCGTCGCGATCTGGCTGGCTGTCCTGCACCAGGCCGTCGGAGCACTTGTCGTGGCGTCGACGGCATGGGGGGCGCATATCCACGGGAGGCGCGCCGAATGAGCGTCGTATCGGTCTACTGCATCTTCGCCAGTTCCGAGGAGGCCGAGCGGATCGGTCGCACCGTCGTCGAGGAGCGCCTCGCCGCCTGCATCAACATCCTCGCACCCTGCCGCTCGATCTATCGCTGGCAAGGTAAAATCGAGAGCGCCGAGGAAACTCCCGCAATCCTCAAGACGACCGGTGAAGCCGCCGACGCGCTCATCTCCCGCATCGCCGGCCTGCACAGCTACGAAGTGCCGTGCATCGCCGTCTGGCCGATCGACAAATTGCTGCTCAGCTATGCCGAGTGGGTCGAACAGAGCGTCGGCCCACTCGGTAACGCCTAGAGCGGTTCGACCGGAACTTCCGGCGCCCGCCGCGCAATCGCAGCCCGCCCCGCCGAGATCGCGAAGAACACCAGAATCGCATAGCAGATCGCCGGGACGATGAAGGCGGTCACATAATCGCTGTTCTGCGACACAAGCCCGACGAGCGGCGGAATGGCCGCGCCGCCGATGATCGAGAAGCAGAGGAAGCCCGACGTCGCCTCTTCGGATGCGGTCGACCGCTCCAGCGTGATCGTGAAGATCACCGGAAACATGATCGAGTTGAACAGGCCGATCGACAACGCAACGTAGCCGGCGCTTACGCCGCCAATGGCGAAGACGTAGGCGCACATCAGTGCGGCTGCACCCGTGAAGACCGCCAGCAACTTAGGCGCCGGGAATTGCGTCAGAAGGCCGGAACCGACCAGGCGTCCGATCATCGCTCCGCCCCAATAGAGGCTAACGTACTTGGCCGCATCCTCCAGCGGCACGCTCCAGATGCGGTCGCTGTTCAGAAAGAAGGCCATCTGCGTTCCGATCGCCACTTCCGCACCGACGTAGAGGAAGATGGCCAAACCGCCGAAGAGCGCCCATGGCGACGAAATCGCCTCGGCAAAGATGGCGACGATGCCCTTGCGCGCGGTCTCATCGCTCGTGACCGGCGCCGAAGCGCTGATCACTCGGCGGCCCATCCAGATCACGACCGCGATCAGGATGATGAGACCCGCGATCCAGAAGAAGGCGCGGTCGATGCCGAGAAGCGACTGCTCGCGCACCGCATCGGTGATCGCAGTCCCTTCCTTCACCTCGACGCCCTTCAGGAAAAGCACTGCTCCAAGGTAGGGGCCGATGAAGGTTCCCAGGCTGTTGAACGTCTGGCTGAAAGTCAGGCGGAAGTGGCTGCGCTCGGGCGGTCCGAGCGCGGCGGCGAGCGGATTCGCGGCAACCTGAAGAATGGTGATGCCGCTGGCGAGCACGAAGAGCCCGAGAAGTACGAGCCCGTAGACCGCGATATTTGCCGCCCACAGCATGATCATGCACCCGGCGACCATCAGGCCGAGCGCGATCAGCACTGTGCTGACAGCCTTTTTGCGCGAGAGCAGGACCGCCGCCGGCAGGCTCATGACGCCGTAGGCGATGAAGAATGCCGAAGCGCTCAGCTGCGCTTCGACGTCGCTCAGCTGGAATATGCCCTTCACCGCAGCGACCAGCGGGTCGACAAGCGAGGTGATGAACCCCCATGCGAAGAACAGGCAGGTGACGATCGCGTACGCGCTGGTCACGGTTGCTGAACGATGGTCCGGTTGCGCCACGCGTCTCTCCCCAGATTTTGGCGGCGCCTTGGTGGCAGCTAAGAACAGCAGCCACAAGCGGAGATTCGCCGCTTGCGGAACCAGGACCGAGTAGGCCATTTCTGCATGACAAGGAGTTTCGCTTGATCCCCGAGGACCGCCAATTGCTTGAGGCCGTCGAGACATCGCCTCTCGCGATGGTGCTCAGCAATCCGCGACTTCCGGACAATCCGCTGGAGGTCGTGAACGCTGCATTTTGCGACCTCACGGGTTACGCGGAAGCCGAGGTCGTGGGCAAAAACTGCCGCTTCCTTGCCGGCGAAAGCACCGAGCCCTGGGTGTCGGATCAGATCCGCGGTGCAATCCGGGATCTTCGCCCCGTCCTGGTCGACATCCTCAACTACAGGAAGGACGGCGAGCCCTTCCGCAACGGCGTGATGATCACGCCCCTGTTCGACCCGGAGGGAGGTCTTGCCTGGTTCCTGGGTTCGCAGGTGGATCTGGGCCGTCCGTCGGAAGGCAGGCTTTCGGGCCGGCAGGCGAAAGCTGCGGCGCTCGTGGCCGAGCTCCCGCCGCGCCAGGGCGAGGTGCTCGAGCACATGGCGCGCGGACTCCTCAACAAGCAGATCGCCTGGGAGCTGAAGATCAGCGAGAAAACGGTGAAGATGCACCGCGCGCTGCTGCTCGAACGGCTCGGCGTGTCCACCACCGCGGAGGCCATCCGCATTGCCGTCGAGGCGGGGCTTTAGCAGTCAGGACCCGCCCAGCGCCGCGCTGATCTGCGACAGGGGCCGGGCAAGGGCCTGTTCCACTGCACCGAACGCACCCAGCGCAACCGCACCGGCGGCGATGACGAAACAGGCGAATTCCATTGTGCGGCCCAAAAGCCGGGATCGGTCGTGCCGCTGCCGGACGGTTCGCGGGGCGCGCCTGCGCTCGACCGGCAAACCCGGCATCTTCGGCGGTGCTGCCGCATTCGGCTCGGCGACGAGCGACTGGATGAAGATCGGGTCCTGCGAGCGCAATCCCGCACGATGGCCTTTCGACCAGGCGACGCGGGCGATGAGCACGTGGCTGCCGCGCCGTATCTCGACATAGCTACCCCGCGCGCGGGCGGCTCGGGCGCCTGGATCCCGGCACCGTGGAGAGACAGGTTCAGGATGCAGACGTCATGCCAGGAGGCGCCACTGCGCATCCTCGCCTTGATCATGACCTTCTGCCGCTCTTCGCGAGGCTTCATCGACGGCGCTTCCAGACACGCGCCTTCCCCCCTTCGGTTCGGCATCACGCGCCGCAGGTAATTAGGGCCTTGCCAGGCTCCGCATGCTTAAGCATTCCTCCGTTCCGGAGCAGGTTCGCGGCAGCCTCCGGTATTATTTTACCCGTCCGCAAACGAGCCGGATTTGCTTGACGATTTCCGCATCCGATGCCATTGGGCCGCTCGACAGCGGCGCCATTTGGGTGCCGCTTTCCCGTTTTTGAGAAGAGGCAAACGCCATGAAGGCGCTGATGAAGACGACCAAGTCGGCCAAGCCGGCACGAGGTCGAGAAGAAGTGGCATCTGATCGATGCCGACGGGCTGGTTGTCGGCCGCGTCGCGACGATCATCGCCAATATCCTGCGCGGCAAGCACAAGCCGATCTACACCCCGCACGTCGATTGCGGCGACCATGTCGTCGTCATCAACGCCGACAAGGTGCGGTTCACCGGCCGCAAGCTCGCGCAGAAGATCTATTACAAGCACACCGGCTATGCCGGCGGCCTCAAGGACGTGACCGCGGGCAAGGTGCTCGAGGGTCGTTTCCCGGAGCGCGTGCTGGAGAAGGCGGTCGAGCGCATGATCCCGCGCGGCCCGCTTGGCCGCGACCAGATGCGTGCTCTGCATCTCTACAACGGCACCGAGCATCCGCACGGTGGCCAGGACCCGCAGCCGCTCGACGTCGCTGCGATGAACCGCAAGAACAAGGTGGGCGCATAATGGCCGACAAGAAGTCCCTTTCCGATCTCGGCGAGCTGACCAACCCGAAGCCCGAGGCTCCGGCGGTTGCCGAGGCTCCCGCGGCTGAGGCGGCGCCGGCTGCCGCCGAGTCTTCCGAAGCCGCGCCCGCCTCATCGGGCGGCGACGGCCGTCGCGGCCGCGAAGAAGCGGTGAGCGATCACGGCGTTTCGACCCAGGGTCCGCAGATCGCTGCGGTGCTTCGCGAGCAGCAGCTCGACAAGCAGGGCCGCGCCTATGCGACCGGCCGCCGCAAGGATGCCGTCGCGCGAGTCTGGCTGAAGCCGGGCTCGGGCAAGATCGTCATCAACGGCCGCGAGCAGGAAGTCTATTTCGCTCGCCCGACGCTGCGCCTGATCATCAACCAGGTGTTCGACATTACCGATCGCCGCGGTCAGTACGACGTCGAAGCCACCGTCAAGGGTGGCGGCCTGTCGGGCCAGGCGGGCGCCGTCCGCCACGGCATTTCGACGGCCCTGACCCGTTACGAGCCGGAGCTGCGCACCACGGTGAAGCGCGAAGGCTTCCTGACCCGCGATCCGCGCGTCGTCGAGCGCAAGAAGTACGGCCGCGCCAAGGCACGCCGCAGCTTCCAGTTCTCGAAGCGCTAAGCGAATCTCAGAACGTCACGCGAAGGGCGGTCCGGTGCTTCCGGGCCGCCCTTTTCGATTCTAAGGCGTCGGAATGCCGAGAGCCTTCACGCGGGCGGTAAGCCCCAGAATCGTCGAATGTGAACTGACCCATCTGCAGCGCGTCCCGGTCGATGCCATGAAAGCGGCTCAACAGCACGCCGCCTATGAAGACGCCCTTCGCGGCGCAGGCTTCGAAGTCATCCGCCTTCCCGACTTGCCCGACCATCCCGACGGCGTGTTCGTCGAGGATACCGCCCTCCTCTTGGACGGCCATGCCATCATCACCCGGCCAGGCGCGGCGTCGCGATCATCGGAGACCGGATCGACGGCGGAGGGATTGGCAGGCCAGTTCGAGATCCATCGCGTATCGGAAGGCTTCGTCGACGGCGGCGACGTGCTCCGCATCGGCAGCACTCTTTACGTCGGCCTGTCGACCCGCACCGACGCCGCCGGCATCGACTCCCTTCGATCGATCGGCCGCACCATCGGCTTCGACGTCGTGCAGGCGGAGCTTCGGGACTGCCTCCATCTGAAGACTGGTGCGACCCTAGCCGGACCCGACCAGGCTGGAACGCCCGTGCTCCTCTACAACCCGCGCTCGGTCGACCCTGCTCAATTCGCAGGCGTCGACCCCCTGCCCATCGACGAGGCCGAGCCGAACGCCGCGAATTGCCTCCGCGCAGGCGACCGCCTCATCCTGCCGGCCGGCAATCCGCGCACCGCCGACCGCCTCCGCACCCGCGGCTTCGACGTGATCGAGGTCGACGTTTCCGAGCTTCAGAAGGCCGAGGCCGGCGTCACCTGCATGAGCCTGATTGCAGACTGAAAAGTAGGCTGCGGCAGCGCCCGCATGCTCAGCCTCCCTTCCGGAAATGCTCGCCTCTGAGAAGACGATCGTCTGTTAGACTTCTTCCGGATTGCCGGACTCTAATGTCTGCGATGGGTGGAAAGCGGACCCAAACCAGTAGCGGAGCGTCGCTGTTGAGTCGTCATTGCGACAAAACCTTCAACGTGGGATGCTCATCCTACGGGGGCCAGTCATCGGCGCTCTCTTTCGAGGAGACGGGATATGAAGACGCTAGGATGCTCGATCATCGCGGCGCTGCTTTTGATTCCAACTGGCGCGGTCGCGGGTGCGCCTGGCTCCGGCGTGATCAATTACCGAGCAAACGCGACCTTTAGCGATGGGACGAGCGCGGATCGGCTTTATTCGGTGACCGTCGCCGATATCGACGGTGATGGCGTCGATGACGAGGCTTGGCTTCGCGTTGCCTGTGCCGAGGGCGCAGTGACAACAGCGAGCTACTATTCGGTGAAGTCGCCACGCGATACAGCAAGCGGACTGGCCACCGGCAAGCGTATGCATAGGCCTTTCACGATTAGAGCCGAACTGGATCGCACCGCCTCGACGACTGGGAAAAACGTGTCCTGGGATATCAAAGAAGCGAAAGGTGCGAAGGCTGCTACCGGCGGCAACAGGCCCACTTATGACGTCAAGAAGGTCGAGGGAACGGGCGCGCGCACCGCAGTAACCGACGGCAAGACAATGGCCTCGGACGACTGGCACGAAGCGTCGATTCGAGACGGCTCACCCGAACTTTGCAAGTGAGTCTCAGGCCAGCTTAAGCTTACGATGAGGCTGGTGCATCGCTGCTGCGCCACTGCGTTGAACTCGTAATGTCTAAAAGGGCGTTGTTGCGCCGGACGTGTCCGCAATGGGTCGAAACCTGATGTAGCTCCGTCGTGGTCTACATTTTGCGCGCAGAGTCCCGTTTTCCAAGCCTTCATAGGCTGTTACCATGTCTCTAACGGTGCGAAGCATGGGGGTGGCAATGGTATTCGGGCGCAAGGGCGCTGGTGGCATTAGCAGCGAATTGGAGGAGCAGCGGCAGCATCTGGCACGGACCGAGACTGAACTCATCAACATCGAGCAAGCGATCGCACGCCTACCCGGTTACAAGGCCCAATTTCCCGACGCTTGGTTCGATAGTCCACAGGTCGCGGAAGTGATCGAAAGGGTCAGCCAAGCTCGCGAGATCTTCGACCAGATCAAGGCTCAGGTCGCTGTTGCCACGCAGGCGATCCCGGTCATCGAGCAACATCTCACTACGATCGACGAATTGATTGCGCCGCGGATCATCGTGCTCGACAGTTTTGCCGCTGTGCTGATCGGGCGTCAGCACGTGTGGCAGGAAGGTGGCCACGCCCCCGGCAGCCCCTTTAGTCCGACTGTTCTGGAGGCACAGCAGGCGCTGTACGCGGAAGCCTTGCGGCTTGCTGGGGCTGTCCAAGAACATATCGACGAGCTTCGACCATTACGGGAGAAGCACAAAGCCTACTGGCCCTCGAACCTTAATCTCGAGCACCTCCAAGCCTACCTTGACGACGGCCAGAAGGCGCTTGATGTTTTTGCTGGCCAGTTGGCGCAAGACCAGCCCCTCTCGGCGCAGGCATCGATCGAGCTGCTGATCTTAGCGCAGCGAATGGAGATAGGCGTCGAGATGATCCAGACGGAGCGGCAAAATCTTGCCGTTACAATCATCGCCCGAGATGCGCTTAAGAACAGCATTCCGACCTGATCTGACCAAGCTTGTTGACCTCGCAGGTATCAGCACTGGCCAGTTAAGTCTCACAAGATCGGGCAATTCGGTAGTGTCTGGAATGGGTCGGAAGCAGACATTGCACCTCTTCCTCACACCCCTTAGCGTGACCCCATGTTCACCGACGAAGTCGTCGCTGTGATTGCGCGGGCAATCAAATCGGAAGTTGCACACCCTCTCGGGGCCATGCGGCACTTGCCGTCATCCGAAGAAGAAGTTGCTCTAACCGTTCTTAATGCACTCGATGAGGCCGGTTTCGACGTGGTCAGTCTGAAGCAAGAGACCTCCGCCTAGTGGCAGGAATGGGTCGGAAACTGTCGCGGCAGCTTTGGGTGGAAAACAGACACTAGCCTAGCTCCCGGTGAGCAAAGCTTGGTCAGTGCGCCCTTCCGCTAAGGCATCCAGTTGCTGCTTGAAGGCTGCCACCTCAACGTAACTTGTGGCGAAAGTCGCCGTGAGCCGCTGCCGGACCTCATATAAATCAGCGACCTCAACTTGGGCCACGAGGTCACCCAAGTTCCCGACTGGCATGATTTGAACAGCGAGGATCACATTATCAGCCTCAGCCCAAGCTTCTGCTGCTGGCTCTGATAGCGGGTAGGCAGCTAGCTTCTCCGCGAAACGCGTCATGCCGTCGCGGTATGACCAATAGAACCCCGTCCCGGTAAACCGGTCAGTCTGCACCGTCATCCAAAGCTTACCGACGTCATCTGCCGGGTCCGGTTCAAAGCGAAGGGTCAGGCTACTCATCAAACCATTTCAGCGGATTGTCCGAACGTTCGCAACGGGTCGAAAGCTGCCACTAGCGGATGTTGCCAGTCAGGGCATACCAATCGCGGGGGATAGCCTCGCACGCTCGCAGCAAGTCCGCGTCCGGGAGCTTGCCAAACCAAAACGAAACATCGCCGTCGGCCCTTTGCTCGACATGGATTGGTGTCAGTCCCTCTCGGTTGAACGCGGTTGCAGCAGCATCAGCGTGTTCAGCCTTGACGCGGATGCGCGCACCAACGTCACGTTCGGCTGGATTGTCATTGTCCATCCAAGCGAGTTTCGCGCTTGGCGCTAATGTCCGCAATGGGTCGAAAGCTGTCGCGGCAGGAATGGGTCGAAAGCTGCCGCGTCAAAGCGGACATTGCGACACTGGCTGATCGAAGCGCAGTCGGACCGCTTTCGTCTTTGGCTCGTTTATGGCAGCACAAGGAGGCTTTCATGAGCGAACTCAATGAGAAGCAACGCAACAAGCTCGACGAGGAAAAGTTTGCATTCCCGAAGCAGCGCAAGGAACCGATTGAGGACGCGAGCCATGTCCGGAATGCACTTGCGCGCTTCGATCAAGTAGAGGGCGTCTCGGACCACGAACGTGACGAAGCGTTCGAACGCATCAAAAAGGCGGCCAAAAAGCATGGCGTCGAGGTCCACGAGAAAAGCTGGCGCGAACTCGGCAAAAAGAACTGAATGGTCACGCCAGCCTGGCGCGGTAGTTGGCAAGCCTCGGCACTCACGTCCGTATGCGGACGGTGTCTGGATTGAAAAGCAGGCATTGAGACTTCCAACGACGCAACCCTGCTGACCAAAGCACTTCCCTACACCCCCTCTCTTGTGCCTTAAGCTGCCCGATGCAGCCTCCACGCATCCGTTTCCGCCCGGTCGAGCTCAAGGCGCGTCACGACGGCTGGACCGCCTCCCGCCAGATCCGCTTCATCGAAGTGCTCGACGCTACCAAGTCAATCAGCAAGGCATGCTGCGCCGTCGGGATGAGCCGGGCCAGCGCCTACAAGCTTCGCGACCGGGCCGATGCGCGGCAATTCCGGCTTGCCTGGAATGCCGCCCTGCGCCCTTCCTTCGACGAGAGCCGGCGCGGCGGCGCACCGAAATTGACCATTCACCGACAACCAACTTCGTCAGCTTTGCAAACTTTGCAAACTTGCCTCGCTGAGTTGCGTGCGCAGGAACAGGAGCTAGGCTCCCCGCGATGACCGATCCGCCGCCGACACATCCCGACACGAAGCTGGTGACCGGCGGGCGGCGCAAGGAGTGGCTGCGCGGCATGGTCAACGTGCCCGTGTCCCGCACGTCGACAGTGCTCTTCGACAGCGTCGAGGACATGCACGCTTCCTATCCGCCGGAGGACGGCCGGCCGAGCTACGGCCGGCACGGCACCTGGACCCAATGGTCGCTGGCGGATGCGCTGACGGAGCTGGAGCCGGGAGCCGCCGGGACGAGGTTGTTCCCATCCGGATCGGCGGCCGTGTCGATGGCGCTGATGAGCGTGCTCGCCCCCGGAGACGAGCTCTTGATGGTCGACAGCGCCTACGCGCCGACGCGCCATTTCTGCGACCGCGAGCTAAAGCGGCTCCGCATCGCGACACGCTATTACGATCCGCTGCTTTCGCCCGAGGAGGTCGAGGCGCTGGTTACCGACAAGACCCGGGCGATCTTCCTGGAAAGTCCGGGCTCGCTGACGTTCGAAGTGCAGGACGTTCCCGGCATTTGCGCGATGGCCAGGTCCCGCGAGATCGCCACCTTGCTCGACAATACATGGGCGACATCGATCTTCTTTCAGGCGATCGCCAAGGGCGTCGACCTCTCGGTCGTTGCCTGCACCAAATATGTCGCGGGGCATTCCGACCTGATGATGGGCTCGGTCACCGCCGCGCCGTCCCATTGGGAAGCGCTGACAAGGACCAGCCGCGCCTACGGTCAATATGTCAGCCCGGACGATGCCTATCTTGCCGCACGCGGACTTAGGACCCTCGGCGTTCGGCTTCGCCAGCATGAGCTTGGGGCGATGAAGGTCGCGCATTGGCTCCAGGACCAGCCGCAGGTCGGGAGCATCCTCCATCCCGCGTTTCACGAATGCGCCGGTCACGAATATTGGCGTCGCGACTTTCAGGGATCGTCGGGACTTTTCTCCTTCGCCCTGAAAGGTGGAGATGCGGCCGCGCGCGACAAGCTCATCGACAGCCTCGAACTGTTTGGGATCGGCTACAGCTGGGGCGGTTTCGAAAGCCTCGCCACGCCGTCCGATCCGAAGGGCCTACGGACGGCATCGAAGCGCGAGTTCGAGGGGCCCTTGGTTCGGCTGCACATCGGCCTGGAAGATCCGGACGATCTGATCGCCGATCTCGCCCGTGCGCTGGCCCTTTACCCGTCGGCGCGCTGAGCATGTTCTACCTCGCGATCAAGGCACTTATCTCCGGGATCATCGTTGCGGCCGCGTCGGAATATGCGCGCCGGTCGCCGGGTGTCGGGGGCTTGATCGTGTCGCTTCCTCTGGTGTCGCTGCTGACCTTCATCTGGGTCTGGCGGGATACGCGCGATGGAGAGCGGGTCGCCGAACTCGCCCAGGGCGCCTTCTGGTTCTTCCTGCCGTCCATGCCGATGTTTCTCGCACTTCCCGCAATGCTGCGGGCAGGCGTTTCATTCTGGCTGGCCTTCGCGCTCGCGATTGCCGGGACCGCGCTCCTCTACCTCGGAATGTTCTGGATCGCGCCGCGGCTGGGCGTCCGGCTCTAGCCGAGACGCGGCGTCAGTGCCTGGTCGCGAAGGCCGCGCCAGATGCGCAGCGCCTGTACCGTCTCCGGAACATCGTGGACTCGGAGGACCTGAGCGCCCTGCTCCACCGCCTTCAGCGCGAATGCGATGCTCCCGCCAAGGCGCTGGTCCGCTGGCGACTCGTTGGACAAGGCACCGATCGTCCGCTTGCGGCTCGCGCCGACCACGATCGGGCAACCGAGCGAATGGAACAGCGCAAGCCCGTTCATGAGCTCGAGATTGTGCACCACCGTCTTTCCAAAGCCAAATCCGGGATCGATAAGGATGTTGGACCGCGCGATTCCCGCCGCCTCGGCGGCCGCAATGCGCTCTTCGAGCCAGGAATAGACTTCGATCAGCACGTCTTCGTACTGTGGATCGTGCTGCATCGTCTCCGGCAGCCCTTGATGATGCATTAGGACAACCGGCGTCCCAGCTGCCGCCACGACTTCCGCCGAGCGCGGGTCGAACGTGAGCGCCGAAACGTCATTGACCAGTCGTGCTCCGGCCTCGATCGCCGCCGACATGACTTCGCTCTTCCTCGTGTCGACCGATACGGCGGCGCCGCTGGCGGAGAGCCGCTCGATGACCGGCTGCACCCGGGCAATCTCATCCTGAGCCCAGACCTGCTGGGCCCCGGGCCGTGTGGATTCGCCACCGACGTCGAGAATTGCCGCGCCCTCGCTTGCCATGTGCACACCAGCGTCCACGGCGGAGCCAGCCTCGGCGAAGCGGCCTCCGTCCGAAAAGCTGTCCGGTGTCGTGTTCAGGATCCCCATGACCTGGGGCTGGTCGAGGCGAACGGTACGATCGCCTAGCTGCAAAGGCTTTCGCACGCCGGTCAGCATTGCCCATTGCGCCGCTAGGTCTTCATCGAAGCGCTCTTCAAGGCCGGCCACTGGCACCAGCTCGGACGACACTCTTCGATTGCCTTCGATCCGCAGCAGCTCGACCGCAGAGAAGAAGATCAGCCCTCCCGCAAGCCTCGCGACCTTTCCGTCATGTCCGAAAGGTGCGTCGACGAAGGCGGTTGGGCGGATGAGCGTGCGTTCGACCATAGGCCGCTAGTGTCGTTCCAACCGACGATGTTCAAGCCCGGACGGTCGGGTACAGGCTAGAAACCCGCGTAAGCCTCGTTTCCGACGAATCCCAGCCGCTGAACTTTTGCGCGGCTGGCCGCCAACAATGCAGCAAGCCCAAAAAAAAGGCGGCCCCAAAGGACCGCCTCAAAGTGCAGACGAGCAAGCCGTCCCTAGAAGTTCATGTAGGCTTCGTTTCCGACGAAACCCATCTTCTCGACGCGAGCGCGCTTGGTAACTGCGAGCACTTCATCGACGAGGACATATTTCGCTTCCGGTTCCGGCTGCAGGTGCAATTCCGGGATCGGCTGAATCTGTTGCGAAAGCTCCAGATACTGCCGCAGCTGCTCCTGGCTGACCGGACCACCGTTCCAGAGGATCTGGCCGGCCGCCGTGATGACGACCTTGTTCTTGACCGGGTCGATCGGTGGCGGAACCGCATTGGGGTCGTCGACCGGAAGGTCGAGCTTCACCGCATGAGTCTGGATCGGGATCGTGATGATGAACATGATGAGAAGAACGAGCATGACGTCGATCAGCGGCGTCATGTTGATTTCCATCATCGGCTCGCCACTGGTGTTGTCACTGGCGGTTTGCATCGACATGGCGATAAGCTCCTAAACTTTACTGACGCACGACGGCGGTGCCGGCCGGCGGCTCGGAAATGAAGCCGACGCGCGCAAAGCCAGCGCGTTGCATCGTGAAGACCGCGCCGCCGATGCAGCGGTACGGCGTGTTGACGTCTCCACGGATATGCGCCTCGGGCATCGTTTCTTCGGTGAGATTCTCGACGCCGCCAACGGCAGCGATCGTGTCCTCGAGCTTCTTGACCGCACGATCCACCAGTTCCTGCGAATTCACCTTGGTCAAGTTCCAGTAGACTTCGCATTCGCCGCCCGGACCACCGCGAACGGAAAGGTTCACGTTCTCCGGTTTGGTCGTGGTTGGTTCGTAACGAACCTGCGGCAGCGAGACCGGAACCGTCTGCAAGACGACCGGAACCGCAATCAAGAAAATGATCAGCAACACGAGCATGACGTCCACGAGCGGAGTCACGTTGATGTCCGACATCGGTGTGTCTTCGTCGCTGTCTTGCGATACGCCCATTGCCATAAGACTTGGCCTTCTTCAGTTCGATATCGTCACGAGGCCGTGCCGGGCGTTACCGCGCCGGCACGGGATTTCGCGATCGGATTAAACGCGGTCGGCAGTCGGCGCACCGGTGCGAGCCGGTTCCGCCGGGCGCCCCGTGGTTGCAGTGGCCGTGGCGGGACGACCAGCGTCAGCCTTCGTAGGAGCGCCACCGATGCGGGGCTTCACGCGGCCTTCGGACATCAGGTATCCGTGCAGGTCGTTCGTGAAGGCCGCGAGGTCCTCCATGATCGACTTGTTGCGGCGAACGAGCCAGTTGTAGGCAAGCACGGCCGGAACGGCGACGACCAGGCCGAGAGCGGTCATGATGAGCGCCTCACCGACCGGGCCGGCGACGACGTCGATCGAGGCCTGGCCGGATGCGCCGATCTTGATCAGCGCGCGGTAGATGCCGATGACGGTTCCGAACAGACCGATGAACGGCGCGGTCGAACCGACGGTCGCGAGGAAAGCGAGGCCTTCGCCGAGACGGGCGCCGATCGCACCTTGGCTGCGGGCAAGGCTGTTGGCCATCCAGTCGTGGCGATCGATCGGATCGGTCAGCTTGTCGTGCTGCTCCTGCGCAAGAAGCGCGTCGTCAACGATGGCGCGATAGGCGCTGCGCTGCTCGAGCTTCGTTGCCGCTTCACGCAGGTTCGGCGAGTTCCAGAAGCTCGCACGAACCTTGCGGCCCTGAGCGATGATCTTCTGCTGCTGCATCAGCTTGGTGAACAAGATGTAGAAGGAGAAAATCGACATGCCGACGAGAATGACGAAGGTCGTCCATGCGATGATGCCGCCTTCTTCCAGCGCTTGCATGAGGCCGTAGGGGTTTTCGCCGGCTGCGGCGGGAGCGGCTGCTGCCGCGAGTGCGAGAATTGACATGTTCGTCTACTTTCCTCTCGAAAAATGATCTTGCTGGAGTTCGGGTCTAACCCTCAAGTCGCCAGGTGATGCGTTGGTTGTAAGTATCCGCCATGGGTTGGCCATTGCTGCCCTTGGCCGGAGTGAACCGGGCTCGGCTGCGCAGGATCCTGCAGGTCGCGTTGTCCAACGAGCGTGAACCGCTCGACGACGTCACACTGCAACCACTCACACGCCCGTCGGTGCCAATTGCAAGGCTGACGCCGACCGTGCCCTGATCTTCATTGCGGACGGCATCCGACGGATAGTCGTCCGGGCTGAACAATGTTTGCAGGTTTCCTCGCGCACTCTGCGCCTTCGTGACGATCGCCGGAGGCGGCGGCGCAGGCGGCGCCGGCGGCGCAGGCGGTGCCGTCGGAGTGATCACTGGCGGCGGTGCTTCGCGAACCACGGCCATTGGCGGTGGCGGCGCGACGTTCGTGCGAACGAGAGGCGGCGGAGCGACCACCTGCGGCGGCGTTTCCGGCTGCTCGGGCGGCGGCGGCGGCTCTTCCGGTGGCGGCGGCTCTTCCTCCACGTCGAAGGTTTTGAGGTCTTCGGCCGCCTTCTTGATCACGTTGTAGGCAAGGCCAGTGACGATCGCATAGCCGAGCACCGCATGGAGCAGGGCCACGATGATGATCGCGACCGTCCGGTTGCCGCTAAGCTCTTTATGTTGGGCGTATGACATTAACGCGCAATTCTCCCCGAAACGCCATCATCAATCCGGACTAGGCCGCTCCCCAGCCCGACCCGGTGAAGGCCACTTCCATGTATCAACATTACATGGCCGTAAGCGCGCCTCCTTATATTCGCCACAAGTGCCGCGCAACGCATTTTGTTCCACGCTTGTTACATTGTGCCGACATCGGGCGCATTGCTGTTGAAAGAGGCAAGCTCGACTCCGACGGCGCGAGCCTCCGGATACACGTCGGGCTTTGACGTTACAACGCGAAGGGCGCGTACGCCGCGAAGCGCAGCGACCCTGTCGAAGATCGCATGTGCCAGAGATTCCTGCAGATTATAGCGGCGGGCACTTGCAAGCTCTTCGACTTGCTCTCGCAGGAAGTCGTAATCCCAGGCATGCATCGGGTCGTCGGAGTCAGCCGGCGGAACATGGTCCAGCCAGATTTCGACGGTAACGAGCAATCGCTGCGGAACACCGATCTCAAACTCGTGGAATCCGATGTCCGTCATGACTTCAAGCGAATCGAGAAAGATTCGCGCGCTTCGCGGCCGCAGGGATTCGGGCACGAGTCCCTGCAAGATTCGGTCGGGGGTCGCTCATCGATCCTCCAAGCTCAAAGAAACTGGACGTCGCGCAGCGGCGGCGAGAAGCGTTGCCCCCCGTCGATGACGATCACTTCTCCCGTGACCGTTCGCGCCGATGCCAAATAATGGATTGCGGCCGCCACTTCCTCGGGGGCCACCCCTCGTCCTAGCGGATTGTCCATATGGACACGCTCGAAATTTTCTTCCGTCTGCCCCGGGGAGCGCAGCATCAGCGACGGCGCAATCCCATTCACGCGTATGCCTTTCGGCGCTAGCGCGCGCGCCGCAAGTTCCGTGAACCCGGCCAGCGCCTGCTTCGAAAGCGTATAGCTGAGGAAGTCCGGATTGGGCGCGGCGAGCTTGGAGTCCAATAAGTTGACGACGAGGCCATCCTCACCGGTCGGATGGCGACTTGCGAAAGCCTCCGTAAGCAGCACTGGCGCACGCAGGTTCACAGCCAGATGCGCATCCAGTTCCTCGGGGCTGAACTCTCCGAAGCTGTCGCGAGCGAATCGCGCGGCATTGTTCACCAAAAGCCGCACCGGCGGCAGGGTCTCGGCCGCGTTGAAGATCGCTTCGGCACAAGATGTGTCCGCCAACTCAGCAACGACCTTTACAGCTCCGCCCGGGACTTGGTCGTCAGCGTGATGAACATGGGCGACGACCGACCAGCCATCGGCCATCAGGCTCTCAGCAATAACCGCACCCACGCGCTTGCCCGCACCGGTGACGATTGCCGTTCCTTTTCGTTCACGCATCGCGGCCCTGTTGTCATCGACGGCGTGTCGAAGCAATGACTGCCGGTGCCCGAGACCCGTCCTCCGATCGAATTGCAGGGATTGAGCCTCGCCGATCTGCAGAAGCTTGCGGATGAGCGGCGCCTTCCGCCCGTGGAGACCTGGAATCCCACGCATTGCGGACACAGCGAAATGCGTATCGCCAGGGACGGCACCTGGTACCATCAGGGCTCGCCCATCACCCGGCAGGCGATGGTCCGCCTGTTCTCGACCGTCCTTCGACGCGAGCCGGACGGCAGCCATGTGCTCGTAACGCCCGTCGAGAAACTGGAGATCGAAGTCGAAGGCACTGCGTTTCGTGCGATCGAGATGCAGACGCGAGGGCAGCGGCCAGGATCGTAACATCGCCTTCAAGCTCGACAGCGGCGACGTCGTGATCGCCGGACCCACGAACCGGCTCCGCGTGGTGGAAACGGCCCTCGGCCCCTCGCCTCGCCTTGAAGTACGTCACGGTCTGGAGGCCGAGCTTTCGCGGTCGATCTATTATGAACTGGCGGAGATTGCTCTCGCGGAAGGACGTGACCCCGCGGGTGTGTGGAGCCGTGGCGCGTTCTTCGCGCTGGGGGTGGACGAGCGATGAGCCTGGTCCATCGGTTGCGGACTGCCCTGGCCCAACCGCCGGTGTTACCTCCGCTAGAAGGCGACCTGGACGAAGGTGGGGTTGAGGAGAATGTTCCTGCGGCTGTGATGATTGCGGTGACGGATCGTCCTGAGCCCGGAGTCGTCCTGACGGTGCGCCGGGAGCACATGCGCACTCACGCGGGCCAGGTCGCATTTCCCGGTGGTCGCATCGACCCCGGCGAAAATGCCGTCCAGGCGGCCTTGCGAGAAGCCTGGGAAGAGATCGGTCTCGATCCCGCCACCGCCGAAGTCGTCGACGAGGTCGACACCTACCGCACCATTACGGGCTTCATGGTCACGCCTGTTCTTGCGGTCGTCCCGCCGGACCAGCAATTGAGTCCGCACGAACACGAGGTGGCAGACTGGTTCGAGGCTCCGCTCCATTTTGTGCTCGACCCGGCCAACCAGCAGCTGAAAAGCGCCCTGTTCCAGGGACGTGAGCGCCACTACTACGAGATCGTGTGGAAGGACCGAAAAATCTGGGGAGCCACGGCCGCGATGATCGTCAACCTGTCGCGCAGGCTGCAATGGAGCTGAAGATCGATGCCGACAGGTGGCGTCGCAAGCGAGGCATGGCTCGCCTGCTCAATGCTCTCGGAGCGAAGGAAGGCCTGACCCGCTACGTGGGTGGCGCGGTTCGTGACGAACTTCTGCACTTGCCTGTCAGCGACCTCGACCTCGCGACAAGGCTGAGACCCGACGAGGTGGTCGCACGGTTGGAGGCGGCCAAGATTTGGCCCGTCCCCACGGGCATCGATCACGGAACGGTGACGGCTGTCAGCAGCGGAACCCCGTACGAAGTGACGACGCTGCGTCGTGACGTAACCACGGACGGACGGCGAGCGACGGTGGCTTTCACCGACGACTGGGAAGAAGATGCGGCCCGCCGCGACTTCACGATCAACGCCTTGTCGGCGGACCCGCAGACGGGTCACGTCTTCGATTATTTCGGAGGCAAGGACGACCTGATCGCCCGGCGCGTCCGCTTTATCGGTGAACCTCTCGAGCGCATCGCCGAGGACCACCTGCGGATTCTGCGGTTCTTTCGCTTTCATGCGCGGTTCGGAGCGGGCGAACCCGACGCCGCGGGACTGAGCGCTTGCGCGCAGCGGGCCAACGATCTGATGGCCCTGTCCCGCGAGCGGATAGCCGACGAATTGCTGAAGCTTCTGGCCGTCGAAGATCCGACGCCGACGGTTGCGATAATGCTGGATCATGGCGTGCTGCGGCCGGTCCTTCCGGAGATCGCCGATACCGCCGTTTCCCGCCTTGCAGAGCTGGCTGAAACCGAACGGACCGCAGGCATTGAAGGAGCGCCGCTTCGCCGCCTGGCCGCGCTCCTTCCCCCCGACCCGGCGCTTGCCGAACGCATCGCGGTTCGCCTGAAGCTGTCGAACAAGGCCCGCAAGCGGCTCGGCTGCGCAGTGAACTCCGACCTGCCGGAAAACGCGCAGAGCCTTGCCTATTACATCGGGGTCGAATGCGCGGTGGATCGTCTGCTGCTGGGCGGCAGAGCGCATCGAGCGGCTGAGATCGCGAGATGGCGTACGCCTCGTATGCCCGTCGGCGGGGGGCAGTTGATAGCGAAGGGGCTCCAGCAAGGTCCCGAGGTTGCAAGGACATTGCAGGCAATCGAGCGCCGCTGGGTCGATGCCGGTTTCCCCAAGGGCGAGACGCTGGATTTCATCGTCACGCAGGAGCTTGCGGCTGCGAGAACTGGCGGATGATCGTAGTGGCACAATTGCAACACCAGCGCATGCCTCCGCCTGAGGTCATGTTGCCTCGCGAATCATTCCGATGCATGACCAATTCAGCCTAATTGACCAAAAAGGGGTCTTTTCATGCGTAAGTTATTGCTTGCCGCGGTCGCGACCGCTGCAATCGCCTCACCGGCAGTCGCTCGTGACGGATCCGGATATGTCGGCGTCGACCTCGGGGCCATGATCCTCGAGAACATGCGTTACAGCTATCGAGGATTCGGACACCTTTTACGAGGACGCCCTGAGCGTCGATTCCAAGACCGGTTACGATGTGGGCCTGGTCGGCGGTTACGACTTCGGGCTGTTCCGGCTCGAAGGCGAGCTCGCCTACAAGCGCGCGAGCATCGAGGATCTTCGCCTCGGTGGCACCGTGGTCGATAACGTCGAGGACGTGTTCGTCGACGCAGACGGCAAGCACAGCGCTCTATCGGCCATGGCCAACGTGATCGTCGACATGGGCGATGAGAATGACTGGAACGGGTTCGTGGGTGCCGGCATAGGCATGGCAAAGGTCAAGGGCGAGGCTGATTTCAGCGCCGATCTGGACCCGACCATTCCGACCACCTCGTTCAATTTCTCCGACAGTGACTCGGGTCTGGCCTGGCAAGTGCTGGCAGGCGTTCGCAAGTCGCTCTCGCCGAACATCGATCTCGGCCTGAAATATCGCTACTTCAACACGAAGAAATTCACGTTCTCCGACGCCGACACGGAAATCCGTTCGAAGTGGCAGTCTCACAGCTTTATGGCGAGCTTGACCTACAACTTCTACACGCCGCCGGCAGTTGTCGAAGCTCCGCCGCCGCCGCCGCCGCCTCCCCCGCCGCCGCCTGCGACGCAGACGTGCCCGGACGGATCGGTGATTCTGGCGACCGAGGCTTGCCCGGTTCCACCGCCTCCGCCGCCGCCGCCGCCGCCGGCGCCAGAGCGCGGATAACAGGCCTAGCCAAAGAAAAGAGCCGGTCCGGGAAAACCCGGGCCGGCTTTTTCTATGTCCGGAAGATCAACGTACCGACCGCGCGAGATGCGCGATCAGGCAAGAGAGCGATTAGCGCGCAGCGGCTACCGGGCTGACGTAAGTAGACGCGATTTGGGCGCCCGGTTTGTCCCAGCCGTAAACGTCCTTGGTCCAGGCGATCTGCCCGTTCGAAGGCTGCGCCGTAATGTACGTCAGGTAAATTGGCACACCGGCCGGCATCTGCACCGGGATCTCGGGGTCCGTTCCCGGCGCAACCGGCTCACGGCCGAGCAGCCAGCGGGCGAAGCGCTGCGCGTCTTCGACACGGACGCATCCGTTGCTGTCGGCCCGATCGGCCTCGTCGAACTTATTCTTGGCCGGCGTGTCGTGCAGATAGATGTCCTGCGAATTCGGGAAGGTGAATTTCAGGAGACCCATGAAGTTCTCCTTGCCCGGCTTCTGACGAACGCGCGGGGGCGCGATCTTGCCAGCCTTGACCGCTTTCCAGTCGACCGATTCAAAGGGCAGAACCGCGGAGTTGGCCGTCCAATCCGCCATCACTTCGTAGCCCATCGAATTGAAATATTTCTGGCCGCCGGCGAGCGTCTTCGTCGCAATGGCGCCTTTCACCAGGTGCACCGGCGCGTTCCACTGCGGATTGAAGGTCACGTAGTACATGACGCTGGCGATCAGCGGCGTGGGCATTTCCGGCATGCCGACGACCACCTTCATGTTGTCCACGGGAACGCCGTTCTCGTACAGGAACATGCGCTGCGAACCGGAATCGACCAGAATGAAGCGTCCCTTCGCTGGGATCGAGCGCACGCGGTCAAGGTTGGCAAGCACCCGCGGGTCCGGCGCCAATGTGCCGCTAGCCTGCATCCGCGCCCATTCGGCATCACGGATCCCGGCGTAGATCGGATTGATCGCCGCAATCGAGCTGACGTGCGCTTCCAGCGACGGAGCCGCGGCGGCGCCAAGCAGGATCTGGTCCGTGCGGGTGCCCTGCGGCTTGAGCACGTCATAGGCGTAGATCATGCCATTGGTCGGGCGCTTGATTGTCTGGACGTAGAGCACCCACGCGGACGACATGAGCTGCTCGGCCGTCTCGACGCCTGCGGGATTGCCGGCGGCAGCCTGAATGGCAGCCTGGATCTGGTCGGCGAGCTGTGGGCCTGATCCCAGTCCATCGACCGAAGACCGGCGAAGAATCTGGACGAGCTGCGTGGACGCAATCGTTGGTGCGCCGTTGCGGAACCAGATCGGCTTCATCTTGTACTGATTGTAGATAGCCGCGACCGACCCGGCCGTCGGCAGGCTCACGCCCTGCACCGACGCCAAGGGAACGACGTGACTGCCTGAGCCACGGCGGCGCCCGGCGCGGCAAGTGCGGCGACGGACGCGAAGACGAACGTCTTGAAATGATTGATAGTCACGGTGTCCCTCTACCCAGCCCTAGCTGAACAATGCCCGTACGGCGGTGACGGTTCAACTATTTGGGCCCGAAACGCAATCCGCCAAGTCGGTGTGTGCCTTAGAACACAATCGTAAGCATGTCAGTGGCGCTTGCGCGACCTCCAATAATCGAGCGCCGCATCCGCCTCCAACGGCTTGGCGAAGTAGAAACCCTGACCGCTGGCGCATCCCAGCGTCGCGAGGGTCGTTGCAAGCTCGACCGTCTCGATGCCTTCCGCCGTCGTCGACATGCCAAGTGCATCCGCAAGGCTGAGGACGGCGCGGACGATCGCCACGCTGTCGGGGTCGACCATCATTCCGGAAACGAAGCTGCGGTCGATTTTCAGCACGTCAATGGGCAGGCGCTGCAGATAGGCCAGGCTGGAATAACCTGTGCCGAAGTCGTCCATCGCGACCGTCGTTTCGAGCGACTTGAGTGCATCGAACACGCGGGTCGCGCGCGCCGGATCCTGGACGATCGAGCTTTCCGTGAGTTCGAGCGTCAGCCGGTCGCCCGTAAGCCCGCTGGCCTTGAGCGCGCTGGAGACGACGGCGGCAATGTCATCTCGTGCGACCTGGATCGCCGAGAGATTCACGCTGACATTCAGCGGGAGCGTCTCGCCCGCACTCCGGTCCCAGCCGGCCAGGGTTTCGGCGGCCGTGTGCATCGCCCAGCGACCCAGCTGAAGGATGAGGCCAGACTCCTCGGCTACGGGAATGAACTCGGTCGGGCTGATCTCGCCGCGGTCTTCGTGATTCCAGCGGGCGAGAGCCTCGAACCCGGCCACCTCGCCGGATTTCAAGTCGATCAGTGGCTGGTAGAAAAGCTTTAGCTGATCCTTGTCGAGCGCGCGGCGAAGCTCGGTCTCGATCGAAAAGCGCCGACGAGCTTCGCTGGCCTGACGCGCCTCATAAACCTGCGGCTTCCCGACCTGCTTGGCTTGCTTGACCGCGAACTGGGCATTGCGAAACAGCTCTTCCGCGTCCTGTCCCGCACTCATCAACGCAAGGCCGATGGCACACTCGACGCGGATTTCGAGGTCCGAGATCTTGAACGGAGCAGCGAGGACTTCCTGTATGCGCTCGGCGGCTGCGAGCGCATCGGTGACGCCGCGGCGCAAAGTCACCAGCACGCCAAACTCGTTGCCCCCAGTGCGCGCAAGCACGTCGCCGCCACGCAGTGCCGACATCAATCGCCGCGCGAAGGTGATCAGGAGCTCGTCGCCGGCGAGACCGCCCATGCTCTCATTGATGCGAGAGAAGCGGAGCATGTCGACGACCAGCACGGCCTGCTGGAGTTCCCGCGTGATCCCCTCGCCGACCTGTTCGATCGTCTCGGTGAAACCAAGTCGGTTGGGCAGCCCGGTAAGGCTGTCCCGGAGCATTTCGGCCCTGAGCGTTCTTTCGGCCTGGGCTTCGACGGTGCGATCGACAAGACTAAGCAGGCAACGGGGCATCGCTCCCTTGCCCTTGGGAAGCGGTGCTAGCTTGAGCCGGTAAAAACGTGCAGCGACACCCTCGCCATCGCGAAAGTCCAGTTCCCCCGGCCCACTGCAATCATCGAAGAATTGCCGAAGCAGGTCCGCGATCGAGCCATCCTTCAGGCAATCCGCCTCGTCCCAGTCGAGTGCGGTGCAGGTCGAGAGTTCCACGGCCTCGCGAAATCGCTGATTGAAAGAGAGTACCTGGAGGCCGCCGTCAGACTTCCCGATGATGGCCGCAGCGATGGGAAGCGCACCGAGCAAGGCCGTGTCGTCAGCCGTCGCCAGATGCGGCTTCGCACGGGATTTCTCCCCCTGCCGGACGGCTTTCGTGTCCAGCAGACGGTTGACTGCAGCCTGCATGTCAGACCGTTTACGGCCGTGAGGTTAATTCTGGGTATCCAGCGCAGAGGGATTCCCGGTAAACTTGGTTGACAGCGCTCGTTAATCAAACCTGTTCGACCGCGGGAATCCGATGGGCGGCATCCGGCCTGCGGCGCCGCGTGCAGCACGCCATGGAGTGAGGTCCGTTTCGGTCCTGGTTCGGCCGCTTCCACCACCGAGCGCCCAGCTAAGGCCATCCGTCAGACGGAAAGCGATGGCATCGGACAGACCACCGTCGCGATAGCGCTGGAGGGTTACACCCTGCCCTCGCGCCAGTTCCGGCAGCTCGGCAATCGGGAAGATCAACATCTTCCGGTTTTCGCCAACGATGCCGACCGTATCCGCCCCATCGGGCACTTGCCGGACGACGGCGACTTTCGCTCCAGCCCGCAGATTGACGATCTGCTTGCCCTTGCGCGTTTCCGCCAGAGTCGCCTCACCGCTCGCCAGGAATCCCTTGCCGTCGCTCGAAGCGAGAAGCAGTTTCGTCTCCGGCCGCACGACCATCAGTTCCACAATGTCGACTTCGGCGTCGAGATCGATGGACAGGCGTACCGGCTCGCCGAAGCCGCGTCCCCCGGGAAGCTTGTCGCCGCCGAGCGTGTAGACGCGGCCGTTGGCGGCGAAGAGCGCCAGCCGATCGGTCGTCTGCGCATGGAAGATCGTCGCAAGCGCATCGCCCTCGCGGAATTTCAGGGTCTCCGCGTCGTCCAGCGCGACGTGGCCGCGCATCGCCCGGATCCACCCGCGCTGCGAAAGGATGACGGTGATCGGCTCCTTTTCGATCATCGCCGACCAGTCGATGTCGCGAGTTGGCGCGCCCTCTTCAATCCGCGTCCGGCGATCGTCCCCGAACTGCTGCTTGAGGGCTTCGAGATCCTTCTTGAGCCGACGCCGCTGGCGAGCCGGCTCAGCGACCAGCTTGACCAGCTCCTCGCGTTCCTTGGCAAGCTTCTCCCGCTCGCGACCTATTTCCATCTCTTCGAGTCGGCGCAACGACCGCAGCCGCATGTTGAGGATGGCCTCGGCCTGCCGGTCCGTGAGTGAGAACTCCGCCATCAGGAGGGGCTTCGGCTCGTCCTGGGTACGAATGATCTCGATCACTCGATCGAGGTTGAGGAAAGCAATCAGGAACCCTTCGAGTAGCTCAAGCCGGTCGTCGATCTTCTCGATGCGAACCTGGCTCTTGCGGACGAGCACTTCGATCTGGAACTTGAGCCAGGCCGACAGCGTCTCCTTGAGGCTCATCACCAGCGGCGTGCGGTTTTCGTCGAGCACATTGAGGTTGAGCGGGAAGCGCACCTCGAGGTCCGTCAGCCGGTAGAGGCTTTCCTCAAGGAGCGCGGCGTCAACGGTCCGGGCGCGCGGCTCGAGAATGATGCGCAGGTCCTCCGCGCTCTCGTCGCGAACGTCGGCAAGGATAGGCAGCTTCTTCTCGCCGATGAGCTCGGCGATCTGCTCGATGAGCTTGCCCTTCTGGACGCCGTAAGGGATTTCCGTGACCAGCAGATGCCAGCCTCCGCCCTTCTCGGCGACCTTCTCGATGGTCGCCCGGAGGCGGAAGGAGCCGCGACCGCTGACGTAGGCACGCTCGATCGTCTGCGGATCGTCGACAAGCTTTCCACCCGTCGGGAAATCCGGTCCCTTCACGATCTGCATAATTTCGCGGTCGTCGGTCTTGGGCTCCTCGATCAGCTTGATCGAGGCGTCGATCAGCTCGCTGACATTGTGCGGGGGAATTGAGGTGGCCATGCCGACGGCGATCCCGCTGGCCCCATTGGCAAGCAGATTTGGGAAAAGACCGGGAAACACCTCCGGCTCTTCTTCCTCGCCGTTGTAGGTGGGGCGGAAATCGACCGCGCCCTCGTCGATGCCGGACATCAACGCCATTGCGACAGGCGTCAGCTTGGCTTCGGTGTAGCGGTAGGCGGCCGCATTATCGCCGTCGATGTTGCCGAAGTTCCCCTGCCCGTCGACCAACGGATAGCGAAGTGCGAAATCCTGCGCGAGGCGGACCATCGCATCGTAGACGCTCTGGTCGCCGTGCGGATGGTATTTGCCGATGACGTCGCCGACGACGCGCGCGCTCTTCTTGTATGCACCGGCCGGATCCAGCCGGAGCAAGCGCATCGCCCACAGCAAACGGCGATGGACCGGCTTCAACCCGTCACGGACGTCGGGCAGCGACCGAGCGGTGATCGTGGAAAGCGCATAGACGAGGTACCGTTCGGACAAGGCAGCGTCGAACGGCGTTTCGATGACGGAAGATTCGGTAAGATCCATCGCTCACGCTTAGCAATGCGGACGGCCCGCCGTCACCCGGTAAGCGACTGCTTGGATAGGTTATCCATCCGGCAATCTATCGATTTGAGTTTGCCCGAATTTGGATAATACTGAGATCGTCTGGGGGGCGTGTTTATGCCAGCGTATCGAGTTTACTGCCTCGACGGGGCGGGCAAGGTCTGGGCTGCCGAGTGGATCGAGGCGGAGGATGATTCCGCAGCCATCGAATCCGCCCGGCAATTCAAGACCGCCGTCCGCTGTGAAGTCTGGAACGGGCAGCGCCTGGTCGGGCGCGTCGACCTCGCGGAAGACAAGCCGACCGACTGAGCTTAGATCTCCAGCGCCGCGTCAGCTGGAAGCGGCCGCTTCGCCTCCTCCATCACTGCGAGCAGCCACTCCCTGAAGCGCTTGATCTTCGGCACCATCCGCCGTTCGGGCGGTATCACGAGCCAATAGGCCCAGCCGCGCATCGAGAGGCTTTCAGGGAAAGGCACGGCAAGGCGGCCAGCTGCAACGTCACCCTGCCAAAGAAACGGTGTCAACAGGGCGAAACCCTGCCCGGCCATGGCCGCATGTCCTTCGTTCGCCTGATTGTCGAGGCGAACGCCTGGGCGGCGAAGTGCCTTTTCATCCGCTGCCACGCCATTGTCCGCGAACCATTGCGCCCACCAGTCGTCTCCGGGGCTGATCAGGTTCAGATTAGGCATGTCGGATGGTTGAAGACGCCGTCCAAGCTTGGCCTCTTCGGCGGCGATGCATTCAGGACTGGCCATTGGCGTGAAATGGGAATTGAACAGCCGATGCGTCTCCAGTCCCGGCCAATTGCCCGGTCCGGCGCGAATGCCGACGTCGGCATCTCCCGCCTTCAGGTCGACGACGTCGTTGCTGGTCGTGAGGCGCACGGCGAGCTCCGGATGCGCCATCTGAAAAGCGCCTAGCCGCCAGGCCAGCCAAGTGTTGGCGAAGGTATGCGTCGTCGTGATTGTGAGTAGGCTTTCGTCTTCCTCGCGGTGCGACGCGAAGGCGGCCTCGATCGAGTCGAACGCCTGCGTTAGAGTCGGCAGCAATCTCAGTCCGAGCGGTGTCAGCCGCGCCCGACCGCGCTCGCGCAGAAACAGCGGCGCACCCAGCCGCTCCTCGAGCGACTTCACCTGATAGGACACCGCCGCCTGCGTCAGTCCAAGCTCGGCGGCGGCAGCCGTGAAGCTTTCATTCCGGGCCGCAGCTTCGAAGGCCCGTATCGCGGCTAAAGGAGGGAGGCGTCGCATGAACTCACATAAGCCAAGCTTATGGACTTTGTCGAGGCTTTGATTGGCGCCGTAACGATCGAAAGCCTAGATGATTTCCCACGCCGCCGCCGGTTCATCGGGATCTCTCCCCAGCCCCCCACCGGCGGCGGCAAAGAGATAGGAGGTAAGCATGGCTTATGGACTGGACCCCCGCCTGTTCCTCGAGAACGGGCCTGCAAATCAGGCGGCACTGGTGCACGCTCGGAGTTCGACCGACGCGTATCGCGCATGGTCCCGCCTGAATTCAGAACGCCGGCTGGCGCTGGTTGAAAAAGCGCTTCGCCCGGCCGCCAACGACAGCGCCGGTCTCCCGATCGCGCTCTGAAAGTCGATGAAAGGATGATCACCATGATGGATGAGATCTTCGACCGTCAGTACCAGGCCGGTCGCAACGAACTGAATGCCGGGCTCGATCGGGCCTTCGCCATGATCGGTCGCGAAGTCGGCAAGAGCCTTGCCGCAGTGCATCGTTTCGAATGGAGCGCGCCCTGGGCTCGCAAGCCCGCGGCTGCTTCAAAGGATATCAAGTGTGCCTAACCCCCGGTTGAGGAGCGCGGACCAGCACGCGCCGCGCTCCTCAATAATCAGCGGTAGTTGCAGACGCGCAATTCCAGCGTAACCTCCTTCGGCTCGGGGGAGGTTTCATATGAACAAGGTTCGCCTAACTGCTGCTGCCCTCGTGGTGCTCACCGCCGCATGCTCGCAGCAATCTCCTCAGGAAGACTCCGGCTCAGCGTCCGTGAGTGAAAAACGCTACGAGCCCGAGAGTGCATCTGCTCCCGGAGTCGATGTGACCGCAGCCCCGGGGGTCGCCTTCAACTATCGCTACGCTTTCCGCCTGCCCGGGAATCGCATCTCGTCGGTGCAGGAGGCGCACGCGCAAGCCTGCGAAAGGCTCGGTCTCGCCAAATGCCGCATCACCGGCATGCGATACCGCCTCGTCGATCAGAAAGACATCGAAGCGATGCTCGCCCTTCGTCTCGATCCCGCTCTTGCCCGCAATTTCGGCAAGCAGGCCACGCAACTGGTGGAAAAAGCCGACGGCATGCTCGTGGATCAAGAGATCACCGGCGAGGACGTCGGCACGCGTATCGCCGGAGCTAACCGGACCGAGGCGCAACTGCGGCAGGAGCTTGCCAGCGTAGAGGCCGAACTCGCGCGAGCCGTTCCCATGGTCCGCGGCAATGTCGCTCCTCAGGCAGCAGTCGATCGGCAGAACCTGCTCAACCAGGCCGCGGAGCTTCGCGGGCAGATCGCATCGCTATCCGAAAGCAAGCAGACCGACGAGGAAGCTCTCGCCGGCACACCGATGAGCTTCAACTATGGATCGGGAAGCGTTGTCCCCGGGTTCGACGTCCGGTCACCACTTCGCGAGGCGCTCGAGCGGGCACGCGACAATTTCCTCGGCGGGTTCTCCACGATCCTGGTCATCCTCATCTCGCTGGTTCCGTGGGCGCTGCTCGCGGCTGCACTCGCTTGGATCTGGCGCCGACTGCGTCACCGCCTTGGCTGGAACGCGTTAGGATACCGGGACCCAATCGCTGAGGACGCCGGACCTTTGACAGCCAGTGATGACGCTTCGCCAGCGCGCCCGCGGCGCCGGAAACCAGCAGCGGACGTTTAATTGCGGATGGGGAACGGCTCGCCTATAGCCGCCGCTCCCTGAACCCGCGGATGGAGTAAAGCGACAGCAATGGCCCGGCGCCGCCAGATCTACGAAGGCAAGGCGAAGATCCTCTATGAGGGTCCAGAGCCGGGAACGCTTATCCAGTATTTTAAGGACGATGCGACCGCGTTCAATGCGCAGAAGCGCGGCACTATCAGCGGCAAGGGCGTGCTCAACAACCGCATCTCCGAGCACATCTTCGTCGCGCTCCAGACGATCGGCGTCCCGACGCACTTCATCCGCCGCCTCAACATGCGCGAGCAGCTGATTCGGCAGGTCGAGATCGTCCCGATCGAGGTCGTGGTGCGCAACGTCGCCGCCGGATCGCTGTCGAAACGCCTCGGGATCGAGGAAGGCACGCAGCTGCCGCGCACGATCATCGAATATTATTACAAGGACGACGCGCTCGGAGATCCCCTGATCTCCGAAGAGCATATCGCCTGCTTCGGCTGGGCCAGCCAGGAAGAGATGAACGACATCGCCGACATGGCGATCCGCGTGAACGACTTCATGAGCGGCATGTTCGCGGCGATCGGCATCCGCCTGGTCGACTTCAAGCTGGAATTCGGCCGCGTGTGGGATGGCGACTACGCCCGCATCATCCTGGCCGACGAGATCAGCCCGGACGGCTGCCGCCTGTGGGACGTCAAGTCGAACGAGAAGCTCGACAAGGACCGCTTCCGCCAGGACCTCGGCGGTGTCGAGGAGGCTTATCAGGAAGTTGCGCGCCGGCTCGGTATCCTTCGCGATGACGAAGAGAATGCCGTCCTCGACTTCGACACGCACCGCAAGAAGCGGGGCAAGTAAACGCTCCTCAGTCCGGGCCTGACCCGCTCTTGCCGATGAACCGCGCCCGTGTCGTAACCCTCAATGCAGCGCTCGGACCGCTCGACTATCGCGTGCCGGACGGCATGCATGTCGAGCCGGGATCGGTCGTGGTCGCGCCGCTCGGCCCGCGCCAGCTTCTGGGTGTCGCATGGGAACCCGAAAGGCTGCCGACCGAGGAAGTCGGCGATAACCGGCTAAGGCCGATCATCGGTACGCTCGACGTACCCCCGATCAGACCGGCGCTGCGCCGTCTCGCCGAGTGGACGGCCGACTATTACCTGGCCCCACTCGCCTCCGTGCTGCGGATGATCCTTCCTTCGTCGAGCGCGCTGGAAGGTCCGCGGCAATTGACGGAATATCGTCCGACCGGCCTCGTTCCGGACCGGATGACGCCGCAGCGAGAGAAGGCGCTCGCCGCACTGGAAGGCCGCCAGGGCACGATCCGCGAGCTCGCTGATTTTGCCGGCGTCAGCGACACTGTCGTGCGTGGGTTGGCGAACGTCGGCGCGCTCGAGGCGGTCGCGGTCGAGGCCGATCGGCCCCTGCCCGCTCCGGACCCTGATTTCGCGCCACCTAAATTGAGCACAGAACAACAGGAGGCTTCCGCGAGCCTCGCCTCGGCTGTCGGCAAGGGCTTCGACCCTGTGTTGCTCGACGGCGTGACGGGATCGGGCAAGACCGAAGTTTATTTCGAAGCCATCGCCGAATGCCTCCGGCAGGGGAAGCAGGCGCTCGTGCTACTCCCGGAGATCGCGCTGACCGAACCATTCCTCAAGCGGTTCCAAAACCGGTTCGGCTGCGAGCCCGTCGCCTGGCATTCCGATCTCCGCTCCTCTCAACGTCGCCGGGCCTGGCGCGCAATCGCCAGCGGCGAAGCCAAGGTCACCGTCGGCGCGCGTTCGTCGCTCTTCCTCCCTTACGCGAACCTCGGACTGATCGTCGTCGACGAAGCGCATGAGCCGACCTTCAAGCAGGAAGAAGGCGTGCAGTATCACGCCCGCGACGTCGCGGTTATGCGCGGCAAGTTCGAAGACATTCCGGTGGTCCTTTCGTCCGCGACCCCAGCCATCGAGACGCGCCATATGGTGGAAATCGGCCGCTATCGCGAGGTGACGCTAAGTCATCGCTTTGCCGGCGCGAGCATGCCAACGATCAGCGCCATTGACCTGACGCGGGACCCTCCCATGCGCGGTCACTGGCTCGCGCCGAGCCTTGTCGCCGAGCTGGAGGCAAACCTGGAGCGCGGAGAGCAATCCCTGCTGTTCCTCAACCGCCGTGGCTTCGCCCCGCTGACCCTTTGCCGCCATTGCGGGCATCGCTTTCAATGTCCCAATTGCACGGCATGGATGGTCGAGCACCGGCTGATGGCGCGCCTGGCGTGCCACCATTGCGGCCATGTGATGCCACCCCCCAAGGCCTGCCCGGAATGCGGTGAGCAAGACAGTCTGGTCGCCTGCGGGCCGGGCGTCGAACGCATCGCCGACGAGGTCGCTGCGCTATTCCCGGAAGCACGCACCGCCATCGTCACGTCGGACACGATCTGGTCGCCGGCCCGGGCGGCGGAATTCGTCGAGCAGATGGAGGCCGGCGCGATCGACATCGTGATCGGGACACAGCTGGTCACCAAGGGCTATCACTTCCCGAACTTGACGCTCGTCGGCGTGGTCGATGCGGACCTCGGCCTTTCGGGCGGCGATCTACGGGCGGCTGAGCGCAGCTTTCAGCAAATCCAGCAGGTCGCCGGACGCGCAGGTCGAGGGGACAAGCCTGGCCGCGTTCTGGTGCAGACGCACGATCCCGAGGCACCGGTGATCGCGGCTTTGGTGTCCGGCGACGGCCCCGGATTCTACGCAGCCGAAACCGAAGCCCGCCGCGACGCTGCAATGCCCCCGTTCGGCCGGCTTGCGGCGATCGTGGTATCAGCGGAGGATTTCGACCGAAGCGGAAAGCGTGGCGCGTCGCATCGGTCATGCGGCTCCAAAGGTCGAAGGCATGGCGGTGTTCGGCCCCGCTCCCGCTCCCCTCGCCATGCTTCGCGGCCGGCACCGCCAACGCCTCCTCGTCCACGCCGCCCGCAGCCTCGACGTGCAGGACGTGATCCGAGACTGGCTCGCCGGCGTGGAATGGAGCGCCAAGGTCCGCGTCAGCGTCGACGTGGACCCCTACAGCTTCCTGTGAAAGGCCGACTTCAAAAAGGTTGTCACGCTTCCTGGGGCTGTTAATCTCGCTTTGCCGAAGAAGGGGGAATTCTTGCGCTCAACCGTTCGGTGGCTTGTCGCTGCCAGTACGTGCGTTTGTGCCAGTCAGGCCAGCGCGACCTGGCATGAGGCGCGATCCAAGCACTTCATCATCTATTCGGACGATAATCCGAAGAAGCTGCGAGCTTTCGCCGAGAAACTGGAGCGGTTCGACGGTGCGTTCCGTCATCTGCGCCAGATGGACGATCCCGAACTCACCGATGGCGGGCGCGTTAAGATCTTCCTTTTGCCGGACGACGACGCGTTAGATCGCCTCATGCGATCCCAGTCCATCCGGGGCGTTTACACGACGCGATCTTCCGGCTCCTTCGCATTCGTCCCGCGCAATTCAGGCCGGGGCCTGACGTTTGACAGTAGCTCGAGTACCTCGGTGGAGAAGACGTCACTCGATACCGACGCGATCTTCTTCCACGAATATACGCATCACCTACAGCTTCAGGACTGGTCTGGAGTCATGCCGATGTGGGTTCGTGAAGGTTTCGCAGAATTCTACGCGACCGCAGAAGTGGATGCGCGCGGCAATGTCACCATCGGCAAGTTTCCTTCGTACCGGTCGCAGGAAATCTACTTCGGCAGCAAAATTACCGCAGAGGAATTGGTTGCTGCGGACTATGAAACCAAACGTCATGAATGGACAGACATCTACGGGAGGAGCTGGCTACTTACGCATTTCCTGAACGTGTCAGGCCAGCGTCCGGGACAGCTCAATCGTTATCTCGAAGGGATCGAACAGGGGCGAAAGCCCCGCGATGCAGCCCAAGCCGCCTTTGGCGATCTCAAAGCGCTCAATCGGGATGTGAACGATTATCTGAAGCCGCGATCCTTCCTGGCACTCACCGTGAATGAGAAGGCCATTCCTGTCGGCGAACTTGCAATCCGACCGCTCAGCGCGGGGGGTTCGGGCATAATGGACGTGGTGATCCGGTCCAAGCTCGGAACGGATTATTCGGACGCGCCCGGCATCGCTGCCGATGCGCGTCGGATCGCTGCCTCTTATCCGTCCGACCCTTTCGTCCAGGCAGCGCTTGCCGAAGCCGAGTACGGTGCCCAGAGATACGAGGCAGCCGCCGCCGCCGCCGATCGCGCGCTGGCGGCGGAACCCAACAATGTCGACGCGCTTATCTACAAAGGCCGCGCCGAAATGAAGCTGGCAGCCGCGAATGGCGCCCGCGCAGACTGGGCCAAGATCCGCAGCTGGTTCACTCGTGCTAACAAGATCGATACCGAGAACGCCGAAGCGCTCATGCTTTTCTACGACAGCTACGCGGAATCGAGGCAGGCGCTGACGAGAAATGCGATCGATGCACTGCTCTATGCCGCTGATCTCGCACCCGGCGACAGGGAGCTTCGGCTGAAAGCGGTTCGGCAGCTGCTCGCCGAAAACCGGCTGAAGGAAGCGCGGGACCGGTTTGTGCCCGCCGCGTTCGAAACGCATGCCAAGGCCGAATGGCGAAGCGGAGCGCAGGCCGTCATCGACGCCATGGACTCAGGCAACGGCGCCGAAGCCAGCGAGCTGCTCGATACAGCACTCAAGTCCGCCAGCAACCACAAGACTGAATAAGTAGGCCGAGCCGCTTCAGGAATTTCGCCGAAAACGGGAGATTCGAGTGACTTGTCACTATTTCGCCCGATGCTAACGTGTCGCCGCCGAAGAGGGGGACGGATGGCAAACTGGCCGACAAGATCGATGACGCTTGCGTTACTTGCCGGGATTGCAGCCACGCCAGCGCACGCCGCCTGGCATGAGGCCAAGTCGAAGCATTTCATCGTTTATGCGGACGCCTCCGCGGAAGAGCTGAAAAGCTACGCCGAAAAGTTGGAGCGCTTCGACGCGGCCTTCCGCGAGGGGCGTGGCGTACCGGATGTGGCGCCGGGGCAGGCAACGCGAGTAACCCTGTACATCGTCAGGGACCTCACCGCACTTCGGCGGCTGTACGGGGGAAGCAAGGAATCCGGGGTGGCGGGGTTCTACATTCCCAGGGCCAGTGGCTCAGTCGCCTTCGTTCCGGAAAAGAGCCATAAGGGTAAGTGGAACCTGAGTGCCGACAGCATCTTCTTCCACGAATATTCCCATCACTTGATGCTTCAGGATGCCGATCGACCGCTGCCGACATGGCTGACCGAAGGGTTCGCGGAATTGTTCGCCACTGCGGAGTTCAAGCCCGACGGCAGCGTGATGATCGGAAAGCCGCCCCTGCATCGGGCCGAAGAACTCTACCAGATGTCGGATCTACCGCTTGAAAAGATGATCGCGGGGGACTTCCGGTTCATTGACGGCTGGCAATACGCAACCCTCTATGGCCGCGGCTGGCTGCTTACGCATCTTTTGACGTTCGATCTGAAGCGGCGGGGACAGCTCCCAAAATATCTCGACGCTATTCAAGCGGGTGTTCCGTCCTTGAAGGCAGCGGAGGACGCGTTCGGGGACCTCAAGACGCTGGATCGTGAACTCAAGCTCTATTTCAAGAACGACAAGTTCACCGCTGCGAATATCCCGGCGTCGAAATTGAGGATGTCCCCGGTGACGGTGCGTCCCCTCACGCCGGGGGAGGCCCGCGTCATCAACGTAAGGCTCCGTCTCGCACGTGGCGGGAAGAAGCTTTTCCCTGGCTCGCTCACAGGCACGGCGAGACGCGCAGCGTCGGACTATCCGGACGATCCGTCGGTCCTGACTACCCTCGCGCAAATCGAACTGGCGGCCGAGAATTCGAAGGAAGCCAACGACGCCGCCGATCGCGCGCTACAACTTGAGCCGGACTCCTTCGATGCCCTTATGACCAAAGGCAAGGCGATGGCTGCGCTTGCCAAGGAGAATGGCAAGAGCGCCGACTGGAATGCGGTCCGTTCGATGTTCCTCAAGGCGAACAAGATCGATCCCGAGGCCGCTGAACCGCTCGTGCTTTTCTATCGCGCTTACGTCGCGGAGGGCGTCCAGCCGACTAAAAATGCGATCGATGGCCTCACTTATGCTGTCGCCCTGGCGCCTCAGGACGATCAGCTAAGGATGGAGCTTATCGGCCGGCTGATTGACGACAATCGGCTGAAAGATGCTCGAACGGTGCTGGTCCCGATGGCCTACAGTCCGCACATGGGGAAATGGCACGATTCGGTAGTCGCGATTCTCCACCAGCTCGACGCGGGCGACCGGGACAAGGCCAAGAGCCAATGGGAAGCCGTCCAAAAGAAGTATTATGACGACGAGGACTGAGTCAGCGTCAGAGGTCGAATGTCGTTTGTCGGCCCGCCTTTTCCGCCTGGAGTAGCTGACGCTTGCGGTCGAGGCCGCCAGCGTAGCCGCCCAACGTAGCCGTCGGACCGGATCACCCGGTGGCAGGGCACCAGCACCGCGACCGGGTTTGAGCCGTTCGCCGTACCGACCGCCCGCACCGCCTGCGGCTGGCCAACTGCAGCCGCAATGTCGGCGTAACTGCGGGTCTCGCCGAGCGGGATCCGCCGCAACTCCTTCCACACCGCCTCCTGGAAAGCGGTTCCGCGAACGTCGATCGGAAGCTCGGGCGTCTGCGCCGGATGCTCGATCGCGGTCAGCGCACCCTCGGCCCAGGCCGAGATCGTGCCGTCGTCCGGGAGAACGGTCGCGTTGGGGAAGCGGCGCTTGAGCACGCTTTCATCCTCATCGAACGTCAGCCTGCAGATACCCTTGGAGGTGGCAGCGACCAGCAATGGGCCGAGCGGACTGTCCTTCACGACATAGCGGATCGTCTCGCCACGCCCGCCGTCGCGCCACGCCGATGGAGTCATTCCCAGCCGCTCCTTGGCGTCGGCATAGAAACGGCTCGGACCGGAGTAGCCCGCTTCGTAAATGGCGTCCGTGACGCTGCCGTTCTCGCCGAGCGCATCCTTGGCACGATTGGCTCTAAGGGCCCTCGCATAGGCCGCGGGCGACACGCCGACGTCCCGCGTGAAGATGCGCTGAAAGTGGTGCGGCGCGTAGCCGACCTCCGCAGCGAGGTCGGTGAGGTTCGGCGCCTCTTCGGATCGCTCGATCAGGCGAACCGCCTTTGCCACCGCCTCGCGGTCCCGGCCGATGTCGTCGGGCCGGCACCGCAGGCAGGCGCGGTAGCCCGCAACCAGCGCAGACGATGCGTCAGCGAAGAATTCGACATGCTCCCGCTTTGGACGGCGCGCCGGACAACTCGGCTTGCAGTAGATGCCGGTCGTCTTGACCGCGCCTATGACGCGGCCATCCCAGCTCCGGTCGCGGCGCTCGAAGGCGGCCCAGGCTTCCTCGTCACTGACGGATTCGGTCACATGGCTCGGAATAAACCGCTCGATGTCGCGTGCAAGCGTGGCCATGGCTCAGTTCCTTTCGATCTTGGCCGCGAAGCAGCCGCGCGTGGCATTGTGGGCGTGAATCGTGGCCACGTCGGGATTGGCGAAGAGACGGCGTATCCCGTCGTCCGCCTCGCCAGGCTGGGTGAGTACGGCTTGCGCCATCATCCCCTCGTCGTCGAACCCGCGAAGAGACAGCGTCCGCGTTGCGAAGACCGGCGGGACTTCATCGATGAACTCGGCCGCTTCGATCTCTCCCTCCGTCACGAAGATCGCGTGCGAAGCCCGGTACGGGTTCGCGACGTCATGACTGACATGGTTGAGCAGAAGGACCTGCTCGCCGATGTCGCGATCCTCGAGCGTGACCCGGCACGGGAAGCTCGGCTTCTCGGTTACAATCATCCTCACGATGCCGCGAGCCGCCAGCTCATGGTCGGCCAAGCCGAACAGCGGACGATAAGGCGCGGGATCGAGCCCGCGAATTCGATACGTCATTCCCATCTCCTTGCTTGAGGATTGGGTTAGCCCTTTGGCGATGCCACCGCTTCCCGCAGCTTGCGGTCAAAAGACCGGTCCCGTTAGAAGCCGAAAGATGAGAGCAACGCAGCGCGCGGTCTTGCTGGCCCTGGCGACCCTGACCGTGGGGGCTGCGCCGTCGCCACGCTCCTGTCCGACGCTGCGCGTAATGAGCTACAACATCCGGCTCGACACCCCGTCGGACGGAATCAACCAATGGTCCGAACGTCGGGAGCAGTTCATCGGACAGGTTCGACTGATGCGGCCTGCCATCCTCGGGCTGCAGGAGGTCGTTCCGGGCCAAAAGACGGATCTCGAGGCCGCTTTGCCCGCATACCAATTCCTGGGTGTCGCGCGAGACGATGGGCGAGCGAAGGGCGAGTTCTCCAACCTCGCGATCGATCGCGGCGAGTTTAAGGTCCGGTCGAGCGGAACGTTCTGGCTGTCGCCGACGCCGGCCGAACCCACGAAAGGCTGGGACGCGGCCTTTCCCCGGATCGTGACGTGGGCGAAGCTGGTCCGCCGATCCGACGGCCGCCGCTTCCTCGCGGTGAACACGCATCTGGATCATGAAGGCCAGACAGCCCGGCTAGAATCGGCAAAGCAGATCGTCAGGTGGATCGAGGGTCACCGCGCCAAAGGCGAATTCGTCATTCTGACCGGCGACCTCAATGCCGAACCCGGAACTCCGCCCTTGCGCGAGCTCACGGGCAGACTGCAGGATTCCCGCGAGGTGAGCAGTACGCCGGCGGTCGGTCCCGAAGGCACCTTCAATGCCTTCACCCTGGTTCCGACCAAAAGTCGCCGAATCGACTATGTTCTCGTCGATCCATCCCTAGGCGTTGAGCGCTATGCAGTTTTGGCCTGGCACAGCGAAGGCGGCCGTCCCGCATCCGACCACTTCCCGGTCGTTGCGGACGTGAGCGCATGCCGCAAATGACCGATTGGACCTTCCATCAAGGAGAACTCCACCACGCCGACGTCAGGTCCTTGCTCGACTTCCATTTCGCGCAGATGCGCGGCAATTCGCCACCGGGTGCATGTCACGTCCTCCCGTCGGACGACCTGTCCGCGCCGGACATCAGCTTCTGGACCATCCGGGAGGATGGCGAGCTGCTCGGCGTCGGAGCGCTCAAGGCGCTGTCCGGCGATCATGCAGAGATCAAGTCGATGCGCACCGCGCCCGGAGCGCTCGGCCGTGGCGTCGGCACGGCGATGCTCGGCCATCTTCTGTACGAGGCAGGGAAGCGCGGTCATCGGAGGGTCAGCCTGGAAACCGGCTCGACCGAACCCTTCGCCGCGGCTCTTCGCCTCTATGAACGCGAGGGCTTCGTGCCTTGCGAACCGTTCGGCGGTTATCCGGACACGCCGTTCACGCGCTTTTTCACGCGCGAGCTGTAACGAGCGGGGCAACCCGCCTTGCATCGCGAATGACCCCCTGCTAGTGGCGCGCCAACCCATGGGGGCGTGCGGGGCAACCCGCAGCAGCGCCCCATTTTTCATGGGGTAAATTCCAGTTCTGGAGCTTTAAGCGCGGTGGAAACATCCAGCGGCATACAGGCCAGCTTAGCGGGACGCTATGCATCCGCTCTGTTCGGCCTGGCGCGCGACGAACGGCAGATTGACGCGGTGAGCCGCAGCCTTGGGCTGCTGGCGCAGGCGCTCGTGGATTCGCGCGACTTTGCGGAGCTCGTTTCGAGCCCCCTGGTTAGCCGCCAGGACGCGGGCAAAGCCTTCGACGCCATCGGTCGGGAGCTCTCGCTCGACCCGATCACGACGAACTTCATCGGCGTCCTCGCGAGGAATGGCCGCAAGAACCAGCTGCAGAACGTCATCCGCGCGTTCCGCCGGTTCGCGGCTGACCATCGCGGCGAGACCACGGCCGAGGTCGTGACCGCTCACGCGCTGAAGGACGACCAACTCGCCGCGCTCAAGCAGCAGCTGCGCACCCGTGCCGGCCGCGACGTCGCGATCGAAACGCGCATCGACCCTGAAATCCTGGGTGGGATCGTGATCAAGATGGGAAGCCAGATGATCGACGCATCCATCCGCACCAAACTCAACAAACTCGCCGAGGCGATGAAAGGCTGAATATGGATATCCGCGCCGCAGAAATTTCCCGCGTTATCCGCGACCAGATCGCGAATTTCGATGCCGATGCGCAGGTCTCCGAAGTCGGCACCGTGCTGTCCGTCGGCGACGGCATCGCCCGCATCCACGGCCTCGACAACGTCCAGGCCGGTGAGATGGTCGAGTTCGACGGCGGTGTGAAGGGCATGGCCCTGAACCTCGAAGCCGACAACGTCGGCGTCGTCATCTTCGGCTCGGACGCGAACATTCGCGAAGGTTCGACCGCCTCGCCGCACCGGCACGATCGTCGACGTTCCGATCGGCAAGGGCCTGCTCGGCCGCGTCGTAGACGCTCTCGGCAACCCGATCGACGGCAAGGGCCCGATCGAAGACGCCGAGCGCCGCCGCGTCGAAATGAAGGCTCCGGGCATCATCCCGAGCGAAGTCGGTGCACGAGCCGGTGCAGACCGGCCTCAAGGCGCTCGACGCGCTCGTTCCGATCGGCCGCGGCCAGCGCGAGCTGATCATCGGCGACCGCCAGACCGGCAAGACCGCCGTCGCGCTCGATACGTTCATCAACCAGAAGGAAATCAACAAGTCGGGCAAGGAGAGCGAGAAGCTCTACTGCATCTATGTCGCGATCGGTCAGAAGCGCTCGACGGTCGCGCAGATCGTCCGCGCGCTCGAAGAGAATGGCGCGATGGAATATTCCATCGTCGTTGCCGCAACCGCGTCGGAGCCTGCCCCTCTGCAGTTCCTCGCGCCCTATACCGGCGCCGCGATGGGCGAATATTTCCGCGACAACGGCATGCATGCCGTCATCGTGTACGACGATCTTTCGAAGCAGGCCGTCGCCTACCGTCAGATGTCGCTTGCTGCTCCGCCGCCCGCCGGGCCGCGAAGCCTATCCGGGCGACGTCTTCTATCTCCACAGCCGCCTGCTCGAGCGCGCCGCGAAGATGAACGACGCGATGGGCGCCGGTTCGCTGACCGCTCTGCCGATCATCGAAACGCAGGCAGGCGACGTGTCCGCCTACATTCCGACGAACGTCATCTCGATCACCGACGGCCAGATCTTCCTCGAGACGGACCTGTTCTACCAGGGCATCCGCCCGGCCATTAACGTCGGTCTCTCGGTCAGCCGCGTCGGCTCGGCCGCGCAGACCAAGGCGATGAAGAAGGTCGCCGGCTCGATCAAGCTGGAGCTCGCGCAGTATCGCGAGATGGCAGCGTTCGCGCAGTTCGGCTCGGACCTCGATGCTTCGACGCAGAAGCTGCTTGCTCGCGGCGCTCGCCTGACCGAGCTGCTGAAGCAGCCGCAGTACGCGCCGATGCCGATCGAGGAGCAGGTCGCTTCGATCTACGCCGGTACGCAGGGCTTCCTCGACAAGGTCGATACCAAGGACGTCGTCCGCTACGAGGCCGCGTTGCTCAGCTACCTGCGCAATGAGAAGGCCGACGTGCTGAAGACGATCCGCGACACCAAGGCGCTCGACGACGACACGGCAGCCAAGCTCAAGGACGCGCTGACCGAGTTCGGGAAGACGTTCGCATAAAATGGCGAGCCTCAAGGCCCTCAAGCTTCGCATCGGCTCGGTGAAGTCGACGCAGAAGATCACCAAGGCGATGAAGATGGTCGCCGCGGCCAAGCTGCGCCGTGCGCAGCAGAATGCCGAGGCCGGCCGTCCCTATTCGACCCGCATGAGCGGCGTCGTCTCGTCGCTGGCGACCAAGGTTGCGCGCAGTCCGCAAAGCCCGAAGCTGCTTGCCGGCACGGGCAAGGACGACACGCATCTGATCGTCGTCGCAACCAGCGACCGCGGCCTCGCCGGCGCCTTCAACAGCAACGTCGTCCGCGCGGCTCGCCGCAAGGCGGAAGATCTTGTCGCGCAGGGCAAGACGGTCCTGTTCTACATCGTCGGCCGCAAGGGTCGCCCGGTGATCCAGCGCTTCTACCCGAAGGGCATCATCGCGCAGTACGACACCAGCGGGATGAAAGCCCCGACCTATGCGGACGCGCAGGCGATTGCGAAAGACCTGATCGACCGGTTCACGACCGACGGCGTCGACGTGGTCCACCTCGCCTACGCGAACTTCCGTTCTACGTTGGTCCAGGAGCCGACGGTCGACCAGATCATCCCGGTCGCAGTCCCTGCCAACGATACCGGCACCGGCACTGCGTCGCTCGCTGCCGTCGAATATGAGCCGGACGAGGAAGAAATCCTCGCCGATCTGCTGCCGCGCAACATCGCAATTCAGATCTATCGGGCGCTGCTCGAGAACCAGGCCGGTTTCTACGGCTCGCAGATGACCGCGATGGACAATGCGACCCGCAATGCCGGCGACATGATCAACCGGCTGTCGATCCAGTACAATCGTCAGCGCCAGGCCGCGATCACGACCGAGCTCGTCGAAATCATTTCCGGCGCAGAAGCGCTCTAACCGAACACGAAGCCAAGGAAGACAGACATGGCAACCGCCGCTCCCGAGACCAAGCCCCGCAGCCGAGCCAAGAAGGCCGACGCACCGACGTCCGGCTCGGGCTCCGCTGCTGAGCAGCAGACCGGAAACCTGACCGGCCGCGTTGCGCAGGTCATCGGCGCCGTCGTCGACGTCGCGTTCGAAGGGCGAGCTTCCGCCGATCCTCGCCGCGCTCGAGACCGACAATGGCGGCAACCGCCTCGTCCTCGAAGTCGCCCAGCATCTCGGCGAGAACGTCGTCCGCACGCATCGCGATGGACTCCACCGACGGTCTCACCCGCGGCCAGGTCGTCCGCGCCACCGGGCTCGCAGATCCGCGTTCCGGTCGGTCCGAAGACGCTCGGCCGCATCATGAACGTCATCGGTGAGCCGATCGACGAGCGCGGCCCGATCGGCAGCGACATGTCCGCCAACATCCACGCGGAAGCGCCTGCCTTCGTCGACCAGTCGACCGAAGCACGCCATTCTGGTCACCGGCATCAAGGTCATCGATCTGCTCGCGCCCTACGCGAAGGGCGGCAAGATCGGCCTGTTCGGCGGCGCCGGCGTCGGCAAGACCGTGCTCATCCAGGAACTGATCAACAACATCGCGAAGGGCCACGGCGGCGTGTCCGTGTTCGCCGGCGTCGGCGAGCGCACCCGCGAGGGCAACGACCTCTATCACGAGTTCCTCGATGCGGGCGTTATCGCCAAGGACGCCGACGGCAACCCGACGCCGGAAGGCTCCAAGGTCGCGCTCGTGTTCGGCCAGATGAACGAGCCGCCGGGAGCCCGCGCTCGCGTCGCTCTGTCGGGCCTGACCCAGGCCGAATATTTCCGCGACCAAGAAGGCCAGGACGTGCTCTTCTTCGTCGACAACATCTTCCGCTTCACGCAGGCGGGCTCGGAAGTGTCGGCGCTTCTCGGCCGTATTCCTTCGGCCGTGGGCTACCAGCCGACCCTGGCGACCGACATGGGCACTCTTCAGGAGCGCATCACGTCGACCAACAAGGGCTCGATCACCTCGGTGCAGGCCATCTACGTGCCGGCCGACGACTTGACCGACCCGGCGCCGGCCACCTCCTTCGCTCACCTGGACGCCACGACGACCCTGTCGCGCGCGATTTCGGAGCTGGGCATCTACCCGGCCGTCGATCCGCTCGACTTCCGTCAGCCGCGTTCTGACCCCGGCCGTCGTCGGTCAGGAGCATTACGACGTTGCTCGTGCGGTCCAGGAGACGTTGCAGAAGTACAAGTCGCTGCAGGACATCATCGCGATTCTCGGCATGGACGAGCTTTCCGAAGAGGATAAGCTGGTCGTCAGCCGCGCCCGCAAGATCCAGCGCTTCCTGTCGCAGCCGTTCCACGTCGCCGAGGTGTTCACCAACATCCCGGGCAAGTTCGTGCAGGTCGAAGACACGGTCCGCTCGTTCAAGGCAGTCGTCGAACGGCGAGTACGACCATCTGCCGGAAGCGGCTTTCTACATGGTCGGCGGCATCGAAGAAGCCGTCGCGAAGGCCGAGAAGCTGGCTCAGGACGCCTAAGCGGGAATTGGCTGATCGGCTTCGCATAGAGGATTGCGTCAATGAGACGTGCCCTTGGTCGGGGAAGCCGGTCAGCGCCGACAGCCTGACGCTTTACCAGGGCAAGGTCGTCGGCTTTTGCAACACGGGTTGCCGCGACAAGTTCGAGGCTGCCGCAAGCGCGTTCGACGCGGCGATTGAGGGTAAGAAGTAATGGCCGATCTCAAGTTCGAGCTCGTCACCCCGGACCGTCTGGTCATGTCGGACGACGTCTACATGGTCGTCGTACCCGGCACCGAGGGCGAGTCAGGCATCCTTGCGGGCCACGCGCCCTACATGACGACGCTGCGGGACGGCGACATTGCCGTGTACCGCACGCAGGGCGCCCAGCCAGAGCGCATCTCCGTCACCGGCGGCTTCGCGGAGGTCAGTGAGCGCGGTCTGACGGTTCTTGCAGAGAGCGCTAGCGCTTAATTCCCTCTCGGAGCGTAGCGCCAGCGTTGCGCTTTCGTGCCGTCCTTAAGCGAAATCTCCGCAACCAGCTCCCGTCCCTCGCGCCAATATCGGATGCGCTGGGGGAAATCGTGCTCGGCGTTGAGGAAGGTCACATCCTTCTCGCTGCTCGCGACCCAGTGAAACGGCGTCCGAACCTTTCCTGACGGAGCGCCATAGAAGGTCAGCTTTGAACCGGCCGGGTCATCCGCCGGCGACTTCTCGATCTGCATGACTTCCCAGTTGAATAGCTGCTCCCCTTTGCCGCTACGACCGCTGCCCAGCATGATCCCGGCCCGCGGACCGGTCCAACACTCCTCGACCCAGACACTTTCGGACCGGCTCTCCCAGCAACCGGCCATCCATGATGGCAAACTTGGTCCTTGTGCCTCAGCCGCCAGTGCGACCACGAACATCATCGTCCACATGCGCGCCCCCTGTCTGCTGTGGGCATCCTAAACCCGGTTAGCTTTTTCTAAAAGTTTGGGTCTTATTCACCATTCCGATTTCGGCGGAACTCGCAGGAAACGGGAAGTTAGATGAACGCATTCGGTAAGCGGAGTGGCGCGAGCAGCAGCGGCGGTGGACGTCCGCAATTTGGTGTCGCCAAACCGATGAAGGGTGGCGGAGCGGCCGCGGCTGCTCAATCGACACCGGACGAGGCAGAGCAGTTTCCGCCCATTTCCGACCTGACGGCTGACCTGGATGGCGGGCTGCAGGCGCCGACCGGCTCCAACGGCGGCGCGATGGATCGCCTCAACAATCGCCAGAACGGCGATGGAAACCAGGCGAGCAGCAAGGCCGAGGGCTTCGAAGCCGCGGTTCACCGCATCAAGGAACAGGTTCTTCCCCGCCTCCTGGAACGCGTCGACCCCGAAGCGGCAGCGACGCTCAGCAAGGACGAGCTCGCCGAAGAATTCCGCCCGATCATCGGCGAGGTTCTCGCCGAGCTGAAGATCACGCTCAACCGCCGCGAGCAGTTCGCTCTCGAAAAGGTTCTCGTCGACGAGCTTCTCGGCCTCGGTCCGCTTGAGGAATTGCTGTCCGACCCGTCGATCAGCGACATCATGGTCAACGGTCCCGACCAATGCTTCGTCGAACGCAAGGGCAAGCTCGAGATCGCCCAGATCCAGTTCCGCGACGAGGAGCATCTGTTCCAGATCGCCCAGCGCATCGTGAACAAGGTCGGCCGCCGCGTCGACCAGACCACGCCGCTGGCCGACGCCCGCCTTCAGGACGGCAGCCGCGTCAACGTCATCATTCCGCCGCTCTCGCTTCGCGGGACGGCCATCTCCATTCGTAAGTTCTCCGAGAAGCCAATCACGCTCGACATGATGAAGGGCTTCGGCTCCATGTCCGACAAGATGGCGACGGTGCTGAAAATCGCCGGCGCATCGCGCATGAACGTCGTCATCTCGGGCGGTACCGGCTCCGGTAAGACGACCATGCTCAACGCCTTGTCGAAGATGATCGACCCCGGCGAGCGCGTGATCACCATCGAGGACGCGGCCGAGCTTCGTCTGCAGCAGCCGCACTGGCTTCCGCTCGAAACTCGTCCTCCAAACCTTGAGGGCCAGGGCGCGATCACCATTCGCGACCTCGTCATCAACGCTTTGCGTATGCGCCCAGACCGCATCATCCTGGGCGAAATTCGCGGACCGGAGTGCTTCGACTTGCTCGCAGCCATGAACACCGGTCACGACGGCTCGATGGCCACGCTCCACTCCAACTCCCCGCGCGAGTGCCTCGCGCGTATGGAGAACATGGTGATGATGTCGGACATCAAGGTCCCGAAGGAGGCAATCAGCCGCCAGATCGCGGAATTCGGTCGATCTCATCGTCCAGGTGAAGCGCCTCCGCGACGGTTCGCGCCGCACGACCAACGTCACCGAGGTGATCGGCATGGAAGGCGACGTCATCGTCACTCAGGAGCTGTTCAAGTTCGAGTATCTCGACGAGAGCGCCGACGGGAAGATCCTTGGCGAATATCGCTCGATGGGCCTGCGCCCCTACACGCTCGAGAAGGCCAAGCAGTTCGGCTTCGACCAGCCGTACCTCGAGGCCTGCCTCTAAGGTTCGATTTCAGAGTTTCGGGGTAACTTCCTCGGGCGACCAGTTCGCCCGACCGCCTGCTGTTTTCACTGTGACAGGTCCTCCAAACGAACGAAGGGAGCCTTCCGGGGAGAGGTGGAAGGCTCCCAATTTCGTTAGGAGAGATGCCGCCATCGACAGGAGAGAGATGTCGATGAATGCCTGCACACACTCACTTCGGAGCGATCATGTTGCAAGTGCGAAAAACGCATTCGCACATGCAGCAATCGCATGCACCCCTTCGCTGGCTCTTGATGGCATGTCGCGTTGAGGACGTGGACCTAGCGATGCACCCAATGACGAGGATTGAGAGTTTAGAGAGATGCTGCAACGCACAATCATTTGAAAACGATTGGATTTGTCATGTGTCACTTCGCATTGATCCCGGAAGCGGTGGAGGCCGTGCCGACCCACATGTGGGTCTTGCCCGAACACGTCACCGATAGCCCATCCAGCAGGAGAGCGCTTCGCGCTGCGCTGAGACGGGCCGAGAGGCAGGTCAAGCGGCTGCGGGCCGAGCTCAGCCCCGACGTCTGATCGTTTCAATCCGTAGAACTAAGAAACGGAGCGGATGTCCGGCCTTGGCTGGGCAAGAAAGTCCGGATCGGCGATGGCGCATGTGGCCTCTCGCAACAGCTCCGACCAGCGCTTCGACATTTCATTGAAATAGCGATCGTCCGCGTCGATCCGGCGCGTCAGGTTAGTCGCGCCGGGGTCCGGCCGCATTACCATGAGATCCAGCGGCCGCGCCACCGCGATATTGGACCGCATGGTGCTGTCGAACGACAGCAGTGCAAGCTTCATCGCCTGCGGCAAGGGGGTCGACCGCTTGAGGGCCCGGTCAAGCAGCGGCCGGCCGTATTTGGTCTCGCCGATCTGCAGGAACGGCACTTCACGATGACATTCGATGAAGTTCCCCGCCTCATAGATAAGGAATAGCGAGGGTGGTCCGGAGCCGATCCGGCCGCCCAACAGCAGGCACGCACTTGCGGGAATTTTGAGGGTCTCCAGCGCCTCGCCAACAGTCTTGTTCGCCATCTGCAGCGCCTCGCCTACCAGCTGCGCCGCGCGGAACATGCTTGTCGCCTGCTTGAGCGTGCGTGTCATCAGCCCGGGCTCATCACCGGTGGGCAGTCCCTCCTGGATCAGGCTGATGACCGTCTGGGCGACCGAAAGATTGCCGGATGTCGCAATGTAGATCTGCCGTTCCGGTTCATCGCAGAGGCAGTGCAGCTTCCGATAGACGGACACGTTGTCGACGCCCGCATTGGTGCGGGTGTCGGCGATCATCACGAGTCCCTCGTCGAGGAGCATTCCGAGGCAATAGGTCAATTCTGCACCTGCGCTTCCGCATGCCCGCTCACTTGGACCTCCACTGCCAATTCCTCGACCCCGCCACCGGTCCGGGCGCCCGAAATCGGTGACGCGCCACGATAGTCGAGACCACAGGCGACGCGAACGTAATTCTCGTCCGTGGACACCCCGTGAGTAGGATCGAAGGCAACCCATCCCAGTTCATCGACCCAGGCTTCGGCCCAGGCGTGCGCGGCTTCCTGCAGGCTATCCCCATCGCGGCGATAGAGATGCCCCGAGATGTAGCGGGCCGGGATTTGCATGTGTCGGGCAATTGCGACGAAGACGTGCGCGAAGTCCTGGCAAACGCCGTGTCCAGCCTCGAAGGCTTCCTCCGCCGTCGTCTCGGTGTTGGTTGCCCCGGAATCGAAGCGAATCCGTTCGTAGAGATCCGTGTTCAAGCGATGCAGACGGTCGAGCGCAGGCTTGCTGTCGGACACCGACGCACACCGACGCAATTCGGGGCCGATTTCCGTCAGCGGAGTGGGCTGCAGAAAGACCGGCGCGGGAAGGTCGTTGGCAAGACCGCGAACGACGCCGCTGTGATCTTCCGTCAAAACCAGTCCCGACACGGTAATGCCGAGCCTTTGGGTCGGTTGGTCCACGTAGAGCATGTGCGTGACGTTCCCGAACCCGTCGCGGCCCTCCCGAAGACGCGCATCGCAGTCCACGTCGACCCGCCAGTCCATCACCGACTGGCCGACGAAGCTCGAAGGCGTGAGGCGCAGGAGCTGGATCACGCGCCGGGTGGGCTCCGCATATTGGTAGACGGTGGAATGATCGATGTGCAGGCGCATCAGGGGAACCGGAACTGCCGCGCGATCGCCCGGTCGAGCTCGGCGTTCTCGTCGATGAACTGCTGTAGAACTTCATGCATTCCGCGTTGGATCAGCCCGTCGATGTCGTTCGCCTCGATCCGGTCGAGGCGCCGGCGGGCGAGCCGGTCGGCCTCTCCCTGGCGACCGCTGACATTGCCGATGCGAGCCAGAAGCGCCGCCGAGCGCGCCGCGGAGGACACCAGCGAGCGCGGAAGTTCCCGCCGGTACACGAGCAAGTCGGCGACAAGCCAAGGCTGGATCGCCTGCTTGTAGAGCAAGCGGTAGGCGCCCTGCCCCGAAACGACGTGAAGCAGGGTCATCCACTGATCTCGGTCGAGGGGCCCGCCCACCTGCTGCCCCTGCGGGAGAAGCAGATAATATTTCACATCGAGCAATCGGGCTGTGTTGTCTGCACGCTCGATCATCGTGCCGAGCCGAATGAACCAATTCGCCTCGGTGCGGAGCATGTGTTGCAACGCGCCTTCGAAGCCCCTCGCCTCGGCCTTGATCTCCTCGAGCAGTGCGACGGTGCCCTGGATACCTCCGGGATTGCTGCGATCTCGCAGGGTAGTCCAGAAGCGGTTGATCGCCTCCCACACTTCCTGCGTCAGGCGATTGCGAGCACCTTTCGCATTGTCGCGCGCGAGGCTCACGCAGCACTTGATGGAATTGGCGTTGCCCTGGTCGACCGTCAGGTAGGTCCGGGCTCGCGACGCTGTGAAATCGCCGCCGGCGTCGGCTGTCGCGTCTCCGCCCACGACCGCAAGAGCGCTTCGCCAGCGTCTGCGAGCTGAGCGTGTGCGGCGACAGGCTGTCGAGACGGATCGTCGCTTCGAGCAGGCGCGTGGTGAACTCGGCGCGCTCCATGTAGCGGCCGATCCAATAGAGGTTGGCTGCGGTCCGTGCGAGCATCAGCCGTCCTGCACGCCGTCGAGCACGAAGCTGTCCTTCGTCCCGCCACCCTGGCTGCTGTTCACGACCAGGGATCCCTCGCGAAGGGCCACCCGGGTCAGTCCGCCTGGAACGATGGTGACGCTGCTTGCGCCGGTTAGGACGAAAGGACGAAAGTCCACGTGACGCGGTGCAATCCCCTGCTCCGTGAAGGTCGGCACGGTGGAAAGCGCCAGCGTCGGCTGCGCAATGTAGCGGTGCGGTTCGGCGATCAGCGCAGCGCGGAAGTCCTCGATCTGCTTCTTGGTCGCCGTCGGACCGACGAGCATGCCGTAGCCGCCCGAACCGTCGACTAGCTTCACGACCAGCTGGTCCAGCCGTTCGAGCGTGTATTTCAATGCGTCGGGCTCGCGACACCGCCAGGTCTCGACATTCTGCAGCTTCAACTCTTCGCCGGAATAATAGCGGACGATCTCCGGCATGTAGCTGTAGATGGCTTTGTCGTCGGCAATTCCCGTCCCCGGCGCATTCACCAGCGCGACGTTCCCCGCGAGATAGGCGGCGAGAAGTCCCGGCACGCCAAGCACGTGAATCCGCGCGGAAAATCAGGGGATCGAGGAAAGCATCGTCGATCCTGCGGTAGATCACATCGACGCGCACGCGGCCTTCGATCGTCCGCATCCAGACGATGTCGTCATCGACCTCGAGATCCTGCCCCTCGACCAGCTCGATCCCCATTTTGTCGGCAAGGAAGCTGTGTTCGTAGAACGCCGAATTGTAGTGGCCGGGAGTAAGCAGAACGGCGATCGGCTCGCGCGATTGCGAAGGCGACACGGAATAAAGCGTATCGCGCAGCAGCTCCGGATAGGCATCGACCGGCTGGACAGGCAGGAGCTCGAACAGTTCGGGGCAGAGCCGCAGCATCGCCTCGCGATTTTCGAGCATGTAGGATACGCCGGAAGGCGTTCGGGCATTGTCCTCAAGAACGAAAAACTCGTCCGCCCCCGTACGCACCAGATCGATGCCGCAGATGTGCGCGTAGACGCCGTACGGCGGTTTCGCTCCCGCGACCGGCACGCAGAATTGGGAGTTGGCGAGGACGATGTCCGCCGGAACGACGCCGTCCGCGATGATTTTCCGTGCGCCGTAGACGTCGTCGATAAAGGCATTGATCGCGCGGACCCGCTGTTCGAGGCCCGCGGTCAGCCGATCCCATTCACCGGCGGAGAAAATCCGCGGAAGGATATCGAAGGGGATGATGCGCTCTGCCGCCTGATCGTCACCATAAACGGCGAATGTGATCCCGAGGCTCCTGAACGCGGCTTCCGCCGATTGCTGGCGCCTCGCCAGTTCCGCGCCAGGCGTTTCTTCCAGCCACCGCGCGAGCGTTTCAAACCCCTCACGGGGGGAACCCGCAAGCCCAAGCCCCCACAGTTCGTCAAAGGGGCGGGAAGGCGGCATCCTAGTCAATCCGGCCTGAAGAGCTGTTCCCCATTCCCGTCCTTCTTCGGCCTCGTCGCACATGCTGCAACGCAACAACAGTGTCACCGCTGGCCCAACAGCAATGCAAGCGCTGCACGCCGTGAATTGTTCACCGCCTCGGTAACGCAGGCTGTTGAGGCCAGAGGGCTAGAGATCTTCTTGGGCTCGCGCGTCAGCACCTTGCAAGTCGGTTTCAACGAGGAGCACGCAAATCGCCGCCGCGACGAGCGCCAGGGCGAGTACGAGAAGCAGCAGCCCAAAACCCCTTCCGGGAATGAGCCAAATGGCGAGCCCCGGGGCCACGAATGAAGGCAGTGTATTGGTCAGATTCAACACACCCATGTCCCGCCCGCGACGGGCCGGCGAAGGCAGCAGCTGCATCGCGTAGGCGTTATTGAGCGAGAGGAAAATGGCGGTCGAGCAACTGAACAAAGCATATCCAGCGACCGCGTACACCAGGTCGTTGCTGACCGACATCAGCGCCAGCCCGGCGGCACCGGCAACGGCGGATCCGACCAGGAACGGCTTGCGTGGACCAAGCCTGTCGGAAGCTCGACCAAGCAACACAGTGAGCGGGAAGGCTACGATCAAGGTCACCGCCGAAATGCGCGCGACCTCATTCTGGGTCGCAGGTGTCGGCAGGCTTTGGAAGAAATAGAGCAGGAAGATGAAGAGGACACTGCCGGCGACCTGGACCAGCAACCGGGCTGCCCAAATCATCCCGAAATCTAGCCGGAGGCCAGAACGGCCTTTCGGCGCGACCTCCTCGCCCTTCGAGACCGGCGACGCCGGCACGAACATCAGCAGTGGCGCCACGAGCACTAGAACAAGCGCACAGACGACGGCCAGCCGGGACCCATCGTCGGTCAATGCAGCAGCCGTTGCAAGGACGCCTGCCAAGGCCCCGATCGCAGGTCCCGCCGCGAGGAGCCCACCGAGAAACCCCTTGTCCCGGTCAGCTACCTTATCGGCTGCCCAGGCCATCATCGGCGCAAGGAGCATGTTCAGGACAAGCTGATAGATCGCCACCGCGGCGACGATTTCGAACTTCGTATCCGCGACGAAGATCAGCACATAGCTCGCAATCGTGAGGACGAGGCCGGCCAGAGTCCAGGCCCGGCGCCCGCCGATCACGTCGCTTGCCCAGCCGAACAGGATGTTACCGAGGCTTGCGCCGATCGCTCCTAAGAAAGCTATTGCGCCAAGCCATTCGATCCTTGCATCGCCCGCAAGTTCGGAAATCCGCGCCGGCAGGATGAGCGTAAGCAAGGGAACATAGGCGACCACCCCGCCCGCATTGGCGAGGGCGAAGAGGAATAGAAAACGCCTGTCTCGATCAGCCACTCACTGTTGATAGCGTGCCGGGAGCAGCCGTCGAGCCACGCACGATCAACTCGAAGGGAAGGATCTGGACGGTCGCCGGTCCCGCTTCGCCGCTGTTCGCTGCGATAAGCAGTTCCGCCGCGCGGGCCGCCATCGGCGCGATCGGCTGGCGGATTGCCGTCAGCGGGGGCGTGCTGAACTTGACGATCGGCGTGTCGTCGAAGCTGACGATCGACAGGTCGCGCGGAACATCGCAGGCCCCGTTCGCTTGGCAGTGTCGAGCGCCGCCAGGGCCATCTGGTCGTTGCTGGCGACAATCCCGGTAGGCGGGTTCTCGAGCGCGAGCAGACGGCGGCGTGGCCTCGACGCCGGATGCGAAGGTGAAGTCGCCCTTGCCGACCAGTGTGGCATCGTCCAGCCCGGCCGAACGCATTGCGCGGCGATAGCCTTCGAGCCGGTCGGCGCTCAGGGCATATTCGTCGCTGCCGGTGATGAAGCCGACGCGCTTGTGACCGAGGCCGATCAGATGCTCGCGTTGCGGTTTCGGCTGCCGCGCCATCGTCCATGGCGATGGCGAAGCCGGAACCCTCGTCCTTCGATCCGATACGCGCGAACGGAATGCGTCGTTGGCCGAGCAGGTTCGGTGATCGCGGATTGTCGCGAGTGCGGCGGAGTCAGGATGACCCCGTCGGGGTGGATCGCGCCTAGTGCGGAGGTAAGCTCTCGCTCGACATTCGAGCTGTGGGTGTCGACCAGCTCGAAGATCATCCGGTAGCCGTTCTTGGCGCACTTCAGCATGCCGCCGAGCAGCATCTGGTCGACCCAGTCGGTGCCCTCGCCGGACTGCCAGCCGGCGATGGTGCGGTCGCGGTCGTTGAGCGCCAGCAGCAGATAGGAGCGAGAACCGCCCATGCGGCGGCGCCGCGAGGCTCGGAACATAGCCGAGCTTGTCGATCGCGGCCTGGACACGCTGCTTCATGGCGGGGCGAACGTTGGGCTCGTTGTTGATGACGCGCGAGACGGTCTGCAGCGACACGCCTGCCTCCGCCGCGACATGCTTGATCGTCACGGCGCGCGGCCGCGAGCCGACTTGTCTTCCGTCAGCCTTGATCAAGTTCGGCGACCCCCCTGCCCCTCACTGCTGTCAGGCAGCCGCAGCTCGCGAAATACCGCAGTATTGCGACACATAGGCTGCATGTTCCGGAAGCGACTTCACGGTCCCCGCGACCATGTCGCGGATCGTGCCGAGCAAGCGAGTCCAGCTCCTCGTCGCTAAGCTTCTCCGCGATGGGATGATAGGATTGGGGCGTGATGCCCTGCCCCATCATGACCTGCACCCAGCTGTTCTCGACGAACAATTCCTCGTTCTTGCGGAATACGCGGCCGGTTTCGCGGAACAGCTCGATCTTCTGTTCAAGCAGTTCCGGAATCGGCATCGACGCGCAGTGGCGCCAGAACGCGCTGTCGCGCCGGTTGGTCGCCTTGTAATGCAGGATCAGGAAGTCGCGGATTTGCAGCATGTCCTGCATCTGCTGGTCGTTGAATTCGGCAACGTCGCGTTCGCTGATCTCGCCCGCCGGGAGCATCCGGATGATCCGCAGCACGGCGCGCTGGATCAGGTGGATGCTGGTCGATTCCAGCGGCTCCATGAACCCGCCGGAAAGGCCGACCGCAATGCAATTGCGGTGCCACTGCTTGCAGCCGCGCGCCGGCGCCGAAGCGAAGGACGTTGGGATCGGTGAGCACCTTGCCCTCGATATTGCCGAGCAGGCGATCGAGCGCTGCGTCCTTGTCGAGATAATGGCTGCAATAGACGATTCCGTTGCCGACCCGGTGCTGCAGCGGGATGCGCCACTGCCAGCCGGAGTCATGGGCCATCGCACGGGTGATACGGGACTGCCGGTCCGACACTCTCGGTCTGCAGCGCGATTGCTGAATCGCACGGCAGCCAGTGGGTCCAGTCGTCATGGCCAACCCGCAAGCGTCTGGCCGATCAGCAGCGCGCGGAAACCGGTGCAGTCGAGGAACAGGTCGCCGTCGATCCGCGTGCCGCTTTCGAGCACGAGCGTGGCGATGTTCGCCGCTCTCGCCGTCGAGCTCGACATTGGCGATCTTGCCTTCGACGCGCTTCGTGCCGTCCGCCTCGGCCATCTTGCGCAGGAACTTGGCGTAAAGCGTCGAATCGAGCTGGTAGGCATAGTTCATGCGATCGTCCGGCAGATGCGCGAACTTGCCCTCGCGCGCCGCGACCAGCTCCAGGCAATAATCGTCATACGACTGATCATGCCCCTTCGTAAGGCCGTGCAGCCAGAAATGCTGGAAGCCGGCGGACCAATGATCCTTGCCCGTCAGGCCGAACGAATGGAAGTAGCTCTCGCCGACATCCTTCCAGTCGTCGAACATGATGCCGAGCTTGAAGGTCGCCTGGGTCGCCCGCATGAACTCGGCTTCGTTGATGCCGAGCAGGCGGTTGTACGTGACGAGCGGCGGAATGGTGGATTCGCCGACGCCGATCGTGCCGATCGCGTCGGACTCGACGAGCGTGACGTCGACGACCTTGCCCAGCGTTCGCGCGATCGCAGCGGCGGCCATCCAGCCTGCGGTGCCGCCGCCCGCAACGACGATCCTGCGCAGCCGCTCGCTCATCGGCTGAGCTGCCGCAGGAGGAAGGCGCGCATGCGTGACGCGCGCTCTCGCGTTCATGGGTCGCGAGCACGCTGCGTGCATCCTCGGGGATATGCGCGGCCACCTCACCGGCGTCATCGAACACGTAATAATCGAACAGCTCGCGCCAGTGCGCCTTCTGGTCCTCGGGAAGGTCGCGGATCGCGAGGATCGCGTGGTTGAGCGCATCCTGCGGCTGGCCAAGCCAGCGCGGCGTTTCGCGCCACCAGTAATTCACCAGCACGTTGAACGGCGTCGAGCCCTTCGACATGGTGCCACCACATCGACGGGAATGTAGAGCGCGTCGCCTGGCTCAAGCTCAGCAACCTGCGCATGCTGCAGCGCCTCGCGGAAGCGGGGATAGCGCGTCGAAATCGGGCGCGTGCGAAATCGACCATGCTGACCGCGCGGCCGGCCGGCGTATTGTCGATCGGGCCGAGATAGAGGTTGCGGAACTGCTCCGGCGGAAAGAGCGTGAAGCGGCGCCGCCCGACCGCCACGCAGGCGAGATTGTCGGGAAAGTCGTTGTGCGCGGCGATGCGCGTGCGCGTGCCCATCCAGATGCTTGCCAGGCAGGACCGCTCGCCGAGGTCGACGTGGTTCGCTTCATGCAGGCCGTCGAAGAAGTTATGCACGTCGATCGACGCCAGATAGATGGGCGGGGGATCGGCCTTGTCCTCGAAGGCGTCGATCTGCGCGAAGATCTCCGGCAGCTTGCCGCGCGCGGTGCGGAAGTTCATCTGCATCGCGTCGTCGTAGAACAGCCTTCCGCCTGTTTCCGCCTCCCCGATCGAAACGACGAAGGGCACGTCGCGGCTTGCTGCCGAGCAAGTAATCGCGGGCTTCGCGCCCCGACTTCCGGCCCGCCTCGACCAGCGGCCAGTCCGCGACGAGGCCCGCGCACAACGAACGGCGTGCGCGCGCCTTTCAGACGAGCGTCGAGAGCGTCCCTGCCGACAGTCTCTTCGGCGACCCGCGGAGGGCCATAGACTAGGGCGGCGTCAGCCATGGCCGCTCCTGCGATTCTTGCGGCGCGACGAGCTCGTCGAGGTTCGAGAGCGACGCGAGCGCCATGAAGATCGGCATCAGATGACCGTCCGCGATGAAGCTCGCCAAGCTCGTCGGCGCTCGAGCCGATGAGCCGGTCCTCGTTGACGATGTGAAAGCCGACGAGCCGATTCTGCGACCCGTCCTTAAGCGTCGATGTCCACCGCCAACGGCTCGAGCAGGTCGTGGCGCTCGAGGGCGCTGAAGAAGTCGTGGCTTGCGCGATAGCCCTCGTCGAGGTCGCCGAGCATATCCGTCGCCCGCTCCAGATAAGGCGTGGCCTGGCCATGTTCGTCGAACAGCGCGATGCCTTCGCCCGGCCCGGCGATCCGCGGAGATCCAAGATCGATATGCACCTGCGCCGGCCCGTCGCCGGACTCGGGACGGCCGACCAGGAACGGCTGGATGGCAAGCGCCAGCGGGCGATAGCCTGCCTCCCAGCGCCCGTCCTCGAGGAACAGGTTCTCCCCATTCTCGAAGCCGAACAGCGCGAGCGCCGTGAAATGCCCGCTTTCCAGGTCGCGACGGAACAGGATCGGGAAGTCGTTCTGAACCCGGCGAAACTCGGTGGGGACGGTGATGCAGGCCATCACCCGGTCACCGAGTTCCTCGCCGGCTTCGGCAAGGATGCGGATCTCGCGATGCGCGACGGGGTCGAGAACGGCGTGATTGGTCATGTCAGACGGCCTCGCGAGCCAAGGCCGAAGCTGCGCCGCCGTTGCGCAAGCGGTCGAGATAGGCGCGGTTGGACGGAAGCGCGGAGCCGAGCTGGCGGGCGCGGTCGCGAACCTGCTGCAGGAGCTCAACTGCCGCTTCGCCACCGCTTCCCGCCATCGCCTCGGGCCTGCCGCTCATCCCATAGAAAACGTACTGATAACTCGCCGCCGGGAAGATCTCCTCGGCCAAGGGGAAGTCGTACGCAGACGGCGGCTGATCCCGCCACAGTTCGAGCAGAGCCGCGAGCTCGGGCGAAATGGTCGCAGGATCGCGATGCGCCCGCCAGTAAGGCTCATCGCGCCGGCTCAGCACGTAGTGCAGCTTCAGGAAGTCGACGATACGCTGCCAGCGAAGCGCGAACAGACGGTTGAAGCGGTCGGCATGGATCGGCATTGCGCACCGGCTCGCTGGGAAATTGTCGGCGAGCGCGCGCAGCGACAGCTCGATCAACACGATCGCCGACGCCTCGAGCGGCTCGATGAAGCCCGCCGACAGGCCGATCGCTAGGCAATTGCCTTTCCAGAACTCCGTCCGGTGCCCCGACGGGAAGCGGAGCAGCCGTGGTGCGAGCGCACCGGGATCGGCGAACAGGCCGTTCCTTTCGACATAGCGACGAAGCTCCGTCGCCGCCTCATCGTCGTCCATGAAACGCGAGGAGTATACGCAGCCGATCCCGCGCCGCGTGGGCAGCGCAATATCCCACAGCCAGCCGCCCGGATGAGCCGTGGCAACGGTCTGCGAGGCGATCGGCGAGCGGTCGGGAACGGGCAGCTGGACGGCCAGGGCGCGGTCGTTGAGCAGTTCCCCCGAAAGGTCGGTCCAGCCGGCCTCCAGGGCATCCCCGATCAAGATTGCGCCAAGGCCGCTACAGTCGATGAAGAGGTCGCCCGCGATGTCGCCGTGCTCGCGCGTCTCGATCGCGGCGATCCCGCCTTCGCCGTCCTGGCGAACCCCGGTCACCGTATCCGCAATGTGGCGGACGCCCAGCCGCCCGACGGCGTGGCGCGAAAGCAGCGCCGTCAGGTTTACCGCGTCGAGATGGTAAGCGTAATTGAGAGCGCCCGCGTAAGGCGGCATGGCCGCCTGTCGGGGTGCGAGGTTGTTCGCACAGACGCGCGCCTGAGGCGTCATCGCCAGAGCGAAGGGAACGTCGTCCGGCAGCTTCGACCAAGCCGAGGCCAGGTCGCGGATGTCCGCCGCTGGCGGTGCCGTGAAGGGGTGGAAGTAGCTGTCACCGGGCTGCCCGGTCACCCAGCCATCGAAGCGCGAGCCCTGCTTGAACGACCCGTCGCAGGCGAGCAGAAATTCCGCCTCGTCGATGCCGATCGTCGCCAGCGTTTCCCGCATCGTCGGCCAGGTGCCCTCGCCTACGCCGATCGTGGCGATGTCGGGCGATTCGACCAGGGTGATTTGCGCCGGGACGGAAGCTTTCGAGAGGCGAGCAGCGAGATAGCAGGCGGACAGCCATCCAGCCGTTCCGCCGCCGACGACGACGATCCGCTCTACACTCCGGTCCATCGCTAACTGCCTAGCCTAGATGCCCGTCATTTCCCAAGCCGGGTTGAGGACCGCCCCTGAATTGGAAGCGGCCCTCACCTCACCTTGCATTAATTAGGCCATTCTGCCTCAGAAGCCGACTCTCAACCCGGCCGCATAGCGGGCATAACCGGGCGCCGCGAAGAAGATCGCTCGGTCGTTGCGGCGGACGCCGGTACGATCGGCATTGGTGACGTTAATGCCTTCGACGAAGACCGTCATGTTCTTGCGGAACTCGTAGCTCGCGCTGACGTCGAACTGCCCGTAGGCCTTAACGTAGTACGGGTCGTCATCGTAACCGGCCAGGAACTTGTCGCGCCAGTTGTAGGCGACACGCGCCTGGATGCCGTTCTTGTCGTAGTAAAGCACGGCATTGGCGCTGTCGCTGACCCCGGTGACGGCGAACTGTTGGTCGCGAGCCGTCCAGGGAAGCGTGTTGTCGAAGCGGGTGTTACTGTTGACGATCGTATAGTTCAGGATCGCGCCGAAGCCGGTGTCCCAGAAGCTGTGCTGAACCGCGAACTCCCATCCCCATAGCCGCGCACTTCGGTCACTGTTGAAGGGCTGGATGAAGGAGAAGATGACGTCCGGATCACCGGGCTGCCCGATTACGCCGGTGGGAGCGGTGGTCCTGAGAACGCCTGGATTATTGGCTGCCAGCCAGGCGACGATCTGTTGATAAGTCGGACTTCCACCCAAAGCGGCGCGTGCTGCCGCCACGGCCGCACCTGCCGAAGGATCAACCAGATCGAACAACGGAGTCTGGGTCGATCCCGTCCCGATGAAGTTCGTCACCTTCTTGTTGAAGAAGCCGATCGAGGCGTAACTTGTTCTATTGTAATACCATTCCGCCGACAGATCGATGTTCTTCGATTTGAACGGCAACAGTCCCGGGTTACCGGCGCTGGCTGTGCTTCCGCCTGCGCCCACTCGCAGCGGCTGCGCGAGCGTAATGCCGCCCTGCAGGTTGTTGTACGTCGGGCGCGCAATGGTGTGGCTGTAGGACGCGCGCAGCATCACCTTGTCTACCGGCTCAAGCGAAAAGTCGATCGCCGGGAGCCAATTCTTGTAGTCGCCCTTCAACGTAGTGAAATCCGAAGTGCTGGAAGGGATCAGACTGATTTCGTTTTCAGCCGCCCAGACCGTCCCGCCGGGAATGCTGACGAGAGCGGATGACCGGATCTTGGTCTTTTCGTATCGCAGTCCGAGTCGCAGACTCCCCTGGACATCGCCCAGGCTGAACTTGTGGTACGACTGAATGTAGGGCGCGAACGTCCGCTCCCTGATCCGGCGATCGGTAGTGTACGGCGCAAGGCAGGTATCGCCAGGCGCTGCATTGCAAATCCCCAACTGCGCATCGAGCAGCGAGACCAATCCGGCCGTGTCGATCTCGAAATAGGTTGGAATGATCGAGGGATCATTGCTTCCGCTCATGCCCGACAGGTCGTTCGGCAGGTCACGGGGATCGTACAGATCATCCGGGGTGGCGCCGCTCAGCAGCGTCCCGCCCCAGGTGTCATTCTGAATGACGCCGAACGCCGAACGCACCTTGTTCTCGATATAGCTCACGCCGAAATCGAAGCTCTCGATGAACGACGCATTGAAATCGTAATTGCCGCGGAACGTGACTTCGTCGATCGTGTCCTTGAAATAGGCATTGCGGAACGCGTTGCCGGCCGGCCGGATGTTCGACGGATTGATTTCCGAACCGGGATACATGCTGACCGAGATCACGGGCATGTCGCTGGTGAAATCGACTCCCTGCGACTGCACACCGAAGATCGCGCTGCCGATGGCAATGCCGCTGCCGTATGGCGACGTCGGCTTCGATTCCGCAGTCGAGTGATGCGCGTCGAGTTCGAGACGCAGGCCGCCCCAGCCCTCCCAAGCAACGTTGCCGCCGAGCGAGTGATTGATGCTGCGATTAGCCCCAACCGCGCCGGTGATCGCCAGGTCCTTGCCCGGATTCAGCGGATCGTCGATGCCATCGCCTGGTCCGAAATTCTCTGAATAGAAATTCGCGCCCGCCGCAGGTCCATCGGTCCAGCTGCTCGACGTGTCGCCGTGGTTGAACCACACGCCAATGCTGTTCTGACGGCTGTCGAACGTATTCTGCGAGAATATATAGTCGGCCCGAATGTCGAGCGTATCCGTGGGCTTGAATTGCAGGACCGCCTGCGCGTTGTAGCGCTTGCGCCGGAAATTGTAGAAATCATAGGCGGCGTTCTGCGGGACCTGGTAGACGTCGGTCGGACCCGGCCGGTTCTCGATGTTCGCGAAACGCGGGTCGCCTTCCTGCGCCAGCGTGCCCCAGTTGTTCTCCGAGCCCGCGAAACCGGGACGCCAGTTGCCCACCGTGAATTGCGCCTGGCTCCCCTTGCGGTCCTGATAGGAGCCGGCGAGCAAGATACCGATCCTGTCATCGGCAAACGTCTTGCTGATGATGCCGGAAATCTCGGGCGTAATCTCCGTGCCGTCGAAGAGCGAGGTATCGTGAACGCCCTTGACTGCAAAGCTGCCCTGGAAGCCCTTGCGGTCCAGCGGACGAGGCGTGCGGATATTGATCACCGAGCCGATGCCGCCGGTTGGAAGTGTAGCGCGGCCAGACTTGTAAACCTCGACGGCGGCTACGCCCTCAGAGGCCAGGTTGGCGAAGTCGAAGCTGCGCGAAGACGGCGCCGAAAATCCGTCGCCAAGCGAGGACGTCGGCATCTGCCGGCCGTTGACGATGACGAGGTTGAAGTCGGGGCCGAAGCCACGGACGGTGACGGTCGACCCTTCGCCGCTCTGGCGGTCGATCGACACGCCGGTGATGCGCTGCAGCGACTCGGCGAGGTTGGTGTCCGGGAACTTGCCGATGTCTTCCGCCGAGATGGCATCGACGACGCCCTGCGCATTCCGCTTGATGTTTGCCGACCTCTCGAGGGAGGCGCGGATGCCGGTGACGATAATTGCGTCTTCGGAAGCAGCCTCACTGGCCGTCTCTGCCGGTGCCGCTGTCTGCGAATCGCCTGCTTCACCGGCTGTCGCGGTTTCGGGTGTGTCTTGTGCAAGGGCCGGAACGGGAATGCCGACAAGCGCCAGCGTGGACACACCAATCAGCAGTCGCATCGGCGACCTAGCCGTAAAAAGCATCGATTTCTCTCCCCCTCAAAAATCGGTGCAGTTTCCCTTGCCCGAATTGAGAACGTTCACTTTCATAACGAACGGGGCGTGTTGTCAAGCCCTCGACGACGATCACTGGGGCACCGTCACACGGCTGCAACACCCAGATGGTGATGTGATCAGCTTCTTGGGTGAACTAGAAAATCGTGCGGCAAAGGACACAATTCTTTCGTTAGCGGTAACGAAGAGACGCGGTTTATACGCTGCGTTTACGCCGCGTATCTGCTCTACGAGACGGGCGATTGAGCCTGACGTCCCACATGCCAGCCACACCTTTTTGATCATGGCGCTGCGCGAAGTTCCCGCAGTTCGAATGAACCAACCGACCGCTGCAGGGTGGAGCGCTAGCCTTCGACTAAGCCACTCAATTTGAAATGATGGTGGGCGTGGCAAGGATTGAACTTGCGACCCCTGCGATGTCAACACAGTGCTCTACCACTGAGCTACACGCCCACTCGGGAACGGGCATGTAGAGAGCAGTGGCGGACCGCGCAACCCTGCAAGAGCCATCTCGCGCGGTTGCACGGCGGCCGTCGAGATGAGAGCATGTGGCCATGTCGACGATACGTATCGAGAGGCGCTTCCGGGGCCCACCCGAGACCGGCAACGGCGGCTATGTCGCGGGACTAGTCGCGGCGGCGCTGGGTGGATCGAACTGCACGGTCACGCTGAAGTCGCCGCCCCCGATCGGCGAGGATCTTACCCTGACGACCGAAGATGCCTCGGCGAGCCTGATGTGGGACGATACCGTGGTCGTGACGGCCACCAGCGAGCCGGTCGAGATAGACGTCCCGCCCCCTCCTTCGCTGGCCGACGCCCGCGATGCCGAGCCGCACTTTGTGGGCCATTCCCACCACATCTTTCCTGGCTGCTTCGTCTGCGGTCCGGAAAGAGGAGCCGGGGACGGCATGCGCATCTTCCCGGGACCGATGCACGACAAGGCCCATCGCGTCGCCGCGACTTGGACGCCTGATGAGACCGTGGCGGACGATGACGGGCTCGTCCGGCCCGAATTCCTTTGGGCCGCGCTGGACTGTCCGGGCTATTTCGCAGCGGAAGACCGCGCCGGCCTGGCGTTGCTGGGGCGGATGTCGGCGGTCATCCATCGCCGGGTGCATGCCGGCGAACCGCTGGTGGTCACCGGCTGGCCGATCGACAGCGAAGGGCGGAAGCACCGGGTCGGCAGCGCGCTGCACGATGCCGACGGCAAGCTTGTCGCCGCGGCCAAGGCCACCTGGATCACGCTGAATGAAGGAAGCGCGGCGGCCTAGAGCCGGCCGTGCTGGTCTTCAGTCTGGAAGATACGGTCGACCTCCGCGACGAGGTCCTTGAGGTGGAACGGCTTGGACAGGAGCTTCGCGCCCGGCGTCGTCCGTCCACCCTGAAGAGCGACCGCCGCGAATCCCGTGATGAACATCACTCGGATCTCCGGATCGATCGCCGACGCCTTCTGCGCCAGCTCGATTCCGTCCATTTCCGGCATGACGATGTCCGTCAAAAGCAGGTCGAAATCGATCGGTTTCGAGAAGCGGCATCGCCTCCGTCCCGCAGCCGACGGCGAGCACTTCATAGCCGACCCGCTGCAACGCGCGCTGCAGATACTCACGCATGGACGTGTCGTCTTCGGCCAGGAGTATTTTCGCCATGGGTACCCTTATGCTCGGAACGTTTAAGATTTTCCAGCGTGAAGGGTTCCGGTTGACCCGAAACGTGACAGACCTAGACAGGAACGCTTGAAGCCGATGTCCTTAGCCCCGCCGGCCATTTATCCGTGCCGAGCCGACGTGCCGGTGCTGATTTCGGTGCCTCATGCCGGCCGCGACTATCCGGACTGGCTCATCGCGATGTGCAAAAGCGGTGCCGAGGCGCTTTATACCCTCGAAGACCCGCTGGTCGATGAGCTGGTCGAGGGCGCCATCGACAGAGGTATCGGCGCCGTGGTCGCGCAAACGCCCCGTGCCGCAGTCGACTGCAATCGCGCCGAAGACGAGATCGACCCCACGGTAGTCCGGTCCGGGCCCATCCCGGCGCTCAGCCCCCGCGCTCGCGGCGGGCTCGGCATCGTCCCTGGTCGAACGGCGACTCACGGTGCGCTGTGGCGTCAGCCGATCGAGCGGCACGAGTTGGAGGAACGCCTGACGCAGGCGCACAGACCGTTCCACCGCGCCATTGACGAGCTCCTGCTTCGCCTGCTCGACCGGTTCGGATGCGCCTTGCTTCTGGACTGTCACTCGATGCCCCCGCCCGACAGCGGTCCTTCGGTCATCATCGGCGACCGTTACGGGCAGAGCGCAGCACCGTGGATGACCATGGAAGCGGTCAAGGTGGTGGCTTCTCTGGGTTTCCGGGCAGGCGTCAACCAGCCTTTCGCGGGAGGCCACGTCATCCAGCGCCACGGAGCGCCCGCGCGCGGAATTCATGCCCTTCAGATCGAGATCGACCGGCGCTGCTATCTCCAGCCGCATTCATCGCGCCGGGGAACGGGCTTCCCGAAGACTGCCCGGCTGTTCGAGGAGCTGGCCATGCGGCTCGGCACCCACCTCATCGACCGGCGCTTCTCCGAAGCCGCAGAATGAAAAAAGGCCGCCCCGGTATGCCCGGGACGGCCTAGTTCAGGGAGGAAACGCACCCGCTGGTGCGCAGTCCGCGCCGCATTGAGGGGGAGCATGCGGCGGCGGACGCCCTCAATCTGGGTATGCGGCGTCCGAATTCAATTCGGCCCGCCGCGCAGTTTTCACGCTTCGGCGGTCGCCGGTTGAGGCACTGCGATCGGGCCCTTCCCCTGCTGCACCTGCCGCGAGAACACCTCACGGATCTGCGACAGCGAGAAGAGGTGGGCGTAGATGAGCGCGAGCATGCCGCTCTGGTTCATCTTGCGCAGCTCGTCGCCGCGAAGCTCGCGAAGCTTCTCCTCGTCGACCATGCGGAAGCCGCGATACACGAACGGCTGCGGAGCGCCTTCCGGCTGGATGGCAACCTCACCATCCATCAGCAGGTCGCTCTTCTTCAGCTCCTCGATGAAGGCGGCGGTGCGCTGACCCGCGGTCTCGAACTGCTCGCAGAACTGGAGGACGGCCTTGGTCGCGTCGGACGGATCGGTGCCGTTGAAGAGCGGCTCGCCCTCCTCGAAATCGCCGACCGCACCCGACGTCGGGTCGAAGCACAGCGACAGCTCGTCGCTGTCGGGACGAAGGCGCGCCAGCAGGAACGGATAACGGCGCAGGTAGGCCGGAATGTAGAAGTTCGGCTCCTGCGGAAGTCCGTTGCTGTCGAGGAAGGCGTTCGTGCCCTCGTTAAGACCCATGAGGGCCAGCGGCACGGGCTCGCCACCCGTCGAGAAGACGATCGGATAGTGACGCTGCAGAAGCGCAAACTCGTCGACGGTGGCGGGAATGGCGTGCGCCTTACCCATGGCCGGAGCATTGTCGATCCGGCGGATCTTCATGTTTGCATGCTGGCCGGAATTCAGCGCCTCGAGCGCATTATAGAACAGCGGCAATTCCTGTGTGGGCGCGGCAGTCGCCATATTTCGGGTCTCTCCTGGGTGATCGACCCCGGGGTGTGCGCGCACGTTTCCAGGGGGCCGACGAAAATCGTCGGTGCGCTGTATGCAAGGCCCTCACCTTTCGCAAGTGCTGTCAGCCCTGGGGAGACCTCAGGACGGCACCGAGACAATTCATTGATTGTTCAACGGACTGCCCGCAAGGCTGCTGTTCCCGGGGATCACGACCAGCCAAATGCCGTTCACGCTTCTTCTCTCGCTCTTTCCGGCGATGTTCGGCTTCGCGGTCGCGGGGCCGTCGGACGAAGTGCGGACACTCGTCGTCGAACGGACGGTCATCATGCGCATTCCGGTCCGGCCGCACCCGATCCGTCCGTTCGATTGGGAGCAGAAGAAAGGCCCGAAGTGCGTGACGGCAAGCAATATTCGCGGCGCCGCCTTGTCCGGACGCGAAACCGTGGATTTCCTGCTGTTCGACCGGACCCGCCTTCGCGCGGAACTATCGGAAGACTGCCCGGCTCTCGATTTCTACAACGGTTTCTACCTGACGCCCGAAGACGGCAAGGTCTGCGCGAGGCGCGACGGCATCCATTCGCGTATCGGCCGAAGCTGCCGGATCGAGCGATTCCGCCGCCTGGTGCCCAAGGAATCGCGCTGATTCCTTGACATTCGGCGAAAGCGGGCCTTAGCCAAAGCCGACGAAAATCCCGCGGATTGTGCGCGGCCGATATCGCCTTTCATCCGGATTTTGCATGACTTTTGCCGACCTCGGCCTTTCAGACCAATTGCTCCGCGCCGTTGACGAAAGCGGCTATTCGGAGCCGACGCCCATTCAACGCGGCGCCATCCCGTCCGTCCTGATGGGGCGCGACCTCATCGGCATTGCCCAGACAGGCACCGGCAAGACGGCCAGTTTCGTGCTGCCGATGATCGACATTCTCGCCCACGGCCGCAGCCGCGCGCTCATGCCTCGGTCGCTGATCCTCGAGCCGACCCGCGAGCTTGCGGCGCAGGTTTCCGAGAATTTCGAGAAGTACGGCAAGTACAATCGCCTCTCGATGGCCCTGCTCATCGGTGGCGTTCAAATGGGTGACCAGGTGAAGGCGCTCGAAAAGGGCGTCGACGTGCTGATCGCTACGCCGGGCCGCCTGATGGACCTGTTCCAGCGCGGCAAGATCCTGCTGAACGGCTGCGAGTTGCTCGTCATCGACGAGGCGGATCGCATGCTCGACATGGGCTTTATCCCGGACATCGAGGAAATTTGCTCGAAGCTGCCGAAGTCGCGGCAGACCCTCCTCTTCTCGGCGACCATGCCGCCGCCGATCCAGAAGCTGGCGGCCAAGTTCCTCAATGAGCCCAAGCGGATCGAAGTCGCCCGGCCGGCAACGGCTAACGTCAATATCGAGCAGCGGCTGGTGAATGTCCGCGCCGACAAGAAGCGTGACGTTCTCCGCGACATCCTCCGCCATGAGGAAGTGAAGAATGCGATCGTCTTTTCGAACCGCAAATCGACCGTTCGCGAGCTTGCGACCAGCCTGAAGCGGTCGGGGTTCAAGGTCGGCCAGATCCACGGGGACATGGATCAGTCGGATCGCATCGCCGAGTTCGACCGGTTCAAGAACGACGAGATCAATATCCTGGTCGCGTCCGACGTTGCCGCTCGCGGGCTGGACGTCAAAGGCGTGAGCCATGTGATCAACTTCGACGTGCCCTGGCAGCCGGACGACTACATCCACCGCATCGGGCGCACTGGCCGCGCGGGGATGACGGGCATCGCAGTCATGCTTGCGACGCGCGAAGATGCCGAGGCGGTTGCAGCGATCGAGAAGCTGACCGGCGTGAAGTTCGCCCGGGCGGCCGATACGCCTAAGGAAGAGGCGGCGGCGCCTGCGGAGGCGAAGCGCGCGCCTAAAAGGGCGCCTGATAGGAAGCCCGTTGAAAAGAAGTCGGCCGAGAAAAAGCCGGCTCGTGCAAAGCCCGCAGAACGGCCACCTGTTGAGCAGCGCGACGACCAGGACGAGCAGCATGCTCCTTCCCCGGTCGTTGAGGACCTCGAGCCCGAATGGAACGGCCCACTGCCGTCATTCCTCTCGGTTAAGGCCTTTTAGCGGACCTCTGAGTCCGGCGCCCGCCGCATGATGAAATGCGGCACGATCTTTTCGATGACTGCGTCGCAATCCACTTCGAAGCCGTGCTTGCGGTAGAAGCGGATGGCTCGTTCGTTGTGCTGGATGACGTTCAGCCACATAGCCTGCTCCAGCCCCAGCCATTCCATTCCGGCGCGCATCAAGGCGCTTGAAACGTCAGTCCCGTGGAATTCGGGGTGGACCATCAACCAGTCGAGCTCTCGATCGTCCGGTGCGTGGACCGTAGAGATCACATAACCCGCGAAACGACCGTAAACGAAGGCTGCCGTGAAAAGCTGATGCTCGTTGGCGCATGCCGCCAGCGCCGTCTCCGCGGCGATCCGCACGACCTTCCGATTGGCTTCGACTTGCTCAGGCGTAAGGGCGCCGGCGTAAAAGGTCGCGGCGGTCGCGCGGTCGGTCAAAGACGTAATGTCGTCAGCACTGATCCGCTCCAATGCCGCGCGGTCACTCAGAAGCTCGATCATGCCTGCTTTCGATACCGTGAGAGAAACCCGGATGCGTAAGCCGCCAGCCGGCCCTCCTCGATAGCATCTCGAAGTCCTTGCATGAGCCGCTGGTAGAACCAGAGATTGTGCTCGGTCATCAACATCGCGCCGAGGATTTCACCCGACCGGACGAGGTGATGGACATAGGCGCGCTCGAATTGTGAGCAGGTCGGACACGGACAGCCGGACTCCAGCGGTTCCCGGTCTTCCCCGAACTTAGCGTTGCGGATGTTCATCGGCCCGTCGGCGGTGAAAGCCTGGCCGGTTCGTCCGGACCGTGTGGGCAGCACGCAATCGAACATGTCGATACCCCGCCTTACCGCCTCGACCACGTCGTCCGGCTTGCCGACGCCCATCAGGTAGCGCGGCTTGTCCTCGGGAAGCTGGCCCGGCGCAAAGTCCAGACAGGCGCACATCGCCTCGTGTCCCTCGCCGACTGCCAGCCCGCCCACAGCGTACCCATCAAAACCGATGTCGATCAGCGCTTCGGCCGATGCCTTGCGCAGATCCTGGTCCAGGCCGCCCTGCTGGATGCCAAACAGCGCTGCGCGTTGGGCGTGCTCACCGCCCCTATCGAACTCATCGCGAGAACGGCTGGCCCATCGCATCGAGCGTTCCATTGCCGCGGCCGCCTCGTCGCGTGTGGCAGTCGCTGGCACGAGCTGGTCGAATGCCATGACGATGTCGGACCCCAGCAGCCGCTGGACCTCGATCGACCGTTCAGGGCTTAGCAAGTGCCGCGTGCCGTCGAGATGGCTGGCGAAGGCCACGCCCTCTTCGGTGACCTTGGTCAGTTCGCTGAGACTCATCACCTGATAGCCGCCGCTATCGGTGAGAATTGGCCGATCCCAGCCCATGAACCTATGCAGTCCGCCGAGCCGGGCCATGCGCTCCGCCCCGGGCCTGAGCATCAGGTGATAGGTATTGCCGAGAATGATGTCAGCGCCCGAAGCCCGCACGTCCTGCGGCTTCATCGCCTTGACGGTCGCCGCAGTGCCGACCGGCATGAAGGCTGGCGTCCGGATATCGCCGCGTTGCATAGTGATGATGCCGGTGCGTGCGAGGCCGTCAGTGGCGGCGACATTGAAGGAGAAACGGGTCATTGCGGCGCGCTCCTAGCCGTCACCGACCCTCACGGCTAGGAGCGGCCGATGATCGAGCCCTGGATCTATCCAGTCCTGACCGCAACGGCCGTGCTGACCGGCTTCATCGACGCGATCGCCGGCGGCGGCGGGCTCATCATGCTGCCGGCCCTGCTCTTTTCGGGTGTCCCACCCATTCAGGCACTCGCCACGAACAAACTCCAATCGGTATTCGGGACCGCCGTTGCGACGAGGAATTACGCTCGCGCCGGTCTGGTGCGCTGGCGCGAGCATAAGCTGGCCATTGCGCTCGTGTTTATCGGGGCAACCGCCGGCGTCCTGCTCGTCCAGATGATCGACGCTTCTGTGCTGAACCTTATCATCCCGCTGCTTCTGGTTTCGGTAGCCATTTACGTCCTCGTCAGCCCGCGCATGTCAGACGAAGATGCGCACCAGCGACTAAGCGAGCGAGGTTATGCACCGGTCGGCGGGCTCGTAGGCCTGTATGACGGCTTCTTCGGTCCGGGGACCGGCACCTTCTTCACGACGAGCCTTGTAGCGCTGCGAGGTTACGGCCTGACCCGCGCAACCGCCGTCACGAAGCTGCTGAACTTCACCAGCAATGTCGCGAGCGTTCTCTTCTTCGCTCTCGGCGGGCAAATGCTTTGGCTTCTCGGTCTGTGCATGGCGGCCGGGGCGATGCTTGGCGGCTGGCTGGGCTCTCACAGCGCGATCCGCTTTGGAGCGAGGCTCATCCGGCCCCTGCTGGTCGTCATTTCGCTTGGTCTGACGGCGCGGCTTCTGTGGGGCTATTTCGCGAGCAGCTAGCTTGCAGCAGGCTTGCCCGTGCCAGGTCCTTCGGCCTTCCGAAAGAGTGCAACAATCGAGTCAGTTCCTCGACCGTCGGGACAAAGACCTTCGTGCCCGACACCGTCACCGACTGACGGGTGGAGAGGACGACATCGCGCCATCCTTCGTTCGTGGCGAGGGCAAATCCTCCGAAGACTTCGACGGGGATTGGCGGCTCGCGCCAGACGCCGAAGACTTCCGAGCGAAATTTTCTGCTTGGAAGCGCCCCTCTGGGCAAGGCTCCGACGCGCCGAAGAAAGGCTTCCGCGTCACGGACCGTCATCATCAGGTCCACGTCCTTAATGGCGCCAGCCTCGCCACCGAGCAGGGTCACGGCAGCACTTCCGATGATCCACCACTCGTCTTCCGAACCGTGCGCGGCCTCGGCCACCATGGCGAGTGTCTCGGCGAGTTCCGAAGTCACTGTCATGCTTGTTGAGCGGGAACCAGCAGGCTCGCGTCCCCGTAGGAGTAGAAGCGGTATCCCTCCTTCACCGCATGGGAATAGGCCGACTTCATCACCTCAAGACCCATCATCGCGCTGACCAGCATGAACAAGGTGGACTTGGGCAAGTGGAAGTTGGTCACGAGCCCATCGACCGCCTTGAACCGGTAGCCCGGCGTGATGAAGATCGCCGTATCGCCCTCAAACGGCTGGATCGTGCCGTTCGCATTCGCCGCACTTTCGAGCAGGCGAAGCGACGTGGTGCCGACCGCGATCAGCCGGCCGCCCGACGCCTTCACGGCGTTTAGTCGCTCGGCGGTTTCGGCGTCGATCCGGCCCCATTCGGCGTGCATCCTGTGCTCGCTAGTGTCCTCCGCCTTGACCGGCAGAAATGTGCCCGCGCCGACGTGCAGGGTGAGCGTCTCGCGCCGGATCCCATGCGCCTCCAGAGCATCGATCAGGCGCGGAGTGAAGTGGAGCGCGGCGGTCGGCGCGGCGACTGCGCCGTCCTGTCGCGCGAACATGGTCTGATAGTCGTCACGGTCTGAATCGTCCGCCGGGCGCCGGGACGCGATGTAGGGCGGCAACGGCATTCGGCCGGCGCGATCGAGAAGCACCTCGACCGGTTCATCGCCATCAAAGTGCAGCAGCATGGCGCCTTCGTCATTCCGTTCCGCGACCGACGCCGCGACGCCGCCGCCGAACTCGATCGTGTCGCCGATCCGCAAGCGCTTGGCGTTGCGGACGAACGCCCACCATTCCCGTACGCCTTGGCGCTTGTGAAGGGTTGCACCGATGCGAGCATCACCTCTGCGGCCCTCGAGCTGTGCCGGAATCACCCGGGTGTCGTTGAACACGAGCGTATCGCCGGGGCGGAGCAGTTTCGGCAGATCGAGGACGGTTCGGTCCGAAATGTCATCGCCGTCCACCAGCAGCATTCGCGCCGAGTCCCGCGGCTTGGCGGGCCTCAGCGCGATGCGTTCGGCGGGAAGGTCGAAGTCGAAAAGGTCGACGCGCATCCGCGCGCCTTAGCCTCCGAGCGAGGCGCGGACGATCTTCGTCGGCTCTGCCGGCGGTTCCCCCGGCGCGATCGCATCGACGGCAGTCATGCCTTCGACCACGCGGCCCATGACCGTGTAATTGTTGTTCAGCGTGGCGTTCGGCCCGAGCATGATGAAGAACTGGCTGTTCGCGCTGTCCTTCGCGTCCGCGCGGGCCGCGCCGAAGGTACCGCGAAGGAAGGGCAGGGTGTTGAACTCGGCCTTCAGGTCGGGAAGCGTCGACCCGCCTTGGCCCGTGCCCTTCGGATCGCCGCCCTGCGCCATGAAGCCCGGGACGACGCGATGGAAGGTCAGGCCGTTGTAGAAGCCCTGGCGGACGAGCGTCTTGATGCGGTCTACATGCTGCGGAGCTGCGTCGGGCCGAAGCATGATCACGACCGAACCGCCGCTGCTGAGCTCGATCGTCAGCTTGTTCGACGGATCGGCGGCAATGTCCGGCGGCGCGATGACGCTCAACATGGCCGGCTTCGCTACAGGTGCCGGAGCCGGCTGGGCCGCGATCAACGCCAGGGCCGAAAGTGAAAACAATACCCGCCCAATCATGCTCCCGCTTCTCCTTCGAGGTGTCGCTTTACATCTGCCGCAACTGCCGGCGTAACGAACTTGTCGATCGCTCCGCCATAGCGGGCGATTTCCTTAACCAGACGTGAGGCGATCGGCTGAAGCGACACGTCGGCCATCAGGAAGACCGTCTCGATATCGTCGTTCAACTGCTGGTTCATCCCCGCCATCTGGAACTCATATTCGAAGTCGGCGACGGCTCGAAGGCCGCGAATGATCATCGATGCGCTTTGAGATTCCGCGAAGTTCATCAGCAGGGAGTCGAACTCCACGACCGAGACGTTCGTGTCGAGCCCAGCCACTTCACGGCGCACCATCTCCATCCGCTCGGCGATGGTGAACATCGGCTCCTTCGAGGGATTGGTGGTCACGCCGATGACGAGACGGTCCACGAGGTGCGCCCCGCGCCGGATGATGTCGATATGACCGAGCGTGATCGGATCGAACGTGCCCGGATAGACGCCGATGCGTTCCCCCATTGTCGTCCCTCCCCCTAGTGATTGCGCTCTATGGCAAATCGCGCGAGCGCGCGCAGCAAGTCCGCTTCCTCGCCATGGTCAGCCAAGTGCTCGATCGCCTGGCCGACGAGAAGGCCGGCCTGCTGCTTCGCACGATCGGCGCCGAAGACCGATACGAAGGTCGCTTTGCCCGCCTCCGCATCCTTGCCCGTTCGCTTGCCGGCGACGCTGTCGTCGCCGGCATGGTCGATCAGATCGTCGGCAATCTGGAACGCGAGCCCGATGTTGCGGGCGTAGCCGCGGTAGGGCGTGCGCGCTTCGGCGGGCAACCGGGCCATGATGCACGGCGCCTCCACCGCATATTCGATGAGCGCGCCCGTCTTTAGCTGCTGCAAGCGCGTGATCGCGGAAGGATCCAGCGCCTGGCCTTCCGCGGCGAGGTCCATCATCTGCCCGCCGGCCATTCCCGATGGCCCGGCGGCCTTCGCGAGGTGGAGGACCAGATCGGAGCGAACGAAGGGGTCCTCATGAGTCTCCGCATCCGCCAGGATTTCGAAAGCGAGCGCGTGGAGACTGTCTCCCGCCAGCACCGCGGCGGCTTCGCCGAACGCCTTGTGCACGGTCGGCTTGCCCCGCCGCATGTCGTCGTCGTCCATGCAAGGCAGGTCGTCGTGGATGAGCGAATAGACGTGGATGGCCTCGATCGCGGCTCCAACCCTCAGCGCCCGGTCTGTATCGATCCCGAACAGCCGCGACGCGGCGGCGGTCAGAAGCGGGCGAAGGCGCTTCCCACCGCCAATGGCGGCATGACGCATCGCATCGAACAGGAGATCCCGCCCGTCGCCGCGCGAGACGAGAAGCCGTGAGAAGAAGTCGTCGATTTCCCCGCTGACGCGCTTGGCCTCGGCGTCGAGCTCGATCCGGCTACGATCGACCGTTTCAACCGGCATCGAACGGAGTGACGCCGGTAGGACGGCCGTCGGCGCCGAACGCAATTTGCTCGATGCGTTCCTGCGCCGCCTTCAACCGGGCTTCGCAATGGCGGCGAAGCCGGTCGCCTTCCTGGTAAAGCTCGATCGACTGGTCGAGCGGCGCCTCGCCGCGCTCGAGCAGTCGCACGATCTCCTCAAGGCGCGCGAGCGCCGCCTCGAAGCTCAACTCACTCTGTTGTTCGGCTGCGTCCATGGCAGAGGAATGACCCCCTTAAGCTGCCAGATCAATCGCGGCGGAACGGGTCGCGGATACCCGGGACGATTTCGTCGGAGACCGTCTCGCCGGCCTCGGCCGCCGCAAGGGCCGCCTCTGCGTCGCGATGGTGCTGTTCGCGTTCGGCGCGAAGCTGCACGATCAGCGCGTCACGATCGCTCTCGAACCTTTCGTCCGTCGGAGCCGAGCCGCCGGCGGCCTTCTGCGCCTTGATGATCGCCGCATCGAGCTCGCGCTGGCTCGTCAGGCCGAGCGTCACAGGATCCTTCGGCGTGATGTTCGCCATGTTCCAGTGCGTACGGTCGCGGATAGCGGCGATCGTCGTGCGCGTGGTGCCGATCAGCTTGCTGATCTGGCCGTCGGTAACTTCCGGGTGATTCTTGATGATCCAGGCAATTCCGTCCGGCTTGTCCTGCCGCTTCGACACAGGAGTGTAGCGCGGCCCCTTGGTGCGGCGGACAGGGTCCGGAGCCTTTTGCATCTGCAGCTGGTAATTCGGATCCGCCTGACCCTTCTCAATTTCCTCGTAAGTCAGTTCGCCGGCCCGCACCGGATCGCGTCCGGTCAGCTTGGTCGCGGCCGTGTCATCGGCGATCGCCTGCACTTCCAGGATGTGCAGACCGCAGAATTCCGCAATCTGCTCGAACGTAAGCGACGTATTCTCCACCAGCCAGGCGGCGGTCGCATGGGGCATCAGGGGCTGGACCACTGGGTCTCTCCGGTCTCTAAAAACGAATAGGGCCGCCCCTCACGGAGCGGCCGGCGTTGGCAGCGACTTACGCTTGCAGCGCTTGCGGGGCAAGCAGTTCAAGCATTCATCTCGACATGCTTCGGATGAAGCATGATCCGCTCCATCCACGAGATGACGCCCGGATAGAGATCGAGGTCGAAGCCGCCCTCGTCCGCGACGTGCGTGTAGGCGAACAGGCAAAGGTCGGCGAGGCTGATGGAATCGCCGACCAGCCATTCCCGCTCGATCAAATGCACGTCCATCAACTTCAGCGCCTCATTGCCGGCTTTGCGCTTTGGGGCGATCTGTTCACGCTGAAGACCTGAGAGGGCCTCGAGACCCACAAAAGCGAGCCAGAAGCGAAGGGTCGCGATGTTCGGCTCGTGATTATATTGCTCGAAGAACATCCAGCGGAGCATGTCGGCCCGGTCGAACCTGTCCGACGGCACGAGCGGCGATCCGTCGGCGAGGTAGAAGCAGGCGGCATTGCTTTCGGGGATGAACCGGTCGCCGACCTGGAGAACGGGAATCCGTCCGTTGGCGTTCACGTTGGCGAGGAATTCGGGCGTCCGCGTCTCGCCTTTAAGGATGTTGTACTCTCGCCGCTTCAGCGGAACCCCAACGTGCGCTGCGGTCAGTCTTACCTTGTAGCAATTTCCGGACGCGGAATTTTCGTGAAGAATCGCCTGTTCCATGGCTGCTCGCCCCCTTCAGCTGATCTCCAGTACGATTTTCCCAACATGTTCGCCCGCTTCCATCCGCGCGTGCGCTTCCGCGGCACGGTCCAGAGGAAAGACGGCATCGATGACCGGCTTGAGCCGGCCGCCTTCGACGTAAGGCCAGACGGTCCGGACGATCTCGTCGGCAACCATCGTCTTGAACTCGACCGAGCGCGGACGGAGCGTCGAGCCGGTCAGAGTCAATCGGCGTCGCATGATGTCGGGGATCAGGACTTCGGACTTGGCACCCCGCTGAAAGGCGATGGACACGTGTCGCCCGTCATCGGACAGCGAAGCCAGATTGCGCGGAAGATAATCGCCGCCGACCATGTCGAGCACGACCGAGACGCCAAGCCCTTCCGTGATGCGATTGACCTCCTCGACAAAGTCCTGCGAGCGGTAGTTGATCGCCGCGGCCGCTCCGAGTTCCAGGGCGCGCGCGCATTTCTCGTCGCTGCCGCAAGTCACAATGACCTTGAGATCGAACAAAGCGCCAAGCGCAATGGCCATCGTCCCGATGCCGCTGGTGCCGCCATGTACGAGGACCGTCTCCCCCTCGCTCGCATACCCGCGCTCGAAGAGGTTCACCCACACCGTGAACAGGGTTTCCGGCATGGCCGCCGCTTCAACCAGCGACAAAATTTCCGGGATTCTGAGGCAGGTCCCGGCAGGCGCGGCGCAATATTCCGCATAGCCGCCGCCGGCCACGAGCGCGCACACCTGCTTGCCCAGCAGATCCCCCGCGCCCTCACCAGCCTCGACGACCGTGCCTGACACTTCGAGACCAAGGATGTCCGGTGCGCCAGGCGGCGGCGGATAAAGACCGCGCCGCTGGAGGATGTCGGGCCGGTTCACGCCGGCCGCAGCGACCTCGATCAGCACTTCTCCGGGGCCGGCACGGGGAACGGACCGTTGGACCAGCGCCAGTTCCTCGGCACCGTCGGGCTGGGGGGCGACGATCGCCTTCATCGAAGCGGGCACGGCGCTGGGCATGCGCGGCGCTTATTGACAGCAGCGCCCGACAGGTCAACGATTCAGCAATGGACCTCGAGGATCTCTTCCCGAGCAAGCCGGGCGACCCGCTGACCGAGCTTGCAAAACAGGACCTGGACCCCATCTCCATCGACGAACTTCACGCCCGCATCGAGGCGCTGAAAGCCGAGATCGCCCGCGTGGAAGCGCACATGAACCGTGCACAGGCGCATCGATCCGCTGCCGACGAGCTTTTCAAAAAGTGATGCTCGGCGGGGACGTTCAGCCCCGGACAAGCTTCGGCGGCGATAATCTGGGGATAAGCGGCTCCACGCCCCTTGATTGCGCGTTTGGGGCGTATGACATTCTAGTTGAGCCCGGCCCATTCCGGGGACCGGGCAGGAGTATAGCCTAAATGCCCAGTTTCGCTCGCGAACTCGAACAGACGCTGCACAACGCCTTGGCCGAAGCCAGCCGGCGCCGGCACGAGTACGCGACTCTCGAACATCTTCTGATTGCGCTGATCGACGACGAGCATGCGTCCAAGGTCATGACCGCCTGCGGCGTCAGCCGGGACGAGCTTCGCGCAAGCGTGAAGCATTATCTCGACAACGAGCTTGGCGCCCTGGTCGCCGACAGCGGCACCGACCCGACTCCGACGAGCGGTTTCCAGCGTGTCGTCCAGCGGGCGATCCTGCACGTCCAGTCGTCCGGGCGCGATGAAGTCACTGGCGCCAACGTCCTTGTTGCCCTCTTCTCCGAACGCGAGAGCTACGCCGTCTATTTCCTGCAGCAGCAGGACATGAGCCGCCTGGATGCGGTGACCTACATCAGTCACGGAGTCGGCAAGGGCGAGACCCCCGCCGAGACCCGCGAGGTCACGGGCACCGAGGAAAAGACGAGCGAGAAAGAGGGCAAGAAGGAAAGCGCCCTCAAGCAGTTCACGGTCGACCTCAATGAGAAGGCGCGCCACGGCAAGGTCGATCCCCTGATCGGCCGCATGCCGGAGGTCGAGCGGACGGTGCAGATCCTGTGCCGCCGGTCGAAGAACAACCCGCTGTACGTCGGCGAGCCCGGCGTCGGTAAGACGGCTATCGCCGAGGGCCTCGCGCGCAAGATCATCGAAGGCGACGTGCCCGACGTGCTCAAGCCGGCGACCATCTATTCGCTCGACATGGGCGCGCTTCTGGCCGGCACGCGGTATCGCGGCGACTTCGAGGAGCGCCTCAAGAGCGTGGTTTCGGAGCTCGAGAAGCTGCCGGACGCGATCCTGTTCATCGACGAGATTCACACCGTCATCGGCGCCGGCGCCACGTCGGGCGGAGCGATGGACGCCTCGAACCTGCTCAAGCCGGCTCTGTCCTCGGGCACGATCCGCTGCATCGGGTCGACGACCTACAAGGAGTTTCGCAACCACTTCGAGAAGGACCGGGCACTGCTTCGCCGCTTCCAGAAGATCGATGTGAACGAGCCGACGATCGAGGACACGATCAAGATCATCGCCGGCCTGCGCTCGTCGTTCGAGGGGCACCATAAGGTCCGCTACACGCCCGACGCCATCAAGTCGGCCGTGGAACTCAGCGCGCGATACATTCACGACCGCAAGCTGCCCGGACAAGGCGATCGACGTGATCGACGAGGTCGGCGCGATGCAGATGCTCGTTCCGCCGTCGCGCCGTAAGAAGGTGATCACGACCAAGGAGATCGAGGCCGTGGTCGCCACCATGGCGCGCATCCCGCCGAAGTCGGTCTCCACGGACGATAAGCGCGTGCTCGAAAACCTCGAGGCGGACCTGAAGCGCGTGGTGTTCGGCCAGGACATGGCGATCGAGAAGCTGGCGTCGGCGATCAAGCTGTCGCGCGCCGGTCTGCGCGAGCCCGACAAGCCGATCGGCAACTACCTCTTCTCGGGCCCGACCGGTGTCGGCAAGACCGAGGTGGCTCGCCAGCTGGCGTCCGTGATGGGCATCCCGCTTCAGCGCTTCGACATGTCGGAATATATGGAGCGGCACTCGGTCAGCCGCCTCATCGGCGCGCCTCCGGGCTATGTCGGCTACGACCAGGGCGGGCTTCTGACCGACGCGGTAGACCAGCATCCGCACAGCGTGCTCCTGCTCGACGAAATCGAGAAGGCGCACCCCGATTTGTTCAACATCCTGCTGCAGGTGATGGATAACGGGAAGCTGACCGACCACCATGGCAAGACCGTCGATTTCCGGAACGTCATCCTGGTCATGACCACCAATGCCGGCGCGGCCGACATGGCGCGCGAGAGCATCGGCTTCGGAGCGGCCACGCGTGAAGACGCGCAGGAAGATGCGGTGAAGAAGATGTTCACGCCGGAATTCCGCAACCGGCTGGATGCGATCGTTCCATTCGCTTACCTGCCGCCGGCCGTCGTCGCGCGCGTCGTCGACAAGTTCATCCTCCAGCTGGAACTCCAGCTTGCCGACCGCGGAGTCCACATCGAGCTGGACGACGAGGCCCGCAAATGGCTCACGGACCGCGGCTACGACAAGCTGTACGGCGCGCGTCCGATGGCGCGGCTGGTGCAGGAGAAGATCAAGCAGCCGCTCGCGGAAGAACTGCTGTTCGGCAAGCTGGTCAACGGCGGCGAGGTGAAGGTCCGGATCAAGGACAATGCCCCGTCATTCGAGATCGTGCCCGCGGCTCCGAAGCCAGCAAAGGCGAAGGGCAAGGCGAAGGCGTCAGCCAAGCCGAAAGGCGCACCGGCCGCCGAGTGACGTAGGTTCTAATGAAGGGGCCGGGAGCAATCTCGGCCCCTTTTCTATTGCGCGGGGATGGGCGGCATCTGCGCGTTGAACCGGGCGGCCTCCTCGGACCCTCGGGTGGCGTCGCCTTCGCTGTAGCTGTGCGCCCCGGCGCCCGCGAGGTGCCCGCCCTGCACGATCAGATATTCGTCGCGGATCGGCCTACCTTCGAGGAAGCATTCCAATATCTCGCGAGTGCCGGCGGCGTAGCGCGCCTGCGCCGACAAGGTCGTGCCGGAAATGTGCGGGGTCATCCCTTGGTGCGGCATCGTGCGCCACGGGTGATCCCCCGGCGCCGGCTGCGGGAACCAGACGTCGCCCGCATAGCCCGCGAGGTGCCCGCTTTCGAGCGCCTCGACCACGGCCTCCCGGTTGACGATCTTCCCGCGCGCCGTGTTCACAAGGTAGGCGCCGCGCTTCATCCGCGTGATCATCGCCTCGTCGAACAGGTTCTCCGTCTCCGGATGAAGCGGGCAGTTGATCGTCACCACGTCGCAATGCGGCACCATGTCCGCCGCGCTTTCGTGCCAGGTCGACTCCGAGCTCGCTCTCCACCTCCGGCGGCAGCCGATGTCGATCGGTATAATGCAGGTGCACGTCGAACGGCTTGAGCCGCTTCAGCACTGCCGAGCCGATGCGCCCCGCGGCGACGGTGCCCACATGCATCCCCTCGATGTCGTAAGATCGCGCGGCGCAGTCGGCGATGTCCCACCCGCCGGCCTTCACCACCTCCCACGAGGGCAGATAATTCCTCGCCAGTCCGAGGATCATCATGACCACATGCTCGGCAACGCTGATCGAGTTGCAGTAGGTCACCTCGGCCACCGTGATTCCCCGGTCGATCGCGGCCTGCAGGTCGACGTGGTCGGAGCCGATACCGGCGGTGATCGCAAGCTTGAGGTTTTTCGCCTTGGCGATGCGCTCTTCGGTCAGATATCCGGGCCAGAAGGGCTGGGAAATCACCACGTCGGCGTCCACCAGCTCGCGCTCGAAAACGCTGTCCGGCCCGTCCTTGTCCGATGTCACGACGAGTTGGTGTCCGGCCGCTTCCAGGAACGGCCGGAGCCCTAGCTCGCCCGACACGCTACCGAGCAGCTGTCCAGGCTGAAAGTCGATCGCCCGTGGCGTGGGCAGCGACTGCCCGTCGGGATATTTCTCCACGTGCGGCAGATCGTCGCGAGGATAACTGTTGGGATATCCCTCGGCCGGGTCAGCGTAGAGGACGCAAAGAATCTTCGCCATGGGCGTGCCTTTCGTATCCTTGGGTCGGACGGCACCGGGTACGCTCGGCTCGTTCGCCACCGCGTTGCAAATGCGGATGCCTTACCCCTTCGCAGCTCTCGCGGCACGGTTGTTCGTTCGTCGAACATTCAAGCGGCGGGCAACCGTAAGGCGCTTGCGGGAACGCGATCGCTGTTGAATGCTCCCTGCACGAATTCGAGGGGAAGTTTCCGATGATCTCACGTCCGCTCGCGCCTTTGGCGCTCCTTCTCGCCGCAACCGGACTTTGTGCTCCGGCTCTGGCGGCGCCGGCCGAGGGCCCGAACTCCGCCTTCACCGGCCGCGACCTGTTCGACCTGTCGGTCGCGACGGATCCGCAGATCAGTCCCGACGGCCGATCGATCGCCTATGTTCGCCAGTCCGCCGACATCATGACCGATCGCGCGCGTTCGACCATCTGGCTGGTCGATATCGCAACGGGCAAGCAGCAGCCCCTCGTCGCCGGGACGGGCCATCATTTCAGCCCGCGCTGGTCGCCCGACGGAACGCGCTTGGCCTATTTCTCGACGGCGGAGGGCTCGAGCCAGCTCTACGTCCGCTGGATGGCGTCGGGCGAGGCGGCCCGGGTGACCGGCCTGCCCAACAGCCCGAACTCGCTCGAATGGTCGCCCGACGGGCGCACCATCGCCTACGACATGATCGTGCCGGATGAAGCCCCGAAGCTCGGCGCGGCTCCGGCGAAACCGGAAGGTGCGCAATGGGCAGCGCCGCTCGAGATCATCGACAAGGTCAATTATCGCGCGGACGGCCTCGGCTACATCAAGCCGGGCTACTCGCAGGTCTTCGTCGTGAACTCGGCTGGCGGCGCGCCGCGGCAACTCACGTTCGGCGCGTTCAACCACAATGGGCCGATCAGCTTCACGCCCGATGCGCGCACATTGCTGTTCAGCGGCAATCGCAATGCCGATTGGGAGCGGGACGCGCTGGAGTCGGATATTTACGCCGTGGATTTGTCTGGCGGCGCAGTGCGTGCGCTCACGACCCGCAACGGGCCCGACATCGCGCCGATGGTCTCGCCGGACGGCCGCCGGATCGCCTACTTCGGCTTCGACGACAATGGCGGCGCGTTCAACAACACTCAGCTCTACGTCATGGACATCAATGGCGGCGTACCGCGCGTTCTGACCGGATCGCTGGACCGCAGCATCGACTCCGCCGAATGGGCGTCGGACAGCCGCTCACTGGTTATCAAATATGACAGCGAGGCCAAGGGCATGCTCGCCCGCCTTTCGCTCGACGGGCGCGTCCAGCCGCTGACCGACAGCCTGGCCGGCGCAGGCCTGGACCGCCCCTACTCCGGCGGCGATTTTTCCCTCGCCCGGAACGGCAACATCGCCTTCACAACCGGCAACGTCCACCGGCCCGCCGAGCTGGCCGTCCTGAGCGGCGGCAAATCCCGGACGCTGACCGACCTCAATGCCCAGCTCTCCTCCAAGCGGCTTGGCGAGGTGCGCGAACTTTCAGTCACCGCGCCCGATGGACTACGCGTCCAGACGTGGCTGCTTACACCGCCGGGCTATGTCGAAGGGCAGAAGGTGCCGGTGATCCTGGAGATCCATGGCGGTCCGGCGACCGCCTACGGACCCTATTTCTCAACCGACTACCAACTCTACGCGGCGGCCGGTTATGCCGTCCTATTCGCCAACCCGCGCGGCTCGACGAGCTACGGGCAGGCTTCACCGATCAGATCCAGCTCGCCTATCCCGGCAAGGACCATGACGATTTGATGGCGGCGGTCGACGCAGCCGTCGCGTCCGGCGTGGCCGATCCCGCAAACCTGTTCATCACCGGCGGCTCCGGCGGCGGCGTCCTCACCGCCTGGGCGATCGGCAAGACCGACCGGTTTCGGGCGGCGGCCGTGCAGAAGCCGGTGATCAACATGGTCAGCCAGGCGCTGAACGCCGACGGACCGGCCTACTTCGGCCCCTACTGGTTCGGGAAAATGCCGTGGGAGGACCCGCAGGCCTATTGGGCGCGATCCCCGCTGAGCCTGGTGGGCAATGTGAAGACACCGACCCTGGTGGTTGTTGGAAGCGACGATTTCCGCACGCCCCCAGCCGAGGCGGAGCAATATTATGCAGCATTGCAGCTCCGGAAGATCCCCACGGCCTACATCAAGGTTCCCGGAGTCGGGCATGGTATCACCGCCCGTCCGAGCCAGTCGGCGGCCAAGGCAAGCGCGATCATCGCCTGGTTCGACAAATATCGGAAGCGCTGACCCCTTCCCCTGACGGAACCTAGGAGGCAATGGGTTGTCTCAACTCATCCAGCCCCAGGGAGTGCTCGCGTGATCCGTAAATCACTTTTTCTTGTCGCAGCGCTGACGTTACCCGCGTCCGCAATTGCCCAGCAGGCGACCTTCGACCAGGCCCGGTTGAAGGAGCACATCCGCGTCCTGTCCGACGACAATTTCGAAGGCCGCGGGCCGGCGACGTCGGGCGAGACCAAGACCGTTCAGTACCTGTCCCAGCAGTTCCAGGCGGCGGGCCTCCAGCCGGGAGGCGAGACCGTCAATGGCCAGCGGACGTGGACCCAGCGCGTCCCCCTGCTGAAATCAGACATCGCCGGCAGCCCAATCATCACGATGCAGACCCCTGCAGGTGGCATGCGGCTGTCGCAGGGCGAAGAGATTGCGATCCGCTCGCCGATGAACGGACAGACCCAGGTTCGGCTCGACAACGTACCTCTGGTCTTTGCCGGATACGGGGTGGCCGCCCCAGAGCGTCAATGGGATGATTTCAAGGACGTCGACGTTCGCGGCAAGGTGATCGTCGTTTTCGTGAACGACCCCGACTTCGAAGGCGGCGAAGGCGACTTCGGCGGCAAGGCCATGACCTATTACGGCCGCTGGACCTACAAATATGAGGAGGGCGCTCGGCGCGGTGCCGCGGGCGTGCTCGTCATTCACGAGTCCGAGCCGGCGTCCTACGGCTGGGCGACGGTCAAGAATTCGAACACCAACACCATGTTCGACATTGTCCGCCAGAACCCGGCGTCCGAGCACACCGCAGTCGAAGGTTGGGTCCAGCGCGATCTCGCGGCGAAACTCTTCCAGGGCGCTGGCATGTCGTTCGAGCAGGCCAAGGCGGCCGCCAAGAAGCGCGACTTCCGTCCGGTCGAGCTGAAATCGACGCTGAGCACCACGCTGAATGCGAAGACGGAAGTGATCACGTCCTACAACGTGGTCGGCATCCTGCCGGGCAAGACGCGACCCGACGAGACGGTCATTTACACGGCGCACCACGACCATCTCGGCATCGGTCTGCCCGACGCGAACGGCGACCGGATCTATAATGGCGCGCTCGACAATGCGACGGGCACCGCGCATCTGATCGAGCAGGCTCGCGCCTTCGCCAGGAAGCCGCGCACCGACCGCAGCGTCGTCTTCCTCGCCGTTGCCGCCGAGGAGAAAGGCCTGCTCGGTTCGGAATATTACGCGTCGAACCCACTCTACCCGCTCGGCAAGACTGCCGGCGTTCTCAACACGGACGGCGGCGCGATTTACGGTCCTGCGCGAGACTTCAGCATCTCAGGATCTGGCGAAGCTCGGACTGCTCGACATGCTGATTGCGGAGGGCCGTCGCCAGAACCGCACGTTCACGCCGGATCCGCGTGTCGAGGCGGGCAGCTTCTACCGTTCGGACCATTTCCCGTTTGCGAAGACGGGCGTGCCGGCGATCTCATGGCGTCCGGGCACCGACCTGCTTCAGGGTGGCAAGGCCCGGGGCAAGGCGCTCCAGGATGAATACACCGCCAAGCGTTACCACCAGCCGGACGACGAATATGATCCCAATTGGGACCTGACCGGCATGGTCCAGGATTGGCAGCTGCTGCACAACGTCGGCTACAACCTGGCTAAATCCACAGAATGGCCGAACTGGTCGCAGGACAGCGAATTCCGCGGCGTTCGCGATCAGAGCGTTGGGGAGCGTGGCGGGGCTCCTGCCGCGCAGCCGGCCGAAGCCGGTGGGGAACGCGGTTGAGCGAGACGCTGCAGCCTGCTCTTCCGGACGATCTGGATGAGCAGGCCGAGCGGCTGATGCGCCGCCTGTGCGACAAGGACCTGAAAGTTGCGACGGCCGAGAGTTGCACGGGCGGCATGCTCGCCGCCCTGCTGACGGACATCGAAGGCGCCGGACATGGATTCGAGCGCGGGTTCGTCACCTACACCAAGGAGGCGAAGTCGGAATTGCTGGGCATCGACTGCAATTTGCTTGAGCGCAACGATGCTGTTTCGGAAACTGTTGCTCGAGCGATGGCTGAGGGCGCGCTGGCAAACGTTCGAGCGCGGACCTCGCGCTCGGCGTGACTGGATTTGCCGGACCGGCCGGTGACAATCGCGAAGAGGGCCTCGTCCACTTTGCGCTTGCGCGACGCGGTCTAGATACGGTGCACGGTGAGGAGCATTTCGGACCGATCGGACGCGGACCAGTGCGCGTCAAATCTCTCGAAGTGATGCTCAAAATGTCGGAAGAGGCGATCGAAGCCTGAGACGCTACTTAGGGGCCGCCGCGATCGCCAAGCCGTCGCCGTTCGTGCCGGCCGGCAGGCGGCGCAGAACCTTGCCGGTAGCAAGGTCGATCTCGGCGACCGTATTGCGGCCCGTCTCAGCTGCATAAAGTCGACCGTCCGGTCCGAAGAGGATCGTCACCTGCCCCGCTTCCCGCGTGCCGGTGATGGAAATATCCCGCACCTTTTTGCGCGACGTCGCGTCAATGAGGGTCAGGCTGCCGTCGCCCACGTTCGACGTCACGATCCATCGGCCGTCCGGGCTTGCGGCCACGCGGATCGGGACGGGCCCGGTCGTTACTTCGCCGATCTTGTCCAGGCTCTCCGTGTCGAAGGCCTGGACGCGTGCTCCCTTCAGGTCGGCAACCCAGAGCACCTGCTCCTCCTTGGACAGTGCAATGCCTTCGGGCTCGCCGCCAACCGCGATGTCGCGCGTTTTTCTCTCCAGCTTCAGGTCGATGACCGAGACAGTCCCGCTGCGGATGTTCGCCGTATAGGCGATCCGGCCGTCGCTGGTGACCGCCACCATGTGCGTCGCCTCCTGCTCCGTCGGGATGGACGCAACGACCATTCCGGCAACCGGGTCGACGATAGCGACCGACTTGCTCCGTTCGGTCGTGACGACCAATCGGCCGTCCTTCAGCCAGACGATTCCGTGCGGCCCCTCGTTGGGCGAAAGATCGATCGTCTTGAGCTTCGCGCGCGAGACGACGTCGAACAGGTCGACCGTCCTGTCGCCGTACGCCACCACCGCCGCAGTCCGCCCGTCAGGAGAGATGGCGATCTCATGCGGCGCCTTGCCCGTCGGCTGACGTCCGAGTTCCTGCCCGCTTGTCAGGTCGACGAAGCTCAGACTGTCCTCACCCTTGTTCCCGATGAGCAGCACCGGACCGGAGGGTGCCGGCCGAGGCGGCTGTTCCGCCTGCGCGCACATCGCACCAGTGCTGGTCATCAGCAGTATCGCACAGGCCAACAATCGCATTCCGATCTCCCTTGTTTCACGAACGCCTGACCGTCCCTGCGGCTGTCTGGCCAGCCGCTTTTCGACTAAGGGCGAGTCGCAATTCGATGAGAGGGGTAGCACGATGGCCGAGCTCATTTTGTACACGAATCCCCAGTCGCGCGGACGGATCGCTCGATGGATGCTGGAGGAAATCGGGGAGCCCTACGAAACTCAGATTGTCGGCTATGACCAGATGAAGGACGCCCGCTACCTCGCCGTCAATCCAATGGGAAAAGTGCCTGCGGTCAAGCACGACGGCCATGTCGTGACCGAGGTCGCGGCGATCTGCGCCTATCTGGCGGACGTCTTCCCGCAGGCCGGGCTTGGGCCGAGGGCCGACGAGAAGGCGGACTACTACCGCTGGCTCTTCTATGCCGCCGGACCGGTCGAGCAGGCGGTCACGAATCATCATGCGAAATGGGACCCTTCGCCGGAGCAGGGCAGGATGTTCGGCTACGGGAGCTTCGATGACGTCGTCGCCGTCCTCGACCAGCATTTCATTCACCAGGATTATGCTGCCGGTGAGCGCTTCACGGCTGCGGACGTCTATGTCGGTTCGGCCATCATGTGGGGAACGCAGTTCGGCACACTGCCCCAGCGTGAGAGCTTCGCCCGCTATGCAGATCGTCTGCGCGGCCGGGAGGCCCTGCAGCGCGCCGCGAAGTTGGACGACGAGGCGCAGGCGGAAATGCAGGCTGCGCAGCCGCAGCCGGCGTAGGAGGGCAAATGGACGAGAAGCTGAAGCAGGCCGCGATCGAGCTCTACGATCGGTTCACGCACGAGGGTCTCGACCGCCGCGTGTTCATGTCCCGGATGGTGGCCCTGGCGGGAAGCGCTGCTGCAGCCGAGGCGCTGATTGGCGCAATCGCCGCTTCCCCCGCCGCTGCCGCGGTCGTTCCGGCCGACGACGCGCGGCTGATCACCCGGACCCAGGATCTGGTCGGAGGCTACAAGGCGTATGTCGCGGAGCCGCGGACGCGCTCCTTGAAGGCAACCGTCCTCGTCATCCACGAGAATCGCGGTCTCAACGACCATATCCGGGACGTCGCGCGGCGGCTGGGCGTGGCGGGCTACCGCGCCGTCGCGGTCGATTTCCTGTCGCCGTCCGGCGGCACCCCCGCCAACGAGGACGCGGCGCGCGAAGCGATCGGTAAGCTCAGCCTGGACAAGTCCGTTTCTGACGCGGTCGTCATGCTGGATGAGCTGGCGCAGTCCAGCCGCGGCGGCAAGGTCGGTGCGATCGGGTTCTGCTGGGGCGGCGGCTTCGTGAACCGGCTGGCCGTCGCGGCAGGCGACAAGCTCGACGCCGGCGTGTCCTTTTACGGCCCTGCTCCTGACCCCTCGGAAGCAGTGAAAGTGCAGGCTCCGTTGGCAATTCAGCTCGCCGGGCTCGACGACCGCGTCAACGGCACCGGCTTCCCCTGGGTCTCTGCACTCCGCGAGGCGGGCAAGACGGTGAAATTTTACCTCTACGACGGGGTGAACCACGCCTTCCACAACGACACGTCGGCCGAGCGCTACGACAAGGCGGCGGCCGATCTGGCGTGGAAGCGGACCCTCGCCTTCTTTCGGCAGCATCTCGCCTGAAGCGACGATAATGCTGTCTACGCGGAGCCATGCAGTTCCGCACTGAACGGCTGGTGTTGAGGCCCGCGAGAGCAGACGACGTCGAGCCGCTGCATGCCATCTTCAGCGACCCGCGCGCGATGGCCTATTGGTCGTCGCTGCCGCATGGCGATCTTGAGACGACGCGCGACTGGCTTTCGTCGATGATGACCATCGAGCCCGGCGAGGGCGAGGACTTCATCATCGAGTACGACGGCCAGCTCATCGGCAAGGCTGGGCTCTACCGCTTTCCCGAAATCGGCTACATTCTTCATCCGGACCATTGGGGTCGCGGTTATGCACGCGAAGCCCTGACGCTTGTGATCGATCGCGCCTTCGAAGTGCATGGCCTTGAAAGGATCGCGGCGGACGTGGATCCTCGGAACGAAGGCTCTCTCGCACTGCTCAGGAAGCTGAACTTCCGGGAGACGCACCGGGCGGAGCGGACATGGCAGATCGGCGGCCAATGGTACGACAGCATCTACCTCGCGCTCGACGCCTCCGACTGGCGCCAGTCCCGCCCATAGAAAAAGGGCCGGCAGTTTCCCGCCGGCCCTTCAAATCACATTGCCTTCAGAACGTTATTCGCGGCTGCCCATGAAGTTGAGCAGGAAGGTGAACATGTTGATGAAGTCGAGGTAGAGGTTCAGCGCCCCCATGATCACGACCTTGCCCATCATGTCCGTGCCGGCCACGTAGGCGTACATGCTCTTGATCTTCTGCGTGTCGTAGGCGGTCAGGCCAGCGAACAGCAGGACGCCGATCGCGCTGATCGCCATCGTCATTGCCGGTCGACTGCAGGAACAGGTTGATCACCATCGCGACCAGCAGGCCGATGACGCCCATGATCAGGAAGGTGCCGAACCCGCTGAGGTCCTTCTTGGTGGTGTAGCCGTAGAGGCTGAGACCAAGGAAGCCGACCGACGACCGCGAAGAAGGTCTGCGCGATCGACGTGCCGGTGAAGACCAGGAAGATGGACGACATCGACAGGCCCATGACCGTCGCGAACGCCCAGAAGAGCAGCTGCAACGTGCCGGTCGACAGCCGGTTCATGCCGAAGCTCATCACCAGCACGAAGGCCAGCGGGGCGAACATGATCACCCACCGCAGCGGCGTCGAGAGGACCTGCTCCGCGAGGCCCGAATTGGCGAACAGCAGGGCGACGATGCCGGTCAGCAGCACGCCCGATGCCATGTAGTTATAAACTGAAAGCATGTAGGACCGGAGGCCCGCATCGCGGGCGGCACGCGGAACGCCAACCGAAGCGGCAGCATTCACGCCGGTCGTCGTGCGCGGGTCAAACTGGTTCTGCATTCTATCTCCTTACGGACGGGCTAAGGGCCCGTGCTCCCGATAGACCTGAATATCGTGAATTGTAGAGGGCGTTTCAAGCGAAACCGGACATGGGCCCGAAGCTGAACGATTGTTAACCAACAATTGGCCCTGGCGGATGGTCGTGCAAGGTCAGCGGTCAGCGCCTATTTCTGCCTCATGCACCGGCTTTTCCTGGCCATCCGACCCCCGGCGGATATTCGCGATCTCCTGGTCGATGCCATGGACGACAGCCCTGCCCTGCGCTGGGTCGGTGACGAACAGCTTCATCTGACCCTGCGTTTCATCGGCGAGGTCGAAAGGCCCGTTGGCGAACGACATAGCGGCCAGCCTCGATCATCTCCGCTCGCCGTCGTTCGAGCTTCGGCTGAGCGGCGTCGGCAAGTTCGAAAGGAGGAACGGCGGCGCCCTGTGGGCAGGCGTTGCGCCGAAGGAACCGGTCGCCGCGCTCGCCGCAAAGGTCGAACGGGCCCTGCAGCAGGCCGGCCTCGAACCCGAGAGACGCGCATTCGCCCCGCACATCACGCTGGCCAGGTGGAACCGCCGAAACGCCGAAGCCGTCGAGGCTTTCCTCCGGCGTAACAGCGATCTTCATTCGGAGCCGTTCGCCGTCGACCGCTTCATCCTGTTCGAAAGCAAGCTCTCACGCCACGGAGCGCATTATGATGAAGTCGCTTGTTTCGAACTGACCTAGCGTCCGCTTTCCACCCATTGCAGACATAGCGCTCACTGCTATCGTCGCCGCACTTGTCCGGGGGGAGCGGCGCAGTGACTCTTTCGACTCTCGATATCATCGTCGTCGTCGCCTACGCGATCTTCATCTTCGGGCTCGCGCAGTGGGTCAGCCGCGAAAAGGCGGGCCACGCCAAGGACACGTCCGACTATTTCCTCGCGTCGAAGTCGCTGCCCTGGTGGGCGATCGGCGCGTCGCTGATCGCGGCGAACATCTCCGCCGAGCAGATCGTCGGCATGTCGGGCTCGGGCTACGCGATCGGCCTGGCCATCGCCTCCTACGAATGGATGGCGGCGCTGACGCTGCTGATCGTCGGCAAATATTTCCTGCCGATCTTCCTGAAGAACAAGATCTACACGATGCCGCAATTCCTCGAGCAGCGGTACGGCCAGGATCCTGCCGGTCATCATGGCCGTCTTCTGGCTCGCTCTCTACATCTTCGTGAACCTGACCTCGATCATCTGGCTCGGCTCGATCGCGGTGAACAAGGTCGCCGGCGTGGACCAGGACGTCGCCTTGTTCGCGCTCGGCGGCTTCGCCTTGCTCTACCAGCTCTACGGCGGGCTGAAGGCGGTCGCGCTGACCGACATCGTGCAGGTGACCCTGCTCGTGCTCGGCGGCCTGGTCGTGTCCTACCTCACGCTCGACCAGATCGGCGGCGACCAGGGCGTCCTCGCCGGCTTCGGCAGGCTGACGGCGGAAGTGCCCGGCCATTTCGACATGATCCTGCGAGCCCGACAATCCCTTCTACAAGGACCTGCCCGGCATCGCCGTCCTGGTCGGCGGAATGTGGATCGCGAACCTCAGCTATTGGGGTTTCAACCAGTACATCATCCAGCGCGCGCTCGCCGCGAAGGACCTCGGCGAAGCGCAGAAGGGCGTCGTCTTCGCCGCTTATCTGAAGCTGCTGATGCCGGTGATCATCGTGCTTCCCGGCATCGCTGCGGTCGTGCTCGCGCCGGGCCTCGCCAAGCCCGACGAAGCCTATCCGACGATGATGCGCGCTGCTGCCGCCGGGCCTGCTCGGCCTCGTCTTCGCGGCCCTGATCGCCGCCGTCATCGCCTCGACCGCATCCAAGATCAACTCGATCGCGACCATCTTCACCCTCGACCTCTACGCCAAGTTCCGCGGCGAGCGGACCCGCGCCGAAGACGGCGTCGGCGAGAGCAAGCTGGCAGGAAAAGCACCTCGTCTTCGTCGGCCGCTCGGTCGCCGTCGTCGCGATGATCATCGCCATGTTCGACCGCCCGGCCGCTGCTCGGCAAGCTCGGACCAGGCGTTCCAGTTCATCCAGGAATTCTCCGGCTTCTTCACGCCGGGCATCACCGTCATCTTCCTGCTCGGCCTGTTCTGGAAGAAGCGCGACCGAAGCCGGCGCCATCGCCGCGGCGATCGGCTCGGTCGCCTGCTGTCCTACGTGCTTCAAGGTCGGCGATGCCCGGACTTCCCGTTCATGAACCGCATGGGGCTGGTGTTCCTGATCACGCTTGGCGCTCGCGGTGGTCGATCTCGCTCGCGCAAGGCGCGCGCCGCAGCGCCAGCCGCATCACCATGGAAGGCGTCACGTTCCGCGACCCCTGCCGCCTTCAACCTCGCGGGCGTCGGCGTGATCCTGATCCTGATCGCGCTGTACGCGACCTGGTGGTGATCGCCGCCTAGCCGTCCCGCCACTTGCGCATGGCTTGGTCGTAGGCCGAGCGCGCGCGGTCACGCTTGGCGGTTAGCTTGTCGCGGTTCTTCTCGTGCTTCCGTTTGAGTTCGCGCAACTCACGCTCCAGCGCCTGCATCCGCTCATCGAGCTTGCGCAACTCCTTGCGCTGCTTCTTGTCGGCCTTCTCCAGCGCCCCTTCGGCCGCATCAAGCTCTTCGCGACTGGGCTTCGGTTTTGGCTTGGCCCGACGCTTGAGCTCGACGAGCTTGCCGCCTTGGTCGGTGGCTTGCGCGGCCTTCTTCCGTGCCGGCGCCCGCTCGAGCGCCGCAACATGCTCGTCCGCGCTGCCGCGAACCTTCTTGATCACCTTGCCCGGATTGGCGAGCGCCTCCTCCATCAGCTTTGGGTCGGTGACCTGCTCGGCAATGCCCTGCGCGAAGATGTTCGAATCCGCCCCCCACGCTTCCAGCGCCGACTTCTGGCTAGGCGCCGCGACATAGGCATCGTGAAAGCCGATCGGTGTCCGGAAGACCTTGAGCTTCTGCTTGCGCGCCTTCGCCATCCTTAGTCGAGCGATCCTTCGAACGGCTTCACGTCGACCGGTCCCTCGAAAGCGATGAAGAGGATGCATGCGGCTTCCGACCGGCAGTTTGCCTTGTGCGGCAGGTTCGCGGGCCCATAGGCATAGTCGGTCGCCTTCAAAATTGCTTGCGGCGCGCCCTGGTACTTCACCTCCAGCTCCCCGCTCACCAGGATCATCCGTTCCGCCGAGCTATGCGCATGGGGTGGAATCGCCGAGCCACCGGGGACACGCAAGAAGATATCGGCGTTGGGTTTCGCCGGGTCGCCCTGGAGCACTGCAATCCCGCAGCCTTCCGGCATGCCCGGGGGGCACGGACCCCATTTGAGCGCCGGATCGGATGCCGATTGCGCCAACGGTCTTACGGTAGCGGCGGGTGCCGGCTTCACGGCCGCTTCCGAGCCGCCTTCAGCCGTCTGCGTGAAAGACGCGTGGCTCCATCCCGGAAGGATACTCGAGCGCCGCCAGCGCGCCCACAAGTCGCAATGAATGCCTCATCGTCGCCTCTCCCTGTTGAGGCGCCGATCAATAACCCATCGGGGCCAAGATTTCACGTTTGCCGGTCGGACAATGGCCGATGCGGCGCCGGGCGACTGCTTGCCGATCGTCCGGCCCCTCCCCAACGTCAGTTCGTCTTGTTCGAGGTTCCAGCTCACCTTCGAGCCGTCGCGTGGATCGGTGTTCACGCCGATACCGATTCCCGTCCGCTCGATAAGATGGTGACGAGTTCGCCGACGACCTTGCCTTCCCGATGAATAGGTTTCGCGAAGGCCATTCGCGCTCTCTCGGGTTACCGCGACCGTCGTGCCGCCCGGATCTTCTGCACCGGCACTGCCGGTCCGTCGAGTTCCGCCGTATAGGACTGGCCCTGATAGGTCGACTTCACCGTATCGCCCTCGATCTTGTATGTCGTGTTCAGGGCCTCGTCCGGCATATTCTGGTCAGCTTGTCCGGGATTCCATTGGCCCGACGCTGCATGGGCGCCGGCGGGTGCCGGTCCTGCGCGCGTCGCGGGTAGTCCCGTTCCGTCGACCGCCGGGTTCACCGTCGCATCTGGAATTTGCGGTCAGCGAGTTGCCATCGGCCGAAACCGACATGGTCAGGGACGCACTTCCTTCCCGCCCTTCTTGCTATGTATCTCGATCGTCTGTCGTCGACCGCCTTGACCGAAAGGCTGTCCGCATAGGGCCGGTCGGTGACAGGATGGAACTGCCCGTCGGCCGCGAGGGTCAGCGGCGGAATGCAGGTCGTTGCAACTGTACGTCCCGTCCTTCAATCCGAACTCGTCGGGCTTCTGCTTCGCACTTCACGCTGTCCGTGTCGGTCTTCCAGTGCCGCTGAAAGCCGAAAGGTCGGCGGCCGCGACTTCGCGTCTCCGCCGCATTGGCGTCCGCTGCCTCCTGCTGATTGCAGCCGGGAAGCGCCAGGACCAGCGCTGCAGCGATTGCTGTGCATGTCATCATTTTCATATGGAGATCCCCCTAAGTCCGCGAGGGGCTGCCCGGATGACTGCCCGCTCGATGGGCGGCCGCGTCGTATCGACATGGGCGAGGTCGTCCTGATGCGACCCTAGCCGCGTTTAACGCAAAGTAAACTGGGTCAATACCCCATGAGCGCAAGGACTTCGCGGCGGCTCCTCTCATCCGCGCGGAACATGCCCATCATCCGGCTGGTGGTCATCATCACGCCGGGCGTCTGGACTCCGCGCGCCGTCATGCAGGCGTGGCTCGCCTCGATCACCACCGCGACGCCCTTCGGCTGCAGATGGTCCCAGATGCAGTCGGCGACCTGCGCGGTCAGCCGTTCCTGGACCTGCAGCCGCCGCGCGAAGCCGTGCAGGACCCGCGCCAACTTGCTGATTCCGACCACCTTGTCGCCCGGCAGATAGGCGATCGCCGCCTTGCCGATGATCGGCGCCATATGATGCTCGCAATGCGACTGGAACGGGATGTCCTTCAGCAGCACGATCTCGTCATAGCCGCCGACCTCGTGGAAGGTCGCGGCTGAGGTGCCGGCGGGGTCTTCCTCATAGCCCTTCGCATATTCCTTCCACGCCCGGGCGACGCGCACGCGGCGTGTCGAGCAGCCCTTCGCGGTCGGGGTCGTCGCCGGCCCAGCGGATCAGCGTCCGGATCGCCTCGCTGACATCGTCGGGGATCTTCACCTCCGGCTCGGGCTGGACGAGATCGCCGTCTTCCGGCTCTCCATGATCGAACGCGCTCATCGTCCAAGCTCCATCGCAATATCGTCCGCGACCGCGGCCGCCTGCCCGCTGATATCGGGAACCGCGATGATTTCCCAATAGCGTCCTTTGGTCAGGGGTCCCATCGCCCAGACGCGGGTGGAGCCAGTCGTTCGCGAACGCTCGTCGACCTCCAGCCCAATTCCCAGCGCGTCCGGCCGGATCAGCCCGTCGTCCAGCATCTGACGCAGCATCGGATCCTTCGTCCGGCCCATGGCGTGGAGCGGACCCGTGCTGTTGAACGCATAAGCCACACGCAGGCCCCGCTCACGGGTCCCGCCGCGACGCGCGATCCGTACGTCCAGGGCGTCGCCATCCTCGCGGACCTCCACCAGCCGCCCCGCGACGATCTCCAATTGGCCCGCGGCGATCATGTCGTGGAGGCGCTGCGCGATCTCCGGCGCAATGCGATGCCGGCGCACGTCCCACCAAGGCCGAGCGTGCCGCATGAAGCGGCGCTGCTCGTGCAGCGGGAGCGCCTGCCAGATGGCGTGACTGTAGGGCCGCAAAGCGTCCACCGCGGCGCGCCAGCCGACCGAAGCGCCCCGCTTGCGCAGCCACCGGCAGGAGCTTTCTCGCACTGCCTTGCGGCACTTCGCCCAGCTCGATCGGTGCAGGCTCATGATCCGCATGCGCGTGCGGGACGAGGCCGCGCCTCGACAGCGCTACGATCCTGCCCCGATGACCGGCGGCATCGAGCGACAGAACCGTGTCGATCATGGTCAAGCCGGTGCCGATGATCAGGACGTCGGCATCGTTCGCGGCAGCATCGGCAATCGCGTCGTGTGCCTCGGCGCTCCAAGGATTGCCGATGAAGCGGGTCAGCGCCCGACATCGGCAGCGGATCGGGCGGCTGGTTGCCGGTGGCCAAGACCAGCGCGGCGACTTCAACGGTTTCGCCGCCTTCCAGCTCGACTTGCCCAGCAACCGCCATTCGACGTGGCCCCGACGGCTTTTTGCTCGACCAGCCGGACCATCCCCGTGGCCATTGCCTCCTCAAGGACGGCATCGCAGGTAGCGCCCGAACAATCTCCGCTGGGCGAAGTCGCTCGCCTCCCCACCCTGCGTCTCAAACCAGCGCGAGAAATGTTCGGGATCGTCCGCCCAGGCGCTCATCAATTCCGCGCAGACATTGAGTACGTGCGCGGGCTCTGCGGTCGAGTAAGCGATGCCCCTGCCCACCCGGCAGCCGCCTTCGATCAGCACGGACTCGATGCCTTTGCGGGCGAGCTGGGCGGCGACCATGGTCCCCGAAAACCCGCCTCCGACAATCGCAACCGGCAGCGGCCGGTCAGATTTCATAGTCGGGCCATTCCTTGGGGTTCGCGGCACCCGCCTTGCGCTTCTGCATCACGTCGTAAAGCCGGACAACGGTTCGTCCGGCAGTCTCCGTGAACCATGCGGGTACAATCGCATGAATCGATACACGCTGCGCCCGCGCCAATCAGCTCGGCCCCAATCTTCACTGCGCCTGTACCTGTGACTCACCCAAGTCATCCCGAGCGAACGCGGGTGGTCCGTGAAGATGTTTCCGGTGCTCGTCTTATGCTGTTCGACAGCCATTGCCCTGTTCGGCTCATGAACCAAAATGGTGGCCCCGGCAGGAACTCGAACCTGCGACCTGCGGTTTAGGAAACCGACGCTCTATCCTGCTGAGCTACGGAGCCGCCCGCGCCACGAATAGGGGCAGGCCGCCGCTTTATCAATTCACTTGCCCAGGCGGAATAACCGGTAGCGGGAGCGGCAGGACCGGCACCCCTTCCTCGATGAGTGACCGCGCCTCGTCGGCACTCGCCTGGCCGTGCACGGCGCGCGGCTCCATTTCGCCCAGGTGCATCGCCCGGGCCGTTTCCGGCAGGTCGGCGCCGACCCACTCTGACTGGCTGAGCATCCTGGCCTGCATTGCAGCGAGAGCCGCTATCGCCTCCTTCGCATCCCCCTGCGCCGCTTTCGCGCGACCGACACGCGGAGCCATCGGCGCTTTCTCAACCTGGTCCGTTCCGCAATAGGGACACTGGACGAGTCCGCGCCCGGACTGCTGCTCGTAATCGCTACCGGAATCGAACCAGCCTTCGAACACCGCGCAGCCGTCGGCGCACCGCAGGTCGAAGACGATCATCGAGCCACAGCCGCGTCGATCGGCCGGCGATGGATGATCGCGGGCACGCGGCTCCGGACGTCCGTAATCCGCTTCAGGTCGATCTCGGCTGTCTTCACTCCGGCCCCATCGCCCATGTCGAGCAGTACCTCGCCCCAGGGATCGACGACAAGCGAATGGCCGTAAGTCGTGCGGCCGTCCTCATGATGTCCCGACTGAGCGGCGGCCACGACGAAGAGGCCCGCTTCAATCGCTCGCGCCCGCAGCAGCACTTCCCAATGCGCCTTGCCCGTAGGCACGGTGAAGGCCGCCGGAACGGCAATGACGTCTGCGTTCGCTTCCGCTAGCCGAGCGAACAAGGCCGGGAAGCGCAGGTCGTAGCAGATCGCGAGCCCCAGCGTTCCCACCGGCGTGCCGGTCACGACCACCGCCTCCTGCCCGTGGCGGTACGTATTGCTCTCGCGCCAGCTCTCGCCGGTCGGAAGGTCGACGTCGAACAAATGGATCTTGTCGTAGCGGGCGCGTATCTCGCCGCGCGGGTCGATCACGAACGATCGGTTGGCGAGTTGGCCGCCCTCGGTCAACACCGCGATGGAGCCGAGATGCACCCAGATGCCCTTTGCGTGCGCCGCATTCCTCGCGGCAGCGATGACCTGATCGTCCTCCTCGACCCGGATATTGCCCGTCGCGCGTTCCGAATTGCGGTCGAGCAGGCCGGACATTTCCGGCGTGAACAGCATCGCCGCTCCTTCGCCAACCGCCTGGTCGATCGCAGCAACGACCCGCTCCGCATTGGCTGCGGGGTCGATGCCCGTTTGGGACTGAAAGAGCGCGATCCTGACCATTATGCCGCCAATATCTGCTCCAGCTTGCCTTCACGGTCCAGCGCATAGAGATCATCGCAGCCGCCGATATGCTCGCCGTTGATGAAAATCTGCGGCACCGTGGTCCGGCCGTGGGCGCGCTGGATCATCTCCTCGCGCTTCGGACTGCCCCAGGTCAGCTCATAAGCTTCGTAATCGACGCCCTTCGCATCGAGCAGCTGCCGCGCCCGATAACAAAAGCCGCACGTCGACTTCACATAGATCTCCACCCGGGCCACGCTACCTGCTCCTGCTTACGCCAACTGCATGGGCTTGATCACTCTTGCCCAGCTGACGAGCTCGATCCGGCTCGCGCCCGCTTGTCGCAGCGCTCTTGCGCAGGCGTTCGGCGGTGCTGCCGGTGGTCAGCACGTCGTCGATCAGAACGACCGTGCGCCCTTGCAAGCTCCGCCGACGGATTCACCTCGAACGCGCCGGCGACCACTTTGCGGCGCTGGCGGAGGCTCATGCCCTTCAATGCCGGCGTACGCCTCACACGCCGAAGGAGATGCGGATCGGCCCGATGCCCGGTCGCTTTGGCAAGCTCGCTGGCGACCAGGGCCGACTGGTTGAAGCCGCGCTGCCACAGGCGGGATCGATGCAGTGGCACCGGGACCAGGAGCGGCTCCTCAGCGTCGCGAATAAGCGGCGCCATGTAGCGCGCCATAGTCCGCGCCAGCGCGACCTTTCGCCCATATTTCAATCGCAGGGCGATGCTCCGGGATAGATCGTCATAAGCGACCGCCGACCGGGTCCGGTGGATGCGCGGTGGCTTGGCGATACATACGCCGCACAGTTCGGCATCGGTCGCTTCGAGCGGCATTCCGCAGGTCGAACAGCCGCTCTCGCCAAGGAATTGCACCTGCGTCCAGCAGGGCGGGCAAAAGCTGTGCACCTCATCCACGATGGCGCCACAGCCCGCGCACCGCGGTGGCAAGGCGAAGTCCAGCACCTGTCGCAAGGCCGACCGAATGATCCCTTTGACACCCACTCCGTCCTTGTCGCCGCTTGTCCGCCGCCGCACAAGCAGCCGCGTGACGACCGAATTGTTCGACCGGAGCCTGTTGCTGAAGCGCCGTTCGCGCGGAACCGAACGGTTCCTGCACGAGCGCGCGATCGGGGACATTCTCGAACGCCTGTCCTTTGTACAGCGGACCTTCGAGAGAGCGCTGGTGATCGGCGAGATCGAACATGGACGCCTGCCGATCCGGTCCGTCGACATGATCGGCATCGACGACCTTCTGAGCGTCGAGCCCGGAAGCTACGATTTGTGCATCGCGGTCGGCGAACTCGACACGCCAACGACCTTCCCCACTCCCTGCTGGCCGTGAGATTCGCCCTTCGCGACAATTCCCTCTTTATCGGAGCCTTTCCCGGCGGCGACACGCTTCCCACCCTGCGCGCAGCGATGCGGGCGGCGGACGAGCATATGGGCGCGGCGTCCGCCCACGTGCACCCGCGCGTCGAACCGGCCGCCTTCTCCAGCCTGCTGACCTCGGCCGGCTTTTCCATGCCGGTCGTCGACGTCGACCGTGTTGCAGTTCGGTACAAGGGTTTGGACGACCTTGTTCGCGACCTGCGCGGTATGGGCGCGACCAACGTCCTCAAGTCGCGCTCACGCCGCCCGCTGACGCGAGCCGCCGCAGCAGCCGCCGCCGCGCATTTCCTTTCCAACGCTGACGAAGGCCGCGTCACCGAACACTTCGAGATCCTTCATTTCGCAGCCTGGACGCCTGCCCGGACCGTCAATAGATGAGGCGCCGTTAACCTCTGCATCCCATCAGTTGTTAACCCCTCCCAAGCTAAGGCAGGCTCGTGGACGTGGACCAGAGGAGGGTGGCGTGATCGCTATCCGAACGACATTGCGCCGGTTGCTCACCGACCAGAACGGAGCAACGGCGATCGAATACGGACTGATAGCAGCGCTCATCGTCATTGGGATGATGGCTGGCCTGCAGTCACTGGCTGGCGGGACATCCAGCTGGTGGGGCAGGATTCAGACCAACGTCGAAACGCATATGCCCTGACGCCTGCGATGCAGCCGCTGCGCTCAGGCGCGCCGACTGCCGTAGACGACCAGTTTCACTCTCTGACCCGGCGCGAGTCTCGAGTTCGCCGCCAGATTGTTAAGCGACAGGAACCGTTCGAGCTGGAAGGACCGATAGGCCATCCGGCTCGCAAGGCTTTGCACGGTATCGCCGGGCCTGACCGTCACGACATTGATGATACGGGGGCGGATTGCCGCGGCTTCGGCATTGGTGACCCGCCGGATCGACTGCACCATCGGCACGAACGGCCCAACCCCCGCACCGCCACGCGTCAGCATGACGAAGTGGTAAACCGTGTTGGGATTCCACTGATAGGCGAACACGCTGACGTCGACTGAGCCTGACGAGGTACTGGCACGCGCGGTCGTATAGGCTGCCGGAATGCCGTTGATGCTGGTGCGCTGCACTGGCCCGCCGGCGAGACGGACCTGATTTCCCGCCAACTGCTGAAGCACCAGGCTGGTATAATTCTCCAGCGAGCCCTCATACCGGCCGCCGCTGAACAAGGCCTTCCCGCCCGAGCCGCTGATCGCCACCTCGGTCGTGCCGTTCTGCATCAGATATCCCTGCGGCACCGCGAAGAAGATGCGCAGGTCGGGGTGCGTGAAGGTGCGCCCCTCGATCACGCCCTGCGCGGGATCGTCGTCCACGTAGACGCCTTCAAGCTGCGAGAGGAATTGGTCGCGGTTGCGCAGGCCCGTCCCTAGCCGCCCGGTCTGCCTCGCGGCGGTAAGGGCGTTCTGGACGCGATTCACGCCGAGCGGATGGGTGCTGGCCCACTCCGGCGTCTGGCGGCTGTCGCGTCCCTGGGTCCGCGCTTCCAGCGCACCGGCCCGGGTGATCGCGGCAAGCACGCTCGACGCTCCGACCGGGTCGTAGCCCGCGCCGATCATGTAGCGCATGCCGAGCGTGTCCGCCTGATACTCCTGGTTTCGGGAGAAGCTCAGCGTCGAGAGCTGCGCGCGCGATTGCGACATCTGAGCGACCGCGCTTCCGAGCCCGCCGCCGACGACGCTACCCAGGATGGTGCCCAACACGCCCCAGACCGAGCTTCGCCGCGCGTAGGATTTGCGCGCCTGCGCATGATTGCCGGCGACGTGCCCGACTTCGTGCCCCAATGCGAAGGCAAGCTCAGCCTCATTGTCCATCAGCGCCATGAGCTGGCGCGTGACGTAGATGTAGCCGCCGGGTGTCGCGAAGGCGTTCTCGACGGCGGAGTTCAAGACCGTGAAGCGGTACGCGCCCGGGGCGACGCCGGAGAAGGACGCAACGCGGCGGCCTACCCCGTCCACGTAGGATGCGCGCGGCCCGGTTTCGGCGCCGCCGAACTCCTCGACCAGCTTGGGATGATCCTGCTGGGCTTCCTGCACGTAGCGCGGATTGAGCCCCCGCCCGGCCATCTGTGCCGAGACGAGCACGGGGGTCGCCGCGAACCCAACGGTGCTGAGCAGAAGGAACGCTTTACGCATAATCTCTCTCTTATTTCGCTACGGGGCCGTATTGAGCCCATGCAATTTTAACGAGAGATGACTGCGGCGGTTCCTGTTAGCCGGTCGCCAGATATTTGGCGCGGCGCTGTCGCAGGAGATCCTCGCCGCTCAGCTCGCCGCAACCCGACAGTTCCTCAACGATCGCTTCCTTGAGGTTGCTGATTGCACCATCAGGATTGCGATGCGCGCCGCCGAGCGGTTCGGGGACGATCCGATCGACAACGCCCAGCGACTGCAGGTCCTGCGCGGTGATCTTCATCGCTTCGGCGGCGTCCGCAGCCTTGTCCGCCGTGCGCCAGAGGATGGACGCGCAGCCTTCCGGCGAGATGACCGAGTAAACGGCATGCTCGAACATCAGCACGCGGTTGGCCGCGGCGATGGCGACCGCGCCGCCGCTCCCCCCTTCGCCGACGATCACCGAGATCATCGGAACCTTCAGCGACAGGCATTCCTCGGTCGAGCGGGCGATCGCTTCCGCCTGTCCCCGCTCCTCCGCCTGGACGCCCGGGAAGGCCCCCGGCGTATCGACCAGGCTGACGACGGGGAGCCCGAACCGGTCCGCCAGCCGCATCAGGCGGATTGCCTTCCGGTAGCCTTCGGGCTTGGCCATTCCGAAATTGTGCCTCAGGCGCGAGGCGGTGTCGTCGCCCTTTTCATGCCCGATCAGCAAGACCTTGCGCCTGTCGATCATCGCCAGCCCGCCGAGAATTGCCGGGTCGTCCGCGAACGCACGGTCTCCCGCCAGCGGAAGGAAATCCTCCGTCAGGCCGGCGACATAATCGTTGAAATGCGGGCGCTCCGGATGCCGGGCGACCTGCGCCTTCTGCCACGGAGTCAGCTTCGCATACGTGTCGCGCAGCAGCTTGGCCGACTTGGCCTCCAGCCGGCCGATCTCCGTGTCGAGGTCGAGCGCGCCGGCGTTCGCCGTCTCGCGAAGCTCGGCGACGCGCGCCTCCAGCTCGGCGATGGGCTTTTCGAAATCCAGGAATGTTTGCACTGCCATTGGCGGCGGCGGGTACGGCGGCCTGCCGTGCGCGTCAACGACGGTCCGCTAGCGGATGGCGCGTGTTCACCAGCTCGATCAGCCGCGCGCTGTCGACATGCGTGTAGATTTGCGTGGTCGCAATGTCGGCATGACCCAGCAGCGACTGCACTACGCGAAGGTCTGCACCGCCGGACAAAAGATGCGTCGCGAACGCGTGCCGCAGGACGTGCGGGCTGATCCGATCGGGCGGGATTCCGGCATCCGCCGCCATCGTCCGGACGATCTGATAGAGCCGCATGCGGCTGAGGTGCGACTTGCCGCTGGGGAACAGCCAGAGCGACGAGGTCGGATACTTCCTCGCGCCAGCGGACCACCGCCTTCTCGGCGCGGCTGGAAATCGGCACGAGCCGCTCCTTCGAGCCTTTGCCCTTGAGGATCAGGAAAGGCTGCCCGACCCGAAGCGCGCCGCGCGGCAGGCTAACCAATTCGGTCGCGCGGAGGCCGGAACCGTAGAGCAATTCGAGCAAGGCGAGATTGCGCAGCGCCAGATGTTCTTCGCTTGCGGCTCGAGCTTCGGCGGCTTCGAACAGGGCAGCGACTTCGTCCGAATTCGAGGATCTTCGGGAGCGGGCGTTCCAACGCCGGGCGCGGCAGAGCGGCAGACGGGTCGTCCTTGCGAATGCCCTCTTCCTGAAGGAAGCCGTAGAAGCGCCGCAGCGCCGCCGCCCGGCGGGCGACGGTCGAAGGAGCGAGTTCGCTCCACATTCCGCCGAGCTTCGAGATCGCATCGCTTGCCGCATTGGCGAGGTTCCCGTCCAGCGATTCCGCCGCTCGTTCCAAGTCCGTGCGATAGGCCATCAGCGTATTGCGCGAAGCCCCCGCCTCCGCCGCCATCATGTCGAGGAAACGATCGACCAGCGCGCGATCCTCGAAGGTCACGTCCGCGCGAGCGCCTCCGCCGCGATCATTCGCGCGGTATATTCCTGGCCGGTCCGCTTGAGAGCCGCGACCGCGTGGAAGATGTGAGCCGGAGGCACGTCCTCGAACGTCGGGGACTGCAGGCCGGTGCCGGTCAGGACGAGAACCGTTCCCGATTGGCCGAGCGCACCCGCCCGGTCGATCACCCGAGTCCACAAGGTCCGGTTGCCGACGCGAAGCCCGTTGCGACTGCTCAGCCGGCTGGCCGTTTCCTCGTCGATGCGGCCGAGCCCCGCGAGCCCGGCGACCAGCAAGGCGCTGCGCTTCTTGCCCTCGCTGGTGTCGCGGTCGATGAAGTCGTCGATCCGACCGACGCTGAGGTCCACCGCCGAGCCGTCGGGAGCACCGAGCGCGAGCATCGCCCACGCCTGATCGGCATTCTGGTCGTCCATCTGGCTGACCGCGCTTGCCCAGCGCGCCGCATTCCTGTCGTACCCCGCCGCGAACATGGACGCGATCAGGTTCGGTGCATCGGACTGCAAGTCGGCGCTCGGCTCCACCAGCATTGCAGCCCGTCCGAGCATGGCTCGCGCAGCCTGCAAGGGCAGATAGTCCTGCGACCCGCCCCAAATCCGGCGCATCGCACTCAGGCGCGCATCCAGGTCCTTGCCGAGGAACGCCAGCCGCACCTGCCACGCCACCGTCTCCGGAATATCGTCGGGACCGGTCGAGTCGTAGATGACGGAATGCAAGTCGATCAGCGACTGCGATGAGAAGACGCCGAGGCCCGCTGGCGATCTGGGCCGACGCCAGCCGGTCCTGCGGTGCGAGCAAAGGTGCCGCGGCTTGCCACGCCCGAAGCTGCGGCGGTGCGGCGTTGATCAGCCGGTCCGGGAAGGTCATCCCCGTCGCCGTCGCGAGCCCGAAGCGCCACGTGTTCAGCCGATCGACGGGTTCCCACTCGATAGTCACCGCGCGGCCGGTGTTCGATCCCGCGCCGACCACCTTCTGCGCAAGTTCCAGGTCGATGCCGCTCATCCGTCCCGCGGCGCCGCGCCGAATCGACCTGCGCCGCAGCCGTCTCCGGCTCCCCCGCGAGGGCCGCGCACATGGCGTCGACCAGCTGGACGATATTGCGATCGGTCCTTTCGATGCCTTCCTGAAGCGGACAAAGGCCCGCGGGATCGGCATTTGCCAGAGCGCTCTGCACCCCGACCTGGTACATGCGCGGCGTGAAGCGATCGACGTCCACGCCGGACACGATCATCCGCGCAGCGTCCGCCTCGCCCATCCGCAGGAGCAGCCACGCCCGCTCCGCCGCCCAATCGACGGCGTTCACGTTTCTCGGAGCCGTGCTTCGCGAAAGCACCGCATTGCGCAGCGCAATATGCGCCCAGCGCGACGCGATCGGCGTCTCCATCCGCCGCATCAGGCTGGCCAGGAAAGCCCCGCTGGCGCCTCTCCACGGGTTCGCGCCAAGACCGAGCGAGTTCGGGTCGATCCGGCCCACGACGCTCGGGTCGCGCCGCGCGTGCTCTGGATATTCGATGGGAGGTGGAGGCGGCTCCAGCAGCGCTTCGGCCTCCGACTGCGACATGGAGACGACGCCGGTGCCGCTTTCCCCGACGCTATCAGGGGCACTGGCTGCAGGCGGCGTGGAAGGCTGCGGCTGAGACGGCGTCGCAGGCGCAGGCGCCGGCACAGCCGGTGCCGCCGGCTGCGCAGTGTCCTGCGCAAGCGCCGGAAGAGCAATCGCCGCGGCTGCCGCCGCTGCCAGCAGGCCTCTAGTTCGCATTGGCCTGCGCGTTGACCTCAACCTCAATGGTATTGGTTGGCACCTCGTCCGCCTGGCTGGAGAAGAACCACAGCAGGCCGGCGATCACGAGAACGATCAGAAGCAGGACAATGAAACCTCGGGGCATCGGCACTCGTCGTCTGTTGATTTCAGGAACGCGACCGCTTTTGCCGCCGCGCCCCGTCGCTGTATAGCCCCTCCTCGTGGGAAAGCTGACAGATCGCCTTGACCGTCCGATCGTTCTTGTGGGGCTGATGGGCGCCGGCAAGTCGACGGTCGGCCGCAGGCTGGCGAAGCGGCTCAACCTCCCCTTCATCGACACCGACACTGCAATCGCCGACGCGGCGGGCATTTCCGCCGGTGAAGTCTTCGAACGCTTCGGTGAAGAGGAATTCCGCGACGGCGAGCGGCGCGTCGTCGCGCGGCTGGTGAACGGCGAGGTTTGCATCATCGCTACCGGCGGCGGCGCCTATGTCGATCCGGATACGCGCAAGTTGCTCAACGACCGGGCGATTACGGTCTGGCTCGATGCGCCGGTCGAGGTGCTGGTCGACCGTACAGCCCGCCGGGACACGCGCCCGCTGCTGAAGAACGGCGATCCGAAAGCAACGCTCGAACGGCTAGCGAAGCAGCGTGGCCCTGCCTATGCCGAGGCGCACATCCGCGTCACCAGCGGCGACGGCGCGCACAACGACGTGGTCGAGGCGATCATCTCCGCCGTCGAAGCGCATCTCGAAGGACAGGCCGAAGCCTAAGCCGGGTCGATTGCTTCGTCCGGAAGCGGCCGGTCGACACCGAAACTCCGGTCGAAGTCCGCATGAAGATCGCCGGTCGTGGTCTGCGCCTGCAGCCGCTGCAGGTCCCGCTCGCGATACTCGCGCTCGACCCGCTCGGCCTCGCGGCGCGGGATGCCCAGCTTCATCAGCGCTTCGCGGCCCATCACGACCGCGCTTTCGTAAAGCTCGCGCTGGCAGACCGCGAGGTCGAGTCCGTCGAACTCGATGACCTGCAAGCGATCGTAGACGCGGGCCATGACCGCGACTTGAGGGAATGTCTCGAACACGGCCTCGAGCTTCTCCCGGGTCAGCTCCTTGGGGTTCTGACAGAACAAGATTCCTTCGGCCGTTTCCGCCCCGGCAATACGCAGCAGGTCGAGCCTGGTCCCGTCGCCGTAATAGACCTTGGTCCCGAATTCCTCGCTCAGTTCGATCTGCGACGCCTTGCTGTCGATGATGGTGACCGGAATCTTCTTGGCCATCAGCATCTGCGCGACGGTCTGGCCGAAGCGGCCGTAGCCGACGACGATGACATTGGTCTCGGGCGAGAATTCCGGCCCTTCGAGATCGTTGGCGGGTTCCGGAATCCTCCGCAGCACCCATTCGATCACCTGCATCAGGAATGGCGTCGAGATCATGGTCAGCGTGACGACCGCGCTGAACATGGATGCCGCTTCCGGCGTGATGAGTTGGGCGCTCGCGGCTTGCCCGAAAAGGACGAAACCGAATTCGCCCGCCTGGCTGAGCAGCAGCCCCAGCCAGATGGCGCGTCCGGGCCTCATTCCGAACATCAGCGCGAGCCCGGCAATGACGGCCGCCTTAACGACGATGATCCCGATGGCGATACCGGCGACGAGCAACGGCTTGGCAGCGACCGCGTTGAGATCGATCAGCATGCCGACCGACAGGAAGAACAGTCCGAGCAGGATCGAGCGGAACGGCTCGACGTCGCTTTCCAGCTCGTGCCGGTAGGGCGATTCGGCGAGCATCACGCCCGCGATGAACGCCCCGAGTGCCGTCGAAAGATGCAGCGAGTGCATGAGCGCGGCGCTGCCCAGAACCGCAAACAGGCCGGCAACCACGAACAACTCCCGCTCACCCAGCCGCCCGACTAGGCGGAACAAGGGATTGAGGACGAAGCGGCCGGCAAGCACCAGCCCGACGACCGCAGCCACGGTGTATAGCGCGAGCATGCCGCCCGAAGGCTCGGTCGGATCGGCTGGTGCCCGCGACATCGCAGCGATGATCGTGATCATCGGTACGATCGACAGGTCCTGGAACAGGAGGACCGAGAAGGCGCGCTCCCCGCGCGGGTGGTTCAGCTGCCCCGTCCCGCGGAGCATCGGAAGCACCTGCGCGGTGGAGGAAAGCGCCAGCGGCAGGCCGATGGCGATGCTGGCCTCGATGCTGAACCCGAGCACGAAATGAATCGGTACCGCCAAGGCGATGCCGCAGACCATGACCTGCATGAACCCGAGGCCGAAGATGTCCTTGCGCAATCGCCAGAGGCGAGCTCGGATTCAACTCCAGGCCGACGAGGAACAGCAGGAAGGCGATGCCGATTTCCGACACCGCCATGATGGAATCGGCGTTGCCGACCAGTCCGAGCACATTCGGTCCGATGATCGCGCCGCCGACGATATAGCCAAGCGTCGCGCCGAGTCCGAGCTTGCGGAACACCGTCACGAAGAACAGCGCCGCGCCGAGCATCAGCGCGCCGTCGATCAGCAGCGTGCTGGCGGTGACCTCGGCGGCTACTTCGTTCATTTGCTTGGCGCCTGCATGGCCGCAAGCAACGCCTTGAACGGCAGCAGGATCGCACCGTGCCGAGACTTGCGCGACCGCGCCGGAGCAAGCGCGGAAAGGCCCGGCCATTCGCCGGCATCCTCGCGGTCGCCTGCGAGCCAGGCGGTCAGGTCATCGATTGCGGTCCGAACGTCATCCAGCGACCCGTTCGCTGCACCGGCGGCGAGAAGGCTGGCCGAGGCCTGGCCAAACGCGCAGGCGTGAACCTGCTGCGAGATGGCCGCGACACGACCGTCTTCATCGAGCTGCACCTGCAGCCGAACCGTGCTGCCGCAGGTCGGCGAGCGCTGCTCCGACTCACCATCGACGCGATCAAGTTGGCGCGGCTCCGGCAGCGACGCCGCGAGCCGCAGGATTTCGGTCGTGTAGAGCGGCGCGTTCATTGGAGGCGCTATAGAAGCCCCTCCCCTTGATGGGGAGGGGTTGGGGTGGGGTGACGTTTCCAGAGGAATCAGCGGCAGCTCTACCCCCACCCCCACCCTGCCCTCCCCCATCAAGGGGGAGGGAATCATTCCTTGCGCCATGTGGTGCCGGAAGCTGAATCCTCCAACACGATGCCCTCGGCCTTCAGTTCGTCGCGGATGCGGTCGGCAGTAGCGAAGTCGCGATTCTTCTTGGCTTCGGCACGGGCCGCGATCTTCGCTTCGATATCGCGCGCATCGCCGCCGCCCTGGAACCACTCGTCCTTGCTCATGGTGAGCAGGCCGAGAGCCCTCGCCGAGGCGGCGGCCGCTCGCAGCATGTCCTCAGCGCCGCCCTGGAAGAAGGCGTAATCGTCGCTGATGGGGCCCTCGGCGCCTTTCAGAAACTCGTTGATGACGGCAATTGCGCGCGGCGTGTTGAGGTCGTCCCTCAGCGCTTCGCGAAAAGGCGCGATCTCGCCGAACGGTTCGACGTCGCCCAAAAGGCGGTACCAGCGATCGAGCACCGCCTTGCTCTGCCCGATCAGGTCCTCCGTCCATGCCAGCGGCTGACGATAGTGCGCCGACAGCAGCGCGAGCCGCAGCGTCTCGCCGCGATGACCCTGCTCCAGCAGTTCCGCCGGCGTGACGATATTGCCCAGCGACTTGGACATCTTCTCGCTGCCCATGTCGACGAAGCCGTTGTGCACCCAGTAGCGCGCCAGCGGCGCTCCGCCGTGGGCGCAGCGGCTCTGGGCGATCTCGTTCTCATGGTGCGGGAAGATGAGGTCGAGCCCGCCGCCGTGGATGTCGATCGTCTCGCCGAGGTGTGCGCGGATCATCGCCGAGCATTCGATGTGCCAGCCCGGCCGGCCCTGCCCCAGGGCGAATCCCAGCCGATCACGCCTTCGTCGCTCGGCTTCCACAAGACGAAGTCGGCGGGGTCGCGCTTGTAGGGTGCGACCTCGACCCGCGCCCCGGCGACCATCGCGTCGCGGTCGCGGCGGCTGAGCGCGCCGTAATCGGGATCGCTCGGCACGGAGAAGAGCACATGCCCTTCCGCCTCATAGGCGTTGCCGCACTCGATCAGCCGCTCGATCATCGCGATCATCGGGCCAATTTCCTGCGTCGCATGCGGGGCGATGGTCGGCGGGTTCACGCCGAGCGCGCCCATGTCCTCGAGGTAGAAGCGCTCGTAGCGCTCGGTGATCACCGACGGGTCGACGCCCTCCTTCTCGGCCGAGGCGATGATCTTGTCGTCCACGTCGGTGACGTTGCGGGCGTAGATGACCTCCGCGTCGGGATATTCATGCTCCAGCACGCGGCGCAGCAGGTCGAACACGACCGCCGGCCGCGCATTGCCGATGTGGGCGCGGCCGTAGACCGTGGGACCGCAGACATACATGGTGATGCGCTTCGGGTCGGCCGGCTCGAACACCCGCTTTTCGCGCGTCATCGTGTCGTGAAGGCGGATCACTCGGCGTTGTCCTCGATGCGTTCGGCACTGCCTTTACGCCGCGTCTCGACCCAGTCGACGACCGCTCGCCCGCTGGCGTTCAACAGCGGATAGGTCCGCGCATCGCGCATCCAGTCGGGCCGCTTCGCGTCGGACCCATAGACGAGGTCGGTGGCCAGATTGGCCAACAGGAAGAACAGGGTCACGGCCAGCAACCCCTTGAGCATTCCGAAGCCGCCGCCGAGCACCCGGTCGAACGGACCGAGCATGGAGGCGCGCGACTTCTTGCCGATCGAGCGGGCGATCAGCTTCATGAACAGAAAGCTGGGCAGGAACAGCAACACGAAGGCCAGGACGGCCGCGGCGGTGCTCGTCCCAACCGCATCGGTGAGCGAGGCCGACACCGGCGTGTGGAACAGGCGCAGCATGACGATGCCGACCACCCAGGCGAGCAGCGAAAACAGCTCGTGCACCAGCCCGCGCACGAAGCCGATCATGGCCCCGCCGCCGAGCAGGACGATTACGAAGATGTCGAGCGCGCTCATTGTCTTGCGCCGCTAGCGAAGTCTCACCGCCAATGCGAGCCGTCAGAGACCGCTTGCGCCGCCGCGCCCGTTCGGTTGAGGTGCCCCGCATGTTGAGTACCGACGAGGCGTGGGAGAAATTCGGGCGACAGGCCCCCTATTTCGGAGTGCTCGCCGACGAGAGGTTCGCGGCAGACAGGATCCACGAGAACCGCGACGAATTCTTCGCGACCGGCCGCGGCTTCGTCGCGCAGCTGATCGAACGCTACGAGCGGCATTTCGGCGAGCTTCCGAGGGGGAGAGCGCTCGATCACGGCTGCGGCGTTGGCCGCCTCACCTTTCCGCTGGCCGCCGAGTTTGGAAGCGTCGTCGGGCTGGACGTCTCGCCGTCCATGCTCGCCGAGGCGAGGTCGAACGCCGGCGACTTCGAGGCGCGAAACGTCGAGTTCGCCCTGGCGGATGATCATTTGTCGAACGCCAAGGGCGAGTTCGACTTCGTGAACAGCTACATCACCTTGCAGCACATCCCGGTCCGTCGCGGCCTGACGATCCTGTCGCGGCTGATCGGCAAGGTGAAGCCGGGCGGCGGGTTCCACGTCCATCTGTCCGTCCGAACCGACCGAAAGCGGTCGCGTGCCCTGTGGTGGGCGAGCCATCACATCCCCGGGGTGAAGATCTGGCAGAACGTCATGGCCGGACGGCCGTGGAACGCGCCGGCGATGCAGATGAACAATTATCCGCTCGCTTCGGTGTTCACCCAAATGGCGGCGCAGGACGTCACCGAGTTCCTCGTCGCGACCGAGCATCACGCGAAATTTCTGACGCTCAGCGTGATCGGGAAGAAGCCAGACTAGGCGGGACTTGCCGAATATCGATAAGTGATTTATCGTTTTTCGATATCACGAGTCGGAGTTTCGGCGATGAAGTCCTCTACCGCACTGCCCCTGGCCTGGATCACGCTGCGCATCCTGATCGTCCTCAACTGGCTTTCGTTCGTGGCGATCCTGGCCTTGCTGACGGCGACCATCGTCGCCGAAGACTGGACCTTTACGGCGCTCGGCATCACGCCCGGTGATCCGCTTCGGCCGATCATGATGGGACTGCGCGCTGTCGCGGTGCTTGGGCTGCTCGCCATCTTTCTCAACAATTCCGTGCTCACGCGGCTTCAGAAGATCGTCGAGACAGTTCGCCACGGCGACGCGTTCATTCGCGACAATGCCTACCGTCTGAACGCCATCGCATGGTTGGTGCTTGCGCTTCAGCTGATCAGCATCGTCATCGGCGCAATCGGCAAGCTTCCTTTCGACCCCGCAGAATCCCCTGGATTTCGACGCCGGATTTTCCCCGACGTCATGGCTCAGCGTACTTCTGCTGTTCGTGCTCGCCCGCGTGTTCGCCGAAGGAACGCTGATGCGCGAAGACCTCGAGGGCACGATCTGATGGCCATCGTCGTCAAGCTGGACGACATTCTTCACGATCGACGGATGACGCTCACTGAGCTCGCCGAGCGCGTCGACATCACGCTCGCCAATTTGTCGATCCTCAAGACCGGCAAGGCGCGCGCCATGCGCTTCTCCACACTGGAAGCGATCTGCACCGCGCTGGGCTGCCAGCCCGGCGACATCCTCGAATTCGAGCCGGATTCCGGCGCGACGACTGCTCCGGGAGATTAGGTCATGGCTTCGATCGCTGCATCCGTTCCCTCGCTCGCCGATGACGAGGTGTCGCTGTTCAGGCTCTACGTCCTGCGCGCCATGTACCTTGTTCTGGTGGTCGGCCTCGGCGCGATGATCGTGCCGGAGATCCTCAATCACGAACTTACCAGCCGCGGAGTCATCGCCAGTCTGCTCGGCGCGGTTTGGCTACTTGCCTTCCTCGGCCTCCGCTACCCGCTGGAAATGCTTCCACTCCTGATGTTCGAGCTGGCCTGGAAGGCGATCTGGATGATCGCCTACGGGCTGCCGCAATGGTCGGCCGGCCAATATCCGCCGACCTTCGCGGAGGATTCCTTCAACATCGCCTTCGGCGCGATTCTGCTGTTCGTCATCCCCTGGGGCTATGTCTGGCGGCGCTACGTGAAACGCCCCGGCGCCCGCTGGCGCTGAGTTCAGCGACCGAGAATTTGATCGACCAATGCGCGCACGTTGCCGAAATGCGACGGTCGCAATGCCGTCAGCGCCCTTGACGCCTGATGGGACCCACGCCCGCTCGAAGCCTAGCTTGGCTGCTTCCTTCAGCCGCAGGCCCGAATGGGCGACCTGGCGGATTTCGCCGGACAGAGCGATCTCGCCGAAGACGATGCTTTCGTTGGGAATGGGACGCTCCGACATCGACGAGATCAGCGCCGCAGCGACGGCGAGGTCCGCCGCAGGATCAGTCAGTCGGTAGCCTCCGGCGACGTTGAGATAGACTTCCGCCGTCGCGAAGCTGAGGCCGCAGCGCGCTTCGAGCACCGCGAGGATCATCGCCAGCCGTCCGCTGTCCCAGCCGACCGCGGCGCGCCTCGGTGTGGCTCCGCTGGCCAGCCGCACGGTGAGGGCTTGGATCTCGACCAATACCGGGCGGCTGCCTTCGAGTGCCGGGAAGATGCTCGTGCCGCTGACCGGCTCGCCGCGCTGGGTCAGGAACAGCACGGACGGATTCGGGACTTCCGTCAGCCCCTCGCGCTCCATGGCGAAGACGCCGATTTCGTCGGTTCCGCCGAAGCGGTTCTTCATCGCCCGAAGGATGCGGTACTGATGGCTGCGCTCGCCTTCGAAGCTGAGCACCGTGTCGACCATATGTTCGAGCACGCGCGGGCCAGCGATCGAGCCGTCCTTGGTGACGTGGCCGACGAGTACGAGCGCCGTTCCCGTTTCCTTGGCGAACCGCACCAGCTCCTGCGCTGACGCTCGCACTTGGCTGACGGTGCCCGGAGCCCCTTCGATCAGGTCGGAGTGCATGGTCTGGATGGAATCGATCACCAGCAGATCGGCGCCGCCATTGTCGCCAAGGGTGGTCAGGATATCGCGGACCGACGTCGCCGCCGCGAGCCGCACCGGCGCCTTGCCCAGACCCAGGCGCACGGCGCGGAGCCGGACCTGCTCGGCGGATTCCTCGCCCGAGACGTAGACGACGTTGCGGCCGTTCAGCGCGAGGTTGGCGCAGACCTGCAGCAGCAGCGTGGACTTGCCGATGCCCGGGTCGCCGCCGACCAGCATGGCCGACCCGGGTACGATTCCGCCGCCGATGGCCCGGTCGAATTCGGCGATGCCGGTACCGATCCGCTCGGGCAGCGCGACGGGATGGTCGAGCCCGACCAAAGGAATAACCCGGCCGCCGCCCTGCAGATTGTGCTTGGCGGCGAAGATGCTGGAGACTTCGGCGGACTCCTGGACCAGCGTGTTCCACTCGGCGCAGTCGGGGCACTGGCCCTGCCAGCGGGAACTCACGGAGCCGCAGGACTGGCAGACGTAACGGGATTTCGGTTTGGCCATTTGAAACGAGGGTTAGCCAATCGCGACAAGCTATCCTAGGGGCGGATTCGTGATCCCCGCCCCGTTGCGCATCCGCGACTTCCGCACATACTGGCTGGCTCGCCTGGCGAGCACCATCGCCCAGATGGCGATGGTCATCGTCATCGGCTGGCAGGTCTACGACATGTCGCGCGAGACGATGGGCATACGCGACGCGGCGTTCCAGCTCGGACTGATCGGCCTCGTCCAGTTCGTGCCCTTGTTCGTGCTGACGCCGGTGAGCGGCTGGGCCGCCGACCGGCTGGACCGACGGCATATCGCGCGTGCGGTCGCTTGCGTTGGAAGGCCTGTGCGCGCTGATCCTGTTCGTCGCGACCTGGGAAGGCTTCGTCAGCCTTCCGATCCTGTTCGGTGTGGCGGCACTGCTCGGCGTGGCTCGAGCCTTCGCCGGCCCAGCGCTGGGAGCACTCGCCCCCAACCTCGTGCCTCGCGAAATCCTGCCCAACGCCATCGCCTTGAGTTCTGCCGCGTGGCAGACGCGGCGCCATCGCGGGGCCGGCGATCGGCGGCATTCTCTACGACGTCGAGCCGTACCTGCCCTACGCCTTCAGCGCGGTTCTTTTCGCATTCTCGACCATCTGCCTGTTCACCATCAAGCCGGTCGAGCGCACCGCCCTGAAGCCGGGCAGCCCGTTGCAGCAGATGGCCGACGGCCTCGCCTACGTCCGGCGCAACCGACTGGTGCTCGGCGCGATTACCCTCGACCTGTTCGCGGTGCTCCTCGGCGGAGCGACGGCGATGCTGCCGGTTTATGCCCGGGACATCCTCCAGGTCGGCCCCGAGGGTCTGGGCCCGTTGCGCGCGGCTCCGGCCGTTGGTGCGACGCTCACGGCCATCTTCTTCTCGATCCGCCCGCTGGAGACGAATGTCGGGGTCAAGATGCTTGGGTCCGTCGTCCTGTTCGGACTTGCCACGGCGGTTTTCGGATTTTCGACGACCTATTGGTTGTCGTTGGCCGCCCTGACCGTCCTCGGCGCGGCGGACATGTTCTCGGTCTACATCCGCCAGTCGTTGATCCAGCTGCACACGCCCGATCAGATGCGCGGCCGCGTGAGTGCTGTGTCTACGCTCGCCATCTCCGCGTCGAACGAACTGGGTGAGACGCGCAGCGGCTTCGCGGCCGCCCTAATCGGCCCCGTCGCGGCGACGGTCGCGGGTGGGCTTGCAGCGGTCGGGGTCACGCTGGCATGGGCCTGGCTGTTCCCCGAACTGCGGAGGGCCCGCACGTTCGAGCTGCCAAAGGAACCGCCGCCCGAGGAGGCGACGGTCGTCGCCGGAGGCGTGTGACCGCTTGCATCTGCCGTCAAACGACCCGACTTAGCGCCGCGCATACGAAGGAGATCGCCGCATGAAAGCCAACAGCGTCCTCGAAACCGTCGGCAATACCCCGCACATCCGTATCAATCGCCTGTTCGGCGACAAGGCCGAAGTCTGGGTGAAGTCGGAACGGGCGAACCCCGGTGCGTCGATCAAGGATCGCATCGCCTTGGCGATGATCGAGGATGCCGAGCAAAGCGGCAAGCTGAAGCCGGGCGGCGTGATCGTCGAGCCGACATCGGGCAATACCGGGATCGGCCTCGCAATGGTCGCGGCGGTGAAGGGCTACAAGCTGGTTCTGGTCATGCCGGAAAGCATGAGCATCGAACGCCGCCGTCTGATGCTCGCCTATGGCGCGAGCTTCGACCTCACTCCGCGCGAAAAGGGCATGAAGGGTGCGATTGCCCGGGCCCAGGAAATCATCGAATCGACCCCGAATTCGTGGATGCCGCAGCAGTTCGAGAATCCCGCGAACCTCGAAGTTCATCGCCGAACGACGGCGCAGGAAATCCTTGCCGATTTCCGCGACTCTCCACTCGACGCCCTGATCACCGGCGTCGGTACCGGCGGCCACATCACGGCTTGCGCCGAGGTGCTGAAGAAGGAATGGCCCAATCTTAAGGTTTTCGCGGTCGAACCGACGCTTTCGCCGGTGCTTTCGGGCGGCGATCCCGGCCCGCATCCCATCCAGGGAATCGGCGCCGGCTTCATCCCGGCGATCATGGACACCAGCCTGCTCGACGGCGTGATCCAGGTGGATCCTAACGACGCCAAGGAAATGGCGCGCCGGTCCGCTCGCGAAGAGGGACTGCTGGTCGGAATCTCCTCTGGCGCGACGCTTGCCGCGATCCAGCAGAAGCTACCGGAATTGGGCTCAAATCCGCGCGTTCTGGGCTTCAATTACGACACCGGCGAACGCTATCTTTCGGTCCCGGAATTCCTGCCCGAACAAAATTAGGTAAAGGGCGCTTAACCCTGTTCTTTAGCCGCGACGTTAATGCCGTTGTCCTAAGAACCTTTGGTTAGCGGGGCGTACCAACCCGCGCCAAAGGTTCAGAAATGCGTAAAGCGCGCTTCGCGAGAGCAGTCGAAAAGGCCGAAACCACCGAGAGGGTCTCGATTCGAGAAGCCCTCTGGTTTGGTTTGCGCGCGCCGGAGACCACTGACGAAGCGTCCCTCGCTGATTGGCGCGTTGCCGGCCTTGACCAGGTCGCGCTTCTGCTGGGCGTCACGCACCTCCTGATCACCGGCACTTGCGCCGTGCTATTCGACACACGCGGAACCGGACTTTCCTGGGACAATCCGCTGATTCCGGCTTTCCTGGTGATCGCCTGCGACGCAGTCGCCGCCGTCGCGCTCATGCTTCGGACCAGACTTGGCATTCCATCGCACATGGTGGTCCGCGGGCTTTGTATTTATCTCGGCGTAGTCGGCCTGCTCTGGACCTGGTTCGGCCTGGCCGTCGAGGATGCCACCTTCATCTATCCGATCGCCGCCGCCCCGGTTGCAATGAGCGCGGGCATCGCGATGGGCGCCATCGTCTCGGTGCAGTCGCCGCCTCTGATCATTACCAACATGGTGACGTCGGCCTTTACCGCGATCATGCTGTCGCAAAGCCCGCTCGTTCCCTTTGCGGTGGAAATCCTGTCGCTGGTCGCTGGTGGCCTACAGCATCGCGGGTGCACGGAGCTTCATCGCCGCGGGCCGCAGGCGTCTCAACCTCGACACGGAAGCCCGCAAGGCGCTGAACTTCGTCGACGAGTTCGAGAACAGCGGCCGCGGCTGGTTCTGGGAAACGAACGGCGAGGGCACCCTGTCCTATGTCTCGCAGCAGCTTGCGGACGATTTCCGCTGCGAAGCGCCGGAACTCCTCGGTCGCCAGTTCACCGACCTTCTGTCTGTCGACACGAGCCCCGGCGCAACGACCGAAGAGCGCAAGACGCTCGGCTTCCACCTGTCGGCCCGCTTCCCATTTTCCGACGTGATCGTTCGTGCGGCGAGCGACGAGGACATCCACTGGTCGCTGTCGGGCAATCCGATCTTCGACGAGCGCGGCCGATTCCTTGGCTTCCGCGGCATCGGCACCGACCTGACCGAGCAACGTCGGTCGGAACAGGAAATCACGAGGCTCGCGCGGTTCGATTCGCTGACCGGCCTGCCCAATCGGGCGATGATGCGCCAGACCCTCGACGAGGCGCTGCGCAACGCGTCGAACCGCCAGAAGGGCTGCGCGCTCTTCCTGATCGATCTCGACCGCTTCAAGAACGTCAACGATACGCTCGGCCACCCGATCGGCGACGCGCTGCTCCGCCAGGTCGCCGATCGGCTGACACTGGCCATGGGTGACCACGGGCAGGTCGGTCGCCTCGGCGGCGACGAATTCAAGGCCGTGCTTCCCGGCCAGGTCGACATGGGGCTTCTGGAATCCCTCGCGCGCACCCTGATCGAGCAGGTTTCGCGCCCCTACAGCATCGAAGGGCACCGGGTAGTCATCGGCGCGTCGGTCGGAATCGCGATCGGCGATCCGGGACGCTGCACCGCCGACAGCCTTGTCCGCGACGCCGACCTTGCGCTCTACGCCGCGAAGGACGCAGGCCGCGGCAAGCACTGCTTCTACGAGCAGACCATGCACACCGAGGCGTCCGACCGCCAGGTGCTCGAGAACGACCTGCGCCAGGCGATCGACAAGGGCGAGTTGTGGGTCGCATACCAGCCGATCGTCCGTTCGGCCGACGAGCAAGTCTGCGGGTTCGAGGCGCTCGTGCGCTGGGACCATCCGCTGCGCGGCCGCATTTCGCCCGACAAGTTCATTCCGTTAGCCGAAGAGTGCGGGCTGATCCCGCGGATCGGAACCTGGGTGCTGGAAACGGCGCTCGCGCAGGCCGCGCAGTGGCCCGACCAGGTCCGCATCGCGGTCAATCTGTCGCCGATCCAGTTCAACGACCCCGGCATCGTCGATGTGGTTTCAGGAGCATTGGCGCGCACGGGCGTCCGTGCGGCCCGCCTTGAGTTGGAGATCACCGAGGGGGTCTTCCTCGCCGAGGGCGAAACGACCGACGAGACCTTCGGCAAGTTGAAGGACCTGGGCGTCCGCCTCGCGCTCGACGACTTCGGGACGGGCTACAGCTCGCTCGGCTATCTGAAGAAAGCGCCGTTCGACAAGATCAAGATCGACCAGAGCTTCGTCCGCGGCGCCGCCTCACCGACCAGCCGCAACAGCGCCATCATCCGCGCCATCGTGACGCTGGCGGAAAGCCTGAAGATGGATTCCTGCGCCGAAGGCGTCGAGACCCATGACGATCTGAACCTCATCCGCGAGCTCGGGTGTAGCCAGATCCAAGGGTACATTTTCGGCAAGCCGCTCGACAGCGAGGCGGCAAATGAATTGGCAGGCCGGGCAACCGCTGTCCCCGAGGGATATCAGAGCATGCGGGAACCGCGTCAGCGGCTCATGCGCAGGGCGATGGCCTCAATCGGCGGAGTGGTCTGCGAAGTGCGGCTGCGCAACATTTCCGCGACCGGCGCACTGGTCGAATGCAGCACGCCGATTGCACCGGGAACGCGCGTCGCAATGGACATCGTCGGAGCGGGGCCGGTCGAGGGCACAGTTCGCTGGGCCCAATCCGGCAGGTTCGGCCTCCAGTTCGCCGACACCTTCCTCATGTCACGGCTCGCGACGAAGAAGCAGAAGAGCAATGACCTGCAGATGCTTCGACCGTGGTACGTCGGCGAAAAAGCCGTCGGCTAAATCTACGCCGAGGACCGTCATGCTGAACTTGATTCAGCATCCATGACCGCTGACATTACCCGCATCTCGCACAGCGGTGTTCATGGATCCTGACTTTCGTCAGGATGACGCATTGAGGCCTAAAACGCCTCTTCGGGCAGCTTCATGACCGACTCCGCGCCGGCCTCCACTTGGCGGCGAAGCCCGCTCGCCAGCGGAAGCTCGCGCTCCGCAAAGAAGCGTGCGGTGACCAGCTTTGCTTCATGGAAATCGCGCTCGCCCGAGCCGTTGGCTGCGAGCGGGCCCGAGACCTGCACCATCTTCAGCCACATCCAGCCGAGGATGACCAGACCCATCAGCTCCATGTACGAATAAGCGCCCGCACCCGCATTGTCGGGATCGGCCATGCCGTTCTGCGCCAGCCACATGGTCGCACGCTGCAGTTCGCCGACGCGCCGGTTCGAGCGCGGCACCGACGCCGGCCGGATCGCCGGCCGCCTTGGCCGCCGCAATGTCCTCGCCGATCACTTCGAACAAAGTGCGCAGACGCACGGCCGCCGTCCTTGCCGAGCTTGCGCCCGACCAGGTCCATCGCCTGGATGCCGTTGGTGCCCTCGTAGATCTGGGCAATGCGGGCATCGCGAACGAACTGCTCCATGCCATGCTCGCGGATATATCCGTGGCCGCCGAATATTTGCTGCGCGAGAACAGTTGTCTCAAAACCCTTGTCGGTCAGATAGCCCTTGATGACCGGCGTCGTCAGCGAAACGAGGTCGTCGGCGCGCTGCCGCTCTTCCTCGCTCTGCGCTCGACGCGACAGGTCAACCTGCAGTGCGCCCCACAGGATCAGCGCACGCGCCGCCTGGTTGAATGCCCGCATCTCCATCAGCATCCGGCGCACGTCCGGGTGGACGAACAAGGGATCGGCCTTGGCGCTCTGGTCCTGCGCTTCCTTGTGCAGCGCCCTGCCCTGCCGCCGGTCACGAGCGTAGGCCACGGCGTTCTGGTAGGCGACTTCGCCCTGCGCCAGGCCCTGAAGGCCGACGCCCAGACGGGCAGCGTTCATCATGATGAACATGGCGGCGAGACCTTTTTCCGCCTCGCCGACCAACCAGCCCTTGGCGCCGTCGTAGTTGAGCACACAGGTCGAGTTGCCGTGAATGCCCATCTTCTTCTCGATGGAGCCGCAGGTGACGCCGTTGCGCTCACCCACCGAACCGTCCTCGTTGATGAGGAACTTGGGCACCACGAACAGCGAAATGCCTTTCACATTGTCCGGCGCTCCGGCGATCTTGGCGATCACCATGTGGATGATGTTCTCGCTGAGGTCGTGCTCGCCCGACGAGATGAAGATCTTCGTGCCGGTCAGCGAGTAGCTGCCGTCCGGGTTCGGATCGGCGCGGGTCTTGAGCAGGCCGAGGTCGGTGCCGCAGTGCGGCTCCGTCAGGTTCATCGTGCCGGTCCAGCGGCCGCTGACCATGTTCGGCAGATAGGTCTGCTTCTGCTCGTCCGAGCCTTTCACGACCAAAGCCGCAATCGCGCCCTGGGTCAGGCCGTTGTACATTTCGAAGCTGTGATTGGCCGAGCAGAGAAATTCGGACACTGCGGTCGAGACCACCTGCGGCAGGCCCTGTCCGCCATATTCCTCGGGCGCCGACAAAGTCGTCCAGCCGTTCGCCGTGAACTGGTCCCAGGCGTCCTTGAAGCCCGGCGGAGTCGTCACCGATCCGTCATCGTGGCGCTTGCAGCCTTCCTCGTCGCCGATGCGATTAAGCGGGGTCAGCACTTCCTCGCAGAACTTCCCGCCCTCTTCGAGGATCGCCTGCACCAGGTCCGGAGTCGCGTTGGCGAAGCCGGGCAGGTTCGAATAGCGGCCGATTTCCAGCACATCCTCGAGGATGAAGCGCGTGTCGCGCACCGGTGCGGTATAGGTCGGCATTAGCTGTCCTTCCGGGTCAATTCAGTGTCGAGAAATCCGCAAAACTCTTCCAGTTCTGCGATCGTGGCGTCGATGTCCTGCTTCTGCTTGCGCAGCCAGCCGATGCGGTCCTGGCAGCGGTCGCGGGTGGCGAGCATCTGCGTGTGCTGCCGGTCGCCGACATCGTAGAGGTCGAGCAGTTCGCGAATGTCGTTGAGGCTGAAGCCGACCGACTTGCCACGGAGGATCCAGGTTAGGCGAGCGCGATCGCGATCGGTGTAGAGACGAGTTCGTGCCGCGCCGCTCGGGCCCGATCAGTTCCTCGTCTTCGTAGAATCGGAGAGCGCGGGCAGTGACGCCGAAAGCCTCGCACATCTCCCCGATGGAGTAATAACGTCTCTCCGCGTCCATGCCGGCGCTATGATTGACGTTTACGTGAACGTCAACTGCCGAAATGATTTCAACCGAGGTTCAGGCAGGGGGCGACAAAGGCGGAAGTGACACCTATATGACGGGCCTAGCAGTCGGGCCGGGGACTATGCTGACCACCAATCCGTTCGAACCCCTCGATGGGGACAAGCTGCACGAGGAGTGCGGAATTTTCGGCATCTGGGGTGCCGACAATGCCGCGAGCTTCGTCGCTCTCGGGCTTCATGCCCTCCAGCATCGCGGCCAGGAAGCAGCGGGCGTGACGACCTACGACGGGGCGCATTTCCATTCGCACCGCGCCATGGGTCACGTCGCCGGAAACTTCGATCGCGACGACATCATCCGCAAGCTTCTCGGTCGCGCCGGCATCGGGCACGTCCGTTATTCGACGACCGGCGAGACGGCGCTGCGCAACGTGCAGCCGCTCTACGCCGAGCTGAACGACGGCGGCTTCGCAGTCGCGCACAACGGCAATCTGTCGAACGCCATGAGGCTTCGCCGCACGCTCAATCGTCGCGGATCCATCTTCCAGTCGACCAGCGACACAGAGGTCATCATCCACCTCGTCGCGACCTCGCAGGCGGCGACCCCGATGGACCGGCTGATCGACGCGCTGAAGCAGGTCGAAGGCGCCTACTCGCTGCTGGTTCTCACCGAAGAAGGCCTGATCGCCTGCCGCGACCCGCTCGGCATTCGGCCGCTGGTCATGGGCAAGCTGGGTGAAGCGACGATCTTTGCGTCCGAAACGGTCGCGCTCGACGTCATCGGCGCCCGCTACATCCGCGACGTCGATCCGGGCGAAGTCGTCGTCGTCAACGGCTCAGGCACCCGCTCCTTCCGCCCGTTCGAGCAAGCGCTCCCCCGCCCCTGCATCTTCGAACACGTCTATTTCTCCCGCCCGGATTCGATCGTCGACGGCACCTCGGTCTACGAAGTCCGCAAGGCCATCGGCGCGGAATTGTCGCGTGAGTCTCCCGTCGAGGCCGACCTCGTCGTTCCGGTCCCCGACAGCGGCGTCCCGGCTGCACTCGGCTTCAGCCAGGAATCGGGCATTCCCTTCGAGTTGGGCATCATCCGCTCGCACTATGTCGGCCGGACCTTCATCCAGCCGAGCCAGGAAGTCCGCCACCTCGGCGTGAAGCTGAAGCACAATGCGAATTCCGCCCTCATCCGCGGCAAGCGCGTCGTCCTCATCGACGATTCCATCGTCCGCGGCACGACCAGCGTGAAGATCGTGCAGATGATGCGCGATGCGGGCGCCCGCGAAGTGCACATGCGCATCGCCTCCCCGCCGACCAAGCACAGCTGTTTCTACGGCGTCGACACGCCGGAACGGGCCAAGCTGCTCGCGGCGCAGATGAGCGTCGAGGGCATGTCCGATTACATCAACGCCGACAGCCTCGCCTTCATCTCGATCGACGGCCTCTACCGCGCCCTCGGTTCGGAGCGGGACACCGGCCAGCCGCAGCGCTGCGACGCCTGCTTCACCGGCGACTATCCGACGCGCCTGACGGACGCCGAGGAGAACAATCCCGGTTCGACCCTGTCTTTGGTCGCCGCGCGCTAACCGAAATCTCGTTCGTCCTGAGCGAAGTCGAAGGGCGCTCGCACGACGTTTCCGCACGTGCCCTTCGACTGCGCGCCAAGCGGCGCTCCGCTCAGGACGAACGAGTTCCCTTTGCGCAGGTCACGCACTAGGGCGCAGCCATGACTGAATCGAAACCTCTTGACGGCAAGCTCGCGCTCGTCACCGGCGCGAGCCGCGGCATTGGCGCCGCGACCGCCGAAGCCCTCGCCCGCGAAGGCGCTCACGTCATCCTCGTCGCCCGCAGCGCAAAGGCGCTGGAAGAGATCGAGGATCGCATCCACGGGACCGGCGGAAGCGCGACCATCGCGCCGCTCGACCTGACCGAGGGCGATTCCATCGGCAAGCTCGGCGCTGCCGTGACGGAGCGATGGGGCAAGCTCGACATCCTGGTGCTCAATGCCGCCATGCTCGGCTCGCTGACCCCGGTCGAGCATATCGATCCCAAGGAATATTCGCGCATCCTGACCCTCAATGTAGGCGCAAACCAGGCGCTGATCGCGACCTTCGACCATCTGCTGCGCAAGGCGGAACGAGCGGACGTCATCGGCGTGACCTCGTCCGTTGGCGCGACGCCGCGCGCCTTCTGGGGGGCCTATGGCTCGTCGAAGGCGGCCTTCGACAATTTGCTCGGCACCTATGCCGACGAGACGGAGCATACCGGCCGCATCCACGTCCATGTGCTCGATCCGGGTGCGACCCGCACGCGCATGCGCCAGCTCGCCTTTCCTGGCGAAGAGCCGGAGAGCGTCAAGCCGCCGGAGGCCGTGGCGGAGGCCATCGTTCGTCGCCTGTCGGAAGACACGAAAACGGGCGAGCGCTTCCGCGTCGAAGCCTGACTGCGCCAAGCCGCTCCGCCAGCAAGCCCGCCCGAACTTCACTGGCGGGCGTCAGGGGGCGTATCCTCCGGCTCAATACGTGGAGGTATTCGAATGAGTTGGATGATCGGACGGACGGCGGCGCTGTCCAATCCGGAGGCTGCGCGCAAGAAGGCGATCGAAAAATTGCGCGGCTGCGCGGAGCTCGACGACCCGGAAAGCCTGGTCGTGCCGATCCTGATCGACGCGCTGCTGATGGTCGAATCGTACCGCGGCGCGCGGCACCAGATCAGCTTCCTTCCGGAACTGACCGAAAGCGTCGACGCCTTGCTGCGCGAGCTGACGATCATCGAAAAGTCCAAGGAGTGGGCGGGCACGGCCGCCTGAGCGCCGCCGCTGGAGCTTCCCGAACTTTGCTTTAGGCTGCCGCGCCATGGCAGCCGACCACGTTCTGGCGATCGATCAGGGGACGACGTCGACCCGCGCCATCCTGTTCGACGCGGCCGCCCGGCCGGTCGCGGTCGCGCAGCGCGAGTTCAGGCAATATTATCCGGCACTCGGATGGGTCGAGCATGACCCCGAGGACATCTGGAACGACGCGCTCGCGGTCAGCCGGGAAGCGATCGCAAAGAGCGGTATCGACTGCAGCCGCATCGCCGGAATCGGCATCAGCAACCAGCGCGAGACGGTCGTGGTGTGGGACCGTTCGACCGGCGAGCCGATCCATCGGGCGATCGTCTGGCAGGACCGCCGAACCTCCGATACCTGCGAGCGGCTGAAGCAGGAAGGTATTGAGCCTGAGGTTCGCGCCAAGACGGGTCTTCTGCTCGACCCCTATTTTTCGGCGACCAAGATCGCCTGGATCCTCGACAATGTCGCGGGTGCGCGGGAGCGGGCCGATCGCGGCGAGCTGCTGGCCGGAACGATCGACAGCTTCCTGCTCTGGCGACTGACCGGCGGGAACGTTCACGCGACCGACGTGACGAATGCTGGCCGGACGCTACTTTTGGATATTCACCTAGGAGTGTGGGACAGCGAACTCTGCCGCCTCTTCCGTGTTCCCGAGGCGCTGCTCCCCGAGGTACACGACAATAGTCACCTGTTCGGGCTGACGGCGCCGGGCCTGTTCGATCGCCAGATCCCCATCGCCGGAATGGCCGGCGACCAGCAGGCGGCGCTGTTCGGCCAGGCCTGCTTCGAGCCGGGCATGGTCAAGTCGACCTACGGCACCGGCTGCTTCATGCTGATGAATTCAGGCACCAAGCCGATCGCCTCCGAGCATCGGCTGCTGACCACGCCGGCCTATCGTCTTGGCGGTAAGACAACTTATGCGCTGGAAGGTTCGATCTTCGTCGCGGGCGCGGCGGTGAAGTGGCTGCGCGATGGGCTCGGCGTGATTGCCAACGCATCCGATACCGACGGCTTGGCTACGCGAGTCGCGGACAGCCACGGCGTCTACATGGTGCCCGCCTTCGTTGGTCTCGGCGCGCCACACTGGGAGCCGTACGCTCGCGGGGCCATCTTCGGACTAACGCTCGATGCGACCGGAGCACATCTGGCGCGGGCGGCGCTCGAAGCCGTCGCCTATCAGACTCGCGACCTCATCGAGGCGATGGTCGGGGACGGCTGCGCTCCGCCTGCCGCGATCCGGGTCGACGGCGGCATGACGGCGAACAATTGGCTCTGCCAGTTTCTAGCCGACGTCGTCGACGCGTCGGTCGAGCGCCCCGCCAATCTCGAAACCACGGCAACTGGCGCTGCCTTCCACGCGGGGCTTGCGACCGGCGTCTGGTCCGGGCTTGCCGAACTGTCGCGCACCTGGTCGGCTAGCGAACGGTTTATCCCGAACATGGATGCAGAGCTGAGATCAGGTTTGTTGGCAGGGTGGAAAGAGGCGGTGCGCCGGACCATCGGCAAGGTCGAACGCTAGCCCAAGTCCCGTATGGAGGGCGGCTGTCAGCGGTCATAGATGAGACGCTTCCAATCTCAGGAGGCTTTTCATGCCCGTTTCCCGCTACCTCGTACGGACGGCCGCTGCCGCCCTCCTCATCGCGACCGCGTCCGTCGGCACCACCGCTTCGCCGAAGGGCAACATCGTCGCTGCAGCCCAGACTTCGCCGGACCACAAGACGCTAGTCGCCGCCGTAAAGGCCGCGAAGCTGGTCGACACGCTCGCAAGCAAAGGGCCGTTCACGGTCTTCGCGCCCACCGACGCCGCTTTCGCGAAGCTTCCGGCGGGCACCGTCGAAACCTTGGTGAAGCCGGAAAATCGCGACCAGCTCGTCAAGATCCTGACTTATCACGTTGTGCCCGGCCAATATACCGCGGCCGCGATCCTGCAGCTGATCAACCAGGGTAATGGCGAGGCGAAGCTTACGACCGCCGAGGGCTCGGAACTGACCGCCAAGCTCCTCGACGGCAAAGTCGTCGTGGTCGACGAGAATGGCGGCGTCGCAACCGTCATTGCGGCCGACCTGATGCAATCGAATGGCGTGATTCACGTCACCGACGCGGTGTCCCTCCCGGCGTAGGTGATGCCCCGCCGCCGCGTGGACGCCCCTCCGCGCGGCGGTTAGGCCTTTACGAGCGTGACCTGTGCCACGCCGATCGCGCCGCCGCAGAAACCGCCTTCGCAATAGGTCAGGTAATAGCGCCAGAGCCGGTGGAACTCGTCGGAGAAGCCGGCCAGCTTCCCCTGCTCCACCGCGGCATCATAGTTCGAGCGCCACTGCTGCAACGTCTCGGCATAGTCGGTGCCGAAATTGCGGCTGCGGTCCTGCCACGACAGGCCGCGCTCCTCGGCCAGCGCCGCGAACTCCGGCTCGTTGATCAGCATCCCGCCGGGAAAGATGTAGGTTTGGATGAAGTCGGCATTGCGGGCGTAGCGGTCGAACAGTTCCGGCTGCATGAAGATGAACTGCAGCGCCGCTCGCCCGCCCGGCTTAAGGTTGCGCGCGATGCTGTCGAGATAGGCGCCCCACCAGCGGCGGCCGACCGCCTCGACCATCTCGACCGAAGCAATGGCGTCGAACTGTTCCGATACTTCGCGATAATCCTGAAGGCGGATCTCAATGCGGTCGGACAGCCCCCGACTGGCGATCTCGCGTTCGGCCCACGCCTTCTGCTCGGTCGACAAGGTCAGGCCGGCGACGTTCGCACCACGTTGCGCTGCTTCGATCGCGAGACTGCCCCAGCCACAACCGATTTCGAGCAGGCGATCGCCTTGCTTCAGGTCCAGCCGGTCGAGCAGATGCGCGATCTTGGCTTGTTGGGCGTCCACAAGCTCCTCCTCCCGCACGCGGGAGGGGATTGGGGGTGGGCCTGTCGTTCTTTCACAGGCCCACCCCCGGCCCCTCCCGCAAGCGGGAGGGGAGAGAAGATCGCCGAGCTGTAGGTCATCGTTTCGTCGAGCCAGGCCGAATAGAAATCATTCCCGAGGTCGTAGTGGGCCGCGATGTTGGCGCGGGCCTGTGTCGGCGCATTGTCGCGCAGGCGATGTGCAAGGGTGTTGACCCAGCGGGCCGGTCCCTTCGCGCGCCCGACCTCGCCGAGGCTCAGGGCGTTGACGCTGAACAGTTCGAACACCGGCACCAGGTCGGGCGACGCCCATTCCCCCAGCTCCCAGGCCTTGTACCAGCCGACCGAACCCGACGTAGCCAGGCGGACAAGACCCATCCAGCTGCGCAGCTCGATGCGGGCAACCGGACCTGGACCGCGAAGGCCGAGCGTCCTGCGTTCTCCGCCGGGCAGGGTCGCGTCGATCCCGCCGAATTCCAGCCGCTTGTCGATGCTGTGTACGAGCGCTGCGAAAGCGGGCGCGACCATGCGGCCCAGCAGGCCTCCGCCCGTCGTGAAGCCGCGATCGCCTTGCACCAGATGCGCGCCACGCGTGCTCATGACGGCGCAGTTATGAAGTCGAGGGGCTGTTGTCGAGGCTCGCCGGGCAGCCCGGGCCTTCGATCGGCAAAACCGACTCACGTGCGAGGCGCGAGCGACGGCCCTGCCCGTAACGCGCGTCGCCGATGGCCACGTGCGCGCTGCAGTGGCCGCGCTGAACCTCTGCCTGCGGAAGGATCGACCATTTCAGGAACTTGCGCAGTGCCGGATCGCGCCGGATGGCCTTACGGACGATAGGGTCGTTCATGTTGGTCGGCTGGCACTCGCTCACGGGGCCGAACTCACCGCCGAGCGAATCGAAGTGGCTCCGGCGGTAGCAGGTGCCCTCCCGCCAGACGAGATCGCGCTGCCAGAACAGTAGCGGCGGCGGCGAAGCGAAGATGGCGTCGGCCGGGCGATTGCCTGCCCATTGCCGGACCGCCGCATAGGCTCGATCGGTGATCACCAGGTTCGCGGCAATATAGGCCAAAGTGAGGGCGATCGCGATCCGTGGGAGCCGTGTCCACTCGCGGCCAGCACGCTCCCGCCGCACGGAAATTCCGATGCAAATGGCGAGCAGCAACCACAGCCAGATGTCGATGATGAACAGCCCGTCGGAGTGGAACCACAGGTTCGAAAAGGGCGAAAGCAGTTGCACCGAATAGGTCGTCAGCACATCAAGCGACGGATGCGTGAGAGCGCCGAGGTAGCAAAGCGCCACCAGCCAGCCGAGGTGCATCGGCAGTCCGCTCTTGAATTGCTTGTCATGGCGGATCTGCCATCGATCGAGCAGCCACAGCAAGCCCGCCAGGATCGGCGGCATCAACAGCACGCCACCCACGAAGCCGTGCGTGAATCCGCGATGGATCGCCAGCGGGTCCCACGGCGCATTGCCGAAGAAGACGTCGATATCCGGCATGTTCGCGCCGAGGATCAGCGCGGCGAGACCCTTGCGAGTCTTCGTCTTAAGACCCGCCTGGCCCAGCACCCAGCCGGCCATCGAATGGGTAAGATTGTCCAGAGATCAGGCCGTCATTGCGAGCGCAGCGAAGCAATCCAGAAGTCTGTCACTGGATTGCTTCGTCGTTTGCACTCCTCGCAATGACGAGGCGTCATAGCTCTCGCGGCTCTTTCTCGACTTGCCAGGTCTGACCCTTGGCGACGAGCGCCTGGAGGTCGGCCTTCTTGCCGGAAGCGGCGGCGGCGTTCTGTTCGACCACGGCGCTTTCGAAGGTCGGCGCCGGGTCCTCGTAGATGACGCCGAGCGCGACCGGGAAGTCCTTGCGGCAATTCGATCAGCATCGCCGCCACGCCGCGGTTCCTGGGGTCGTGGACGATGACCGAGGGATCGTCGGCTTCGACCACCTTCAGACACAGCCGCTCTGTGTCGAGCGCGAGGCCCTTGGTGTCGCCGGCGAACAGCATCTTCTCGCCGGGCTTGAGCCACAGCTGCTTCTCCTGCGCGACGCTGCGCTCGGTGAAGCTAGCGAAGACGTCGTCGTTGTAGACGACGCAATTCTGATAAATCTCGACGAAGCTCGCGCCCCTGTGGGCGTGGGCGGCTTTCAGCACGTCGGGCAGGCTCTTGTGCACATCGATGCCGCGAGCGATGAACCGTGCGCCGGAGCCCAACGCGAACATGCACGGCGTGACCGGCCGGTCGACCGAACCGAACGGCGTGGAAGGGCTGCGCGTGCCGACGCGGCTGGTTGGCGAATATTGGCCCTTGGTCAGGCCGTAGATCTCATTGTTGAACAGCAGGATCTGGCAGTCGAGGTTGCGGCGCAGCACGTGCATCGTGTGGTTGCCGCCGATCGACAAAGCGTCGCCGTCACCGGTGATGATCCATACGTCGAGTTCGGGATTGGCGAGCTTGATGCCGGTCGCGAACGCCGGCGCGCGGCCGTGGATCGTGTGAAAGCCGTAGCTCGCCATGTAATAAGGGAAGCGGCTGGAGCAGCCGATGCCGCTGACGAATACGGTCTTTTCGCGCGCGACGCCGAGGTCCGGCATCGTCCGCTGAACGGCCTTCAGCACCGCATAATCGCCGCATCCCGGGCACCAGCGGACCTCCTGGTCGCTCGCCCAATCCTTCGCGGTGGTAACCTTGGTCAACTCATTCATCAGAACATGATCCAGTAAATCAGGCCGAGCACGAGGATCAGCATCATGATCAGCGGAAAGGGATTGATCGGTTTCACACCAGCGCCTTCTCGATCGCAGCCTCGATCTCGGCGATGCGGAAAGGCTGGCCGCTGACCTTGTTGAGCGGTCGCGCGTCGACGAGAAACTGGTCGCGGAGCACTGTCTTGAGCTGGCCGGTGTTCATCTCCGGAACGATGATCTTGTCGAAGCTCTTCAGCAGTTCGCCCATGTTCGACGGCATCGGCCAGATGTGGCGGATGTGGACATGCGCGACGTCCTGACCCTTGTTGAGCGCCCGCCGCACCGCCTGATGGATTGGCCCGAACGTCGAGCCCCAGCCGACGACCGCCAGCTTTGCGCCCGGCTTGCCGATGCAAACGTCCTGGTCGGGAATGGACTCGACCACCTTGTTGACCTTCGCGGCGCGCGTGTTGGTCATCTCCTGGTGCGCCGATGCACTATAGTCGATGTTGCCGGTCCCGGGCTGCTTCTCGATGCCGCCGATGCGGTGCTCGAGGCCTTCGGTTCCAGGCTTGATCCACGGGCGCGCAAGGTCACCGTTGCGCGCGAACGGCATGACGCCCTCGCCTTCCGCCGGAGCCTGATCAAAGAAGCTGACCGGGAACGGCACGAAGCTGTTCATATCCGGCACCTTCCACGGCTCAGCCGCATTGGCGATGTAACCGTCGGTGAGCAGCATGACGGGCGTCATGTAGCGCGTGGCAATCCGCACCGCCTCGATTGCGCATTCGAACGCGTCTGCCGGCGAGCGCGCCGCGATGACCGGGAGCGGCGCGTCGGCGTTGCGGCCGTACACCGCCTGATAAAGGTCCGACTGCTCGGTCTTGGTCGGAAGGCCGGTGGACGGCCCCCCGCGCTGCGAATTTACGACGATCAGCGGCAGTTCGGTCATGATCGCGAGGCCGAGCGCTTCGGTCTTGAGGGCGATGCCGGGACCCGACGACGAAGTGATGCCAAGTTGTCCGGCGTAACTCGCGCCGATGGCCGAGCAGATGGCGGCAATCTCGTCCTCCGCCTGGAAGGTCGTGATGCCGAATTCCTTCAGGCGCGACAGGTGGTGCAGAAGCGCCGACGCAGGCGTGATCGGATATCCGCCGAAGAACATCTTCAAACCCGCCAGTTGCGCACCCGCAACAAGGCCCAGCGCCAGCGATTCCGCGCCCGTGACTGTGCGATAGAGACCCGGCTCCGCAGGTGCGGCATCGATATGGTGGCGGTGAACGCCGCCGATCTCGACCGTCTCGCCATAAGCGTGACCGGCGTTCAGCGCGGCGATATTCGCTTCGGCCAGCTCCGGCGCCTTGGCGAACTTGGCGTTGAGCCAGTCAACGATCGGCTGCCGGTCGCGGTCGAACATCCAGAGCGCGAGCCCCAGCGTCCACATGTTCTTGCAGCGGAGCGCCTCTTTGTTGCCGAGACCGAACGGCTTCACGGCATCAAGCGTCAGCTGCGAAATGTTGAAGTGGACGAGCTGCCATTTGGCGAGGCTGCCGTCCTCAAGCGGGCTCTGCTCGTACCCGGCCTTAGCGAGATTGCGCGCCGAGAACTCACCCTCGTCGGCGATGATCAACCCGCCTTCGCGAAGCTGGTCGACGTTCACCTTCAGCGCCGCCGGGTTCATCGCGATCAGCACGTCCGGCTGGTCGCCCGCCGTCTCGATCGAGGTCGAGCCGAAGTTGATCTGGAAAGCGCTGACGCCGAACGTCGTGCCCTGCGGAGCGCGGATCTCGGCCGGAAAGTCCGGAAAGGTCGAAAGGTCGTTGCCCGCGAGCGCCGTCGAAAGGGTGAACTGTCCGCCGGTGAGCTGCATGCCGTCGCCGCTGTCGCCCGCGAAACGGACGACGACGGCTTCGGGGTGTGGATGTGAGGCGGCTTCGTCCTCGGTGATAGTATGGGTGGCTGTCGCCACGTGCGAGTCCTTACAAACAAACGCTGCGAATTATCTGCCGGTCTCTTTAGAACTCCGTCGGCCCTTTCGCCACTTCTAATGCTCGCGCTAAGGCGGGTCATGGCCAAGGACGATCACGAATACCGCCGCGGGGTCGGCGTCATGTTGCTCAACAAGGACGGAAAGGTGTTCGTCGGGCGGCGCATCGATAATACCGACGAGGCTTGGCAGATGCCGCAGGGCGGGATCGACGCGGGCGAGAAGCCCTGGGCGACCGCCAAGCGTGAGTTGGAGGAAGAAACCGGCATTTCGCCGAAGCTGATCGAGCGGATCGCGGCATGCCCGGAGCGGCTGAAGTACGACCTGCCCCCCGAGCTTCGCGGGAGATTATGGGGCGGCAAGTGGAAGGGCCAGCTTCAGGACTGGTATTTGGCGCGCTTCCTCGGCGACGACAGCGACGTCAACATCGCCACCAAGCACCCCGAGTTCAACGCCTGGAAATGGGTCGATCCGGACGAGCTTCCCGACTTGATCGTGCCTTTCAAGCGGGAACTATACCGCCGCTTGGTCGACGAGTTTCGCGATCACTTCTGAGTTCGCTCCTGCGCCGTGAAATATCCGACTCCTCCGCCGACTAGAGCGCCTATGATCGGCCCGATGAAGGGCAGCGGGATGGCTACGACCGCGCCGATGGCGGCACCGATCGCTGCGCGCTTGTGGACTGGATTCTCGAGCATCTGCTTCTCCATTACTGTCTTATTTATATAAGACACCTGCTCTCGTTCCGCAAGGAATTTAGCGTCTCGCGGCCTCGCGGGCGGCGCGAAATGTAGGGCCGTACTCTGCATGCTGTTCACGCCGCCGAGAAAAAAGAATCGTTAATTCATTGACCTGTCGAACAAATTCACATGATATCCGCCCGCGAAATCTCCGATGGAGGGTCGAGTGTTCACCTACATTCTCTTAGTTGCGGCTGCGGCGAATCCTGCCGCTGTACCTGCTCAAGAACCAACGGAACCGCCGGCCAAGGAAGAGCGGGTCATCTGCAAGTCCAAGAAGTTCGTCGGCTCAAATCTGTCACAACGGATCTGCAAGACGGAATCCGAATGGCGCATCGGCAGGGAAGATGCGCAGCGGGCGCTCGACGATCGGAGCCGGGGCGGCAATTACCAGCAGCCGCAAGGCCCAAACTGATAGGCCTATCGCGCGTCGAAGCTCCCTAAGGGATTCGACTTCTACTTTCTCTTCTTCTTGCCGTTCTTGCCCTTGCCGCTGTCCGGACCGAGCGCGTCGATGCTGCGGCGGGCAACGTCGAGGGCGAGCTGCCACATCGCTTCACCACTGTTGATGCCTGACTTGGCGGCTCGCTTGATATCGTCGGCGGCCTCAAGCGCCAGCGCCCGAGCTTTCTTCGGATTTCGAAGAGCGGCAGCGGCGGCGACCAGTGTCGCGGCAACAACTTCAGCGGCTGCGGGGTTCTTCGCGACCTTCTTCGTGCTCGCCGCGACTTTAGCGACCTTTGCAACTTTCGTGGCCTTGGCGGGCTTGGCTGGCTTCGCTGGCTTCGCTGGCTTCGCGGCTTTGACCGGTGCAGTCTTGACCGCGGCAGCGCGTTTCGGCGGCTTAGCGGCAGCAGGAGGAGCCTTGGTACGAGTTGCGGACTTCGGTTTGTTCACTTTTGCCTTGGCCACGATCCTGTCTCCTCCCCCGGTTCCACCGGCTTTTTCACACTAGCGTCATACAGCTGTAATGTCCCTCTGTTTCAGTTCGGCGACAACCAACGCCCGGCCTGTTAACAATGCGACATGCCGGCAGTGAAACGCGCGAGGCGAATGGCTTCTACATCACCGGCGGACGCGCCGGCGCCCGTCGAGGTGCCGGCTCCCGAGCAACGTTACTTCAACCGCGAGCTCAGCTGGCTGGCCTTCAACCGGCGCGTGCTGGAAGAGGCGGTCAACCCACATCACCCGTTGCTCGAACGGCTGCGGTTCCTGTCGATCTCGGCCAGCAACCTCGATGAATTCTTCATGGTCCGGGTCGCCGGCCTGAAGGCGCACCAGGCGCTGGGCGTCGAGGAACGCTCCGCCGACGGCATGACCACCCTCCAGCAATTGACGGCAATCGAGGACGAAGCAGATCGCCTGGTCGCAAGCCAGGAAGAGGTGTGGCGCGAGCTGAGGGAGGCGCTTGCCGGGGAAGACGTCATCTTCATTGGGCAGGAGCCGCTCGACGAGAAGGCCGAAGTCTGGCTCGACAAACATTTCCGTGAGCAGATTTTTCCCCTGCTGACCCCACAGGCGATCGATCCAGCCCATCCCTTCCCGTTCATTCCCAACCGCGGATTCTCGCTGATTTTCGAACTGAAGCGCGGCAAAGTGCACATGCGCGAGCTCATCATGCTTCCGGCCGGCGTGCCGCGTTTCATCCGGATCCCGGGGGCGCAGTCGCGCTACATTTCGCTGGAGGCGCTGATCAGGCGCAAGACCGACTATCTTTTCCCAAAGTATGAGCTGCTCAGGGGCGGCGCCTTTCGAGTGCTGCGCGACAGCGACATCGAGGTTGAGGAAGAGGCGGAGGACTTGGTCCGCTATTTCCGTACTGCCATAAAGCGGCGCCGACGTGGGCGCGTCGTGCGGCTCGAGATCGAGCAGGACATGCCCGACGTCCTCGTCCGTTTCGTCAAGGAAGGCCTCGACGCGGCCAATGCGATCATCTCGGAAAGCGGGTCCGTCGGAATGACGGACCTTTCGGCTATCGTCGATCAGGACCGCCCGGATCTGAAGTTTCCGCCATTCGACCCCCGCTTCCCCGAGCGCATTCGCGAACATGGCGGCGATTGCTTTGCGGCAATCCGCGAGAAGGACATCCTCGTCCACCACCCGTACGAAAGCTTCGAAAGCGTCGTGGAGTTTGTGCGGCAGGCGGCCCTCGACCCGGATGTCGTCGCGATCAAGCAGACGCTGTATCGCGCCGGAAAGCAGTCGGCGATCATGAAGGCGCTGATCGACGCGGCGGAAGCGGGCAAGTCCGTGACGGCGGTCATCGAACTCAAGGCCCGCTTCGACGAGGAACAGAACATCTACTGGGCCAATGCGCTGGAGCGCGCGGGTGTGCAGGTCGTCTACGGATTCGTCGACTGGAAGACGCACGCGAAGGTGTCGATGGTCGTGAGGCGCGAAGCCAAGGGCTATCGCACCTATTGTCACTTCGGGACGGGCAACTATCACCCGGTCACCGCGCGCATCTATACGGACGTCAGCTACTTCACCGCCGACCCGAGACTCGGCCGCGACGTCGCCAAGCTGTTCAACTACATCACCGGCTATCTCGAGCCGAAGAACCTGCGCCAGCTGGTGCTTGTCGCCGCACGGCATGCGAGCGGAACTGTTGCGCCTGATGGACGCCGAAATCGCCTCCGCGAAGTCGGGCAAGCCGTCGGGCATCTGGGCAAAGCTTAACTCGCTGGTCGACCCGATCCTGATCGACAAGCTCTACGAGGCGAGCCAGGCGGGCGTGCCCGTCGATCTGGTCGTGCGCGGCATCTGCTGCCTTCGTCCGGGCGTTCCCGGCCTGTCGGAAAACATCTTCGTCAAATCGATCGTCGGACGCTTTCTGGAACATGCGCGCATGTGGAGCTTTGCTAACGGGCATGAGCTGCCGCACCCGCAGGCGAAGGTGTACATCAGCTCGGCAGACTGGATGCCAAGGAACCTGGACCGGCGGATCGAATATATGTTGCCCATCGAAAACGGGACCGTTCACGCGCAGCTTCTCGAGCAAGTGATGGTCGCGAACCTGATCGACAATCAGCAGAGCTGGCGGTTGCTTCCAGACGGCCGCTACGAACGGCTGCAGGCCAAGGCCGCCGAGGCGTTCAACCTGCACGAATATTTCATGAGCAATCCCTCGCTCTCCGGCCGCGGCCAATCGCTGAAGAAGGGCCGCAAGGTCCCGAAGCTGCGCTTCCAGCGCGGACGCTAGGCGCAGAGCTTGGCGCGCCGACAACCCGTCGCAATCATCGACATCGGTTCGAACTCAGTCCGGCTTGTCGTCTACTCCGGGCGGCTCCGAGCGCCGATGCCGATCTTCAACGAAAAGGTCATGGCGGGTCTGGGCGCGGGGCTACGCGACAAGGGCGAGTTATCGGACGCGAGCGAGGATGAGGCGCTGGCGGCGCTTCGCCGATACAAGCTTCTCCTTCGACACATGGGCGTGAAGCAGGCGCAAGTCGTCGCCACGGCGGCGGTCCGCGACGCCCGCGATGGACCCGAGTTCGTCCGCGCGGTCGAGAAGATCGGCCTGCCCTGCGACGTCATCAGCGCAACCGACGAAGCACGCTTTTCCGGCATGGGGGTGGTGTCCGCTTTCCCCGGCGCTTCCGGCGTCGTCGGCGATCTTGGCGGCGGCAGCCTGGAGCTGATTGAGATCGGCAACGGCACGACCGGGCGCGCGACCTCACTTCCGCTAGGTGTGCTCCGTGTTGAACGGGGCAAGGCCGGCGAGCAGAAAGCACGGGACATGCTGCGCCGCGGCCTCAAGGAAGCTGGGCTGGAGAAATCCTGTCGCGGGAAGCCCTTCTTCATGGTCGGCGGATCATGGCGGTCGCTTGCCAAGATGGACATGATCGTCAGCGATTTCCCGCTCCCGGCGACGCATCATTACCGAATGAAGCCCGAGCGGGCGGCGGACCTCCGGTGGATGGCCGAGCAGGGCGGTGACTGGGACAAGGCGATTGCCGGCGCCCGCCTGGCTAGCGCGCCGGTGGCCGCCATGCTGCTGCAGCAGATCGTCGAAGAACTGGAGCCGAGCGAGCTCATCGTGTCGGCATTCGGCCTGCGCGAAGGGCTGCTCTACTCGCAGCTCGACAATGGGACCCGCAAACTCGACCCTCTGATCGAGGCTGCGCGCGACGCGGGCGGCGGCGAGAACAGGTTCGGCGAGCATGGAGACCTGCTCCACGACTGGATCGCGCCATTGTTCGACGATCCGCCGAAGCTGGGACGGCTGCGGCGCGCGGCCTGTCTTCTTGCCGATGTGGCCTGGCAGGCAGCCCCAATGTTCCGCGCTGACCGCGGTGTGGAGATGGCGCTGCATGGAGACTGGACTGGAGTCGATGCGGCTGGCCGGGTCATCATGGCACAAGCCCTTTCGTCGAACTTCGGCCGTGAAGTGCTGCCGGATTCGCGTCTTACGCAATTGTGCAAGCCGGGCGAATTGCAGCGCGCGCACTGCTGGGGCCTGGCTATGCGGCTCGGCCAAAGGTTGAGCGGCGGAGTCGCGTCGGTGCTGGAAGAAACGCGGCTCGTCCTGGGCAAGAAGACACTGACCTTGTGCGTACCGAACCGCGAAGAAGCGCTGGCTGGCGACGCAGTCCAGCGGCGCCTGCAGCGGCTAGCGGAGTCGCTCGATCGCAAGGCGGAGGTCGCCAGCGCTTGACGATTGCGCTTGAACCAAAGCGATCAATCTGGGTTACGCCGCTCTAACGATATGGCGATGGAGAGAGACGACAGCGGAGAGCTGCTGGTGCTTCGGCGCAAGCCGAAGATTACCGGATGGCTGAGCCTTGGCTGGCGCCTCGCCGCGATGGCGGCCCTTCTCGGCATCCTCATCCTCATTCACTGGCTGGAGCGCGACGGTCTCAAGGACACGCATGACGGCGCCGTCAGCTTTCTCGACGTCATCTATTTCACGATGATCAGTGCGACGACGACGGGCTACGGCGACATCGTGCCGGTCACCGATCGCACGCGCCTGTTCGACGCGATCATCGTCACCCCCATCCGCATACTGTTCCTGCTTATCCTCGCCGGCTCGGCCTATTCGTTCGTTGCGCGGCGATCCTGGGAAAGATTCATCATGAAGCGAATCCAGAGCGATCTTTGCGACCACACCATCATCGCGGGCTTCGGCACCAAGAACACGCGAGCGGTGAAGGAGCTGATCGACCTCGGCTCCGAGCCCGGAGGACATCGTCGTCATCGACCCCGACGAAGACCGCCTCGAGAAGGCGAAGTCGCTCGGCTGCACGGTCTTGCGAGGTGGACGCGACCCAGGACGCGACGTTGAAATCGGTTCACGTCGATCGCGCCAAGCTGATGATCATTTCCGCCGGGCGCGACGACACTTCGATCCTGATCTGCCTCAGCGCCCGCCACCATGCGCCCGACCTGCGCATCAGCGTTGCCGTCAACGCGGAGGACAATGAAATTCCCGCGAAGCGCGCGGGCGCGGACGTCGTCGTCAATCCGCTCGACTTTGCCGGGCTGTTGCTGGCGACCACGCACGGCGGGCAGCATATCGCCGACTATCTCGCCGACCTCGCGTCCGGTGAAGGTCGCGTTCAATTGATCGAGCGGGACGTCCGGCCGGATGAAGTCGGCAAGGCGCTCAAGGATATAAGCGACGGCCTCGGGCTGCGAATCATCCGCGACGGAACGCCGTTCGGCTTCTGGCGCCCGCAAGTGGAGAAACTCGAAGCCGGCGACATCATCATGGAGATCTGCCCCACCTGCGATTGACGCTGGTGTGGCCTTCGTGGCGGGCTCCGGCTAGGAGCCGGGCGCATGGGGGAATTGTCGTCCACCGAACATCAGGCGGTTGAACGTGCAGCGGCCGAGCCGATGCTCGACCAGGTGCTTGCCTGGTCCGCGATCAATAGCGGGTCACGCAATCTCGCCGGATTGAAGACGATGGCGGGCTTGCTCGGCGACGCGCTTGCGTACTTGCCGGGGGATGTGACTTTGCTCGATCCCGCGCACGTCAATGCGGTGGATGCGGCGGGCAAGCCAATCGACATCGCGCATGGTCGGAACCTGCAGGTGCAAGGTGCGGCCGGAAGCTCCGGTGCAGCTGCTTTTCACCGGGCACATGGACACGGTTTTCGGCGTCGACCACGCGTTTCAGGAGACGCGCTGGCTCGACGACGAAGTGCTCAACGGCCCCGGCGTCGCCGACATGAAGGGCGGCATTGCGGTGATGCTCGCCGCGCTGAAAGCCGTCGAAGCAAGCGGCGCAAACCATTTGGGCTATGAAATCGTGATCAACAGCGACGAGGAAGTCGGCTCGCTCGGCTCTGCCGCGCCTGATCGCGAGGCGGCGCGCGGCAAGAAAGCGGCGCTGACCTACGAACCCTCCGCGCTTCCGGACGGGACGCTGGCGGGTGCACGCCCCGGTAGCGGCAATTTCGCGATCACCATTCACGGGCGCTCCGCCCACGCTGGGCGCAACCCCGAGGACGGCCGCAACGCCATCCTCGCGGCATCGGACCTCGCACTTCGCTTCGAAGCCATGCGACGAGCCGGGCTTTCGGTGAACCCGGCCAAGATCGACGGCGGCTCGCCGACCAATGTCGTCCCCGACCTGGCCGTCCTTCGCGTCAACCTGCGCCCCGCCACGCCGGAGCTGGAAGCCGAGGCCAATGCGCTGATCCAAGAGGCCGTCGCGGCAGTTGCTGCGGAACGCGATGTCCAGATACATCTGCACGGCGGCTTCGCCCGTCCGCCGAAGCCGATGACACCGGAAGCGGAAGCATTGTTCGGACTCGTGAAGCAGGCCGGTGCCGACCTCGGCCAGACCATCGGCTGGCAGTCCAGCGGCGGCGTCTGCGATGGCAACAACATCGCTGCCTGCGGCGTGCCCGTGGTCGACACGATGGGCGTGCGCGGCGGCAAGATCCACAGCATGGAGGAATATCTGATCGTCGAAAGCCTGAAGGAGCGCGCGGCCTTGTCAGCGCTCACCATTCTCCGCCTCGCCGGAGATGCGGCATGAGCTTCCGCGTGCGCCCCGCGACCGGCGAGGATTTCGCCGCCATCTACGAAATGGCCAAGCTGACCGGCGGCGGCTTCACCAACCTGCCCCCCGACCGCGCGACGCTCGTGCAGAAGCTGGCGCGATCCGACGACAGCTTCTCGCGCGAAGAGGACACCCAGTCGGACGACCTCTACGTTTTCGTGCTCGAAGACCCGAAGGCGGGGATCATCCGCGGTACCTGCCAGGTGTTCGGCCAGGTCGGCGTCCGCCAGCCGTTTTATAGCTATCACCTCAGCACGCTGACGCAGACGAGCCCTGAGCTCGGCAAGACTTTCCGCAACCAGACGCTGACGTTGACCACCGACCTTGAGGGGTCGTCGGAAGTCGGCGGCCTGTTCCTGCACCCGAACGCCCGCGCGGGCGGCTGGGGCGGACTGATTGCGCGCAGCCGCTATCTCTTCATCAAGGGGCATCGCGCGCGCTTCGGAAATCGCATTCTCGCCGAGCTTCGCGGCGTGATGGACGAGGCCGGCAATGCGCCCTTCTGGGACGGACTTGCGGGCCGATTCTTCGACATGACCTTCCCGGAAGCGGACGAGTTCAACGCCGTTCATGGCACCCAATTCATTGCCGACCTGATGCCCAAGACGCCGATCTACGTCTCGCTGCTCAACGATGCGGCGCGGGCGGTGATGGGCTTGCCCCATCCGAGCGGCCGCGCGGCGCTGCGCATGCTCGAGGAAGAGGGCTTCAGCTTCGATCGCTACATCGACATTTTCGACGGTGGCCCAACGGTCACCGCCCGTATCGACGATTTGCGCACGGTCGACGAATCCGACGAGGAAACCATCGTCGAGATCGCGCAGGGCGGGAAGATGAAGATGCTCGTCGCACATGGTCGGTTGAAGGACTTCGCCGCTTGCTTCGGTCAGGTGAAACGCGTCGGACGGCAGGGCATCTGCATCGATCCGGAAGCGGCCGAGCTGCTCGGCGTGAAGGAGGGCGACAAGGTGCTCGCCGTCAAGCGCTGATGGCGATGCGCGAAATCAACTTCGACGGGATCATCGGGCCGTCGCACAATTATGCCGGCCTGAGCTTCGGCAATCTCGCGTCGACCAAGAATGCCGGCCAGGTGTCGCAGCCCCGCGCCGCTGCTCTGCAGGGCCTGGACAAGATGCGCGCCAACCTCGCGCTTGGTCTCGCGCAGGGCATCTTCCTCCCGCAGCGCCGTCCGAACCGCGAGTGGCTCGCGTCGCTCGGAACGACATTCGAGGATTGCGAGCCGACATTGGCGGCCGCGGCAATGTCGGCATCGTCGATGTGGGCGGCCAATGCCGCGACCGTCTCCCCTGCCCCGGACACGAACGACGGCCGCTGCCACCTGACGGTGGCGAACCTTCGCACCATGCCGCACCGGAGCCACGAGTGGCCGGGCACGCTGGCACAGCTGCGGATCGCGTTCGCGGCCACGGAGCATTTCAGAGTCCACGACCCCATTCCGCCGGCGTTCGGCGACGAAGGCGCGGCCAATCACATGCGACTGACGTCGAAGCACGGCGAGCCCGGACTGGAACTGTTCGTCTACGGAGTCACCGGCGGCGCCTTTCCTGCCCGCCAGCATCTGCAGGCGTCGAAGGCGATCGCCCGCCTCCACGGCCTCGATCCCGAGCGGACTTTGTTCGTCGAACAGTCGGAAGAGGCGATCGCCGCCGGCGCATTCCACAACGATGTCGTCGCCGTCGCGAACGAGAACGTCCTTTTCGCCCACGAACTCGCCTTCGCCGATCGCGGCGCAAGTCGTCGGCTTCTGCGAACAGCGCCTGCCCGGTTTCGAGCTGGTCGAAGTCCCCGCCTCTGAGGTGCCGATCGGCGACGCGATCAGCTCCTATCTGTTCAACGCGCAGCTCGTAACGCCGCCCGACGGGGAGATGACCCTCGTCGTCCCGACCGAGGCGCGCGAAACGCCATCCGTCTGGTCGTGGCTGGAAAGACATGTCGCCGGCAACGGACCGATCCGCCGCGTCGAGGTGGTCGATGTCCGACAGTCGATGGCCAACGGTGGCGGCCCTGCCTGCCTGCGGCTTCGCGTAGTTGCGGATCCGGGAACCGTGGATCCGCGATTCATGGTCAACGACACGAAGCTCGACGCTCTGTCCGAAGTCGTTCGCCAGCATTGGCCAGTCGAGATCGACAACGCAGACCTGCAAAACCCGTCGCTCGTCCGCAGCGTCGAAGCCGCGCGTGCGAGCCATTCTCGATACGCTGCAGCTGTCCGAACTCGCCTAATCCGCCGCCGAAGGGCGACGCCAACGGGGCGGAGAAACGGTAAATCCCGAAACGGGACAAGAAACATGTCTTAACGCTATAGTAACTCTGTTCTTTAGCGCGGGAACGGCTCAAAACCGCGAATGACTCGTTCAACCGTTAACGAATGGCGATGCTGAACAAAATCGGGCGACTCTTTACGATCAAGACACGCACGGAAGCGTGGCTGGTCATCTATGCAATCGCTGTCGGCGCCGTCGAACGGGCGCGCCACTACATGGAAATCTATCCCGGGACGAGCGGCCTGATCCTGGCCCTGGCCTGCACCGGCGTGGTGTTCGTCGCTGGGGCGAAGCTCCTCGATTCCGTCCGTCCCGAGCCCTCGGCCATCAAGGCGGGAGCGCATGCTCCGCGGGTTCAGCGGCGGCGGTTCAACCTCATTCGTAGTCGACCCAGAGCGCGCCCGACGCGTTCCGGTTCAGGATCACCGTTTTCACTTCGCAAAGATTGACGCCCGGCCAAACTACGGTGCCGACGCCCTGAAGCGTCGCCTGAATGTCGAAAGCGCAATCCGGATCCTTGAAATCGACGCCCGCCCTGCCGCCGGGTGATGGAGCGGAGCCAAGCGGCCTCCATCCCTGCGTGCCGAAGCGGCGGATCGTCAGGTCGGTCATGGTGAGGCCGGTCTGGTTGACGACGGAAAAGCCGCCAGCGCCCTGAGCCGCGGCGGTCGCTGGGACCACCGCGGCTGACGCTGCGAGCATCAATGCAATCAAGCGCTTCATGCGAAGCAATATAATCGCTTCCGCAACGAACGCGAAGTACGGCTGTTCAGGCCGCCTTGAGCTCTTGAAAGCTCGGACGAGAGCTCCAGCCGACTGACCGTCGCCGAACTGCCGTTGCTTGAAGCTTCGGTCAACGGAAGCGCGGTGCCGCAAAAGGCGCATTCGGCCAGCATCCTGCCAAGGTACCAGTGCGTACGCCCACAACCCGGGCAATGGTTCACTTCATTTTCCCGATACACGGCATGGTAGCCGCGAACTGCGGGATTGAACGGGTCGCGGCGGGATTCAATCGGACTAAACATCTTCATTCCTTCCTGCCTTATTGCCCAAACAAACGAGCGATAAGTCGTTAGGTTTCGGGGATAATCTGCAATTGCGGCAGGATTGTCGCCCCCGTGCCACAACCTGTGTCAGTCCGGGACGAAACCGGCGTTTCGTCGGCCTGCCTGTGGATATTAACCTACTATTAGGTCTCAGTGAGCATCGTGCGTCTGTGGGGGAGGGCCTTTGGGGAGGCGTGGACGATGGAATCGAACGAGCGTTATTACCGGCGCAGGGCAGTGGAAGAGCGGATGGCCGCCCAGCGCGCAATGACCGAACAGGCCCGCGTCTGGCACGCCAAACTCGCTGCAGACTTCGCTGAGCGCGCCGCCCAGAGTTGCGTCGTCATTCCCGTCGCTGCCAGCGCCTGAGCCGGCCGGGATCGACTGACAACCAGGCTTAAGTTGGCAACATAGCCGGGTATTCCGCGTTGCCTCCGCGATTATCAGATCGTGGGAGGACCTCATGTTCCGCAGATACGCCTATGGCTGGATCACCCTCGCCTTCTTTCTCGGTTCGTTTCTGCTGCACTGGTATTTCGGCTGGAATAGCTTCGCGGACGAAGCTCGTTCGCACGGCCAGACACCCGAGACGGGCGCCTATCTCAACGAGATGCTTCGCGACACGTTCGAGAATTGGCAGTCGGAATTTCTGCAGCTTCTTTGGCAGGTCGTCGGCCTTGCCTACTTCCTCTACCTCGGCTCACCCTCATCGAAGGAAAATGACGACCGGCTTGAGGTGAAGATCGACGCGATTCTGCGGGCGGTCGGGGGCGAGCGCGCCGATCACGTGATTTCGCAGATCGACAAGGAGTTCGAACGCGCCGGCGGGCACGAGCCGCACAAGCATGGAACGGAGATCGCGGAGAACGCCGGCCGCGAGATTTCCGGCCTGGCGATGAAAGCTTAAGGAGAAATGGCGCGCCCGGAACGATTCGAACGTCCGACCCTCAGATTCGTAGTCTGATGCTCTATCCAGCTGAGCTACGGGCGCGCTGCCACGAACGGCAGGGCGCGACATAGGTGGCTGCTTCCGGCTAGGCAACCCCACGATTGCAGCCCGCTTGTGCCGCTCCTAGAGCGAAGCTCATGCGAATTCGCAATTTCCTCGCTGTGTCGGCAACGGTGCTCGTCGCGGGCTGCGCCGCGCCTGCCGGCAACCCGCCCTCCCTGGCGCCGCGGGCGGCCGAAGCCATCGATCCGCGAGTCCCGATTCCCAACGAAGTGATCGTCGGACCAGCCGATTCCAATCTTTCGGCGCACCTCGCGGCTCTGGTCGACCAAGCCCAGGCAGGCGATTCGGCATTCGAGGGTGCGGCGGCAGACGCGGAGCGGCTCGCTCTGGCCGCCGGGAGCTCGCAAAGCGAAAGCTGGGTGGTCGCCCAGCAGGCGCTATCCGTTGCCCAATCGGCGCGCGCGCCGACCACGCGAGCGCTCGGCGACATCGATGGAATCGCCGCGACGGCGCTGGAGCAGCAAGGCGGAATCCCGCCCGGCAATCTCGCGGCGATCAAGGCGGCAGCATCGACCGTGTCGGCGATCGACAACCGCCAGTCTGCGCGGATCGAAGCGATCGAGAACCGGCTGGGGCTCTAGCGGAGAGCGGCGGCGCGAGCCGCTGGCCACTCGTCGGCGTTGATGCGCCAGACGACGACCGGCTGCATGTCCGCGGGCACGTCGGTGCTAGGGAAATCCATGTCCTCACGCCGGGTCATGCCCAGCCGCTTCATCAGCCCCTGGCTCGCCTCGTTCTGATTGATGGTAAGGGCGACGACGTGCGGCGCGCGCGAAGCGATTGAAGGCGAGGTCGAGGCTCGCAATCGCCGCTTCCTTGGCATAGCCCTGCCCCCACGCATCCTCGCGCAACCGCCAGCCCACTTCGAAGTCGCCGGGGTTCGGCGCCCCCTGGCTGTTGACCCGCTTCAGCCCGCAAAAGCCAAGCAGCGCGCCATCGGACTTCCGCTCGACGATCCAGAAGGTGTGGCCATGATCGCGTTCGTAAGACTTTACGCGTCCATAGGCGGCTTCATGCTTCTCGCGCGGCCAGACGCCGCCCAGCCATCGCATGACGGCGGGCGTATTCGTGTGCCTCATGAATTCGTCGAGGTCGTCGGCGTCCCAATTGCGCAACCGCAACCGTTCTGTTTCGGCAATTGTTTCAGCCATTGAGAGCCGCCACTCCATCGACGATCGCCTCGATCGCCTCGTCCACATGCTCGATGTGGGTGCGGAAGCAGAGGATGGCGCAACGTATGTAGTTGGTGCCATCGATTCGAGTTCCGCTCATCATCACCCGCCCCTCCTGCTGCAGATGCTTGAGCAGGCGTTCCGTGAATTCGTTGGCATCGCCGTCCTTCGGCACATAGCGGAAGGCGACCACCGAAAGGTCGGGCGGCGGACCGGGATCGAAACCCTCGATTTCGGACAGGCGGCGGTGAAAGTAGCGGGCGAGCGCGAGCTTTTCCGACTGCGCGGCGCGGAAGGCGGCAATGCCGGCGATCTGGAGAGGCAGCCACAGGCGCATCGCGCGGAAATGGCGGGTCAGCTCCGGCGACAGATCCGCCGGCGACGGACCAACCTCCGACTCGCCGAGCGGGCGGATATATTCGCCCGAAGCGCTGAACGCATCGGTCAGGTGCCTGCCATCGCGAACCAGAGCGGCACCGGTCCCGTACGGCAGGAACAGGGTCTTGTGCGGATCGAGGGCAATGCTGTCGGCCTGGTTGATTCCACGGAGCAGCTCGCGGCCTTCGTCGCACAAGGTGAAGAGGCCGCCGTAGGCTCCGTCGACGTGGAACCATGCACCATATTTTCGGCAGAGCTCGGCGATCTCCGGAAGCGGGTCGATTGCGCCCGTGTCCACCGTCCCGCCGGACGCGATGACCAGCCACGGCCGGATGCCGGCGCGCACGTCCGCCTGCAGCGCCTCCTCGAGCGCCGCGACCGACATTCGGTGGGTCGCGTCGGTGTCGACCTGCCGGCGCGGCGAGCGGCCCCGGCCCGCGATGTGCAGTGCCTTGTCGATACAATAATGGGCGAAGCGGGTGGTGTAGACCGCGCCGCCGCCATCGGGATCGCGCGCCTCGCGGGCAGCGACGATCGCCGTCAAGATTGGCGATGCTGCCGCCCGACGTCAGAGTACCGGCCGCAGTGTCCGGATAGCCGACGACGCTTGCGAGCCACTGCGTGCAGGCATTTTCGATACGGACGGCGCCGGGGCTCGCCGAAGCGAAGCCGGCATATTTGTTCGACGTTGCCGCGATCAGGTCGCCGATCGCCGAGTGGAACAGGCCTCCGCCCGGAATATAAGCCATGAACCGGGGCGAGGTCGTCGCGAAGCCCGGCCGGTCGACGCATTCGGCGACATAGTCGAGCACTCGCGGCCGGATCGCGGCCGTGCTCGGCGAATTCCGGGTCCAGCCGCTGCGCGAACACCTCCGACCACGGACGGTTGGACGACGCCGTCTCGACCTGGTCGAGATAGGCGAGCACGTGGTCGAGCGCCTGCCCGCCAAGCTCGCGGCGAGCGTCCGCGTCCGGCTCCAGCGGCGAGGCCGTCGCGCGCAGTCCTTCAATCTCGGCGCGCAGCTCTTCGAGCATCAGCCCTGGATCAGCCGCGCGGCGTCGAGCGCGTGATAGGTGAGCACGCCGGTCGCCCCCGCCCGCTTGAAGGCCGTCAGCGTCTCCAGGATCAGCGCATCGCGGTCGCCGGCGCCGACCTGCGCCGCCGCCTCGATCATCGCATACTCGCCGCTCACCTGGTACGCGAAGGTCGGGACGCCGAACGCGTCCTTCACCCGCGCGATGACGTCGAGATAGGGCAGGCCCGGCTTCACCATCACGAAGTCCGCGCCCTCGGCGATGTCGAGCGCCACCTCGCGCAGCGCCTCGTCGACGTTGGCCGGGTTCATCTGGTAGCCGCGCTTGTCGCCCTTCAGCAGGCCCTTCGATGCCGACCGCGTCGCGGAACGGGCCGTAGAAGGCCGAGGCATATTTGGCGGCATAGGCCATGATCGCGACGTCGCAGTGGCCGCCCGCTTCGAGCGCCTCGCGGATCGCGCCGACGCGGCCGTCCATCATGTCCGACGGCGCGATGATGTCCGCGCCGGCCTGCGCCTGCACCAGCGCCTGTTCGACGAGCACCGGCGACGGTGTCGTCATTGATGACGCAGCCGCCGTCATCGATCAGCCCGTCGTGGCCATGCGACGTGTAGGGATCGAGCGCGACGTCGGTCAGCACGCCGATCTCCGGCACCGCATCCTTGATGGCGCGGATCGCGCGGCAGATGAGATTGTCGGGGTTGAGCGCTTCCCTGCGCGTCCTCGGTGCGCAGCGACGCCGGCGTGTTGGGGAACAGCGCCACGCAGGGAATGCCGAGCTTCGCCGCGTCCTCGCGCGCGCTCCGGCGATGCGGTCGACGGCCCAACGGCTGACCCCGCGCAGGGACTCGATCGGCTCCTCGCAGCCCGACCCTTCGCAGATGAACATCGGCAGGATGAAGTCGCTCGGATGCAGGCGATGCTCGGCCAGCATGTCGCGCATCCACGGGCTCGTTCGGCCACGGCGCATGCGAAGGGCGGGATAATGGTGCCATCGCCAGTCGCTAGATAGACTGCGAAAGAAAGGCCGCGCCAAGCATTGAGCCTCGGGATGGACGAAACGCTTCCGAAACAAGCGATCCTGGTGGTCAACGCGATGAGCCGCCAGGGGCCGACGTGTTCGAGGAAGTCAGCGCCAAGCTGGAAACGGCCGGGCGTCGAGCTGATCGACGCTCATGCGGTCAACGAGCCCGACGAGATGGACCGTGTAGCGATCAAGGACGCGATCGCCAGGGCGCCGATGGTCATCGTCGGCGGCGGCGACGGCTCGCTGTCGTCGAACGTCGATCATTTCGTCGGGCAGGACACGGTCTTCGCGGTGCTTCCGCTGGGCACCGCCAACAGCTTCGCCAGGACACTCGGCATTCCGCTCGACCTCGACGGCGCGATCGACGTGATCGCCAACGGGCGGCGCAAGCGCATCGACCTCGGCATCATCGACGGCGACTATTTCGCCAATGCCGCCGCGCTGGGCCTGCCCGCTGATCGCCGACACCGTGCCGCACAAGCTCAAGAAGTATCTCGGGATGGTCGGCTATCTGCTCTGGGCGGCGCGGGTGGCGTTCAAGTTCCGCCCATTCCGGCTGCGCGATCACGCTGGACGACGGGACGATTGGAAAAGCTGGGCGACCGAGGCGCGCATCTTCAACGGCACGCACCATGGCGGGGTCGAGCTGATCGAGACGCCAGACGCTCGATAGCGGCGAGATCGTCATCCAGGCGGTGACCGGCAAAAGCCTGTGGGGCTGGCGTGGAGCTGGTTCGCGACCCTGTTCAAGATCCGCCGGCGCGAGCTGACGACGACCGAATGGCGCGGCAAGAAGCTGACGCTCGAAGCGCGGCCGAGCCAGAAGATCAGCATCGACGGCGAGATTGCGGCGAGGACGCCGGTGACGGTCGAGGTGGCGCGCGGCGCAATCGAGGTCGCGGCGCCGCAGGGATTAGCCCGGCTCAGCCGGGAACAGCTAGCCCAAGCGCTCCAGCGCCGCCGATAGCGTCTCGGCCTCGGCCGACTCTCGGTCATGGTCGGCGCGGGCCTTCTCCACCGCCTCCGGCTTGGCCCGCTCGGTGAAGGTCGGGTTGCGAGAGGCGTGCGGCAAGGCTGTCGCGCTCCTTCTCGGCGGCGGCGATCGCCTTGGAAAGGCGACCACGCTCGGCGTCGAGGTCGATCACGCCTTCCAGCGGGAAGGCGAAGTCGTGACTCCGCCGACGACGATCTGGGCCGCGCCAGGCACTGTCGAATGCCGAACGCCCTGGACGACTTTGCCAGCCGCGCCAGCCGTCGACAGCATGTCGCGATACGCTCGAGTCGCGTCGCTGAGTCGTCCGATGCATCGCAGCGACGAGGCCAGCTTCGCCGACGGCGGCATGTTGAGTTCGGCGCGCGTCGGAGCGGATTTCGCTCACCAGCTCGATCAGCCATTCGATCTCGCGCCTTCGCCTGCGGGTCGCCCTGCGCTTGCGGCTCCGGCCACTTGGCGACGATCAGCTCGTACGGCCGCTCGCCTTCGCGTTCCACAGCTCTTCGGTGACGAAGGGCATGAACGGGTGGAGCATGACGAGGATCTGGTCGAACGCCCAGGCGGCGACGCGCTTGGTCTCCTCGTCGAACGCGCCCTTCATCAGCTCGACATACCAGTCGCAGAAGGTGCCCCAGGTGAAGTGGTAGATGGCGTTCGCCATGTCGTCGAAGCGCAGCTCGGCGAACGCCTTGTCGAGCTTGGCGAGCGTCTCGACGACCTCGCCGATGATCCAGCGGTTGACCGGAAGCTCGGCCTCGGGCGCGGCGATGCTCTGCGACGCGCCGACGCCATTCACCTGCAGGAAGCGCGCGGCGTTCCACAGCTTGGTCGCGAAGTTGCGGTAGCCCTCGACGCGCTTCTCATCGAGCTTGATGTCGCGGCCCTGGCTTTCCATCGCCGCCATCGTGAAGCGCAGCGCGTCGGCGCCATATTGGTCGATCAGGCCGAGCGGATCGACGGTATTGCCCTTCGACTTCGACATCTTCTGGCCCTTCGCGTCGCGGACCAGGCCGTGGAGATAGAGCGTCTTCCACGGCGCTCGCCCATGAACTCGAAGCCCTGCATCGCCATGCGGGCATCCCAGAAGAAGAGGATGTCGAAGCCGGAGATCAGCACGTCATTGGGGTAATGGCGCTTGAGGTCGTGCGTCTCCTCCGGCCAGCCGAGTGTCGCGAACGGCCAGAGCGCCGACGAGAACCAGGTATCGAGGACGTCCTCGTCCTGGCGAAGCGGCCTTCCCGCCGGCCTGCGCCCTCGCCTCTTCCTCGGTCTCGGCGACGTAGACTGATGCCGTCGTCGGCGTACCAGGCCGGAATGCGGTGGCCCCACCACAGCTGGCGCGACACGCACCAGGGCTGGATGTTCTCCAGCCAGTTGAACCAGGTCTTCTTCCAGGTCTTCGGGCACGACCTCGATGTCGCCCGAGCGCACCGCCTCGATCGCCGGCTTGGCGAGCGTTTCGGCATCGACATACCATTGGTCGGTCAGCATCGGCTCGATCACCAGCCCGGAGCGGTCGCCGAACGGCTGCATGATCATCTTGTCCTCGACCGTGACCATCAGGCCTTCGGCGTCGATGTCGGCGACCACCGCCTTGCGCGCGTCGTAGCGGTCGAGGCCGCGATATGCCTCGGGCACGAGGTTGAGCGCGTCGATCTCCGCGGGGCTCGCGGTCGCCCCGCGCGCGATCTCGACCGCGCGCGGCGGATTCCGCATAGGACGGCGCCGTCGCTGCGCATGTGCGCGGTCTCGTCCATCAGGCGGTACATCGGGATGCCGTTGCGCTGCGCGACGCCATAGTCGTTGTGGTCGTGCGCGCCGGTGATCTTCACCGCGCCCGAGCCGAAGTTGGGATCGGGATAATCGTCGGTGATGATCGGGATCAGGCGGCGATGCTCCTTCGGCCCGACCGGGATCTCGCAGAGCTTGCCGACGATCGGCGCGTAGCGCTCGTCGCCGGGGTGAACCGCGACCGCGCCGTCGCCGAGCATGGTCTCGGGCCGCGTCGTGGCGATGGAGATATAGTCGCGCTCTTCCTGAAGCGTGACGTTGCCGTCCGCGTCCCTCTCGACGTAGGTATAGGTCTCACCGCCCGCGAGCGGATATTTGAAGTGCCACATATGGCCCTGCACTTCGCGGTTCTCGACCTCGAGATCGCTGATCGCGGTCTGGAACTTGGGGTCCCAGTTCACGAGCCGCTTGGCGCGATAGAGCAAGCTTCGGTTGTAGAGCTCGACGAAGACCTTGATGACGGCCTTCGAAAAGCCCGGGTCCATGGTGAAGCGCTCGTTCGACCAGTCGCACGACGCGCCGAGCCGGCGGAGCTGGCGGGTGATCGCGCCGCCGGACTGCGCCTTCCATTCCCAGACATGCTCGACGAAAGCCTCGCGGCCCATTTCGGCGCGCTTCAGTCCCTGGCTCTCGAGGTTGCGCTCGACGACCATCTGCGTCGCGATGCCGGCATGGTCGGTGCCGACCACCCACAGCGCGTCCTTGCCGCGCATGCGCTCGCGGCGGGTCAGGATGTCCTGCAGCGTGTTGTCGAGCGCATGGCCGATATGCAGCGAGCCGGTGACATTGGGCGGCGGCATGACGATCGTCCACGGCTCCGCGTCCGGCCGGTCGGGACGGAACAGGCCGTTGGATTCCCAATGGGCGTACCAGCGCTGCTCTATCGCGGCGGGATCGAAGGTCTTCGGAAGCTCGCTCATTGGGTGGAGCGGTTAGCGCATGCAGAACAATTCACACAACCGCCGAGAAGACTTGTCATTCAGCCGTACCTCCGCGAGGACTATGCAATGAAGAGCCTCAGCCTCGCCGCCGCCCTCCTCGCTTTCGCTTTGGGAGCATGCATGACCACACCAGCACCGTCCGCTTTTCCAAGCGTCGGCACGATCCACATGGAGGCACCTGCGCTTGCCGCGCTCATGGATATGAATGCGCCGGTGGAGAAGCTGGCGGAGGGCTTCACCTGGAGCGAAGGCCCGGTGTGGATCAGCGACGGCAATTACTTGCTGCTCAGCGACGTGCCGGCAAACGTCATTTTCCGCTGGTCGGAAAAGGATGGCCTGTCCGAATTTCTCAAGCCATCCGGGTACTCAGGCGACGAGAAGGGCATTTTCCGCGAGCCGGGCTCGAATGGCCTGATCCGCGGCCCGTACAACAGCATCCTCATGGCCGATCACGGCAATCGCGCGGTCGCGAAGCTGGATCTGGCCACGAAGACCAAGACGCTCCTCGCCGACCGTTTTCGCGGCAAGCGCTTCAACTCGCCAAACGACCTCGTGCTGGCGAAGGACGGATCGATCTGGTTCACCGACCCGCCGTACGGGCTGGAAGGGCTGAACCAGTCGCCGATCAAGGAATTGCCTTTCAACGGCGTCTATCGCCGCCTGCCCAATGGCGAGATCCTGCTGGTCGACGACAAGCTCACCTTCCCGAACGGAATCATCCTCTCGCCGGACGAGCGCACGCTCTACGTGCGCCGTGTCCGATCCCGATGCCGCGATCATCTGGGCCTATGCGCTCGACGCGGCCGGCGAGGTGACGAACAAGCGCGTCTTCGCGGACATGACTGCGCTGTCGAAGCAGGGCCTTCCGGGCCTTCCCGACGGCATGGCGATCGACACCAGGGGCAATCTGTTCGCCACCGGCCCGGGTGGCGTGATCATCTTCAGTCCCGCCGGCCAGCGTCTCGGCCGGATCGACACGGGCAAGGCTATCGCCAATGCGACCTTCGGCGAGGACGGGCACAGCCTGTTCGTCGCCTCCGACGACATTCTCGTCCGCGTACGGACGAAGACCAAGGGCCTGGGCTACTGAGCCGCTGCGGGCTGCAAATGCTTGCCCATCCAATTGAAGACTTCGTCGTGCCACTGGAGCGAGTTCTTGCCCTTCAGCACCCAATGGTTCTCGTCCGGGAATACCAGTAGCTGGGCTGGCACTTGCTTCATCTGAAGCGCGGTGAACGCCGCGAGGCCTTGCGTGTAGGGAATACGGAAGTCGTTCTCGCTGGTGATCACCAGCATCGGGGTCTTCCACTGGTCGACATAGTTGACCGGGTTCCACTTTTCGTATGCGGCGGGATCTTCGAAGTAGGTCTTGCCGCCGTGCTCCCAGGTATCGAACCAAAGCTCCTCGGTCTCATAGGCCATCGCCCGGGCGTCGAATACGCCGTCGTGCTGGACCAGGCACTTGAACTTGTCGCGCCACCGGCCTTCGATCCAGTTCATCATGTAGCCGCCGTAGCTGGCGCCCATCGCGCAGGCGTTGTCAGCGTCGATCTGCGCGATCGAGTGCGACAGCGGCGGCGAACCCCTTCTGCAGGTCCTCGAGCGGCTTGCCGCCCCAGTCGTTGGTGATGCTGTCGGTGAATGCCTGCCCGTAACCGGTCGAGCCGTGGAAATCGACCGACACCACCGCGTAGCCCTGGCTTGCGACCACGCGCGGATTCCACCGGTTGGACCACGAATTGTCGAAGCTGCCCTGCGGTCCGCCGTGCACATAGAGGATCGCCGGCATCGGGCCTTTCCTGCCGTCGAGCTTGGTGATCTGGCCCCACACCGTGTCGCCGTTGGCGCCGGCGAAGCTGAATCGGCGAGTCACGATCGGGTGCGCGACTGCCCATGATCGAGGTCGCCGCATCGGTCAGCGGGATGGCTTGGGCCCAGTTGCGCGCGAGGTAGAGTTCGTTGGGCGCCGATCGACGTTGTCGGGTGAACACCGCGCCGCCGTCCGGAAGCGTGCGGACGTTGCCGCTGGTCCCTTCCTTGGTGAGGCGGGTGACCTTCCCCGTGGCAACGTCGACGCGGAACACGGGCGTCTCCTGCGTGTCTTCGGCCGTGACCAGGAGGCTCTTGCCGTCCCGGAACCAGGCGATTGAGCCTACCGAGCGGTCCCAGCTTTGCGTCAGCGCGCGCGTCTGCCCGCTGGCAAGGTCGCGAAGCTGGATGACTTGGCGATCGGACTCGTAGCCGGGACGCGCCATGGCGACGTATGCCAGGGTGCGCCCGTCCGGCGACACGACAGGAAGGTTGTCGACCGCGTCGTTCGCGTCGGTGAGATTCGTCGGCGGCGCGCTTCCATCCGCAGGGCTGGCGAAGATGTCGAGGTTGGTCGACAGCGGCTCGGTCCGGCCCGCCTCGCGCAAAGCGAAGTAGACGGTCTTGCCGTCGGGCGAGAAGGCGATCTCCTCGCCGCCGCCGAAGGGCTTGGACGGCGTGTCGCCCTCCAGCTCCCCCGTCAGGCGCACACCCATGCCTGTCAGCTTCCCACCCTCGATCGGAAAAGCATAAATCCGCGAGCGCGTGCCCGGCTCCACCCAGGTGTCCCAGTGACGCACGAACATCTTGTCGTACGTGCGGCCGGAACCTTCCGGCTTGGCCGGGAAAGTCGTCGCGGCGCAGGCGAGGTCCGGACAATCCTTCTGATCGGCCCAAACGATCACCCGGTCGCCGGCCGGGGAAATCTTGAAGCCCGACACGTCGGCCCCGAAATCGCTGATGGCCACGGCCTGCCCGCCCATCGGCATGCGATGAAGCTGGTCGCGTTCTCCCACGGCCTTCAGGAAGTAGAGCGCCCCATCCGCGCCGAAGACAGCGTCATGGCCCTTCTCTGCACCAGTTACCCGCTGCGGCGATGCACCGGACTTGCTCAGGTCGAGCAGGTAGAGCGTGTTGTTGCGCTTGTTCGCCGCAAGGTCCGTGTCGGAAATGGTGAACACGGCCCACTTGCCGTCGGGCGAGACTTCCGGCGTTCCGAGGCGATGCATCATGTGCATGTCGGTCGCCGTCATTGGCCGGGCGACGGCGGGGGAAGCGAAGGCGAAGGCTGCGGCGGACGCGGCCGTGAGAAGCAGGGCTTTGGTCATGCCGGAGGCGTAGCAAAGCCTCCGTGCGGTGCAAGCAGCCGTTAGACCGGTCGCCCCGTAATGCGCGAAATCTCGCGCTTCACATGCTCGTCGACAAGGCGCGGGAGATGATCGTCGAGCCATTGCTTGAGCATCGGCCGAAGCATCTCGCGGATCATGTCCTCCAGCGGATTTGCCTGCGGCTGGACCGGAACCGTCGCCGCGACCGTGCTCAATTGCTCGAAGGCGCTGCGGCTCACGCCCGCGGCGGACTCGTTAAGCAGGGGTGGACCAAGATCGACCTGCGGCGGCGCAAGCTCGTCGTTGAGCTCGAGCACCTCGTCCTCATAGTCCTGCTCATTATCCTGGACGGGCAAACCTGCCGCCTCGGCGGTGCGCGCGTCCTTATCCTCGGCGATCACCTTCTTGATCGAAGCGAGGATTTCTTCCATCGAGGGCTCACGGCCGGTCGCCTGCATGGGCAGAGATATGGGCTATTGCTGCGGCGGAGTCACGCTTTGAGGCGCAGGAAGGGGCGCGACGGGCGTGCCCGCCTCTTCCTGGGGAGTGACGGTCCGGGTCGCGACGACTCCCGGCCTTCTCTCTCCGGCCCAGTCGCTCCAGTCGCTTGCGACGCGGCGATAATTACCCAGCGGATCGTAAAGCGGGCCGCCTTCAAGGCCGAGATCCTGCGCTTCCGCCTGCCCCATGGCGTTCAGAAGCTGGAACCCGGCGACATAGGCGTCGCGGCGCGCGGTGACCAACGCCACCTGCGAATTGAGCAGCTCCTGCTCCGCGTTTAGGACGTCGAGGACGGTACGGGTGCCGACGCCCTGCTCGGCACGGGCACCTTCAAGGGCGAGCTCGTTTGCCGAAACCGCGATCTGGTTGGACTGAATGGCCTCCCGAGCCGCCTGATAGGCCGCAAATGCCGAGCGCGTGGTGGCGACGACGGCACGCTCGGTGCCGACGACCTGCTCCAGCGTCTGGGCTTCGGCCGCCTGGGCCTGGCGGATGCGCGCCGCGGGAAGTCCGCCCTGATAGAGGGGAATTCGCCCGCTGAGGCCGATGGACGTCTGGGTGCCCGAATTGGGCGGATCCTCGACCTGTCCGAGCCCATTGGTGAAATTGTTGTTGGTCAGCGTGTTGACGTAATCGCCGGAAAGCACGCCGGAGACCGTTGGAAGGCGAGTTCCCCGAGCGGCGCGAACGTCATAGCCGGCTGCCACGGCGGCGCGGTTGATCGCCAGAAGATCGGGATTGCTCGCCAGCGCGATGCGCACCGCTTCCTCGGGCGAGCCCGGAAGGGGCGGCAAAGGCGGCGGAGGCGCGAGCGCATCGGGCCGGCGGCCGACAACCCGGCGATAATTCTCCTCGCTGGCGGACAGGCGTGCACCCGCAGTGGCGAGATTCGACCGCGCAATCTCGAGACGCGCTTCCGACTGGGCGACGTCCGTGCGGGTGAGATCGCCGATCTCGAACCGATCGCGCGTCGCCTGCAGGTTGGTGGAGAGGACCTGCACCTGGTTGGTGTTCAACTCGACGATGGCACGGTCGCGGATCACGTCCATGTAGGCGGCGACCGCCTCGGTGAAGATGTCGCCCTCGACTGCACGAAGCGTGGCGCGGCCGGCCTCGACACGCGTGTTCGCCGCGCGGACGTTGTTCTTGACCGTGCCGCCCTGGAAGAGGGGAACGCTAAGGTCGGCGCCACCGGACACCGTGATGTCCTTGTCGTTTCCGGAATTGAGCCGGATGATCCCGCTGCGCGTCAGGTCGCGGTTGATCCCCACATTTGCGGCGACTGTCGGACGGCCGGCGGCACGGGCGATGGCGACGCTCGCGTCCGTTCCCTTCAGCACTTCGCGCTGCGCAGTAATCGTCGGGTTGGTGTTGTAGGTCGAAACGAGCGCTTCACGCAGCGTGTCGGCCGATGCCGTGCCGGCGAACAGGGTCGCGGCCAGAGTTGCAATCGCGATGTTGCGAGTCACAGGACGGGGAACTCCAGAATCAAAATGAGAAGGCATGAGGCCGCTGGAAGCCCGGCAAGGCCGGCGTGGCCGCGTCCGCGACGGTGAGATAGCCGAACCCGGTTCCCGCTTTGCGGCCGACGATCAGCCGAGTGATCCCCTTGTCGACGATCGCTCCGCCAAGGCGTCCGCCGTCCGTCAGTTGCTCGACGATCGCGTCGGGAATCACTTCCACGGCGCCGTCGATCAGCACCATGTCGTAGGCGCCGCCCGTCGGATGCCCACTTTCCAATGCGCCTTCCACGACCTCGACGCCGTTCTGGCGGGCGACCGCGGCGAGCGAAGAAGATGATTCCACGGCTTCGGTCGCAATGCCCATTTCGGTGAGAACGGCGGCCGAATAGCCGGTGCCCGCCCCGATCACGAGCGCGCGCTCGCCGCGGATGGGCGCTAGCGCCGTGAGAAGCAGCCCGGTGACAGCCGGCGCCGGAAGCGCCCTGCCGTCCCCGATCGGAAGTGCGCGGTCGATATAGGCCAGCGGCTTTTGCTCGTCGGGCACGAACTGCTCGCGAGGGACCAGCGACATTGCTTCGATCACCGCGGGATCGTTCACGCCCTGCGGTCGAAGCTGGGAGTCGACCATCGCCTGACGCGCGGCCACGTAATCGGGAACAGGAGCGTGAACCGTCATGAGTGTTATATTAACCTAATACACCTTGGATGCAAGGGCGGTATTATCCGCCCACGACCGCAACGCCAAGGGCGCGAACGGCCGTTGGTCGAAACGCAAGGGGAACTGGTGGATCGGGCAGGCCGCGGGTTCAGCAGGCTTGACCATAGTTCAAAAGCCGGGGAAAGGCGTGGCTTCCGGCCCGATGGCGGAGTGGTTACGCAGAGGACTGCAAATCCTTGCACGCCGGTTCGATTCCGGCTCGGGCCTCCACCCACAATTCGAGACTTAAGTCTCTGTTCTTATCGGCGAAAAAATGGCGCGGTTCTGCGCCTTTCTGCTCTTCAATCCATGCCCGGAGACGGGAGATTGGCGACAGCTGCACGGCGAATCCTCGCCGCGTCTCTGCATCGCAAATCGCGCGCACGGTTTCCCCGACGCTAAAACAAAGTTCGCCCGGCGCAAATGTCCGCTTTCGACCCATCGCCGAACGAAGCTGTCCGTTGTGTTCGGTTTCCCCTGCCTCCGCCGAACCTCGCCTTCGCAATGTTGAGTGGGAGTATTGTTCCCCTGAAGACGCCGCCTGGGCTGCGGAACCCGTGAGAGCCTTAGCCACCAAATACGTCGATACGTATGAGCGATATCGCTTCCCCGATCCTAATAGGCAGGGTCTCACAATGATGTTATATATGTTCAAGATAGGCTGGCCTTGTCCCAAGGCGAGGTGACGCCGCCGCTAGTTCGTCAAAGAGCGCATTCGCCCATTGCGGACGTTCCTTGGTAAGAAACCTGGCAAGAACATCGTGGAGAGTGCGGCCAGGCTTAATGCCTTTTCAGTAGCTTAGTCCGCGAAAACGGCTTCTCCCCTCTCCGCCAAACCCAGTTAGCTCTGCAGCAGTGGAAGCCTCAGGTGAGTTAGTGAGGTGGATGCCAATAGGATGCTCCACGGCAGCAGGGAAAGCATGACGGAGATTGTCGCGCTTTTTAAGTAGCGGTATTTGCAGCAGACGATTTCCGGAGTTGCGCCAAATCTGACCTGCAATATCGAGCTTGAGCGCGGCTTCATTCGCAGCGCTAAGTGCCGTGATGTATTCCGACTTCCCGCAGCGCCGCGATTTCCTTGAAGTAGACAAGCGAGCGATTGCCGCCCTCCAAGTGCGGGTAAGCACAACGATAAAGATTGATTAATGCCCAACAGATCGCAAGCAGGAAGAACACCAGCGGAACCGTGATCCACCACAATTTCAAATCGTTGGCAGATAAGTTCAGAGCCGCAACAGCGAGTTGGCCTGATGCAATTGCGAAAAGCGCTGAAACCTTTGCGCCAATACAGTGCTCGGGGGCGATCCCATGGTCAGGAAGCGAGAAAAGAAGGCCGTGCCGACATACGCCATCTTGGCAGAGCAACACATCGCCCACGCCAAAACCTACCAACGGAGCTGGTGGAGCACGGAGGGACTCATTCGAAAGCACTTACTTCCGGCGTTGGGAAAGCTGCGGCTAGACGAAATCCATCCACAGGACATCAGCAAGTGGCTCGCAGACAAGGATGCGGAACTTAAACCCGCGTCGATTGAGAAGCTTCGCTGCCTTCTATCAAAGGGATTCTCCAGCTCGCCATGGAATGGCAAACAGACGGCGTTGCCTACCCCGTCCGGAGTGTCCCCAGAAGAGCTTTCGACAATCGACGACAGCGCTACCTGACAGCAGAGGAAGCCAGACGGCTATTAGAGGCAGCCGGTTGTTCACAGAACCCGCAGTTGCGTCCGATCATTCATCTCTTGCTCCTGACAGGAGCTCGTCTGTCCGAACTTCTGCAGGCCGAGCGACGCCATGTAGACCTTCAGCGAAGGAGTTGGCTGATCCCAATGTCGAAAAATGGGAAATCGCGAATGGTGCCATTATCGGAGGCGGCCGTAGAGATCATCAAAGAGCTACCCGAGTTCGATGACTGTGTCTATCTAGTACCGAACCCAGAGTCCAAGAAACCGTTTGTGAGCATCAAGCATGCGTTTCAAACTGCAAGAACAAGAGCTGGCCTATCCGGGTTCAGACTACACGATTGTAGACATTCTATGGCGTCATTTGCCATTGCTGGCGGTACGGATATTTATGTTCTCTCGAAATTACTTGGTCATGCGCAGATTTCAAGTACGCAAATCTATGCTCATTGTCGGCCAGATCTTTTGATGGCGGCGGCGGAGTTGGGGAGCCGCCCAATTGAGCTGCAGTACGAGTGAGAGGCGGGACAAGTAGCTATTTCTTAATTTCCCGACGCCATACCTTCGCTGACAATGGCGCAGAATGCCGGGGCTCCTTCAGACAGCCCAATCAACGGCGTGGTTTCAGAAACCGCATGAGCGGACCCCGTCTGACCAAACCAAATCACAGAGTAACAAAAATGAATAGTCTACCTCCCCTTGATCCGGGGGCATTCGACCGTCTGCGTCGTTTGAAAGCGGATCTCGAACGGAACACTAACCGCAACGAGATGGTCAAGGTGCTTATCACCGCTTCCATCCATGAGGGGATGAACACCCGCGCCCGTATTGTCGGCGTCCTACGATTGCTCGGGTTCGACTATCGTCATGCCGCGATCATCCTGAATGATGGGACTGGCGACGATCCCAAGCGCTTCTACTGGCAGCGTCATCCAGGCGGACGCTACAGCGTGCACCCTAACTTCTAAGTACCTCCTAACCCAACTGCGGCCCGGACCTGAGATCATCCCTCAGGCTCCGGGCCTTGTCTTGCGCGATAATTTTTGCGGTTCTCGGCTCCCCGGCTACAAATCGGCCTATGAGAACTCGCACCGCCCCAATCTTGCTCGCCCTGCTTTGCTCCTCACCGGCGTTCGCGCAGGCGCCCGTCTTCGGCCCCGGCCAGGCCAAGGACGGCGACTCCCTGATGGTCGGCGACAAAGAAGTTCGCCTGTTCGGAATCGATGCGCCTGAGTTCGATCAGAGCTGCAAGCGAGGCGGCGAGGACTGGAACTGCGGCGCGTCCGCTGCCGACAGGCTCGCCCAGCTGGTGACCGGCAAGAACGTGGTCTGCTCAACAGTCGGCACAGACCAACACGGGCGCACCCTCGGCCGCTGCATGGTCGGCGCAACGGACGTCAACCGGGCCATGGTCGCGTCTGGCTATCGCCGTGGCGTTCCGCCGCTACTCCTCCGACTACGTGTCCGCCGAGGACAGCGCGAAGGTCACCAAGCGCGGCATATGGGCGGGGACGTTCCAGATGCCCTCCGACTACCGCCACGCCGGCGACGCGCCCGTTCCGTTCGAAGCAAGTCGGCGCCGGAACGCCGAGTCTCGAGAGCCGTATCGAGCGACTGGTCCGGCCGGGCCTCGGGCGGCTGCAACATCAAGGGCAACCGCAACAGGAAGGGCCAGTGGATCTACCACGTGCCCGGCATGCCCTACTACGACGCGACCCGGGCGGAGGAGGTCTTCTGCACCGAGGCGGAGGCCCGGGCGGCGGGCTACCGGCGGGCGATCGTCAAGTACGTGCTTCCAAGCCTAGTGGCAGCTTCCGACCCATTCCTGACATTAGCCTGCGGAGGGGTTAGAGCGGCGTCCATCAATCGAGACCGAGAGCGTCGTCTCCTGCAGTTAGCTGTTATCGTCGCGTGTCGAACGCGGCATTCCCGCAGCGCGTCGCGAGTAGACTTGGAGATCATCGAGACCGCTAAAGGTCTGCTCCAAGAGTGCGACCCGTTCCAGCCGACCTTACCGCTTTCCGCCCCCCGCGATCGCCGGGGGATTTTGACTCGTCCATCAGCCTAAGAATTTGTGACGACTTGGCTCCAAAGCGCTCAGCTATGTCAGCTGTCGACAGACCAGAGACTTCATACAGCTTTCGCAATGTTTCCCTGTCAACGCGTTCTCTGAGGGACAGGCCGCGCGCCATTAAGTCGTCTCGTCGGAGAAAGCGCCGCTATCTTGGGTTAGCACCCTGCACCCGATGTGCTTGATCGCGAAATGTACGGCCGGTGCAGGTTGCGGAAACGGTCTGATCTTCGTTCACACGAAGGCCAAACCGCCTCGCTCAGCAAAAGAAGCGCTTCTTCCTTAGTGGTGGGACGTGACCTTCGGCTGACGAAACTGCAAGGCACCCTTCGCGTTCGGTCCATTCATGATGTCACCGCAGAGAACCGGCAGAACCGTCTTATAGCCAGGCTCACCGTTGACCTCGCCAGGAGTTCCCGCTCCGACAGCTCCAACGGTTAAACCGTGGATCACAATATGGCGCTTGTTAAGGGGGGTCGCTTCCGAGTTGCCCCCAAGCTGGACCGTGGTCGTGAAATCTACATTGCCGTCCTGATCAGGATCGATGTTCGAGAAGTCGACCAGGATCGGGCCGTAGGCCACGGCACCCTTCGGCAAGCTCAACGAAGCCATCGCCATCGGTGTCTAATGCCGTTGTGGGGCAACTACTATCCACCGCCGCTCCACCATTCGACAAACCATGGATGTGACTGATGTGGGCTCCGCCGGGCTCTAAGCCGGTCGCCGTGATGTGGACCATCAGCTGCTGTCCGTGCTTCGTCAATGTCGCCTCGCCGCGTGCACCGCTGCCGTTCAGAGGGCTGAGCGTGACCCTGTAGGTGGCGCCTCCTTGCGCGTTCTGCGCCGCAGCCGGGACTGATCCTGCTGAGATCGCGATTGCGGCACCCGCAACGGCTGCCGCGGATAAGACCCTGCTTTTAGAAATTGCTAGCATGACGTTCCTCTTCTGGTTGACCGCTGTCGCCTGCGGACACAATTCGTGAACGGCCAATCAGCTAACAGCAGTTTAACGACGGCGTTCCTCATGAGTACGGCAGCGTACATTCCGGCTGGGCTTGAAAGGGCGCAAAGGGAGCTTGAATTGACACCGGGTGGGACGCGCGGCAGCAGTTGATGATGCGCGCGGAAAAACGATTTCACTCGAGCAACGTGCTACTCAGCAGTCTCTCGGATCAAGATGCCGCTCGTTTAGCGCCGTTTCTCGAAGCGCCAGCCCTTGCATCGCGACCAAGTTGTGCTGGAAGTAGGCGCCCCGATCAGCACGACTTGCTTCCCTGAAAGCGGCATTGTTTCGTTTCATGAAGTACTAACCGACGGCAGCCGCGTCGGTATTGGAATAATCGGTTTCGACGGGATGGTTGGTTGGTCGGCGCTGCTCGGATGTGAACGATCGCCGCATGAAGCGAGCATTGCAATCGGTGGAGGCAAAGGCCTTTGCATTAGCACGTCGGAGCTCCAGCGAGCTTGTACTGACAGCCCCACCTTGAACAAGTTCCTCCTCGGCTACGTCCAGTGCTTCATGAGTCAGATGGGTCGGACCATCACCTCAAATCTGCGAGACCCATTGGACAAGCGCCTCGCTCGTTGGTTGCTTATGAACCATGATCGGCTTGACGGTGACCGCATTCCCCTGACTTGCACGACCAGCTTGGCGTAATGCTCGGCGTCCGCAGGGCTAGCGTGACGGACACGTTACACATCCTCGAAGGCGCGGCATTGATCCGCCTAACGCGCGGAACGATTGAGATTCGAAGCCGGGCCGGCCTCGAAGCCTTCGCGGGAGAGGCTTATGGTTTTGCCGAGGCCGAGTATGCGACGCGCATAGCCCCTTTCACCAAACATTCCGCACCGGCTGACAGCTAATCTGCCGCAGCGAGCGTTGTTCCGCTAGCGCGCTCATCGGTCCGAGAAGCTCTAACAAGATTCCCCAGCAGGAAGGGGGGCTCGCCTCGCTTTAGCACTTAGAGGAACACTGTACGGCACCGTACGCTGCCGCAACGTCGGCCTCCGAGTCCCGTTTCGCTGCTCGAAAGGATCTCGTATGACTCTCTTCGGCTCGAACGACCGCACTCAAGGAACTTTGGACCACAGCATGCAGGAGGTCCTCGATGCTGTGCAGAAGTTGGGCCTCACGCCACCGTGGACATTGTCGCCGCAGGATGCACGCAAACAGCCCACCCCCGCAGACGGGGCCAAGGAGGTTATGCGTCAGCGCGGAATCGACCCCAACGACGACATGGGCATCGCTACGAAGGACTTCGAGATTCCAAGCCCAGGCGGCCCGATCAAGGCGCGCCTGTATGGCAAGCAGGATGAGACGGACAGCAAGCCCGTGGTAGTCTACTTTCACGGAGGCGGCTGGGTCATCGCAGACCTCGACGTCTACGACGCAACACCACGCGCGCTTGCGAAAGCGACAGACTGCATTTTCGTTTCCTGCCATTACCGCCAAGCGCCAGAGGACAAGTTTCCGGCCGCGCACGAAGACGCCTGGGCCGCATGGCAGTGGGTCACGCAGAACGCTCGCGAGTTCGGCGGTGACGGGGACCGCTTTGCAGTTATGGGTGAAAGCGCCGGCGGCAATCTCGCCGCGGAAGTATCAATCCGGGCACGGGACGAAGGTAGCGTGCAGCCACAAGTGCAGGTGCTGATTTATCCTATCGCAGCAGGGGACACGAATTCGCCCTCGTATGTCGAGAACGCGAATGCGAAGCCTCTCAACAAGCCGTTTATGGAGTGGTTTTTTCAGCAGTATCTTGAGAACCCGAGCAGCCAATCCGATCGACGCATAAATCTGATCGATGAGAACCTGCGTGGGCTACCTCCGACCACGATCATCGCGGCCGAGATTGACCCGCTTCGCAGCGAAGGCAAGGTACTCGCAGAGCGGCTGGAGGCGGCAGAGAATGAAGTCGACTACAGCTGCTATGAGGGGGTCTACCCACGAGTTCTCGGGATGGGTCTGGTCGTCAAGGACGCTGCTGCTGCTCAGACCCGCGTGGCTGCGGCCATCAAAAAGGAACTCGGCCAGGGATTGATGGCGAAGATAGCGGACACGGTCAGTTAACGAGAATGGTGCCCTCAGCCTCGATCTGGCGCTCAGGGTCGTCCATTAACGACGAAGCTAGCCGATTAACTATGCGTTATCCACTTGCATTGGCACACCGTTAAACGCTGCTGAGTTAATCGGGACTCAGCAGCCACTTAGTCCACGCAGAGCTGCAATCGAAACGTTCCGAGCCCTGCTCCGATCGCCTCCCCAGGTACCAACCGGAGCAGGGCTCTCGACCGTAACAAAGGTGTGCTCGGTCCAATATCCACGCAGGGGGTAAAGCGGAGGCGGTCGAGATTGGACAGGTCGAGCTCGATGTTGCCGAGATGATACGACCTAAGCTGATGGCCGACGGCATGTTTCTCATTGGCGTGGATATCATCGGTGACAAAATCCTCGAGGTTAACGTCTTTTCGCCTGGCAACCTCCACAGCTGCTCAGACCTGGCCGGGGTTGATTTCGCAGTACCGATATTGGAAGCGATCGAACGCAAGGTCGCTATCAAGGCGCAATACTCCCGCGCATTCGATAACCGGCATTTGGCGATCATGTAGCTATCTCAGAATGCAGAGGCAGAATGTGCCGGCCAGCGGTCTGCCACGTGCCCGGCATGCCCCGCTACGACCGGACCCGGCCGGGGGAGGTCTTCTGCACCGAGGCAGAGGCGCGCGCGGCCGGCTACAGGCGGGCTATCGTTAAGTAGAAAAGCTGAGTGGAATTGCCGCTGAACTGACGTCTTCTGACTCTCCAAAGACATCTAGGTTTGTGTCGAGAGCCAGAGCAGTCCTGCTAGGGCGACTAAGACACAGATGAAAGATAGGACGTCGGATTTGTCTGGTCGCCTCATGCCTTATCAGCTGCAAAGCAAGATTGGAGATTCTACGACCCTACGGAACGTCTTCATGAATGATGCCGCTATCGCGCCATCAATAGCCCTATGATCGAAGGCTCCGGTCGCGAGACGATCGTGGCGAGTGCCAAGTTGATCGCCGACTTTCCAAGCAAGTTCCTTGCGGCTGCCCTATGCCCAGGATTAAACCCTGCGGCGGGTTAATGACAGGAAACATCTCGTCGATGCCGAACATGCCGAGGTTGGAGATCGAGGCCGTACCGCCCTCATGATCCTCGCGTGCCAGCTTGCCCGCACGCGCCTTCTGGACGAGAGCTTTACTCGCCGAGGAAATCGCCGACAACGAAAGCGCCCCGGCGTCCCTGATTACCGGTGTAATCAATCCACCATCGATAGCGACCGCCATCGATATATCGGCACGCCCGAAGTTATGAAGCTCATCGCCCCCGAACTGAACGTTGGCTTTGGGCACCTCGCCAAGCGCAAGCGCGAGCGCCTTGATCAACATGTCGTTGACACTGAGCTTGAGCCCGCGGGCCGCTAGACCGGCGTTCAGTCCGACGCGCAGTTCGAGCAAAGGATCGAGATTGCACCGCGCCGTCAGGTAGAAATGCGGAACCGTCTGATTGCTTTGCGACAGCCGCCGCGCGATCGTCCTGCGCATTGAGCTGAGCTTGATGGTCTCAACGGGCACTCCCGCTGGCGGCGGGATCTTTTCGTCCATCTGAGGTGATGCGGGCGTCGCGGCGGGCGTTATCGGAGGCGTGACTAGCCGTTGCTCGAGGCGGAGGTCGGCACGAGTTACACGGCCGTTAGGACCCGAGCCAGTCACGTCCGAGAGGTCCATTCCTTTCGCCTCAGCGATGCGCCTTGCGAGGGGGCTGACATCGATCAGGTCTGAACGTGACGTGCGCAGCTCTGGGGACTTGGCAACAGGGGGCGCCTTGGGGACCGGCGCGTGCTTCGTACTCTCCGCGGGCCCTAAGCTGTCTGCTGCCAATGGCCCGACATCTTCCTGCTCAGCCGCGTTTCCCTCGGTGATCAACGCGATGACGGTGCTCACTGCAACGTCGTCACTGCCCTCGGGTATGACCAGCTTGACGACACGGCCCGGCACAGCTCGTCATCAAGGGATCACGCGGCATCCGCGTCGAGCAGGCCGAGAGTGGCCGCATCTTCGGCCAGCAGCAGCTCGTCGGCTTCTCAACGCACCTTGCCTACACTGTCAGGCGAACCGAGACATTCTGGCCATACTTCGTTGGCGCGAACAGCTGCTGAAGGATCGAGTTCGCGAAGAAGACGGATGCTCATCGTTGAGGAAGCTCCAATGTCCGGCCGCTACGGGCGCAGAGTGAAGAACGGTCTTGAGGGCGCATTCGACGCCGCTTTGAAAGCATTCGGATTATAAGATCCGAGCTTGGTGAGAAGCGGACAATCAGAACGTCTGCCCTCGGCGTGCCTACCAACAAGGATCGGAGTTTGCGCCTTCAACCGAAGCCTAGCCGCTTGTTTTCATCTGTGAGCGAAGGCGCTCCCGCTCCCGTTCGATTATCGTACGGTTGGCGGGATCTGTCACGGACTCGGCGACGGTCTCCAATGAGCGCAGTAGGTGCGTCGCTGCGTTGGGGTCGCGCGCCGCATAAGGACGCAACTGACCGACAGCGAGATGTAGATAGTCGGCGAAAATCAGCCGCGGCACGAGGACGCGGACATGTCCATCTTCGTCTCGAAGGGTCGAGTTCCGCCTTGGCATTGCGGCTAGGTCGCTCAGGGCGGCACCGAGCGCAGTCGATGCAGGCAATAGCTGTGAACGGATCGTTGACACCAGGCGACAATGCACGGGCGGCAAGTTCAACCAACTCGTCGACCGGAAATCGAAGAAGTCCTGAAGAGCCGATCGCTTGCGGCCGATCGAGAAGTAATCGCCGCAGGTCTCGAGTTCGGCTGAGCCACTGGGCTTGACCAACAGAAGCGCGCGAAACTCCGGTGAACGAAATCGCCCGGGATCGCGAGCACGGTGAGGACCACGTTGCGCTCGGTCGCGAACGCTAACAGCGCTGCTTCGTCCAAGGTCTGGACATACCCGGTCCGGATGGACAGCACCGGTGAAGTCCGAGCCGAGTGACCATGGTTCATCTTCCCAAGCACCAGCGTCGCCGTCTCGGGTTGCCTTAGCGATTTCATCGAGCAGCCCGCGCCCAATCCTTGCTATGACGTTGTTGATGTGGATGCCGTCGGTGACGTGATGGACGAAGTAGATCAGGACGCCGATTGAGGTAATCGCAAGCGCCAGCGCTCCGAACATTGCAAGGTGCAGGAACGAAGGCCTCGCGAAGCGCGCCGCCAGTGTCGGCGCTTGTTCCTCTGCGCTGCGGATCGTGCGCAGCACCACAAGGCAGTAAAGGAATGTGCCGATGAAGATGCCGAGGGTGGCTTGATTCCCACGGGTCCCGAACAAATTCGAAGAGCCGGGGGCCGTACTGACCGGACGCATAGGTTACAGCAGCAAGTGTTATCGAGAAAACCACTCCCGCGACCAGTGATGGTAGAGCCCGCTACAGTCGACAGCAGCGATCGAGCACCTTTCGGGACGGCTACCGTAGAACCATTCGAAGCGACCGAGCCATTTATCCCCGATCAAGGCGTCGAGGTAGACCAGCAACAGCCCAGCGCAAAAGCCCACCAACGCTATAGATGCGGGCGCGAACCAATAGCTGCCGCGAACGTCCTCGACAATCTCTAGCAGGCGCGCCTTCGATCGCATCGACTCAACGCTCCATGTTCGGAATGACGCTCATGCTCCCGTCGGTTTCGAGCACAACCAACGCAATGCGCGAGGGGTACGCGTGACCGGCCGCTCGGATCGCAGCCTCAACTTCGTCCGGCGTCACGCGCTCGGTTCTGAGGCCGTCCTCAAGCATCTTCCCGGCGCGGAACGAGTCGTCGGCTCGGCCTTGATCCAAGTCCGAAATCTCTTTGACCGCACCGACGTCCAGGTCACAACGAACTGCGCGCCTGCCAGTAAAACGAATGCAGTTACGCCCTCCGCCAACGGCACATCTTTGGAAAGCAGTATCGTCGCAAGCGTCGAGCCGAGCGCGACCGTAACGACCAGATCGAAGGCGTTCATCTTCGAAAGCGTGCGCTTGCCGGTGAGGCGCGGCAGGAAAATGAGCAGGACGTAAGCACAGGCGCCGACCACAAGTGTCCGCCAAATGCCGGCGACATCTTCGAAAAACGTGGAAACTCCTTCCAGATGGCGCGTCGATTCCCTCCGCCTCTAAGTCCCATCCATGCCGACACCACACTGAATGCTTTCGACGACGCCGCCATCCTTATCGCCCTTGCAGCCATGCTTGGCTACCTGAACTCAGTTCGTAGGACTCCCGTCGTCGGTCTGACAATCGTGGGTGCAGTGGCCTCACTGCTTGTCGTTGCGATTGACCGGGCGTTATCTGTAGCACCCTGGCGGAGGAGTTATCTGTCTTCATCTCCGGCATCGACTTCCACGCCACTCTACTCACGGAGATGCTCTCGTTCCTGCTGTTCACGGCACGCTCACGTTGACTGGACCGACTCCGGCGTGGGGGACTGCCGCTACTGGTTCTAGGCACTATCGGCGTGTAGCCAGTTCCTGCTGCTCGCGGCGTTCCAAGTAGTCTCGTTTTGCGTGCATCGTTCGCCTCCCCCGAGTCGATCTCGGGAGGGTAAATCAGCCGTACTGGTCTAGTCGAAACTGCCGAGAGTGTACGACCGCCGCAGGATCAGAGCTTGTCGCCTAACGGACCGACCCTCGTCGGATCAGGTTCACGATTGCCAGAAGCACGACCGCTCCAACGAGCGAATACAGGAAGCTCTCGATCGTAATTTGCTCATTGATGCTGCCGCCACCCATGATGAGACCAGCGAGAAATGCCCCGACAATGCCAACTATGATGTTGAGAATTATGCCCTGCTGTCCATCGGTCCGCATGATCAAACTGGCGAGCCAGCCAACGACGCCGCCAACAATCAGCCAGATAAGAATTCCGACCATTACATCTCTCCTCGGTACAGTCCGCTTCATAAAGCCGTTCCACGGCGATATGTTCCAGGTCATGACTGAAGGCGATGCCCGATTTCCACCCATTCCCACTGTAGTCGCTTCTGTCCACCCATCGTTCGATGCGGAAGGTCGACGCGGTTCAGGGGCACATTCGAAGCGACGCGAGGATGAGCGTCTCAGGCGGAGTTCGTCAAACAGCCTTAGCAACCCAGTTTGAAGCGCATCGTTTCCAAGCCATGTCGCAAGATCCCTTTTCCCTGCGCGAGCGGGCCAGGCAATACCGGCGACGAGCGGAGTCGGCGACCGACATTGGGCGTGCGCAGGCTCTTCGGATGGCGGATGATCTAACTGAAGAAGCGCGACGGCTCGAGGAGAACCGGCGCAGCAGCATCTAAGTAAGGTTGGCTAAGGGGGAGGGCACCACGACGTCTGATGCGACGCACTCAGGGCGTGAGTCGCCCCTCCGACAAAGGAACTACCTGAAAAGCCGATTTCAAGAAGAGAGCGGGCTGGATGATCCTGACGGACGAACGCATTCCCTGAAGGCACACGTGGTCGGAGATAGAAGTTTGCAGACATCAACTCACGCATTCGCAACCGTTATCCTCGCGGCTTGCATTTCAGGGTGTGTAGACACGGCCGTCACTGGAGGGGGTGAGCTCGGGGTATACCAACCTTCGAACACGCCCCTCGACAACTGAAGCCAGAATCGCCGGTGGCAGGCTCGACTATCGACCGCGCGTCATCGATACGACGGACCTCGGTGCTGACCCGGACGATGAGCAGTCCCTCGTGCGCCAGTTGGTCATGTCCAACGAGTATGATCTCGAAGGTCTGATTGTCGCGACCGGCTGCTGGAAGAAGAGCCAGGACTCCACCGCCATGCTCGACAAGATCGTCGATGCATACGCTAGGGCCTCCAAACCTTCGGGTCCATTCGGCTGCATACCCCGAGCCAAGGTATCTCAAGTCCATCAGTGTGCTCGGCCAGACCGGCTACGGTATGAGCGACGTCGGTGCCGGAAAGGACAGCATCGGCTCTGACCTCATCATAAGGGCAGTGGACAAAGACGAATCCGCGCCCAGTCTGGGCGATGTGCTGGGGCGGGTGCAACACTATCGCTCAGGCGCTGTGGAAGGTGAAGAACAGCCGGTCGCCAGCCGAGATTGAGGCGTTCGTTCGCAAACTGCACATCTACGACGTGCTGGGACAGGATGATGCTGGCACGTGGATCGCGAAGACGTTTCCGAACATTCTCTACATCCGCGCCACCAACTCCGTTTACGGCTGGCAACCTTCAGACGAGTGGATCGACACAAACATCCAGTCGCATGGAGCGCTCGGGGCTGTTTATCCTGACAGGAAGTGGGCCTCCGAGGGCGACACGCCAGCCTTTCTGCATGTCTACCCGAACGGCCTCGACGAATCCACGAAGGTCTCGCAGGGGGGCTGGGGTGGGCGCTTCAGCAAGAGCGCAGGCATCCGCGGAATGTCCTGCATGAAGGGCGAGGATGCGCCTTACGACCCCTACTACATGCATGGGGACGCACCGGAAGGCGGCCAGTCGATTGCCCGCTGGAAGGCGGCTATCGAGAACGACTTCGAAGCTCGCATGGACTGGAGCGTCACCAGCAAGTTCAGTGACGCAAATCACCATCCCGTCGCTGTTCTCAATGGTGATCGCAGTCGAGCGGTTATCGCACTCCGAGCCGAGAGAGGTCAGTCGCTGACGCTAGACGCACGTGGGTCGAGCGATCCTGACCAAGATGATCTCAACTACTCTTGGTTCGTATACGCCGAACCAAGCACCTATCAAGGGTCCGTTCCTGTTTCCGAAGCGACTTCCGATCGCGCTACCGTCCGCATTCCTAGATGCAGGCGGCGAACACATCCACGTTGTTCTCGAAGTGAAAGATGCAGGCTCACCGACCCTTGCTGCTTTTCGACGAGCGATCATCGAGGTCCGTTAATCAATTATGTCCGCCTTCCAACTTTTTTGGAATAGCATAGTCTGCGACTCGACCTGTGCGACGCAAGTCACAATCCTGCCCATCTCCGGTGAGGTCTCAATGTAATTGGAGAACTATGTCGATCAATCGAGCGGCCTAGACCGAGTTCATGTCGGGGGCGAAAGAATGAGCGAAGCAACGAAGGCGCGGCGGGAACTGCCCGCCTGGAATGTTGTCCTCCGAGCGCTCCGGTTATGGCGCTACCGGAGGCTTTCCGAAAGACGTCGATCAGGAAGCGGTCGTCGGAAAAGTTCGGGAAGAATCGGGCCTTTCGGCACGCTTCCTTTTCATGACCTCGATGTCGGCTGGAATTGCGGTTCTTGGCCTTCTGCTGTCTTCCCCAGCGGTCGTCATTGGGGCGATGCTCCTTTCGCCATTGATGGGGCCGATCCTTGGCGCTGGATTTGCGCTGGCTATCGGGGACGCAGCTCAGGCTCAGGTCATGCGCGAAGGCGCTGGCAATCGGAACGCTGATCGCGGTGCTGTTTTGCGCGCTGATCGTCCTGCTCTCGCCGCTCCAGACGGTGACCGAGGAAATTGCTGCCGCACCAGGCCCAACCTCTTCGATCTCGCCGTGGCACTCTTTTCAGCATTGGCGGGCAGCTACGCGATGATCCGCGGGCGTGAGGCACGATCGTCGGCGTTGCGATTGCCACGGCCTTGATGCCGCCATTGGCAGTTGTCGGTTTCGGCCTAGCGACAGGTAATTGGACCGTCTTCGGCGGCTCGATGATGCTGTTCATTACCAACCTTCTGACTATCGCGCTGACAGCTGCAGTAATGGCCCGCGTTTACGGCTTCCGTTCAAATCTATCGTCACGACAGACACTCATGCAGACTGTCGCCATCGTTCTCAGCTTCGTAGTGCTGGCCGTTCCGTTGGGTGCGTCCCTCCGGCAGATCGCATGGGAAGCGAATTCCACGCGCCAAATCAATGGTTTCATCAAGGACGAATTTCCACCGAAAGCGCGTGTGTCGCAGCTCGACATCGATTTTGGCGTGAAGCCCATTCGTGTGTCCGCAACGGTGCTGACGCCCGAGTTCCGGCCGGCCGCGCTCGATCACAGCCGTGTAGTTCTAGAGCGCGCACTTGGCCGTCCACTCGACCTGACTATCAACCAATTCAGGGTTGGTGCCGATCCTGCTGCGGCGGAGGCTGCGCAAATTGCTTCTGCTAAGGCGCGCGAGCAAGCCGTTGCGACGGAGCGGCAAATCAGTGAGATTGGTGAACGGCTTGCCCTAGTTGCGGGCATTCCATCAAGCGATGTTCTGATCGACCGTGACCGTCGACGCGCCGTCGCTCATGCTCGGAGGTTGGATGGCGCATCACTCGCTGCGTATCGCGATCTTGAGCAGCGTATCTCTTCTTCCAGCGCCGATTGCGGCCCGTAGATCGTCGCCGCCCGCCGGCGGCCTTGCCCGAAGTCGAACTGGACTCTGCAGGAGAGCCGACCCTTAGCGGCATGTCGGCCATCGAGATCACGGCGTGGGCTGCTAACCGGCTCGATTGGCCCGTTGAACTTCGTGGTGGCGAAAAGGGCATGGGTAGAGTCGGCGAACTCCTCAGCGAGCGGGGCGTGCAAATCGGCGCGCAGACGTCCGAAGGCGGCAACGATGCCGTCGGAGTGCGCTGGCTTGCGCCGAATTGAGCAAGAGGGATCCGGCGTTTGCATTGGCGCACTGTTGGTCTGTCCGAAAGGTTGATCGAGCACACTTTGATCCCGGCCCCGATAACGGCTAACCTGATGCACGATGACATTCTGGCAAGGATCCAAGGCTGAATTGGTGACAGCAGTTGCTGCAGCGTTGGGTATTCCGTTCTATCTCG
>CAWJWR010000010.1:52500-456888 GCA_963846645.1 uncultured Alphaproteobacteria bacterium | reverse complement strand
GATCGCGACTGACTTCCCTGGCTACATGCAAGAGGAAGGGCTTACCGCGGCGCAGGAGGCGTGGAAGAAGGCCCCGGTACGATCGGGCAAGGTCCGGGAAATGTACCGCAGATACGCCAAAGCTTTAGTCCAGGTCGGAGGATCGCCAACTCGCGGTGCCGCAACCCCTCGCATCGGCCAACCGCTCGAGATCGTGCCCGCCGCAAACCCGCTGATGCTGCGGGCGGGCGACCCGCTGCGCGCAACCATCTGGTTCGCCGGGCGTCGGCTCCCAGGAGCACTGGTCACTTTGGGAAGTCTCGACCGACCGAAAGATGCGCTGATCCCGGTTCGAAGTGATTCGGTCGGCAACGTCAATTTCCGAATGCCGGCCAGCGGGCGCTGGATGATCAACGTCGTCTGGGGCGTGCCAAGCAAGCGCGCCGGCACAGATTTCGAAACGAGCTTTTCAAGCCTGACGTTCGCGGTGCCCGCCCGGCGTTAGCGCAGCTTGTTCCTAGCCGGCACGACGTCTTCGTCGCTCCGAACATCCATCGCCGGATTATGCGTGAAGAAGCGGTGCGGGCGAAGCGTCACGCTGTGCCGCACAGTGGGCAACACCGGCCAGTCTTCGGGGCGGGTCACGTGGTGGAGCCTCATCGTGTACCAAGCCACAATATCCGTGCCGACGATGCTTTCGCCATTGATGAAGCGAGGCAGCCCTTCGACAGTCGCATTCTGGTTGGGATAATTACCGGCCGCGTACAGCTCGGACGGATTGTAGGCGGTGAGCCACAACGCGCTTGCCGAAAAGCCCGCTCGGCGCTGGGCCCAATCGTCACTTCCAAGTAACGATGTCGCGGTGTGCTCGCCCGCGAGCTCGAAAGCGAGGCGAATAACCGAGGGAGGTCTTTACTGCCCGGTTTTCAATTCGCCAAATATCCGGCGAGTGGCTCGGAGCAATGCTGCCCTCTTTACGCATGGGCGCTTCCTGCCGCCCCCACACGCTGCGTCGGACGCTTCCGGCTGGCAGCGACTGCCGGACCAGCTTCTCGCTGACGAAATGATTGGCGCTGCCGTCGATGTCCAAGTCCAGTCGGAAGGACAGGAAATGATCGTGGTATGGCGCGGCAATATATGGCGCGACGAGCGATCCGTGGGGCAGGTCCCTCGGGAGCCCGGCAACTTCCGCGGCGACGCCCTTAGCAGCGGCGATGCCCGTGGCGCCGACATCGATGCGGATTTCGCCTTTGCGATTGAACACCCAGTCGTAGATGTAATCATAGTTTCCAACCGTCGGGATGGTGCGCACCACCAGCTCCACATCCTGCCGCGATTCATGCGAACCGGTCACGATCTCATATCGCCTCCATAGAGCGGTCGTGGTGTTGCGCTCGAACAAACACATGACGTCAGGCGCGGCGGCTGCGGTGCCATTCAAGGTCGGCATCGTTGCACCGATCATGACCGCTCCTGGCGGGCAGTCGAAACCCCAGAGACCAAACGCGATGCGAGGCTGCCAAAGCCATATTCGCCGGCGTCCATGTACGAACGGAACGACCAATTGGGGTCCGGATCCATGTAAGGGACGAACATCTCCGACAAATGGCCCTGGTAAAGCACCGGACGATGGCGCCCTGCGTCATCATAGCGCACCGTCGAAACGATCGGCCCAACACGCTGATCGAAGCTCAAGTGGAACGACCATGCCTCCCAGCGACACACGTCGCGGACCGTGAACTTAGGCGTGGCCGGAGCGCTCGCGCAATGATTGGCCGTGCGGCCGGCCGAAGGCTCAGCTGCCGCTTCTGCTCTAGCGAGGGATCCGCTTTGCCATCGGTACTGCGCCGCTGTCCGCGGACCTCGACAACGCTGTTGCTGTCGAGGTCGACGAGGGCCATGACACCTTCGATCGGCCGGCCATAGACGTTGCGCGTGCCGCGGGCGTCGTAGCACGGGACCTTGAGCAGCCGCCGTGTCTCAAGCGTGCCGGCGCTGCCCACGGACAGTGCATCGCAGAAAATGGGCTCGAACTGAGCGATACCGCGCAAGCGCATAGCCGCCTGCCCGCCATCGCGGGTCCGCCTTTACCAACCTAGTCGCGCGGGACCACTCCTCCGGAACGATGCCGGTCTGGACGCCGGGGCGGTCGTCGACGCGAACGACTGTCTTGCGGTCGAGATCGACGACCGCTCTCGCGCACCCGTGTGCCGGTCCGCATGATGACGATCGCTCGCCGCTCATCCGCAGCCGGGTTTCCATTGCCACACTAAAGTTTTGTCGGGCGGCGCCAAGCGGACGGCAGCGAAGCGCGTCCCATCGTTGCTGACGCCGGCTACGCCAAGCAGCTCGCTGACCAGCTGGATCTCGTCGGCCCGCAGGCTGCTAAGCGGTGCGGCGATGCCGCGTGGATGGTCCCAGTCAGGCCGGCGACCGCCGCCGCCGCCATGCCGGTGCGGATCTTGCGCAGGCCAGGGTCGCCAAGTGTCAAATTCACGCATCGCATACAGCATTGGCGGCCCACTTGGGCAAGCTGGCGAATGGCTAGCGGCCGCTTGGATTAGAATTTGGAACGCGCGCTAGCCTCCGCCGTAACGGTTTCGGGATATTCATTGCTCGATAAGTCACTTGTCACCTGAGCCGAAAGATGCTGCCAAGCCCGAACTGGGAGCGGCCGAAAGAATCGCACGTCAAGAACAACGCAGCTGATATGCGATGCGGCTGCGACAGAGAGTGCCGCAGCCCGGACGCAAAGCGTTCACGGGCTGCGGCAACGTGCGGTTAAAGCAGGCTAGTGCTTATTCAGGCTTGCCCCTCGGCGGGTCAGCCGGCTCCCGCTCGACTCTTTTGTGCGGCCATCGAAATTTCGCTGCCCTCCACACCATTCGTCTCGTCCCGAGCCTCCACCTTGGCTAATTCACCTCCGATGAAGTAATTCTCGTCAGCGTTTTCCTGCCCGAATGCCTGGGCCGGATCGGCAGGTTGGCTGTGCCCCTTCGCGAAGGCGGGGCCTGCGATACCCGCCATCAGACAGATGGGCTGCCGCTGAGGCTATAGTGCGCTTCATAGAAAATCTCCGTGTTTTGGGCAGGAATAAATCTTCCTGCTCAGTATCTACGAGTGCACATCATCAATGGATGCGTCGCGAGGCGCTCGGAAAGCGAATGATCACGTGAACGCACCACTGCGGACTCTAGCGCACGTCCCAACTGCGCCTTGGGCCATCTAGCCCGCAATTGGCACGGTCATAGAGCAGTCAAACTGCCGACCGGGGGCGTCCCAAATGTCTGCTTTCAACCCCGGACTAGCCCAATCCGCCCCCGGGCCGTCTCAGTGGGTCCGGAGGGGTTCGGTTTCTGCGAAATCACGGGGCCAAAGCGCGTCCGCAAGGGAACGCCGCGCAACGCCGCCGCCGGGCACTTTGGGTGGTACTTGGGTAGGGCGCACCGCGGCCGCGGGCGACCGCTAAGCCGCTGGTTTTAATACAATTTCCGAAACCCTACCGCTGCCTTCGTAATGATGGGGTCAGGTGTTCGAGTCACCTAAGCGGCACCACTCGTGGCCTGATGGTTCAGCCGAGCCTCCTTAGCGTTTCGGCAGCAGAACGGTCAGAGAGGACCGATTTCACCCATCGCGGACGTTACGCGTCGGCCTTGCGGCTTGCCCATCGTCGGGCACCAGCCAGTCGTGGGTCAACAACTTGAGTTGACCGAGCATCGATACGAGGAACGCCGTAGACCAACCCATCATGAGGATTCCGGTCGCACCCTCGATCGCACCGAAGATTCGCCATTCATGGCTCAACAGTACGTCGCCGTAGCCCACGGACGAATAAGTCACGGTGGAGAAGTAAAGGGCAGCCTCGAACGTGCCAAGCGCACCGAGCAGCAGATAGAGAAGCGCGTAAAGCCATATCTCAACAGTGTGAATCGCGAATATCGTGGCAGTCGAGATCAGCAGAACAGCGACAGGCGCCTTTTTCACTGGCCTGACCAGTCGATGGTGAGACCGGAGTGTCCGCACGAGAAAGGCGAGCCCAGTCAGGTGAATGACCACTGTGGTCAGTGACATCATCGTCGCCAAGATAAGCTGGATTAGCATCGAGCGCCTCGATCTTAGAGAAAGCCCGACGCGACCGATGCGCCGGCGCTGCCGATCCCCAACCTTGCCGGAGACGCAATCGTTACAGCCCCTCTCGGCGTCGTCTCTACGGGTTCTTCCTTATGCTGGCGCTAATTCAAAGCCTGCAGTTCCAGCCGGCGGAACTCGACCGGATGCCCTTCACTCTGCAGGTAGATGTAGCCCTGGTTTAGCGTTAGCTCGCCCCCGGCGGCGTCGATGAGGAGGCGGGCGTCTGCGTCACCCGGATCATATTGGGCGCCGCTGTAGCTCATGACCGGCGTTCCATCGACGACGTGCGTGAACTTGCCGTCGCGGTCGACCTCGATTTCGACCTTCGTCCATCGCTCGTTGGGGATGATCGGGCTCTTCGAGTTCAGGCAGTGGGTGGTTTCGAGAGCGCCGTTCATCACGACATGCGTCCCGGGCGTGCAGAGGTTCGCGGTCGGTGCGGATTCCGCTCGGTTCGCGGCAAGCAATTGCACCTCGATCGAGACCGGGAAGAACTGGTCCCGGCCCATCGTCGAGGGCGGTTGCCCGTGAAGCATGACGCCACTGTTGCTCTGCTGCCAAGGCTCGACGTCCGTCAGGGATTTACCGGTCAGCCGATATTCGAAGCGGAGCCGGTAGCTTGAAAAAGGTGCGCGATACGCGAGATGGCCGAAGCGCTTCCCAAAGCCGTCGCCATACTTGTCGTAGGAGACCCGGATGACACCGTCTTCCGCGCGGAAGGTGTTGTACGGATCCTCGCCCAATCGATGACCGCTGATCTTCGGGGTCCAGCCGGTCAGCGACTTGCCGTCGAAGAGCGATACCCACTGCGGCTCTGGCGCCGGGGAATGGGCGCAAGCTGCCGTGAGGCAGGCCAGGATGGCAGCGCACATCCAGGTTGGTCGAGTCACAGTTCGCGGATCCAGATGTTCCGGAAACTGATCGGCGCGCTGGGATCGCCGTGATCCTGCAGCTTGATCGGCGACGGGCCATGCGCGCGATATCTCGGCGGACCCTGCCAGGCCGTCTCGCCACGGATTTCGACATCGTTCTGGACGAGGATGCCGTTGTGGAAGGCTGTCAGCCGCGCGGCTGTTTTCAGGGAGCCGTCGGAATTGAACGTCGGCGCCGTCCAGACGACGTCGTAGATCTGCCACTCCCCGGGGGGACGCATCGCATTGGCGAGCGGGACATACTGTTTGTAGACGCTGGCCGCCTGGCCGTTGACGTACGTCTTGTTGCGATAGCTATCGAGGATTTGCAGCTCGTAACCGTCATCGCCCGCGCCTGTGGAGGCAAGGAACAGACCGCTGTTGCCGCGCGCCTGCCCCTCGCCCGTAATCCCGGCCGGGATGCGCCATTCGATATGCAGCTGATAGCTTCCGAAGCGGCGCCTCGTCTGGATATTGCCGGTGCCCTTCTTCACAATCATCTCGCCATTGGCGAAGGTCCAGCCGGCGGGCTTGCCGTCCATCGCCGCCCATTGATCGAGACCGGTCGCGGGTCCCAGCAGAACCAGCGCGTCCGAGGGCGGACCTGCGGGGGCGGCCGGGGCGGGAGTGACGATCGTCGGCTCCGGAGTCCACTGTTCCGTGTCTTCCGGCCGAAGCTGTTGAGCGGCGGCGATGAGGAGCAGGGAAATGATCATCGGCGTCACTGCCCCATGTCCAGCACGAAGATCGGCCCGAGATCGATCGTCTGTTTCGCATTCGCGAGGTGGATGCTGACGCCGATCGAGCCCGCTGCATAATCCTTGTCGGCCGTGCCCTTGACCTGATGCAGCTTCCATTCCGGCCCCACCTGGACCGCCTCGTTGAAGACCGACGGATAAGGCGGCGACGAGACCTGCACGCCGGTGAACGGCAGCGTCGAGGTGGCCGCACCACCCTCACCCTTTTCCAACCGCGCCCAGAAAGCGAGCACGAGCTTGTCGCCGGCCTTCACCGGTTTCTGGATCGGACTGCTGGCAAATGCGTCCCAATTGTTCTTGCCCTTGGCCGCGACCTGTATCCGCAATGCCTTCCCGCCCTGGACATTTGCGTCGTTGCGCAGCGAGGACTTGGCGCCGACCACCTGAGGCGCCGAAGGATCGTTGATGATCTTGCTGGCGATATCGTCGTCCTGAAGCGCGGACGCGGGCGCAGCGACGGCAAGGCAAAGGACGGCGAGCAGAAGCTTCGATCTCATATTCGTTTCTCCCCAAACGAATTGACGATCGGTCACGCGGGCGCAGCAGCCCCCATGAATGCCGCAGCAATCGCCTCACGCAAGATCTTCGGACGGAAATGCGTGTCGTAAGGCGTGCCGCGCTTGAGCGTCTTGTCATTGCGCGGGTCGAAATCGGTCAGCCAGCTGTATCGGTCGACCATCCCCCAAGCCATGACGTCCCGCAGCTGCGGATAGCTGAGCATCACGTCGAGATAGGCCTTCCCATAATCGGCGACCATTCGATCGCGCTCCAGCGGGTCCGTCGGCGCAAGCTTGTCGTTCACGTCGAATTCGGTGATCTCAAGTTTGTAGCCCATGGCGACGACCTCATCGAGGAAGCGCCGCCAGGGTCCCTCGGACTCGCGTACGATTTCCGCAACTGTCAGCGGCTTCAGCAACCGAATGTGCGACTGGATGCCGAGCGCGTCCACCGGAGTGCCGCGCTTCCGGAATCCCTCGAGCAACTTGAGCACGCCGCGCATGTGCGTCTCGTCCTCGCTGTTACGCTCCCAGCTCATGTAGTCGTTGTAGACCAGTTGCGCGTGCGGTGCCTCGGCTCGGGCGGTGTGGAACATCACGTCCAGAGTCGCCTCGTGACCGAGCGCCTTCGTCACGACCGTATCGCGGATCAGTCCTGTTTCAGGCTGCACCGCCTCGTTGACGACGTCGTAGGAATAGACGCGCGTGCCGTACCGGCGGCACACCGTCTGAACATGCTCCCGCAACATCGCTTCCGCCTTCGCCGCGGACTGTGACCCGAAATCATGGGCGACCAGCCATTTGGGATACCATTTCTCCGGCAGCCAGAACAGCGTGTGACCGCGCAGCAGCATGCCCTTGCGTGAGGCGTAATCCGCGATGGCGTCGAACTGCCGGAAGTCGAACTGCCCCGCCCCCGGGCGAGTCCACTGCCATTTCAGCTCATTTTCGGGAACGAGGAGCGAGCATTCTCTTTCGAGGATCGCTGCATAGGCCGGGTTGGCGAAGCTGCCGCGATCGGCACCGGGACGACCCCAGCCGACGGCAGAACCGAACCGACGGCCGCTTCGCTTGGCAAGCTGATCGAGCGAGGGCGATGCCGGGACGCCCGGCTGCGGAGTCACGCACGCCGAAACACTAGCAGCGAGTCCGGCGACGATCGCGCCTCGCCTGGTGAAACATGCCCCGTCCTCAGAAAACGCCATTGTTCATATCCGCACTTGATTTCGCCTGATAGCGCTAACACTCTGGCGTGCGCCACTCAACGCGAATGTGGAAACAGTTCTGAAAACCTTGCTGCTTCGAGCCGTTACGACCTTTGCCGCGCTGGCCGCGTGCGCGGGATCGAGCGCCGCGCAAGCAGAGGACGGCTATGATCTCTGGCTCCGATACCAGCCCCTAAGTCCGACGGCCCAAGCGAGGTACCTGGAGAGCGCGCAGATTATCGTTTCCGGTGCCGAGACGCCAACTCTTGCCGCGGCCCGCAGCGAGTTGCAGCGCGGGCTTGGCGGACTCCTCGGCAGGCCTGTCGGCACAACGAAACGGGTGCTGAATGGCGCAGTCGTCATTGGAACTCCGGCTTCGTCTCCAATCATTGCCGGTTTGCAATTGCGGCTTACGAAGCTCGGTCCCGAAGGCTTCATGATTCGGAGCATCGAGTCCGACGGCAAAAGATTCACCGCGATTGCTGCGAACCGGGATGTCGGCGTTTTGTACGGAGTCTTCGCGCTTCTGCGGCGGATGCAGACCGGACAGGCGATCGACGATCTGGACATCAGCGAAACGCCCAGTTCGCCGCTGCGCATGCTTAACCATTGGGACAATCTCGATCGGTCGGTCGAGCGCGGATATGCGGGCGCTTCGCTGTGGGATTGGCACAAGCTGCCCCAATGGCGGGACCCGCGCTACACGGACTATGCGCGTGCCAACGCATCGATCGGGATCAACGCGACCGTCCTCACCAATGTGAATGCGAACGCGCAGGTTCTGACCCCGCAATATATTGAGAAGGTCGCGGCCCTCGCAGACACGCTCCGTCCCTGGGGAGTCCGCGTGTTTCTCACTGCCCGTTTCAGCGCTCCCATGGAGATCGGCGGATTGAAGACCGCGGATCCAGCCGATTCGCAGGTGCGTGCCTGGTGGCGCAGCAAGGCCGCCGATATCTACGGCAAGATTCCCGATTTCGGCGGTTTCCTGGTGAAAGCCAATTCGGAGGGGCAGCCAGGGCCGCAGGACTATGGCCGGTCGCATGCCGACGGCGCCAACATGCTTGCCGATGCTCTAGCCACGCACGGCGGGACGGTCATCTGGCGCGCGTTCGTTTACACCGCGAAGCATGGCGAGGATCGCGCCATGCAGGCCTTTTCGGAATTCCAGCCGCTCGACGGCAAGTTCCGCCCGAACGTCATGCTGCAGGTGAAGAACGGACCAATCGACTTCCAGCCGCGCGAGCCGTTCCATCCCTTGTTCGGAGCGATGCCGAAAACGCCCGTCGTGCTCGAAGCGCAAATCACCAAGGAATATCTCGGGTTTGCGACGCACCTCGCCTATTTGGGGCCGATGTGGGAGGAGGTGCTCGACGCCGACACTTGCAGGCCCAGATGTAGTACGCCGGTCGCTCGCACGATCGCCGCCATGGCGGGTGTTTCGAACGTCGGCACCGATCGCAACTGGACCGGTTCGCACTTCGATCAGGCGAACTGGTACGCGTTCGGTCGCCTAGCCTGGGACAATCGGCTCAGCGCCCGCGATATCGCCGGCGAATGGGCGCGAATGACGTGGGGCAATGACGCGGCGATTGCCGCGCCAATCGTCGACATGATGATGCAATCGCGCGAGGCGGTCGTGAATTACATGACGCCGCTTGGCCTTCATCATCTGATGGCGACGGGACACCATTACGGTCCCGGTCCCTGGGTCGATGATCTTCCCAGAGCGGATTGGAACCCGACCTACTTTCATCGTGCGGATTCGACGGGGATCGGCTTCAACCGCACGCAATCAGGCAGCAACGCCGTAGCCCAATATTCGCGGGAAATTGCTGCATGCTTTGCTGCACGGGATTGCGTGCCCGACGAACTCCTTTTGTGGTTCCATCACGTCGGCTGGGATGAGCGGATGCGCGGCGGACGAACGTTCTGGAACGAGCTACTCGCGCGCTACGATTTCGGCGTGGGCCAAGTGCGCGAAATGCGCAGAACGTGGCGATCACTAGAGGGCCGGATCGACAGCGAACGGTTCGCAGAAGTCGACGCCTTTCTCGGCATACAGGAGCGCGAGGCCAAATGGTGGCGCGATGCTTCGATCGCGTATTTTCAAAGCGTGTCGGGCAGGCCTTTGCCGGAGGGCATCCAACCCCCTGAGCACAGTCTCGCGCATTACAAGTCGCTTCATTTCACCAACGTGCCGGGCAGCCCGGAATAGTCGAACAGCAACAGGGGAATTGGGTGAGAATTATCACGTTAGCGGCCGCATGTACGGCAATGTTGAGCGTTGCCGCAGCGGCCGCTGAAAACGGCTCGCCAATCCGGCTGAACCAGGTCGGACTGCTTCCCGGAGCGACGCAGCGTGCGATGCTTTCCGATCCATCGCAGGCGCCTATCGAATGGCAGCTTCTCGACACCGGAAACAAGGTCGTCGCCACCGGCCGAACGCAGGTCTTCGGCGCGGATCGCTTTTCCGGCGAACACGTCCACCAAATCGCTTTCAAGCAGACGGTGGCCGGCGATTATCGGCTGCGGATCGGAGAGCGGACCAGCCGCGCTTTTCGAGTGTCGCCCGACACGTATGCAAAATTGCCCCATGACTCGCTGGCGTTCTTCTATCACCAGCGCGCCGGCACGCCGATCGAGGCTCGCTTCGTCGGTGAGCGTTGGGCGCGTCCGGCGGGACATCCTCGCGAACTTGCGACTTGCGTCTCCGGCACTGACGGAAACGGCAATCGCTGGCCGGGATGCGACTACTCAATCGATGTGACGGGCGGATGGTACGATGCTGGCGATCACGGGAAATATGTCGTCAACGGCGGCATATCGCTGTGGACGTTGCTCAACCTTTACGAGGTCCAGCAGCTGCGCCGATCGGCGCTATTCGCCGACAAGACCGCACAAATCCCGGAGGCAGGAAATGGTGTCTCCGATTTGCTCGACGAGGCACGGTACGAGCTTGAATTCTTCTTGAAGATGCAGGCGCCGGAAGGTGCTCTGCAACGCCTTCCGATCGGCGAGAAGCGCAATCGTGCAGGGCTCACGTTCACTGAAATCGACGCGTCGGGGATGGTCTATCACAAGGTCGGTGGCGAGCGCTGGACCGGGTTACCGATGCGGCCTGACAAGGACCCGGAAAGACGTCTGCTCTTTCCGCCGAGCACAAGCGCAACGCTGAACTTCGCCGCGACGACAGCGCAATGCGCGCGCATCTGGCGCGAAATCGATCCGGCTTTTGCTGCGACTTGCCTGGCAGCAGCCAAGCGCGCCTGGGCCGGTGCGGTGCGTAATCCGGAAGTCTATGCCATCGCCGACTTCACCGGCAGCGGGGGCTATGGCGATCAGAACCTCAGCGACGAATTTTACTGGGCCGCTGCTGAGCTTTTCGTGACCACCCGAGATCCGGAGTATCGGCGCGCGGCGACCGCGTCGCCGCATTTTACCTCACCGATCCAGGAGGCACCCGGCTGGCCCTCGACAGGGACCTTGGGCACGATCGCTCTCGCTCTTCACCCGCATGCGATTGGCAAGACCGAAGCTGACAGATTGCGTGCGGAGGTTGCGAAGGCGGCCAGCCGCTACGTCGGGGAATCCGGACAGACCGGGTATCATTTGCCGTACACGCGCCGGTGGGGCTGGGGATCGACGGCCGTCTTGCTCAACCGGGCAATGCTGATGGCGCTCGCTCACGACTGGACCGGGGAGGCGAAATATCGGGACGGCGTCGTCGACGCGATGGACTTCATCCTCGGACGTAATCCGCTCGATGTGTCCTTCGTCAGCGGATACGGCGCGCGATCAATGCAAAATCCGCATCACCGCTTCTGGGCCCATTCGATGGACCCGAGCTATCCGCCTCCACCGCCGGGGGTAATTTCCGGCGGGCCGAACGAGAACACCTCACAGGACGATGTGGCGAAGACGCTCGAAGGCAAGTGCGCGCCGCAGACATGCTGGGTCGACGACATTCGCGCGTACAGCCTCAACGAAGTGGCGATCAACTGGAACGCGCCGCTCGTTTGGGTCAGCGCGTGGCTCGCCGAACTCGTCGAAGGTCACACGAGGGGAACACGGACGATGAAGGCGGTGCGAATTTCCGCGCTCATCGCGGCCTGCCTCGCGACGGCGGCCTGCGCGACTGTTCAGCAGCCAGAAGCGGTACCGGCGATCGCGATAACGATCGACGATCTGCCGGTTCATGGTCCCTATCCGCGCGGCGAAAGCGCGTTGACTGCGACGATGGAAATCCTCGCGGCACTCAAGGCCGAGCAAGTCGAGGCGTATGGCTTCTTGAATGCCCGCTGGACCGAGCAGGATCCGTCGACGACCGAGCCACTGGCAGCGTGGGTTGCCTCCGGCCAACCGCTCGCGAACCACGGCTTCGCGCACCGGCATCTGAGCGAGATGAGCGCGGCGGAGTTCGAGCAGGAACTTGTGAAGAACGAGCCGCTGCTCAAGCGTCTCTCGGGCAGCAAGGACTGGAAGTGGTTTCGCTACCCATTCCTCGATGAAGGCGGGACGGACACGGACAAGCGAGACGCGTCGCGCACGATCCTCGCCGAGCACGGCTACAAGATCGCGGCCGTCACGATGGACTTCAGCGACTGGGCCTGGACCGCGCCTTATGCCCGTTGCAAGGACGCGGGCGATGAGGCTGCGGTCGCGCGGCTTGAGCAGCTTTATCTGCAGGCGGCGCGCGAAAGCATTTCCTATTATCGAGAACTCTCCAGGGCGACCTACGGCCGCGACATTCCCTACGTCTTGCTGCTGCACGTCAGTGCTTTTGAGGGTCGGATGATGCCGCGCCTGCTCAAAATGTATCGCGACGAGGGGTTCAAGTTCGTGACCCTGGCGCAGGCGCAAACCGACCCCGCTTATCTGGATCAGATGGAGCCAAGCCAACCGGCGGAGCCGCAGGGATTGGAGGATAAGGCGCGCAGGCGTGGAGCCGTGCCATCAAGGACCGACTACAAGCCGGTCCTTGAAGCGATGTGCAAAGCCTAGCGAGCGGCCACCGTCAGCTTCGCGCTCTTGAGCATCGACCGAGTTCGGGCCCGCGGAAATCGTGAAGGTGCCCGGCTCGACCACGCGCTTCATGTCGATGTTCCACAAGCACAGGTCGTCCGGCTTCAGCTCGAACGTGCACCGTGCGCCGTTCGCCCGGTTGTAGCGTCACGCGCTGGAACCGCTTCAGCTCGAGCACCGGCCGCGTGACGGAAGCCTCGTCGTCGCGCACGTAGAGCTGCACGACCTCGTCGCCCGCGCGGCGTGCCGGTGTTGGTCACATCGACGCTGACCTGGACGTTCTCGCCAGTACGTACCGTGTCCCGCGCGAACCGCGGTGCTGAAACGTCGAAAGTCGTGTAGCTGAGCCCGAACCCGAACGGATAAAGCGGAGCTGGTTGAATCGAACAGATAGCCGCGTCGTGACGTCGGCTTGCGGTTGTAGATAGACCGGCAGCTGGCCGACCGCCGCGCGCGATCGACACGGGCAGCTTGCCGCCCGGATTGACCGTGCCGAACAGCACGTCGGCGACCGCGTTCCCGGTCTCCTGTCCGAGATACCAGCCCTCGATCAGCGCCGGTGCGTTCGCGGCCAGATAATTGACCGACAGCGGCCGGCCGTTGAGCAGGATGCACGACGATCGGCTTGCCCAAAGCGAAGATCGCGCGTGCGAGCTCGTTCCTGCTGCCGATCAGGTCGAGCGAGGCGCGATCGCCGAGATGGTTGTCGGCCCAGGCCTCGCGGCTGAGCTGTTCGTTGTCGCCGAGCACCATGACGACGACATCGGCATCTTGCGCGCCGTCTCGACCGCCTCCGCGATCAGCTTGTGCGTTCACTTCCGCAGCGATCAGCTTGACCTCGTCGTACGACCAGCAGCGGTCTTCGGTCAGACGAACGCCCTCGGCATAGTCGACCTCGAACTGGCCCTTGCGCTGCGGCTTGCAGGCCTTCGAGCACGCTGACGACATGGCGCGGCATCGTCGCTGTAGCCGCCGATCGGCGTGTCGCGCGCATGGGTGCCGATCACCGCCATGCGGTCGATCTTGGCGGCGTCGAGCGGAAGCACGCCCTTGTCGTTCTTGAGCAGCACCACGGCCTTCGCGCGCCGCCTCGCGAGCCAGCGCGATCGCGTCCGGGCGTCGCGGTCTTCGCTTCCGCGGTCGTGGCGTCGGCATAGGGGTTCTCGAACAGTCCGGACTCGAACTTCATCCTCAGGACGCGACGGACCGCTTCGTCGACCGCGGCCTGCGACACGCGGCCAGACCGCACCAGTTCGGGCAAATGGACGAAGCCCTCGCCGATCGGGCGTCTCGAAATCGACGCCCGCCTCGATCGCGCGCACGGCGGCATCCTTGACGTCGGCGTACATCTTGTGGCGCGTGACCAGTTCGCGGATCGCGAAATAGTCGCTGACGCACCGCGCCCTTGAAGCCCCATTCCTTGCGCAGCACGTCGTTCAGCAGCCAGCGATTGGCGTGGCTACGGAACGCCGTCGATCTCGTTGTACGAGGCCATCACCGAGCATCACCGGCAGCTCGGTCACCGCGCGCTCGAACGGCGGGAAGAAGACTCTCGCGCAGCGTCGCGCTCGCCGATGTGCGCCGGGCCGACATTGGTGCCGTTCTCCGGCTGGCCGTGGCCGGTCATGTGCTTGAGCGTGACCAACACCTTGTCCGTTGGCAGCGGCAAGCGTCGTGCCCTGGAAGCCGCGGATCGCCGCCAGCCCCATCTCGCCGACGAGATACGGGTCCTCGCCATAGGTCTCCTCGATGCGTCCCCAGCGCGGATCGCGCGCCACGTCGACCACAGGGGCCAGCGCGAGGTTCGCGCCGCGTGCGCGCATCTCGCGTGCCGCGACGGAGAAGACGCGTTCGAGCAGTGCGGGGTCCCAGGTGCTGGCGAGCGCGATCGACTGCGGGAAGCTGGTCGCGCCGCGGCGCGACGTAACCGTGCAGCGCCTCCTCGTGCATCAGCATCGGAATGCCGAGCCGCGTGCGTCTCGACCGCCCAGTGCTGCGCCGCGTTGACGTATCGCGCCGTGTCGCGAGCGTCGCGATTGACACGTTCCCGCCGAAGCACCGGCCGCGCCGGCATTCGTCTGCGTCACGCCGCGCTTGTCGGACGGTCGCGCGAATCTGGCCGAGGCCGTTGGGAAAGTTCTGGCGACGCCTTTGCCGGCGATCGAACTCGCCGTCGGGCGTCTGGATCTTGGCCTTCTGCTCCCACAGCGTCATCAGCTGCGCCGCTTTCTCCTCCAGCGTCATGCGCTTGAGCAGATCCTCGACGCGCGCTTCGACGGATTGGGCAGGCGTCCTTGTAGAGGAGCGCGGTCCGCGTCCCGACCGGCGACGAAGTCTGCGCCGTGGCGACTCCGCAGGTCCCGACGAATGCCGCAACGCCTAATCCGACGAGGGCTTTCACGCCCCTTGTCCTGCGCCTGCTCATCTTTCTCTCCCCAGAGATGCATCGCTAATTGATAGCGCTACCATAAGCGGCGCACCCGCCGTTGCAATGCGGGTCGTTGCGCACCTAGACCGACAACAGAATGGCGACGATGAACAGGTCCAGCCGACGCAGTCGGGGTACGGTGACGATCGCAGGACGTCGCGCGGACCGCCGGCGTTTCGGCGATGACCGTGTCGCGCGTCATCAACGAGGAAGAGAACGTCCGCGACAACGACGCGCGAGCGCGTTCTCGAGGCGATCGAAAAGCTGCAACTACTCGCCGAACAGCGCGGCGCGCAGCCTGGCGGCAGGCGACGCGACGCATATCGGCTTGCTCTATTCGAATCCGAGCGCCGCTTATCTCGAGCCAGTTCCTGATCGGCGCGCTGGCCGGAGCGCGCCAAGCCGGATGCCACCTCGTGCTCGAGGCATGCGAAGGTGAAGCACCGACGCACGCAGGCCGAGGCCGACTCGCCACTTCGCGGCTGCAGATGTCGAAGGCGTGATCCTGCCGCCTCCGTTGTCCGAATCGGTGCCGATCCAGGCCGAGCTTGCGAATGCGGACATCCTCGGTCGTGACTGTCGCGATGGGCAAGCTTTACGCCGAACGCGCTCAATGTTCGCATCGACGATTTCGCCGCGGCAGCGGCAATGACCAGCTACCTGATCGAGCTCGGCCACCGCCGCATCGCGCTTCATCAGGGGCATCCGCAGCAGATCGCCAGCGCCGAGCGCGAGCGCGGGTTTCTCGCTGCGGTTCGATGAAGCCGGTCTCGACGATGAGGACATCTCCGTCGAGCAAGGCTATTTCACCTTCCGATCCGGACTGGTGGCCGCCGAACGACTACTCAGCGCGAAACGACGGCCAACCGCGATCTTCGCCGCCAACGACGATATGGCCGCCGCCGCCGTCGGCGTCGCGCATCGACAAGGGCTGCGACGTGCCACGCGATCTCAGCGTCGTCGGATTCGACGATACCTCGCTCGCCACGACCATCTGGCCCGAGCTCACGACGATCCGTCAGCCGATCGCGGCGATGGCCGAGGCCGCGCTGGAACTGCTCCTGTCGGATCTCCGCAGCCGGCGGAACGGGCTTCCGCCGGTGCCGGCAGAGCTGGTGCTCGAACACGATCTGATCGTCCGCGAGTCCACCGGACCCGCGCCTTCAGACAAAGAGAGATGATGGCGCTTGCAATTCGCTGGGAGCCAGCGAGAAGTTACCGCTAACATTCACGCAGCCGCATCGTCTGATTCGGCGCGCGATGCAGGGGAGAGGGTATGGATGAGGCAGAGTCCAGAGCGCGCCAACATGGGCCTACATCGGCGCGATCGTCGCGGTTGCGACGATCGGCGGCTTGCTGTTCGGCTATGACAGCGGCGCCGTGAACGGCACGCAGGACGGGCTCACGCAAGAGTTCGGGCTGATTCCGGCAGCTCACCGAGTGACGGGCTTGGCTTCACCGTCGGCTCGCTGCTGATCGGCTGCGTCATCGGCGCGTTCTTCGCCGGCCGGCTGGCCGACGTCGATCGGGCCGCCGCAACGTGATGAGCGCTTGCCGCGGTGCTGTTCCTCGGTCGGCGCGCTGGTTCAGGGTTTCGCCGCACGATCACCTGATCTTCGTCATCGCCCGTATCGTCGGCGGCATGGCGGTCGGCGCGGCTCAGCGTGCTTTCGCCCGCCTACATCTCCGAAGTCGCGCCCGCCAACATTCGCGGCCGGATGACGACGGTGCAGCAGGTGATGATCATCACCGGCCTGACCGCGGCGTTCCTGGTCAACTATTTCCTCGCCGCTGCGCGCGGGCGTTTCGACCAACAAGCTTCTGGGGCGGCATCGAGGCATGGCGCTGGATGTACCTGATGCAGGCGGTGCCCGCGGCGGTCTTCCTGGTCGCGCTGTTCTTCATTCCGGAAAGCCCGCGCTACCTGGTGTCGAAGGGCCGGAACGACGAGGCGCACCAGGTGCTGACCAACCTGTTCGGATCCGATGCGGCGCGCGCGAAGATCGGCGAAATCCGCGCGAGCTTCAGCGCCGATCACCGGCCGCGCCTCAGCGACGTGCTGCGCCAGCCGGGACGAAGGGCTTCCTCGGCTGCGGCCGATCGTCTGGGTCGGGATCATGCTGGCGGTGTTCCAGCAGCTCGTCGGCATCAACGTCATCTTCTACTACGGCGCGACGCTGTGGCAGCTGGCCGGCTTCAGCGAGAATGACTCGCTGCTGATCAACATCGTCTCGGGCGCGGTCTCGATCGCCGCCTGTTTCGTGACCATCGCCGTGATCGACAAGATCGGCCGCAAGCCGCTGCTGCTGATCGGCTCGGCCGGCATGGCGGTGACGCTGTTCGTCGATGGTCTATGCCTTCAGCCACGGCATCGCTGGATGCGGAAGGCAAGCCTCGTCCTGTCGAAGACCTCGGCATGGTCGCGGTCATTGCCGCCAACCTCTACGTGATCTTCTTCAACGTCAGCTGGGGCCCGGTGATGTGGGTGATGCTCGGCGAGATGTTCCCGAACCAGATCCGCGGCTCGGCGCTCGCGGTCGCGGGCTTCTTCCAGTGGTTCGCCAACTTCCTGATCGCCTTCAGGCTTCCCGGTCGATGGCGCGCGTGGAGCCTGACTGGCAGCTACAGCTTCTACGGCGTTTGCGCCGTGATCAGCTTCTTCCTGGTCCAGAAGTTCATCGAGGAGACCAAGGGCAAGGAGCTCGAGGAGATGGAAGGCTGATCAGCCGAACGTCGGGGCGCGGCTCTTCGGGGCCGCGCCCTCGTTAACGGAAAGCAGAGATGACCCGCACGCCCGCACGCCCGTTCCGATCGCGCGAATGGTTCGCCGCGCCCGGCCGCAGCGACATGGCCGCGCTCTATCTCGAGCGCTTCATGAACTACGGCATCACGCCGGACGAGCTGCGCTGCGGCAAGCCGATCATCGGCATCGCGCAATCGGGCAGCGACATCGCGCCGTGCAACCGCATCCACCTCGAGACGGTGAAGCGCGCCCGCGAAGGCCGGCATTCGCGACGCGGGCGGCATTCCGATGGAATTCCCGCTCCATCCGATCTTCGAGAATTGCCGCCGGCCGACCGCGGCGCTCGATCGCAACCTCGCCTATCTCGGGCTGGTCGAGATCCTCAACGGCTATCCGATCGACGCGGTCGATCCTCACCACCGGCTGCGACAAGACCACGCCGGCTTCGCTGATGGCCGCATCGACCGTCGATATTCCGGCGATCGTCCTTGTCGGGCGGCCCGATGCTCGACGGCTGGCACGAGGGCGAGCTGGTCGGGTCGGGCACCGTCATCTGGCGGTCGCGCCGCAAGCTGGCGGCGGGCGAGATCGACGAGGCGGAATTCCTCCGCGGCGCCACCGACTCCGCACCGTCCGCAGGCCATTGCAACACGATGGGCACCGCTTCGACGATGAACTCGATCGCCGAGGGGCTAGGCATGTCGCTGCCCGGCTGCGCGATGATCCCCGCGCCATATCGCGAGCGCGGGCAGATGGCCTACGAGACCGGCCGCCGCATCGTCGACATGGCCTATGAGGATCTGCGCCCGTCGAAGATCCTGACGCGCGCAGATCTTCCTCAACGCGATCCGGCTGGTCACGGCAATCGGCGGCTCGACCAACGCCCAGCCGCACCTCGTCGCGATGGCGCGCCACGCGGGCGTCGAGATGACTGCCGACCGACTGGATGGACTTCGGCTACGACCTGCCGCTGCTCGTCAACATGCAGCCCGCGGGCAGTATCTCTGTCCGAGCGCTTCCACCGCGCGGGCGGCATTCCGGCCGTTCTTTGGGAATTGCTCCAGGCTGGCAAGCTGGACGGCGCAGCGCTGACCGTCACGGGCCGACTCTGGCCGAGAATGTCGCAGGGACGCGAAGCATCCGACCGCGAAGTCATTCTTCCCGTACGACGCAGCCGCTGAAGGAGCATGCCGGCTTCCTCGTCCTGCACGGCAATCTGTTCGACTTCGCGATCATGAAGACCAGCGTGATCTCCGACGAATTCCGCGATCGCTATCTTTCGCCGTCCGGGGCACGAAGACATTTTCGAAGGCCGCGCGATCGTGTTCGACGGATCGGACGACTACCATCACCGCATCAACGATCCCGCGCTGGAGATCGACGAGAATTGCATCCTCGTGATCCGCGGCTCGGGCCCGATCGGCTGGCCGGGCTCGGCCGAAGTCGTCAACATGCAGCCGCCCGATCGCCTTGCTCCAGCGGGGCATCATGAACCTGCCGACGCTGGGCGACGGGCGCCAGTCGGGCACATCGGACAGTCCGTCGATCCTGAACGCCTCGCCCGAAAGCGCGGCAGGCGGCGGACTCTCCTGGCTGCGCACCGGCGACACGATCCGCATCGACCTCAACGACGGGACGCTGCGACGCGCTGGTTGCGGACGCGGAAATCGCCCGCCGCCGCGACGAAGCTCCCCCGCCCGTCCCGGAGAGCAATACGCCGTGGGAAGAGCTGTACCGCGAAAAGACCGGACAGATGAAGGATGGCGCGGTTCTCGAGTTTGCTGTGAAATATCGTCGGACCTCCGACCGCACACCACGCCACAATCATTAGGAGCAGATGCTTGAGCACAGCCGCAGCGGACGCGTCGGACAAGCCTAAGGGTCAGAGTTCAAGGCTGGTCATCGCCGCCTCGTCGCTCGGCACGGTGTTCGAGTGGTATGACTTCTACCTCTACGGACTGCTGGCCACGATCCTATCGGCGCAATTCTTCTCCGGCGTGAACGAGACGACCGGCTTCATCCTCGCCCTCGCGGCCTTCGCAGCGGGCTTCGCCGTCCGGCCGCTCGGCGCGATCGTGTTCGGGCGCATCGGCGACCTGGTCGGCCGCAAGAACACCTTCCTCGTCACCATGGCGATCATGGGCCTGTCGACCTTCGTGGTCGGCCTGCTGCCGAGCTACGCGAGCGTCGGCGTCGCCGCGCCCGTGCTGCTGGTCACGTTGCGCCTGCTGCAGGGACTGGCGATGGGCGGTGAGTATGGCGGAGCCGCGACCTACGTCGCCGAGCATGCGCCGCGAACATCGGCGCGGCCTGCACACCAGCTTCATCCAGATCGACCGCGACGCTCGGCCTGTTCGTCGTCGCTGCTCGTGGTCATCGCGACGCGCACGCTGCTCGGCGAGGAAGCGTTCGCCGCATGGGGCTGGCGCGTGCCCTTCCTCATCTCGATCCTGCTGCTTGGCGTCTCGATGTGGATCCGGCTGCAGCTCGACGAGAGCCCCGTGTTCCGCCAGATGAAGGACGAGGGCACGACGTCCAAGGCGCCGCTGACCGAGGCGTTCGGCACCTGGTCGAATGCGAAGCTGGTGCTGATCGCCTTGTTCGGCGCCGTCGCCGGCCAGGCGGTCGTCTGGTACACGGGCAATTCTACGCTCTGTTCTTCCTCGAGAAGATCCTTCGCGTGGACGGAGCGACCGCGAACATCATGATCGCCATCGCGCTCGTGATCGGCACGCCGTTCTTCCTGTTCTTCGGCTGGCTGTCGGACCGCATCGGTCGCAAGCAGATCATCCTCGCCGGCTGCCTGATCGCGGCCGTGACCTACTTCCCGCTGTTCCACGTGCTGTCGCAAGCGGCCAATCCGGCGCTGTACGCAGCGCAAGCAAGCGCGCCGGTCACCGTGCATCGCCGATCCCGCGGACTGCTCGGTTCAGTTCGATCCGATCGGCAAGAACAAGTTCGACAGCAAATCCTGCGACATTGCCAAGGCATTCCTCGCCAAGGCCGGCGTTAGCTACACCGAGGAAGCAGCGCCTGCGGGTCAGGCTGCCCGCCTCCGGCTCGGAAGCACCTGTTCGACGTTCCCGATCCGGCGCAGCGATCCAGGGACGGAGCGTGCCGCCGCGATCGCGGCCTTCCAGACCGCCGCTGGAGCCGAACTCAAGGCGGTCGGCTATCCGGCAAGGCCGACACGGCGCAGATCAACCGGCCGCTGACGATCGTCGATCCTGACGTTGCTCGTGATCTACGTGACGCATGATCTACGGGCCGATGGCGGCGACGCTGGTCGAGCTCTTCCCGGCCCGCATCCGCTACACGTCGATGTCGCTGCCCTACCACATCGGCAATGGCTGGTTCGGCGGCCTGCTGCCGACCATCGCGTTCGCGATCGTCGCCTCGACGGGCGACATCTACTCGGGCCTCTGGTATCCCGTGATCGTCGCTCTGGTGACCGTCGTGGTCGGGGCGCTGTTCCTGCCGGAAACGCGCGACCGGCGCATCAGCGACTAGCCGATTGGCACCTCGAAGACCGGTACCGGGAGCATGTCCAAGTCGTAGAGATTGACGATCGGATAGTCGGACCATGCATACCGGACGCGTGACACGCCACGACCGTCGTCCTTGATCACCAATGTGCTGCCCTGCACCCGTGCATCGGCGTAGCGGCAGGTGCCGGGAGCGGCTTCGCACAATTCGACGCCGAGGGCTTGCGCTCCGCTGAGCATCTGCAGCGGCTTGCTGAAGCTGACCGTAATCACACCGGCTGAACGAGCCGCGCCGATCGGCATGGGGCTGAATTGCCCACTCGGGTCGGAATAGACCAACGCCTTCGCCGCCAGCGCCAGCCTGCGCCCGACCTCCTGCTTGTTCGCGGGGTGGATGTCGGCGCGGTCGCCGAGGTCGATCGCCGAGATCAGGGCAGTCCGCGGGTCACGCTGAACAGCCAGGCGCTGTTCGTCGATTAAAGTCGCCCAACCACTCTCGGTAGGCTTCGCCGAGACCGGTCCCCAACCTGCGAGGCCAATGATGAAGAACGGCAACTTGGCATCGCCGAACTGATCGCGCCAATTGCTCATCCACGCTGCTAGCCGCTTGTCGTAGCCGGATTGCCCAACGTCGGCCTCACCCTGGTACCAGGCGACACCGGTAAGCCGCGTCGGACCGAGCGGCGCCACCATCGCGTTGTAGATCGCGGATACGCCCGATGAGCTGCCCCATGGTGCGGCTGGGGGCCCACCGATCGAATCCGGCACCCGCGCATATTGCCAGCCCTCGCCGAGCGGCTTCGACGTGCCATCCTTAAGAGTTAGCGCGAACTGGCCAGCTGGTCCTTTGAAACCGCCGGGTCCCCAGTAGTTGCGGGCGTAGACGACAATGCGGTTCTCGCCTGGCTTCAGCACGCCTGCCGGTATTGAATAACGTCGCGGATTGACGGGATCGTTGAGGCCACCAACGGCCACTCCGTTAACAAAGGTCTGGTCGGCATCGTCGACGACGCTAAGCGATAGTGTTGCGGCCTGAGCAGCTTCCACCGCGGTCAGGGTAAAAACGCGCTCGGCCCAGATTGCGCCAATATACTTGACCCATTCCGGACCCCATTCGTCCCAGTAGGCGAAGGACGGAATCGGGGCCCAGGCAAGACGTCCCCGGCTGTTCCACGGTTCACTTCCAACTGCATCGCCGGTCTGCGCACGCCACCACGCACCCCATTGCTCGCCGAACTTGCGGATTGCGGCGGCCGGATCGGAGCGGTTCAGAGCGACGAGATCGGCATATTGCCCTCCGCCGCTCGCTCGTACCGATGCTTCGTTCATCCAGGCGCGAATGGGTGTCCCGCCCCACGTGTCGTCGATCGCACCGATCGGCACCTTTTGCGACGCCCGAAGCTCGCGAACCATGAAGTAACAGGCCGCAGAAAAATGGCTGACCGAGTTCCGGCGTTGCAACCTGCCAATTCGGCACTTTTGCGAAGGTTCGCTGCGGCAGCTCGGCCAATTGTTGCGGCACTTTCATGAGCCGCAACTGCGCGTCCGCACCACCCTGCGCCTCGCCCTCTCCGTTTAGCGCGCGCCGGACCGGATATTCCATGTTCGACTGTCCGGAACAGAGCCAGACGTCGCCGATCAGCACATCGTTCGCGACGGCCTGCCCATTGGCGCTGCTCGCGGTCAGGACAAGCGGCCCGCCGGGCTGCATCGGCGGCAGGTCGACGCGCCAAGTCGCCGTTCTTGTCGGCGGTCGCGACCTTCGTCGATCCGCCAAGCTGACGGTGACCTTCTCCCGCGGCGCGGCGCTTCCCCAAACGGGTATGGCCTGGCCGCGCTGAAGCACTGCATGATCCGAGAACATGGTCGCCAGTCTGCGGCGCGGCCTGCGCCGTCGAGCTTGCCGCCGCCAGGAGCGCAGCAGCAATCATCGCTTCATCGCCATCCCGCATCCACCCAATATTCGTGGCCCGTGGTCAGCCGCCCGTCGTCCGAAGCGAGAAACAGCACCATTGCGGCGATGTCTTCCGGGCAATAGGCGACCCTTGAGGCACTGGGCGTCGACGATCTCCGCCTCCCCTTCGGGCGTGTACCATTGCAGCTGACGCGGCGTGCGGACGTTGCCGGGCACCACGCAAGTCACGCGAATATTGTCCGGTCCCAGATCGCGGGCAAAGGCGCGCGTCATGCCTTCGATCGCCGCCTTGCAGGTCTGGTAGAGGACGAGATCGGGGAGGGCGAGATGCCAGCTGATGGAACCGAGGTTCACGATAACTCCGCCGCCTCTCTCGCGCATTCCCGGCACGACCGCCTGCGCACAGAAGAACAAATGCTTCAGGTTCACGTTCAGACGATTGTCCCAATAGTCTTCGGTCACCTCATCGATCGAATGCCGATCATCGTTGGCGGCGTTGTTGACGAGGACGTCAAACGCCCCGCCTTCCTGAATCAGATCGGCGATGACCCGCTTCGTCGCGGCGATGTCGGTGAGGTCGTTGCAGACGAAGCGCGCTCCGACGGCTTCGGCATGCGCGCGCGAATCATCCTCGCACACATCGAAGAAGGTGACGTCCGCGCCTTGCCGCGCGAAGCCTTCGACGATCCCTGCTCCGATGCCGGACCCTCCCCCGGTCACCAGCACCCTTTTGCCGCGCAGGCTTGGATAAACGGCGCGGCCCTTCTCTCCCTCGGACAATGAATTCAGCCCCCTGTGTAGACCGTCTTCGTCTGCGTGTAGAATTCGACGGCGGCGAAGCCCTGTTCGCGCGCGCCGTAGCTGCGTCTTGCGAGTGCCGCCGAACGGCACGTGATAGTCGACGCCCGCGGTTGGCAGATTGACCATCACCATTCCGGCCCTGATCCGCTTGCGGAAGTCGCGTGCGTGCTTGAGCGAGTTGGTGACGATCCCCGCCGACAGGCCGAACTGGCCGCGGTTGGCGATCTCGAGCGCCTCCTCGTAATCCGGTTACCCGCACCGTGCTTGCAACAGGGCCGAACACTTCCTCGCAGTTGATCCGCTGGTCGGGCGCGGTGTCGGAAATGACCGTCGGCGCCATGTAATAGCCGCGCTTGTCGAGCTTCAGCGCCTCGCCGCCGGTCACGAGCCTGCCGCCCTCGCCACGGGCGATTTCGACGTAGTTGAGGTTCTGCTCGAGCTGAGATGCGCTCACCGCCGGTCCGATCTGGGTATTCGGATCGAGCGCGTCGCCGACGCGAAGCGACCTGCGCCCGCTCGGCCAAGCGCCTCGACGAAGCGATCGTGAATGCCTTCGGTGACGATGATGCGCGACGAAGCCGTGCAGCGCTGGCCCGTCCCGAAGAAGGCGCCGTCGATCGCGCAGGTCACCGCGCGCTCGAGATCGGCGTCGTCGAGAACGACCAGCGGGTTCTTGCCACCCATCTCCAGCTGCACTCGCGCCTGCCGCTTGATCGCGCCCTGGGCGACGCGAGCGCCCGACGCCCTGCGAGCCGGTGAAGGAGATGCCGTCGACATCCGGATGGTCGACGATTGCGCTTCCGATGCCGCCCTCGCCGATGACGAGGTTGAAGACGCCCGGCGGCGCACCGGCTTCGTGGATGATGGCCGCCAGCGCATGCGCAATGGCCGGCGTCGGAGTCGCCGGCTTCATCACGACGGTGTTGCCGAAGGCCAGCGCCGGCGCGGCCTTCCACGCCGGAATCGCGATCGGGAAATTCCACGGCGTGATCATGCCGTAGACGCCGACCGCCTCGCGATAGGTCGCGACGTCCAGCCCGGGCCGCGTCGAGTTCAGCGTCTGGCCGTGGCGGCGTATCGCCTCGCCGGCGAAATATTTGAGGATGCGAGCCGCGCGCATGACTTCGCCGGTACCTTCGGCGAGCGTCTTGCCTTCCTCGCGCGACAGCAGTTCGCCGAGTTCCTTGGCACGCTGCATGATGATGTTGCTGGCGCGATCGAGGACGTCCGAGCGAACTTCCGGCGATGCCTCCGACCAGGCGGGGAACGCGGCCCGCGCGGCCTTCACGGCGCGATCCACATCCTCCGGCTTCGCCTTAGGATAACGTGCGACGACGTCGTCGAGATTGGACGGGTTGATGCTCTCGCCGGTGGGATCGGCTGCAACCGCCTCGCCGCCGATAAAGTGCGTGAGAGTGCTCGCCATTATGCTGTCTTCTCCAATAAACCGCGCGACGCGAGATTCTGCATCAACGCGCCAATTCCAAATTCCCACGGCTTCGCGTCTTTCGAGGTCGTTACGCGATTCACCAGGGACCCGAGCCTCGGCGCCGAAATGCGCACGACATCGCCCATTTTGTGCGTGAACCCACGGCCCGGCTCGTCGCGATCGTCGCGTGGGAGCGAACAAGGTGCCGAGGAACAGCGCAAAGCCGTCCGGATAATGATGCTCGCTCAGCGCCTGGCGGACGAGTTCTTCGGGATCGCGGCTGATCTCGCTCATCAGGCTGCGGCCTCTGAGGACGAAGCCGTCCTCGCCTTCGATCTCCAGCTCGATCACCGCGTCCCGGACGTCGTCCATCGTGAACTTGTCATCGAACAGACGGATGAACGGGCCAATCGCGCAGGACGCATTATTGTCCTTGGCCTTGCTGAGCAGAAGCGCGCTGCGCCCTTCGAAATCGCGCAGGTTCACGTCGTTGCCGAGCGTCGCGCCGCGGACTTCGCCGTGGCTGTTCACTGCGAGCACGACTTCCGGCTCCGGATTGTTCCAGCTGGAGTCCGAACGGACGCCGATGTCCGCGCCCCATCCGACGCTGCGCCAGCGGCGCCGTCTTGGTGAAGATTTCCGCATCCGGCCCGATCGCGACTTCGAGATATTGGGACCACAGGCCCGCCTCGATCAGCGTTTCCTTCAGGCGTTCGGCTGGCTCGCTTCCGGGTACGAGCGAACGAATTGCGCCGCCAATCGCCGCTTCGACCTTTTCTCGAATCTCGGCTGCGGCCGAATAATCGCCCCGGGCTTGTTCCTCGATCACCCGTTCAATGGCCGAGATGGCAAAGGTAACGCCGGCCGCCTTGATGACCTGGAGGTCGAAAGGAGCGAGGAAAGTCGGCTGCGGCAACTCGTTCAATCGTTCGAGTGGAAAGAGCGACGCTCCGCGAACCGCAGACCAATCGTCCACTTCGAGCAAATGTGAAATGGTCGGCGCGTGGCGCGACACGTCTTCGACCTGCCCACCCCGGATGAGGACGGGCGTCGGCCCGTCATCAAGCAGCAGTCGTCCCGCTAGCAGCGCTTCGCCGGCATCAACCGGCAGCATCGCCTGTGAAAAGGCGAGACTCACTTGCATAAACTTTGAAGCACGGTCGCTATGGTAGCGCTACCAATGGCACGCGTAAAGCGTCTCCGGACGCCCATCGCACGTCAGCGCGGCGGCAAGAGAAAGCGCAGCGGAATATCGACGCGCGATGCCCAGCTAATCTCGTTGTGGGCCTGTCCGGGAAAGTTGCGGCTGATCCAGTTTATGCCCTGCCGATACCCGCGGCGCGCAACCACGGCGTCGACCCGCTTCTGGTAACGCGCGTATGTGGCGTCGAGCGTCTCGCTGCCATGATCGAAGTAAAGCTTGTGCGACTTCGGGCTGGGAAGCGCTGGCGCCAGGTATCTTTCGAAGGCCGATGAGACGGCCTCATATTCCTCGTCCGTGATCGATTGACCTTCCTGCGCCGGAAGGAACAGCGGCCAGTGCGTCGAGACCATGCCCGCGCCGCCGAATATCTGCGGATATTCGTCGATCGCGTAGAGGGAAATCAGACCACCCATCGACGAGCCCATGATCGCCGTATTCGCGCGATCCGTCTTCACCCTGAACTCGCGATCGATGCGTGGCTTCAGCTCGTGAACGATGAAGCTGAGATAGCCGTCCGACAAGCGGGTCTCCGCCGTAAAGTCCTCGCACACGATCCATATACTGCGGCGGCAAGTGCGCGAACGCCTTGGCCGGCACATATTCCTGCAGGCGCTTCGGCGTGTTCCAGATCCCCACGACGATGGTCGGCCGGACCTGCTTTTCGCGGATCAGCCGGTCGAGCACCTCATCGACCTTCCACTCCTTCCCGCCATAGCCGTTCTCGGGATCGAACAGGTTTTGACCGTCGTGCATGTATAGAACCGCGTGGCGCGGGCCCTTCGGCGAATAGCTGCTGGGCAGCCAGACCTGCACGCGCCGCGCGTCGGCATATTTCGATTGAACGATGCCGAGATCGATCAGCGTTCCTGCACCGACCTTTGCCGCAGCAGGTGCTGCGAAAAGCAGCGCAAGCAGTGCGGCAAAGAGCCGAAACATCAGCGGATCGGCACGAAGCGCACCGCAGCGCCGCCGCCGGGCGCGAGGCGCATCGCCAGCCGGTCGGCGGACGTCACATTGCGCTGCTCGATAACGATCGACCGCGGGTTCGTGCGGTAGTCGGCATTGTCGCCATCGCGATAGATTTCCGCGCGATACCGACGGCCCGCAGGCAAGAAATCGAGCGCGACGTCGAAGCGCCGTTCCTGCTCGTCCCCGACCGCTCCGACGAACCATTGGTCGGTCCCGCGTTCCTTGCGCGCGAACACGGCCAGGTCGCCGACCTCGCCCGCCAGCATGCGCGTATCATCCCAGTCGACCGCGACGTCCTTGATGAACTTGAACGTCTTCGGATTGGCCTCGTAATTTTCGATGAGGTCGGGCGCCATCTGGATGGGCGAGTAGATTACGACGTAGAGCGCCAGCTGCTTGGCCAGCGTCGACAGGATCGGCGTGTTGTTCTTGCCGGTTAGGCTCAGCACGCCCGGCGTGAAGTCCATCGGGCCGGAGATCATCCGGGTGAACACGAGGTTCGCCTCATGCTCCGGCGGATTCTTGGGTTCGCCCCAGGCGTTATATTCCATGCCGCGTTGGCCCTCCCGAGACACCCAGTTCGGGTAGGTGCGGCGAAGGCCCGTATCCTTCACGGGCTCGTGCGGGTTGATGGCGATTTTCCGCTTGGCCGCTTCCGTCACGACCTTCAGATGGTGTTTCACCGCTGTCTGACCCTCGTGCCATTCAAAGCGGATCTTTCCGTCCGGTCCTTCGGCCTGGATGCCTCCGGCGTCAGCGACATAACCGGACTTCACCGCGGGAATGCCGAGTTTCTGGTAGAGGTCCAGTGCGGGGCCGAGCTGCCGCTCATAGACTGCGATATTTCCGCCGGTCTCATGGTGCCCGATGATCGAGACACCTTTCGAGCGGGCATAGCGGGCGACCTCGCCGATATCGAAATCGGGATAGGCTTCGGTGAAGCTGAAGTCCCAGCCATTGCCGAACCATTCGCCGTCCCAGCCCTTGTTCCAGCCCTCGACGAGCACGCCCTTGAAGCCGTTCTTCGCGGCGAAATCGATCATCTGCTTGGTATAGGCGGTGGTCGCGCCGTGCTTCGGACCGGAGTTCCAGGTCTTCCGGTCGAGATGCATGTCCCACCAGATGCCGACATATTTCATCGGCTTCACCCAGCTCACGTCGCCAAGCTTGTTCGGCTCGTTGAGATTGAGGATGATCTGCGCCGAGCGGTAGAGCGACGGCGCGTCCGGAGCGATCATGATCACGCGCCAAGGCGTCGCGACCGGCGTGTCTCGGACGACCTTCGGACCAGCTGCGGATGGCGTCAGTGACGCCTTCAAGATAGTATCATGAACCCGGCGCAGGTTCATCGCCGAATAATCGACGAGTGCCGCCTCATGAAATGACAGGTGCAGTCCGCTGGCGGTGCGAACGGTCAGCGGCGTCTGCGCAGTGGAGACCTGGTCGAGTGCAGTGCGGCGGATGCCGTACTCCTCGCGGTTCCACTCGTAAGCTTCGTTCCACCAGGCTTCGCCGCCCTCCGCGACGTTGAACTCGGTCAGTTCGTCCGCGATGTTCGCTCGCGTCAATTTCGCGTGCTTCGGAATTTCGTAACGGAAGCCGACGCCGTCGTCGTAGACCCGGAACACGACGGTCATCCGCCTCTTGTGGCCGCTTTTCTCGTCGAGGCTGACGGTCAGCTCATTGTAGCGGTTGCGGATCGAGCGATACTCGCCCCAAGGCTGCTCCCAGGTCTCGTCGAAGCTGCGTGCCGACTGCCCAGCGAGGACGAAGTTGCGCAGCATCTGCGGCGCGTCGGTGAACAGAAATCCGAGGCGGCTTTCCGCGATGACCGGCTTGCCTTCGCGACTGACTGCATAGCCCACGCGGCCTTCGGGATTGAGGAGGACATCGACCTTGATCGTACCCGACGGCGAACTCGCCGATGCGACGGTCTGCGTCGTCGGCGCGGCCTGCGCGATGGTCTGCGCTGCAGCGGGAACGGTGATGAAGGCAAGGACGAAGGCGGCAAGCAAGCGGTACAAGGTCATGCGATCTCCTCGATAACAGCCGAGTAAGACCCTAGCTCGCCGCCGTCGAGATCACCCGCCCGAAACAGTTCACGGCCGCCCGCAGTGAACGCAGCTGGCGATCCAGACAGGTTGAACGTGCAGCGGAGCTGCTCGCCATCCGCTGTTCGTTCGAAAACCAGAACCTGATCATCTGCCCGCACGACCTTCATCGATCCACCTCGCAAGGCCGGGTGGGCATTGCGCAGCTTAAGCGCCTCGGACGTAAACCGCAGCAGCGAATCCGCGCTCGAATGCTGCAGGTCGACTGCAAGCGGCGCGTGACTCTCGCCGACCGGAAGCCATGGCTCCACTTCGGAAAAGCCAAGCTGCGGCGCGCCGGCCTGCCACGGCATCGGCGTTCGCGCGCCGTCCCTGCTGAGCGTCTGCGGCCAGTTCGCGATCGCCTCCGGATCCTGCAGCCGATGGAACGGAACATCGACCTGCGGCAGGCCGAGCTCTTCGCCCTGATAGAGGATGATCGATCCCCGCAGCGTCGCGAGAAGTAGAATTTTCAGGCGTGCGAAACGGTCGCGATCCTCCTCGCTCGACCAGCGTGAAATCGCTCGCGGCGCATCGTGATTCTCGAACGCCCAGCTCGGCCAGCCAGCGGTCTCCGGCCAGTCTTCGGATACGGATGCGACCAGCTCTGGCGTCAGCTTCTCGGCGTACAGGAAGTCGAAGCCGTACGCGCTGTTCAGCCGCCGGTCGCCGCCGGTGAATTCCTTCATCTCGGCGAGCGCGTGATCGCCGCCCACTTCGGCCAGCGTAAAGCGCCCGCCGTAGCCGTCGGTGACTTCGCGCAACCTCTCGAGGAATTTCACGATGTCGGGATGCGACTGGTTGTAGATGTGCTGCTGGAAATCAAACGGCCGGCTGCGCTTGCGGTCGTGCGTCGCCGGTGGATTATCGCGCAGCATCTGATCGTGCATCGCGAAATTGATCGCATCGATGCGGAAGCCGTCGACGCCGCGATCGAGCCAGAAACGCGCTACGTTCAGGAGTGCTTCCTGCACTTCCGGATTGTGCACGTTGAGGTCAGGCTGCTCGGGCAGGAAATTGTGCAAATAATATTGTCCGCGTCGCGCATCCCACGTCCACGCGGGACCGCCGAAGACCGACTGCCAATTGCTTGGCGGCGAACCATCCGGCTTCGCGTCGGCCCAGACGTACCAGTCGGCGCGCGGATTATCGCTGTCGGACCGGCTCTCCTGAAACCAGGCGTGCTGGTCCGACGTGTGCGAATAGACCTGGTCGACGATGACCTTGAGTCCGAGCGAATGCGCCTTGGCGACCAGTGCATCGAAATCAGCAAGCGAGCCGAACACCGGATCGACGTCGCAATAATCCGACACATCATAGCCGAAATCGCGCATCGGCGATTTGAAGAACGGCGAGAGCCAGATGGCATCGACTCCCAGCCGGGCAACATAATCTAGCCGGCCCGTGATGCCCGGGAGGTCGCCAATTCCGTCGCCGTTCGAGTCCGCGAAGCTGCGCGGGTAGATCTGGTAGATTGCTGCGCCCCGCCACCAAGGCTGCACGTCGTTTGTTGCGGGACGGAGCAAGGCTTCAGTAGCCGACATCGCAGATCGCATACCCAAAAGGTGGCAGAGTGAAACGGGCGCTTCCCGGCGCGGTCGGCTTTACAGGACAGGTTCCGGCAAGAGTCGTAAAGCGCGTCGATGACGTTTCGACGCTGACGTTCTGCTCGATCGGCTGGGCCGACGTGTTGAGCGCAACAAGAACTTCGCGGCCGTCCAGAACTCGGGAGAATGCCAGCAAGCCCGGCCCTTCCGTCCCGCCGCGGAATACGGTGGTTCCGCTTCGCAGGGCCGGATGCGTCTTGCGGATGTCGGAAAGCTCGCGAATCAGCTTGTACAGGGGCCGCGACGTGTCGAAATTCGCCTGGGCCGTCGTCGAGTCCGTGCCGATCAGATCATTGTCGTTGTAGACCGCGACCTTCGACGCAAACATGTCCTCGCGCGCGTCCTGGTCGTTGCCGTCGCCGACGAATCCCTGCTCGTCGCCATAGTAGATCGTCGGTACACCTCGCGCTGTCATCATTAGCACGTGGCCGAGTGCGACACGCTTCAGCAGCTCGTCGTCGGTCGCCTTCGGAAGCGCCCTGCGGATGAACGTCGAGAAGCGGCCCGCGTCGTGGTTGCCGAGGAAGGTCGGAAGCTGCATCGCCGCCGCATCTCCGCCCGCATAGAGCACATCCTGGGCGAAAAACTCGCGCCAGCTTTCGGTCGGCCATTCTCCCGAGACGGTCTTGATCGTCGTGACGCCGAACGCGAAATCGAGGACGCTCGGGAGCTTGTCGCGATGCGTGTGCTTGGCGAGCTTGCCGGGCTGGCCCGTATCGTCCGCGACTTCGCCGAAGATATGGAAGTTGGGAATCCCCTTCGCTCTTGCCCGTTCAAGGATCGGCGGGACGAACTGCGCCCAGAACTCGGGGTTCACGTGGCGCGCGGTGTCGATGCGGAAGCCGTCGACGCCATATTTGTCGATCCAGTCTCCGTAGATCTCGATCATGCCCTGCACGACGCGCGGGTGCTCGGTGAAGAGATCGTCGAGACCGACGAAATCGCCCTCAGTGCTGGCTTCGCCCTTGAAGGTCGTGTCGCCTCGATTGTGGTAGTAGATCGGGTCGTTCAGCCAGGCCGGAACCTTGATGGTCTTCTCTGCCGGGCTGACCTTCACCGTATAGGCGTAGTTCGGGTCGACCAGCTTGCTGAAGTCCTTGCCGTCGAAGCCCGGATTGATCGCCGCGCCACCTGGGCCGCCGCGCCGCTGGTACGGATAATCGGCGATGCTCCGGTACGGACACTGTCCCTTTCCCTCGCACTCGGCGGGGTAAAGAACATCCGCCGTATGGTTGGCGATGATGTCCATGTACACTTTCATGCCCCGCGCGTGCGCCGCATCCACGAACGCCTTGAAGTCGGCATCCGTCCCGAGGTGGGGATCGACCCGCGTGAAGTCGGTAATCCAGTAGCCGTGATAGGCGGAGCTTTCCTGGCCCGCCGGACCCTGTACCGGCTTGTTGGCGAAGATCGGCGTCAGCCAAATTGCAGTCGCGCCAAGGTCCTGAATATAGTCGAGCCGCCTGGTCAGGCCCTTGAGGTCGCCGCCATGGTAGAAGCCCTTGGCCGTCGGGTCGTAACCGGTCTTCAGCCGGTCGCCCTTGATTCCGCCTCGATCGTTACCCGCGTCGCCATTCTCGAACCGATCCGGAAGGACGAAGTAGATGACCTCGTCCTGCGGCGGCCTTGCGCGGTAATCCGCGACGGCGCCTTGGGCGGCGAACAAAGCGAGGGCGGCAGCGGCGATGCTCATCAGGCGTGGACCACTTCCTGTTTCATGGGGGCGAACTTGGCGACGAAGGCACCGTGATCGGACATCCGGGCGACCTGTTGCATATGAGAGCGCTCGAGGCCGTCAAGAAACTCCTTGAGCCTTGCTTCGGGCAGCTGATCGGCGATCGGATGATAGGTCTCGGGAATGATGTCCTGACCGATCATCACGTGGATCCACGCCCGCGTATCGAACAGCTCGTCGAAGCTCGGAACGACCCGTGCCGTCGAGCGGAACAGGTCGATCTTGTGCTGCAGAGGCTCGGGCAGCTCCATCTCGCGAAGTCCGTCCCAGAAGGGCTCACCGACCCTTTTGTTCGCGTGATAGTGGAGGATGATGAAGTCGCGGATGCGCTCCATTTCGAGCGCCGAACGGCCATTGTAGTCGGCGCGGGTCGCTTCGGTGATCTCACCGGCGGGAAGCAGATCGATCAGGCGCGTGATGGCGGTCTGGATCAGATGGATGCTCGTGGATTCCAAGGGTTCGATAAATCCGGACGAGAGGCCGATCGAGACGACGTTGCGAACCCAGCAATTCTTCCGCCTGCCGGTCTTGAATCGGATCGTCCTCGGCTCCGCCATCGCCTCCGCATCGAGGTTGGCAAGCAGGGTTGCGGCGGCTTCGTCCTCGCTGATCCGGCTGGAGTTGAAGACGTAGCCATTGCCGGTGCGATGCTGCAGCGGGATGCGCCATTGCCAGCCGGCCTTGCGGGCGGTCGAACGGGTTAATGGAATGAGCGTTTCGACGCGGGCGCAAGGTACGGCGATCGCGCGATCGCACTGCAACCATTGCGACCAGTCCTCGAACCCGGATTCCAGCTCCTGCTCGATCAACAGCCCCCGAAAACCGGAGCAGTCGATGAAAAGGTCGCCGGCAATGCGCGTGCCGTTGGCGAGCAGCACGGCCGCGATGTCGCCAGTTTCGGCATTCCGCTCGACCGCGACGATCTTGCCTTCCTGCCGCGACACGCCGAGCTCCTCGGCGAATCCGCGCAGGAACGTGGCATAGAGGCCCGCGTCGAAGTGGAACGCGTAAGGCATGGTCGGCAAGCGGACTGCCGCGCGGTGGATTGAGATGCGCGAAGCGATTGGCGGCGATGGCCAGAGTATGGAGGACGTAATGGCCGAGCGGCTTGGACGAGGCCGAGCTTGCAGTCCTCGAAGCCAGAAATGGTGGAACGGCACAACCCCGAGCGCGGCTACCACCAGTCCGAAGGCGTGGACATAGCCCTTCGTCCGGCCGTCCCCAACCCTTCGAACGCAATGCCGAGCTTATAGGTGCCACCGGTAGCGGCCAGGAATTCGGCCTCGTCGATCTCGATCGCAGCTGTTGAACTCGCGGATGCTCGGGATCGTCGCCTCGCCGACCCCGACGATCCCAATTTCGTCCGACTCGACGAGAGTAACCTCGAAGCGCCGGGATGCAGAAGCGCGCGAGGCGGCGGCCGTCATCCATCCGGCCGTGCCTCCGCCAACGACGACGATCCTGCGCTGACCTAAGTCACTCATGTGGATCTTCCGTCAGCGGACCTCGGCGACGCCGAGGTGTCGCCGGGGTCACTGGGTCAGCCGCGTTCCGGCGCCGGAGGCGGCGGCGGTGGCGGAGGCGGAGGCACCGGGCAGGCCTCGGTCGCCAGGATCACCGAGCCGTCCGCGCAAGTCTGTGTGGCCGGCGGCGGTGGTGGCGGAGCGGTGCGGTGGCGCGGCGAGCGGGGCGGCCGCCGGAGGTGCCGTGCACCGAACTTGTACGTGACGCCCGAGCATGAAGCGCCGGCCGAACTCCTGATAGTCACGACCTGCAATCGCTGCCGCCCGGATCGTGGTCGTTATGAACGGCTCGTTCGTCAGATTGAGGCCCTGCAGGTAGAGGGACAGCCCGCAGCGAGCTGTTCCGGCTGGAACTCGTAGCCGATCTGTCCGTCGAAGATCGTTTCCGGCTTGGCCCTACGGAAGACGCGGTTGGCGGCAAAGCCTGAAACCTCGCCGTTGAAGCTGGAGCGATAGCGCACGCTGGCACGCGCCGAGAAACCACCCTGTTCGAAGAAGGCCGTGCCGTTAGCGACCCACTTCGAATAGCCCGGCAGATCGCCTGGAGGCGCATCGGCATAGATGCGCACTTTCGACTTCGTGTAAGACACGCCGCCGGTCAGGCCGAAACCGTCAAGCGCGCGAATGAACTCGCCGACCGGCAAGGTAGCCGCAAGCTCGACGCCATGCATCTTGCCGCCCTTGGTGTTGTACGGCTGGAAGATAACGCCGTCCGGAATGTTCTCCGGCGGCAGATAATTTGGCGCCAAAGGATCCGTGGTTTGAACGCTCGTAGGGAGCGGGAAGCCGGTGTAATCGAACGGCCGCCCAGGCAGGTTCTGCTCGACGACGAAAGTATCGAACTTCTTGTAGAAGAACTGTGCCGCGACATAACCCTTGCTTCCGAAATATTTCTCGAAGCTCAGGTCCGCTGCATTAGCCCTGAATGGTCTGAGGGTTGGATTTCCGCTGCTGCCACTGAGGTAAGAGAGGTTCACACCATTCGAAATCGATGATCTGGTTCAATCCATAGTTGAAGCCCAGGCGCATCGAATCCATGCGCGGCCGCATTACCTCGCGAGCGAGACCAAGGCGGATCACCCAGTCGTTCGGGAAGCGCGCCGAGAGGTTAAGACTCGGCATGACATCCCAATATTTCGCCCCGTCACTAACCGGCTGAATCTGTCCGCCGAAAGCGAGATAGCCGTCGGTGCGCTGATTGGTGTGCACCGCCTGAACGCCAACATTACCCGTCAGCTCCGCGGAGCCGAGCTGTGAATTGATGTCGGCCTGAAGATAGATGGTGCCGAGCTTTTCATTGACGTCATACGCCTTCGCGCGAACGTCCAGATTGCCGTTGTTCGACACCAATGTGTAGATACCGGCATCGAGCAAATCGTTCGGGTCGTACGCAAGACTGTCGCCCAGTCCGAGCCAGCCCAAATCCACAGAGCCAACCCTGAATTCCTCGGGCAAAACAAGGTTTCTAAGCGTGGGATCACTGAACTCGACGAAAGCTTCGTCGGGAGTCAGGGACTTCTTGTGGTTCGTCCAGTTCACGCCGAGCCTCACGCGCGACAGGAAACCACCGTCGAAATCCTTCGAGATTTCGGGATGGAACTGCCAGATGCGGTCGTCGACTATGCGGTTGTTGTAGTAGCCAGGCCTGATTGCACCGCTGGGCTGAGGATTGCCGCCCCAGCCGCGAGGATCGGTGACGAAGATGAGGTTCGGATCGGAATAATCGAGCAGGTGGCCGGTGAAGACCGTGCCCTCGCTGCCGGTCTCGAAATCGAGCGTGTCGGCGGGTCCGGAGAAATTGTATCCCGTACCGCCATAGGTTTCGAAGACCAGTTCATTGCGGTCGGTCTTGGAATAGCTGACGTCGAAGAAGGCGTGCCATCCCTCGGGGCCGTCGTAACGGCCGTTCCAGCCGAATGAATAAAGCTTGGAATGACGCGGTTGGGCGACGTTGCGAACAACGTTGTAGACATTGTCAAAGGTGCCCGACGTGACCACCCCCTCATCCACGGAACCCGTTGTAAGAGTAGCGCCACCCCATTGCAGCGGAATCTCGATGCCGCGCTTGATCTGGTCGTCCTTGAAGTTCGAATAGAAGGCATCGACCGTCGAGGTGATCGTATCGCTCACCTCGAACTCGAGCGTTCCGGCGAGGCCGAGACGCTTCAGGCTGGTCGATGTCGAATAGGGTTTCAGGCCGCCGATGACGACATTGCCGTCACCTGCGTCCGCATAGCCCCAGGAGTTGAACTCCTCGATATGATATGGCTCGTCGGTGTAGCTCGCAGCCAGCGAAACGCCGACCTGGCCATCGGCGAACTGGTCGACATAGACGCCGTTGACCCGGAAACCACGCTTGTCGACATCCGGATTGAGGTCGTTGAGATCCGGAAAGATCAGGCGTCCGCCGACCGAGAGAACTTGTTTGCCGAATTGAAGCGGACGGATGGTCTTCAGGTCGACCGTGCCGGAGAGGCCCTGGCCGATGATCGAGGCCATCGGCGTCTTGTAGACGTTGACCTGATTGATGATTTCCGACGGATATTGGTCGAACTGGACGGCGCGGTTGTCGCCGGTCGTGGTCTGCTCGCGACCATTCAGAAGCGTTGTCGAATAGTCGGGGCCGAAACCGCGGATCGAGATGACGTCCGCGCGACCGGACAGACGCTGCGAGGTAAGTCCCGGAAGACGCGCAATCGCTTCGCCGATCGAAGCGTCCGGAAGCTTGCCGATATCTTCCGCGCTACACCAATTCGACGATCTGGTCGGCCCTCTTCTTCGTATTGACAGCGCTCTGAAGAGCGGCCCGGAAACCGGTGACGACGATCGCGCTGTCAGCGGGCGCGACCTCCTCAGGCGGCACAGTGGGTTGCAGCATCGGCGGGATCGACCGGCTGAGCGACCGCAGGATCGACCGGCGGTGCGTCCTGAGCGGCGGCGGGCGTGGCGGCCAGAGTCATCGCCAGCGCAAGCGGGCTCGTCGCGGCAGCAAGACGCCAACGCAAAGACTTCGTCATCATCGATTTCTCCCCCTCGGGCGTTTCCCCTGCCCGCAAAACCTATCGGCCCGTGAGGGCCCTCTCCTGAAGTCTAGGGATAACAGAGGTTTCGCCGAGCGGAACCTATGCGAACGGCTATACATACGTATTCAGGCGGCATAGGCTGCCTACGGGGGAGACAATGCAGAGGCGGCCGACCTCATTCGATATCGCAGCACTTGCCGGCGTCTCGCAGCCGACGGTTTCGCGCGCCCTCAATAACAGCCCGTCCGTCAGCGCGGAGACCCGAGCCAAGGTGGTCGCGGCCGCCGAGCAGCTCAATTACAAGGTCGACAAGAACGCCTCCGGGCTACGGCGCAGCCGCTCGCGAACACTTGCGCTTTTGTTCGAGGAAGCGAGCGCGGATGGCGGGCTGATCAACCCCTTCTATCTCTCGATGCTCGGGGCGATGGTCCGCAAGTGCGCCGACACCGGCTACGATCTTCTCATTTCCTTCCAGCAACTCTCGTCGGACTGGCATGGCGATTACGCCGAGACGCACAAGGCGGACGGGATCATCCTTCTCGGCTACGGCGACTATTATCAGTCCGAGCCACTTCTCGAGAGACTGGTCGAGCGGGGAACGCATTTCGTTCGCTGGGGATCGACCCCGGGCGCCACGCTCGGCGTCACGATCGGGTCGGACAACGAGCAAGGCGGGTTCGACGCAACCCAGCATCTACTCGAAAACGGTCGCCGCAACATCGCCTTCGTCGGGATCGCCGATCGCGGATTCCAGGAATTCCACGACCGCTGGCGAGGCTATTGCCGGGCATTGCGGGCGGCGGGCATCGAGCCCGATCCGCGCCTGCAGGTCGATGCCGACCCAAGCGAGCAGGCCGGGCTGGACGCAATCGACGAACTGCGGCGCCGCGATGTTGAATTCGACGCCATCTTCGCTGCCTGCGACGTCGCCGGTATCGGCGCGATGCACGCTTTGCAGAGGCTTGGGCGGGCAATTCCGGACGAAGTCGCGATCGTCGGCTTCGACGACATTCCAGCCGCAAAGCTTGCGAGCCCGCCCCTCAGCACCGTGCGCCAGGACGCGCACGCCGCCGGCGAGACACTAGTCGAAGCCGCCGTGGAGGCGGTCGAACTCGGCAAAGCGCGCAACCAACTCCTGCCGGTCCAGCTCGTCGTTCGGGAGTCCAGCTGCCCGGCCTGATCCGGACGCGTTGTCCTACAGCAATTGTTCTGCCAGCTTGCGCTCGCGAGCGCGGGAGAGCCAAGCATGCAGTCAGTCGAGAAGCCCCGGCAGAGCTTTGCCGGATTGTGGAACATCTCGTTCGGGTTCTTCGGAATCCAGATCGGCTTCGCGCTGCAGAATGCGAACATGTCACGCATCTTCCAGTCGCTCGGGATCGAGTCTCGACGACCTTCCCGCCTTGTGGATCGCTGCGCCGCTGACCGGACTGCTCGTTCAGCCGATTATCGGCCACATGTCGGACAAGACGTGGCTCGGTCGCCTGGGACGCCGTCGGCCTTATTTCCTGCTCGGCGCAATCCTTGCCGCGCTTTCGCTGTTCCTGATGCCGCTCGCGCCGGTCCTGCTGTTCGCGGCGATGCTGCTGTGGGTCCTCGATGCGAGCCTCAACATTTCGATGGAGCCGTTCCGCGCCTTCGTCGGCGACATGCTGCGCAAGGACCAGCACACCGCCGGCTATGCTGTGCAGACCGCCTTCATCGGTGCGGGCGCGGTCCTCGGCTCGCTGATCCCTCCGGCGCTTGAACTGGCCGGCGTTTCGAATGTGGCGCCGAGCGGCGGAATTCCCGACACCGTCCGCTACGCCTTCTGGATCGGCGGCGCCGCGCTGTTTGCGGCGGTCCTCTGGACCATCGTCACCACGAAAGAATATTCACCGGATGAAATGGCGTCGTTCGGCGAGACCACCAACCACCCCGATGCGGACTCCACGATCCGGGCACTGGCCGCACGGACATTCGGGACGAGCTTCATCTGGATCGTGGCCGGTGCGTTGGTCATCATCGGCGTCGAGGAAATGGGCCTCGAAAAGGAGATGTACCTGCTCGGCGGCCTGCTCATCACCTACGGCCTCGCGAGCATCATCGCCATCTTGCTCGCACGGGGCGGAAGCACGACGAACATGCTGGCGCACATCGTTGGCGATTTTGCGGGCATGCCGCCGATCATGAAGCGGCTTGCCCTGGTCCAGTTCTTCAGCTGGTCCGCGCTGTTCATCATGTGGATCTACACCACGCCCGTCGTAGCCCAATATTTCTACGGCTCGGCGGATCCGGACAGCTCGGGCTATCAGGACGCGGCCAACCGGGTCGGCACCTTGTTTGCGGTCTACAACGGCGTTGCTGCGGTTGCGGCGCTGACCTTGCTACCCTGGCTAAGCAACCGCATCGGCAAGGCGCGAACGCACATGGCCTGCCTGCTCGTCGGCGCGGTCGCTTTCTCGAGCTTCTTCTTCGTCCGCGATCCGCAGTGGCTCATCTTGACCGAAGTCGGCGTCGGCATCGCCTGGGCGTCGATCCTCGCCATGCCTTACGCCATCCTCGCTTCGAGCCTGCCGCAGCGGAAGCTCGGCATCTACATGGGCCTGTTCAACATCTTCGTGGTCGTCCCGCAGCTGCTGGTGGCGACCGTGATGGGTTCGATCATGAAGGCCGCCTTCCCCGACCAGCCGATCTGGACGATGGCGTTCGCGGCCGTCGTCCTGGTCCTCGCGGCGCTGGCGATGACCCGCGTGAGCGAGGAGACGAAGGCATGAGCGACGAAGAAGCCATCGGCGCCGTCATCGACGAGATGTACGCGATGATCTCCGGGCCAGCCGGTCCCCGCGACTGGTCGCGACAGCGCAACAGCTTCCTGCCCGAAGCGCGACAGGTGCGGACCTGGGTCGACGAGCGGCATCGCCCCGCGATGAAGATAATGAGCCTCGACGAATATGCCGAGAACACCACGCCCTTCTTCAACGCCAACCCCTTCTACGAGGTCGAGACCGGAAGGCGCATCGACGTGTTCGGCAACATGGCGCACGTATGGAGCAATTACGAAGCGCGGACCTCGCCAAACGACGACAGCGTGGAACGCCGCGGTATCAACTCGATCCAGCTCTTCCGCCACCCCGACGAGGGCTGGAAGATCATCTCCATGATCTGGGACAACGAGCGCTGATCAACCGAAGGTGAAGGCAAATGCCTCGACGCCCGGATCGAGGAATTCGATGCGGAAGGTGCGATCGCGGATTTCGCCCTTCTGCCGGACGAGTTGATACAGCCGCTCATTGGTGATCGTTGCCCGTCCCGTCGGGCTTCACATCGACGCCTGCGTCCGCGCCCGGGGCTTTTCCGTCGATCGTGATCCTGAAGCGCGCCGCCTTCGGTGCAGCCAGCACGAGATGCAGGTCGCGCGAATGGAAGCGGTATGTGATAGCTCCGCCGGGCGCGTTCATCACGGCGCTCTGACGACCTACCGTCCAATTCCCTTCGAGCGCCCAGTCGTTGAGCTTCAGCGGCGCTGCCGCATAGGCCTTGGCCGCATCCCTGATCTGGCCGCCCGGCGACACGAACCGATCCGCACGCCAGTAACCGACATAGGTCTCCGGTGACCTGATGCTCGCGATCGCCGCAGCCGCCTCCGCTCCGCGCGTCGTGCCCTGCGCCATCCGAGCGGTCTTGGGAGCGCGTCCCGCCTCGGCCAGCAATTGACGGATGACCTTCTCGGATTGTGCGTAACGGCCCTCGCCGAAGTGGTGATAGCGCTGTCGGCCTTGCGCATCGAAGAAGTAGTGCGCCGGCCAGTATCTGTTCTTGAGCGCCGTCCACACCACCAGCTTGTTGTCGAGCGCGACGGGATAGCTGATATTCAGGTCCTTGACCGCCTGGCGGACATTGTCGGGATTGCGCTCGAAGGCGAATTCGGGCGCGTGGATGCCGATCACCACCAGTCCATCGTCGGCATAGGCATCGTGCCATGCGCGGACATAGGGGATTGCGCGGATGCAGTTGATGCAGCTGTAGGTCCAGAAGTCGATGAGGACGACCTTCCCCTTGAGCTGCTCGCGGGTCAGTCCGGTGCTGTTGATCCACGGGCCGAGCGCGTCGAGCGAAGGCAGCTGGCCTTCAATCGGTAGCTCGAGCCGTCCGCCGACGCCAATCTTCGCCTCTGTCGCCTCCGCCCCGCCAAGACCCAGCTTCTTCGCCAGACTGGTCTCGAGCGAAGCCGTTTGCGTGCTCGACAGCTTCGACAAAACACGCGTGTCGAGACCGAGCGCGATCGCCGCTACGCCCGCGATGACCAGCACACCAAGAACACGCCGAACCCATTCGGTGGCATGAAGCGAGCCTTTCATTCGCGCGTAGACTTTGCCCCCGACGAGCAGGGCCAGCGCCAGCGAAGTCGCAGCTCCAAGTGCGTAGGCCAGCAGCAGCAAGGTGGTGCCGAGCGTCGCGCCCTGAATAGCAGCAGCGGTGAAGATGATCCCAAGGATCGGCCCGGCGCATGGCGCCCAGAGCAGCCCGGTCGCGACGCCCAGAACCAGCGATGACCAGATCGATTCCTCGCCGCGCTTTTCGGAAAGCCTGGAACCCAGCGCGACCAATGGGCGCGTCGCGCGGTCGGACAAGGCCGGAAAAACGAGCGCCAGCCCGAACAGCGCCAGCAACGCCAGCGCAGCCCACCGGCCCGCCTCGTTCGCCTTGACTGCCCAGCTTCCGCCAACCGCCGCAAGCGTGGCGACCACGGCGAATGTCAGCGCCATCCCTACCAGCAAGGGCAGTGCGCCACGCGCAAATCCCCGGTCGGCACGCGCGAACACGAACGGCAGGACCGGCAGGATACAGGGGCTGACGATCGTCAGCATGCCGCCGAAAAAGGCGAGAAGCGCGATCAGCATGTGGTCAGGACGGCCGGAAGATCAGGGCGAGCCCGTTCATGCAGTAGCGGCGACCGGTCGGCTGCGGCCCATCGTCGAACACGTGGCCCAGGTGCCCGCCGCAGCGGCGGCAGAGGACCTCTGTCCGCTCCATCAGAAGGCTGCGGTCGGTCTTGGTGACGATCGAATTGGGGAGCGCTCGATAGAAGCTCGGCCAGCCCGTGCGGCTATCGAACTTGGTCGTCGAGCTGAAAAGTGGAAGCCCGCATCCGGCGCACCCGAACAGGCCCTTGCGATGCTCCTTGTTCAGCGGACTGGAATAGGGTCGCTCGGTGCCAGCCTCGCGCAGAATGTGATAGCGCTGCGCCCCCAGAACCCGCCGCCACTCTGCGGGTGTTTTGGTCAATGGGAAGGCGGACGGCGGCTTGGCCGACCCCGCACGCGCGTAAAGGATGGCCGAGATCGAACCTGCGGCGGCAAGGCCAAGGAGTCCGCGTCGGGTGGTGAAGTGATCGGTCATGTGCGGCTCAATACGCGTCGGGCGGAAGCAAAGTTACACCGACCATAGGCGGTCACGCCCCGCATGCGCTGCCTCAAGCTGCTGTAGGCTGAACGCGCCCCACGCACTCACCGAGCCCGATCCGAACCGCGCCGTCGCGCTCGCACCACGCCCGCAAGGTCACTTCATCGCCGTCTTCGAGGAAGCTGCGCTTCTCGCCACCGGCAAGTTCGATGGGCTGCTTTCCGCCGCGGCTGATCTCGAGCAGCGAGCCCAGTCCCTCGTCACTGTCGGTCGACAGCGTTCCAGTCCCGATGAGGTCGCCAGCCTGCAGATTGCATCCGTTGGACGAATGATGCGCAACGATCTGCGCCGCGCTCCAGTACATCGCAGCGTCTGCCCGTCCTCGCGAAAGCACGTGCGGTGCGGTCCCTTCCTGACGCATCGCCTCGGTCGAAAGCGTCACCTCAAGCTGAATCTCCAGGGCGCCGTGCTCGCGGTCCGAAGCATCATCCAGATACGGCAGCGGTGCCGGGTCCCCGGCGGGACGCGGCAGCATCGGAGTTCGGAACGGCGCAAGCGCATCCCCGCTCACAACCCAAGGCGAAATGCTCGTCAGAAAATTCTTGGCCAGGAATGGTCCCAGCGGCTGATATTCCCACGCCTGCAGGTCGCGCGCCGACCAGTCGTTGAGCAGGCAAAATCCGGCGATATGGTCGCCCGCTTCACCGATCGGGATTGGCTGCCCAAGGTCGTTCCCGCGCCCGATCCACATGCCGAGCTCCAGCTCGTAATCGAGACGGCGGCTTGGGCCATATTCGGGTGCCTCCGCTTCGGGCGGCTTGCGCTGTCCGCTCGGGCGAATGACCGGTTCGCCCGAAGCCCGCACGGAGCTGGCGCGGCCGTGATAGCCAATCGGCACATATTTGTAGTTCGGCAGCAGCGGAGCGTCCGGCCGGAACTGTTTCCCGACATTGGTCGCGTGGTGAATCCCGACGTAGAAGTCGGTGTAGTCCCCGATCAGGCAAGGGACGTGCATCCGCACTTCGCTTTGTCCGATCAGGTACATCTCGACGTCGTCGCGATAACGCTCGTCGCTGAGGATTTCCGATAGCCGATGACGCAATGCGCGGTGATCCTCCGGCCCGCGAGACAACCAAGCATTGAGCACAGGCTGCGACAAGTCCGCACGCCATTCCTCGTCCAGCAAATCGGAAACCGCGGCGAGATCCAGGACATAGTCGCCGATTGCAACGCCGGGCCTGCGCAGGCCTTTCGCTTCGGAAAAAATGCCGAGCGGGACGTTTTGCACCGGAAAGTCGCTGCCCGGCTCCGCTCCGCTCACCCAGCTTGTGCGATCAGGATCGTGGGTTCCGTCTATCATCGCTGCGGCAGCTTCGCCTTGGGGAAACCGGCCCAGGCCAAGTCGTAGTCGGACTGGGCGCGATCCAGCGCAAACCGCGTAGGGCGATACGGCCAACAAGTCTCGACCATGAAGGCGAGCGTGTTTTCTATCTTGGCCGGCTTAAGCTCTGCCTCGCTGGCCTTCTTCCAGCTCTCGACGTCGGGACCATGACCGCTCATCAGATTGTGAAGACTGAGCCCGCCGGGCGCGAAGCCATCAGCCTTCGCGTCGTACGCACCGTGAATCAGACCCATCGCCTCGCTCATCACGTTTCGGTGAAACCATGGCGGCCGGAATGTATCCTCGGCCACCATCCAGCGCGGCGGGAAAATTACGAAATCGGCATTGGCTCGTCCGGGTACGTTGCTCGGGCTGGTCAGGACGGTGAAGATCGACGGATCGGGATGGTCGAAGCTGATCGAGCCCATAGTGTTGAACAGCCGCAGATCGTAGCGCCACGGGGCGTAATTGCCGTGCCATGCAACGACATCGAGCGGCGAATGGTCGAGCGTCGTCGTCCACAGGCTGCCGAGATATTTCTGGACGACTTCCGTCGGCTCGTCGCGATCCTCGAACCAGGCAGATGGAGTCTCGAAATCGCGGGCATTGGCAAGACCGTTGGACCCGATCGGCCCAAGCTCCGGCAATCGCAGGGGCAGTCCATGGTTTTCGGCCACATAGCCGAGCGCCTCGCCGTCGACCTCCACGCGGAACTTCACGCCGCGCGGGATCAGCGCGACCTGGCCCGGCGAGACGTCGATCCGGCCGAATTCGGTCGCCAGCAGCAAGGCTCCCGACTGCGGTATGATGAGCAGCTCGCCGTCGGCGTCTACAAACACGCGCCGCTCCATTGACTTGCTTGCGCGATACTGATGGATCGCGACGCCCTCGAGATCGGCGGGATCGCGATTGGCGAGCATGGTGACCATGCCGTCTACGAAGTCCGCTCCAGCCGGCAGATCGGTCGGCGGATCCCAGCGCAGGCGGTTCGGTGCCAGCGGCTCCTCGACCGTACCCGGGGCGAAAAGCTTTGCACCTTCGTAACGGACGAATGGCCGATGATCGGCGGTCGGGCGCAGGCGATACAGCCAGCTGCGGCGATTCTCATGACGGGGCGCGGTGAAAGCCGTCCCGGACACCTGCTCCGCGTACAGACCGAAAGGAGGGCGCTGCGGGCTATTGCGTCCTTTCGGGAGCGCGCCATCGACAGCCTCGGTCTCGAAATGGCCGCCGAAGCCGCTCAAGTAGCGGAGATCGTTTCCCTGCATGGCGCCGCGTTAGAGCCTGCGGCCCGCAAGTTCAAACGGGCGCAGCCCCTGTGGGAACTGCGCCCGCGCCGCGCGGGACTCGCCTACCGCGCGTGCGACGATGCTTAGTTGACGTTTACGTTGATCTCGTCGGGGACTTTGATTTCCGTCGTCTGTCCGCCGAAGCCAAGCTGATCCCGGAAGAGGAAAAGCAGGACCAGGATGACGATGATCAGGAGCACCACGGCCAAAACGCCGCCGCCGCCTCCACCACCGTTCGTCTCGATGATTGTCGTGCGTTCTACTGGCTCTCGATCATCCGACATTACGCTCTCCCTCAACCTGTTCTATTGGCGTAACGAACGACCTATTCGTTCAGCGGTTCCGCCGGTTGGAACCTTTGCGCCGCGTGCGGCTTCCTCGCACATGCGGAGGTATTTCATGCGAAGCGCGCTTGTCGTCCCGGCCCTGTTTCTCCTCGCTGCCTGTGGCGGCGGCCCAACGGAGCAGGAAGAAAACCTTTCCGAACGCGGCGAAGCGCCCGAAGTGGTCGTCGGCGCCGGCACCGGCAACATCACGCCAGGCACCGCCCCGGTGACGGAGCAAGCCAATCTCGGCGATTCCATGCCGGAAGAACCGACGGGTCCAACGAGCGATCGTGGCAGCGGAACCGGGGGCGACACCGTTCAGTCGCAGTAGATTCGCCTAGGCGACGCAAAGCGGGGCGTAAGGTGCGCCCCGCGAGTTCGAGTCCACCACGAGCAGGAGATCGGAATGAGCAACCTCGACCAGGTCCGCGAGCACATGCAGGTCATCGACGCCGAAGGAACACCCCTCGGCAAGGTCGATCGCATCGAAGGCGACCGCATCAAGCTGACCCGCGACAGCAGCGGCCAAGGATCCCATGAAGGCCACCACCACTACATCCCGGCCGGGCTAATCGCCGACGTCGAAGGCGAGAATGTGCGCTTGTCGGCGCGGCTCGACGCCGTCGAAAGCATTTTCCAGACTGAAGAGAGCGGCGAGTAATTCATGTCGCCGGCCGGCGCGAGTTCGCGGCATGGGAAATGGTCGCGGATGTGCCGGTTGAAGTGAGAGCCTTTGGAGAAGGCCGAGCGGAAGGCTTCGACGTCTTCCGACGGCACTTCCGAATAGACGTAACGCCTTCCCGACACGAACTCGACAGTGAGTTCGCGGCTGTCAGGCACGTACATGAATCGGCGGATGACCAGCGAGGGCATGAGGTCGTAACGCAGAAGCTGCCGCACTTGCTGCATCGGGCGCGCAAGCGCTAAGCCCGCGTCGCATGACCCGCCCGATCCTCTACGACTATTACAGGTCGTCCGCTGCCTATCGGGTCCGCATCGGGCTGAACCTTAAGGGCATCGACTACGAAAGCCGGCCGGTAAATCTGCTCGAAGGCGAGCAGAAATCGGACGAGTATCGCGCGCTCAATCCGCAGGGCTTCGTGCCGATGCTCGAAATCGACGGGCACCGCCTCGTCCAGAGCCTCGCCATCCTCAATTACCTCGACCTGCGATTCCAGAACCAGCCACTCCTGCCATCACCGGCTGCGGAGCGAGCGCATGTCGTAGCATTGTCGATGGCCGTCGCTTGCGACATCCACCCGCTGAACAACCTCCGCGTCCTCAAATATCTCGGCGGGACGCTCGGCCTCAGCCAGGAACAGCGCGACGAGTGGTACGCGCATTGGATCAGCGAGGGCCTGCCCGCGCTCGAAGCCATGGCCGCTCCGAAGGCCGGCAAGTTCCTGGTCGGAGACGCCCCAACTGCCGCCGACATCTGCCTGGTGCCTCAGCTCTACAATGCCCGCCGTTTCAACGTCCCACTCGATGCCTATCCGACCTTGCTGCGCGCGGACGAGAATGCGGCTAAGATGGAGGCCTTCGCGGCAGCGCATCCGGACAGGCAGGAGCAACCGAAATGAACCGTGTCGACGCCATCAACCGTGGCATGGACGATACGAAGGCGCTGGATTCAGTCGAGATCCCGTCGCTGAAGGGAAAGGTCAGCGACGAGGAATGGGCGATCCGCGAGGATCTGGCGGCCGCCTACCGCATGGTGGCCTATTACGGCTGGGACGACCTCATCTTCACCCATCTCTCCGCCCGCATTCCAGGTCCCGAGCACCATTTCCTGCTCAACCCGTATCAGCTGATGTTCGAGGAAGTGACGGCGTCGTCGCTGGTGAAGGTCGACGAAACTGGCAACCCTGTCGACCCGACGCCCTTCATCACCAACCCCGCCGGCTTCACGATCCACTCCGCAATCCACATGGCGCGGGACGATGCGCATGCGGTGATGCACCTGCACACGCCTGCCGGACAGGCTGTTTCCGCGCATCAGGAAGGGCTGCTGCCCGCTGACGCAGACCGCGATGCTCATTCGTGGTGACGTGTCGTTTCACGACTACGAAGGCGTCGCCGTCGACCTCAGCGAGCGGGAACGGCTCGTCGCGGACCTGGGCACCAAAAACGCGATGATCCTGCGCAATCACGGCACCCTCGCGGTCGGCAAGAACGTCGGCGAATGCTTCGTCCGCCTCTATTTCCTCGAGCGCGCGTGCCAGGCGCAGATCATGGCGCTGTCCGCCGGCAACAGCATCAACCATCCGCCGCAGGGCTCGCCGGAAATCACCGCGCAACAGGGTCAGATCGGCGTAGCGCTCGCCGCAAACCTGCTTGCTTGGCCGGCACTGAAGCGAAAGGCCTATCGTCTCGATCCAAGCTTCGCCAGTTAGGCCGCTCGCTCGAACTTCACCTCCCGACGTCCGGGATCGGCGGACAGCAGCCGCACATTGAGATCGTCACCCGGAACGGTACCGTCCGCATCGACCCGCGCGACCACCGGCAGATCCTTCAGCTGCATCCGCGCCCCGCGATCGTCGACGTCCGTCACCACTGCGGGGAATATTTCCCCGACCCCGCTCATGGAGCATCACGGCCTCGGCCAGGTCGATTGCTGCCCGGCTGATCTGGTTCGCGCGAGCTTCGGCGCGCGCCATGACCTTCGGGAGCTTCTGGAAGGCGTCCGTCACGATCTCCGGCACCGGCTCCCCATTCGCCACCGCCAATGCCGCCCGGATGACGTACCGGTCGGCCAGGCGACGTAGCGGAGCCGTGGCCTGGGCATAGGGCGCTGCGACCGCCGAGTGCCACGGCGTGACCTCATCGAGAAAGGGCTGAACACCAGCGCCAAGCGTCGCTCGGCGAATGGCCAGCATGAATGCGGCATGCTTCGGATCGTTGGGGTCCAGAGTCGGTTCGAACTCGGTCAGCTTGACGTCGCCGGCCATGGAATGCCGAACGCCTTCGCAGTGTGCCGCAGGCGCTTGACCGCTCGTCTTGTTCGGTTCCGGCATGACCCTGAACAATCCGGTCCGATGCGCAAGCAATGCCTTTGCGATCGCCAGATTCGCGGCAAGCGAGAGGGCCGCATTGCGGTCTTCGGACACCAGACGTGGACGAAACGAAAGCTGGTACCTCCCATCGCCGAGGTCGACGACTTCCTGCTCGGGCGGGTCGACCCGCGCCGCGCCCCTCAACCTGTCCGCCTGCTCTATCCGGCTCGAAAGCTCCGCGAAGCCTTCGGGCAGATCCTGTTCGCGGACGCTGTCGTAAGCCAGCTTCGCCCGGCTCCTGATCAGTGCTCGTTCCGCGCCGTCCAACGACGTTGCACCGTCGGTCGCGACGCGAATGGTGAAGATCACGGCCGGGCGGTCGACATCGGGAAGCAAGCTCGCTGCGCCTTCGCTGAGAACCGGCGGATAGAGGCTGGACTTGCCGTCGGGGAGATAGAGTGTCTGCCCACGAACCCACGCTTCAACGTCGAGCGGGTCGCCATCCTCTACGAACCAGGCGACGTCGGCGATCGCGTAGCGCAACAGCAGGTCATTGCCGCTGCGCTCGATGGCAAAAGCCTGGTCGAGGTCGGTGGAACTGGCGGGATCGAGCGTCACGAACGGCAGGTCCGTGCGATCGACATGGTCCGAGGGCTTGCGGGCCGCCGCCCGGTCGGCGGCCGCGAGCACCGGTTCCGGAAAGGAGTCAGGGATCTGAAACTGCTCGCGGATCGCCGCCAAGCCGCGATCGAGCGCATGGCAGGGATCGCAAAGCGTCCGCACTCAGGCGCGCCCGAAAGCGAAAGTGGTCGGGGAGAGAGGATTCGAACCTCCGGCCCCTGCCTCCCGAAGACAGTGCTCTACCAGGCTGAGCTACTCCCCGACCGGAACCCGCTTGCGTCGCGACTTGCGGTCGCGGCGGGAGCCAAGGCCGCGGCTAGATAGATGGGGGTTTGCAGGATGGCAACCCACGTCCTTGGACTGCGGCGCAAGCCATCAGCGGCCGAGGGCGGCAAGCCAATCCTCGACCCGGACGAACTTCTCGCGGGGGCTTCCCGGTCGGGCACGCCCGACCTCCGTTTCCTCGATCTTGCGCCAGTCGTCATAGTCCGTCGCCATCACGCCACGCTGGGCGAGCAGGCGCTTCAAGCCCTCGGCCCCCTCACGATCGCCCGCGCCGCCCGCTGGCATGGCCGCCGCCACCTGCTCAGCGACTTCATAGCCATCCGGGCGATTTGTTCCGATCGTTCCGCTCGGCCCTCGCCGAGCCCAGCCAACCGCGTACAATCGATCACCGACGACCCCGCGTTCGTTCAGGAACTTACCGCCGCGCTCATCATAAGGCACGCCTTCAATGGGCGGGGTCGAATAGCCAATGGCGCTCACGATCAGCGAGGCGTGCACTTCGTAGGTCTCGCCCGTGCCGCGAGCAGCGCCATTTTCGTCCAGTTCGGTGCGCTCGACGATAATCCGCTCCGCCTTACCGTCGCCCTCGATCCGCACGGGCTTGGCGAAAAAGTCGAACACCATGCGCTTTGACTTGGACTCGTCCGCAGCCGTCGCGGCAAATTCCCGAAGGATCGTGATCGACTTGCGATGCCCGGGCTCCAGCGCATCGTCGGCCTCGACCGGCGGGAAGTCGCCTGCTTCGACGACGGGCGATGCATCCTCGAGATGGCCGAGCTCACCGAGTTCCTTGGGCGTCATGGCAATCTGATGCGGCCCGCGTCGCCCGAGGATCGTGACCGTCCGAATCGACGACTTGTCGAGCGCTTCGAGCGCGTGGCCGACGATGTCCGACCCTTGGAATTCGCCTTGCGTCTTGGACAGGATGCGCGCGCAATCGAGGGCGACATTGCCGTTACCGATCACCGCCGCGTGAGTCCCACCCAGGGGCGGATCAAGGTCGGCGAACTCGGGATGGCCGTTGTACCAACCGACGAATTCGGCCGAGCCCACGACGCCGGGAAGCTCTTCCCCCGGAATCCCGAGCTTGCGGTCGTGCGGCGCGCCTATGGCCAGGATGACCGCGTCGTACAGGTCGAGTAGCTCTGCGACCGAGACGTCTCTGCCGACTGTCACATTGCCGATGAAGTCGACACCCGCGCTGTCCGCGACTTTGTCGTAGCGCTTGCTGACCGCCTTCAGCGACTGATGGTCCGGCGCCACGCCGAAGCGGATCAGTCCGTAGGGCACCGCGTATCGATCGAGGATATCGACGCGCGCATTCTCGCCATAGGCCTTTTCAAGCGCCTCCGCCGTGTAGAAGCCCGCGGGCCCCGATCCGACGACGGCGAAGTGGCGCATCAGCGCTTCTTGCTCCGGTCTTCGAGAAGAAGATCGCTGCCTTTTCGATTGAGAGCCGCTTCGATCGGTCCGCCGAAAAGGGCGAGCATTCCGGGCAGCATCACGCGGCACCGCACCTTCACTTCCTCGACGTCGATCTGCGCCGCGACCGTCTGGCCCATGGCGGTGATGTCGAGGTTGAGCTGGTCGCCGACCCAATTCGACTTCACGTCCGCGGCGCCGCCGGGAATGTGATCGGTGAGCTTGTGCACATTGCCCGCGATCCGTCGCCGGGCCTCTTCGCGGCCCAGCTTGTGCGGCAGGTCTACTTCGATGGGTCGCTCCATTCCTGCGACAGTGGTGCGCCATTCAGCGCTTTGCAAGCTGGGTGCTGCGAGTATCATGGCCGCAATGCGTTGGATTTTGAGCCTATTGCTGTTCGCGGCGGCCCCTTCATTCGCCCAGGTCGCCCCAGTCATGCCCGCCCCCCAGCCGGCGCTGTGGAGCCCGGCGGCGCCCTACATCACGATCGGACAGGACGAGCCCGGCTATCGCAACTGGTATAGCGCGAGCCTCAGGCACGCGGCGGGTGTGAAGGGTTTCAACGATTACCTGGCGCAGTACGGCGTCTCGGGGGTCGTGCCGACCTGGCAGCTCTTGCGCACGGCGACGTCATGGCAGCGTTGCGGCGGGGCACCGTTCGAAGTCCCGCCCCTCGCGGAATGGCCGAACATCGTTCAGACGCTGCGCTACATTCACGACTACGTGATCCCAACGGTCGGCCCGGTGGAGCCGGTGTCCGCCTATCGCAATCCGCATCTGAACAGCTGCGCCGGGGGCGCTGCGGAAAGCGCGCACAAGCACTACTCGGCGGTCGATCTGGTGCCGCTGCGCCAGACCACGCGCGAAGATCTTATGCGCAGGCTTTGCGCGGTCCACGCCCGCCGCGGGACAGACTATTCGGTCGGCCTCGGCTTCTACGCCTTCATCCGCTTCCATGTGGACACGACCAAGTACCGGCGCTGGGGCGCAGACCCCAATGTCGCTAGCTGTCCGGCGATTGTCCGGCCGGCGGATGTCGCGAGCGTGGCGATGCCCCCGCAGACTCGAGCGGCATCGACAGTCGCGACCCAGGCCGTGCCCTCAACTGACCCGCTCGCGCCCGTAGCAGCGGCACCCATTTCCGTTTACGGCCCGGTCCTAACCGTACCGCCAGCACCCGAACCGCAGCCTCAACAGCGGTGACGGCTGCCCTTGTGTGGTCTAAGGGCCACACCATATCCGCCCCAAGGCAAAGGGGTATTCGATGGACCTTGAGAAACTCACCGATCGTGCGCGGGGCTTCCTTCAGGCGGCGCAGACGATTGCCGTCCGCGAGCATCATCAGCGGATCGCTCCCGCTCACCTGTTGAAGGCCTTGCTCGACGACGAGCAAGGCATGGCCGCAGGCCTGATTGAGGCCGCCGGCGGCGATGCGAAAGCAGCCAAGCTCGAAGTCGATGCGCTGGTGGCGAAGATTCCGGCAGTAACCGGGAGCGGCGCAACTCAGGCGCCGGCACTCGACGGCGATACCATCCGCATTCTCGATCAGGCCGAGCAGGTCGCACAGAAGGCCCGCGATAGCTACGTGACCGTGGAGCGCATCCTGCTCGCCATGGCGCTGGCGAAGGGCACCGAAGTCGGCACAGCGCTGCAAAAGGCCGGACTCACGCCTCAGAACCTCAACGCGGCAATCGAGAAGCTTCGCGGGGGACGAACTGCCGACACCCAGGGCGCCGAGGACCGCTACGACGCACTGAAGAAGTATGCTCGCGACCTCACTGAGGCTGCACGTGAGGGCAAGCTCGACCCGGTCATCGGCCGCGACGAGGAAATCCGCCGCACGATTCAGGTCCTCGCCCGCCGCACCAAGAACAATCCGGTCCTGATCGGTGAACCGGGCGTCGGCAAGACGGCCATTGCCGAGGGCCTCGCGTTGCGCATCACCAACGGTGACGTTCCCGACGGCATCAAGGACAAGCGCTTGCTGTCGCTCGACATGGGATCGCTGATCGCCGGCGCGAAATTTCGCGGCGAGTTCGAGGAGCGCCTGAAGGGCGTGCTCGACGAGGTGAAGCAGGCCGCCGGCGAGATCATCCTTTTCATCGACGAGATGCACACGCTCGTCGGCGCGGGCAAAGCCGAGGGCGCGATGGACGCGGGCAATCTGCTGAAGCCCTCTCTCGCGCGCGGTGAGTTGCACTGCATCGGCGCCACGACGCTCGACGAGTATCGCAAATATATCGAGAAGGATGCGGCGCTGGAGAGGCGGTTCCAGCCGGTATTCGTCGGCGAACCGAGCGTTCCGGACACCATCTCCATCCTCCGCGGTCTCAAGGAGAAGTACGAACTTCACCACGGCGTGCGCATTACCGATGGCGCGCTGGTCGCCGCCGCGACGCTCAGCAACCGCTACATCACCGACCGCTTCCTGCCCGACAAGGCGATCGACCTCATGGACGAGGCCGCGAGCCGCATCCGCATGGAGGTCGAGTCCAAGCCCGAAGAGATCGAGAATCTCGACCGGCGCATCATCCAGCTCAAGATCGAGCGTGAGGCGCTGAAGAAGGAGAATGACGCGGCTTCGAAGGAGCGGCTCAAGGCGTTGGAGGAAGAGCTTGCGAACCTGGAGCAGCAGTCGGCGGAGCTGACGCAGCGCTGGCAGGCGGAGAAGGAAAAGATCACCGCCGAGGCCAAGATCAAGGAGCAGCTGGACGCGGCGCGCATCGAACTCGAGCAGGCGCAGCGGAACGGCGACCTCGCGAAGGCGGGCGAGCTGCAGTACGGGCGCATCCCGGACCTGGAGCGACAGCTCACCGAGGCCCAGGCGGCCGTTAAAGGCGCGATGCTCCGCGAGGAGGTCACGGCCGAGGACATTGCCGGCGTGGTCAGCCGCTGGACCGGCGTTCCGGTAGAACGGATGCTGGAAGGCGAGCGCGAAAAGCTGCTCCAGATGGAGACGCTGCTGGCCGCCCGCGTAATTGGGCAGGATGATGCGGTAAGGGCCGTCTCTGCTGCCGTCCGCCGATCACGCGCCGGCCTGCAGGATCCGAACCGGCCGCTCGGCTCCTTCCTGTTCCTTGGCCCTACGGGCGTCGGCAAGACGGAGCTGACCAAGGCGCTGGCAGAGTTCCTGTTCGACGATCCGCACGCGATGGTCCGGATCGATATGTCCGAGTTCATGGAAAAGCACGCGGTTGCGCGGCTGATCGGCGCTCCTCCCGGCTATGTCGGCTATGAGGAAGGCGGCGTTCTGACCGAGGCGGTCCGCCGGCGCCCCTACCAGGTCGTGCTGTTCGATGAGGTCGAGAAGGCGCACTCGGACGTGTTCAACGTCCTGCTGCAGGTGCTCGACGACGGGCGCCTGACCGACGGGCAGGGTCGCACGGTCGACTTCTCGAACACGATCATCATCCTCACCTCGAACCTCGGCTCGCAGTATTTGGCCTCGCTGGGTGAAGACGAGCCGGCCGAGAAGGTCGAGCCACAGGTCATGGAAGTCGTCCGGGCGCATTTTCGGCCCGAGTTCCTCAATCGGCTGGATGAGATCATCCTGTTCCACCGGCTCAGCGCCGGCCACATGGGGCCGATCGTCGATATCCAGGTCAAGCGGCTGCAGAAGCTGCTCGAGGATCGCAAGATCAGCATCGAACTGACCGACGCCGCTCGCGCCTGGCTAGGACGTGTCGGCTACGATCCGGTCTACGGCGCGCGACCGCTCAAGCGAGCGATCCAGAAGTATTTGCAGGATCCGCTGGCCGACATGATTATCGCCGGACAGTTGAAGGACGGTCAGACGGTGCGCGTCGACGAGGGCGACGGCGGGCTGGTCATAACGCCCGTCGATGAGGCGATGAGGGAAGCGGCGGAATAGGCGGCGGGCGCCGGCCTACTTGCAAGTCGAGCCGTCGCGCACGCACGGGCTCCGCTGGATCCGCTCGACCTCCTGCCGATCCTGTAGACGCTTGTCGGCCCACTGGTCGCGGGTCCCGCAGAAGCGTTTGACCGTAAGCCGGCTGCCGGTCAGCTTGACGTCCTGGCAAATCCGGTCGCTGCCGCTGTCCGGGCTTGGTCGCGGCGCCTCCGGAACTGTTTGAGCCGTGGCCGTGCTCAAAGGGCTCAAGAAGACGACGGCGAGCAGGTACAGGCGCATTGTTTGTCTCCCGCGATGGATCAGCAGGCGGGTTTCCCGCTCGGGGAATTATGTGTGAGGACGCAGGGGCTGCGCTGAATTCGCTCGACTTCCTGCTTATCCTGCAACTTCTTGTCGGCCCACTGGGCGCGCGTTCCGCAGAACCTCTTGCTGGCAATGCGGCTACCCGTGAGTGTGATGTCCTCACAGATCCGTTCATTCTGATAGTCTGCATTACCGGTCGGCTGGTCTCTCTTCTCGGCCAGTGCGGGCGCGGAAGACAGGACCGCGGGCACGAGCAGCGCCATGGTGAGATACTTCAGCATGCGGTCGGACCTCCATTGCGGGAAGAGGGTGCAATTTGACAGGGGCCGATTATCTGGGTCTGGATCTGATGGATCGTCCGGCGATCGATCTGCTTGCGCTCCTCCCACTGTGCTCGAGTCGCACAAAAGCGCTTCTTCGCAAGGCGGCTGCCCGTCACGACGATATCCTCGCAGATTTTCTCGTTCGGATCGGTTCCGACAAGCTGCGGATTTTCTTGTCCACTGGAAGCGACAGCTGTGCTTCCGACTGTCAAGGTCAGCGCGAGGGCCAGAGCAAATAAGCGGGTAGGCATGAGCTACTCCATTTCTGCTGACCCGTCCTGCGACAAGCCTGGGCTCGACGCAACGCCGCTTCGACGAACGGCTAGATGCCGCCTGCCCGCTGCTCGGCCGCGACACTAGCTTCCGCGTCGACATAGGCCTCCTGACGCTCGACGCTCCAATAGCGCAGCTCGTGCAGAGGGATGCGCGCGCCAGTGACCGCGCAGACCACGTGATCGCCGTTCGACAGAACGCGAAATGTGCTTGGGAGATAGTGAAGGCGCGCCGCGCGCCCGGCTCCACTCATCAGCATCGATTATTCCTCAGGCTCGTCGAACAGCCCCCGCTGGGGGACGACATAGGATGCGCGGCGCGGGCGCTCAACCCGGGAGGGCGGGTTGGGAGTTGGCGCCTTGCCTGCACCGGTCGTTACATCGACCGATCCATCCCCGAAGTGCAGCTTTAGCTCGCGTGCGGCCTCGGCCTCCGCGGCACGCGTCAGCGTCCTGCCTTCGCGATCGGTCACTCGGGCGAAGCCACGCTTCAGCGGCCGGTCGGGGTGAGCAAGCTCCGCGAGACGCCAAAGGGAACTCGAGGCGATCCTGCGCCCGTGCAACTCTGTCGGATAGCAACTCGCGCCTCAGTCTCGGCGCAACCGAGCTGAGATCCGCCCGCGCGTGAGCGGCCCGCGATGCAAGGGCTCGCGGCAGTCGGCCAACGAGATCGTCAACCTTCTGGCCCATTGGCGCGAACAAAGTCTCGGGCTGTGGCCAGCGGTGCGCCGTCAGGTCGAGCCTCTCGCGAGCACGCCTGGCGTGAACCGTCAGGCACGATGCGGAGCGGCGGCCCAGATCGTCCACCAGCGCCAACAGCTCGGCACGGACGGGCACCGCCATCTCGGCCGCCGCGGTCGGTGTCGGTGCGCGCATGTCCGAGGCGAAGTCGATCAAAGTCGTGTCGGTCTCATGACCCACAGCCGAAATGAGCGGAATTGGCGATTCCGCGGCTGCTCGAACGACTTCCTCCTCGTTGAAGGCCCACAGATCCTCGATCGAGCCCCCTCCGCGAGCAACGATCAGAAGGTCGGGACGCGGAACGGGGCCGCCCGGCTCAAGGGCACCGAATCCCCGAATGGCCTGCGCGACCTTGGCCGATGCACCCTCACCCTGAACCGGTACCGGCCAGACGATGACATGGGTCGGGCAGCGATCTTCCAGACGGTGAAGAATGTCGCGGATCACGGCACCGGTCGGTGACGTCACGACGCCGATCACGCGCGGAAAGTATGGAAGCTTGCGCTTCCGCCCAGCGTCGAAGATCCCTTCCGCTGCGAGGGCCCGGCGGCGCTTGTCGAGCAGCGCCATCAGCGCCCCCTCGCCCGCAAGCTCCATCCGCTCAACGACGATCTGGTACTTGGAGCGGCCTGGGTAAGTCGTCAGCTTGCCGGTCGCGATGACCTCGGCCCCGTCTTCGGGCCGGAACGCGAGGCTCTGCGCGCTGCTGCGCCAGACGACGGCGTCCATGCAGGCGCCCTCGTCCTTCAGCGAGAAATAGCAGTGGCCCGAGGCGTGCCGCTTGAAGCCCGAAATCTCGCCGCGAAGGCGCACCCGGCCGTACGACGTCTCGATCGTCCGCTTCAGCGACATCGACAGCTCGGTCACCGTCAACGCAGGCGCGTTGTCGCCGGCCTTGGCGTCGGCTAACAGGCCGCTTCCGCTGTCTTCGGGGAGATCCATGAACATCCTGCTTTTGGGTTCGGGTGGCCGTGAAGATGCTCTCGCGTGGCGGCTGAGGCAATCGCCGAGCTGCGAAACGCTCGTCGCCGCGCCGGGAAATCCGGGCATCGCGCGATGGGCGGAATGCGTCGCCTTGGACCCCTGCGATCCTGCGGCCGTGACCGCGCTGGCACGGGACCAAGCGATCGATCTAGTGGTCGTCGGGCCCGAGGCGCCCCTCGTTGCAGGCGTCGCGGATGCATTGCGCGAGGCGGGCTTCTCGGTCTTTGGCCCGAACGCCGCAGCGGCCCAGCTCGAAGGATCGAAGGGATTCACCAAGGATCTCTGCGCGGCGAACGGCATCCCAACGGCCGATTACGTCCGCGTAGAAACGGCCGCGGCGGCCCGTGAAGTACTCAAGCAGTTCGGCATCCCGGTGGTAATCAAGGCCGACGGGCTTGCGGCCGGAAAAGGCGTGACCGTCGCAATGACCCGCGAGGAAGCCGAAGCGGCAATCGAGGGTGCCGGCGACGAGCCCATGGTCATCGAGGAGTTCCTCGAAGGCGAAGAAGCCAGCCTGTTCGCGTTGGTCGACGGCGAGAACGCGGTCGTGCTCGCGTCGGCTCAGGACCACAAAAGGGTCGGCGAAGGCGATACCGGCCCGAACACCGGCGGCATGGGTGCCTACACGCCCGCGCCGGTCCTAACGCCGGAACTCGAAGATCGGGCGATGACGAAGATCGTGCTTCCGACCGCGAGAGCTATGGCGGCCGCGGGTACGCCATTTTCGGGAGTGCTCTTCGCGGGCCTGATGCTGACGTCCGACGGCCCCAAGCTCATCGAATATAATGTCCGTTTCGGTGACCCCGAATGCGAAGCGATCATGCCGCGCGTCGAAGGCGACTTCGCGGAGTTGCTTCAGGCGGTAGCGACCGGACGGCTGGCCGACGTTCGCCCCCAACTTTCGACGCAATCGGCCGTGACCGTCATCGTCGCCGCCAGCGGCTACCCAGGGACCCCCAAAAGTGGTGGCCTCATCCGGGAGATCGAAGCCGCCGAGCAGGTGCCCGGCGTTACAGTCTTTCACGCGGGTACAGCTCAATCGGAGAATGGCCTCGTTGCGAAAGGCGGCCGCGTTCTCGCCGTCACCGCGGTTGCGGATACCTTCGCCAACGCCCGCGCCCGGGCGTACCGGGCGGTGGACCAGATCGACTTCGCCGACGGCTTTCATCGCCAGGACATCGGCTGGCGAGAATTGGAGCGTAGCGGAGCAATGGCCGACCAATGAACCTGCTCTGGGACCTCTACTGGCCTGCTCATCGTGGCCGCAGCCGTCGCGGGCGTGATCGCCGGGGCCGTTCGGCTTTCGGCGAAGGAAGCGCGGTCGCTTGGCGTTGGCGGCAGGGCTCGCCTTCGTTCTCGTGGCCAGCTGGATCTGGCACGGTCCCGTCGGCAACGGCAACCGCTTTGCTGCCGCCGCCGAGAGGCAGACGCGCCAAGTGCTGGTAGACTTCGAGATGGGCGCAGGTGCGCGCCGTAGTTCAGCGTAACCCACTCAGCCGCACGCTTGTCCTGACCGGACCGGCAGACGGCTTCCAGCGAACGGAACTCGTGCGGATCCTGAATGACGTCCGGGGAATTGGCAGCGTGCACTGGGCCGATCGGCGCGCCCCTTTCATGCTGCCGATGCTGCTTGAAGTGGAACTTGCGGCGCTTCTCAGCTTTGGCCTTGGGCTGCTGATGGCCTATTTGCTCGAATTGCGGCGCCGGTCGAACGCGCAGTGGAGTTGGTGATGAATTTCGACGGATATCTCTGGCTGATCATCCTTGCGGTCGTCGTGATCGCGCTGCTGGCCTTCCTGCTCTTGCGACCAAGGCAGAGTGTGAAGCTCACGGAAAACACTCCGTTGAGACCGCACATGATCAATCCGAAGCCCGAAGCCGAAGGGCGCGGCCTAGCTGGAGAAGCGGCAGCCGCAACCAGCGACGTCGCTGGCGAAATTCTCAGTGCGCGGGTGCATCAGGCTCTTGCTGGCAACGAGACGAGGGATGAATTCGCACGGATGAAGGGCGTCGGACCAAAGTTCGCGGATGCGCTTCATGCGCTCGGCTACAGTCGATACGACCAGCTTGCGCGGCTCACCCCGGCCGAGCTCGAGCGCGTCGACGCACAGCTTGGACCGTTCAAGGGCCGGCTGCAGCGCGACCGCGTCATCGAACAGGCCGACTATCTATCGCGAGGCGATACGGAAGGGTTCGAAAACCGCTTCGGCAAGCTGTAACGGCAGGTCGCTTCGGGGCTTGTCGGCCCTAGCCTTGCTCGACGGCGGCAGGCTCCTGCTCTTTCGAACGTTTCTTCGACCGCGACACGAGAAGCTTGTCGATCTTCCGTCCGTCCATGTCGACCACCTCGAACTTCCAGCCGTCGTGACTGAAGGTCTCGCCCGTCTGCGGCAGATGCTTCAAGACTGAGAGCGCGAAGCCGGCGACAGTCGAAAAGTCACGATCACGAGGCAGGTTCACGCCGAGCCGGTCGGGGAGGAGGTCCGCGCTCGCCGCGCCGGAGACCAGCCAGCTGCCATCCTCCCGCTCGACAAGTGGCGGTTCCTCGTCCTCAACGTCATTAGCGAAGGCCCCGGCAAGGGCCGCGAGGATGCTTCCCGGGGTCACGATCCCATCGAAATGTCCATATTCGTCGTGCACGAGGGCGAGCGGAACGTCAGCGGATCGCAGGACCGCAAGCGCATCCATGGCGTCCATCAGGTCGGGGATAACCGGCGCCGACCGCGCCAGCTCTCGAAGGTTGAGCTCACGACCGTCCATGATCGCCTCGAGCAGGTCGCGGGTCCGGATGACGCCGACGATATCCTCGACCGATCCGTCCGCGACTGGGATGCGGCTGTGCGGCGTTTCCTTGACCGCCGTCCGAATCTCCTCCGGCGTTGCGTTCACGTCCACCCAGTCGACCTCGGTCCGCGGGGTCATCACTTCTCGCACGGGGCGATCGGCCAGGCGCACGATACCGGATATGATCGCTCGCTCGCTCTCTTCCAGCACGCCCGCTGTCTGCGCCTCGGCGACGACGAGATGAAGCTCCTCGGCTGTTACCGTATTTTCCGATTCCCTGTTGAGGCCGATGATCCGAAATATCAGCGCGCTCGTTCGGTCCAACAGCCAGACGATCGGAGCTGTCGCCGTGGACAACCAGCGCATCGGCCGGGACATGATTGCCGCGATCGGTTCGGGCGATCGAAGCGCGAACTGCTTCGGAACAATCTCACCGATGACCAGCGAGGCGAAGGTCGTGAGGGCGATCACAAGGGCGAAACCGACCGTCTGCGCCGTCTCCGGATCGATCCCCAATCGCGCGATATGCTCGCCGACGGGCTTGCCCAGCGTCGCGCCCGAATAGGCGCCCGCGATAATGCCGACGAGCGTGATCCCGATCTGCACCGTCGACAGGAAGCGGCCCGGATTGGCTGCGAGCTCAAGAGCGCATTTGGCTCCAACGCTGCCATTCTTGGCCATCGCCTTCAGCCGGGCCTCGCGGCTCGAGACGATAGCAAGTTCGCTCATCGACAGGACGCCGTTCAACACCACCAAAGCAAGGATGATGATGACGTCGAACCAGGGAATGGGGGAAGGATCGCTCATGGGCGTGGCTGTTAAATGCCCGCACACGCCTTTGTTCACAAGCGCAGAACGGATTTAGCTCACATTGATGCTTTAGCGCCGCTGCCTCGAAGAAGCGCTGCAGCAGTTCCGCTGACTCCTGTTCGCCGATTCCGCCGAGAACGTCGGGCCGGTGATGGCAGGTCGGCTGGTTGAACACGCGCGCGCCGTGCATGACGCCTCCGCCCTTCGGGTCCTCGGCGCCGAAACGCAGCGCCTCGACGCGGGCCAGCGCCATCGCCCCCGCGCACATCGCGCATGGCTCCAGCGTCACCCAGATTGTGCAGCCGTCCAGGCGGGGTTCCCCCAGCTTGAGCGCCGCCGCCCGAATCGCGACGACTTCCGCGTGCGCCGTGGGGTCGAGGCCGCCGCGCATCGCATTGCGCGCCTCGGCGATGATTTCGCCGCCTTTGGTAACGACCGCTCCGACCGGCACTTCGCCGTTCGCCGCCGCCTCGCGGGCAAGATCGAGCGCCCGGCGCATCGGTAACGGGAGCGGAAAAGCCACGCGGCGCGGCTAGCGCACCACCGATAGCCTGTCGATTTGAGCTACTGGGCGCGTGTTGGTGGTCGCAGGCTCCGCCTGATTTCCGTCCGCCGGGTTCACCTGGACCGTCGGCACGGCAACCGTCACGTTCGCCGCCTCCGAACCGACGCTGACCGTTCCGGTCTCCACGTCGAAAGCCGGTGCCTGGCCGCCAGTGGCGGTAACCCCGTTTTCCGTGACGGAAACCTGCGGCGCCTCCGCAGACCGCGTCTGGTTGATATCCAGCAGGCCGGTCGCCACGAGGACGATCAGGCCGACTACGGCAAGAATCAGGATGAGGATAATCGCCCGCATTCGCGTTTCCGATCTAAAGTTTCGTTGCCGACATAACGCAATTGCCGTTAAGTCGGTTTCCCACAAGTGTTGACGTAAATGCCCCTCTTGGCTATCGGGCGACGGCTTTCCGGGCCCTCTTTGATGGCCCGTCCCAAAGAATCAGGATTGAACCTTATGTCGCGCGTTTGCGAGCTGACCGGCAAGGGCCGGCAGGTGGGCAACAATGTTTCCCACGCCAATAACAAGACCAAGCGTACGTTTCTGCCCAATTTGCAGAACGTGACCTTGATCTCCGATGCTCTGGGTCAGAGCGTGAAGCTGCGCGTGTCGACGCACGGCCTGCGCTCGGTCGAGCATGTCGGCGGCCTCGACAACTGGCTGCTGAAGACCAGCGACGAGAAGCTTTCGACCAAGGTTCGCAAGCTGAAGCGCGAGCTCGTCAAGAAGGCGAAGGAAGCGGCCTGATCCGCCGGCGGCCCGCCAACGGGCCGCTAGTTCGCTAAAGCCCCGGCTTCAACCAGTCCGGCGTTCCGCCGGTGCCGCTGACGACGCCGGCGCATCCGCAGCCACATCAGGATTCCCGTGACCGCGAGCGCCGCGGGCAGGATCCCCCCGACGAAGATGATGATCTGCCAGACGAGTGGCATTCCGGTGCCGTCGTGGATCCGGCGCATGGTGCGCGCGAGCGTCTCGGGCTTCTTCGGGCTGATCGACGCGGTGGCGTCGGAATCCTTCACCTTTACCTCGGTGGGCGCACCGTCGCCCTTGACCATGACCGTCCACTCGGCCTTCTTGTCGGTTGGCCACGCCAGCGAGGCGACCTTGGCCTGGAGCGACCTGCTGAGCCGCGGCAAGCGCCTGATCGGCCCCGAGCGCGGGCTGGGCCAGCGGCGACGCTGGTCCAGCCGGGTCCGCCCGAAGAGGCCTGAGACCCATTGAACTGGTTGAAGACGGTCGGGAAGGAGATCCACACACCTGTCAGGGATAGTGCGGCGAGAGGCAGGGCGACCCAAAAGCCGCCGGTGTGATGGAGGTTCGAATTGAAGTCGGGCCGGCGCCTCCAGCGCAGCCCGCGGGTGAAACTGCCCCTGAGCGGCCACCAGAGCCAGATGCCAGTCAGCGACGAGATCAGCATCGCAACGCCGACCCAGCCGACGACCTGCCGACCCACGCCTGGAACCATCAAGTTGCCGTGGAGCACGTGGAGCACGCGAACGAGGCCTTCGCTGCTGCTCTCCCGTTCGATCGGTTCGGCGGTCTTCGGGTCCATGAAGACCCAGGTCCGCTGCGGACGGCCGCCGCCCGGCGCGGCCTTGGTCAACGTCGCCTGGACGCTGCCCGCCTCATCTGGGAAGCTGATCGACGCCAGCCGCTCGCCGGGTTCCATCAGTCTTGTCGCAGTCGCTGCGTAGGCCGCGGGAGGCAGCGCTGCCGCGCCAGCCGCCGGATAGCGCTGCGGATTGACCTGCTCTTCGAGCCAATCGTGCCAGACCAATGCCGACCCGGTCAGCGAGATGGGGATGATCAGGATGGCGAGAACGATGCCCAGCCATTTGTGGACCTGGAACCAAGCGCTGCGGAGGCGGATCATCGATGGGCTCATGATGCGGCCATAACTAATTGCGAACTGTTCGCAATAGCAATTCGTTCGGCGCTAGTGCCCGTTTCCTGAACTTCGGCTGCGAGTCCCGTTCAGGTTCGGTGAAGCCCGAATCACTCATAAGCTCTTCAAGTGACGCGGTTTTCCCCTTTTACTCGTCACCATAACTTCCCTCGCGTCGCGTATCGAGGGGGGCCCGGCGTGCGTAGCTGCGCCGGGCCCAATTTGTTTCCGGCCTAGGGGATTTCGAAGAGACGGGCGAGCTGCTCGATCATCGCTCCGCCCAGCTGTTCCGCATCCATAATCGTCACCGCGCGGCTGTAGTAGCGAGTCACATCGTGGCCGATGCCGATCGCCGCGAGCTCGACAGACGACCGCCGCTCGATCCACTCGATCACCTGCCGCAGATGCCGTTCCAGATAGGCGCCGCCGTTCGCCGAGGCCGTCGAATCGTCCACCGGCGCGCCGTCTGAAATGACCATGAGGATTCGCCGCTCTTCGGGCCGGGCGATCAGGCGATTGTGCGCCCAGAGCAGCGCCTCGCCGTCGATATTCTCCTTGAGCAAGCCCTCGCGCATCATCAGGCCGAGGCTACGCTTGGCGTGCCGATAGGGCTCGTCCGCACGCTTGTAGACGATATGGCGGAGGTCGTTCAGCCTGCCCGGCGACGGCGGCCGTCCATCCGCAAGCCACAATTCACGGCTTTGGCCGCCTTTCCAGGCCCGCGTCGTGAAGCCCAGAACTTCGCTGGCCACGCCGACCCGTTCCAGCGTCCTCGTCATGATGTCGGCGCAAATGGCGGCGATTGCGATCGGCCGGCCGCGCATCGACCCGCTGTTGTCGATCAGCAGCCCGACGACCGTATCGCGGAACTCCGTGTCCTGCTCGACCTTGTAGCTCAGCGACTGCATCGGGTTGACGACGACCCGCGCCAGCCTTGCCGCGTCGAGCAATCCTTCTTCCTGATCGAACTCCCAGCTGCGCGCCTGTTGCGCCATCAGCCGCCGCTGCAGCCGGTTGGCGAGCTTGGTCACGACATTGTGGAGCCCACCCATCTGCTGATCGAGGTAAGCGCGGAGCCGAGTCAGCTCCTCCTCGTCGCAGAGGTCATCGGCCTCGACCATCTCGTCGAACCGGGTCGTGAACGGCTTGTAGTCGGTCTCCGGCGAGGGGTCCCAATTGCGACGGGCAGGAGCGTTGAGCGCGCTGTCAGTCGCATCGTCGCCGTCGGAAAGCTCCTCTTCGCCGAGGTCCATTTCCTGCGGCGAGCTGTCGTCGTCGCCTTCCTCCTCCGACTGCTCGGCGCGCATCTCGGCTTCGCCCGAAGAAGGTCCGTTTTCGGTGTCGTCCTCGCCGTCGTCGGCGCCGCCCTGATCGCCTTCTTCATCGTCGCCGCCCTCCTCCGGCGGCTCCTCGCTGACTTCTGGAGCAGACTCGAGCTCCAGATCTTCGAGCAACCGGCGCGCGATTTTCGCGAAGGCCGCCTGATCGTCGATGGTCATCGCCAAGGAGTCGAGCTCGACGCCGGCCTTTTCCTCGATCCAAGACGCAACGAGATCGAGGCCGGGGCGAGCCGAGATGGGCGGAGCGTCGCCGGTCAGCCGCTCGCGGGCGAGAAGGCCGATCGCCGTGGAAAGGGGGACTTCCTCGGCGGTTCGGGCCCGGATGATGGCGTCGACGCGAACCCGCGCCTCGGTCAGTTCGGCAAGATTGTCGCGGACGCCGGCCATGGTCCTCGCACCGAGAGCCTCGACACGGGCGGTCTCCAGGGAGTTCGAATACGGCCCGCGCGTCGGGGTCGAGCGGCGCGCTGGTCGCGTGCAGCCGATCGTCATGGTGACGAAGACGAAGCGCAAGCGAATTGGCGGCGCCACGGGCCTCGGCAACCAGCTTGCGCTGCAGGTTCGGGCCCGGGGACGGAACCCTTGCCGTCTTGCCCGATGCCGGGGCCGCTTCCGATGCGAAGACGACCTCGACCTCGGGATCGCGGGCGATCGCCCGGGCGGCTCCAGCCAGCGCCCTGCGGAAGTGGTCGATGGGCTCAGCCATCGGCCTCAGCTGGCCTTCGAGGCCACGCTTTCGGGGAGATCCTGTCCGAAGACGCGCTGGTAATATTCGGCGATCAGCGGCCGCTCCGCCTCGTCGCACTTGTTGAGGAAGGTGACCCGGAAGGCGAAGCCGACATCGTTGAAGATGAGCGTGTTCTGCGCCCAGCTGATGACGGTGCGCGGGCTCATGACGGTCGAGATGTCGCCGTTGATGAAGCCCTGTCGCGACAGGTCCGCGACCTTGATCATCTTGTCGACCTGCGACTTGCCGTCCGGATTGTCATATTCGCCCGACTTGGCGAGCACGATCTGCGCCTCAACCGCGGCCGGCAGGTAATTGAGCGTCGCCACGATGTTCCAGCGGTCCATCTGGCCCTGATTGATCGCCTGCGTGCCGTGATAGAGGCCGGTGGTGTCGCCGAGGCCGATCGTGTTGGTCGTCGCGAACAGCCGGAAAAAGGGGTTCGGGCGGATCACGCGGTTCTGGTCGAGGAGCGTGAGCTTGCCCTCCGTCTCCAGCACGCGCTGGATGACGAACATCACGTCCGGCCGGCCAGCGTCATATTCGTCGAACACGAGTGCGACGGGATGCTGCAGCGCCCAAGGAAGCAGGCCTTCGCGGAATTCGGTGACCTGCTGGCCTTCGCGAAGAACGATGGCATCCCGGCCGATCAGGTCGATGCGGCTGATGTGCGCGTCGAGGTTGATGCGGATGAGCGGCCAGTTCAATCGGGCGGCGACCTGCTCGATATGGGTCGATTTCCCCGTTCCGTGATAGCCCTGGACCATCACCCGGCGGTTCTTGCCGAAGCCCGCGCAGATTGCGAGCGTCGTGTCCGGATCGAAGACGTAGGCCGGGTCGAGGTCGGGGACGCGCTCGTCGGCCTCGCTGAAAGCCGGGATCTCCATGTCGCTGTCGATTCCGAACAGCTCACGGATCTTCACCATCTTGTCGGGCGCGGCGAGAACGGTCTCGCCGCGGCTCTCGGGCTTCACGTTGGAAAGTTCGGTCATTGCAGGGCGGCCTTACGGCAAGGCGTCGAGCGCCTCAATAAGATCACTCACGCCCTCGAAACGGCGGCATTTGCCTTTACGGGCATCGGGAAGAAGGTCGGGAGGCGCCGCAACAGCTCGGCATCTCCCTCGACCAGGATCGATTCGGGCGGAGCGCCGCCGTACATCACTGCCGCGATGTCGGACGCCGATTCTCCACGAAGGACGAGGTCGGGCCGTTCGATTTCGCCGCGGCCGATACGGATGTCCTGCCCTTCGCGGATCCAGAAGAACGCCTCTTCGCCCAGCCGAAGTTGAATCCGAGCGGCGAAGTCGCCGGCAGCTTGCGGACTGAACATCGTCCGCAGCGACAGCATCAGCGACACCGGGGAGAACGGCTTCGCCGGGTCGTGACGCGGCGATCGCACCGCCCAGCGCCCCATCGCCTGAAAGATGGGCGCGGATTCATAGCCCCATTGGGTGAGCTCGTAGACCTGGACCGATGCGGGAGGCGGCAGCTTGCGCTTGGTCAACAGGCCCGCCTGCTCCAGGTCGCCGAGCCGCTGCGTCAGCACGTTGGCGCTGATTCCCCGCAGGCTCGCCTTGATGTCGCCGAAGCGGCGCGGGCCGAGGAGAAGCTCGCGAACGACAGGCATCGCCCATCGATCGCCGATCAGGTCCATGCCGTGCGCGGCCGCGCAGGCATCGTCATATCGCCTTTTCTCTTCGTCTCGACGCATCTAGTTACTTTTTCTAACGAGTGGTTGTAATTTATGACTTCACGGGTCAAAAGACAAGCGAATCGAGTCGCAGAGGGAGAGAAAGATGTCGCGGATGATCTTCGTGAACCTGCCGGTTGAGGACCTGGAGCGCTCGAAACGCTTTCTACGAGGCGCTCGGCGCCCGCAACGAGCCCAAGTTCAGCAACGAGGCCGCGGCGATGATGGTGCTGTCGGACACCATCAACGTGATGCTCCTGACCAAGCCATTTTATGCGACTTCACCAGCAAGCCGATCGCCGACGCTCACCAGACCAGCCAGGTGCTCCTCGCAATCTCCTGTCGAAAGCCCGGCGGAGGTCGACAAGTTGGTCGGTGCCGCGGCCAGCAACGGCGGCAAGGCCGACCCCGGGCCCGAAGCAGGAGATGGGCGGCATGATGTACGGCCGCAGCTTCGAGGATCCCGACGGGCACCATTGGGAGCCGATGTGGATGGACCCGCAAATGGCCGAAGCAGGGGCACACCCCGTCGAATCCGCCACCGCCAACAGCTGATCTAAGCTAAGGAGCGCGCCATGCCGGTCGATTCGACAGCCTCGACGGAGGTCACGGCCTTCCGCTGGGTTCCGGACTTCGCCGCCGGCCTGGTCCGCGACCTGCGCATCCGCTGGGCGCTCGAGGAGATCGGGCGCGACCTATCGGGTCCGACTGCTCGACGCGATGAACCCGCGTCCGGCCGACTATTTCCACGAGCAGCCGTTCGGGCAGGTGCCCGCCTATCGCGACGACGAGGTCCAGCTGTTCGAGAGCGGCGCGATCCTGATCCATCTTGGCAATTGAGGACGAGCGGCTGCTGCCGCGTCGACCGCAACGCGCGGATGCGGGCCGTTCGCCTGGCTGATCGCGGCGCTGAACAGCGTCGAGCCGATGCATCTTCGAGCTGATCAACATCGACATCTTCAACCGCGGCCAGGAGTGGACGAAGGAACGGCGTCCGCAGGTGGTCGAGAAGATCGAAGCGCGGCTGAAGCTGCTGTCCGACGCGCTCGGCGACCAGGAATGGTTCGAAGGACCGCTTTTCGATCGGCAACATGATGATCGTCGCGGTGCTTCGACAGCTCCGCCACACGGATATCGTCGGCAAGACTCCCAATCTCGCGGCCTTGCTAGCCCGCGCGCGAGGCGCGTCCCGCGTTCCAGCGCGCGCTTGCCGACCAACTCTCTGTCTTTGCCGAGAATAAGCCGGTCGCCGAGCCGGCCTGATTTCACGCGTCACCAAAGGGCGAGCCCCTCGCCCATCCGAAGGAGGATGAAGATGGCTTATTTCGAAGGTTTCGTCGTGCCGGTGCCGAAAGCGAACCGCGAAGAGTATCGCAAGCATGCCGCGGACGCCGCGCCGATCTTTCACGATCTCGGCGTGCAGCGCCACGTCGAGGCCTGGGCGAGCGACGTGCCCGAAGGCAAGGTCACCGACTTCCGCAAGGCGGTGGACGCCACGGACGGACGAGGATGTCGTCTTCGCCTGGTTCGAATATCCGAACAAGGCGGCGCGCGATTCCGCGAACGAGCGGATGATGAGCGACCCGCGCATGCAGGAAATGGGCGCAACCATGCCCTTCGACGGCAAGCGCATGATCATGGGCGGCTTCGACGGGATCGTCGAGGAAGGCGGCTCGCACGGCGGTTACACCGACGGCTTCGTGGTGCCGGTGCCGGAAGCCAATCGCGAGGCCTATCGCGACATGGCGGCAAAGATGGCGAAGGTGTTCCAGGAGCATGGCGCCAATCGCATCGTCGAAGCGATCGCCGACGACGTTCAGCCACGGCAAGGTCACGGACTTCTATCGCGCGGTGAAGGCGGAAGACGGCGAGACGATCGTCTTCAGCTTCATCGAGTGGCCCGACAAGCAGGCGCGCGACGACGCCTGGGCAAAGATCATGACCGACGAAAGCATGAAGCCCGACGGCGAAATGCCGTTCAACGGCCAGCGCATGTTCTGGGGCGGGTTCGACCCGATTGTCGACAGTGCCAAGCTCGGAATTGGCCAGTGCCTAACCCGCTCGGCAGCTTCATATGGTACGAGCTGATGACCGACGACGTCCCGGCCGCGCAAGCGCTTCTACGATAGCGTGGTCGGCTGGGACGTGGATCCGAACCCGGTCGCGCCGGACGTCAACTACCGCATGATCAAGCGGTCGGACGGCGGCATGGCCGGGGGCGTCCTCGAGCTCGACGACAAGATGCGCGAGGGCGGCGCGCGGCCGGTCTGGCTGGGCTACCTCAACACCGACGACGTCGATGCAAAGGTCGAGGAGATCAAGAGCGACGGCGGCGGCGTGATGATGGAGCCGTGGGACCAGCCGGGCGTCGGCCGCCTGGCAATGGTCACCGGGCCGGAGGGCGCGCCTTTCTACCTGATGGACCCGATCCCGCCCGAGAGCGATCCGAACGCCAGCAGTGACGTCTTCTCGGTCGACCAGCCACAGCACGTCCGATGGAACGAACTGTGGAGCAGCGACCCGGTGACTTCGATCGGCTTCTACAAGAAGCGCTTCGGCTGGGAGCAGGAGGGTGGAATGCCCATGGGCGAGATGGGCGACTATCAATTCTTCCAGCACGCCGGCGTTGGGATCGGCGCCGTCATGCGGACCATGCCTGGCCTGCCGCAATCGATGTGGAACTTCTACATCGGTGTCGACGACATCGACCGCGCGGCCGAAGCCGTGAAGGCCGGCGGCGGCAAAGTCGTACAATGGTCCGATGGAAATCCCAGGCGGCGAATATTCCGTCAACGCCGTCGACCCGCAAGGCGCGATGTTCGGGCTCGTCGGCCCGCGCAAGAAATAAGGAGAGAGACGATGGCAAACAAACTGACCACCTGCCTGTGGTTCGACCAGGGCGAGGCGCGCAAGGCGGCCGAGTTCTACGCTTCGGTCTTTCCCGACAGCAACGTGGGCACGGCGATGCTGGCGCCATCCGACTATCCGGACGGGACGCGAAGGCACGGAGCTGACCGTCGAGTTCACGGTGCTCGGCCAGAGCTTCGTCGGCCTGAACGGCGGCCCGAACTTCAAGCCGAACGAGGCGGTCAGCTTCATGGTCATCACCGAGGATCAGGAAGAAACCGATCGCTACTGGAATGCCATCGTCGACAATGGCGGGCAGGAAAGCGAATGCGGCTGGTGCAAGGACAAGTGGGGCTTTTCGTGGCAGATCACGCCGCGCGTGCTGCTGGAAGCCACGACCAGTTCCGACAAGGCGGCAGCCAAGCGCGCATTCGAAGCGATGATGACGATGCGCAAGATCGACGTCGCGAAGATCGAAGCCGCGCTGCGCGGCGAAGCCGTCAATGCGTAGGATTCGCGGCAGCGCATTCGTGTCGCTCGATGGCGTGATGCAGGCCCCCGGCGGGCCGTCCGAGGATCCGACCGGGGGCTTTCAGCATGGCGGTTGGCTGCCTCAGTTCTTCGACGAGGACGTTGGCGAGGCCATCGATGCGTTCTTCGGCGACCAATATGACCTGCTTCTGGGACGGCGCACCTACGACATTTTCGCCGCCTATTGGCCCTATGTCGGTGGCGAGACGACTGGAATTGGCGAGATCTTCGACCGCACCGGCAAGGATGACGGAGAAGCTGCCGCGATCGCGATGGGCGAAGCTTTCACGCGCGCGAACAAATATGTTCTCACGCGCGGGACGCCCGAACTCGGCTGGTCCAACAGCCACCGGGTGGGCAGCCTGGAAGAGCTTCGGACAATCAGGGACGGCGAAGGTCCCGACCTGCTGATCCAGGGCAGCAGCACGATCTATCCGGCGACTGATGGCAGCTGGACTGCTCGATGAGCTGACGCTGATGACATTCCCCGTGTCGCTGGGCGCCGGCAAGCGGCTGTTCGGCAATGACTCCCCGGCCAAAGCGTTCCGAACGGTGCGTCAACAAGATAACCCGAGTCGGGCGCGGTCATCGCGACCTACGAACCGGCCGGCAAGGTCGAGCACGGCTGGGCTGGCCCGGAAACGAGCAGCGAGCGCGAGAAGGTACGACAGGCCGCGATGGCGGAGGGCAGTTGGTGAGCCTGCAGCTTTTTGCTCACCCCTTCTCCTCTTACTGCCAGAAAGTGCTGATCGCCCTTTGGACGGACGAGACTCCGTTCGAGTATCGTTTGCTCGAACAGGATCATCCGGAGAATATGGAGGAACTTGAGCGCCATTGGCCCTTCAAGCAGTTTCCGCTGCTGCTCGACGCTGGCCAGCCGGTGATCGAGACTAGCTGCATCATCGAGCATCTGCAGGCGCATCATCCAGGCCCGAACCGCTGGATCCCTGATGGCGAGGAGGGTCGGCGAGCGCGCTTCCTCGATCGCTTCTTCGACCTTTACGTGATGAACAACATGTCGGCCCCGGTGTTCGACGCGATCCGGCCGGAGGGATCGCGAGATCCTTACGGCGTCCAGAAGGCGATGGAGCGGCTCGCGATGGCCTACGACTGGCTCGAGGCAAACCTCGGCGAAGGGCCATGGGCGGTGGGTGACAGCTTCACGATCGCCGACTGCGCCGCCGCACCGTCGCTGTTCTACGCCGACTGGGTTCAGGAGATCGGCCCGGCCCGGCCGAAGCTCGCCGCGTACCGCGCGCGCCTGCTGGCGCACCCGGTCGTCGCCCGCGCGGTCGACGAAGGGCGCCCGTATCGATCCTATTTTCCCTTGGGCGCACCCGATCGCGATTGATTGCGCGAGCGGGATGTAACCCTCCCCCGCGCTGGCGCGTATAACCATCGTGATAGGGAGATCGTGATGAAAAGATCGATTGGAAGGGTCGCGCTGGCGGCGCTCGCAGTGGTGGCAGCGACCGGAGCGTCTTCCGCTCCTCGACCATCGACGGAAACGGCAGTCCTCGCCGGCGGCTGTTTCTGGGGGATGGAAGCGGTGTTCGAGCACGTCAAAGGCGTGCAGGACGTCGTCTCCGGCTATGCCGGAGGCGCGGCGCACGAGGCCACTTACGACAAGGTCAGCACTGAACGGACGAAGCACGCCGAGGCGATCAGGATCCGCTACGATCCCAAGCAGATCAGCTACCCGCAACTGCTCCGCATCTATTTCAGCGTCGCGCACGATCCGACTCAAGTGAATCGTCAGGGTCCGGACGTCGGTCCGAGCTACCGGTCGGCAATCTTCCCGCAGAACGATTCCCAACGGCGGATCGCCACGGCGTTCATCTCACAGCTTCGGGCGCAGAAGCATGCGATTGCCACGCGCATCGAACGTGGGCCGTTCTACGTAGCCGAGTCCTACCATCAGGATTTCATGCGCAAGAACCCGATGCACCCGTACATCCTGGTTCACGACAGGCCGAAACTGGCCAAGCTGCAGAAGCGCTACCCGGAGCTTTGGAAAGCCTGATCGGCCTCTATTCCGCTTTCATGCCGCGCTGGACTTGTACGCGTTCAACATCCATCCGATCCTGGAGCTTCTGGTCTGCCCATTGCCCCCGTGTCTTGCAGACGCGCTTCACAGACAGGCGGCTGCCAACCACCTCCTGCTTCTCGCAGACGACTTCATTCATTCGGTCGGCTTCGGCCTTGGCCTCAGGCGTAACCGCGGCCTCGGTCGCGGCCTGCGCGATTGCCGGTGTCGATACGCTCAGAAGAAGGGCGAAAGCGGGAATTGCACGAACAAGCTTCAGCATGTTTGAACTCTCCTGTGCTGAATGAACCAGTATCAAACCCTTAGGAGCCTGATTGCAATCTACTTTTCGACGAACGGTGATTAATGCGGAGAAGCAACGTCAAACGCGATCGTCAGCCGCTCGCCCTCCGGAAATGGGTTCGTCCCATGCCACATCCAGGACGGGAACAGGACAAGTTTCCCAGCGGCCGGCCTCACAATCCGGATTGGAGCCAACTGAAGACCAAGTTCTCCGCCCGGCTCGCCGAGTTGCAGACAGCCCGCGTCGGCGTCCGCTCCGCTGTCCTGCGGCAAGGCAATATAGAGCGCCGAGCTAATCCAGCCCAAGGGATGGACATGGCTGGCATGATAGCCCTTGTCCCTGAGTCGAACCGACCAGCTGCCGGCGAACCGCACCCTCCGATCACGGCGCTGTGCTAGCAGGGGGTGCACCGGATCGGGCTTGGGAAGTCTCGCGACATAAAGCTCGATGGCTCGAACCACCGCAGAGCGGACCGCGCGAATTTCGGGTTCGAGACGGCAGAAAAGCGGGCCGTCGGTCTGCGTACCCCCACGCACGGATTGGTCGAGATACTCTTCATTGCATTGGTGGATTGGGCGCAACACTGCAGCGAGCCTGTCGAGTGGCGGAAGCTCTTTGAGCAGATCAAAGGTTGAAACCAGTTCCCCATTGCGCGTCAGCCATTCCCAGCGGGAGTCGCCGGCGAGCCGCCATGCTGTTTCCGCGTAAGGCCAGGCGTTTGCGGCATTCGGTCCCGCAAGCTCCCGGTCGATGAGCGTCAAGGCGTGCTCCATGCGGCCGCTGCGCAGGGCGTGCCGAATCTTCCAGATGGGCAAGCCAGGACCGCCGTTAGCGTCATTCTCCGAGAATAATCTATCGGCCTCGCTCACCCGGCCCTGCTCGGAAGCCGCGATCGCTGCATACGGAGCGAGAGCGGCTGAAAGAATTCCGGCGGCGAGCGCCAAGCCAAGCGCCTGCTCAAGCCCTGCGAAATCCTCTCGCTTCACCTCTAGGTCGAACCGTGCGCGCCACAACCGCTCATCCTGCGCCCGGGCGCACAGCGCCCGATCGAGCGATGCGCTCGCATGTTGCTGCTTCCCAAGCATGGACCGTAGCTGGGCCAGTTGCGCATGGCCTTCGAGCCAGAGCGGCGACCTGTGGAGTGCGGCGTCCAGCTCCATTTCCGCCTTATCGCCGTGGCCGGCTGCGAGCCGGCTGGCGGCCAGGCCCAGCAGGATAGAACCGTCAGACGGTGAGAGGCTCAAGGCCCGAAGGAAAAGGTCCTCTGAGGGAACGCCCGCCTCCAGGGCGACGCGCGCCAGCCCATGCGCGATGCTGGCGCTTCGGGGATCCAGCCGTGCCGCCTCGGCGAAGGATCGGAGCGCTTCCTCATGTTCGTCGAGAGATCGTTCGAGCAGCCCCTTCCACTGCCACAGTGAGGCATCGCCAAGGGCCTCAGCCCGAGACAGAAAGGGGAGAGCCAACTCCTCTTCGCCTTCGCTGAGTGCAAGGCTGGCCAGCTCGGCAAGCGCTTCCGGATCGTTTGGACGCTTTCGCGCCGTGTCCAGCGCGAGAGCGAAGCTCACAGCCCCCCGTCACCCCTTTCGACGTTTATCAGGGCCGCGACTCCCTCGCGCTCTATCTCGCTCAAGTCCGGGTGCCAGACGTCCAGGATGAAGACGACGCGAAGCTCGTCGGTAGGGTTCATCGCTTCGTGCTCGATCGTGTCGTCGAATACGAACGCCTCGCCGGTCTTCCACTCACGGGTTTCGGCGCCGACGCGGAACCAGCAACCCGCCGGAACGATCAGCGGCAAGTGGCATACCAGCCGGGCATTGTTGACGCCCACGTGAGGAGGGATTTGGGTCCGCGGCTTCAACAGCGAGAACATCGCGTTCGGCGATGCTCCGGGGATGCGCGGTTGCGGAAGGCCGTCCAGAAGCGCCATCGTGTTCGGACAATGTCGGGCGTTTGCTTCGACACGGGCACCCCGGTTGAGGAGGTGGATGGCGGTCCAGTCGAGGCTGTGGTTCAGCAGCTTCCACTGGTCCAGCGGCATATGCGCGTCATATTGAACATACGGGACTAGTTCCGTCCGCTCAGCCGCCATCACCGCCCGGAATTCGGCGGTCAGCGTTTCGGTTGCCGCTTCGAGAGTGGCCAGCCATGGAAAGGGCTCCCGCGGGTGGAATTCGACTTCGCGCAGGCCGGGATAGTGAAAGTCGGTCGGCTCGCTGTGATAATGTCGCGTACGGCGCAGGACATTGTTGCGGAAGCGTTCGATGCGGCTGCGCTCGGCCGCGTCGGCGCGAGCCTCGGCAGACTTCATTGCCGCAATCAATTGAGCTTCGCGCAATTCCGTCCATCGCTCGACCTTGCGTTCGGCGTCCGCGACCACCTTCTGCAGATGCAGCGGCGGCTCTCCCGTGGGCTTGCTGGCGAGCGCATTTCTCCAGGCCTGCATCGCCTCAGGGCTCGCGAGCTTTTCGAGCAGGCTCGCGCGCAGCAATAGCGCGGTGAAATCACGCGGCGACATCGCGAGCGCACGCTCCACGTTACGCAGGGCCGTCTCTGGCTCGCCGATCGCGCGCTGAAGTCCAGCGAGCTTTAGGTACAGGGTCGGATCGCTACCCTCTTTGAGCGCCTCCGACAGGCAACGCTCGGCCTCCTCTAGGTCGCCCCCCGCAGCGGCCCTGTCCGCCCGCTCGATGAGACCCGAGCGATCCATGTCAGGATGAATAGCCGAACTTGCTTATCCACGGCTCCAGCACGGGAAGCACCGGTTCAAGCTGCTTGCGGAAGTTCTGCCAGCGGCCCGCGGAGCGCTGATAGAGGGGCTCCGCGACCTGGGCATAGCTCGCGGTCTTGATTCGTCCGCGCCTGGCGGCGGTTGCCTCATGATCGACGACCTGGTCATCCCATGCCAAGCCGAGAAATTCGAGCAGCGGCTTCAGCTCGGCTTCCGGATCGGCCACCACATTCTCATACCGGACGATGTGCACGGGCATGTCGAACAATTCCCGAGTCTTCTCAAAATATCTGAAGCTAAGGTCGTACAGCTCCGCGGCAGTGTCCAGTCGCAGGAAGTTTGGCATCGCATCGTTCAGCTTGAAATTGGCTGCGTAGCAGCTGAACACGACATCGCACGGATGGCGCAGGGCCAGGATGACCCGGGCGTTCGGAAACAGCCGATGAATGATCGGCAGCAGGTTCATCGAGAGCGGATTCTTGTCGACCAGCAGCTTTCCGGGTTCGAGCGATGCGTGACGAGCCGCGACCCGGAAATATTCGTCACGGGCCGCGCCGATCTGCTCATCGCTTGCTACCGCGCAGATTCTCGAACGGCTGGAGAAGCTTGGCCGCCTCGAGGAGCGTCGGCTCTTCCTCCAGCACTTGGGCATCCGGATGTCCCATCAGCATCGTGTCGAGGAGGGTCGTTCCAGAGCGCGGAAAGCCGACGAGAAAGGTTGGCGCCGGCCGCTGGTTGTTGGCCGCCTCTTTGCGCCAAGGCTTCACCCACGCGGGCGTGGACATATCGATCTGGACCCTCAGGCTTTCACGATAGGCGGATGCCCGATCGAGTGGCCGCGTCGGATCCTGTGCGTGAAACTCATTCGTTCGCGTGAAGGCCTCGAACGCCTGATCGTAGTTCCCCGCGCCTTCGTGAAGCTGCCCAAGTAGATGGTAACGGCGCGCGCTTTCGAGGCTCTCGGGAACGCGCTCGAGCATCGCAAGTCCCTCTGCGAAACGTCCACGCCTTCGGTTCTCCATGGCGCCTACGAAGTTGAGGATGTTCTCACCCAAGCCACGTTGCCGCATCGTTCCAACCAGGGCCGTGAGGTCGTCGACGCGATTGGACAGCTCAAACACCGCTGCGAGCCCGAGATGCGCCAGCTCATGGTTCGGCTGCAGCTCAATGACGCGCCGATAATCGGCCTCCGCCGCCTCGTTCTGAAGCATGCTGAGTCGATGCGCCGCAAGCGCCATGAGCAGTTCGAGGTCGGTTGGTTCGCGGCGGACTGCCTCCTCGATGGCTTCGAGGGCAGCGTCCTCCCGCCCCATGCCTTTCATGAGCGCATGCAACTCGCGCAGCGGCTTTGCGTCCTCCGGGAAGTCTGCGGCCAGGCTCCGGAGATGTTGCTCGGCCTCGTCGGTCCTGCCGACGGCAATCAGCGCGGTCGCATGGTTGAGCCTGACAGGTCCCGATGTGCTGTTGAGCTCCATCGCCCGTTCAAGCGCGGTGAGACCGGCTTCGGCATCACCGGCAAGTCGCCGCGCATTTCCGAGATTGTTCCACGTCTCCCAATCGTCGGGAGCGGCAGCGACGATCGCCTCGTAGATCGGGATTGCCGTCTCAAACTCGTTCGCATGCTGGGCAAGGAAGGCTCGGACTCGCTGGAGCCGCATGGTCGGGTCTGCGCGCGCTATCTCGTCGGTAAGCACCGACAAGGCGTCGACGTAGTCTCCCTGCTGGGCAAGAGCCGTCGCAAGGTTCGAGGCGATGACGGCGTCCGACGGCTTGAGCCGGTGTGCGACCCTGAGATGACGGATACCCAGCTCCAGGTCGCCGCTCTGGCACTGGAGCGCACCCAGCATCGCATTCAATGCCGCCGCATCGCCTCCGGCCTGGAGTGCTTGTTCCGCAATGCTGACCGCGTCGACAATTCGGCCGGTGCGAGCTGCGCTCATTGCGTCCCGAATGGCGGAGGCGGTTCGGTCATCGAGAAGGGGAGCGACAGTCATGAAGTCTGTCTAGCGCAATTGCCGTTGGGTGCCAGCACTGGGACGAAAGGCTCGCCCAAAAGAAGAGGGCGGCGGATCCTTCGATCCACCGCCCAATTCATTTCGACGACTAGGCTTAGCCGCGTTCTGGTGCCGGCGGCGGCGGCGGCGGCGGCGGCGGCGGGACCGGGCAGGTCTCGGTCGCCAGGATCACCGATCCGTCGGGGCAGGTCTGCGTCGCCGGAGGCGGCGGCGGCGGCGGCGGCGGCGGAGCGACTACCGGAGGAGGCGCCATCGGAGCCTTCTTCGGCGGGATGAAGTCGATCGTCGCGCCGACCCAGAGGTAGCGGCCCAGAGCGTCCCAGGTGCCCGGGTAGGTGTTGCCGTTGCACGGACCAGTCGGGCAGAGGTTCGTTCCACCCACGGCGGAGCTGCCGGACGTCACGAGCGGCGGATCGTTGTCGAGCAGGTTGTTGATACCTGCCCGCAGGTTGATCCGGTCCAGCAAGGTGAACGTCGTCGAAAGGTCGAAGTAGTTCTGCGACTTGATGCGGACACCCGGGTCGAACTGCGTCGCCGCTCCGACCGTATTATTGTCCTGCAGAGTCTCCGCCTTAACCTTGCCTACGTGGCGCCACTGCAGCGATACACCAAGACCCCACGGCGTGTCCCACGTCGTACGCATCTTGTGCCGCCACTCGGGCATTGGAGCACCGCCAGCAACGACCGCGCCGCTGCAGACCGGGCCGTAGTAACCCGCGCAGCTGTACGGCTCCGACAGGTTATTATCGACGTCGAACTTGTCGAGGTAAGTCCCGATGAAGCTATGAGATAGTCCACCGAGCCCGAACAAGCCGTGCGAGTAAGCGACGTTTACGTCGACGCCGCTCGTATCGATCCGCCCTTCATTGTTCGGAAGGTCGATCGTGGCGCCGTTAACCACGCCATCGACGATCTGCGAGCTCAGCCAGAGCGAACCGGCAGGATTGCGCCGAACAAGCGCGCAGGCCGGAGAAATCGACCCCGCCGTCGAGTCGCTTACGCAGGCATTCAGGATCGCGTCAGCGCCGAAGCCCTGGATCGCATTCTTCAGCGTGATGTCCCAATAGTCGACCGTAATGGCCAGTCTTGGGATGAAACTGGGCTGGAGAACGACGCCGACCGACTTGGTCGTGGCCTTCTCCGGCGTCAGGTTCGGATTACCGCCAAGCAGGGCGTTGTACTGTCCGGCCGGGTTGCCGGTGACCGTCTGCCCCACTGCAAGACCCTGTGCAAGACAGCCATAGTCCGTGGCACTGATGGCGAAACCGGCACACGGATCAACGCTTCCGCCAAGACCGACGAATTGCGCCGCGAACAGTTCCTGGATGTTCGGAGCACGGGACGCACGGTTATAGGTAGCACGGAACCGCACGTCACGGATCGGCGCGAACTCTGCCGAAATCTTGTACGTGTCGGTATCGTACTTCCGGGTGGGGTCCGTGCCTGCAGGAGCAAGTTCGTTCTCCGTCGAGTACCAGGACTTGCGATAGCCGACGTTAAACGACAGATCCTCGATGAAGCTGCGCTGGATGATCGGGATCTGAGCTTCCGCGAAGAGTTCCCAGACCCTGAAGTTGCCTGCGACAGGCAAGGTCGGTGCACCCTGACCGGCAAGGTCGCTGGACGGCTGCGCCTGGAACGACTGGTCCGGGTTAAGCTCGAGCGATTCCCGGCGATACTCGATACCGGCGTTGATCCCGACACCGTCTTCCGACCACGGGGTGCGAACGCCCATTTCTCCAAGCAGGCCGGTTACGTTGAAGTTGGCGACCTGTTGCGAAGTGATGCCCTGGATGACGCCGAAGACGTTCAGGTAGCTGAGCGCCGCAGCCGATGGTCCGTCCGCTCCGTAGATGTCGTAGGGGACGCAAGCCGCATCGGTCTGGTCCAGAACCGAGCGGCAGATCGGATCCACGACGCCCGGTGTGCGGGGATCGTCGACCACGTCGAGCGCGCGGGTCAGGCGGGAAACGGAGAACTCGTTCTTGTAGACCTGTGTGTAGTTCGTGCGACCATACTGGAAGTAGGTGTCGTACGAGAAAACCGGCGAGAGGTCGCCGCGCATTCCGAGAACACCGCGCCAGCTCTGGTGCCGAAGGTCGGAGATACGCGGACCGCCTTCCGTGTTGCGCCGAAGCAATTGGAAGAAGGCCCGATTGTAGGTCGTCCCCGTCGTGGGATCGACGAAGTCGATTGGGGCCGCGCCCGGAGTGGGATTGTACGGAGCATCAACGGCCGTCGGGAAGGTCCCGATGAATCCGTTGATCAGGTTGTCCGGGTTACAAATGGTGGCCGCCTGCTCCGCCGAGAACAGCGGATTGTCGCAGTTCACGGTCAGCGTGTTGCCGAAGTCGCCGGACGGCGCGATCTGCGCCAGCGTCCGGTCGTCCATGAACATGAACTCGAGGTACGGCTTGAACATCGGACTGATCTCATAGTCCGCGAACGCACCGGCGATGTAACGCTCGTCCGGCCGCTGGAAGTAGTTCAGCGGAGCGAAGTTGAAGATGTTTGCAGCACCAGGCGTAATCGTTCCCGCACCGAGGGACGCGATGGTGGACGTGCCAGCGCCGGTGAAGATCAGGACGTTGCCCGGATTAGCCGTCGCGGAACCGCCGCACTGGGGGTTTCCAGCCCCGTTGTTCTGAATGGTACAGGCGCTGAAGTCGCGGTCAGCCTGGAGCACAGGCTTGACGTTACGATAGCCAAAATAAGCGACCGCATGACCGCGGCCGTCGTCGAAAGCCGAACCGATCGTGACCGTGCCGTCGAGCGCACGACCGTCCCAGACGGAGCCAGTGGGCAGCGGATATTGATCCGGGCCGATCGCTGCACGCCGATTCTCGAGCAGGTCGCGGATGTGGACCGGACTACCCGCACCGAGCGTCCCGCAGGCTTGGCCCGCGCCGGTGACGCAGTCGGCGACGAACGGATTGTCCTGCTTGTGCCAGTACGTGCTGTAATTGCCGTCAAACCGGATACCTTCGAAGCTGGTATCCATGATGAAGTTCACGACGCCGGCAACGGCGTCCGCACCGTACACCGACGAGGCGCCGCCCGTGAGGACTTCGACGCGCCGAACGAGGGCGGCCGGAATAACGTTCACGTCGCCCGCCTGGGTGGTCCCGGCCGGATCGCCCGGCATTAGGCGACGGCCGTTGACCAGCGTCAGCGTGCGCTTCGAGCCGAGATAACGAAGATCGATTTCGGCAGTGCCGGTAGCGCCGTTCGAAACACCCGATGCCTGCGCAGCGCCGACGGACGGCAGCTGGTTGAGAACGTCTTCGATCCTGGTCGCGCCGGAAAGCTTCACGTCCTGGTCGGAAACGACCGTGACGGGGGCTGCAGACTCGAGGTTGGGCTGCGGAATGCGCGAGCCGGTGACAATGATGTCGCCGCCTGTCTCTACGTTTTCGCCTTCCGCTGAAACCGACGGTGTGGGCTGGCCTTCGACCGGGCCGGACGGCGGTGCAGCAGCCGGATCAACCGATGCGGGATCCTGTGCCAGGGCTGGCGTCGCATAAGCTACCGCGCCGACCAGCAAGGTCGATGCGAGCAGGTGTTGGCGCAAATTCGTCTTCATCAGATTCCCCTTTTCAGCGCCCTTCCCCGGGCACTCATGCGCCCTCATCGTCCAGCAAAGTTAAGAGAACAAGATTGTGACAGGCCTATGTGGCGCTTTTTCCCGATTAGTGTAGCGCCGAAACAACATCTCGATCTGGCCACGTTTCGGAACGCCTAGGCCAATTTCCCTTGGTGTAGCAGGCGTTCAGCGAGGGAATTCCAATCAAGAACTCATCGCTGCGAGCCGGCGCCGCCCCATACCAAATTAGCCGAGACCGCCGACCGCGGGCTTTCCGCCTATCCATGTGCCGGTCACGAAAAGTCGATCGTCGAGGCATGCAAGGTCGGCTCGGTAGCCGCGTGAAATTTCACCTAGCTCCTCGGAAATCTGGAGAAATGCGGCGGGAGCGGCGCTGGCCATTCGGACCGCTTCCTCGATCGTCACATCTAAAGTCTCGATCGCGTTGCGGACCGCGGATGCCATGTCCAGATGCGATCCGGCCAGCCTGCCAGTTTCGTCTCGTAACGCCCCGTCACTGACGATGATCTGCTTGCCTTGGAGGATGAAGTTCTCGGCTTCGGTCCCGACGCTCGGCATTGCGTCCGTGACCAGCATGAACTTGTCATGCGGCCTGGAGCGAAGCGCCAGCTTTAGAGTGACCGGGTCCACGTGATGACCGTCGACGATGATGCCGCACCAGAGGTCGCTTTCGAGTGCCGCACCAACCACCCCGGGTTCGCGGGAGGTCAACTGGGACATTGCGTTGAAGAGATGCGTTACGCCGGACAGCCCAGCGTTGATCGCCGCCTTCATCTGGGCGTAGGTCGCATCGCTGTGACCCGCGGATACGATGACCCCCGCGTCGACAAGGCGTCCGATCATGGCGGGCGTGGTGCGTTCCGGAGCGACGGTCACAAGCGTTCGACCGGATCTCGCGGAGGTCAGGACCGCCAGTCCCTCTTCGTCGAGCGCGCGGATCTTGTCGGCGTCGTGGATGCCCTTGCGTTGCTCGTTGAGGAACGGGCCCTCGATATGGATGCCGAGCACGCCGGGGACGCCCTCGGCAATCGCTGCGTCCACCGCTTCTATGCCCGCGCGGATCACGTGAAGGTCGTCGCTGATCAAGGTGGGAAGAAAGCCTGTCGTCCCAAACCTGCGATGTGCTTCGCCAATCTTGCGAATGGTCTCGACGGTCGGGCTGTCGTTGAAGAGCACGCCGCCGCCGCCATTGACCTGCGTATCGATGAAGCCGGGGACGAGGAGGCCGCCTTCGAGATCGTAGCGGTCAAGGCTCGCGGGGATGTCGCCGGCGTCGACGACGCCCGCAATCGTCGCGCCGTCGATGACGACCGCTCTGCCCTCGACGAACCCTTCCTTGCAAAGCACCCGGCCGTTGACGAGCGCAACTGCCATCAGAGCGTCTCCGTGACCTTGCGCAGGTGCAGCGGCCGATCCGGGTCCAGACCCAATTCGACCGAAAGCCGGTTGGCCGCACGATAAAGCGCCTGGATGTGCAGCAGGGGCTCGATGAGTTCGGGAGCGTCGGGCACCGGGAGCGACGTCGCGCCTTCGACCTCGGCACCGGCGACGAACACCGGTGCGCCGCGCGCGATCACGTCGCGCGCGAGTTCGCCGATGCCTTCCGCGCTTTCATCCGATTGGCGGAAGACGAGCATCGGGAAGTCGGGCCCGATGAGTTCCATCGGACCGTGCCGCACCTCAGCGGAGCTGAAGGCTTCGGCGTGGATTCGGCAGGTTTCCTTGAGCTTGAGCGCTGCCTCCTGCGCGACGCCCAGTCCGGGCCCGCGGCCGATCACGTAAAGGCCGCGCGCCTTCTTCAGGCTCTCGACCAGCGGCGACCAGTCGCATTCGAAAGCCTGCCTTAGTTTGGAGGGAGCCGCTTGCAGAGCGTCCAGCAGCGTCTCGTCGCCGGTCCACTCGGCGACCAGGTGAAGCACTGCGGCGAGGCTCGCGATATAGGACTTGGTCGCTGCTACGCTCTGCTCAGGCCCGGCCCGAAGCGGGATGGTGACGTCCGCGACGGCCTCGAGACGAGAACGCTCCGCATTCACGAGAGCGACGGAGAGCGCCCCGCCGGCATTCGCAGCTTCGACCGCCGCGAGAATGTCCGGGCTTTGACCCGACTGCGAAATGATCAGAGCGAGCGTTTCGCGGAAGTCGGGCGGGTCGCGATAGACGGACGCGATCGACGGAGCGCCCGAACTGGTCAGGACGCCGACACGGGTTTCGATCACATATTTGGCGAATGTCGCCGCATGATCCGAGCTTCCACGGGCATAGGTAACGACCGTGCGCGGGCGGTTCGTCCGCAAGCGCGCGGCGAGGTCGCCGATGAGCTCGGCATTTGCATCGAGTTGGCGCGCGACGACATCGGCGGCTTCGCTGGCTTCCGCGAACATCAGGGTCCCGGTCGGATCGATATTCCTCATGCGCGCGCGTTCAACTCGGCGACGAAGTCGTAGGCGTCGCCGCGATACCAGCTCTCCGTTGCCTCGATCACGCGGCCATCGTCCAGGAAGCCGCGCCGCTCGATGTACAGAGCGGCGGCGCCGGGCTCGACGCCGAGCAGCTTCGCCCGCTCGTCGTCGATCAGGACCGCGCGCAAGCGCTGGAGCGCGCGCGTGGGACGGAGTCCCCGGCCGTGAAGGGCCGCGTAGAGCGAATGGTCGACCGCATCCGCACCTTCCAGGCCGAATCCGGGGACCTTCGAATATTCAAGCGCCATTGGAAGGCCATCGGCGAAGCGGATTCGATGAAACCGGTGGACCGGCGCTCCGGGACTGAGTCCGAGCGCCAGCGCCTCCTCCGGCGTGACCGAACCGCTGGCTTTGAGCAGCCACTCGCTGCTTGGGACCCTGCCCCGCGCCTTCATGTCTTCCGAGAATGACGTGAGCTTGGCGAATTGCTTTTCGACCCGGCCGCTGACGAACGTGCCGGCGCCTTGGCGGCGCTGCAGCAAGCCCTCGGCAACCAGGCCGTCCAGCGCCTTGCGGACGGTGATCCGCGACACTGCGAACTCGCTGGCAAGCTCTCGCTCGGCAGGCAGTGCGTCCTCATGCCGCAATACGGAGGTTTCGATGGCACGACGCAAGGCGCGCTGAAGACGAGTGTAGAGGGGGCCCGATCCCGCCAGCGTTCCCACCTGTTCAGCCAAACTCGTCATTCAGATATAATACCATTCAAATACCAAAGGCCAAGCCAAAACTGCTGTTGACCTTTGCTTCGCACTGCATATGCTCCGGTATTGGTCTTTGTTTGGCATTAACGCCAGCGCTGCAGGGGAGAGCGGTTTGCCCGTCATGGCCGGAAGCCAGCTGCAATGAGCGAAGTGACGCTCGCGGCGCCGATGGCGGGATGGCTGACTCCGCTTAATGAGGTTCCCGATCCCGTTTTCGCCGATGGGATGATGGGGCCTGGAGTGGCCATAGATCCCACCGATGGGGTTGTTCGCTCTCCAGCCGACGCGACGATCGTGTCCATTCCCGATTCCGCCCATGCGGTGACGTTGCGCCTCGAGAACGGGGCGGAACTGCTCATCCACGTCGGGCTGGAAACGGTCGCGCTTAAGGGTGCGGGCTTCCGCGCAATCAGTTCGGCCGGCGCGCAGGTCAAAGTCGGTGACCCGCTGATCGAGGTCGACCTCGCGGCCGTTGCGGATGGCGCGAGAAGCCTGGTGACGCCGATCGTGCTTGCGAGCGAAGGGTTCGAGCTGGAACTCGAAGCGGCCTCGCGGCCTGTAGCGGCCGGCGAAAGGATCGGCGTAATCCGTGGCACCGGCGCTTCGGCTACCAACCCAGGGGGCGAGTCCTACGAACGCGTCGTCCGCATTGGCGCGCCTCACGGACTTCATGCGCGCCCCGCCGCGCGCATTGCTGCGCTGGTCAAGCAGCAAGCCGCCGAAGTCACGGCCATTCTCGGCGGAAAATCCGCCAATGCGCGAAGCACGGTCGCCCTGATGAGACTTGGCGTGAAGCAGGGCGATGACCTCCGGCTGGTCGGGGGTGGCGAGCGGGCCCGAACGGCCATCGATGCCGTCGTCGGGCTGATCGAAGCGGGGCTCGGCGAGCCGCAAGCAGCGGCGGCTATCGCCCCGCGCAGACGGGGGGGTCCGATCTGTGCATCGCCCGGACTGGCGATCGGGACGATCTTCCAGCTCAGGACCGCCGATCTCGCGGTTCCACGCGATGGGATGGATGAGGCAAGTGAAAGGTCGAACCTCGCGCAGGCGATCGAAACCGTTGCCGACGAGCTGAGCGACAGTGGCGCGGGAGACCTCGCCGCCGCTCATCGCGAACTTCTTGACGATCCCGAGTTGCGGACGGAGGCGGAGCGCGAGATTTCGGAAGGTCGCAGCGCAGCCTTCGCGTGGCGCTCGGCTTGCGGATCGGCCCGGGAGGCCCTCGTTGCCACTGGCAATGCCCTGCTCGCCGAGCGTGCGGCGGACTTGCTGGACATCGAGCGTCAGGTCGTCAGGGCTCTGCTCGGCGGCGAAGGCGCGGCGCCGGACCTGCCAAGCGAGGCGATCGTGATTGCAGCCGACTTGCTGCCTTCCGAGTTCCTTGCGCTCGACAAGTCGGGGCTCTCGGGCATCTGCACCGCTGAAGGCGGCCCGACATCGCATGCGGCGATCCTTGCCGCAGCGGCGGGCGTGCCGATGATCGTCGCCGCCGGCCCCGAAGTCCTGTCTCTTCCGGATGGGGAAATGGCAGTCCTCGATGCTGATCGCTGCCGACTGGAAGCCACTCCGTCCGACGAGCGGCTCAACGACGCGCGGGACCAAATGCAGAAGCGCAGCGCGCAACGCGCTGCCGAAGTGCGCCAGGCCCAGGAGGTATGCTTCACCGCCGATGGCGTCAGGATCGAAGTGTTCGCGAACCTGGCATCGGTCGACGACGCGGGTGCGGCGGTGGAAGCCGGAGCGGAAGGCTGCGGACTGCTGCGAACCGAATTCCTGGCCATCGGTCGAAATTCCGCACCGGACGAGGAGGAGCAGCGGCAAGCCTATGCCGCGATTGCCGCTGCGCTTGGGGACCGGCCGCTGATCGTGCGGACGTTCGACATCGGCGCCGACAAGAAGGTCTCCTATCTCGGCACCGCGGTCGAGGAGAACCCGGCGCTGGGTCTTCGGGGCGTCCGGTTGAGCCTCGCTCGGCCCGACCTGCTGGCAACGCAGTTGCGGGCCATCGTGCGCGGGGTGCCGGCAGCGCAGCGGCGGATCATGCTGCCGATGATTTCGGACTTGGAGGAGTTCCGAGCAGCACGCGCCTTCCTGCGCGAGGCCGAAGCGGCCGTCGGATCTCAAGGGGAGACGCCGCTCGGCATCATGGTCGAGACCCCCGCCTCCGCGCTGCTGGCTCTCGAACTCGCTGCCGAGGCTGCCTTCCTATCCATAGGAACCAATGACCTTGCCCAATATGCCCTGGCTGCCGACCGGACGAACTCCGGCGTGTCGGCGATGCTCGATGGACTCCATCCCGCAGTTTTGCGTTTGATCCGCCTGGCCGCAGAGGGCGCGACCGCGCACAATCGGTGGCTGGGAGTCTGCGGCGGGCTGGCGTCCGATCCGGTGGCGGTTCCGATTCTCTTGGGCCTTGGAGTGACCGAACTCTCGGTAGCCCCTGCCGCTGTTCCCACGATCAAGGCCACCGTCCGAACCCTTCGTCTGGACGATTGCCGCAAGCTCGCCGAGCGCGCCTGCGCAGCATCATCGGCCGCGGAAGTGCGCGCAATCGCGGGCGAGGCAATCGCATGAGACTCTCGGAACTCGAAAAGCTTCAGCCACTCGGCCGGGCGCTCATGCTCCCGATCGCGGTGCTTCCGATCGCCGCGCTCCTTCTGCGGCTCGGCCAGCCGGACATGTTGGACGTTGCCTTCGTCGCGGCAGCGGGCGACGCCATCTTCTCGAACCTTGGGCTGCTGTTCGCCGCCGGCGTGGCCGTTGGGCTCGCGCGCGAAAACCACGGTGCCGCGGCCCTAGCCGGCGTGGTGGCCTACGTGGTCGCAACGGAAGGCGCGAAGGTGCTCCTTCATCTTCCGCCGGAGGTGCTGACGACCAGCGAAGTCGAGCAAGCCGCCTGGCGGGCAAAGGAGATCTCTAAGCTCAGCGTTCCTGCCGGCATTCTGTCCGGCATCGTCGCGGGCCTGCTCTACAATCGCTTCTGGGACATCAAGCTACCGGACTACCTCGCCTTCTTCGGCGGACGGCGGTTCGTGCCGATCATCGCGGGTTTCGCCGGCGTCTTCGGCGCGGTCCTGTTCGGATATGGTTTTCCGTGGTTCGAGGCCGGCGTCGACAATCTCAGCCAGTGGGTCGTGCGAGCGGGTCCGATCGGCCTGTTTCTCTACGGGGTCCTCAACCGATTGCTGCTGATTACCGGTCTGCATCATATCCTGAATAATGTTGCCTGGTTCCTGCTCGGGGACTTCAACGGCGCCACCGGCGATCTGAAGCGCTTCTTCGCGGGCGATCCGACAGCTGGCGGCTTCATGGCCGGGTTCTTCCCGGTCATGATGTTCGGCCTGCCCGCCGCCTGCCTCGCAATGTACCGCAATGCCTTGCCCGAACGCCGCAAGGCGGTCGGCGGCCTGCTGCTCAGCCTCGCGCTGACCTCGCTCCTGACCGGCGTGACGGAGCCCATCGAGTTCACCTTCATCTTCCTCGCGCCGCTTCTGTACGCGGTCCATGCGGTGCTGACCGGAATCTCCATGGTCGTAATGGACGCGCTCGGGGTGAAGCTCGGGTTTGGCTTTTCCGCGGGGCTGTTCGATTACGTCCTGAATTACGGGCTCTCGACCAGGGCGCTGCTGCTGCTCCCGGTCGGCGCGGTCTATTTCGCGATCTATTACTTCACGTTCAGCTGGTGCATCCGCCGCTTCGATCTGGCGACGCCCGGCCGCGAGTCTGAAACGTCCGGGTCGGTGCCAAGAACCGCGGCGACTCCAGGTAGTCGCGGCGCGCAGTTCGTGGCGGCACTGGGAGGCAAAGCCAACCTGCTCTCGATCGACGCGTGCATGACCAGGCTTCGACTTACCCTCGCCGATACGACGACAATCGACGAAGCCGCGCTGAAGGCACTTGGTGCAAGGGGTATCGTTCAGCCCGGTGGAAACGCCCTTCAAGTCGTCGTCGGGCCCATCGCCGACCAGTTGGCGCAGGAAGTCCGGTCGGCCGATGACTTGGAGACCGATGTCGCGGACGCAATTGCCCGAGCCCTGGAGCCGGCACGCATCCGAAAGGTGGGCCTCTGCGGCAGCCGCCTGACCATCGAAGTCGAGGACACGGGGCGGCTCGCAAAGGCTGAGCTGGATAAGCTGCCTATCCGCGGCTGGGTCGCCGTCGACGGGGGCGCGCAAATCATCATCGGACCGGAAGCAGAGGCGGTCGCGCAGCAATTGCGCAAGCTCTCGAAGTAGCGAAAGGCCTCGTTCATGCGTTATGAGCGACCTGTGGGGCGCTGATACTGAAGGAGGCGCGCGTGTACCGCTCGATCCCACTCATCATCCTGTCCGCCACGGTCGCGAGCTGCGCCCCGACGGAAAGCCCCCAGGCCGGACTTGCGCGAGAGCTCGCCGGATACACGGCAGGCCAGCCGCAATCCTGCATCGGAACCTTTCAGAGCCAGAACCTGCGCGTGATCGACGGCGCGACCCTGGCCTACGGCAACGGACGAACGATTTACGTAAATCGTCTCGCCAGCGCTTGCCCTGCACTAGCGCCAACGAATACGCTCATCGTCGATGCGCAGGGGGGACAATATTGCCGCGGAGATCGCGTGCGTGGGCTGGAGCCCGGCGGAATCATTCCCGGACCGTCCTGCAACCTTCAGGACTGGGTGCCCTACCGGCGCTAGCCTGATCCGCATCGCATCGGGGCATTGTGACCATGGCTGAACACATGCTCCGGCGCATCGTCGTCGTCGGCGGAGGAACTGCCGGATGGATGACCGCCGCGGCGCTCGCGCGATTCCTCGGCGGCACCGGTCGCCGAATCATCCTCGTCGAGTCCGAGGCGATCGGCACCGTCGGCGTCGGCGAAGGCACGATCCCGCCGATCCTGGAGTTCAACGCGCAGCTCGGCATCGACGAGGCGCAATTCCTTCGCGAGACCTACGCAACCTACAAGCTCGGCATCGAGTTCGCGGGTTGGACCGCGCCAGGTGAGAGCTACTTCCACCAGTTCGGACAGATCGGGCGCACCCTCAACGGCGTGTCGCTGCACCAGCTCTGGCTGAAGCACCGCAACGACAAGTCGGTTGGTCCGCTCCAAGGCTACTCGATGTCGGCCGTCGCAGCGGCGAACAATCGGTTCGCCCACCCTGCAGCGAACCCCGCCGATCCACTGTCCCAGCTCGCCTACGCCTTCCATTTCGACGCTGCCGCTTATGGTCAGTTCCTGCGTCGCTATGCCGAGGCGAAGGGCGCCGAACGTATCGAGGGCCGCATCGTCTCGGTCGAGCGCGACGGCGAAACGGGCGCGGTTGCGGCCGTCCTGCTTGAAGACGATCGCAAGGTCCGCGGCGACCTGTTCATCGACTGCTCCGGGTTCCGAAGCCTGCTGCTCGGCGACACGCTCGGCGTCCCGTTCGAGGACTGGAGCGAGTGGCTTCCGTGCGATCGGGCAATCGCTGTGCCGTCGGAACGCACCGAGCCCCTGCTGCCGTACACGCGGTCGACGGCGCATCCCGCCGGCTGGCAGTGGCGCATCCCGCTGCAGCATCGCACCGGCAATGGACACGTCTATTCGAGCGCCCACATGTCGGACGACGAGGCGGAGCAGATCCTCCTGTCCACGCTCGATGCAGCGCCGATTGCCTCTCCCAATCGTCTGAAGTTCAAGGCGGGCCGGCGCAGCCGCGCCTGGGAATCCAACGTCGTCGCGATTGGCCTGTCGTCGGGCTTCCTTGAGCCGCTGGAATCAACGAGCATCCACCTGATCCAGCACGGCATACAGAAGCTGCTGAGCCTCTTCCCCGGCCGCGAAATCGGACAGGCGGAACGCGACGAATATAATCGCCACATGGTCAACAGCTACGACCCGATCCGCGACTTCCTGATCCTGCACTACACCGCCACGCGCCGCACCGGCCCCTTCTGGGATCACGTCCGCACGATGGAGTTGCCGGACACGCTGAAGCACAAGATCGAGCTGTTCCGGGAGCGCGGCCGGGTCTTCCGCTACAATGACGAACTGTTCGACACGCCGAGCTGGATCGCGGTGATGCTCGGCCAGGGCGTCATCCCCGAAGAATATGACCCGCTCGTCGACGGCATGCCGGATGCCCAGGTGCAGCGCGCCATGGCGGAGCTCCGCACTGGCTACCAGCAGACGGCGATGAAGCTGCCTCTCGCCAGCGATTTCATCAGCCGCAAGGTGGCCGAGGCCGCATGAAGTTTGTGCCGGCCGTGCTCGCGCTGCTTGCGTCGACGGTCGGAATTGCGCAGCCGGTCAAGGTCGATGGCGGCACCGCTCGTGGCATGGAGTGGAGCGGCGGCGGAAATATCTTCAAGGGCATTCCCTTCGCCGCGCCGCCCGTGGCCGAGCTTCGCTGGAAACCTCCCGCGCCCGTCCGGCCATGGAAAGGCGCACTCGACGCGACGAAGCAGCCGCCGTCCTGTGTGCAGAACGACCAGGGCTGGAACCGCGCCGACTTCCTGATCGGCAGCGAGAACTGCCTGACGCTCGACGTCCGGACGCCAGCGCTGACCGGTCGGCGACCTGTGCTCGTTTGGATCCACGGCGGCAGCAATCGCGCGGGCGGACCGAACGACATCGTGCAGTCCGATCTCGGCAAGGAAATCGTGATCGTCGGGGTGCGCTACCGGCTCGGAATCTTTGGCTTTCTTTCCCATCGCAAGCTGACCGCGGAACAGGGCGCGTCCGGCAATTACGCACTGATGGATCAGATCGCGGCGCTGGAATGGGTCCGCCGCAACATTGCGAAGTTTGGCGGCGACCCGGAGAATGTGACGATCGCGGGCGAGTCCGCGGGCTCACAGGACGTGAGCCTGATGCTTGCCGCGCCGCGAGCGCGGCCGCTCTTTCGCAAGGCGATCATGGAAAGCGGCACGCCCGGATTCGGTCTGCCGTTCCGCAGCCTGGAAGACGCGCATCGCATCGGCGACCAGGCCGATGCTCTGCTTGGCTCCGGCGGTGACTTGGACAAATTGCGGCAGATGTCCGTCCCGGCGTTGCTCGCCGTCGACAAGCAATTACATGACGATGCGCTTGAGGCGGATGACTACCTCTGGCTGCGCACCACGGTGGACGGCGCGGTGCTGCCGGAGAGCCCGCGAGCGTTGATCGAAGGTGCCCCGCCGAAATCCGTCATCGTCGGCAGCAATGCGGTGGAGCTGGACCTGCCCGGCGGCCGTCCGAGACGCGACCCGTTCGTGGCCAAGGCATTCGGCGCCAACGAGGCGCGAGCGCGAGCGTTCTACCGGCTCGACCAGGCTGATCCGGCGATCGATCCGCGGCTCGGCAACCGGGACCAGCAGATCGCGACGGACGTCACCTTTCGCTGCCCGGCAGTGAAGATGGCCCAACTACTCGCGAGCAAAGGCGCAACGGTGTGGCACTACGAGTTCGACGCCGCGCCCGGCGGGGGCCGTACGTCGCACGCGGCGGAGATCGGCTATGCGTTCGGCGATGCGAAGTTCCGGTCCGGCCTGTCGCTGAAGCCCTACTGGCTGAACTTCATACGCTCGGGCGATCCGAACGGCGAAGGGCTGCCGGCGTGGCCTCGCTACTCTGCCGAGCAGCCGGCGCATGCATTCTTCAGCGATGCGGGTGTGGCATCGCGCGGCGCGCTTCGGCCGGAAGTCTGTTCCCTTCTCAACCGGCTATGATGGTAGGGCGCTGGCAATGAAGCTGCGTACGGAACTGATCGAAAAGCCTTGGGGTCGGACGGACATCCCGCCGATGTTCCCAAACCCAGACGGCCGGAAGATCGGCGAGGTCTGGTTCACCAGCGAGACGGACGAGCCGCTGCTCCTAAAGTGGCTGTTCACCAGCGAGCGTCTTTCGGTGCAGGTTCACCCCAACGAAGCGCAAGCGCAGGAGCGCGGGCTTCCGCGCGGCAAGACGGAATGCTGGTACATCGTCGACGCCGAGCCCGGAGCGACGCTGGGCCTCGGTCTCGTCCGCAAGGTCGGTGAAGATGAGTTGAGAGCAGCCGCACTGGACGGCTCGATCGAGCAATTGCTCGAATGGCGGCCGGTTCAGGCGGGTGAGTTCTTCTTCGTCCCGCCAGGCACGATCCACGCGATCGGCGGCGGCCTAAGCCTGATCGAATTCCAGCAGAATGCGGACGTGACCTACCGTCTGTACGATTACGGTCGCCCGCGTGAATTGCATCTCGAGGACGGTGTGGCGGTCGCGCGTCGCGAGCCCTATCCGTCCGAACTCGCGACTGTCGTCGATGCCCCGGCGGTTCTCGTCGATGGACCTGACTTCTTGCTGGTCCACGCGGTTGATGGGATCGCTCCGCGCGACGCGCTCTCGGACCGCCGCCGATGGGTGATTCCCGTTGAAGGCACTGTCACCAGCGGCGCGGAATCTGCCGGCCCCGGTGAATGCCTGATCATCGAAGCGGGTGCGCCGCTCGACTTTGCCGCTGCGCGGATTCTCATCGGCGCGGAAGGCTCGGTCTAAGCGTCTTCCGCAGCGTTGACAGCGAGCGCGATCGCGCCAAGCGGTCCAGCCATGCTCCCAAGTCCCGGCGCGCGGACGTAATCGCCCGGCGGAACCGGTAGGTAATCGCTCAGACTTTCCTTGAGGAGCTGTGGCACTCGCGTGAGCAGATGCGGTTGCCGCTCCATGACTCCGCCACCCATCAGAATGGCTTGCGGAGCCGTGGATACGACCAGCACGTGGCACAATTGCGCGAGCGCCCACGCCACCGACTCCCACATTGGGTCGTCCGAGGCGACCTCGTCGAAGCTTCGGCCGTTGAGACGAGCGCGGATCGCACCGCCGGAGGCAAGGCCCTCGACGCAAGCGCCGTGAAAGGAGCATGCGCCCGGCCAGTCGTCACCTGGCCTGCGCGCGACACGCATATGGCCAAGCTCGGGATGGCCATAGCCGTGTATCGGCACGCCATTGGCAATCAGTCCGACGCCGACGCCCGTGCCCGACGGTCACATAGGCCAGATCGGTCAGCGACTGCCCTGCGCCCCAGTGCAGTTCCGCGAGCGCGGCTCCGTTCACGTCCGTGTCGAACTGCCGTCGGGACTGCCGAGCCGATGTTGAAGCCTCCGCGCCACGTCGGTGCCGGACCAAAGCGCGCTTAGTCGTAGTCGTAATGAAGCCCCAGCTCGGGGATGCGCGATTGAGGTCGATCGGGCCGAAGCTGGCGATCCCCAGCGAGCGGATCGGTTCGTTCGCGTGCCAACCGGTCAGGATGCGTTCGATCTCGCCGACGGTCTGTTCGGGCTCGGTCGTGTCGACGACCCGTTTGTCGAGAACCTCCTCATGCGAACGCGCGAGAATGCAAACGCATTTCGTCCCGCCAAGCTCCACGCCGGCGTACAGCGGCTGATTCATGCCTTTTGCATTACGGCCGGCTGCGCTGCGCAACATTGCTCGATGAACCGGTCGTGCGGCGGCAGCTGCTCGAGCTGCTGCTTGATTGCAGAGCGGATGCGCGCAAGGGTGAGGTTGAGATCGTCTTCCGACATCGCGTCGGCGATCGGATGATAACCCACGGGGCGCAGCCCCTGCCCATACAGGACCGCGAACCAACTCGTTTCGCTAAACAGCTCGTTGTTGACCGCCAGCACCTGTCCGCGCGTGCGAAACAGCTCCAGCTTGTCCGCAAGGCTGTCGGGTATCTTGAGGTTACGGCAGTATTGCCAGTAGGGCGTGTCGTCCCGCTCGGTCACGAAGTAGTGGGCGACCAGGAAGTCGCGGATGGATTCGTACGTGAAGTCCATTTCGCGATTGAAGCGATTGATGAGCTTCGGATCGAATCCGCCGTGCGGGAAGTAATCGAAAAGTTTGGTGAGCGCTGCCTGGACTAGGTGGATGCTCGTCGATTCCAGAGGCTCGAGGAATCCGCTCGACAGGCCGAGCGCAACGCAATTCTTGATCCAGCTAGCCTTGCGCCGGCCTGCGACGAAGCGGAGGATCTTGGGATCGGCCATCGCCGGTCCGTCGAGGCTTTCGAGCAAGCGGTCGGTTGCATGGTCTTCGGAAATAAACTGGTCCGAAAAGACATAACCGTTGCCAGTGCGATGCTGCAGCGGGATGCGCCATTGCCACCCTGCCTCCTTTGCCGTCACCCGCGTGTAGGGCGTCGTCTCCTCCACCCGCTCGCAAGGGACCGCGGCCGCGCGATTGTTCGGAAGCCACTCGCTCCAGTCGTCGAAGCCGGCCTTGAACGTGCCCTCGATCAGCAGTCCCCGAAATCCGGAGCAATCGATGAAAAGGTCGCCCGCAAACTTGCGTCCGTCCTGCGTCTCGACGCTCTCGATGAACCCCGTCTCGCTATTCTGCTGGACGCTGACGATGCGTCCTTCGCTGCCGGACCACTCCACGTCGTTCGGAATAGCGGCGCAGGTAAGCGGCGTAGGACGCCGCGTCGAACTGGAAGGCGTAATTGACGCTGGGGGTTTGCCGCCCGGCCACGCGCTCTGCCCGGCCGAACTTCCCCCGCTGCGCAGCCTCGGACTCTAGGCTGAATAGCAAATGGTTCGGATCGCCACCATTCGCGACCCAGCGCAGCCAGTAGCTGACGAACGGCGCCCCGTTGCGAAGTTCTGCCCCGAACAGCCCGAAATTGTGAAAGTAGGTGTGGCCAAGCCGACGCCAGTCGATGAACTCGATGCCCAGCTTGAAGGTGGCGTTCGTCTCCCGCACGAACTCGTCCTCGTCAATCTCAAGCTGATTGTTGAACAGGCGGATGGGTGGAATCGTCGCCTCGCCGACGCCGACCGTTCCGATCTCCTCGGATTCGATCAGGGTGACGGTGTTCGACTGCGTTCCGACAATCTTCGACAGGAGAGCGGCCGCCATCCAGCCGGCCGTTCCGCCACCCACGATGACAATGTCGCGAATCCGGCTTTCAGACATTCGCATCTTCCTGCGGCGCGCCAACAGCAGACGAAATGACTTCGTTCACCGAGGGCATGGTGCGCACGTATTCGGCGACCGAGCGCATGCGGTTTTGCACCCTCGCCACATGCTCCTCATCGGGGACCATATCGATGCGCGGGTCGTACTCGTCCGGCATCAAGCCATGGCCGATGAACAATTCCGCCCAGTTCCACTCGTGGAAGGATTCATCGTCGTACATCGGCACGATCCCGCGCCGTTTGAACATCGACAGTTTCCGCTCGAGCGTCTCCGGCACGCCTGCGTCGCGCGCGCGATTCCAGAAACGATCGTTGAACCGGCGATTGAGCCTGTAATGCGCTAGCTGGAAATCGCGGACGTTCTCGGCAAGCCGGCAGACCTCGCGATTGAACGCATGCGCTTCCGGCATTTCCGCTTTGTCCGCCGGGAACAAATTCACCAGGTGCGACACGAATGCGTGAATGAGGTGGATCTGCACGGCATCCAGCGGTTCCGCCGTCACCGCCGCTTCGCCGATTGCCACGCAATTGCCGATCCACGGACGGTCTTGCATTCCGGGCGCAATGGACGAGACGACGGCATCGCCGCCAACCGGCATGCGCGCGACGATCGGAATACTTTCGAGGAGATCCTGATCCGAGATCAGGGAGGAGTCGTAAGCGGCGACGACCGCAGTCCGGTGCCGCAGCGGGAAAAGGCCAACCCAGCCTTCGCGGATCGCCGATATCTGGCTGAAGGCCGGGAGCTCCGGGAGCGGCGGTGCGCTCGCAGCCAGAATGCGGTCCGCGGGAAACCACTGCCGCCAGGGAGTGAAGTTTGCGCCGGGCAGTTGACCAAGCAGCAGGGCCTCGGAACCGCTCGCGTCGACGAAGAGGTCGGCCTCGATACGGGTGCCGTCGTCCAGGACAAGCGCCCGAATCCTGTCGGACTTCACCTTGACCTCGATGGACCGCGCAGAGCGGGCCGATATGCCGAGATGCTGCGAAAATTGTCTCAGCAGATTTGCGTAAGCCCTGGCGTCAAGATGAAAGCCGAACCCTGCCGAGAGTGATGGATCCGCATTCTCACCCGCAAGCGGCACACGGCCCTGGAACGCTGCAGACGTTCCGACGCCGAAGTGCGACAGGTCGACCTTCAATCCTTCGAGCCGTCCCTTCAGCCAATATTGAAGGAAACTGAGACCGGCTCCGGCGGGCGGTTCGTTCTCAAACGCATGCATCAACGGCGGCGCGGCTTCCGACCAATTCGAAAATCGCTGGCCAACCATCGGGACGGCGTCACACGCCTTGATGACGATATCCTCGTCGAGGTTGAGCATGCGATGAAGGCCGCGGATGGAGGGGACGGTCGCATAGACGTCCTCGCTCTGCAGCAAGGAAGGGAGCTCGACGGCCGACACTTCGACGCCCGTGCTTCCGAACGCGCGCTTCAGCGCAGCGGCGGCGATCCAGAGCGCCGCGTCACGGCCCACAACGGCCACGGTGCGAACCCGCTCGCTCACAATCGCGCCTCCGCCTCATGCAGGAGCAAGTCGGATGGCTCGTTGGCGTTCGCGTAGCGGGCGATGAACGACGCGTGCTTCGGCAATTCGTCGATCCGGTCCGCAATGTCCGTACGCAACGCTTGGAGTTCGGTGGCCAGACGGTCGATCGGCTCGATATCGGCGAGAGGTGAATAACGTTGGGGCTGAAGACCCTGACCCATATACACGCTCAGCCAGCTGGGAGCAGTGAACAGCCCGTCGCGATATTGTTCGATGTGGCCCGATTGCCGGAACAGCTCCATCTTTTCCGTCAGGCTGTCGGGCACAGACATCGCAGTGCAGTAGCGCCAGATCTCCGCATCATCGCGGCTGCCGAGCTTGTAATGCAGAATCAGGAAATCGCGGATCCGTTCGTATTCCACATCCATCTTGCGGTTGAACTCGTCCGCAAGCGCTGGGTCGCTACGACCGGACGACGGGAACAGCGGCAGCAGGTGCATGATCGCGATCTGGATCAAGTAGATGCTGGTCGATTCCAGCGGCTCGAGAAATCCGCTGGCGAGGCCGAGCGCGATGCAGTTGCGGCGCCAGCTTTGCTTGCGCCTGCCCGCGCGGAACTTGAGCATTCGCGGGTCCGCCAAAGCGGGGGCGTCGAGATTGGCGAGGAGTGACGCCGCCGCTTCGTCCTCGCCGATGAACTGGCTCGAGAATACGTAACCGTTGCCGGTCCGATGCTGCAGCGGGATGCGCCACTGCCACCCGGCCTGCCGGGCGGTCGAGCGGGTGTAGGGTGTCAGTTCTCCCTGGCGCTCGCTCGGCACCGCGAACGCGCGGTCGCATGGGAGCCATTGAACCCAATCCTCCCACGTCAGCGCCCAGCTTCTCGCCGAGGATGAGCGACCGAAAGCCGGAGCAGTCGATGAAGAAATCGCCCTCGACGACCTCGCCGGACTCCAGCAGCAGGGATTCAACGTCTCCGGACTCGGCGTTTAGGACGACGTCCCTGACCTTGCCCTCGGTCCGCGTGACCCCCCTGGATTCCGCGAAGGACCGCAGGAAGGCGGCGTAGAGGCTTGCGTCGAAATGGTAGGCGTAGCTGTAGGTTGAGCTGATCGCCGCCCTGTTCGCCGACGGAAAATCGAAGCGGTTCTGGCGCGCGGCCATGATCGAATAGGAATAGTCCTCGATCGGGGCGGCGGACCCATTCTTGAGGGCCCTCAACCATCGATGATGAAACTCCAGCCCCGAAGAGGGCGGTCCGTGCATCCCGAAAGGGTGAACGTAAGACGAGCCTAGAAAACCCCAGTCGACGAACTCGATGCCGAGTTTGAACGTGGCCTGCGTCCGACGCATGATTTCGGCTTCGTCGATGCCCACGACATCGTTGAAATTCTTCATGTGAGGGAGGGTCGCTTCGCCCACCCCGACAATGCCGATGTCGTCGGATTCGACGAGGCGCACCGTGCAGCGATTGCGCGAAAGCAGTGTCGATAGTCCGGCGGCGGCCATCCAGCCGGCCGTGCCGCCACCGAGAATTACGACATTGACCGCTGGCTTCACCTTCGATCCCGCTGCTTGCCCAAACCCGACCTAAACGAGCGAATGATATTCGTCACGATTGAGGGGACAAAGAAAAGGGGGCGCCCCCTGCAAGGAGGGCGCCCCCTAATTTGGCTTCTGCCGTTATCCGCGTTCCGGCGCCGGCGGCGGCGGCGGCGGCGGCGGTGGCGGAACCGGGCAAGACTCGGTCGCCAGCATCACCGATCCGTCCGCGCAGGTCTGCGTCGCCGGAGGCGGTGGCGGAGGCGGCGCGGGTTCTGCCGCGGGCGGTGGCGGCGCGACCGGTGCCGCCTCTCCACCGAAGCGGACACGAGCGCCGAACATGAAGCGCCGGTCGTTCTGGAACCAGGCGTTCGGGGTCAGGACGATCTTGCCTTCCGGACTGTCGACATCCGTCACCTGCTGCAGCAGCTTGGTCTTCGTGTTGAGAAGATTGCTGCCTTGCACGCTGAGTTCGACATTATCGGTCAGACGATATCGGATCGACCCGTCGAGGAAGCCCGACGATTTCTGCCAGACCGGCAAATAGACGCAGCAGTCGACGACCGTGACCAAATACTTGGACCGCCAGTTGTAGGCGAGACGTGCCGCGATGCGCCCCTTTTCGAACAGGCCGACCAAGGTTCGCCGTGTGCTTCGACAAGCCTTCAAGCGAATTCGGGTCAAGTGCCTGGAAAGCGTTGCCCGCATTCGTCTGGTTGCCGCCCGTGCTGCCGACTGGCGTCAGTGCGGAGTTCGGCACGCCCTTATTGCGCACGTAGGTGTAGTTGCTCTGGATACCGAGGCCATCGAACGGCGCCGGCAGGAAGTCGAAGAAGCGGTTGTACGCGACCTCGAAACCCTGGATCTTCGGCTTGCCGCCGTTCGCCGGGCCGCGAACGAAGACGTCACGAGTAACGCCATTGTTGGTCAATTCCAGCTCGAACGTACCGTACTGGATGTAATTGTTGAACTTCTTGTGGAAGATCGCGAAGCTGAAGAGCCCGGCGTTCCCGAAGTAATGCTCCAGCGACAGGTCGAATTGCCATGCCGTGGTCGGCTTCAGGAAAGGGTTGTAAGCCGATGCTTCGTACGTCGGGTTGACCCCGACAATCTCCCCGTTGGCGTCCTTGATCCAACGCGGATCATTCAGATCGGTGTTTGAAGGAAGACCGGGGTCGTTCACCTGAACGAAGTTCTTAAGCAGCCCCATATCCGGTCGGGACATTGCCTTCGATGCGGCGAAGCGCAGGAGCCATTGCGGCGTAAGGTCGAACCTTACGTTGAAGCTTGGCAGCCAAACCTTGTGATTCGCTTTCGCGGTGCTTTCCTCCGCCGCACCGTTGATGAAGGCAAGATCGTCGTCGGAGAGGAAGCAGAAATTTGGATCCACTGGCGTGCCTGGAGGCGGCGCCGGCTGCCCCACCTCGGGTGGGGGCAATACGCCATCGCATGCAGGAACCAGCGGAGCAGGCAGCGGACCCGGACCGTCCGGATCTACTCCTGGTACTTGGTAAACGTAAGTGTTGTCGGGGTACCGAAGGAAGCCTCGGCTGGCATTCTTCGTTTCAACGTAGCGAACACCAACGTTGCCAGAAACGCCGACATTACCGATGCGCGCATCAGGGCCGCCGAAACGAAGCATGGCGTAGGCAGCCTTCGTCGTTTCCGAAACGTCGGCAATTTCATTATCAACGAAGCAGCTATTCGGAAGCTCGTTGAGACGCGTGCAGATCGGTCGGAACTCGCCCACGCCGATGAGATCGCGGCTGTATTCGTCAGGCCGGTGGTCCCGCAAAGCGTCACGTGGAACAAACGGGAAGCTGCCCAGGGAGCCGCCGAAGAAGTCGGCGCCGAACTCGGATACTTCGTAAAGTCCTTGCGGATAACCCGCGAAGCCTCCCGACGGGGTGTGGCTGTCAAGGTTCCAATATGCTTGCGCCGTATCGGTCCAGGTATTGGCGACGTTCGCCCAGTTATACGTGCTCCACGCCACCGTCTGGTCGCGATCGGCGTACCGGGCACCGAACTTGATCGAGTTCAAGCCAGTTGGTGTTGAGATCATACTCACCGTCGCCTCGGAAGGACCATTGGGTGCCCTCGCTATCCTCGAGGTGATCCATGACCGAACGAAGATAATAGTTGTTCGGATTGGTAAGGCCGCCCGCCGACTGGTTGACGTTGGTCGGATCACCGAACGTTATCCGCGGATAACGGCCCGTCGCATCGAGCGTGGTATTCGAGAATGAATGGTGCTCGACCGAGATGTCGTAATTGTCGATTTCAGAGTCGACGTACTGAGCGTCGAAGTTGAACCGAAGCCGATCCGTCGCTTCCCACTTCACGTTGAAGCCGACGTCCTGCGTCATGTTCTTGTTCTGGTTCAACCGGCTGCCGACGCCGACGCCGGTGCCACGCGGCACCAGGCCGGACGCCTGATCCAGGAAAACGCACCCGGGAGCTGCACCCCAATTGTAGCAGGCGTTGAACATCGGATCGCCCTGGTCATTCACGCCGAAGCCTTCATTCGCTCCAGGGACGCCCCACCACGGATTTATGCCGGCCGTGTTGGAAGTGCCGGTCTGAAAGTTTCCGTCGGAATCAAACGTGAACGCTGGCGTGCCGGGCGCGGGAACGGGAATGCGTTCAGGGAGGCTGCAAACTTCCGCGCCATCTACCTCGCGACATCCAACGCGCGTGCGCACGCCGAAACTGTAAAGATCTGGGCCAATGCCGAATGCACCGACCGATCGTTCTTCCCACTCATTCTTGTAGACCGACCGATTGAACTGCAACGTCGCAAGGATGTCGCGGTTCGGACTGCGCCATTGCGCCGCGGCAGCAATGCCGGTGCGGCGCCGATCATATTCGTTGTCGAGGAAGTTGACCGAGTAGGGCACATAGGCGGTTTCCGGACCATCCGGGCCGAAGCCGTTATCGATGATCGCTGCGCGGCCGTACTGAATACCCTGCGACGCCGTAACGATGCGCGAATAGGCAACGTGGCCCATGATGCCGAATTCGCCGGCCTCCGTGTTCCAACGATTGCTGTAGAAGACGTTCCCGTCGGGCGTCCATTTCTTCGACAGATCGTTGTAGTTCATGTTCCCGCCGATTTGAATCAGCTGCCCTGTGGCGTCGAACGGAACACGCGTGCGGAGGTCGATCGAACCGGCGATTCCGCCTTCGATCAGTTCCGCGGTCTGGTTCTTGTAGACGTCGACTCGAGCCATGAGCTCCGGCGTGATGTCGCCCCAGCTGAGGCCGCGCGAGCTGTTCGCGCTGAAGGTGTCGCGGCCATTGAATTCGGAACGGACCTGCGGAAGACCGCGGACGATGACGCCCGACGGCTCAGCCGAGAAGTGCGCCGTGTCGCTGGTCGCCGCGAAGCGGTTGACCGTGATGCCGGGTACGCGCTGAAGCGCTTCGGCAACGGACTTGTCCGGGAATGAGCCGATGTCGGTAGCCGTGATGGAGTCGACGACCGTGTCCGCGTTACGCTTGACGTCGCGGGCGCTTTGAAGAGCCCGGCGCTGGCCGGTGACGATGATCGCGCCGTCCGCGGCAGTTTCAGGCTCCGGGCTTGCAGCAGCATCCGGATCCGTTTGCGCGCTGATCGGCTTGGTTTCCTCAGCGGCCTGCGCTGGGTCCTGCGCGTACGCGGCCGTCGGCGACAAGGATACGATCCCAAGAACGAGCGTGGATGCACTGGCACGCAGGATTCGCGCCGTTCTTGCCGACATTGCCGTCATACTAATTCTCTCCCCTGTGACCGGCGAACCGGAAACGCGTCCCCGCGAATCGGTGGAAAGAATGGTAGCGCTACCAAAACTGGTTCGTGTTAATCAGAAAAAGCCTTGAAATCCGGCGTTTTCCGAAAGCCCCCGAGCCTTTGGTACTCTTTACTCTCCCCACTCACTTTCGCGAGCAATCCAATTTGGTATTTCAAATTTCGAATTAGTCAATCAACAGAGGTCGCAGTTCGCAACAGCGTACCCCCGCCTGTGGCAGACTAGTCACAGATTCGTCATGGTCGAATCCGGTACATGACCACTCCATGCGGCTCGACCATCGCTTCGATCGACCCCGACCAGCGCCCGATATCCTTGTGCGCCCAAAGGTCGCGGACCTTGGCTCCCGCGTTGGCGGCGATCCCGACGTGATCCGATGTCGCGCGGAGTCGCAGCGGCTGCGTTCCGCGGTTGAGGAGGAGCAGGGCCTTCCCGCCATCCGCCAGCGGCTTGACCCAGATTTCGCGATCGCCGTCTTTCGCAACGCGCCGACCCTGGATGCCGGCCTTATCCTGATCGATTGCGATCACTTCCTTGTTGAGCAGGATCGATCGCGTCGCCTCGTCCATGTTGGCGACGTCGTTCCCGGCCATCAGCGGCGCGGCCATCATCGCCCACAAGGAGAAATGCGAGCGATACTCCGCAGTCGTCATCCCGCCGTTGCCGACCTCCAGCATGTCGGGATCGTTCCAATGACCAGGCCCGGCATGTGGCCACAAGGGCTCGTTCAGATCGACGATGGTCATGACTGGAAGCGCCCAGTCGTGCGCCGGGTCCTTCTTGTCGAAGCCGTCCCAGATGTCGCCCGTCGTGCGCCATAGGTTCCCGATGTTCTTGGCCCACTCCCACGGCTTGGCAGTACCCCATTCGCAGAGCGAAAAGACGATGTCGCGTCCGGTCGAGCGAAGCGCGTCGGCCATGAGAGCGTAGGCTTCCTTGGCGTTGCGATCTCCCGTGAAGCACCAGTCGTACTTCAGATAGTCGACACCCCAGCGGGCGTACTGGATGGCGTCCTGGTATTCATGGCCCTGGCTGCCGGGTCGCTTTCCGCACGTCATCCGCCCGGCATCCGAATAGATGCCGAACTTCAGGCCCTTCGAATGAATGTAGTCGGCGAGCGCCTTGATGCCTGAGGGAAACTTCTGCGGGTCCGCCTGGATGAAACCGTTCGCGTCACGCTTGCCGTGCCAGCAATCGTCGATCACGACGTACTGATAGCCGGCATCGCGCATGCCAGAGCTGACCATCGCATCCGCAGTCTTGCGGACCGTGTCCTCCGTGATGTCGCAGGCGAACTTGTTCCAGCTGTTCCAGCCCATGGGCGGGGTTAGAGCGAGACCGTTTGGCGCCTTGTTGACGATCTCCTGCGTCGTCTGCGCCAGCGTCGATGGACAATAAGCGACGAGCGCGACGCTTGCCGCGAGCACCCTGATGGCCGCCTCATCTTACCCCCCTCTGGATGATTCGCCGCCTACCCGCGGCGCCGCTTACTTGGCGCCGGCAATCAGCTCGGCGAACTGGGCTTTGGAAATGCCCAGAAGCAGCCCCGCATCATCCTTGCCGAACGCCTCAACTGGAACACGGATCTTCGTCGTTCCCGTGTCGACGATCACGCCCTCGGCATCGACCGATGCGACGGCGCCAATCGGCTGGCCGTCCTTGTCGCGCAACGAACTGCCGGCTTTCAGGTCCTCGGCCTTGGCCGCGACAGCCTTGCCCTTCAGGCCGGCGGGTTGCTCCTTGGCCTGCGGGTCCAGCTTTCCGACCACGCGGTTGTAGCCGGCATTCTGCTCGCGATTGTTGTTCGTAATCGTCGCGGAGTTCCCGGATCCGGGAACGGCAATAGGCGCCTGCGCATTGGCGGCGGTTGCAAGCAGCCCGACAAGAAGGGCCGTACCGATGCGTGTCATCATTCTTCTCCAGTCAGATTGAGTCGAGTTTCGCTGCCTTTATCATGACTTAGAGGCTGCAGCGATCCTGCTGAACCTGCGCGCTTGCGAGACGAACGTCGGAAACGGCAATCGTCAGCCGGCCCGATGTCTTCAGCACCAGCGGCGTCGTGATCTTCGCCATGTCGGCACCAGCGCGTGCGAAGCAGCGCAGCGGCACCGTCAGCGTCTGCCACTGATTCTTCGGCGCCGCGCGCAGTGCCTGCGTGACGGGCACCGACTGCGCCTTCCATCCCGACATGGACTGGATCCGTCGGACCAGCCTGGACGCGATACTCCACCTGCAGACTCAGCTCCGCATTCGATTCGCGGGAAATGTCGATCGGCTGGAGCGGACGTGAGCCGAACGGCCTGCTCACCAGTTCCTGAGAACGTCAGCAGGCGCGTATCCTCCTGGCCGCGCCGGTCGATCGGGCGGATGGTCACGCCGTCCGATGGAGCGAAGGTCCAGCCCATGGGAAGCGCTCCACGCGCAAAGAATACGCCGTCAGCGCCGGCCGCGCCGCCTTCCGGCCGCTCCTCCGACAATTGCGGCACTTCGGTAGAATCGCCGTGCGAGAGGCCATAACCATAAGCGAACAGGGGATCGTAATTCGCATCGCCACGATTGAGCGGAGTCTGGTCCGCGCGCTTGGGCCAGCTGAACGACAGCTTCCCCTTGAAGTCATAGCGGGCCTGCCCGTCCGGTCCGCGGAACAGAACGTCGGCCACGCCGCCGCCTTCGCTTCCCGGCAAGAATGCCGCGACGAACGCGTCCGACGCATTGAGTTCGGGGTTCACCCACATCGGTCGCCCGGAGAGGAACACCGACACCGTCGGGATGCCCGCCGCCTTCAGTTTCTTCAGCGTCTCGAGCGCGGACTTGTCGCTTGGGCTGAACTCGAGCGTCGAGCGGTCACCGACCATTTCCGCATAGGGATTCTCGCCGAACACGACGATGGCGACATCGGGCTTGCGCCCGTACTTTCCGTCGACGCTGAGGGTCGCCGTGCCGCCCGCCGCCGCCAACGGCCTCCTCGATCCCGCCAAAGATCGACTGCCCGTTCGGGAAGTCCTTGTTGGTGAGGTCGGTGCCCTGCCACGTGATCGTCCAGCCGCCCGACTGCTTGCCGATATTGTCCGCGCCGTCGCCTGCGACGAGGACATTGGCTTTGCCGGACAGCGGCAGAAGCTGGCCCTGGTTCTTCAGCAGGACCAGCGATTCACGGACGGCCTGACGCGCGACCGCACGATGCTCCGGCGATCCGAGCAGGTTGAACTGGCCGGCCAACGGACGCGTCGAGGGAGCGCCCTTTTCGAACAAATGGGCTCGGAGCTTCACGCGCAGGATGCGGCGCACGGCATCGTCGAGCCGCGCCGCCGGAATCTCGCCCGAACGCGCCTGGGCCAGCGTGTTCTCGTAAAGCCCCTTCCAGCTGTCGGGCGCCATGAACATGTCGACGCCGGCATTGATCGAGGCGGCGCAACTGGTGTTCGTGCAGCCCGGCACCTGCCCGTGACCGTTCCAGTCGCCGACGACGAAGCCGTTGAACGCCATGTCGCCCTTCAGCGCGTCGGTCAGAAGTTCGCGATTGCCGTGCATCTTGTCGCCAGGCCCTTGAGTAGGACGCCATGACGGTCTGCACGCCGGCCTCGATCGCGGGCGGATAGCCGGCACCGTGGATGTCGCGCAGTTCTTGCGCGTTCGACAGATTGTCGCCCTGGTCCTTGCCCTTGTCGGTCCCGCCGTCGCCGACGAAATGCTTCGCGGTCGCGATCACACGGCCAGCGCCGAGAAAGCCGGGAGAGCCGGGATCACCCTGCAGACCCTCGACCATCTTGCCAGCGTAGGACGCGACAATCTCGGGGTCTTCCGAGAAACCTTCGTAGCTGCGGCCCCAGCGATCGTCGCGGACGACGGCGAGCGTCGGCGAGAAATCCCAGTCGATGCCCGGTGATCGTCATTTCGCGCGCGGTCACTTCGCCGATCTTCTTGATCAGCTCCGGATTGCGCATTGCGCCGAGGCCGATGTTCTGCGGAAAGATGGTCGCGCCCGGAATATTCGCATGACCATGGACGGCGTCGATGCCCCACATCGTCGGAATTGTCTCGCCGGCCCAATCGGCCGAATTGTTCGCGTTCCAGAAAGCGTCGGCAAGCTTCAGCCAATCCGCGGGCGGCGCTTTCTCATTCCCGCCCGGCGCACTGTTTCCTCCGGCGAGGATAGATCCGAACTTGTACTTACGGGCATCCTCCGGCGTGACGGAGGAAATGTCGGGCTGAATAAGCTGGCCGACTTTTTCCTCGACCGTCATGCGCGACATGATCTGATCGATTCGCGCTTCCTGCGCGGGATCGATCGCGACACGGCTGCGGACGGCCGGCCAGGCGTCCGGATCGGCCGGAGCCGGAGCCGGTGCGGGCTGGACGGGCGCTGCCGGGATGGGCTCGGCGGGTGGCTGAACGGCACAAGCCGTCGATGCAAGAAATGCCGCCGTAGCGAGTGCGCGCCAACCGGACTTCGAACCGAAGTAAATCATCGACATTCCTCTCCCCAAGTGATCGTCGTTCCCAACCGCAACGCGGCATTGAGAACGTTAACAATAACAGCGTGTGCGGCTACCCGGAACCCTTCGTCTGCGCAGTCTTGAAATGACCGAGTTTCGCAGGATTGTACCGCTCCCGACTTGCCTTCAATCAAAGGGCGGTGCATCCAAACCGCTGAAAATGATAGCGCTATCAGTAGCAATGCAAATTGCCGACTGGAAGCTGTGAAATCTAGCGTCGCAGGGGGAGCGATTGAGGATCATCCGACGCGTGTTGCTTTTGCTGGCGATGGCATACCTCGCGGCGCCGGTCAGCGCGCAGGCACCTCTTCCACGCATCGTCGCGAAGGACGGAAGGCACGCCCTCATTGTCGATGGCGAGCCCTTCCTGATGCTCGGCGCGCAGGTGCACAATTCCAGCAACTATCCCGCGATGCTGCACGCTCGTCTGGCCGACGATCAAGGCGCTCGATGCGAACACCGTCGAAGTTCCGATCGCATGGGAACAGGTCGAGCCGCAGGAAGGCCGCTTCGACTTCTCCTTCGTCGACGAGTTGCTGAAGCAGGCGCGGGCGAACGACGTCCGCCTGGTGCTGCTGTGGTTCGGCACGTGGAAGAACACCGGACCGAGCTACGCGCCGGAATGGGTGAAGTCGGACACGCGTCGCTTCCCGCGCATGAAGACGGCTGAGGGCAAGACCCATTATGTGCTGTCAGCCCGCATGGCCAGGCGACACGCTGGCAGGCGGACAAGAAGGCGTTCGTCGCGCTGATGCAGCACCTGCGCCAGAACGACGCGCAGAACACCGTCATCATGGTGCAGCCGCAGAACGAGATGGGGAGCTACGGCCTCGCCCGCGACCATTCGCCCGAGGCGGAGCGGCTGTTCCGAGGGCCCGTGCCGGCCGAACTGGTTCGCGGATTGCGCAAGCAGCCGGGCACATGGACGCAAGTCTTCGGCGAGTTCGCCGAGCAGGCCTTCGCGAGCTGGCACATGGGCCGCTACACCGACGAGATCGCCGCTGCCGGCAAGGCGGTGAAGCCGCTGCCGATGTACGTGAATGCGGCGCTCGGCGACGCCTTCGACCCGAAGGGCGCGATCAGCGCAGCGACGGGCGGGCCGCAGTGGAACATGATCCCGGTCTGGAAAGTCGCTGCGCCGCACATCGATGTACTCGCCCCGGACATCTACAATCGGGACCAGAAGGCGGTGGTTGCGTATCTCGATCACTACGCACGGCCCGACAATGCGCTGATGGTGCCGGAGATCGGCAATGCCATCGATTACGCGCGCTTCCTCTGGCCGGTGCTCGGCAAGGGCGGCATCGGCTTCGCGCCGTTCGGCATGGACGGCACCGGCTATCTCCAACTTTCCGCTCGGGGCGCAGAAGCTCGACGCCGAGGTCATCGAAGCGTTCGCGTCCAAGTATCGCCTGCTGCGGCCGATCGCGCGCGACTGGGCGCGGCTGGCGTTCGAGCATCCGACCTGGGGTGCGGCCAAGGGCAAGGATGCAGCCGCGCAGAGCCACGTGCTCGGACGCTGGAAGCTGACAACCGAATATGAGCAGTGGGAATTCGGCGAGCCGCAGTGGCTCTCGCCCGACACGCCCCCGCACCCAAACAAGGGCAAGCCGGTCGGCGGCGCCGCCTTCATCCAGCTCGGCGCGGACGAGTTCCTCGTGGCGGGATCGGACGTCCGCCTGCGCTTCGCACTCGACAAGCCCGACGCCGGCGAAAACTCGCAGTTTCTGAGCGTCGAGGAAGGCACGTTCGAGCAGGGGCGCTGGAAAATGCGCGCCGCTGGAACGGCGACCAAATCGACTATGGGATCAACTTGACCCGGCCGACGTTGCTGAAAGTCCGGCTCGGCACCTATCGATGAGAATGAGGAGACGTATGCGCCGCTTCGCACACCCGAGTAACCGCGACCATCCTTCTCACCGCCAGCAGCGCCGCGATCGCCCAGGGCAGCTGGCAGCGAACAAGCGACGGCATCATCGTGACCCCGACCGCGGGGCCGGAAAAGGCGCTGCGTGTTCAGGTCTATGGCGACGGCCTGTTCCGGGTGACCTCGGGACCAGAGGCGCAACTCGCCCCGGCATCGAGCCTGATGGTCGTTGCCCGGCCCGCATCAAGCGGGTTCGAGATCAGCGAGGCTCCAGGCTTCGTGACTGTGACCACTCCCAAGGCCTCGGCCATCGTGGATGTCGCCACCGGAAACGTCAGCTTCCGCAATGCAGCGGGCGAAGTCGTACTCGCCGAGAGCGGCGCACCGGTATTCGCGCCGACGTCGGCTGAGGGCCAGGCCTTCCTCGCCATCACGCAGCAGTTCAACCGCGGCACCGACGAGGGCTTTTACGGCCTCGGCCAGCACCAGAACCGCCAGATGAACTACAATGGCGAGGACGTCGAACTCGCCCAGCACAACATGGACATCGCGGTCCCGTTCGTCGTCTCGACGCGCAACTACGGCGCTGCTGTGGGACAACAACTCGATCACCCGCTTCGGCAATCCGAAGCCCTACGCGCTTCGTCGGCGAGCGAGCTGAAGGTGACGGGCGAGACGGCCAGCCGGGCTGGACGGCGCACTACTATCCTCGGCGAACGCGAAGCTCGTGACAGCGGCAGGAAGCGACGATCGACTACCAGTACATCGACGATCAGGCGAAGTGGCCGGAAGCGGCCAAGGCGCAGACCGTACCGCGGCGACGACGGGCCAGAACACGGCGGGCAATGTCGTCGGCAAGCAGTTCGTCGAATGGACCGGCAACCGTCCATCCCGACGACGACGCGGCATTCACAAGTTCCGGCTCTATTCCTCGAGCTATGTGAAGGTCTTCGTCGACGGCAAGCAGGTGCTCGACCGCTGGCGGCAGAACTGGAACCCCTGGTACCACAATTTCGACCTGCCGATGACCGCCGGGCAAGCCGGTCGACGATCCGCATCGAGTGGGAGCCGAACGCCGGCTACATCGCGCTGCTGCACAACGATCCGCTGCCCGAGCCGGACCGCCACTCGCTGTCGCTGTCGTCGGACGTGGCCAAGGCGCTCGATTACTACTTCGTCGCCGGCGACAACATGGACGGCGTCATCGCCGGCTATCGCGACGCTGACCGGCAAGGCCGCGATGATGCCCAAATGGGCCTACGGCTTCTGGCAGAGCCGCCAGCGCTACAACACGCAGGACGAAATCGCTCGGCGTGCGTGCGCGAATATCGCAAGCGGAAGCTGCCGATCGACAATATCGTGCAGGACTGGTTCTACTGGCCCGAGGACAGCTGGGGCTGCCACTGCTTCGACGCGAAGCGCTTCCCCGATCCGCAGGCGATGGTCGACGAAGTCCACGCGCTGCAACGCCAACGTCATGATCTCGGTCTGGCCGAAATTCTATCCGACGACCGAGAACTACAAGGAGCTGGACGCCGTCGGCGGGTCATCGTCGCAGGTCGAGCCGCGGCCCGAGGAGCCGACCGACGCCGCATCGAGGCAATGACGCGACTGGGTCGGGCCCGGCTATCTCCAACACCTTCTACGATCCCTACAATCCGAAGGCGCGGCGACTCTATTCGAAGCAGATCAGCGACAGTCTCGGCGACGAAGGGCTTCGACGCCTGGTGGCTCGATTCCGACGAGCCCGACTTCCACTCGAACCTGTCGATCGAGCGAGCGGCAGCGGCGGATGGGCCCGACCGCGATCGGTCCCGGCGCGGCGGTGTTCAACAGCTATCCGCTGGTGCACACGGAGGGCGTCTATTCGAATCTGCGCGACGCTTCAAGCCGGACGTGCGGCCGTTCATCCTGACGCCGTTCGGGCTTCGGCGGCATCCAGCGGACCAGCGCGGCCCTCTGGTCGGGCGACGTCGTCGTCGCGCTGGGACGATCTGCGCGACCAGATCTCGGCGGGCGTGAACCTGTCGATGTCGGGCATGCCCAACTGGACGCACGACATCGGCGGCTTCGCGCTCGAGGACCGCTACACCAAGCAGGATCCGGCGCACCTCGCCGAATGGCGCGAGCTCAACCTGCGCTGGTTCCAGTTCGGCGCGTTCTCGCCGCTGTTCCGCAGCCACGGCGAGATTCCCGCTAGCGCGAGATCTACGAGATCGTCGCCGGCCGGCACGCCGATGTACCAGTCGATGGTCGTCGTACAGCCGCCTGCGCTACCGGCTGATGCCCTACATCTACACGCTCGGCGCCGACGCGACACCTGGCAACGGACGGCACGATCATGCGCGGGCTGGTGATGGACTTCGGCGCGGACCGCAAGGCCTGGGACATCGACGACCAGTATATGTTCGGCCCGGCGTTTCTCGTCGCGCCGGTCACCGAGTTCAAGGCGCGGCAGCGCGAGCGTCTATCTGCCTGCCGGGACGCGTCTGGTACGACTTCGTACGACCGGCCGCAGCCTCAAGGGCGGCCAGACCGTCACGGCCGTCGGCGCCGTACGAGCGCATGCCCCTGTTCGTCCGCGCCGGATCGATCGTGCCCGACCGGACCGGCGATCCAGCACACCGAAAGAGCAGCCCGATGGGCCGACTCACGCTGCACGTCTACACCGGGCGCGGACGGCAGCTTCTCGCTCTACGAGGACGACGGGGTGAGCCGCCAGTATCTGAACGGCGCCTTCGCTCGCATTCCGGTCACGTATGACGAGGCGTCGCGTACGCTGACCATCGGCGCGCGCGAAGGAAGCTATCCGGGCATGGCGGCGAAACGCTCAATCCACATCCGTTGGATCAGTCCCGAGCGCGCCCGGCCTTTGGCGTTCGAAGGGGCCGACCGGACCGTCGCCTATGACGGGTCCGAACAGACTGTGAGAATGCCCTAGACGAGCCCGCGCCCGCGCAGGCGGATCACCGGCACGAACTGGCCGTCCCGCGGGGCGGGAAGCTCAACCTCGAGGTGCGAGTCCGTCTGTCGCGTCTTCAGCTCCGGTCCGCCGAGCAGATCGACGCGCTCGATCGCGGCGTTCCCCAGGGCCGTGGAGCCAAGCGCCCCGATCCTGGCCGTCTGACTGCGGCCAGTCGAGGAAGATCGCGTAGAGCGCGTCGCGCCTTCTTCGTGAAGCGCACGTCCTCGGTGGTGAACGGCTTGTGCTTCGCCTTCCGCCGAAGTGGCCGAGCGGTGCGCTTCGTCGGGCCTTCGCCGAAGGGTCGCCACGGCCGGGTGCCGAAGATCGCCTCGCCGTTGCGCGCGTTCCAAGCGGCGATCTGGTCGAGGATCGCCTCCTCCTTTTCATCGATCGTGCCGTCGCCGCGGACGGGGATGTTGAGCAGCAAGATTGCCGTTCTTGGACACCACGTCGGCGAGGCGTCTGCATGACCTGCTTCGCGCTCTTGTAGGCGTCGCTGCTCGTACAGCGGCCGCGTCGTAGTGCCAGCTGCCGATGCAGGTGCAGGTCTGCCAGGGCTGCGGCATCGTGCCTGCCGAGCGAAGCCGCGCTCGACGTCCTGGTCGATGCGCGCGCGCTGCAATTCGGTCGAGCTTGCTTGGCGGTGACACGACGTCGAGGCTCGCCGTGCCACTCGATCGACTTGCTGTAGTAATGCGCGACGCATCCAGCCCGAGTCTGCCCGAACGGCAGCTGAGTGATCGTCAAAATAGACCATGTCGGGCCGGTAGTTCTCGACCAGATCCATTCTGCCGCAGCAGCCATTTGTCGACGAAAGCACGTTGTGCTCGGGCGGAACGTCCTCGAAGCCACTGGCCGTCGCGCTGGTCGTGCCAGGCACTCATCGCCTGGCGGAGTCGATCCCGTCGGGCGGCACGTAGGACGGACCGGTGTACAGCTCCTGCGGGTCGAGACCCTCCCAGAACTTGCCCTTGCCGTGATGCTTGCGCAGCCAGTAGGCGTCGTAGCGCCGGCCTTTCATCGGCCCTTCGGCATCGTAGCCGTAGGCCGGTCTGCTACCAGTGCCAGGCGTGGCCCGAGTGGTTTGAGATGCCGAACTTGAGGTCCGTCTGCCGAACCAGCTTTTCCCAGGTGCCGATGATGTCGCGCTTGGGACCGACGCGGACGCTGTTCCATGCATGATGCTTGCTGTCGAACAGGTCGAGATTGTCGTGGTGGTTGGCCATCGCCATGAAGTAGCGCGCGCCCGCTTTGACGTAGCGCTGGATCAGCTACGTCGGGTCCCAGTGTCTCAGCCTTCCACTGGCCGATGACGTCGAGGAAGCCGGTCTCGCTCGGATGGCCGTAGGTGCGTGATCGTGATGGCTTCGCCCTCAGGCAGGGATGGCCCTGCACGTACATCAGGCGTCCGTACCAGTCGCCGAACTCGGGCTGGCACTGCGGTCCCCAATGCGCCCAGATCCCGAACTTGGCGTCGCGGAACCAGTCTGGGACACGATATTGCTCGGCGAGGCCGGCCCAGTTGGTCGCAATCTGCCCCGGCGCAGCGGCGGCTCGCGTACTGCCCAAAAACGGCAGCGCAGCGGCTCCGACAAGGGTATCGCGGCGGGAGAACAAGGCTAGGGCTTTGCCGCCAGCGGCAAGAGCGCGTTCTTGATGGGCTCGACCCAGCCGTCCTTCTTCATGTCCCAGGCGATGAAGTCGCTGTCGAACTGCCAATAGGCCCAGGCGAAGCCGTGCCGCTCCGCTTCCCGCGCAATGGCGCTCGTATAGGCGATCCTCATCGCTTCTGGTGTGCCGCTCTTGTCGTAGGCTCCGAACTCTCCGAGCAGGATCGGACGCTTGTTCTCCTTGGCCCAGGCGGCGACCTTTTCGAAATCGGCGCGCAACTGCGCGCGGTCGGCTTCGCTGCCCCATGTGATTCCGCTCAGCTTCTGGACGTCGGCGCCCGTCCAGGACGCGCCCTGATGGGTGAAGTGGAACGGATCGTAATAGTGGAACGTGACCAGCAGGTTGGGATCGTCGGGCAGCTTCAGCGTCGGAAGCTCGTTGAAATTGTTCCAGCGCGTCGGTCCTACGACGACCGTGCGCGTCGGGTTGGTCTGACGAACGAGCGCGAGCAGTTCCGGAAAGAAGGCGTTCCACGTCGGCGCGTCGAGCTTCGTATGCGGCTCGTTCAGCAGCTCGAACGCGACGCTGTTCGGAGCAGAAGCATATCGTGGAGCGACCTGCGACCAGAAGGCCGTCAGCTTGGTCCGGCAAAGGTCGAGATCGTTCGCGCAATCGTTGAAGTCATGTTCGTCGAGGATGACGGACAGACCCGCCTTCTGCGCTTCCCGCACGATGTCGTCGAGCTTGCGGAGCCACTCGGGATTGAGCCGGTTGGCTTCGTCCATATGCTTGAACGAGTGCAGGTTGACGCGAACGAAATCGAAGCCCGCCTTGCGGATCTCCGCAAAGTGCCGCCACTGGAAGCGGCGTTGCTTTTCATCCGTCCAGTAGGGATCGTAGCCGAGGACGTTCACGCCTCGCTTTGCGGTCCATTCCACAGTCGGCGGAGTGTCGGCCGCAGCCCTCGCTGGCGTCACGGCGCCCACGATGGACATCAATAATACGCATAGAAAACCGAGTACTGCCCTCACCGATCATCTCCCCTGACTACGGGAGAGTGATAGCGCTATCATTTGGCGAGAGCTATCCGTTCTTTGGGGCTGCCAGCGCACGCGCAAGCATTTGACGAACCTTCGCCAGTTGCTTGTCATCAAGCTCACCCATCACTCCCCGCGCGTGCGGCGGGACATGGTCCATCGCCCCCTCTCCGAAGATGTAGTGGTCGAACATGCCCTTCCAGCGCGCCCGGTGCTCGGGCGGCATGTCCATGAACGCGATCCACGCGAAGGCGAGCGCAGTCGACGGATGAACCTGCGACCGCGGTTCATGGTCGTTCCACCAATAGTTCACGAGGATGTTGAAAGAACTCCAGCGCCTGGACGCCGTGCCACCACATGTACGGGATGTAGATGACGTCCCCGGGATCGAGCTCCGCAAATTGCGCGGCCGCCAAAGCGTCGACGTATCGCGGGTACTTTTCGAGGTCCGGGTCGGAGACCTTGACGAGGCTGATCGGCGCTCCGGCTGGCGTATTGTCCAAAGGTCCGATGTAGAGGTTGGGCAATTGCTCCGGCGGGAAAAGCGTGAAGCGCCGGCGCCCGACAGCGACGCAGGCGATATTCTCTTTCAGATCGTAATGCGGCGCGACGTGCGCGGCGTTGCCGATCCACAATTTTGCGGGCGCGTCGGGCACCAGCTCCATCGGCTGCTCGGCCTCGAACCCCGGCAGGAAATCGGGCGCCTCGATGGCCTGAATGGCCATCGCGGGAGCGTCTGGCCGACCTTGGGTCATCAGAATGCCGCGCAGGACACTGCGCATATTCTCCATCGAGCGGACGAAATTGTAGCCGTTCATGTCCCGGTTGTAGAATAGGCGTCCGTTCTCGCCTGGCGGAACGGTCAGCGTCCCGATCGGCTTGTCGCGATAGAACCCAGCGACATAGTCGGCCGCGGCGCTGGCGGACTTGAGACCGGCCTGAACCAGCGGCCAGTCACGCTTCAGTCCGCGAATGACGGCGGGCTGCCCTAGCGGCCTGATGTCCGAGTTGAAGCTGTCGGGAGTAACGTCCGTCCACTCACGGATCGGTTGGGGCTGGTTCGGCACGCGATGGTACTTATCGGGCGTTCAACGCTGCGAAAAGCATTGCCTAACGATACTGCAGGGTCGCGTTGAAACGGCGAACTTCTCGCCCTGTCGTAACCGTGATCATCAGCGGCAGGCTGGCCTTTCGAGCGCGAACCTCCTTCGGCAGATTGAAGACATAATAGCCGCCCCAGCCCTGGTTCGGCGCAACAGGCTGCGTCTCCAGCACCTGGTATATCGAATCCAGGGTCTTTGCACCTGGAAGGGCCATGTCCTCGGTCTTGAGATCGAATCCTCCCGTCGAGACCGGGCCCGATTGCGGCGCGACAGCAACGCCCGCCGGAACCCCGCCCGAAGAGCCGCCTCCCTGCCGCGCAAGCTCCGACAGGTTCGCACGGTTGCGATTGTCGATGGTCCGTGCGCGGCCCATTTCGCGCTCGATCAATTCGGCGCCGCGAATGAATTCGTTGATCGAGACGGGCTTCAGCTTCGTCCCATCCGCCAGCTCTAACTGGACCTGCCCCGGTCCGAACTGAAAGGTCCGCGCCCCCTTGTTCATGACAAGGACGCGGATCGTCCCACGCTCCCTGACGTCGCTGCCTGGCGAAATAAGTCGCACCAGTGTCGTATCCGTCCGGTCGTCGACCGCATGCAACCCGCCATAGCCGCGCACGACCTCTGTCCCCTCCGGCGGGCTCAGCACGACCTTGTAGCCGGCCGCCGACGCAGGCGCCGCAAGAGTCAGAAACAAGATCGCCGCAAGACCCTTCATCGTCGACTCCTCTATGCGGGCGCGACTTGGCGTAAGTGCGACAGATGTGCACGAATCAAGGCGTGCGTCGAGACGTCCGTGTCGAACACGCCGTACCAGCCCTGCGGCTCGTGCGGCGGATCGCCGAGATAGCTGAGGTCGCCGCGCACGAATTTGTAATCCGCATGGTGCGCGCGGCCCTCGCCGTTCCATGACCAGAAGTTGGTGCCCGCAATCGGCCCGCCCGACCTTTGGCTCTCGACTGCCGCGCCGTAGATCAGGCCATAGAAGCGATTGCGGAACTCGACGCTTGCAGCAGGATCGAAACTGCCTTTGTCGCGCGGAAAGCCGAATTCCTCGATCACCAGCGGCTTACCCAGGCGCGATGCGATCGCCGCCTGCTTCGCGATATAGTCCCGCGTGTTGGTTTCCACCGTCGGCCACGTACCCGCCAGGTCCTTGGGATCGGCCCAGCCCCAATTCTGCGGCCAGATGTGCGCGGTAAGATAATCCACGTCCGGCGAGCTGTGCGCGTCGATCACGCACTGCGCGTCGCCCGAGCAACCCTGGGTTCCCTCGTGGCCGGTCGACACGAGATGGTTCGGGTCGAGCGACTTCAGCAGCCGCGCAGTCGCGTCGATCCACGCCATGTAGGCCGGCAGCTGACGCGCGATCACGGGAGGGCTTCCAGCAGGACGAGGCTCGTTCGCGAGCTGCCAACTCATGATGGTCGGATCGTCGATGTAGCGCCGACCCGTGACACTATTCGTCCGGGTGACGAGCGCCCGCACATAATGGTGGAACATACGGACGGCCGGCTCGGTCGTGTAGAAGCCCGAGACGAAATCGGGGAACTTCGGCCACGGATGGGCGGGATCGTTCATGTCGATATATTTGCCGCCGTTGTTCCACAGCAGATAGGTGCCCATGCCGCCCGACCATTCCCAGAAATTGGTCAGGTAGATGACGGCGCGAAGCCCGCGCTTCGCCCATCTCGGCGAGCGCGTAGTCGAGGCCGCGCGAGAAGCGTTTCGCTATAGTCTTCCGACTGCGTCCGGAACGCGGGCGTGATCGAATTCTTCAGCGGCGAAAGCTCGGACGATCCGAGGATCCGGACATTGTCGATGCCGAGTTCGACGAGACGGTCCAGTTCACGCCCGAGCCGCGCGCGATTGCCATATTCCGCATCGGCCCCGAGATAGGCCGCGTACCACATGTTCGTGCCAGCATAGCGGTATGGGCGACCGCCGACCGTGAAGCCTCGCCCATCGCGGCGAACGAACTCCGGGCTTGGCGGGACACCAAGCGGACCTGCGGCGCACCCGGCAAGGATTACGGTCGAAGATAGCAATAGGTCGCGTCGGCTGAGCACGAATATCCCCTCTTTGCGGCTGCTTGCAGCCAACGGACATTCGAGCGTCCGTCTCTCCGCCACCAGATTACGAAAACAAATTTAGAAAAGGAAGCGGCGCTTAGGCGGCTTCCTGAGAAGTGCGTGCCGTCTTCCACAGCGACGTGCTCGTCGGCAGCAGGTAGAAAGTGAATGGCAGGATCGCCGCACCGACGGCCGGAGCATCCTCCGCAAGCATTGCCCGCTCGACGGGAGCAACGGCAGGCAAGGCGCTCCTCATTTCGTCCTGCACCACTTCCAGATTCTCCAATGAGCCGATCGATCAGATCACCGGGAAGCCGGCCGCCGATCAGAATGGCGGCAGGATTGATCAGGCAATTCACCGCCGCCAGTGGTTCACGCAAACACTCGACGGCATTGTCGAGCCAACGATCCACGATTGCGTCGATCCGCGCGTCCCGCTGCTGAAGGTCGGCCAACGTCGCACCTTGCTCCTGAAGCAACACCGCAAGTCCGGACAGGGAGACGTGCGCCTGCACCTGACTCCGCCCGTCGCCGCTGGGCAAAAAGCCAATCTCGCCACTGCGTCCGTCCGCGCCACGGAAGTAGGCGCCGTCGAGCACGAGCCCTCCCCCCAGACCCCAGGAAATGAGGATGTAGAAGAAGCTCGGATATTTTTGCCCGAGGCCGAGTTGCTGCTCACCCATCGCCGCCGCAGCGGAATCGTTCTCGACGAACACCGGGAGGCCGAAGCGCTCTCCGAACAAGGTCCTTCCAGTCGACCGAGTCCCACTGACCGTAGCCATCGGGCCTGCCCGGGAGTTCGACCTGGCCCATATCGTCCGGGCTGGCGACGCCAACGCCGACGATGTGGCTCAGGTCGACGTCCGCCTCGGCAATCATTTCGCTGATGCTGTCGCGAAAGAAGACGGCGACGTCATCGGGCAGTGCGAATGCCGCCTCCCGCGACCGTCGGGCGATCGTCTCCCCGACGAAGTTGACCAGGACGATGGTGAGATGGTCGCGATCGACGTTTAGGCCGATGCTGAAGCAGGCTTCCGGATTGATGATCAGGTTGGTGGGTGGCGAACCCCGACCGCCGCGTCGTTGCCCGGCCTCTTCGATCAAGCCGTCCGCAAGCAAGCGCCGGGTGATGTTGGCAATCGCGGGCGGGGTCAGACCCGTGATCCGCGCCAGGTCCATCCGCGTGAGCGGGCCGTGAACCCGGATGGCGTGCAGCGTGATGCGCTGATTATGGTCGGCAACCCTCTTCAGGTTGGTACCCGACAATCTCAGCCGGCTGCGCGGGGCGTTCATTCGGTATACAAATCCTAATTGCCGTAGCGGCATCGCGAAGCGCGCATAGAGCAATTCTCCGTTGTGCGCCTCCCCAACATCGTCAGTTTCGCTGGTCGGTGGTTGGCACGAGTTCGACGAGGAGGACGTCGTTACTCCGGATCGGAAGGCTCAGGTCGACTGTGCCACTGGCCGGCACTGTCAGCGCTTCCTGACGCTCGGGCCGGTCTTCCGTCTGCCGCTGCAATTCGCTCAGCTGCTGCGGGGTCAACTCGATAGGCGAGCCCATTTCCAGATAAGTCGTATGCGCGTCGTTTGCGCGGAACCCGGTTCGGCGCACCTGCAGCTGGTAATTCCCGGATTGCGCGCCTGAGATTCGGATGTTCACGGTCCCGGTCGGCACCGCCGGCAGCACCTTGGTGTAGAAGGGACGATTGCTCGTCGGCTGATTGGGCAGTTCCCAATCCCACACGATTGCCGAAATCTTGCGGCCGTCCATCGCGACCCAGCTCTCGGCATCCGCGGTCGGCACTTCGCGCCCCTTGAGCGCTCGCAGATATTTATAGGCGAACCAGGCCGGCTTCCGGATGCCTTCGCGGTTCATCAGCCCGAAGCCGCCGTGGAACGGCGTGGGCGGCGGACCGGCCTCCTCGAACAGGTCGCTGTACGTCCAGTAGCTCATCGACTGCGCATAAGGCGCGGTGCCCTTGAGCTTGCTCAGAATGTAGGGCGCGCTGATGTAGGAATCGTGGACCGGATCGCGCGGATTGTAGCTCGCGCTCCACTCCGTGAAGTACAACGGCAGATCGGGGAATTTCGAGGCCGCGATCTGCTCGCGCACGCGGCGGACGTCGCCGACGATCGAATCCGGGTTCGGCGAGAGCTTGTTGTCGTCCTGGCCCTTCTCGTCGAGGAAGCCGCCGTCGACGCCATAGGTGTGGGTGGTGACGAAATCGACCGCAGCGCGCGCTCTTGCTGGCATGGTCGAGAAACTCCGGCACCCACGCCGCTCCGGCAGTGGACGGGACCGCCGACCCGAAGCTTCGGATCGATCGCCTTGATCGCCTTCGCGGTGACATCGTAAAGTTCGAAATAGGCCTTCTGGTCGCCGCCCTCGAAGAAGCCCGCCAGATTGGGCTCGTTCCAGACCTCGAAGTACCAGCTCCGAACCTCTTCGACGCCGTAGCGTTGGCGCAGATGCGTAACGAACGCCGTCGACCAAGTCCGACCAGCCGTCCAGCTTCGGATGCGACGTGTTGCCGTTCCAATGAAAAATCTTGTTCTCGGATGTCTTGAGCGCCTGCGGCGTAAAGCCCAGCTCGACGAACGGCTTGATCTTCTTCGCCAGCAGTCCGTCGTATAACTGGTCGATCTTGGTCCAGTCGTAGACCGTCTTGCCGTTCTCCACGCGCACGGTGCCGAGCACGTCGTGGAAAATGGCGTGGAAGCGGATGTAGCGAAATCCGAGCTCGTCGACTGCGACCTTCAGCTGCGCCTGGCTGTCGTCACGGATCAGGGTGCCGGGATAGTCCGCCCCGACCGAGTGATCGAAGAAGCGGTCGATCGGCTTGCCGGGGCGGGAGACGTCGATTTCGATCCGCCGCTGCTCATCCTTCGGTACGAAGGCCTGGGTGCCCGCCGCGGTCGGCGCAGCCTGCGTCGCGGCAACGAGCATTAGAGCAGTCAGGATTCCCACGGCAGCTCTCCCCCCCAACAGTTAATCAAATTTGTTTTTCGAAATAGACCATGGTCGTCTAGCCATGACAACAGGCGCACGTGTCTTGGCGCCGGGGAGAGAGTCGATGCGCCGTCAAGTTCGTTCGCTAATGCTCGCTTGGCTTTTCGCCGTTCCGTCGGTTGCGCCGACGCAGATCAAGGCCACGGCAGCATCGATGCAGGAGCGAAGGGCCCTGTCATCCGCCCGGAAATCTACGGCCAGTTCGCCGAGCATCTCGGCACCGGCATCGATGGCGGAATCTGGGTCGGCATCGATTCGCCGATCCCGAACATCCGCGGATATCGGCGCGACGTGGTGGAAGCGCTTCAGCGGCTGAAGGTGCCGGTGGTGCGCTGGCCCGGCGGCTGCTTCGCGGATATCTACCGCTGGCGTGACGGCATCGGGCCGCGCGCCACCCGACCGGTCACGCTCAATAAATGGTGGGGCAATACTGAAGAGACGAACCAGTTCGGCACGCACGAATTCTTCGACTTTGCCGAGCTGATCGGCGCCAAAACGTATCTCAACATCAACGTCGGCACCGGCAGTGCAGGCGAAGCGCGCGAATGGGTCGAATATGTCTCGTCACCCACCAACAGCGCCCTCGCCAAGCTGCGCCGAACCAACGGGCGAGATAAGCCGTGGAAGATCGATTACGTCGGCATCGGCAACGAAATGTGGGGCTGCGGGGGCAATCTGAAGGCCGCCGAATTCTCGCCCCTGGCGCGGCTCTACGCCAACTTCCTCAAGGAACCCGGGACAATTCTGATCGGCGGCGGAGCAACCGGCGACGACTATAATTGGACTGAGGAGATGATGAAGAACCGCGGTCAACTCGATGCGGTCTCCTTGCATTACTACACGCTGCCGACCGGCGACTGGGCGAAGAAGGGTGCGGCAATCGGCTTCGACGAAAGTGAGTGGGCCGCGACCTTCGTCCGCACCCGCAAGCTGGAGGAGATGATCCGCGGCCACGACCAGAAGATGGATGCCGTCGATCCCGACGAGAAGCTCGGCCTGATGGTCGCCGAATGGGGCACCTGGTTCGACGCGACGCCCGGCACGAACTCGGCCTTCCTGCAGCAGGAGAACACGCTGCGCGACGCGCTGGTGGCGGCGACCAACTTTCACATCTTCCATCGCCATGCCGGCCGCGTGCACATGGCCAACATCGCGCAGATGGTGAACGTGCTTCAGGCGATGATCCTGACCGACGGGCCGAAGATGGCGTTAACACCGACCTACCATGCGTTCCTCATGTACCAGCCGTTCCAGGGCGCGACGGCCCTGCCCGTTGCGATCACGACGCCGGACGTCGTCGCGGGGTCGAGCCGCTTGCCAGCCATCGACGTGACTGCTGCGCGGGACGCGGCCGGGACGATTCAGATCGGCCTGGTCAACGTCGACCCGAAGAACGGCGCCGAAGTCGATCTCCAGCTCCCAGCATCAGGCAAAAGGATCGAAGGGCAAGTACTGACCGCAAGCCGAATGGATTCTCGCAACCCCATCGGCGGCGCGGCGGAGGTCGCTCCGGCACCCTTCACCAATGCGCGCTGGGTTGGCGGCAAGCTACGCGTATCCATGCCGGCGAAATCGATCGTCCGGCTGACGCTGCGCTGACGGCTTAAAAGAAAATGGTGCCCAGGGACGGAGTCGAACCGCCGACACCGTGATTTTCAGTCACGTGCTCTACCAACTGAGCTACCTGGGCTCTCGGAACGGGCAGACCGCCCGCTCAAGCGATGGGCTCCCTAACCTTCGCCTTCCGTGCTGTCCACCCTCTCGGGGTCGGCTGGCGGCCCGGGGATGCGATAACCCTCGCCCAGCCAGCGCAGCAAGTCGCGATCCTTGCAGCGCTGCGAGCAGAATGGCGCATGCTCCGGCGACAAAGGCGCGCGGCACACTGGGCAGGACTTGGAGTCAGACGTTCTCGGCATATCCGCCATGGATGGGGAGCGAAGGCTCGCCGCGCAAGGTGACCGCGCCGCCGACCTGCCGTTCCAGCGCTTCGATCCAGTCGCTCTGCCGCTCCAGCACGGCAATCACCGCCGGATGCGCCACGAGTTGCTTCGCGCCAGGCGTCTCCAGTGCGACACGGCGCAGCAGTGCGCGGGCCTCGAACGGCGCTCGGTCTGCCGCCAGCTCGAACAGCGAGGCCCTGCGGCGCGGTCGCACGATCTGGAGGAAGCCGAAGCCGTTGACCGCGGTCCGCTCGAACGGCTGCGGCAGGATGGCATCGACCGCCTCGCCGATCGCCTGCCGCTGCCTCTTTCCGGCGATGGTCGGCAAATCGATGCCGATGGAGCCACCGATGTCATGGCGAAGGATCGCTCGCGCTGCGGCCTGCGCGCCCACCATTGCCAGTTCGTTCGCGGCCAAGGTTCCATCCACGTCGATCAGTGTCATCGCGGGCGTAGGCGACACGCGCAGTTCGCCGCCTGCAAAGCCAACGATGCCGCCGCGCGCCTCCTCGATCAGGTCGTCCCACCCGGCGGAACCGAGCCTGTCGACCGGAGTCGGAAAGGCCAGCGCTTCACCCTCGATAGATGATCCCGCGTTGGAACCGTCTTGCGCCACACGGGAGAGCGGCCGCTTCCAAGGCTCAGCGCCGGGGATTGCTTCGCGGGTTACCTCAATCTTGAAGGACGAGCCTTCCGTAACCCCCGGCGCACCTTTCGGGAGGAGAAATTCCTGCCTGTCCGCAGCTGCAATTGCGGGGACACCGGCTTTGATCAGCCGCGCCTGCAGCACCGACCCCGCCCGAACGATCCCATCGAGCAGGATGCGCGCCTCGACGATCTCGCCATTCTCAAGCCGCGCAAACCGGGTCTCACCAATGCCGCGCTCAACGACCCAGTCAGGCAAGGGGATATCCCGCAGCCTTCAACAGCAGCCGCGTCTCCCCCAGCGGCAGGCCGACGACGTTGGAATAGCTTCCGGCGATGTGCCGGACGTAGACCTCGCCATAGCCCTGCAGCGCATAGCCGCCCGCCTTGCCGCGCCATTCGCCGTGGCTGGCGTAATAGTCGATCTCTTCGTCCGACAGCCGCTTCATCGCGATCATCGTTTCGCCGAGCCGGGTACGCAGCGGCTGACCGGGCGCGGCCAAGGCAACACCCGTCAGCACGCGATGCCGGCGCCCCGACAGCAGCTTCATGCAGTCGCGAAGAGTCGCCTCATCCTCAACCTTGGGCAGGATCCGGCGACCGACTGCGACGACCGTGTCCGCCGCAAGCACCAGCGCGTCCGGGTGCCGGACGGCGACCGCCTCCGCCTTTTCCTTCGCCAGGCGCAAGGCATGGTCACGCGGCAACTCGCCGCGCGAGACGCTCTCGTCGATGTCGGCAGGAACGATCGCATCCGGCGCAACGCCGATGCGCGCCAGCAGGTCGAGCCTGCGCGGGCTGGCGGACGCGAGGACGAGCCGCAGCGGGCTAGTCTTTGTCATGCTGAACTCGTTTCAGCATCCATGAACTCCGGCCTTGCAAAGCATTCCCATTGCGCTTGTTCATGGATCCCGGATCAAGTCCGGGATGACGGCCTTAGAGGACCGTCACTTGAACCGGTAGGTAATCCGACCCTTGGTCAGGTCGTAGGGCGTCAGCTCGACGAGGACTTCGTCGCCCGTCAGCACGCGGATGCGGTTCTTGCGCATCTTGCCGGCGGTGTGGCCGAGGATCTCATGTCCGTTCTCGAGCTTCACGCGGAACATGGCATTGGGCAGCAGTTCCACAACCTGCCCCCGCATCTCGAGAAGTTCTTCCTTGGCCAAGCGTCACTCTTCCTTCGGCAAAAAGTCGCGGAGCCTTACAAGCGCCAAGACGAAAATGGAAGGCGCAGGCTTAGACGGTTAGAACCGTGGAGCCCGTCGTCTCGCGAGCTTCAAGCGCCCGATGAGCGGCCGCCGCGTCTTTCAGAGCGAAGCGCTGTCCGATCTCGATCCTCATTTTGCCCGACAAGACCATCGCGAAGAGCTCCGCCGCCGATTGCTCAAGCTCGTCACGCGCCGCGATGTAGTGGAATAGCGTTGGCCGAGTCAGGAACAGCGAGCCCTTCTGTGCGAGCAGCGTCGGCGGGATCGGATCGGGCGGGCCCGACGCGTTGCCGAAACTGACCATCAGCCCGCGCGGACGAAGGCAGTCGAGCGACTTCAGGAACGTGTCGCGGCCGACGGAATCGTAGACGACGGGAAGCTTCGCGCCGCTGGTGATGCGCTCGACCTCGGCGACGAAATCCTGCCGGGTGTAGACGATGGGGTGGTGGCAGCCATGAGCCTTGGCCAGGTCCGCCTTCTCGTCGGTCGAGACCGTCCCGATCACGGTTGCGCCGATGGCGGCCGCCCACTGACACATGATCAGACCGACGCCACCCGCCGCAGCGTGAACGAGGATTGTATCGCCGACTTTCACTTCATGGACCGCGCGGAGCAGCATCCTGACGGTCATGCCCTGCAACATCATCGCGGCCGCGAGTTCGAAGGAAATCTCGTCCGGCAGCTTCACCAGCCGGTCGGCATCGATGAGCCGCGCCTCGGCATAGCCGCCGATCGGCCCCGCGTAGGCGACGCGATCGCCGGGCCTAAGCATCGTGACCCCGTCTCCGACGTCTTCGACGACGCCCGCCCCTTCTGTTCCGGGGGTAAACGGGAGTGGCTGCGGATAGAGCCCGGTACGATGATAAACATCGATGTAGTTCAACCCGACAGCATGCTGCCGCAGCCGTACCTGTCCCGGCCCAGGCTCGCCAACCGCCACCTCTTCCCAGGACAAGACCTCCGGTCCGCCCGCCTCATGCACTCGTACCGCATGAACCATCTCGCGCCTCTGCGCCCGCCCGTGCGGAAAGGAAAGGTTATGCCGGGTTGTGCTTTGCCAGGAACGCTTCGAGGCGAGTCAGAAAATCGTAAAAGTCTGCCGCACTGTCGAAGTCGTGGCCGCTGTCCTTGTAAAAAACCGACGTCACGTCGGCCTTCTCCTTGGTCAGCACCTCGACCATCGACTTGCTCTGCTTGACCGGCACGCGCGTATCCTGGTCGCCATGCGCCACCAAAAGTGGAACCTTGAGCTTGTTCGCGAACTTGATCGGCGAGACGCCGGCAAGGTCACTCTTCCCTCCCCCAGCGACCTTCGATCGCCATTCCCGGAAGTAGCGCGTGGCGGAGAAGCTTTTCCGGTCGTATTTCATCAATTCGTCCAGATCGGACACGCCGGCAAAGCTGATCGCGCAGCGATAGCGCTCTGGATTGCGGACCGCGCCCCACATTGCGGCATAGCCGCCATAGGACATCCCCATGATGCAGACCCGCTTCGGATCGATGCGCCCGGATTCAGCCAGCCAGTCGACGCCGTCGTCGAGGTCGTCCTGCATCTTCTTCCCGAACTCGCCGTAGCCCTTGCTGGCGAAATCCTTCCCATAGCCGGTCGAGCCGCGGAACTGGGGCTGCAGCACCGCATATCCGCGGTTCGCAAGGAATTGCACGATGGGGTCGTAGGTCCATTCGTCCCTAGCGAAAGGGCCGCCGTGAGGCAGAACGATCAGCGGAAGTGCCGTTGGAGAAGACCCTTTGGGCGTCGTCAGGTACGCAGGGATCTTCAGCCCGTCGCGGGCCTGATAATGAACGGCCTTAACCTCGCTGAGCTGTGCCGGATCCATCACGTATGGGTCGACGACCGGATGCATCTTCCAGTTGGTCGTATCGAGCAGGAAATAGCGGCCCGGATCCGAGGCGGCACCCGACCACACGAGGTGGCGCTTTTCATCGAGCGAAGTGTCGACGACGATGTTCGTCGCGTTTGCGAGCGCTCGGTCGAGCTTTTGCTGAAGCATCTGCCGTTGCGCGTCGATCCACTTCATCCGCGGCCGATCGTCCTGATAGCTAATGCCGTAGATGGTGCCGCTGGTCGGATCGTAAGTCACGTCGTCCAGGTCGACTTCCGGATGCTCGAAGATAGCTTCACCGATCGCGCCAGAGGCGAAATCGTACTTGTAGAGCGCGAAACGGCCCGTCCTTTCGTTGGTAACGATCCAGCCGTTATTGTTGGGACCGAACATCACACGATCGACCGCGCTGTCATCATCCTTCGCGAATTTTCCGCGTGTTCTCGTCAACGGGTCGCCTGGCTTGTCGCGATACCAGACAGTCCAACGGCGTCCTTCATAGGCGATTCCGGCCCGCACCGTGCCGTCGTCGTCGGCGTACCAGTCCCAGACGTCGTTCCTCGCCTTCTCGACGAGGGTCGCATCGCCTGTCGCCAGATCGACGCGCTTGACCGATGGGTAGGAATTAATGTCGTTCTGGCTCGCGACGAGTGCCCAGCTGCCGGTCGGGTCGGCATAGAGTACGTCTCCGGCGTAAAGACCGGAACTCTTGCGGTCGACGAACCGTGATGCGCCAGTGGCAACGTCGATGGCGAGCAATCGGAGGATCGGGACCGGGATTACGTTGAACAGATAGTCGGTCGAAAGCACGGTCATGAGCAGGCGCTGATTTCCCGCCCATTGGAGCGCGGCGATGTTGGCGTTGCCGATATCTATGACCTGGGGCTTGGCCTCCGGCTGATCGGCGTCCAGGAGCACCAGTCGACCTCGGCCATTGGACGTTGCACGGGCAAGGATGCGCCGGCCGTCCGGAGACAGGACCGGTTTGCGCAGTGCGGGTACCTGCGAGAAAGCGGAGGTGGCGATCTTGTGTCGAGGGGCCTGCGACGCTGATGCCTGTGCCTGTGCGAGGACAGGCGCAGGACACGACAAAGCCGAAAGTGCGATTGCGTACGTGTACCAGCGCATTGAGCCCCCTCAATCCGGCCGCACCAGCCTAACTCACGTCAATAAAAAGAAAAGCCCCGCCGCGGCAGTGCCGGGCGGGGCCAATCTTTCGATCCGGCGAAGCCCTACGCGCCGCCCGCCAGCGCCGCCAGCAATAGCAGAGCGACGATGTTGGTGATCTTGATCATCGGGTTCACGGCCGGGCCGGCGGTATCCTTGTAGGGATCGCCGACGGTGTCGCCCGTCACGGCCGCCTTGTGGGCTTCGGAGCCCTTGCCGCCGTAATTGCCGTCCTCGATGTACTTCTTGGCATTGTCCCACGCGCCGCCGCCCGAGGTCATCGAGATGGCGACGAACAGGCCGGATACGATCACGCCGAGAAGCAGTGCGCCGAGCGCGGCGAAGCCCTGCTCACGACCGGCGACCGCGGCGATGACGAAGTAGACCACGATCGGCGCGAGCACCGGAAGCAGCGACGGGATGATCATTTCCTTGATCGCCGCCTTGGTCACCATGTCCACCGTGCGCGCATAGTTGGGACGGCTCGTCCCATCCATGATGCCGGGGTTGGTCCGGAACTGCTCACGAACGTCGAGGACGACGTCGCCGGCAGCGCGTCCGACGGCAGTCATGCCCATGGCGCCGAACAGATAGGGCAAGAGCGCGCCTAGCAGCAGGCCGACCACGACGTAGGGGTTGGACAGCGAGAAATCGACGCCGGCAGGGCCGATGCCGAGTTCACCGGCGAACTCCTTGAGGTCGGTGGTGTAGGCTCCGAACAGCACGAGCGCTGCAAGCGCGGCCGAGCCGATCGCATAGCCCTTGGTCACCGCCTTGGTCGTGTTGCCGACGGCGTCGAGCGCGTCGGTGCGATGGCGAACCTCTTCCTCCATGTCCGACATTTCGGCGATACCGCCAGCGTTGTCGGTCACGGGGCCGTAGGCATCGAGCGCAACGACCATGCCGGCAAGCGCGAGCATCGCGGTCGCCGCGAAAGCGATGCCGATCAGCCCCGCGAGCAAATAGGAAGCGATGATGGCGACGCAGATGACGAGCGTCGGCAGCGCCGTCGATTCAAGGCTGATGGCCAGGCCCTGGATGACGTTGGTGCCGTGCCCGGTCTCTGAGGCCTTGGCGATCGACCGCACCGGACGGTAGTTCGTGCCGGTGTAATATTCGGTGATCCACACCAGCAGCCCGGTCACTGCAAGCCCGATCAGCATGCAGAAGAACAGGTCCCAACCGGTGAAGCCGGCGGTCTGCGCGGCAACCGCGCCGCCGACGTCGAGCCCTGCGGCTTCATTGCCGCCGATGACCGTGTTCAGGTCGCCCAGCGCGAGCTGGGTCGCGAAGAAGAGCGCCGGGACGGACAGGACAGCGGTGGTCCAGAATCCCTTGTAGAGCGCGCCCATGATGGACCCGCTCTTGCCGAGACGAACCATGTAGGTGCCGATGATCGACGTGATGATGCACACACCGCCAACGAGCAGCGGAAGCGCCATCAGAGACGTGATGTCCGCGGTGCTGGTGCCGATCAGAAGGGCGGTCAGCACCATCGTCGCACCGACGGTGACGACGTAGGTCTCGAACAGATCGGCGGCCATGCCGGCGCAGTCGCCGACATTGTCGCCGACGTTATCCGCGATCACGGCCGGGTTGCGGGGATCGTCCTCCGGGATTCCGGCCTCGACCTTGCCGACGAGGTCGGCGCCGACGTCGGCCGCCTTGGTGAAGATGCCGCCGCCGAGACGCGCGAAGATCGAGATAAGCGAAGCGCCGAACGCAAGGGATACGAGCGCATCGACGACTTCCCTGCTCTGCGGCTCCGCACCCTGCACCTGAACCAGGACGTAGAAGACACCCGCGATGGCCAGCAACGCCAGGCCCGCGACCAGCATGCCGGTGATGGCGCCGGAGCGGAACGCTATGGTGAGGCCGCCCTGCAAGCTCTTTCGGGCCGCCTCTGCCGTGCGGACGTTCGCCCGAACGGAGATGTTCATGCCGATGTAGCCGGCCACGCCGGACAGTACGGCGCCCACGGTGAAGGCAATCGCCGGGACGACTCCCAGGAACAGGCCGACGAGAATCGCGACGACGACACCAACGACTGCGATCGTCGTATATTGGCGCCCCAGATAGGCCTTGGCGCCTTCCTGGATCGCGCTTGCAATGTCGATCATGCGCTGGTTGCCGGGCGAGGCGGCGAGCACCTGGCGGCTTGTGATGATGCCGTACAGAACGGCGAGCACGCCGCAGGCAATTGCGATCAAGGTAAGATTCATGTGTCGAGTTATCCCCTGTCTCGGAACACAAAGATGGCCGCGGCGCGAATGCACCGGGCGGATGTGCGCTGCTTTATGGGGGCTTGGCGCGGCTGGCAACCGCGTTCGGATTAGGCCTTAACGGAGGAGAAGCGCGGTCGCGATGCCGCAGAACAGACCGCTAGCCGCGATCAGCCACTGGCGTACTGGAACTGCCGCGATGTTGATGGCCCTGGTGCTCAAAACCCAATCGCTCCGGTAACGGGACTGGCCTGCCGCCGCTGACGAGGGAGAGAAGAGCCCCTTCTGCGGCGAGAGATCCGACGCGGGCAATGGTCGTCCCCTGAGGTAAAGAAAGTCTTAACGGGTCCTCGTCGGGCGCGAGCGCGACAAGCAAGGCGTAGTCGTCGCCGCCCGTCGCCGCGAACAGCCGCGCGTCGAGGTCGCCGCTATGTTCGGCGATGAAGGCTCGCGACAGCGGCAGCGCATCCAGATCGATCTCCGCGCCCAGCCCGCTCGCCTCCGCAAGCCGCATCGCGTCGAGCAGCAGGCCGTCGGACACGTCCATCATGGCGTGGGCAACGGGAGCCAGGACCTCGCCCGGCACAAGCAACGGAACCGGCCGGCGGTAGATGTCGACTAGGGGACTGCTGGCGGCCTCATCCGCGAGCAACTGCTTCAGGCCCGAAGCGGCATCGCCGAGCGTTCCGACCACCCACAGCACGTCTCCATCCTGGCCACCGCTGCGAAGCGGGACCCGCTCGCCGGCGCGCCCGATGGCGGTCATGCCGAACACGCGCGGCGCTCCCGGCGGGAGGGAAATGGTGTCGCCGCCGACAAGAGCGAGACCGTAACTCTCGCAGGCTGCCTCGATCCCGTCGAGGAAGCCCATGTCCCAGGCTTCGTCGCCGGACAGCGCGAGCGACAGGAGCGCCGCTTCCGGCGTCGCGCCCTTGGCGGCGAGGTCGGACAGGTTCACCGTGACCAGCTTCCAGCCGACGCTCGCGGCGGGATCGGACGGAAGGAAGTGGACCCCTTCCGCGATGCTGTCATGCGTGAGGACCAGGCCGTCGAGCAGCGCCGTGTCGTCGGCGAGGCCGAGGGCGGCGGGACTGGTGGCAATCCGCCGCAGGCGCTGGATCGCCTGGGACTTCGCGCATCCTCCTACTCCGCGCGCGCGGGCCGCGCTTCTTTCGCGACGGCGTCGAGGAGACCGTTCACGAAGCCGCTCTCGCGCTTGTCGTAGAAAGCGTGGGCCACATCGACATATTCGGAAATGACCGACCCGACAGGGACATCCTTACGGGCCAGCAGCTCATATGTCCCGGCACGCAATATCGCGCGCATCGGGCGGTCCAGTCGATCGAGGTTCCAGCCCTCCGCGAGCTTGCCCGCGATCACCTCGTCGATTTCGCCGCGCCTCGCGTCCACGCCCGCGACGACGTCGTCGAAAAAGCTCTGTTCCGCCTCGACATAAGTCGCATCCTCGATCGTCGCGCCGAGCCGATGCTCGTGAAACTCGCGCAGCAGGCGGGCGATCGGCGTGCCCTCCATCTCCTGCTGATAGAGCGCCTGCACCGCGGCAAGACGGGCGGCAGAGCGGGAGCGGGAGCGTGCGGGGGTATTCATCAGGCGGGGCTTAGCCGCGCCGGCTCAGGCGAGGAAGTCCCGAAGCGCTGCCGCGACCTGTTCGCCCGCTTCCCACGGGGCGAAATGACTCACTCCGGGCAGCCGCACGACTGTCAGGTCATCGACCAGGCGATCAAGACCTTCGAGCTGAATCGGCAGTAGCGCGCTGTCGTTCATGCCCCAGACCACGAGCGTTGGAACGGTGATCGTCGGAAAGGCGCCCAGCACCCAGTCGGGCACCGGCACGGTGACTCCGGGCGGCGGGACGACCAGCCTGCTGCCGCGGTACCAGTTGAGCATCGAAACGAGCGCGCCGGGCTGCGACCAATCGGCGAGGTAATGCTGCCGCTCGGCTTCGCGGCAGCTTCGACAGGTCGACATGGCTTCCCATCGTCTTGTCGAAGAATACGTCGAGTCCCATCGCCTCGATCGCCTTGTCGGCGCCCGGCGTCCTGAACCAGTTGATATACTGCGATGCGGCGCGCTGGTCCGCATCCTCGATCACGCTCTTCTGAAAGATGACGGGATGCGGCGCGTTGACGATCGCCAGCTTCGTGAGCCGGGGATCGTTGCGCAGTGCGGCGGGCCAGGCGATCGCGCCGCCCCAGTCGTGACCGACCAGCGCAAAGCTTTCCAGCCCGAGCGTGTCCGCCAAAGCGAAGATATCGCCGACCAGCTTGTCCGTAGAATAATCGGCGACGTCCTGCGGCAGGTCCGATCCCGCGAACCCCCGCTGGTCGGGCATGATCAGCCGGAAGCTGTCTTCCAGCCGCGGCACGACCTCCCGCCACGTGCGGTGCGATTCCGGAAAGCCGTGAAGCAGGATGACCGCCGGAGCGTCTTCAGGCCCGGCCAAGCCGACGTTGAGTGTGACTCCGGTCGATAAATCGACCCGCCGGAACTCTGTCACGGATAGCTTACCGTCAGAGGGACCTCGGGCAGCGGGATGAACTCGTCATGGTCGTCGGGCGGAAGCGCGAACTCGCCGGCCCGCCACGCTCGCTTCGCCTCATTGATCCGGTCGCGGCGCGACGAGACGAAGTTCCACCAGACGTGCCGCTCGCCGTCCATCGGAGCGCCGCCGCAAAGCATCAGCCGCGCACCGCTCTCCGACGACAGCAACGGCAGATAGCCTGGCGCGATCAGCGACAGATGCTGCGGGATAAGCGCAGTCCCATCGACCGACGCATCGCCTTCCATCAGATAGAGCGCCCGCTCGTCCGCCTCGTGGTCGATGACCAAAGCGGCGCCCGGAGCAAGCTCAATGGCGGCATAGATGGTCGGCGAATGCTGGGTGACCGGCGAGACCTCGCCGAACCCCTCGCCCATGATCAGGCGCAGCCGAACGCCGTCGCCCGAGACGAGCGGCAGCCGTTCAGCCGCGACATGCTCGAACGCCGGTGCGACCTCTTCCTTCGACTGCGGCAAGGCCAGCCAGGTCTGGATTCCGTCGAGCTCCGGCCCGGCGGCCCGCTCGTCTCCCGGCGACCGCTCGGAATGGCTGATCCCCGCGCCGGCCGTCATCAGGTTCGACGGCGCCCGGCTCGATCCGCTGCACCGTACCGAGGCTGTCGCGATGGTCGATGGCTCCGGCGAACAGATAGGTGACCGTCGCCAGGTTGATGTGCGGGTGGGGCCGCACGTCGATCCCGTCACCCGGACCGAGTCTCGCCGGCCCCATCTGATCGAAGAAAATGAAGGGACCGACCATCGTCCGCTGCTTGCTGGGAAGGGTCCGGTGGACCTTGAAGCCGCCGAGGTCATGAGTGACGGGCGCGATCGTCATCGAGATTATGGAATCCATGCTGGACGCCTACGCTTTCCGGGCTGCGTGAGGAAGTCCGGCAACACTTTACAAGCCAATGCAGAAGCTTAACAACCGTTCATCTGAGCTTCAGGCGTTCGACGCTTAGGCACAGCTTCCGGGGGCGTAACGAGGCGGCCGATGCCGCATCTTTCCCGGGACAAGATTTGCTGCACCGAGAGACGTGGGAATCCCCCGGTTTGCAGCCGCACATAACTGGATGCGGCGAGGTCATCGCTGCATGAGAAAGGGGCTTTTCTCGTATGCGTTCTCTGCTTGGTTCGACCGCTCTTGGCGCAATTTTGGTCGTAGCGGTCGCCGTGCCTGCCAGCGCCGAAACGGTCATCTCGACTGCGGTTACGACGCCCCAGTCGACGAGCGCCTCGGGCGACATCAAGGTCTCTTCGACGGGATCGGTGAAGCCCGCGACCGGCCCCGCGGTGACGCTCAACACCAACAATTACGTCCGCAACGAAGGCACGATCCAGGTCACCGGCGCGAACGACAGCACGGGCATTCTCGCCAATTCGGGCCTGACGGGCGAGATCACGAACAGCGGCACGATCACGCTCGACGAAAGCTACACCCCGACAGACACTGACAATGACGGCGATCTCGACGGTCCATTCGCGCAAGGGTCGAATCGATTCGGCATCCGCGTGCTCGGGCCCGGGACCTTCACCGGCAATATCTCGCACAACGCTGGGACGATCACCGTCGAAGGCAATAATTCCGGCGGCCTCGTCGTGGACAGCGCCTTGGCCGGCAACCTGAACGTCAGCGGGAACATCAAGATTCTGGGCGACAATTCGGTCGGCGTGAGGGCTGGCGACGTCAGCGGGAACGTCATCCTCCGAACAGGTACGATCGAGGTGCAAGGCGGCAACAGCGCCGGCGTTTCGCTGAACGGCGATATCGGCGGCGCCCTGGTCATCCAGAACACGATCCAGAACACCGGCTACCGCTACACTCAGGCTCCTGCAGACCCGTCCAAGCTGGACGCAGACGATCTCCTGCAGGGTGGGTCCGCACTGGTCGTTGCAGGCAACGTCGGCGGAGGCATCCTTTTCGACGCGAAGCCGAAAGACAATGATACGGCCGACACCGATGAGGACGACGACGGCATCCCCGATGCGTCCGAAACGACGGCGACCATATTGACCGTCGGAGCGGCGCCTGCGGTGCAGGTCGGATCCTCCGTCGAAGCCACCAATATCGGCGCCGTCGCCAATTCGGGCGGCCTCGGCATCGTCGTCAAAGGGTCGATCACCGGCGGCGGCGTTTACAAGGGCGTTGCCGGCAATGGCATGGTCATCGGCGGTCTCGGTCACGCAGTGAATGTCGCCGGCGGGATGAGCGTGTCCGGGTCGATTGTCGCGAGCGCGAACGAAGGCACCGCGACGGCGCTGCGCGTCGGCTCGGGCGCCACCGTACCGGTTATCGAAGTATCGGGGATCCTGAGCGCCTCGGGCGGCGGGACGGCATCGACCGGCTCGCGGACCATCCTGATCGACTCCGGCGGGACCGTAAACACTCTGAGGAACACGGGCACCATTCGTGCTATACGGGCCGGGGCCGACGGCACGGCAACTGCGGTTCTCGACAATTCGGGGACGCTGTCGCTGATCGAAAATAGCGGAACGCTCGGCATCCTCGAAGCGACGAGCCTCGGCGACAAGGCGATTGCGATCGATCTTCGCGCGAACAGCTCCGGCGCGACCGTCCGGCAGCTCGCGGTCACGACCGGGACCGCCCCTACAATCATCGGCCAGGTGCTGTTCGGCGCAGGCAACGACACTCTGGACGTCGCAGACGGCGGCGTGACCGGAGCCGCGAAGTTCGGGGCAGGCAACAATAGTCTGTCGCTCTCCGGTGATGCCGTCATGAACGGTGCGGTCACCTTTGGCGGCGGTTCGGACACGGTACTGCTCGGAGGAACTTCCGCTCTGTTCGGTGACGTCGATTTCGGCGGTGGCGTGGACAGCCTGGCGCTTACGGGCACGTCCTCACTAACGGGTCAGCTGCTCAACAGCTCGGGCCTCGCTGTCAATCTAGGTGCGGGCACGAAGCTCAGCACCACCAATCTCGGGACGGTAAACCTTGCCTCGCTAAACACGGGCGCGGGATCTTCGCTTGGACTGACGATCGATACGGCAACCGACTCTTCGACGCTCTTCGACGTATCGGGGGCGGCGGACTTTGGGGCAGGCACCCTGCTTGACATCACGCTCGTCTCGCTCGCCAACGTCGAAGGGACCTACAAGGTTCTCGAGGCCGGCACTTTGACGGGCGCCGGCAATCTCGTGGCGTCGACTGAATCGATCCCATTCATCTTCGACAGCAGCGTTGTCACGACCACACCGAACGAGGTTTCGGTCACGATCCGGCAAAAAACGGCTGAAGAACTTGGGATCAATGCGTCGGAAGACAGTGTCCTCGACGCAGTGCTCAACGCCGCGGACGCCGACGATCTGATCGCCGGAGTCTTCCTGGGCGTCGACGATAGCGAAAGTCTGCAGGCGGCTTTGCAGCAGATGCTTCCGGATCACGCCGGCGGCGCGTTTGAAACGGCGACGCGCGGAACGCGTCTGACCAACCGCATCTTCACCGACCCGAAAGCTCCGCTGGTTCGCCGCGGCACGCTCGGCTTCTGGATGCAGCAAGTTGCCTGGGGCGGAAGCAAGGCCATCGGTTCGACATCGTCCTACGACCTCAGTGGCTGGGGTGCGACGGGCGGCGTCGAAACCACCCTGGGCTCGCTTGGAAACGTCGGCCTGTCCCTTGCCTATCTGGCCGGCAAGGACGGAAAGGGCATTGGCGACAATGAGCTTGTGAGCAGCCAGTACGAAGGCGGCGCCTACTGGCGCGGCGCTCTGGGTCCGATCCGGGCCTTCGCCAGGGCCACCTACGGAACGCTCGACTTCGAGGGCAGCCGCTTCTTCACGGCAGAGGTCGACGGCAGTACTCTCTCACGTCAGGCTGACGGCGAATGGAAGGGACGCATCTACTCCGGTTCAGCCGGCGTTACCTATGACGCGCGGGTCGGCCCTCTTTCGGTTCGTCCGACGGCCTCGATCGAATACCTTTCTGTGAAGGAAAAGGGCTACACCGAATCAGGCGGCGGCGAAGCATTTGACCTTACGGTTGACAGCCGCAAGAGCTCGGAGGCTGCGGTCAATGCCACCGTCGCTTTGGGCTACGACATCATCCGGGCCGACGATATCGACGGCACGTTCGTCCGCGTAGAACTCGAAGCCGGCCGGCGTCAGATCCTCAACACCGAGATCGGGGAAACGACTGCGAGATTCGGCGATGGTGCACCGTTCACGCTCGAGTCGGAAAAGCGCACGAGCAGTTGGATTGGCGCCGGGCGCGTCATCGGTGGCGGCGCAGGCCTCGCTCTCAGCGGCGAAATCGGCGCCGAGGAGCAGCAGGAAGAGATGTCGCTGGGCGGCCGCCTCGGACTCCAGTTCACCTTCTAGTCTGGACTAAGCCTCACCGGGTGCGCGCGCTTTGATCTGGAGGGCGTGCACCCGTTCCTTCAGCAAGTCTCCAAGGGCGTGATAGACCATCCGCTGCCGCTCGACCCGCGACTTGCCGGCGAAGGCCTCGCTTTCGATCTCCAGTGAGAAGTGGCTTTCGCCGGACGGGTTGTAGCCCGCCATGTCCGCGATGTTGTTCGCTGTCGTCGGTCAGGTCGACGTAGGTCGGCGAAAGCGCCGAGCTGAGCCGGCGCAGCATTTCAGTTGCGACGGGTCCGGTAGCGGTAGTGTCCATCGCTCCTATATATGCCGGCTGATCGAACGAGGAAGTGAGTGGCTACCAGGCATCCCAAATTTCACGGACGTGTAGAAGGCGCGCGCGACCGGTGCGCCATTCCGGGCTGCGGCGAGCCGGGCGAATTCAAGGCACCGTTGCAGCCGCCCAGTTTCGACGGTCCCGGTTCCTGGCGCTTCCTGTGCCTGGAGCATGTCCGCGAGCACAATGCGAAGTACAATTTCTTCAACGGCATGAGCCCTGAGGAGATCACCGAAGCCCAGTCGCCGTTGGCGGGATGGGACCGCGCGACGCGGGCTTTCGCGCATGCCGGATCGGATCCTGCGCCCTCATGGAGCGATTTCGCCGATCCGCTCGACGCGATTTCCACCCGCTTTCGTCGTTCGCGGCACGACTTATCCTCGCGCTTCAATCGCGCGGAGCAGCGCGCGCTTTCCGTCCTTGGGCTCGGCGAGGAAGCCGACCTCAAAGCCGTGCGCATCAGCTATTCCAAGCTCGTCCGGCGTTACCACCCGGACCGCAATGGCGGCGATCGAAGTCACGAAGGCCAGCTCGGCGAAGTGATCGAGGCCTATCAATTGCTAAGGAAGGCGACCGCCTTCGTCTGAGCCAAACGGGCCCTTCCCTTCCAAAGTGCGGGTCGCGCGTTAAGACGCCGGAATGGCCGATGGCGCACACAATGTTCAGAGAATGGAGAAGCTGGCCGGCCTCCTGCTGATGGCCGCTGCTGGGGCAGCCTTGCTGGTTGCCAACTCTCCTCTCGCGCACAGCTATCATGAAATCCTGGAGACGAAGCTCGGCCCGGCCATGCCGCGCTTCGGAATCATGTCGGTCCATTACTGGATCGCCGACGGACTGATGGCGGTCTTCTTCCTGCTCGTCGGGCTGGAAGTGAAGCGCGAGTGGTACGACGGGCAACTGGCGACGCGTGCGCAGCGGCGACTGCCGATCATCGCCGCTGCTGCCGGGATGGCAGTCCCGGCCCTGCTCTACCTGACGTCGATCGGTTTCGATCCGGCGCTGATCCGGGGCTGGGCGATCCCGTCCGCGACGGACATCGCCTTCGCCATTGGAATCCTCGCCTTGCTTGGTTCGCGTGCCAACCCCGCAATCAAGCTCCTGCTCGTGACGATCGCCATCGTCGACGACATCGGCGCGGTGCTGATCATCGCGCTCGTCTACACCGCCAACCTCGACGGAACGGCGATCGCCTACGCGGTCGGCAGTGCTCGCGGCGATGGGCGCGATGAACCATGTTCCGCGTGCGCCGGCTGTGGCCCTACCTGATCGGCTTCGCCCTGCTGTGGCTGGCCATGCTTGCCAGCGGCGTCCACGCCACGATCGCCGGGGTCCTCGCCGCGCTCGCCATCCCGCTCGGCCAGGGCGAAGACCACTCGCCGCTGAAGCGCCTTGAGCACGCCATCCACCCGTGGGTGATGTTCGGAGTGGTCCCGCTGTTCGGACTGGCCAGCGCCGGGGTGGAGCTGACCGGAATTTCCTCGCTGATCGAACCTCTGCCGCTGGCGATCATGGCGGGCCTGTTCTTCGGCAAGCAGATCGGCGTCTTCGGCGCGATCTGGATCGCGGATCGCACAGGGGTAGCGCCGCGGCCGCAATTCGCCCGCTGGGCGGAGCTCTACGGCGCATCGCTCCTCTGCGGCGTCGGCTTCACGATGAGCCTGTTCATTGGCGCATTGGCCTTTCCGACGTCACCGGAGACTGTGGAAGCGGCAAAGATCGGAACGCTTGCCGGCTCCCTGCTGGCAGCGATCTGCGGCTGGGCGGTGCTGCGCTTCACCAAGCCGATCGTGTTCAGCGACGAGGATGCGCAAGAGGCACGCGAGATCTTCGGCGATGACCAGTATGAGGCCGAGCGGGCACGTCGGGAGGAAGTCGCCGCCAAAAGCGGTGCCGCGAACCGGCCGGAGCGAAACTAGAGATGCGCTGCTTCTGGGACGAACGGCAGCGGGCGCATGCACCGTCGGGCGAGTTCTTCAACGGAGCCCTGCATCCGGCAGCCGAGCATCCGGGCGCGCGTCGACGCGATTCTGAATGCGATTGGCTCGACCGAAGTGCCGGACGACCATGGCACGGAACCGCTGCTTCGCGTCCATTCTGCGGAGTACCTCGACTTCCTGCGCACGGCCCATGACGAGTGGCGTGCGGCGGGACGCGAGGGTGACGCTTTTCCATATACGTTCCCGGTGGTCGGCCGTCGTCCGCTGAACTTGACCAGGATCGATGCGGTGCTCGGCCAATTCAGCTTCGACACCTCGACGTCGATCGCCGAGGGCACCTGGCAAGCGGCCTATTGGGCCGCGCAGACGGCCGTCGCCGCGACCGAGGCGACGCTCGCGGGCGAGCTCGCGTCGTTCGCCCTGTGCCGTCCGCCCGGACACCATTGTGGCCGCGACTATCTCGGCGGCTATTGCTACCTGAGCAATGCCGCCATCGCAGCCGAGCACGCCATTGCTTCGGGCAAGAAGCGCGTCGCGATCCTGGATGTCGACTATCATCACGGCAACGGCACGCAGGACATTTTCTACGACCGCGCCGACGTCCTCTACGTCTCGATCCACGCCGACCCGGTGATGGACTACCCTTATTACTGGGGCCACGCCGACGAGACCGGAACGGGTGAAGGCGCTGGCGCGACGCTGAACCTGCCGTTGCCGCGTGACACCGACTGGAGCGGCTTTGAACCGGCCTTGCTCGAGGCGCTGGAACGCATCGGACAGCACGAACCCGAATTGCTCATCGTCTCATACGGGGCGGACACGTTCGAGGGCGATCCGATTAGCCACTTCAAACTGAAAACCTCGGACTATGAACCGATGGCTCGGCGCATAGCGTCGCTGGGGCTATCCACGGTTATAGTCATGGAAGGCGGCTACGCCGTCGATGCGCTCGGGGCGAACGTCGCCTCATTTCTTTCCGGTTTCTAGGGTCAGCATCCACATATTCGGGGGAGCGCCAAAATGGCAGCCGTCACCCTTCAAGATAGAAGCGGATAGTGTTCTGGTAAAAGGATCGGATCGGCTTGTCTTCGGCATCCAGCGCTGGATGGAATTTGGCCATTTTCATCATCCCTCTACACACGACATCGTCGAACTCTTTGGGCCTGGTAGACACTTGGATGTGACAGGACGCCGGCTTGCCTTTCGGGTCGATCAGCAGGCGGAAATTCACGATCCCCTGTTTGTTCGCCTCCACCATCGAATCCGGATAGTCATTTGCGTCGAACCAAGAATTCACATTCTTAGGATGCGGCATCTGCTTGAGCGTCTTCTGCTGCGCGACGTTCAGGCCCCAACTCTCAACGAGATTCCAAGTGCAATCCCGCATAATGGTCATCGGAGCGTCCATGGGGCCCGTCTCGAGCACGAGGTCGAACTTCATGATGTTTTCCAACGCCAACCAAGTCGCTGCCTTTTCCCGGACGGCGCCAATCGGAGGCAGCCGGTGATAGGTCCCGTCTTTCCAAGCGGACGCTTGCGCCTTTTCCTCATCGTCCGACAGCGGCGCCAGCCGTTCGGTGCCTTCTATGATCAAGAGACGGTCCGGTCCGGATTCACCTTCCAGCACCGTGATTTCGCTTTTCGCCTCGGTCGGGCCAAATTGCATCCGCGCCTTTGGACTTCCGAACTTGGCCGGCTTCAATGAGGAGCCGACCAACGTCAGCTTGAACCAATCGCCGGGCGCGAGCTGATAGAGGATCAGGATGACCTTTTGCTTACCCTCGCCGAATGTCCGAGCGAGTTGGCAACTCTCCTCTGCATAGTCGACGTGCCATTGGCTCGTCGGCTGCAGTCGCTGCACTTCCTGAGGTCGCGCGGTCGCGTGTGTTGATGCGAGGCACAACAAGGTCGCTGTCGTCAGGAATGTACGCATCTGCGACCCCCCGGTCCCCTTACAGCTTTTCCGTCAGTTCCGGGACGATCTTGAAGAGGTCGCCGACGAGGCCGATGTCCGCGACCTGGAAGATCGGGGCCTCTTCGTCCTTGTTGATGGCGACGATGACCTTGGAATCCTTCATGCCGGCGAGGTGCTGGATCGCGCCGGAAATGCCGATGGCGATGTAGACTTCGGGAGCGACGATCTTGCCGGTCTGGCCGACCTGGTAGTCGTTCGGGGCATAGCCGGCATCGACCGCGGCGCGGCTCGCGCCGACGCCCGCGCCGAGCTTGTCGGCGAGCGGATCGAGGAGAGCGTGGAACTGCTCCGACGATCCGAACGCGCGACCGCCGGAGACGATGATCTTGGCGCTGGTCAGCTCCGGACGTTCGCTCTCCGACGCCTCGATGCCGACGAAGCTGCTGAGGCCCGCGTCGCTGCCGGTATCGACCTGCTCGATCGAGCCGCTGCCGCCTTCGCGCTCGGCCTTCGGAAAGGCCGTGCCGCGGACGGTGAGGACCTTCTTGGCGTCGGTGGAGCGGACGGTGGCGATGGCGTTGCCGGCGTAGATCGGACGGGTGAACGTATTCTCGTCCTCGACCGAGAGGATCTCGGAAATCTGCATGACGTCGAGCAACGCGGCGACACGGGGCGCGATATTCTTGCCCGTCGTTGTCGCGGGGGCGACGAACGCGTCGTGCGTTTCCATGAGCCTGGCGGCGACCGGCGCGACGTTCTCGGCGAGGCCGTGGTCGAGGTGGGCGGCGTCGGCGACATGCACCTTGCCGACGCCCGCGATCTTCGTTGCGGCCTCCGCAACTCCGCCAATGTTCGATCCGGCGACGAGCGCGTGGACTTCGCCCAGCTTCGACGCGGCGGTGACGGCTGCGAGCGTGGCGTCCTTGATCTGGCCGCCTTCATGCTCGACGTAAACGAGCGTCTTCATGCCACCACTCCCAGCGTCTTGAGTTTGCCGATCAGCTCATCGACCGAGCCAACCTTGTCGCCCGCCTGGCGCTTGGCTGGCTCGACGACCTTCAGCGTTTCGAGGCGGCGGGCGATGTCGACGCCGAGCTCCTCGGGCGTCTTGGCCGCAAGCGGCTTCGACTTGGCCTTCATGATGTTCGGCAGCGAGGCGTAGCGCGGCTCGTTCAGGCGGAGGTCGGTGGTGATCACCGCCGGAAGCTTCAATTTGTCGGTTTCGAGACCGCCATCGACTTCGCGCGTGACGCTGACATCGCCGCCCGACGGATCGACTTTCGATGCGAACGTACCCTGCGGCCAGCCGAGCAAGGCGGCGAGCATCTGGCCGGTGGCATTGTTGTCGTCGTCGATCGCCTGCTTGCCCAGGATGATCATCTGCGGCTGTTCTTCGCCGGCGATCTTGGCGAGCAGCTTGGCCACGCCCAGCGGCTCGACTTCCTCGTCGGTGGTGACATGGATCGCGCGGTCGGCGCCCATCGCCAGCGCGGTGCGAAGCGTTTCCTGCGCCTTCGCCGGGCCGATGGAGACGGCCACGATCTCCGTCGCGACCCCTTTCTCCTTCAGGCGGATGGCCTCCTCGACGGCGATTTCGTCGAAGGGGTTCATGCTCATCTTGACGTTGGTGAGATCAACGCCCGTGCCGTCCATCTTGACGCGCGGTTTCACGTTGTAATCGATCACGCGCTTGACCGCGACCAGCACCTTCATATCCGCACCCTTCTTCGTCATTCCCGCGAAAGCGGGAACCTAGCTTTTGTATCCGTCTGTTTCCGCTTCCGCGGGGATGACGAATGAAACTACGCCGGCACCGCCTGCTTCACCTCGGCCACGATCTTCTTCGCCGCGTCGCCGAGGTCGTTGGCGGCAATGATCGGAAGCCCGCTCATCGCCAATATGTCCTTGCCCTGCTGGACGTTGGTGCCTTCGAGGCGAACGACCAGCGGGACAGTCAGATTCACTTCGCGGGCCGCCTCGACGATGCCTTCGGCAATGATGTCGCAGCGCATGATCCCGCCGAAAATGTTGACGAGGATACCCTTCACCGCCGGATCGCTGAGGATGATCTTGAAGGCTGCCGTCACCTTTTCCTTCGAAGCGCCGCCGCCGACGTCGAGGAAGTTTGCGGGGAAGGCGCCGTGCAGCTTGATGATGTCCATCGTCGCCATTGCGAGGCCGGCGCCGTTGACCATGCAGCCGATGTCGCCGTCGAGCTTGATGTAGGCGAGGTCGTACTTCGACGCCTCGATCTCCATCGGATCCTCTTCGGTCAGGTCGCGCAGTTCCTGCAGGTCCGGGTGGCGGAACTCGGCATTGTTGTCGAAGCCGACCTTGGCATCGAGCACCAGCAGCTTGCCGTCGTCGGTGACCGCGAGCGGATTGATCTCGATCTGCGACGCGTCGGTGCCGACGAAGGCGTTGTAGAGCTGCGGCAGCAGCTTGCCGGCCTGCTTGGCGAGATCGCCCTTGAGGCCGAGCGCGGCGGCGACCGAGCGGCCGTGGTGCGGCATCAGGCCGGTCGCCGGATCGACGGTCAGCGTCTGGATCTTGTCCGGCGTGTCGTGCGCCACCTTTTCGATGTCCATGCCGCCCTCGGTGGACGCGACGATAGCGATGCGGCCGGTTTCGCGATCGACCAGAAGCGCGAGGTAGAATTCCTTCGCGATGTCGACGCCGTCGGTGATGTAGAGGCGCTGGACCTGCTTGCCCTGCGGGCCGGTCTGAATCGTGACCAGGGTCTTGCCGAGCATCTCCTCGGCATGGGCGCGGACTTCCTCGACCGATTTGGCCAGCCGGACGCCGCCCTTGGCGTCGGGGCCGAGCTCCGTGAACTTGCCCTTGCCGCGGCCGCCGGCGTGGATCTGCGCCTTCACGACCCAGAGCGGTCCGGGCAGCTTCTTCGCCGCTTCGACCGCTTCGTCGACGGTCATTGCTGCGTGGCCGGCGGGAACGGGGACGCCGAACTTCGCGAGCAGCTCTTTGGCTTGATATTCGTGGATGTTCATCGGGCTCGGCCCTTAAGGAACGGACCGCGCGCCAGCAAGGGGCCGAGGGTGACAGATAGGATTCGGCCTAAGGGGAAGTTGATCAAATTGACTGTGCCGCGCAGGTTTTGGCGGGGCCGGATTTCGCCGTCAGCGGCAAGGTTGGGCGGATTGTCCATTGACTCGGCCTAGACTCTTCGCAGACGCTGTAGGACAGAAGAATCGCGCCGTGGCCGACTCCGACAAGCCTGTCCGCAAGATCATCCATGTCGACATGGACGCCTTTTACGCGTCGGTTGAACAGCGTGATGATCCGGCACTGCGCGGCAAGCCGGTAGCGGTTGGTGGCGGGCATCGCGGAGTGGTGACCGCCGCGAGTTACGAAGCGCGGCCGTTCGGCGTCCGCTCGGCAATGCCGTCGGTGACCGCCAAAAGGAAATGTCCCGAACTGATCTTCGTGAAGCCGCGCTTCGACGTGTATCGGGAAGTGTCCCGCCAGATCCGCGCGATCTTCGCCGACTATACCGACCTCATAGAGCCATTGAGCCTGGACGAAGCCTACCTCGATGTGACGGCCGACCAGCGCGGTCTTGGGACGGCACGGTTGACCGCCGAGGAGATCCGCAAGCGCATCCGCGAGGAGACCGGGCTCACCGCCTCGGCCGGCGTGTCGTACTGCAAGTTCGTCGCCAAGCTGGCGTCGGACCAGAACAAGCCCGACGGCCTGTGCGTCATCACGCCGGAGCGGGCACAGGCCTATATCGCCGCCTTGCCGGTCTCGCGCTTTCACGGCATCGGACCGGTGACCGCGCGCAAGCTGGAGGCGCTCGGCATCCTCACGGGCGCAGACCTGCAGGAACGCAGCCTGGCCGAGCTGGAAACGCGGTTCGGAAGCTCCGGCCGTTGGTACTGGCGCATCTGCCGGGGCCTGGACGAGCGCGAGGTCAAGTCCGACCGGCCGTACAAGTCGGTGAGCGCGGAGCGGACGTTCGACGAGGACCAGCGCGATCCCGAACGGCTGGCTGCGGAGCTGACGCGGATCGCCGGTTACGCCTGGGACCGGATCGAGCGTGCCGCCGTCTCCGGCCGGACGGTAACGCTCAAGGTGAAGTTCGCCGACTTCGAGCTCATTACGCGCTCGAAGAGTTTTGGAACCCCGCTTGGCCGTTCGGAGTTTGAGGCCGCGGGCCAAGCGCTCCTCGCGGCGCTCCACCCATTGCCCAAGGGTATCCGCTTGCTCGGGCTTGGGTTGCACAATTTGTACGAAGGGGACGTCGAACCGCCACGCCAGCTCGGACTAGCCATATAGCTGTGGATGGATTCCGACTCGGGGTGGTTTTTCGAGATCAGTTGTGATATAAAATTGTAATAGAGGCCCTCGCAGTTTGCGTCGGCCCTTTTTTGCAGGAACCGGTAACAGGCAAAGAGCCGCGACCACGGGTCGTTTTGGGGGACGATACGATAAACGTGTCGGCTCAAGTTTGCCGCAACGGAAAGGATAGCAATGGCAGCGAAAGCGCTAAGCTTCGATGTTGGCGATTATGTGGTGTACCCCAAGCATGGTGTCGGCCGGGTGGTCGAACTGCAAAGCACCGAGATCGCCGGAACTCGCCTCGACCTCTACGTACTGAGGTTCGAGAAGGAAAAGATGACTCTGCGCGTCCCGGTCCTGAAGGCGGACTCGGTTGGCATGCGCAAGCTGTCGTCGGACAAGACGATGAAGGACGCCCTCGAAACGCTCAAGGGCAAGCCGAAGGTCAAGCGCACCATGTGGTCGCGCCGTGCCCAGGAGTATGAAGCGAAGATCAACTCGGGCGACCTGACGTCGATCGCGGAAGTCGTGCGCGACCTGTTCCGCCCGGACGACGCTCCGGAGCAGAGCTATTCCGAACGGCAGATCTTCGAGGCCGCTTCCTCGCGCCTGGCGCGCGAGCTCGGCGCCATGGAGCAGACCGACGAAAAGGGTGCTCTCGCGAAGATCCTCGAGATCCTCAATGCGGCTGCCGTGATTCATCACAAGCCGAAGGAAGCCGCGAACGCCTAGGCGTTTTCGCTTCCGACAAGAGACAAAGGGCGTGTCCTTCGGGGCGCGCCCTTTTCTTTTGGGGCGACATCGCCCTAGCGTTCAGGATGCCGCTTCCGGGATACATCGCTCTCGTTTCCGTTGCTTACGGCCTGTCGTTTTTCGGCGTGTTCGTCTTGCTTGGCGATTGGCCTGCCTACAGCCCGCTCGTCGCCTCCATCATGGTGATCGCAGCATCGCTAGTCATGTCTTGGTCTGGAACTCTGCGGATGCAGCGCATTTGGCCAACAAGCGAACGTCCGCTTTTTGCGCCGACGCTGTGCCACGCTGTCGTGATTACGGCGATGTGGCTCTGCGCGTTCGCTGTCCTTCTCGAGGGCCTCCAGAACTAATTTGCACGAATCGTGCTTTGCTGTATTATAGAAGCAATACACAAAGGAGGACCAAATGCGTCGAGGGCTCACATTGGGAATTATCGCCGCTGCAATGACCGCGGCAGGATGCACGGAAGCGCGAAGCGAGAACGGCGGTTCGGAAATCTCCCGCAACTTCGAGGTCGGAGCCTTTCGACCGGATCGAGCTCCAGGGCGCTTACGACACGACCGTCCGTACCGGCTCCGCCCCGAGCGTCATTGCCAGGGGCCACGAGGACGCAATCAACGACCTGGAGGTCGTGGTCCGCGACGGCAAGCTCGTCATCTCGCACAAGAAACGCAACGGCGTGAGCTGGCGGCGGAACGGCAAGTTGGAGCTGACGGTGACGGTGCCCAGCCTCCGCAGCGCCGAGCTTGCCGGTGCGGGCGACATCAGGATCGATCGGATCAAGGGCGACAGCTTTGAAGGGCAGATCAACGGCGCAGGCGACCTGCGCGTCGACAATGTCGAGGTCGGCAGCCTGAAGCTGGCCATTGCCGGAGCCGGAAATGCTACCGCCAAGAGCGGCAGTGCAAGGACCGTCGATTACAGCATCGCCGGTGCGGGCGACATCAACGCCAAGGACGTGACGTCCGAAACGGCGTCCGTCTCGGTCACCGGCGCGGGCGGGGTGAACGCCAACGCCTCGAAAACCGCCAGCGTGTCCATCATGGGCGCGGGCAGCGTGAACCTCACCGGCGGAGCAAAGTGCAGCGTCTCCAAGATGGGGCCCGGGCGACGTCCACTGCTCATAGTGACTTGTTAACCATGTCGGGCGAGAGTGGCGGGATGAACAGGACCGCCATTCTCGCCCTTTCTCTTGCCGCTTTTCCGTCCACAGCGATGGCCGCGGAGCGCACCTTGAGCGTCACGAGCTTCGACCGTGTCCGCGTCGAGGGACCGTTCAAGGTCACCGTGACGACCGGCGTTTCGCCTTTCGCCAAGGTCATTGGGGCGGCGAGCGCGTTCGATAGCGTGGCCGTCGACCAGCAGGGCCGGACTTTGATCGTGCGGCCGAACTCCTCGAACTGGGGCGGCTATCCGGGCCAGTCGCGAGGCTCCGTCGAGGTCAGCGTCGGAACGGGCGATCTGTCCGCGGCCTGGGTCAATGGCGCTGGATCGCTGGCAATCAACAAGATCAAGGGCCTCTCCTTCAACCTTGCCGTACAGGGATCGGGATCGGTCACGATCGGCAACGCCAGCGTCGACCGTCTCGATGTCGGACTTTCCGGCGCGGGCAATGTCAGAGTTGCCGGAACCGTGCCGAAGCTGACGGCAATCGTTCGCGGCAGCTCTTCGCTCGACGCATCCGGCCTCGCGGTGAAGGACGCGACCATCGGCGCCGAGGGCCCGTCTCAGGTCCGCGCTAGCGTCAGCAATTCGGCAAAGATCGACGCGAGGGGCGTCGCCACCGTCGAACTGTCGGGAGGAGGCGCCTGCACGGTGAAGACGCAAGGCTCCGCGACGGTAACCGGCTGCTGACTACGGAACTTCGCTCCCACGGCAATCGTTACAGTGCCGAGACCTAAACAATCGGGAGAGAAGCCATGTATATCGGTATCGGCGGTCTCATTCTCTTGATCATTCTTCTGATCATCCTGTTCTGAGAACACCGCCTCCGGCGCGCTGGTCGCGCCAATAGAACATAAGGTTTCGAGGCGCAGTCGCGGCAACGCGGCTGCGTTTCGTTTCGTAGGCGTTGCAGACTTGCCGCCTGTTGTGCAGGATGCACGCGTGCTTGCACTGCGGCTCTTTGCGAAGCTTACCGCCTATTATGCGGCGGTGACCGCCACAGTACTGGTGGTGCTGTACCTGTTTCCGCACCTGCGCGAGTTCATGCCGTTTGGCGGCGTCGAGACGTTGATGAAGAGTCCGCGCACCGGACTGGAGTCGGTCTTCGCGCCGACGGCTATCGAGGTCGGCAGCCTTCACGAAACGGTCTACTGGCTGGCGATCACCATCCTCGGCGCGTTGCTGACGGCACTGCCTTCCAGCTGGGTTTATATCTCGGTTCGCAATTCGAAGGATTACGACCAGTCGCTGGTCGACACGATCGTGATCCTGCCGATCGTCGTCACCAGCATCATCATCATCGTCCAGAACTCGCTTGCGCTGGCCTTCTCCATCGCGGGAATCGCGGCGGCGGTGCGTTTCCGCAATTCGCTCAAGAGCTCGGGCGACGCTTTGTTCATCCTCCTGGCCGTCGGCATCGGCCTGTCCGCGGGAATCGGTGCGCTTGAGCTGGCGATCGTCATGTCCGTCGCCTTCAACTATGTTTTCCTGATCCTGTGGGTCACCGACTACGGCGACCGGCACGACATCAAGAAGCATTACATGACCAACTGCGACCCGCATGAGGCGCCGGCAACCGAATCCGCGCCCAAGGTTGGGCCCGACGCTTAGTTGATGCAGGTCTTGAGGACGCGTTTGCGCACATCCTCGTCCGTTGCAATTTCGCGAAAGAATCCTTCGATGTAGGCGGCCGCGCCGCGTTGCCGGCCCTCGTCGAGCTCCGGTACGCTGGCCAGCGCGGCCATCACCTGCGGCTTCTTCGCGCGGAACTCGGCGGCGGCGGCGAGCGCCTGCGCGTTGTGCATGCAATAGCCGCGATACTGCCGGTCGCGGACCGAACTTAGGCCCAGCTGTTCGGCAGGTGCGGCGTAGGGCGCGTTGACGAACCCCGACGAGTCGAAGTCGTATGGGATGGGGATGAGGCCCGTCTGCGCGTTCGCGGCTCCGAGTATCCGAAAATTGTGACAGCATTCGCCGCCGGGAGGGGCCTGCCGCATCGACCAGTCCGTGTTGCCGATCATATATTCGAACAGGGCTGCCCTCGCTGCAGCGCCGGGATCGAGCTGCGCGGCGCGGACGAGAGGGCCGACCGTGGCCGCCTTCAAGTCGTTGCGGCTCGCCGCGTCGTCTGGGTCTTCGGTGAAAAAGCCGAGCCTCGATGCGACCACCTTCCCGCTCGTTTCGACATAATCGAAGGTGCCTAGCCGAGCCCTGAGGCCATGCGGGCTAAGCGCGTTGAACATGCGATAGACGGCATATTCGAGCAGGACATATTGCTGATGCTGCGCCGACGGGCGGCAATGCGTGACGAGCTTCAGCCGTTTCTGGCGTTCGAAGAAGGACATCTCGGCGGGCTTCGCGGCGAACTCGACCCTCAGCGGCGGGAAGGTGCAGCGTTCCTTCTGCCGACGCGTCCGGCCGCGCGGTGAAAGCTGAATTGCATGAGTTCTCAGCAACCGGGGCAACGAGCTCGAGCGTCGCGGGCCGCGCGGTACGCTGCGTCGACGGAGTGGAGGCAACGGCGGAGATCGGGCCGCGCAAGTTCACCTTGATCGGCTGATCCTCGGCGAAGAGCCTGGTCGGCGGCTTCGCCTCCGCCGCAGCGACGGTCGGCGCCGCAAGCGCAAGCACCAGTACCGATGCGAGCCGTGCCCCCATGCCGGAACTCCTTCGTCGCTGCAGAGATGGGCGGCCATTTGCCCGGCCTTGTCAAGCTTTTGGCCGGGATGCGCTACTTGCGAGTGGGGGCCACTGGCGAGCAGACGTTGAACAAGGCGTCCCACTGCGTCTGGTCCAGAGCCGGACGGTATCGTGCGCGCGAATCGAAGGTCGCCCGGAATCGTTTGGCCCGTCCGCCCGTCAACGGATGGCTGTTGAGAAATTCCGCACCGAATCCGCTGCCCTCGCTTTCGGCCAACCGGTCGAACAGCTCCGCCGTCGGCTTGGGTGAAATGCCTGCGCGGCGAAGCATGGCGATGGCATCGGTGTCGGCTTCGGTTTCGGCCTCCCGCGTATAGGATAGCGCCACCAGCTGCTCGGCATTTGCCCCGATATTGCCGGCGAAAAGCCGGATGAGCGCACCGATACCGAGCTCGCGGATCAGGGCTTCGGTGACGTGCCGGCGGCGGACGTGCGCAATCTCATGCGCAACGATGCCGGCGAGCTCGTCGGGCTCGTAGGTCTCGGTGATCGCGTTCTTGAACACGACGATGTGGCCACCGGGAAGTGCGGCGGCGTTGAACATCTCGATGTCGAGCGCGGCGATCCGGATCGCGTCCGGACCCCTGGTCACTCCAGGCTCCAGCCGCTCGGCCATGGCCTCGAGAGCCCGCTGGCCTTCGGGGTTGCGGCAGCGGTTGTCGCCGAAATCCCCAACGATTGCGTCGCCGAGGTTGCGCTCCCAGCTTCGCGGGACGTGCGGCGCGACCCACTGGGGCGCGAGATAGCCGATCGCCACCGTTGCGGCCGCAACGGCCCCGAACGCGGCGAGGGCGGGCAGCAGGCCGATGCGGTCGATCCAGCGGCCGTAGCGCTCTTCCCGGCCAAGGAGCGAGGCTAGCTGCGGTGCGGCGTCGGCCGGGAGGATGAGCCGCCAGCCGGGCATATCGGTGCGACCGAGGCGGATGGCCGTTTTGGAGACCTCGATCCGCTTCAGGACATTGGCGGCGACTCGGTCGCTCCAACCCGTGTCCATCGACAGGTCGAGCCCGCCGTCACGGATTTCCGCCTGCACGGAATGCGGGAAAGCCGTCGCTCCGTCGTAAAGCGTCGCCTCCACGAAGGTCAGATCGCGCCGATGTCGAACGCGTCGGCGAAGCCTTCCGCCTCCGACGGCGCCGCCACGGTGGATTGCGTCAGCGCGCCGACGTCGATTGCGCCGTAGAGATGGGCGTGGCGGACCATGAACGACCAATTGCGATAGCCCCAATAGGTGAGGCCGAAGCCCAGCGTGACGATCGCCAGTGCGATGTTGCCGAGGAAGAGCTTGAGCCAATCCCAGGTCGTCGCGTCGAACCCGAATTCGAGATCGCCGAGCGTCGTCGCCTCCGCTGCCTTGCGGAAGAACTTGGCGTACCAATGCAGGGTCATCAGGGGGATGGCGAAATAGACCAATAGAACCATGCCGAAAATGACGCCGCCCACCGTCGGACTGAGTCCCCCGCTGGCATCAATGGCGGACCCGAAAGCTACTGCGATCAAGAGGCTGACGACGATCAGCACCGCAATTGGAACAAGATAAAGAGCAGCCCAGCGGCGCTTCAGTCCCTCCGACGTGAGATCGGCGCTGAACTGCAGCGGACCGAAGCTCATCGCGTTCCAGCGCGAATTCCAAAGGCGCGTCGCCGCCCAGGGAAACATGATGAACATGGTCATGCCGACCAACGCATAGCGGCCGAGCCATTCGCCGCCGTAATTCCAGCCGGGATTGTCGCTCCCGCCACGGATCCCGTGCCACCAGGTGCGCGACAGCCGATAGCGAAGCGCGCGAAAGCGGGCGAAGCCGCCGAGATAGAGCAGCGCGATGTAGAAGAGCATGAAGACGCCCCCCGCGGCGCCTTCCTTTCCGCGCGCGATCAGCGCCGGAAACAGGAACTGGATGAACAGGAAGAAGGGAATGAGGATCGCGAGCACGATCAGGAAACCGACGAACATTTCCTTGCCGGTACCGGTCCATTCGAGGCTGTCGTCGATGACGTGCGTGCGCGACCAGAGATAACGCCGCTGCCGCGCCGTAGCCCAGAATCGATAGATCCCGAGCGTGACGATGATCAGCAGCGCGTTGGTTGCCGCGATCGGGAGATATTCCCGCCAATTTCCGGTGAAGCGGACCGCGCGGCCGCTGTCGGCCGCCGCGAATGTCGGCGCATCCATGGAAATTCCCCCGTTGTCCCCCCGAGCGATGCGGAAACTGCAATAGGATCGCATAGTTGGCAAGCCGCTGGCCGATGCAGTTGAGGGCGGTGTCCCGGCTCGCTACATGCGCAGGCGATGACCAAGATGTTCAAGATCGCGCTTCCCGACGGTTCAGTGCGGGAAATGCCCGAGGGTTCGACGCCCGCGGACGTTGCCGCCGCGATCGGTCCGGGGCTGGCCAAGGCCGCGCTTGCCGCCAAGGTTGACGGCGAGGTGCGCGACATCATGCGCCCGTTCGAGGGCGACGCGAGCCTCGCGCTGATCACGTCGCGTGACGAGAAGGATGCGCTCGAGCTGGTTCGGCACGACTTCGCGCACGTGCTCGCCGAGGCGGTGCAGAATCTGTTTCCGGGGACGCAGATCACTTTCGGTCCGGCGACTGACGACGGCTTCTATTACGACTTCGCCCCGACCGCGGAACGCGGTCAGTTCACCGAAGAAGACCTGCCCGCAATCGAGGAAGAGATGCGGCGGGTCATATCCGCCGACAAGCCATTGGTGCGCGAGGTGTGGGATCGCGAACGGGTCCGCCAATTCTTCATCGACCATGGCGAGACGTTCAAGGCCGAGTGGGTGATGGAACTGCCCGAAGGCGAGCCGATCACGATCTACAAGACGGGTCATGGCCCGGCCGACTGGATGGACCTGTGCCGCGGGCCGCATCTGGCATCGACCGGGAAGCTCGATCCGAACGCGTTCAAGCTGACCCGCGTCTCGGGCGCTTACTGGCGCGGCGATCCGAAGAACCCGATGCTTTCTCGCATTTACGGGACCGCCTGGCTGAACAGGAAGCAGCTCGACGAGCATCTCATCCGGCTGGAGGAAGCGGCCAAGCGCGACCATCGCAAGATCGGCCAGGAGATGGACCTGTTCCACCTTCAGGCCGAAGCGCATGGCAGCGTCTTCTGGCACCCGAACGGCTACATCATCTGGCGCGAGCTGGAGGCGTACATGCGCCGCCGGCTCGATGCCGCCGGCTATCGAGGAAGTGAAGACCCCGCAGCTGATGGACGCTCGCCAATGGGAGCGGTCCGGCCACTGGGGCAAGTATCGCGAGAACATGTTCGTCGTACCGGACGAGATCCCGCATGCTTCGGACGAGGAAGAGGACGAAACGCCGGTCCTGTCGGGCGATGCGGACCTGATGGCGCTGAAGCCGATGAACTGCCCGGCGCACATCCTGATCTTCAACCAGGGCATCAAGAGCTATCGCGATTTGCCGCTGCGGCTGGCCGAGTTCGGCTGTTGCCACCGCAACGAGCCGCACGGGGCGCTGCACGGCATCATGCGCGTGCGCCAGTTCACGCAGGACGATGCCCATATCTTCGTGCCGCGAGGACCAATTGGTCGAGGAAGTCGTGGCGTTCTGCGACCTTCTCGACAGCGTCTACCGCGACCTCGGCTTCGACAATTATGCGATCAAGCTGGCACTTCGCCCGGAGAAGCGCTTCGGCTCCGACGCAATGTGGGACTGGTCGGAGCAGTCGCTGCGCGACGCCGTCGCCGCGGCCGGCCGAAACACCGAGGAATTCGGCTGGGAGGAGTTGCCGGGCGAAGGCGCATTCTATGCGCCCAAGCTGGAATTCCACTTGTCTGACGCGATCGGGCGGACGTGGCAGGTCGGGACCATCCAGACCGACACGGTCCTGCCGGAGCGGCTCGATGCCAGCTACATCGGCGAGGACGGGGCCAAGCACCGGCCGATCATGCTTCACCGCGCGATCATCGGCACCTTCGAGCGCTTCATCGGCATCCTGATCGAGCATCATGCCGGCAAGTTTCCGCTGTGGCTTGCGCCGGTCCAAGCGGTCGTCACGACCATCGTGTCGGACGCCGACGATTATGCGCGCGAGGTGGCGGCCAAGTTCGCCCAGCGCGGGATCCGCGTCGAGACTGACCTGCGCAACGAGAAGATCAACTACAAGGTGCGGGAGCATTCGCTGAAGAAGGTCCCGTTGCTGCTGGTCGTCGGCAAGCGCGAGGCGGAGGAAGGCACGGTCGCAATTCGCCGGCTCGGGAGCGAGGAGCGCCAGCTGGTAATGACCGTCGATGAGGCGATTGCGATGATCGTCGAGGAAGCGATCGCGCCCGACCTGAAGCGGTGACTTCTGGCGACTCTCCGCCACAGGTCGCGGCAAAAATGACGCGCCTTTGGGCCGCGCACTTTTCAATTGAACGCAGAGTGCCTACGTCGCACGCGTTCACAACAGCATAATCGGAGACTCGACTATACCCCCTCCCTATCCGCGCCGAGCGCAAACGCCGCCCGCATTTACCGGCCCACGCTACAACGAATTCATCCAGTCCCAGAAGGTCAGGGTGATCGACGAAAACGGCGAAAATCTGGGCGTGATGTTTACGCGCGAGGCGTTCGAACAGGCGCAGGAGGTCGGTCTCGACCTCGTCGAGATTTCCCCGAATTCCGACCCGCCGGTCGCCAAGTTCCTCGATATCGGCCGCTACAAGTACGAGGCCCAGAAGAAGGCCAACGAGCAGCGCAAGCGGCAAAAGACGCAGGAGATCAAAGAGATCAAGATGCGTCCGAACATCGACGACCACGACTATGACGTGAAGATGCGCAAGGTCTTCGAGTTCCTCGAGGAAGGCGACAAGGTGAAGGTCACCATGCGCTTCCGCGGTCGCGAGATGGCGCATGGCGAGCTGGGCATGAACGTCCTTCGCCGCGTCCAGGAGCAGACCGCCGACATGGCCAAGGTCGAGGCTCACCCGCGCATGGAAGGCCGCCAGATGCTCATGGTGCTGGCGCCCAAATAGATGACTCGCGAATCGGTCGCTGAACTGCCCACGCTGTTCGGGATCGATGGAAGTCGGCTTCGTCGTCGACGAGGGATACGGGACCCGCACGGTCGCAAAGTGGGTCGCCGGAGAGCCCGAACGAAGCATGTGGACGGGCCTCAAGCTTCGCGGAAAGGCGAAACAGGACGTCGTCACCTATCGCTGCAAGCGCTGCGGCTATCTTGAAAGCTATGCCTGACGGTCGCTGAGCGTTCGGGCCTGACGCTACGGCATCGAGCTTTTCCGATTACGGCTGTTGCAATTGTGCAGCAACACCGCGCGATTGTGTGGCGAGAATCATTCGTCTCGCTTTTCTTGCCTTTGCTGCTGGATTAGCTTCCTCTGTTCACGCCGCAGGGAGAGCGGCGCACAGGGGAGGAATTTGATGCGCAAGTCCGTGTGGCTGCTTTCGGCAGGCCTAGCCGCCCTTTCATGTCCGGCATTCGCCCAGGACAACCAGTCGACGCCGCAGCCGACCGAGCCGTCGCCGACCGAGCAGGCCGGAACCACGGACGAGGCGCAGGCCCTCGCCGAAGAGGATTCGGGCGAAATCATCATCACGGCCCAGGGCCGACGCCAGGTTCTCCAGGACGTTCCCATCGCCGTCACCGCCGTCGGCGCCGAGGAAATGCAGAACAGCGGCGCGACGGACATTCGCCAGCTGAACCAGCTTGCCCCCTCGTTGCTCGTCTCCTCGACCGGCACCGAAGCCAACGGCTCCGCCCGTATCCGCGGCATCGGCACCGTCGGCGACAATCCCGGCCTCGAAAGCTCGGTCGCCGTGTTCATCGACGGCGTCTACCGCTCGCGCTCGGGCATCGGCCTCAACGAGCTCGGCGAAATCGACCGCGTCGAGGTGCTTCGCGGCCCGCAAGGCACATTGTTCGGCCGCAACGCGTCGGCCGGTCTCATCAACATCATTTCCAAGCGTCCGTCTTACCGAGCCCGAAGCGCTATGGCGAAGCGACAATCGGCAATTACGACCTGCGCCGTCTCGCCGGCGGAGTGACCGGCGGGCTCAGCGATACGCTCGCCGCGCGGATCGACGCCGTCTACGTGAAGCGCGACGGCTTCTACGAGGACGAGGCGAACGACACGACGGTCAACAACCGCAACCGTATCTTCACCCGTGGCCAGCTTCTGTTCGAACCGACCAGCGACCTGACGATCCGCCTTATCGGCGACTATACGTGGCGCAAGGAGCGCTGCTGCGGTGCGGTCTACGTCGACAACAGCGTGAATTCGAACATCGGGAATCTCAACGAGCCCACGCCGCCCGGCGCCCCGCTGCAGCCCGGCGCAGTGCCGCCCCGCACGAACGACAGCGGCAACAACATCGTCAACGTCCTGCGCGACCTTGGCCAGGACCTCGGCGCGCTGCATTCCGGATACGACCGCAATATCTCGGTCACTCCCGGCCGCGACTATACCGGCAAGACCAAGGACTACGGGCTTTCTGGACAGATCGACTATGATTTCGGCGCTGCATCGCTGACCTCGATCACCGCGTATCGTCACTATAATTCGGATCAGGGCGGCGACATCGACTATAGCACGGTCGACATCCTGTACCGCGAACCGGGCGGCGCAAGCCGAAGGTTCAACACCTTCAGCCAGGAGCTTCGCCTCAACGGCAATGCCTTCAATGACAAGCTCGATTGGCTCGTGGGTGCCTATTACGCCAACGAAGACCTGAAGGTCACCGACAACCTTCGCTTCGGTGAGCAGTACGGACGCTTTGCAACCTGCCGGATCGTGTCCCCGGGCAGCTTGTCCGCGCTCTATTCGCCGGCACCCGCACCTGCCAGGCGGTCGGAGCCTTGCCGATCGCATCGCGCCCGGCCCTGTTCGGTCCGGCGTCGCCTTTGGTCTACCAGGCATTCGAGAACCTCGAGGACCTCGACGATCTCGGCTCGACCCAGGACACGTACAACCAGAAGAGCCGCAACTGGGCGCTCTTCACCCACAACATCTTCCACGTCACTCCGCAGCTCGATCTGACCGTCGGCCTGCGTTACACGAACGAGAAGAAGGACTTCGACGCGACCTTCGGCAACGACAACACCGTTTGCGTCGCCAATCAGGCGCTGCTCAGGCAGTTCGTCGACCCGGCCAGCCCGGCGTTCCAGACCGGCGGCCTGTTCACGGTTTCGCAGGCGATCCTGGGTCTGTCATGCCAGGGCAATTCGACTTCCGAACTCAACGGCGTGTCGATCGACGACAAGCGTTCTGAGGACGAGTTCACCGGCACCGCGGTCGCCTCGTACAAGCCCAACGACGACCTCCTGTTCTACGCCAGCTACTCGCGCGGCTACAAAGCGGGCGGGTTCAACCTCGACCGGTCCGCGCTCAAGTCGCCGACGATACCGTTCTCCAATTTCGGCGGAGCGCAGAACCTGGTCGGCAACCTGCAGTTCGATCCCGAGATCGTCGATGCCTATGAAATCGGCGGAAAATATTCGCGTCGCGGCATATTGTTCAACTTCGCCCTGTTCCGTCAGGACTTCCACAATTTCCAGCTGAACACGTTCGACGGCACGGTCTTCCTCGTCCAGAACATCAACGGCTGCAAGAGCAGACCTCGGCGGCGCGGACCGCGACCAGAGCGTCAACCCCGGCGCCGACAACTTCGTCCCCCCGGTCGTTCAGCCCGGCGCCGCGTTCGACCTGAACCCGGCCGCCGAGCACTGGCGCCTGCGACAAGGACGACGTGGGTTGGGGCGTGCGCTCGCAGGGCGTCGAAGCTCGAAACGACCATCACTCCGATGCGCGACCTGCGGCTCAACGCAGGCCTGACCTATGCGAAGACGAAGTATCGCAACAATCTTGTCGGCTCTGACGAGGGCGATCCGCTCAACCCGGCTCTTCGCATGCTTCCGGGCAACAAGATCTCGAACGCTCCGAAGCTCGTCGCGACGGGCGCTCTGGCCTGGACCCCGCCGATCGGCGGATCGGGATCACGCGGCCTGTTCTACGTCGATGCCCGCACACCAGCAATTACAACACCGGGTCCGACCTGTTCCCGCAGAAGAAGCAGCAGTCCTACACGATCGTCAACGGCCGCGTCGGCATTCGCGGCCCGGACGATCGCTGGTCGATCGAGCTGTGGGCGCAGAACCTGTTCAACAAGAATTATGCGCAGGTCGCGTTCAACTCGCCGTTCCAGTCGGGCGGCTCGACCACCCCGCCGTTCGCTCCGGGCTTCACCTTCGCGCCGTTCACCGATCCGGAATATCCGGGCGGACGCCAGCTCTTCTCGATGTTCCTTTCGGAACCGCGCACGTACGGGCTGACGTTACGGGCCAAATGGGCAGGGCGAGCGCCGTGTTGCGGCGGTCGAGGCGCCGCCTCCGCCGCCTCCGCCGCCGCCGCCTCCGCCGGCCACCCAGACCTGCGCGGACGGGTCGGTGATCCTGGCCACCGAGGCTTGCCCGGTCCCGCCGCCTCCGCCGCCTCCGCCGCCTCCGGCGCCAGAGCGCGGCTAACAGGCCTCGCAACTGAACAGGGAGGGCTCGCCGGAAACGGCGGGCCCTTTCTCTATGCGGCCGCGGCTTCCGCTGTTTCGCTCGCCGCCGTCGAGCAAGCGCGGCCCGAAGCTGTTCGATGGCCTCGGCATCCAGCTTCTCGCCGCCCGGCTCGGTCAGATAGAAAACGTCGACCGCGCGCTCGCCATAGGTCGCGATGTGGGCGGAATGGAGCGATGAATCCGCAGTCGTGAATCGCGCCGGCAAGCCGGGCGAGCAAAGCGGGACGATCGCGGGCATTGACCTCGACCACCGTCGTTCGGGTCGAGGCCCGCTCGGCGACGGTCACGGAAGGCGCCACCCGGAAGGCAGCGCTTCGGCCCTGGCTCGGCCCCCGCGGCAAGGCTGGTAGGTCGTTCGATGACAAAGCCATCTCGACTGCGCGAACCAGTCGATTCTTCAGACGGCGATCGGCGTAGGCGCGGCCCTGCCCGTCCTGCACGAGCAGATTGTCGAGCGCCATTCCGTCTCGCGTCGTGTGGATGCGTGCGTCGATGATGCTGGCACCAGCAGACGCAAGACCGGCGCAGACACGATAGAAGAGGCCTTCCCGGTCCGGGGCGTAAACGGACACTCGTGTCGCCCCGCTTCCACGGTCGTCCTCCGCCGAGACCCGGGGAACAATGTCGTCGAGAATCTGCGCCTCGACCGAAGCGACCTGCCGCGCGTTGGCAAGCTGGCTCTCGGGCGGCTCGGCCAGCCAATAGCTGTCGTGCAGGCGCCGAACGTAGGCTCGCGCCGCGCTCTTCTTCCAGCCGAGCGCGTCGATCAGCTGCTGCTTGCGTTCCTCGACCAGCTCGGTGCGGCCGCGCTGCTTGTGACCGAGGCGGAGGCGCTCCTCAGCGGCGTCGAATAAGGTAGTCAGGAGAACGCGCTTCCACTCGTTCCAGATACCCGGGCCGACTGCGCGGATATCCACCACAGTCAGGATCAGCAGCAGGCGCAGGCGCTCCGGACTCTGCACCTGCTGGATGAAATCCTCGACGGTCTTGGGGTCGGCAAGGTCGCGCTTGAACGCGGTCGCCGACATGAGGAGGTGGTAGCGCACGAGCCACGAGACGGTCTCCGTCTCGGCGGCATCAAGACCGAAGCGGGGCCCGAGCTTCATCGCGATATCGGCGCCGAGGTCGCTGTGGTCGCCGCCTCGGCCCTTGGCAATGTCATGAAGGAGGACGGCGACATAGAGCGTCCGTCGGGATCCGAGCTGCTTGAACAAGGCAGTGGCCAACGGATGATCGTCCTTCAGCTCTCCCCGTTCGATCGCCGCGAGCAGCCCGATCGCCCGGACGGTGTGCTCGTCGACCGTATAATGGTGGTACATGTCGAACTGCATCTGCGCGACGACACGGCCGAAGTCGGGAACGAAGCGGCCGAACACGCCCGCCTCGTTCATCCAGCGCAGCACCAACTCAGGGGAATTGATGCAGGCAAGAACTTCGAGGAAGAGCGCATTAGCGCGAGGGTCGTTGCGGACCTTCTCGTCGATCAGCTTCGCATCGCGAGAGGCGGCCCGCATCGCGGCAGGGTGGATCTCCAGCTGTTCGCGCGCCGCAAAAGCGAAGATTTCGATCAGCCGGACCGGGTCCTGGGCGAAATAGTCGTCGCTCGGAATCGACAGGCGGCCCCGGTCGAGCACGAAGCCGGACAGTCGCTTGGGCTTCCGGCGGAGGGTCGGGAGGGTGAAGCGGAAGCCCTTCTTCGCGAGCTGCTCGTCGAGCTGCGCGAGGAAGATGCCGGTTAGATCGCCGACGGTCTTCGCGTTCAGGAAGTAGAATTGCATGAACCGCTCGACCGCGGATTTCCCGGGCCGGTCGGCGTAGCGCATCACTTCCGCGATATGCCGCTGGTTGTCGAAGCCGAGCCGCTCCTCAGCGCGGCCGGCGGCAAGGTGCAGATGGCAGCGCACGGCCCAGAAGAACCGCTCGGCGCGCTCGAACTTCCTGAACTCGGCGGCGGTGAACAGGCCGACGCGGACGAGGTCCGCAGGCTGCTCGACGCCGTGGACGTACTTGCCGATCCAGTAGAGCGTGTGGAGGTCGCGCAGGCCGCCCTTGCCGTCCTTGACGTTGGGCTCGACGACGTAGCGGCTGTCGCCCATGCGCTTGTGGCGCTCGTCCCGCTCGGCCAGCTTGGCGGCGACGAATTCCGCAGCGGACCCGGCTACGATCTTCGCGCGGAAACGCTGCATCGCGTCGGCGAAGATGTCGGCCTCGCCCCAGATCAGGCGCGCCTCGAGCAAGGCCGTTCGCACCGTCATGTCGGACTTGGCGAGCGCGAGCAGCTCGCCTGTCGAGCGGATCGAATGGCCAACCTTCAGCTTCAGGTCCCACAGGATCTTGAGGACGGCTTCGACCAGCCGCTCATGCTGCGCTGTCGGCTTGGCCTTCGGTCAGGAACATGAGGTCGACGTCGCTGAACGGCGCCATCTCCCCGCGGCCCGTGCCGCCGAGCCCGACGATCGCCATCGGCAGGACATCCGCATCGCCGGCGACGAAATCGTGCGCGAGACGGACGATCTGGTCGTGGAGGTATGCCGTCGCTCGGGCGGCGGAGCGTCCGGCGTCGGGCTCAAGGTTGAGGCGACGAGCGACCTCTGCCCGGCCCTGCTCCAGGGCGGAGCGCAGCAGCTTGGCCGCGAGACCGTTGCAATCGCGGCCGGCCGGAAGCGCCGCGAGGCTATCCGCGATCGTCCGCCGATCGATGATCGTGCGCTTGTTCTCGATGCTGTCGAAGAGCGCTCGGCTCATCCCTCATGCTCCGAATGGAGGCGCTTAAGCCGGTAAAGAGCTTCCAGGGCCTCACGCGGCGTGAGGCTGTCCGGGTCGATTTCGTCCAGCGCGCTCGCGAGTGGGTCGGCAATCCTTTTCGGCTCGGCAGTCGCGGCGAATAGCGGCAAATCGTCCAGACCTGCCGCGATTCCCCCGGTTGCGTCGCGGCCCGCTTCGAGCTTGGCGAGCACCGACTTGGCGCGGGCGACGGCTGTTGGAGGCAGGCCGGCCAGCTTGGCGACAGCGATGCCGTAGCTGCGGTCGGCCGCGCCGTCCGCGACCTCGTGGAGCAGGACGAGGTCGCCTTTCCACTCGCGCGCCCGGACATGGTGCAGCGACAGGCAGTCGAGCCGACCCGCAAGCCGCGTCAGCTCATGATAGTGAGTGGCGAAGAAGGTGCGGCACTTCACCTGGTCGTGCATGGCTTCGACCACCGCCCAGGCGATTGCGAGCCCGTCATAGGTGGAGGTGCCGCGGCCGATCTCGTCTAGGATGACAAGGCTTTGCGAGCGTGGCCTGGCTCAGGATGGCGGCGGTCTCGACCATCTCCACCATGAAGGTCGAGCGGCCGCGCGCGAGATTGTCCGAGGCGCCGACGCGGCTGAATAGCTTGTCGACGATGCCGACCTTGGCGGCGCTTGCGGGCACGAAGCTTCCGGACTGGGCGAGCACGGCGACGAGCGCTGCCTGGCGCAGGAAGGTCGACTTGCCGCCCATGTTGGGACCGGTGATCAGCCACAGCCGATCGTCCGAGCCTAGCCTAAGGTCGTTGGCGACGAAGCGCTCGCCAGTGTCGGACAGGGCCGCCTCGACGACCGGATGGCGGCCGGCTTCGATCTCGAGGCAGGGCTCGTCGGTAATGTGCGGCGCGCACCAGCCGCCCTCGACCGCGCGGGCCGCATGGGACGCAGCGACGTCGATCCGGGCGATGGCTTCGGCGGTCGCGATAATCCGGGTCGTGGAGGCGATTGCGAGAGCGGTAAGCTCCTCCGCGTGCGCGGCTTCGGCGGCAACTGCATGCCCGCCAGCTTCGACCACCCGGCTCGCTTCTTCGTGCAGTTCGGGCGAGTTGAAGCGGACGACGCCGGCCAGGGTCTGCCGGTGGGTGAAGCCGCTATCGGGCGCCATGAGCTTGTCGGCGTGCCGCGCGGAGACCTCCACGTGATAACCAAGAACGGCATTGTGCCGGATCTTTAGCGACGGGATGCCGGTCGCGTCGCGGTAGCGGCTTTCGAGCGCAGCAATGGCGCGGCGGCCATCGGACGCGGCGGATCGCAGGGTATCGAGCGACGGATCGTAGCCTTCGGCGATGTAGCCGCCTTTGCTCGAATCGATCGGCGGCGATTCGACGAGCGCCTGGCTGAGCTTGCCGGTGAGAGCCTCATGCCCGCCAAGGCGCGGCAGCAGATGATCGAGAAGCGATGGGCGGTCGGGTTCGTTGCCTAGATCCTGCCGGAGCGCCGATGCTGCCGTCAGTCCATCGCGCAGGACGGCGAGGTCGCGCGGGCTTCCTCGTCCGGCGGTGAGCCTTGCGAGCGCGCGCGCGAAGTCGGGCATGGCCTTGAGCGCGGAGCGCGTCCGCTCGCGGCGCAGGGCGTTGTCCTGGAGCCAGGCGACGAGCGCGAGACGCTGTTCGATCTGGCCCTTGTCGGTCAGCGGCGCGGAAATGTCGGAGGCGAGCAGGCGCCGGCCGGCGGCGGTCTGGCAGCGATCGATCTCGCCGAGAAGGCTTCCGGCGATGCTTCCCGACACGGACCGGCACAGTTCCAGGCTGTCGCGCGTAGCGGCGTCGATCGCCATGTGCGCGGAACGCGACACCCGGCGCGGTGCATCGAGCAAGATGCCCGCGCCCTTCTGCGTGGCGTCGAGATAGGTGAGCAATCCCCCGGCCGCAGCAAGCTCGGCGCGTGTCGGGCTGCCGAGGCCGTCGAGCGTGGCGAGGCCGAACCGCGACTTGAGCCCTCGTTCCCCGGCAAGGCTGTCGAACCCGCCCTTGCCTGCAGTCGTGGGAAGGCCGGGAACGGTCGCATCGGCAATTGTCTCGGCCGGTGAGAGGCGGGCCAGTTCGGCGGCAAGTTCACCGATGCCGCAGGCGACCAGCTCGAACCGGCCCGTCGAAATGTCGGCGGCGGCGATGGCCCAATCCTCCCCGGCCCTGCCAACCGCCGCCAGCCAGTTGGCCGACGAGGATTCAAGCAAGGTCTCCTCGGTCAGCGTTCCCGGCGTGACGAGGCGGATGATCGCGCGGTCGACCAGCGCCTTCGACCCGCGCGCCTTGCGTGCCTCGGCGGGGCTTTCGGTCTGCTCCGCGATGGCGACGCGGTGACCGCCGCGGATCAGCCGCGCGAGATAGGACTCGGCGGCGTGGATCGGCACTCCGCACATCGGGATCGGTTCGCCTTCCGATTCTCCGCGCTTGGTCAGCGCGATGTCGAGGCAGGCCGCGGCGGCCTTCGCGTCATCGAAGAACAGTTCGAAGAAGTCGCCCATGCGATAGAACAGCAACGCATCCCCAGCTTCGGCCTTGAGCCGCTGGTACTGCTGCATCATCGGTGTGGGTGCGTCCGCGCGCGCCATCGGCATGGGGTAGCGGCATTTGCCGTCATGCTGAACTTGATTCAGCATCCATGAACCGGGCTTTCGAATCTTCGACGCACAAAGTGTTCATGGATCCTGACTTTCGTCAGGATGACGAACGGGAGGCTCTCCGCTAAGGCCCTTCGCATGTCTGAAAGCAACGTCAGTTTCTCCGACGCCGAAGCGCTGGATTTCCACTCGCGCGGCCGGCCGGGAAAGATCGAGATCATCGCGTCCAAGCCGATGGCCACCCAACGCGACCTAAGCCTCGCTTATTCGCCGGGCGTTGCAGTCCCGGTCCGCGCCATCGCGGAGGACCCGGGCAAGGCTTACGACCTGACGGCCAAGGGCAACCTCGTCGCGGTCATTTCCAACGGCACCGCAATCCTCGGTCTCGGCAACCTCGGCGCGCTGGCGTCGAAGCCGGTGATGGAAGGCAAGGCGGTGCTGTTCAAGCGCTTCGCCGACGTGGATTCGATCGACATCGAGGTCGCTACGGAAGACCCGCAGCGCTTCATCGAGGCCGTCGAGCTGCTCGAGCCGAGCTTCGGCGGAATCAACCTCGAGGACATTGCCGCCCCCGACTGCTTCATCATCGAGCAGACGCTGAAAGAGCGGATGAACATCCCGGTCTTTCATGACGACCAGCACGGCACCGCGATCATCACGGCCGCGGGCCTGATCAACGCCTGCCACCTGACCGGCCGGGCCTTCGGCCAGATCCGCGTGGTCGTAAACGGCGCGGGCGCTGCCGCCATCGCCTGCACCGAGCTGATCAAGGCGATGGGCGTGAAGGGCGACCACGTCATCATGTGCGACCGCAAGGGCGTCATCCACAAGGGCCGCACCGACCTCGACCAGTGGAAGTCGGCGCATGCGGTCGAGACCGACAAGCGCACGCTGGAAGAAGCGCTGGTGGGTGCGGACGTGTTTCTCGGATTGTCGGCCGCGGGCGCGCTGAAGCCGGAAATGGTCGAGAAGATGGGCAAGGAACCGATCATCTTCGCCATGGCCAATCCGGACCCGGAGATCTGGCCGCCGGACGCCAAGGCAGTCCGGCCCGACGCGATCATCGCGACCGGCCGTTCTGACTTCCCCAACCAGGTGAACAACGTCCTTGGATTCCCCTTCATCTTCCGGGGCGCGCTCGACGTGCGGGCGACACGGATCAACGAAGAGATGAAGATCGCAGCAGCCGAAGCTCTCGCAGAACTGGCCCGCGAGCCCGTCCCGGAAGAGGTGGCGGCAGCATACGGCGGTCGCATGCAGAGCTTCGGCCGCGACTATATCATCCCGGCGCCATTCGACCCGCGGCTGATGGAAGTCGTCGCGTCCGCCGTTGCCGAAGCGGCCGTGAAGTCGGGCGTCGCGCAGAAACCTCTCGCCGACATGAGTGCCTACCGGGCGACGCTTGCGTGCCCGGCAGAACCCGACGGTGTCGGTCCTCAGTCTCGCCTACGAAGCGGCACGGGCCAATCCCAAGCGCGTGCTATTCGCGGAAGGCGAAGAACCGAGCGTGCTCCGCGCCGCAATCGCCTTCAAGGAGGCCGGGTACGGAACGCCGGTGCTCGTCGGCCGCGAGGAAACCTACGATCTGCTGCGCGAGCACGGCGTCGAGAACCCGAAGGACTATGAAGTCCTCAACAGCCGCAACTCGCCGCTCGTCAGCCGCGCGGTCGACTTCATCTACGAGAAGCATCAGCGGCACGGCATGCTTCGGCGCGAGATAGAGCGGCTCGTGAACCAGGACCGCAATTACTTCGCTTCCGCCATGCTCGCGCTCGGCGAAGCGGACGCAATGATCACCGGAACAACCCGGCCGTTCAGCCAGTCGCTGCGGCAGGTTCGCATGGTCATCGACGACGAGCCCGGCGCGACCCCGTTCGGCGTGAGCGTCGTCGTGTCGCGCCACCAGACGGTGATGATCGCCGACACGGCGGTCACCGAACGGCCGGACGCGGAACAGCTTGCCGCCATCGCCTTGCGCTCGGCGGGATTCGCGCGGCGCATGGGGCTGGAACCGCGTATCGCCTTCATTTCGTACACGACCTTCGGCAACCCGCCGGGCGTGCATATCGAAGACTTGCGCGGGGCGGTGAAACTGCTCGACGGGATCAAGTGCGACTTCGAATATGAAGGCGAGATGGGACCGGACGTCGCACTCAACTACGACATGCAACGGCGATTCTATCCCTTCAGCCGGCTGTCGGGACCCGCCAACGTGCTGGTGATGCCCGGCCTTCAGTCGGCGAGCTTGTCATCCAAGCTGCTCCGGGAACTCGGCGGGGAAAGCATCCTCGGCCCGTACATTCTCGGCCTCGACAAGCCGGTGCAGATCGCACCGATGACGGCGAGCGCGTCTGACCTCGTGACCTTGGCGGTGCTGGCGGCCCTCGGCGCGCGCAACCCGGCTCGAAAGACTAGTCGCGCTCGACGGAGCTGACGAGGTCGTTTTCACGCAATGCGGCGATGATCGCGTGGAGGTGCGCGAGGTCGTGCACTTCGACATCGACCTGGAAGGTCATGAAGCTGCCGTCGCGGTGGACGAGGTGCAGGTTGACGATGTTGGCGTGCTTGACGCCGAGCACGCTCGCCATCGCGCCGAGCGCGCCCGGGACGTCGCGGACGATGACCGACAAGCGGGCCGCACCGCCGTCCGAGCCCTCGCCCCAGGCGAGGTCGAGCCAGTCGGCGTCGATGCCGCTCGCGAGCGTATCGCACCCGATGACGTGAACCTCGATTTCCTCGTCCTCGCGTCGAAGGCCGACGATGCGGTCGCCGGGAATCGGGTGACAACATTGCGCGAGGTGATAGGCGACCCCGGCGGTCAGGCCCTTGATGGAGATCGCAGTCCGCTGGGCGAGCGGGCGAGCGGCCACGTCGCCGCCGGCTGAGCCCGGCATCAAAGCTTCCATCACCTGCTCGTCGCTGGCCCGCTTGCGCGCAATCGCGATCATCAATTCGTCTTCGCTCTCGATCTTGAGCCGCTTGAGCGCCTGCTTCAGCGCGTCCTTGTCGAGCACTGCCGGCAGCCGCTCGACGATCTCGTCGTAGATCTTGCGGCCAAGCTCGACCGTTTCGTCGCGTTCCTTATGGCGGACGAAACGGCGAACGCCGGACCGAGCCTTGCCGGTGACGACGAAGCGCAGCCACGACGGCTGCGGGTGCTGCGCCTCCGAAGCCAGGATTTCGACCTGGTCACCATTGTCGAGGATCGTGCGCAGCGGAACGACGCGGCCATTGACCTTGGCGCCGACGGTCCGGTCGCCGAGGTCGGTGTGCACCGCATAAGCGAAGTCGACCGGAGTCGCGCCCTTGGGCAGCTGGATCAGCTCCCCCTTTGGCGTGAAGGCGAAGATGCGATCCTGGTACATCGCCATGCGCGTGTGCTCGAGCAGTTCCTCGGGCGAAGCGGCATGGTCGAGAATTTCGACGAGGTCGTCGATCCACGGCACGCGGACGTCCGCGACGGGCTTGTTTTCCTTGTACGCCCAGTGCGCGGCAAGCCCGCGCTCGGCCTGCTCGTGCATCTCGCGCGTTCGAATCTGGATTTCGATGCGCATCTTCGCATCGTGGATCACCGAGGTGTGCAGCGAGCGATAACCGTTGCGCTTCGGCGTCGAGATGAAATCCTTGAAGCGGCCCGGGACCATCGGCCACTTCTGGTGAATGAGGCCGAGGGCGCGGTAGCAGTCCGCCTGCGTGTCCACGACTATGCGGAAGGCCATGACGTCGGACAATTGCTCGAAGCTGATGTGCCTCTCGGCCATTTTCTTCCAGATGGAATAAGCGTGCTTCTGGCGGCCCATGACCTCCGCCTCGAGGCCGTTGTCGGAAAGGTAGAGCTGAAGGCCGAGGCCGATGCGATTGACGAGGTCGCCGCCCACTTCCGTCAGCTGCTTCAGCCGCCGCATGATCGAGGCGTAAGCGTCCGGCTCCAGCACCTGGAAAGCCAGCGTCTGCATCTCGTTCATCATCTCGTACATGCCGATCCGCTCGGCGAGCGGGGCGTAGATATCCATCGTCTCGCGCGCGATCCGGCGGCGTTTGTCCTCGTTCTTGATGTGATGGAGCGTGCGCATGTTGTGCAGGCGGTCGGCAAGCTTGACCAGCAGCACGCGGATGTCGTCGCTGAGCGCGAGCAGAAACTTGCGGAGATTCTCCGCCGCGCGCTCATTCTCGGACTGCGCCTCGATCTTGCTGAGCTTGGTCACGCCGTCGACCAGACGGGCGATGTTCGGCCCGAACAGCCGCTCGATCTCCTCCGGCGTGGCGATCGTGTCCTCGATGGTGTCGTGCAGGATCGCCGTGACAATGGTCTCGTCGTCGAGCTTGAGGTCGGTGAGAATACCCGCAACTTCGATCGGATGGCTGAAGTAGGGGTCGCCGCTGGCGCGGGTCTGCGTGCCGTGCGCCTTCATCGAGAAAACGTAGGCGCGGTTGATCATCCCCTCGTCCGCGTCCGGATCGTAGGAACGAACCTTTTCGATCAGCTCGTACTGCCTCAGCACGCCTGTAAGATGGGCGACGGCACCCTTATTGTGCAAGCGCGAAAGGAATCCGACCTCTGTCGGGTCGCGAACTGTTCATTTGCAAAGCTTTGTGCTTACTTCGAGTCATCGAGGGGAGTGCAACGGATTGGCCCAGGGCAAGGTCACGTCCACGGTCGATGAGTTCCGCGAGCAGGCGTTGCAATGTCCATTGCCCGCTGCCGTCGAGCTGATCGGCGAAAAGTGGGCCTTCCTGATCGTCCGCGGCGCCTTCAACGACCTTCACCATTTCGAGGAATTCCAGGCGGGGCTGGGGATCGCCCGGAACATCCTCTCCGACCGGCTCGCAAAACTGGTGAGCGGTGGGATCCTGCAACGCATCCTCGACCCGTCAGACCGCCGCAAGGTCATCTATTCGCTGACGCCCAAGGGTGAGGCGCTGATGCCCGTCGTCCTGGCCCTTCGCCAATGGGGCGAGGATTGGGGATCGGGACCGGCCGATATCGTGCTTGCCGACCGCCACACGGGGCTCCCGGTGCGGAAGATCTGCGTCCAGACGGAAGACGGTCGAGTCCTGAAACTCGCCGACCTGGTGTGGGTAACCCGCGAGGACGCCGAGGCTGCGCGCAAGGGCAAGGCCGCCTAGAAAGAAAAAGGGGCCGGCGAACCGACCCCTCCTCGTTCAGTGCTGACCAGCAGGCTTATTCGTAGTCGCCGCCGCTCGGGGTCGGGCGCGGCGGGGCGGCGGCCGTCAGGCGGAGCGCCTCGGCGGCATCGCTCAGCGAGGACAGCTCTTCCGTCTCATCCTCTTCGTCGATGCGGACGCGCTGCAGGCTGTTGACGATCGATTCCTCAAGCTCCTTTGGCTTGACCGTGGTTTCGGCGATCTCGCGCAGTGCGACGACCGGATTCTTGTCGCGGTCGCGATCGATCGTCAGGTCCGCACCCGACGAAATCTGGCGAGCGCGCTGCGCCGCAAAAAGGATGAGGTCGAACCGATTCGGGACTTTGTCGACGCAATCTTCGACCGTGACGCGAGCCATGTGCGCTCCGAAATTAGCTGTAAGCGGGTTGGAAGGAGAGCGCGATTAGGGGTTCGGAGGTCCAAAAGTCAAGGATTCCGAGCGACTGGCACGCTCGGCGGCGCTTGCGCCATGCTCTCGCCACCGGCAGACCGGGCCCATGGTGGAGCAGGCCCTACCCGAAGACACGGACGCACACCGCATCAGCGTGACGGTCGACGGCAACAGGCTTGAGGCTCTCGAGACCGGCGCGGATCGCCTCAAAGCCATCCTCGACCTGATCGACAACGCCAAGGATAGCCTTCGCGTCATTTTCTACATCTTCGCCGGCGACGAGGCGGGGACAGCGGTACGCGACGCGCTTGTGCGAGCGGCCCGCCGGGGAGTCGTCGTCAGGCTTCTTCTCGACGGCTACGGAAGCTCCGGCACCGATACGAAATTCTTCCAGCCGATCGCGGACGAAGGCGGCGCCTTCTGCATGTTCCTTCCGAGCTACGGACGGCGATACCTGATCCGCAATCATCAGAAGCTGGTCATCGCCGACGAGCGGCGGACGATTATCGGCGGCGCCAATGTCGAGACCGGCTACCTCACGGATGAGGGAGAAGATTCCTGGCGCGACCTGTGGGTGCTGATCGAAGGATCGGCCGCATTCACGGCAAGCCGCTACTTCGATAGCCTGTTCCTGTGGACGCAGACCAAAGGCGCGAAGTTGCGAATGCTCCGCCGGATCGTCGAGCGTTTCAGCCAGTCGGAAGGTCCGCTGCAATGGAAGTTCAGTGGCCCGCTCAGCCGGCAGAACCGACTATCGGCGGCGCTCGCCCGCGAACTGGGCTCGGCGCGCGAGCTCGACCTCATCGCCGCTTATTTCTCTCCGCCCTGGTCCTTCCTCCGCCGGCTCCGCCGGATCGCGCGGACGGGCCGGGCGCGAATCATCACGGCGGCGAAGTCGGACAATAATGCAACCATTGCGGCCGCCCGCCACACCTATTCGCGCCTGCTTCGGCGCGGTGTCGAAATGTACGAATATCAGGCGGCGAAGCTGCACACGAAGCTCGCCATCGTCGACGACGTCGTTCACGTCGGATCGGCCAACCTCGATTTCAGAAGCCTGTTCATCAACATGGAGATCGTGCTCCGCGTCGACGATGCCGCGTTCGCAGCCGCTATGCGCGGCTATTTCGAGCGCGAGATCAAGGACAGCGAGCGGATTACGCTGTCGCTGCATCGGCGGCGCGCGAACCTGTGGCGCCGGCTTAAGTGGACGATTTCGTACTGGCTGGTGACGTCGTTCGATTACACCGTCTCTCGACGGCTGAACTTCAACGAGCGCTAGTCGAGCGCTTCGCCATTCTTTTTCCACGCCCAGAAGAGTGTCGCGGGCGGGACGTTGATCCATTCGAAGCCGCGGTCGATCCTGTCGAAGTGCGGCTTGATGAAGTCGAGCACCTTGGGGCTGAACTGGTAGACCAGGAATGCGCCGCCCGGGCGCACGACCTGCGACGTCGCGGCGGCAATGGCTTCACCGACGCCCGGCGGAAGGGTCGAGAACGGCAGGCCGGACAATACGAAGTCGGCCTTGGGCAGCCCGCGGTCGGCCAGGATCTTCTCGACGTCCGCCGCCGATCCAGTGACCGGAACGAGGCGCTCATCGTCGATCGATTCGCGCAGGAAGCGGGTGAAATCGGCATTGGTGTCGATCGTCACGAGCGTGGCGTCCGGGCCGAGCTGCTCGAGAATCGGCCGGGTGAAGGTGCCGACGCCGGGTCCATATTCGACGAAGACCTTCGTATTCTCCCAGTCGACCTTGCTCAGCATCTTCTCGATGAGGATTCGGCTCGACGGGATGATCGAGCCGACCATCACGGGATTCTTCAGGAAGCCGCGCAGGAATTGCCAGCGCGGGCTTGGGCTCCGACGCGCGGAGCGGCGAGCGAGGCGGCGGGGACCCTTCAGGGTCCGGGCAGTCGATGGCGGCAAGTCATGCTCCGTACGAAAAACGGCGATGCCGTCGCAAATGCGCCGCCACTTGGCAAGGTTCCGCGTAGGGTATTGCGCCGGCCGAATCAAATGCAGGGCAACCTGCCGACACTGAGGTGGTCCGCGAAGTGATTGATCTCGCTTGGTTTCGGGCGGTAAGGACGGCGTCATGCCGCAACTGCATCTGACCAAGGTCGCCTTCGGCTGCCGCGATCTCGACGCGCTGCGCACTCGCGTTGCGGCGCGGGCGGAGAACGGCCAGCTGCGCGTTCCGACGCGTATGCGCCCCAAGCGCGCGGCGGAAGCGATCGGCGGCAATCTCTACTGGATCGTCAAGCACCGCATCGTCGGCGGCAACCAGATCCTCGCGTTCGAAGACCGTCCCGACGGGCGCATCGACATCGTCTGTGCGGGCGAGCTGGAGGCGGTGACGCCGTTTCCCAAGCGAGCGCACCAGGGCTGGCGCTATTTCGAGATCGACGCCGCGGTAGCCGCGGACGAATCCGGCATCGGGGAGCTGCCGCCGCAACTCTACGGACGCTTGTCGGCGCTCGCTCTGGTCTGACCCCGGCGCGAAGTCAGGCCGGCTCAGCCTGCGACATGACCTCGTCGATGATCGCTTCCGCTTGCTCGAACAGGCGCGGGTCGACCGCCGCGCCCGACGCTTTCGCGTTCTCGTGCACCTGCTCCGGACGCGAAGCCCCGATGATCGCCGAAGCGACGTTCAGTTCGCGCAGGATCCACGCAAGCGAGAATTGCGGGAGCGACAGGCCGGCCTGGTCCGCGATCGGCTTCAGCCGCTGGACCGCGTGAAGCAGGTCGGGCTGCATCAGCCGCTGGATGAAGCCGCCCATCTCCTCACTTGTCGCGCGCGTGCCCTGCGGCGGCGGCTGGTCGGGATCATATTTGCCGGTGAGCACGCCCTGGCCGAGCGGCGACCAGACGATCTGCGAGATGCCATTGGCCGCGCAGACCGGGATCACGTCACGCTCGGGCTCACGCCAGACGAGCGAATATTGCGGCTGGCTCGACACGAACTTGGCCCAGCCGTTCTGCTTTTGAAACTCTAGCGCAGCCTCGATGCGCTCTGCCGGCCATTCCGAAAAGCCGATATATCGGACCTTGCCGCTTTCAACCGCATCGTTGAGCGCTTCGAGCGTCTCTTCCAGCGGCGTGTCCGTGTCGTACCGGTGGCACTGGTAGAGGTCGATGACGTCGGTCTGCAGTCGCTGAAGCGACGCGTCGAGCTGCTTTTCGATCTGCGCCCGCGACAGTCCGCTGTCGGTGTCCGACATCGGAAAGTAGACCTTGGTCGCCAGGACGTAGCTGTCGCGCGGCCGGCTCTTCAGCGCCTCGCCGAGGAAGGTCTCGGCCGCACCCCGACCATAGACGTTCGCCGTATCGATGAAGTTGATCCCGACGTCGAACGCCGCGTCGAGGCAGGAGCGCGCTTTGTCGGCCTCCACGCCGACGCCGTAGGTCAGCCAGGAGCCGAGGGAAATTTCGGAGACCTCAAGGTCGCTAGTGCCGAGCTTGCGGTATTTCATGAGAGCTCCTTTCGAGGCTGGGAGGGCCGCGCCTATCTAAGGTTCGCGCAGGCGGGCCGGTAGACCCCGCGATCATATTTCGGCAGACACCCGCGCCGATGAGGGACACCCAGATGCAATTTGTCGACCGTGGCGACAGCCTCCGCCTCGCCTTCCGCAAGCGGGAGGGCCGGGGGCCGACGATCGTCTTCCTGCCGGGCTACGCTTCGGACATGGAGGGGGCCAAGGCGGTTGCCCTGGACGCATTCGCATCGGAACGGCGACTGCCCCTTTTACGCTTCGATTATTCGGGCACGGGCTCTTCGGAGGGCGCGTTCGAGGACGGCACGCTGGCCCGCTGGACCGACGATGCCCAACTGATGCTCGATATGATGACCGACGGTCCGGTCGTTCTGGCCGGGTCCTCAATGGGCGCGTGGATCGCGCTGCATCTGGCTCTGCGCCGGCCGGAGCGCGTGGTCGGGCTGGTAGGGATCGCCTCGGCACCCGACTTCACCGAGTGGGGCTTCTCCGATCGGCTGAAGGCTCGGCTGACATCCGGCGAAACGCTTCGGCGCGAGTTGCCGGACGGAAGCACGCAAGTCACCACCAGCGGCTTCTGGACGTCCGGCCAGTCGATGCGCCTGCTCGACTCGGACATCGCGATCGATTGCCCGGCACGGCTGGTTCACGGCGACCGCGACGAGACCGTCCCGCTCGACGTGGCATTCCGCCTCAAGGACAGGCTGCGTTCAGCGGATGTGCAGGTGACGATCATCAAGGGCGGCGGTCACCGTCTGTCGGAAGCGCATGAGATCGAGACGATCCTGCGCACCATTGCATCCCTGGTGGAGCCCAATCGATGATCCTTGCCATTGCCGCCGCAATCGCAGCCGCTCAGGTCCCTGCGGCGCAGTGCCCCAATCTGGTAACGCCGCAGGCGTTCACCTGCCGTGCGCTCCAGGCCAGCAATGCGGGCAATCCGGAAGCCGCCGCCGAGGCCTTCGAGCAGGCGGCGAATGCGCAAGGCGACGACGAGGCGGAGAAGGTGCGACTGCTGGCTGCGTCCGGCAATATGTGGATTGCCGCGGGCCAGGCCGGAAAGGCCGCAGTGGCTCTCGACAAGGCACTTGTCCGGAACGGGCCTGCAGGCGGAACAGCGCGGCGAAGCCTTGCTCGACCGCGCGCGTGCAGCCGAGGCGCAGAACGACCTCAAGATGGCACGGTCCAAGGTTACGGAAGCCGCTCGGACGATCTCGGGAGACCCGTTCCTCTGGTACTTCTCGGCCGCGCTGGCGATTCGCGAAGGTGACGCGGTCACTGCAAAGGCGGCGATCGGCCAGGCACTGACGCTCGAGCCGAACGACCCGACCGTCCTGTTCGAAGCCGGTCACGTCTATCATTTCGCCGGCGATATGGCCGCGGCCCGCAGCTACTGGACGCGCGCTTCGGCGGCGGATCCCAGAGGAAAGTCGGGACAGGCGGCGAGAGAGGCCCTGGCGATGCTCGACAAGCCGGTGGTGCAAAGCGAGGCGCCAGCCACTAAGTAGCGCTCATGCGCTACCTTCACACGATGCTCCGGGTATCGGACCCGGAAGCGACCATCCGCTTCTTCAAACTGCTCGGACTCGAGGAGCGGCGACGGATGGAGAATGAGGCCGGGCGATTCACGCTCATCTTCCTCGGCGTTCCCGGCGACGAGGGCGAGGTCGAACTCACCCACAATTGGGACGAGAGCGGCTACAGCGGCGGCCGCAACTTCGGCCACCTCGCCTACCGCGTCGACGATATCTACGAGACTTGCCAGCGGCTGATGGACGCCGGCGTGACGATCAATCGTCCGCCGCGCGACGGCCACATGGCGTTCGTCCGAAGCCCCGACAACATCTCCATCGAGCTGCTGCAGAAAGGCGGCAAACTGGCGCCCGCGGAGCCCTGGGCGTCGATGCCCAACACCGGCGAGTGGTGATGGGCCGCCTGATCGGTCACCGCCGTTCCGGTGCTCAGCGACAATTACGTCTGGCTGATTCACGACGCGGAGAGCGGCGAGACGGCGGCGGTCGATCCTTCGGTCGCCGATCCCGTGCTGGCCGCAGCCGAGTCGCAGCGGCTGGACGCATCACGCAGGTGCTGAACACCCACTGGCACCCCGACCACACCGGCGGCAACGACGCGATCAGGGACGCGACGGGCTGCACGATCACCGGCCCGGCCGAGGCCGAGCGTGTCAGCAAGATGGACCGCATCGTGTCCGAAGGAGACCGCATCCAGGTGGGCGAGATCGGAGGCGATCGTCTGGGACATTCCCGCGCACACCGCCGGGCACATTGCGCTCTACTTCGAGGACGAGGGCATGATCTTCGTCGGCGACACCATGTTCGCCATGGGTTGCGGCCGGCTGTTCGAGGGCACCGCCGAGCAGATGTACGCCAACATGCAGCGCATTGCCGCGCTGCCCGACGACGTGCGCATCTACTGCGGGCACGAATATACGCTGGCCAACGCCCGCTTCGCCGCGCACGTCGATCCCGGCAATGCGGACGTGGCGCGGAGGCTTGAGCAGGTTTCCGCGATGCGCGATGCGGGCCAGATCACGCTCCCGACGACGGTCGCGGAGGAACGGGCGACGAATCCCTTCGTCCGCGCGCGGAATACGCAGGAATTCGCGGAACTTCGAACCGCGAAAGACAGCTTCCGTTAAGCCGCGAAAGCGTTGAAGGTCCGCACAACCATTCGAAAGGAGTTACGCCCATGCGTACAATCCCGCTCCTTCTCGCCGCCGCCGTACTGACGGGCTGCATGACGCAGCCTGCGCCTGCGACCCGCAGCGCCGAAGCCGAAGCCGAATTCCAGAAGCTTATTGCCGGCAAGGTCGCCGGACAGCCGATCAGCTGCCTGCCGTCCTACAAAAGGAACGACATGGTCACGATCGACGACGGCACCGTCGCGTTCAAGAACGGCAAGACGGTCTACGTCAACAAGCTCCTCGGCGAATGTTCCGGGCTCGACAGCGGCTTCTATGCTCTGGTCACGAGGACGAGCGGCTCAGGCCTGTGCCGTGGAGACATCGCCCGCGTGACCGACATCCGGACGGGCATGATGGCCGGTTCGTGCGCCATCGGGGACTTCGTGCCGTACAAGGCCGCATCCTAGCGCCAGTGCGCAATCATTTGCCGTAGAGCGCGTCGAGCCGGTCGCCGTAGACCTTCTTGATGACATGGCGCCGGATCTTCAGCGACGGCGTCAGTTGCTCATTGTCGATCGTGAACGGTTCGTCGGCGATGATGAAGCGACGAACCCGCTCGATCACCGACGAGTCGGCGTTGACCTTGTCGACCGCTTTCGACAGCCGCTGCTGCAGGTCGGGCTTGTTGGCGAACTCGGCTTCCGGGACCAGCAACGCGACGAGATATGGTCGGCGGTCGCCATAGACCATCGCCTGCGCGATCTCCGGCTGCAGCGTCAGCATGCCCTCGACCCGCTGCGGCGAGACATTGTCGCCCTTGTCGTTGACGATCAGGTCCTTCTTGCGGTCGGTGATGACGATCCGGCCCGCTTCGTCGAGATGCCCGACGTCGCCGGTGGCGAGCCAGCCGTCCGGTTGCAGGACTCGCGCCGTCTCCTCGGGATTTTGCCAATAGCCGTGCATGACGAGCTCGCCGCGGACCATGATCTCGCCGTCCTCGGCAATGCGGACTTCGGCATTCTTCACCGGCGGTCCGACCCTATCCATGCGGATCCCGGCCGCGGGACGATTGCAGCTGATGACCGGCCCGGCCTCGGTCTGGCCGTAGCCCTGGACGAAGGTCAGTCCGACCGACTGGAAGAACAGGCCGACCTCCGGATTGAGCGGCGCGCCGCCCGAGACCATCGCCTTGATCCGGCCGCCGAAGCGGGCGCGGACCTTCTTGCGCAACGTCACCGACAGGATGGCCTTCATCGGCAGGTCGAGCGGGTTGCTGCGCCCCTCGTTCGTCTTCGCGCCGATCGAAAGCGCGCGCCTCAGCAGATATTGCGACAGGCCGCCGCTGGTCTCGATCGTCTTGAGGATCCGCGCGCGAAGCATTTCGAACAGGCGCGGGACGACGACCATGATCGTCGGGCGGACCTCCTCGATATTTGCGGCCAGCTTCTCGAGGCTCTCGGCATAATAGATTTGCGCACCGAGCCCGACCGGGAAATGCTGCCCGCCGGTATGCTCATAGGCATGGCTTGCCGGCAGGAAGGACAGGAAGATCTCGTCATCCCACCCGAAGTCGGTCGAGATGATGTCGGTGCAGCCTTCGATATTGGCGAGGATCGAGCCGTGGTGCTGCATCACGCCGCGCGGCGCACCGCCGGTGCCGCTGGTGTAGATGATGCAGGCGAGGTCGTTGCGGCCGACCTGCTGCATGCGCCGTTCCAGCTCGCCGACATCCGACTGGCCCGAAACCATTTCGTCCCAATGATGGAAATCGACCGTGCCCGGCGCCTGGCCCGTGCGCATGTCTTCGATGCCGATGACGTGGTGGCAGTCCGAACTGAACAGCACGGCCGGGATCAGGTTCTTCGCCAGCTTCTGCGTCGAGACGATGACCGCCTTCGAGCCCGAATTGCCGAGAATGTGGGTGTGATCGCGCGTCGTGTTGGTCGTGTAGGTCGGGACCGTCACGCAGCCCGCGGCCATGATGCCGAGGTCGGCGATCAGCCATTCGGGCCGGTTCTCGCTGACCAGCATGACGCGGTCGCCGGGCTGCAGGCCGATGCGCTTCAGGCTTTCGGCGAAGGCACGCGACCTGGCGGGCCGTTTCAGCCCAGGAAATCGAATGCCACGAGCCGTCACGTTTGGCCCACAGGAACGGCGCGTCGCCGTTCTCCCGAGCGCGCGTCAGAAACATGGTGACGAGATTCGGAAAATGTTCGAGCTGCCGCGCCATGACTCCCCTTCACGACTAGCGGACCCGCTTCTTAGCCGAAACGGACGCGAGCGCCAGCGCGTGGACGCTTCGCCTCGCCGCGCTAGTCGGCAGGCCATGCACCTGATTCACAAGATGCTCGCCGCCTGGGCCGCCGTCGCCCTGTCGGCCTGTGCCACCGTTCCCGCTCCCCAATCGCAACGCAGCCGCAGACCCAGCCGGTCTCGGCCGCAAAGGAGGAAGCCTTCGTCATCGCCGCCAATCCGCTCGCTGCACAGGCGGGCTATGACGTGCTGAAGCGCGGCGGTAGCGCGGTCGACGCGGCCATTGCCGTCCAGGCGATGCTGTCGCTGGTCGAGCCGCAAAGCTCCGGCCTCGGCGGCGGCGCTTTCCTAAATTACTACGACGCCTCGACCGGCAAGATCTCGATTTACGACGGCCGCGAAGTCGCACCGGCGCAAGCGACACCGGCGATGTTCCTCCGCCCCGACGGCAGCCGCTTCCGTTTGGCGAAGCGGTGCTGAGCGGACGCGCGACCGGCGTGCCGGGCGTCGTCCGAATGCTGGCCGTTGCGCATCAGGAACGCGGACGCTTGCCGTGGAACAGCCTGTTCGGCGACGCCGAGCGCACGGCTCGCGATGGCTTCATCGTCAGTCCGCGCCTCGCCCGGCTTGTGCGCGGCCGTTTCCCGCAAAACAGTGCACCGGACATGGTCGCCTATTTCACCAAGCCCGACGGCGCGCTGATCGCGGCGGGCGACCGGCTGCGCAATCCGGCTTATGCCGATTTCATGCGGCGGCTGGCGGACCAGGGACCGGCGGCGCTCTATTCCGGATCGACCGCCGCCCGGATCGTCGAACGCACGCGCGCTGCGCCCCTCGGCGGGTCGATGACCATGGCCGACCTTGCCGCGTACCAGCCGGTAAAGCGCGACGCCTTGTGCCGCCCAGTTCGCGTCTACGTCATGTGCGTCCCTCCGCCGCCGTCGAGCGGGGTCGGGTTGCTCCAGCTGATGAAGCTGCTCGAGCAGACGAACATCGCCCAGCGCGGACCGAACGATCCGCAGGCCTGGTACCTGTTCGCCGAGGCCAGCCGCATCATGTACGCCGACCGCGACCGTTATGTCGGCGATCGTCCCGACCGTGCCGGTGCAGGGCCTGCTCGAGCCCGCCTACGTCGCGTCGCGGGCGCGGCTGATCGGCCCGGCCGCAGGACCGCCGCCAGCGGCGGGAACACCGCCGGGAGCGCAGGCCGCCGCGGCCGACAGCACGCTGGAGCCGGCCGGGCACATCGCACTTCATCGTCCGCGATGGGCAGGGCAATGTCGTGTCGATGACGACCACCGTCGAATCGATCTTCGGATCGGGGCGGATGGTCGACGGCTTCTTCCTCAACAACCAGATGACCGACTTCGCGTTCAAGCCGGTCGACGAGCAGGGCCGTCCGGCGGTCAATGCCGTCGCGCCGGGCAAGCGCCCGCGCTCGTCGATGACGCCGACGATCCTGCTCACGCCGCGACGGCAAGTTCGCCGGCGCGATCGGGTCGGCGGGCGGCAATGCGATCCTCGCCTATGTCGCCAAGTCGCTGGTCGCGGCGCTCGACTGGGGGCTGCCGATGCAGGAGGCGATCGCGCAGCCCAACCTCGTCGCGCGCGGCGCCAACTTCCAGGGCGAGGTGAGCAGGTTCTCGCCGGAGGTTCTCGCGGGCCTGCGAGCAGCGCGGGATCGACCTGCAGCCCGGACAGGGCGAGGATTCCGGGGTGCACGGCGTGCTGATCCGCAATGGCCGTGTCGATGGCGGCTTCGACCCGCGACGCGAAGGCGTGGTGCTGACGCTGCCGGTGCAGCCCTAGGCGCGTTCGGTCCCGACCAGCTCGGAGATGTTGGCCATGCCTTCGCGCCTGAGGCGCTGCGCCAGCCCAGCGGCGATCGTCCGGGCGATCGTCGGGCCTTCGTAGACCATCGCGCTGTACAGCTGCACGAGCGAGGCGCCGGCGCGAATGCGCTCCCAGGCGTCCTCGGCATTGGCAATGCCGCCGACGCCGATCAGCGGAATCTCGCCGCCACTGACACTGCGGAAGGATCGCAGCGCTTCCAGGGCCAGTGCCTTCAAAGGTGCTCCTGAAAGGCCCCCGATTTCGTCTGCATGGCGGGATTTCAGCAAAGGCCGCGAAACGGTCGTGTTGGCGACGATCAGCGCATCGACATGGTGGTCGAGCGCCGCGCGGACGATTCGCTCGTGGTCGCCGGCGACGAGATCGGGCGCGACCTTGAGGAAGATCGGCTTGTTCGTGCGGACTTCCTCGACCGCGGCGAGCAGTTCGCGCAGCTCGCCTTCTTCCTGCAGCCCGCGCAGACCCGGCGTGTTGGGCGAACTGATGTTGACGGTCAGGTAGCGAGCGACAGGCGCCATGCGGCGGATCCCCTCGGCATAGTCGGCGATCCGGTCCGCGCTGTCCTTGTTGGCACCGACGTTCACGCCGATCACGCCATGCAGGTGCGTCGTGTGGCGCAGGCGGTCGTAGGCCCGCCCCAGTCCCTGATTGTTAAAACCGAGCCGGTTGATGACGGCGCAATCTTCGACCAGCCGGAACATCCGGGGCTTGGGGTTTCCCGGCTGCGGCTTGGGCGTGATCGTCCCGACCTCGACGAAGCCGAAGCCCAGCCCGAGCATCTGCTCCGGAACCTCGGCATTCTTGTCGAAACCGGCCGCCAGACCCACGGGCGACGGAAACTCGACCCCGGCGACGGTCGAGCGCAGCGAATCGGGAAATCGGGCCGGGTCGAGGGCGGGCATCAGCCGCAGGCCAGCGATGGTCAGTCGATGTGCCCTCTCGGCGTCGAGGGCGAAGGCAAGTGGGCGCAGGAAAGGGTAGATCGGCACAACTCGCATCTGTCATTGCGAGCGTAGCGACGCAATCCAGCGCTGCGTGGATTGCCGCGTCGCCTTCGGCTCCTCGCAATGACGAGGAGGTTGAGTTTTTCGCCGCAACCCACTAAATCAGACGCAAATAGTCCGATTTGATATGCGCCTGACCCATCTCGCCGATTATGCGGTCGTGATCATGACCGCCGCCGCTCGCCGGGAGGCTGGCGCGCGCCTAAGTGCGAGCGAGCTGGCGCTGGAGACCGGTGTACCCTTGCCAACCACTCAGAAGCTGATGGGCCGCCTTGCCGCCGAGGGCCTGCTGACCAGCGTTCGCGGTGCGGCGGGCGGCTTTGCCTTGGCACGGGACGCCGCGAAGATCTCGCTCGCTGACATCGTGGAGGCCGTCGAAGGACCGATCGCGATGACAGTCTGCTCGGGTCACGAGGGACCCTCCGACTGCGCGCTCGATGCTCACTGCAAGGTCAAGCCGCACATGGGCCTGGTCGGCAACGCCATCCGCGGCGCGCTCGGCGCCGTGAGCCTGACGGAGCTGGCGCAGTGACCGAGCAGACCGCCGTCCGGAACCAGGAAGCGCACGACGCCGCCGAGAAGCTCGCGACCTATGAGTTCGGCTTCACCAGCGACATCGAGCAGGAGTTCGCGCCGAAGGGCCTGAGCGAAGACACCGTCCGCTTCATCTCCGCCAAGAAGAACGAGCCGCAGTGGATGCTCGACTGGCGGCTGAAGGCGTATCGCGCCTGGCTGGAGATGGAGGAGGTCAGCTGGGCCAAGCTCGACATCCCGGCGATCGATTACCAGGACGCTTATTATTACGCGGCGCCCAAGCAGAAGCCGAAGCTCGGCAGTCTCGACGAGGTCGATCCGGAAATCCTGCGCATCTACGAGAAGCTCGGCATTCCGCTGGAGGAGCAGAAGGTGCTCGCCGGCGTCGAAGGCGCGCCGCGTGTTGCGGTCGACGCCGTGTTCGACAGCGTGTCCGTCGCGACGACCTTCCGCGAGGAACTGAAGAGAGCGGGCGTCATCTTCCTCAGCATCAGCGAGGCGATCCGCGAATACCCAGAGCTGGTGAAGCAGTACCTCGGCTCGGTCGTACCGCAGCGCGACAATTACTTCGCCTGCCTCAACAGCGCGGTCTTTTCCGACGGCACCTTCGTCTACATTCCCGAAGGCGTCCGCTGCCCGATGGAGCTGTCGACCTATTTCCGCATCAATGCGGAGAATACGGGCCAGTTCGAACGCACCCTGATCGTCGCCGAAAAGGGCAGCTACGTCAGCTACCTCGAAGGCTGCACCGCGCCGATGCGCGACGAGAACCAGCTGCACGCGGCGGTGGTCGAGATCTTCGCGCACGAGGACGCCGAGGTGAAATACTCGACCGTCCAGAACTGGTACCCGGGCGACGCCGAGGGCAAGGGCGGCATCTTCAACTTCGTCACCAAGCGCGCGTTGTGCAGCGGTGCGCGGTCGAAGGTCAGCTGGACGCAGGTGGAGACCGGCAGCGCGATCACCTGGAAATATCCGAGCTGCATCCTCAAGGGCGAAGGCAGCGTCGGCGAATTCTATTCGGTCGCGCTGACCAACAATCGCCAGCAGGCCGACACCGGCACGAAGATGGTGCACATCGGCGCCAATACGCGCTCGACGATCGTTTCGAAGGGCATCAGCGCGGGGCGGTCGAACAACACCTATCGCGGCCTGGTGAAGGTCCTCCCGAACGCGGAGAACGTGCGCAACTTCACGCAGTGCGATTCCCTGCTGCTCGGCGACAAGTGCGGCGCCCACACCGTGCCCTACATCGAGGTGAAGAACCCGACCGCGACCATCGAGCATGAAGCGACGACGTCGAAGATCAGCGAGGACCAATTGTTCTACGCGATGAGCCGCGGGCTCGATCAGGAAGCGGCGGTCGCGCTGATCGTCAACGGCTTCGCGCGGGAGGTGCTGAAGCAGTTGCCGATGGAGTTTGCGGTCGAGGCGCAGAAGCTGCTGGGAATTAGCTTAGAGGGGAGCGTGGGATGATGTCGTTGTTGTTTCTCGTTGCGGCGTCTGCCGAACTCGATGCGCTGAACCACGCGGTTGCGCGGTGCGATCGCGGGACGGCCAATCCGGCTTTCTCGTCGGAAGCGGCGCAGCGCAGCACGTTCCTGCTCGACACGTATCGCGAGCAGGAGGCGATTGTTGCAGCTCGCCTCGACCTTTCGCAACGCCGTGCCACGCTTCGTGAAGCGGGCGCGATCAAGGCTGCGGACGAGAAGAAATTCTCGCTCGAGGAAGCCGCGATCGAGGATCGCCAGCGCGCACTCAACGACCGCCGCATGCTCGAAGGAATACGCCGCGATGCGATGATTCGATGCGGCGCTACTTCCTCATGAATTGCCCCGCCGGGAAGACCGACAAATGAACCCCTTCTTTCGTCATGCTGAACTCGATTCAGCATCCATGAACATTGCCACGGAGGTTCTTTCAACGCCGTGTTCATGGACCCTAAATCAAGTTCAGGGTGACGGGCAGTGATCATGCTCGACATCCAGAACCTTCACGCGACCATCGCCGACAAGCCGATCCTGAACGGGATTTCGCTGACCGTTCCGGCGGGCGAAGTGCACGCGATCATGGGTCCGAACGGGTCGGGCAAGTCGACGCTCGGCTACGTGCTGTCGGGACGGCCCGGCTATGAAGTCACCGACGGCAGCGTGACGTTCGCCGGGCAGGATCTGCTCGCGCTCGAACCGCTACGAGCGCGCCGCTGCCGGGCCTGTTCCTAGGCTTCCAATATCCCGTCGAAATTCCCGGCGTGTCGTCGCTGCAATTCCTGCGCGAGAGCCTCAATTCGCAGCGCCGGTCGCGCGGGGAGCCCGAGCTGTCCGGCGGCGAATTCATCAAGCTTGCGCGCGAGCAGGCAGGCCTTCTCGGCATGGACGTCGAGATGCTCAAGCGGCCCGTGAACGTCGGCTTTTCCGGCGGCGAAAAGAAGCGCGCCGAGATGGTGCAGATGGGCATCATGAACCCGAAGTTCGCGGTGCTCGACGAGACCGACAGCGGGCTCGACATCGACGCCCTGCGTGCGGTCGGCGCCGGCATCAACCGCATCATGCGCGCGCCCGACAAGGGCGTGCTTCTGATCACCCACTACCAGCGGCTGCTCGACTATGTGACGCCCGACAAGGTGCACGTTTTGACGCAGGGCCGCATCGTCCGTTCTGGCGGCGCCGAGCTTGCGCATGAGCTGGAGCGCGAAGGCTATGCGGAGGTCGCCGCGTGACGACGTTCGCGATCATCATCGGGTGCATGGCCTTCATGCTGGTCGTGGCATCGTGCGCGGCAATCCGGGGCGCGGTATTGCCGACACGGCGATGCTGGTGATCCTGTTCGGCCTCATCACGCTCGTCGATTTCATACTCAGCCGCTTCATGGACACGGGTGACGTGGCCAAGACGGTCGCCATCGCGATCGCGGCGGGCTTCGCGCTCGATGCGCTTTACGGCCTGCTGGCGCCGGACCGGCAAAGGCGCCGCGACAAGCAAATTCGCCGCCTGATGAAGAGGCGCGCATGACCGAGCCTTTCCCCACCCGCAGCCAGGAGGAATGGCGCTACGCCGACCTCGATGCGCTGAAGCCCGTTTGGGACCGGTTCGCCGAGCCGCTGACGATCACAATCGGCGCCGGCGAGACGTTCGAAGACGTGTGGCTTCCGGTCGCGGACGACGTTCACGTGAAGCGCATGCGCATCGCACTTGGCGCGGGTGCGAAGGCGCGGCTGTTCGCGCTCAATACCGCATCGGTTTACGGGCGCGTTGAGCTGGACGTGAGCCTCGAAGCGGACGCTGATTTCGAGCTGTACGCAGCGAACATCGGCGACGGGCAATCGACCAATGAAATCGTCACCAACGTGAAGCATGTCGGCGAGCGCGGACGTTCGCGGCAGGTCGTTCGTTCGGTGCTCGGCGGCAAGGCCGTCGGCTCCTACCTCGGCAAGGTCGAGGTCGCGCGCGGCGCGCAGCAGACGGACGGCGAGCAGTCGGTGAAGGCGATGCTGGTCGATCGCGGCGCCACCGCAAATTGCAAGCCGGAGCTGGAGATCTACGCCGACGACGTGAAGTGCGCGCACGGCGCAAGCGTCGGCGAGCTCGATCCAGTGCAGATGTTCTACGCGCAGTCGCGCGGGCTGGATCCGGCGAGCGCGCGTGCTCTGCTGCTCGAAGGGTTCGTCATGGGCCTGTGGGACGATGTGGCCGACGAGGCGCAGCACGACGCGATCTGCACGGCCGCGCGTGATGCCTTGCGGAGGGTCGCATGAACGCCCCGCCCGCATCAATTCGGCACTCGACGTGCGCGGCCAGTTCCCGGCGATCGAAGGCTGGCATTATCTCGACAGCGCAGCGACCGCGCAAAAGCCGCAGGCGGTGATCGATGCGATCACCACCGCCTATGCGCGCGACTACGCCACCGTGCATCGCGGCGTGTATCAGCGGTCGAGCGAGATGACGGGCCGCTACGAGGCCGCGCGCGAAGCCGCGTCCGGGCTCATCGGCGGTCAAAGCAACGAACTCGTTTTCACCCGCGGCGCGACCGAAGCGATCAACCTGGTCGCGCGCGCACTGCCGAAAGACGGGCGCAACCGCGTGCTGCTGTCGAGCCTGGAGCATCACAGCAATATCGTGCCGTGGCAGCTCGCCGGCTACGAAGTCGACGCCGTTCCGCTGACCGCTGACGGGCGGATCGATCTCGATGCCGCCGAGCGCATGATCACCGAAGAGCATCGCGTCGTCGCGTTTGCGCACGTGTCGAATGTGCTGGGTTCGGTGCTCGACGCGAAGCGCGCCGCGGAGATTGCGCATTCGAAGGGCGCGCTGTTGCTGCTCGACGGCTGCCAGGCCGTGCCGCGCCTGCCGGTCGATGTCGTCGCACTCGGTTGTGATTTCTACGCTTTCTCCGGACACAAGCTGTACGGACCGACGGGCATTGGCTGCCTGTGGGGTCGGCACGAACTGTTGAACACGCTGCCCGCCTTGGCAGGGCGGTGGGTCGATGATCGACCGCGTCACTTTTGCCGAGACCACCTATCTGGACGCGCCGATGCGGTTCGAGGCGGGCACGCCGCACATCGTCGGAACCGTAGGCCTGCATGCGGCCATCGACTGGGTTCAGGGCCTAACGCTGGATGCGATCCACGCCCACGAATGTGCTCTGGTAGCGGAATGCCGCGGTGCGCTGTCGAGCATCGCGGGCGTGACCCTCTACGGTCCCGACGACAGCGCCGGAATCGTCAGCTTCAATGTCGACGGGGTGCATCCGCACGACACCGCCACCATATTGGACGATGCGGGCGTCGCCGTCCGAGCCGGGCACCATTGCGCGCAGCCGCTGATGGACGTGCTCGGCATTCCGGCGACGGCCCGGGCGAGCTTCGCGGCGCACAGCGACAGCTCGGACATAGCGGCTTTGGTGCGCGGGATCGAACAGGTGAAGCGGATCTTCGGATGAACGAGGAACGGAAGATCGAGACGGAGGAAGTGGAGGCGGTTTCGCCGCCGCCGCGCGCTCGCGTGGAGACTCCCGCCGAGACCTTCGAGCGCAAGCGCGACTATCTGTCCGGCTTCCTGTCGGGCGAGACCAAGCCGGCCGACGAACCGATCGCCAACGAAGACCTCAAGAACAATGTCATCGACGCGCTCAAGTCGATCTACGATCCCGGAAATCCCGGTCGACATCTACGAGCTCGGCCTGATCTACGACGTGGACATCAGTGAAGATGGGGACGCACTTGTCACCATGACGCTGACCACGCCGCACTGCCCGGTCGCGGAATCGCTTCCGAACGAGGTCGAGCTGCGCGTGCTGTCGGTTCCGGGAATTCGCGACGCCGAAGTGAAGCTCGTCTGGGACCCGCCCTGGGACCCGTCGAAGATGAGCGACGAAGCGCGGCTTGAATTGGGAATGCTATGAACAAGGAAACGAAGGTCCGCGCGCCGCGGCCGGCGGCCATCACGCTGACGCCGGGGGCGGAGGCCCGCATTGCCGATTTGATGAGTCGCGCGCCCGAAGGTGCAATCGGGGTGAAGCTGTCGAACTCCGCGCCGCGGCTGTTCCGGCCTCGCCTATTCGGTCGACTATGTCAGCGAGGAAATTGCGTTCGACGAGAAGATCGAGACGCCCGGCGGCACCTTCTACGTCGACGGCGGGTCGGTGCTATACCTGATCGGCTCCGTCATGGACTGGCGCGAAGACGATTTCGCCGCCGGATTCGTGTTCGAGAACCCGAACGCCAAGGGCGCCTGCGGCTGCGGCGAGAGCTTCACCGTCTAAATCGAGGAACGGCCCGCTGGTTTCGGCAGGCCGCACACGCAATTGTTGAGCGCGCGTCCGGATCGCTGTATTTCCAGCGGCAGAGGAGACACGTCATGCGCTTGCTCTTCCCTGTTCTCGCACTGCCGCTGCTCGTTCCCGCAGCGACCTCCGCTCAAACTCCCGCGCCGACCGTCGAATCGCCGCAAAGCATGGGTCGCCCGATCGCTGCGACCGGCAGCAATTGCCGAAAGGCCACCAGCTATCATGCCCAAGGCGGCGTGGCGTGGCGCGATGATCCGGTGACTCCCAAAAAGCTTACCGACCTCCCGCCCGCCGAAAGCTACAAGGCCGTCTACCGAACGGTGAACGGCTGCGAGGAGCCGATGACCGTCGCGGAATATCAACGCGGCGTCCTCCGCTAGGCAGGCCGCCCGGCATTCGCTAGCGCGGCGCGGCAATGGCCGCACGCGTAGCTCCCGAATTCACCCACATCCGCGACTGGGTCTTCGACCTCGACAATTGCCTCTATCCGCATTCGTGCGGCCTCTTCGCCTTGGTCGACGAGCGCATGACCGCGTACATCCAGCGCCTGCTCGAATGCGACGCGGCAGAAGCGTATCGCGTGCAGAAGGACCATTTCCACACGCACGGGACGACGTTGGCAGGGCTGATGCAAGGCCACGACGTCGACCCGCATCATTTCCTCGAAGACGTGCACGACATCCCGCTCGACCGCATTGAGCGCAACGAGGCGATGGCCCACGCGCTGGAGCGGCTGCCCGGCCGCCGCTTCGTTTTCACCAACGGCGATGCTCCCTACGCGCGCCGCGTGCTGGAGGCGATCGGCGTGCACGACCGCTTCGACGATGTGCACGACCTGCACGCCAACAGCTATCGCCCGAAGCCAGACCTGCACGGCTACGAATTGCTGTGCGAGCGCTTTGCGATCGACCCCCAGCACGCGCTGATGGTCGACGACATGGCCCGCAACCTGAAGCCGGCGAAGATGCTCGGAATGACGACGGTCTGGGTGGATAATGGCTCGGAACGCGGTAACGACGGTGTCGAGGACAGTTTCATCGACCATCGCATCACGGACGTGGGCGAGTGGCTCGAGACCATCTTGAAGGACGATGCATGAGCGACCTCCAAACCGTGATCGACTCCGCCTGGGAAGACCGCAATGCGATCGGCCCAGACACGAAGGGCGAGGCTCGACTTGCGGTCGACAAGGCCCTTTCCGCGCTGGACAGCGGCGAGGCGCGCATTGCCGAGAAGATCGACGGCGAATGGACGGTCCATCAATGGCTCAAGAAAGCGGTCCTGCTCTCCTTCCGCCTTAACCCGATGGAGCTGATATCCGGCGCACCGGGCGGCGCGAACTGGTGGGACAAGGTGCCGTCAAAGTTCGCGGGTTGGGGCGCAAAGGAGTTCGAGTCCGCGGGCTTCCGCGCCGTGCCCGGGTCGATCGTCCGCCGCGGGGCCTTCATCGCGCCGGGCGCGGTGCTGATGCCGAGCTTCGTCAACATCGGCGCTCGAGTCGGCGAAGGCACAATGGTCGATACCTGGGCGACTGTCGGAAGCTGCGCGCAGATTGGCAGGAACGTCCATATTTCCGGTGGCACAGGCATCGGCGGCGTGCTCGAGCCGCTTCAGGCCGGTCCGGTAATCATCGAGGACGATTGCTTCATCGGAGCGCGCTCCGAGGTCGCCGAAGGCGTTGTCGTCGAGCAGGGCGCTGTGATTTCCATGGGCGTGTTCCTCGGCGCCTCGACCAAGATCGTCGATCGCGCCTCGGGCGAGGTCATCTACGGGCGCGTGCCGGCCTATTCGGTCGTCGTGCCGGGCACCTTGCCCGGCAAGGACGGCGGGCCAGGGTTGGCCTGCGCCGTGATCGTCAAGCGCGTCGACGAGCGTACCCGATCCAAGACCAGCATCAACGAACTGCTCCGCGACTAAATAAGCCCAGCTTATGGGCCGGAGCCGCCCTTTTGTTGGCGGCGCAGCCGTTCGCACGCGAGAATCACGGCATGGCTCGCGACGATCATTTCGACAGCAAGATGCGGGACGCGGCGGCGCCGGCGCCCAGCTACCGCCATGGAATGATCCGAACCGTGATGAACCGTTCCGACTGGGCGACCTTGCTCGCGCTCGCCGTCATCTGGGGCGGCGCCTTCTTATGCATCAGCGTTGCTGTCCAGTCGGTGCCGCCCCTAACCTACGTCTGGGTCCGGCTGACCATCGCCGCCGCCGGATTGTGGCTATTCCTCGCGTGGCGCGGTCAGACGGCCGGTCTGCCCCGATCGATCTGGGGTGCGATGCTGGTGCTTGCCCTACTCAACAACATCATTCCGTTCATCCTCTTCGGCTGGGGGCAGACGCACATCGCCAGCGGCCTTGCCTCGATCCTCAATGCGACGACGCCGATCTGGGGCGTGATCGTCGCGCATGTCTTCACCAGCGACGAGCGCCTCACCCCGCGCAAGCTGGCCGGGATCCTGCTGGGATTCGGCGGTGTCGCACTGATGATCGGACCGGACCTGCTCAGCTCGATCGGCAATGATGTCCTTGCGCAGCTCGCCTGCGTCACGGCCGCCTTGCTTTATGCACTCGCCGGCGTCTGGGCGCGCCGATTCCGCAAGCAGGGCGTCGCGCCGATCTCAGTCGCGACCGGCCAGCTGACCGTCGGCGCACTGGTGATGCTGCCGGTAGCTTTGACGTTCGACCGTCCGTGGGAGCAGGCCTTTCCGCCTCTCCCGGCGATCGGGGCGATCGTCACCCTGGCCTTGTTGTGCACCGCCTTCGCCTACATCCTGTATTTCCGGCTGATCGATTCGGCGGGCGCCACCAACGCTTTGCTGGTCACCCTGCTCGTGCCGCCGATCGCGATCCTGATGGGATGGCTCTTCCTCGGTGAGGTGATCGATCCGCGCGATTTTGCTGGAATGGGCTTCATCGCCCTCGGCCTCGCGGCAATCGATGGTCGCCTGCTCAGCCTCTTTTTCGCCGGCCCCCCGTCGGCAAGAAGCTTAGCCGCCTCCTCGCCCGACCAGTCGAGGTCGCCGACGTAACGCCAGACCTCGCGCCCGTCTGCGCCATAAAGGATGGTCGTCGGCAGGATTTGCGCCCCCGTTGCGCTGGACAGCTCCATCTTCGGATCGTGCCAAACCTCGAGGTCGGTGAGCTTGTTCTTGTCGAGAAAGGCGTCGACCGATCCACGCGGCGCCATGTCCTGCGACACCGCGATCACGCGAGGCGCTCCGGACCTGGCGGCAAGCGCCTGGAGCGTCGGCAATTCCTTGACGCACGGCGCGCACCAGGTGGCCCAGATGTTGACCAGGACCGGCTCGCCCTTGGCGTCGGCCAGGCTTGCTGCCTCGTCATCGGCGTCCTTCAGCTCGACGTCCGGAAGACCCTGCCCCGCTTTATCCTTCTCGAGGCCCTTCGAAACGCCTGCCTCCTCGGCTTCATTCTCCGCCGGCGCCTTCTGCTTTTGATCGCAAGCGGAGGTCAGGAGTCCAAGGCCGATCAGGGCGGCCGCAAGTCGTGGAAAATGCATACCTGCGCGATAGGTAAGCCGCTCCGTGGCTGCAAGCCGTTGGACCGTCTGGCGGAAGCGCGCACGAGCGGCTAGGCGATGGCCATGGTCCGCCGCGTTGCCGTCGTTGTCGCGATCGCACTGCTCTGCAGTTGCGGCCGCGTGGCGCCATTGAGGCCCGCACAGGGCGAGCCGCTTCCGGTCAAGCCGCTGATGGCGCAATCGACGCCATCGGCCGAACAGCTGCTGACCCCGCCGACCAACGCCGATCCGGAGCGTGTCGACGAGTTGATCAAGCGCTCACAGCGGAGGCCCGTCGACCGCTTCGATCTCCCGCCGGCCGATGGCGGCGCGGCCCCGCTCCCGGTCGGAACCGGACAACAATCCTCGACCATCGAAACAGGACCCGCAGACCCCGAATGACCCAGAAGCTTCGCAAGGCCGTGTTCCCTGTAGCTGGACTCGGCACCCGCCTGCTGCCCGCCACCAAGGCGATCCCGAAGGAATTGCTGACGGTCGTCGATCGCCCTCTGATCCAGTACGCCGTCGACGAGGCGCGCGAGGCGGGCATCGAGCAGCTGATCTTCGTCACCGGCCGCGGCAAGTCCGCCCTGGTCGACTATTTCGACATGGCCTTCGAGCTCGAGACGACGATGCGCGAGAAAGGCAAGAGCCTTGGAGCGCTGGACTCGTCGCGCGTTTCGTTCGGCGAACTGGTGTCCGTCCGGCAGCAGCAGCCGCTGGGGCTCGGCCATGCCGTCTGGTGCGCCCGCGAGATCGTCGGCAACGAACCCTTCGCGGTCCTGCTTCCGGACGACTTGATGCACGGCAAGCCGGGTGCGCTGAAGCAGATGGTCGATGCTTGGGAGAAGGTCGGCGGCGGCAACATGCTGTGCACCGAGGAAGTGCCGCAGGACCGCACCGCCAGCTACGGGATCATCGCTCCTGGCAAAAGGGACGGCGCAATCACCGAGGTCGTCGGCGTCGTGGAGAAGCCTAGCCCGGACGTCGCACCGTCCAACCTCGGCGTCATCGGCCGCTACATCCTGCAGCCCGAGGTCATGCAAATCCTCGACAAGGGAGAAACCGGCGCGGGCGGCGAGATTCAGCTCACGGACGCCATGGCGCAGCTGATCGGCAGGCAGCCCTTCCACGCCACGACCGTAGATGCCGCTCGATACGATTGCGGCGACAAGGCAGGCTACGTCATAGCCAACATGGCGCTGGGACTGGAGCGGGAGGACATCGGCCCCGCCATCCGGGCGTTTATTGCGGGGGCGTAGCCTCGCCGACCATCTGCTTCAGGCGGCGCAGTTCGGCCTGGCTCTCCACCCACCGCTCCCGCATTTCGCCAAGTTCGATTGCCCGTCCGACGACCCGCGCGTCGAGCGTGGCATTGTCCTCGATCAGCTTCCTGAGCGACTGGGACCGCTCGATCTCGCGCTCAATACGCGCGATCAGCACCTCGAAGTGGAACGGCTTGGCGATAACCGTGTCGGCGCCGCTCCTGTAGGCCTGGACGGCCCCGTCGGCGTCGCTCCTGCCGGTGATCAGGTAGACCGGAATATTTCGATGCACCGGATCGTCCCGAACCATGCGGACCAGTTCCGCTCCGCCGAGCTTCGGCATGCGAAGCTCCGACAGGATGAGATCGATGGGCAGGCGGTGCAGTTCCGCCATGGCCGTAGAGGCGCAGCTGGCGGTTGCGACACGGTAACCGGCTTCGATCAGACGCCGGGACATGACGCCGAGGTAGGACCGGTTGGGCTGCACCACGAGGATGCGCGGCGCTTCGCCTTCGCGTGATTCCCCGTTCAAGGCCGATGCGGCGTCCATTATCTGGACGTTACGCGCGAATGGTTAACGCTGCGATAAGTCGTTACGCTTCCAGCTCGATGTCCCAATAGAGGTAGTCGCGCCAGCTCTGGTGCAGATAGTTCGGCGGAAAGGCGCGGCCATGGTCCTGCAGCTGCCAGCTCGTCGGCCGGATCGGCTCCCGCTCGATGTGCATGCCGGCCTGTCGCGGCGTTCGGCCGCCCTTGCGGAGATTGCACGGCGCGCAAGCCGTCGCGACATTCTCCCACGTCGTGCGGCCACCCTGTGCGCGCGGGACGACATGGTCGAACGTCAGTTCCTTGCGCGACCCGCAATAAACGCAGCTGAACCGGTCGCGGAGGAACAGGTTGAACCGGGTGAACGCAGGATATTCCGACGGCTTCACGAACTGCCGCAGCGCGATGACCGAGGGCAGCTTCAGCGCCATGCTTGGGCTGTGCACCTCGCGGTCATAGTGCGCGACCACGTCGACGCGCTCGAGGAACATGGCCTTGATCGCGGTCTGCCAAGGCCAGAGGCTCAGCGGATAATAGCTCAGCGGCGTGTAGTCGGCGTTGAGGACCAGCGCCGGACAGCTTTCGGGATGGCGAATGAGGTCGGGATGATACATGCGCGGGCAATGACCTTCTCTGTTCGCCCGCTACGAACAAGTCTCCGGCCCTGTCGCACTCAAGGAGGAGAAGGGTCGCCTCGGGCCCGTCTTCCCTTGTTGCCCACCGGATGCCAACCCGATGTGACAGCACGATGAATTGAAGATTGCGGATTCCCCGTCAAGAGCCGTTTGAGTCACAGTTGAAATGATTGTGACTCGTTTCGCGCCGTCGCCGACTGGGCGCCTGCACCTTGGCCACGCTTTCAGCGCGACTCTCGGTCACTCCCGGGCGCGCGAAAGCGGGGGCAAATTCCTGCTGCGGATCGAAGATCTCGACCAGGGCCGCAGCCGCCCGGAGTTCGTCGACGGTATCTTCGAGGACCTGCAGTGGCTCGGATTGCGTTGGAACGAGCCCGTCCTGGTCCAGTCGGAGCGAACGGATGTGTATGCCGACGCGCTGGACAGGCTCCGCGAGCGCGGGCTGGTCTACGCCTGCTTCTGCACGCGCGCGGACATCGCCCAGTCGCTAACGGCGCCGCACGGCGATGCGGCGACATCCTATCCCGGGACGTGCCGCGAGCTTCCCGACGATCCGGAGCGCCGAGCGACGACGCCGCATTGCTGGCGCCTGGATTCGGCTAAGGCGCTGGATCTCGTCGGGCTGCCGTCGTGGACCGAAGCCGACGGAACACGCTTCGAGAGTGACGAGACCCAAATCGGCGACGCCATTCTCGCGCGCAAGGACGCTCCGGCCAGCTATCACCTCGCCTGCGTGGTCGACGATGCGGCCGCGGGCGTCACGATGGTGGTCCGCGCAGCCGACCTCCGCCCGTCGACGCCCATCCAGCGCCTGCTGCAGCAATTGCTCGACCTGCCCGAGCCGACCTACCTTCACCACCCGCTCGTCACGCATGAGGACGGCCGCCGCCTCGCCAAGCGCGACCTCGCGCCCGACACTTGCCGCGATGCGGGAAGCGGGAGTGGATGGCGCGGAACTCGCTGCGGCACTGGCTAAAGGCCAGCTTCCCCTTGGTTTCGGGTTCGGCGAAGCCTAGATCGCAATCATGAACACGATCCTGATCATCCTGCTGGTCCTCGCCATGGCCGCGACCGCCTACGTCCTCGTTCGCGGCGTTATCGCCATGGCGTCCGGCAATGATCTCAGCGGGGAGCGGCAGCAGAACTACATGCGCAAGCGCGTGCTGTTCCAGGCCGTCGCGATCATCATCGTCATGCTGATCCTGATCGTCGCCGGCGCCTCGCGCTGACGATGGTTCGCCTCAACAAGATCTACACGCGCACCGGGGACGAGGGCACGGCGGGGCTGGTCGACGGCTCTCGCGTCAGCAAATCCAGTCTGCGGATGACGGCCATCGGCGAAGTCGACGAGGCCAATGCCGCGATCGGCGTGGCCATTGCGGCAATGTCGGAAGGCACGATCCGCTCCGACCTTGTGCGCATCCAGAACGATCTCTTCGATCTCGGCGCAGACGTTGCGACACCGGGCGAGATCGACGGAGCATTGCGCATTGTCGCATCGCAGGTCGAGCGACTCGAGCGCGAGATCGACGCGATGAATGCCGATCTCGCACCGCTCACCAGCTTCATTCTGCCGAGCGGGTCGGCGGCCGTCGCGGCGCTGCACCTGGCGCGAACGGTCATCCGCCGCGCCGAGCGCGCAGCGGTCGCGCTGAACGAGGCCGAGGTGCTCAACCCCCACCTGCTCGCCTTCATCAATCGCCTGTCCGATCATTTGTTCGTCGCCGCGCGCAAGGTGGCGGTCGCCGAGGGTGGCGATGTCCTGTGGCAGCCCGGCGCAACCCGCACCTAGCCCAAAGGCCGTACGGATGCTCTGGCACCAATGATGTGTCGTCGCGTTGAGGGTGTAATTCCCTCAACCCCGGAGCCATTTCATGCCGCTGACGGCGATCGCCCTGAACTGCAGTCTCAAGCATGCGTCGGGCGAGCCGTCTTCCACCGACGCGATGATCCGCATGGTCGGGACCGAGCTTGGCAAGCATGGCGTCGAGCTGAGTGAAACGATCCGCGTCGCCGATCATAATATCCTGCCGGGCGTAACCTCTGACGAGGGCGACGGAGACGCCTGGCCCGACTTGCGCCGCCGCATCCTCGAACATGACATTCTGATTTTCGGTACGCCCGTCTGGCTGGGCCAGATGTCGAGCCTTGCCAAGCGCGTCCTCGAACGGATGGATGCCTTCCTCAGCGAAACCGATGACCGTGGCCGTATGCCGAGCTTCGGCAAGACGGCGGTGGCGGCGATCGTCGGAAACGAGGACGGCGCGCACCGGATCACGGCCGATTTGTTCCAGGCGCTGAACGACGTGGGCTGGACGATTCCCTCCGCCGCTGCCTGTTATTGGGTCGGCGAAGCAATGGGGAAGACGGACTTCAAAGACCTGCCCGAGGTGCCGGACAAGGTGCAGCAAACCGCCGCGATGCTCGCCAGCAATGCCGCTCACGTGACGAAACTGCTAAAGCAAGCCGAATATCCCGGAATCGAAGGGAGCCAATGACATCGCGACGGCAGTAGTCACGGCAACGGATCCATCGAGCAATCTCCGCGAGCGGCTCTTCCGCACGCGAAAGCTGACGCTCGATCTTGCGGCACCGCTGTCCGACGCCGACGCCACGATCCAGCCGTTCCCTGATGCCTCGCCCGCGAAGTGGCACCTGGCGCACACGACTTGGTTTTTCGAGACCTTCGTTTTGCGCGATCATGTGCCGGACTATCGCGCTTACGACGAGCGCTTCGCTTACCTCTTCAACAGCTACTACAATGCCGAGGGCGACCGCCACGCGCGGCCCAAGCGCGGCATGCTCAGCCGCCCGTCGCTCGACGAGGTCCGTCAGTGGCGCGCCCACGTCGACGAAGCGCTCGACGATGCGTTCGCCAATTTGCCGCCTGCGGCGCTCGGGCTGATCGAACTCGGCATCAACCACGAGCAGCAGCATCAGGAATTGTTCCTGACGGACATTCTGGCGACCTTCGCCGAGAACCCGATCGAGCCGGCCTATGCGGAGCTCCCCGCACCGGCCTGCTTCGCCAGCGAACCCCTGACCTTTCATTCGGGACGCACCGGCATCGTAGAAATCGGCGCTCGCGAGGACGGCTTTGCGTTCGATTGCGAGCGGCCGCGGCACCGCCTCTTCCTCCACCCCCATGCCATCGCCAGCCGCAAGGTGACCAACGGCGAATGGGCAGAGTTCATCGCCGACGGCGGGTACACGAACCCGTCGCTCTGGCTCAGCGAAGGCTGGGACTGGGTGCAGGGTGAGCAGATTTCTGCCCCGCTCTACTGGAACGGCGACGGCACGGAATTCACCCTCGCCGGCCGCCGCGATATCGACCGCGCCGCGCCCGTCGCGCACGTCAGCTTCTACGAAGCCGACGCCTTCGCCCGCTGGGCCGGAGCGCGCCTGCCGACCGAGGCCGAGTGGGAAAGCTTCGCCGAAAGCGCCGATCCGTTTCTCGGCAACCAGCTCGACGATGCGTCCAGCGGTGCTGCCGAAGCCCGGAGGCGGCATCTTCGGTGACGTCTGGGAATGGACCGGCAAGCGCCTATCTCGCTTTCCCCGGCTTCGCTCCGGCGGAGGGCGCCGTCGGCGAGTACAACGGCAAGTTCATGAGCGGCCAGTTCGTGCTGAAGGGCGCAAGCTGCGCGACTCCGCGCGGCCATAGCCGCGCGTCCTACCGCAATTTCTTTCCACCAGCCTCGCGCTGGCAATATACGGGGCTGAGGCTTGCTCGAAATCACTGAGCGGGTCGATCCCGCCTTCCGCGAAGACGTCCTCGCAGGTCTTGCTGCCCCGATCCCGGCCGTGCCCGCCCGCTGGCTTTACGACCGCCGCGGCTCCGAATTGTTCGACGAGATCACTCGGCTGCCGGACTATTATCCGACCCGTACCGAGACGGCCTTGCTCGAGGAAATCCTGCCCGACGTCGCCTCGCGCATCCCGCGCGGCACCGCCGTGGTCGAGTTCGGCGCGGGTTCTGCGACCAAGACGCCGCTGCTCCTCGAGGCGATCCACCCGGCGACCTATGTGCCGGTCGACATCTCCGGCGATTACCTCCGCGACAGCGCGTCCGAAGTCGCCGAACGCTTTCCGGGCATTTCGGTCGAGCCGGTCGTCGCCGATTTTGCTCGGCCCTTCGACCTTCCGCCGAGCATCGCCGACCTGCCCAAGCTCGGCTTCTTTCCCGGCTCAACCATCGGCAACTTCGTCCCGCGCACCGCCACGGACCTCTTGCGCAGCTGGCGCGACCTCCTCGGCGACGGGTCGCAGCTGCTGATCGGCATGGACCGCGTCAAGCCGGTCGAGCGGTTGGTTGCAGCCTACGACGACGCGCAGGGCGTGACCGCCGCCTTCAACCTCAACCTGCTCGAACGAATCAACCGCGAGCTCGACGGCGACATCCCGATCGACGCCTTCCGCCATGAGGCGCGCTGGAACGACATTCTGTCGCGCATCGAAATGCACCTGGTCGCGACGAGGGACCTTAGTTTCACCATCGGCGGCCGCACCTTCTCATTTGCGAAGGACACCTCGATCCACACGGAGAACAGCCATAAATACGGCCGTCGCGGCGGTCGGGTGCTGCTTCTTGCGGGAGGCTGGACGCCAGTCGCCGAATGGTCGGACCCCGCCGGCGACTTCGCGGTGATCCTTGCCGAGGCGCTTCCCAACCGTTTCGCGCCCTGAAGCCTCTTTGCACGGGATGACGAACAACCGGACGCCCGCTAAGCCCCGCAAATGCTCATCGCGCTGTTTCAGGTTGCCGACCTCCTGCTCCGGGTTCTCGGCTGGATCATCATCGGCCAGGTCATCCTCAGCTGGCTGGTCGCATTCAACGTGCTCAACACCAGTTCGCAGGGGCTTCGCGCCTTCGTGGCGGCGCTCGATCGGATTACCGACCCGCTTTACCGGCCGATCCGCAAGGTGATGCCCGACTTCGGCGGCATCGATTTCTCGCCGCTCGTGCTTCTGCTGCTGATCCAGATCCTGCGCATGCTGCTCAGCGGCGTTGCCGTGGACCTGGTCACCGGGACGGCATGACCGCTAGCATCATCGACGGCAAAGCGATCGCGGCGGATCTCCGCCAAAGCGTAGCGAAGGTCGCCGCCAAGTTCCGCGAAAGCACCGGCCGCGCTCCGGGCCTTGCCGTCGTTCTCGTCGGCGAACATCCGCCGAGCGCCGCTTATGTCCGTTCGAAGATCAAGGCGACGCTCGAGGCGGGCATGGAAAGCTTCGAGCACCGAATTCCGGCCGAGACCTCGCAGGAAGACTTGATCGCGCTGATCGATCGCCTCAACGCCGACGACACGGTCGACGGCATCTCTCGTCCAGCTGCCGCTACCCAAGCATGTCGACGAGCAGGCGGTGCTGACGCGCGTCGACCCGGCGAAGGACGTCGACGGCTTCCACCCGGTCAACGTCGGGCGGCTGTCGATCGGCCTCGACGCGCTCGTGCCCTGCACTCCGCTCGGGTGCCTGATCCTGCTCCAGCGCACGCTTGGCGATCTCAGCGGCAAGGACGCGGTGGTGGTCGGACGCTCGAACATCGTCGGCAAGCCGATGGCGCAGCTCCTGCTGCAGGCGAACTGCACCGTCACCGTCGCCCATTCCCGAACGAAGGACCTGTCCGACGTCGTTCGCCGTAGCGACATCGTCGTGGCGGCGGTGGGTCGCCCGGAGCTGATCCGCGGCAGCTGGCTCAAGCCCGGCGCCACGGTGATCGATGTCGGTCAGGAGCGCGTGGAACAGCCGGACGGGACCCGCAAGCTGCTCGGCGACGTTGCATATGGCGAAGCGGCGGAGGTGGCGGGCGCCATTACCCCGGTTCCGGGCGGCGTCGGTCCGATGACCATCGCCTGCCTGTTGCGCAATACGGTCGTTGCCGCGCACCGGCGCGAGCGGCTGCCCGAGCCGGAAGGACTGTAAATGCTTGCCTTGCTGATCGCCGCCACCTCCGTGACCGCCGTCGATGCGGAGCGCGCCTTCGCCCGCGATGCCAAGCGGCTCGGCCAATGGAGCGCCTTTCGCAAATATGCCGACGAAAGCGCCGTGATGTTCACGCCGCAGGCGGTGTGGGCGCACGAATTCCTGAAGGGCAAGAAAGACCCGCCGAAGTCGATCCACTGGGGGCCTTCAGCGAGCTGGGTCTCGTGCGACGGCCGGACTGCGGTCAACCGAGGTCCGTGGGCCACTGCGCAGGGCAAGTGGAGCGGCTATTTCACGACCGTCTGGGTGCGCGAGCCCGAGGGCTGGCAATGGACCTATGACGGCGGCGACGAGCTACAGGCTCCAGCACCGCTCCCGAAGAAGCCCGCCGTTCAGCGGGCGAGTTGCGGCGGACGCGACAAGATCCGCGCCGAATATCGCGATGAGGTGAAGTCGACTGCGCGGATTGCCGGCAAACCGCCCGCCGACGCTGGCCAGGGCCGCTCGGCCGATGGAACCCTGATCTACGAATGGAAGGTCGCCGCGACTGGCGAGCGCCACTTCGAAGCCAAGCTGTGGAGCGGCCGCGACTATCGCACGGTCGTCAGCCAGAAGATTCCCGCGCCCAAGCCATGATCGAACTCTTCGGATCGGCGCTCGTCACCTTCCTGGTGATCATCGATCCGCCGGGCTGCGCGCCCATCTTCGCCAGCCTCACGCGCGGGACCGATGGCCGGCATCGCCGCGCAATGGCCATCCGCGCATCGCTGATCGCCTGGGCGATCCTGATGTTCTTCGCCTTGCTCGGAAAACCGATGCTCGAAGCGCTCGGAATCAGCCTCGCCAGCTTCCGGATCGCGGGCGGCGTGATGCTGTTCATGATCGCGCTCGACATGGTGTTCGAACGGCGGACCGCGCGGCGCGAAAATCGCGCGAACTCGATCGAGGGCACCCCGGAAGCCGAGGACATTTCCGTTTTCCCAATGGCCATTCCGATGATCGCTGGTCCGGGATCGATCGCCAGCGCCATGCTGTGGGTCTCGCGGGCCGACGGGACCGCCGAGGTGGCGGTGGTTCTCGCAGCGATCACCGTCGTCATCCTGCTGACCATGCTGGCCTTGCTCGCCGCCGGGCCGATCATGCGGCTGATCGGTGAGCGGCTCGAAGCCATGATCACCCGGATCCTCGGCGTGATCCTGGCCGCCTTGGCCGCGCAATTCGTGATCGACGGCATCAAGCAAAGCTTTCCGAGCCTCTAGCTTCAGGAACCACCGCGCCGCTCGCGCGCTGTTCTGTCCTGACGCCCCACGAAAAAGGAAGGCGCAATGAAGCTTACGATGACGATCGGCGCAGCGATGAGCATCGCGGCGCTCACCGGCTGCAGCCAGAGCGATCAGGACAATATGAGCTCCGACGCCAACGCCGAAATGATGGCGAACGAGACGGTCCTGCCGCCTGACGATGGCGCAGTCACCGATACGCTGGGCAACCAGCTCGATCAGCTCAATGAGACCGGTCAGGACAATATTTCCGAGACCACCGAAGACACTACGAACACCTACTGATCCGACCGCGTCGAACGAGGGGCGCCTGCCGACCGCAGGCGCCCCTTTTCGCGACTTAAGACCTAAGCCATTGTGTGTGTTAATGTTTTTCGATTCGTCGCCGTCACGGTTCGATTCACCGGAAACGTTGCGACCCCAGCATGATCTGTCGGTTGGTTGGGCATGACGTACACACGCAAACAGGAACGCCTGGGTATGACTGCGATCGCCGCGGTCCTTGCCCTTTCATCAACCCCGCTCGCCGCGCAGGATGCGACGAGCACCGACGTGCCGCTGGTTACGGTGCCGGCGCCGGAGCCTGTCGTTCCAGCGACCGACCCGCTTGCGCCTGCACCTGAAGCCGAGGTGAGCGCGCCGGTAGAGACGACCGCCGAGGTGTCGGAGCCTGCGGAAGCGGCTCCGGTTGCCAAGAAGGCTGCCGCGAAGGCGGAGCGCCGCGTGACACGGGCAGCGGCTGCGCCGGCTGCGCCCGTCGCGACACCGGTCGCTGAAGTCCCGGAGCCTGCCGCCGCGCCGATCGTGGCTGCAAGGCCGGCCACCGAGCCGGCTCCCGTCGAGCAGGCTCAATCCGAGCCAAAGATCGACGAAGCCATTCCGCTCGCCGGTGGCGCGGGTGCCGTGATCCTGGCCCTGGCGGGTGCTGGCATGGCCATTCGCCGCCGCAAGCGCAGCGAAGAGGAAGAGGGCGATCAGCCGGACGAGATGGTCCTGACCGACGAAGTCACTCCGGTCCCTGCGCCCGAGCCATGGAACCCACCGGTGGTCGAACCCACGATTGCCCCGGCGGCGACCGCCCGCACCGATGTGTCGGAAGACTTCGACACCTCGCGTTTCGGCCGCCATGTGCAGGCTGCGTATCGCGGGCCGACGCCGGAAAATCCGTCCCTGTCGCTCCGCAAGCGCCTGAAGCTGGCGGGTGAACTCGACCGCCGCGAGCGGATCAGCGGCACTATGCCGAAGGCCGCCGCCCCGGCGACGGCACAGCCGACGGGCTTCATGCTCGGCGGAACCGCGACGCAGGCCAAGGCGCGCGAGTATCAATTCTGACCCAAAAGGGAGGTCACGACGGAAGGCGTCGTCGCCCTATACGGCGGCGGCGCCTTTCCCTTGAGTGCTGTGGGTGCGCCGGCGATCCTAGTGCGGCCTTCGCCGGCTTCTGCTATCGGCGGCGCGAAGGAGACCGGACATGTTCAAGAAGTTCATGCTTGCCGCCGCAATCCTGACGATACCCGCAGCGGCGTTCGCCCACCACGGCTGGTCGAGCTATGACGAGAAGAAGGCCATCAAGCACCGGGCTGCGCTGATCGACGTGAAATGGAGCAATCCCCACGGCACCGCCAAGGTCCGCTACAAGAATGCGACCTGGGACGTGATCCTCGCGCCTGTCGCCCGGATGGAAGCCCGCGGCCTGTCCGAGCAAATGGTCGGCCCGAAGCAGCAGATCGTGCTGGAAGGCTATCCGCGCCGCGACGGCGCGCACGAGATGCGCATCGAGCGGATCACCGCAGGCGGCAAAACCGTCGAGCTGCGCTAAGCGCCGATGCTCGCCGCGATCGCCGAATGGGTCGCGGCGACGCCTTACGCGGACTGGGCTGCGAGCTCGCCCTGGGCCTACCCCGTTGCCAACACGGTCCACGTCCTGGCGCTGGTGCTACTGCTCGGCGGCATCGGGCTCGTCGACCTGCGGACCATCGGGCTTTTCCGAAGCCTTCCGCTGCAGCCGCTGAGCCGAGCGCTTGTCCCCATCGCGGCGAGCGGCGTGCTCATCCTCGCAGCGAGCGGAAGCATCCTCTTCGCCGCCGACGCCAAGTCGCTGGCTATGAGCGGCACGTTCAGCCTCAAGCTCATCCTCATCGCCTTGGCGCTGGCGAACGTCATCCTGTTCCGGCTGCTGTTCGGCGCCGTCGTGTCCGATCCGCCGCCGGCCAGCGCGCGCCTGCTCGCGCTGGTTTCGCTATTGCTCTGGCTCGGTGTCGCGATCTGCGGGCGGATGATCGCCTACAGCTGACGCTCAGGCCAGGACGCCGGGGCCCGCTGCCGCCGCTTCCTGCCTGACCGGCAAGCGGGCCTCGATCCACTTGTCGATGTCTTCGAATACGGCCTCGCGGCCGAGGTCGTTGAGCAGGTCGTGGTAATAGCCCTCGTACAGCTTCAGCGTCTTGTCTGATGATCCCGCCTCATCGAAGAATTGCTGGCTCCCGTCGGGCCGCGTCGCCTTGTCCTCCGTTCCGTGCAGGATGAACACGGGCAAGGTGATCCGGCCGAATTCGCGTTCGAACCGCTCTCCGGCGCGCGCAAAGGCAGCGACGGTGCTGACAGGCTGGACCTCGTCGAGCGTCAACGGGTCGGCGTTGAGCGCCGCCACCCATTCGGGATCGCGCGAGAAATCCTCCATTTTCAGGCGGAGCACATGGGCGTGCGGGACGATGTGGCTGGCGCCTTCCAGAAGCTTCAGCGCCAGATTGGGCGCGAACACGCGGAAGGCGAAGCTTTCGCAGATCAGCCCGTCGATCCGGTCCTGATGGTCGAGTGCATAGGTCGTCGACGTGACGCCCCCGGCACTGTGACCCAGAAGATAGACCGGGAGTTCCGGATGCTTCGCCCGCGCATGCTCGATGGCTACCGAAACGTCCGCGACATAATCGTCGATGCTGTCGATGTAGAAGCGCTCGCCGTCCGACTTGCCCCGGCCCCTGAGGTCGAGCGCCGTGACCGCAAAGCCGCGGGAAGCGAATTCCTCGCCTGCCTGGACATATTGGCCGCCGTGCGAATTGACCCCGTGGCAGATGACCAGATTGGCCTTCGGGCTCACCTCGGGCTCCCAATGGCGGGTGAAGATCCTGCCTCCGGTTCCGTCGAGCCATTCTTCGGTGACGGCAAAGGTCGCGGTCATTGCATGCCTCCTCAGATGAGTCGGCGGACGTTACGCCTGTTCAATGACAGCAAACAGCATTCGGTCCGGTGAGATTCTCGCGTGCCTCAGCTACGCTCGAAGGCCGAGAGTATCGGGCACGGGCCTGATCTCTTGTTCGCGCAGGTAGTCGCGAGGCCCGCGAGCGCTTCGCGAGCTTCCTGCAGCTCGGCGATCTTCTGGTCCAGCACGGCAACCCTAGCCTCAGCCAATTGCCGCGCCTTTGTCCGGTCATCGATTGCGCTGAGGTCCAGAAGTTCACCGATTTCGGCAAGCGTAAAGCCTGCCGCCTGTGCCGAGCGGATGAACCTCAGGCGTCGAACGTCCTCGTCGCCGTAACGGCGGATCTCGCCCGGCGGCCGCGCCGGCTCCGGAAGGAGCCCGCGCCGCTGATAATAGCGCACCGTTTCGACACCCACTCCGGCCGCTTTCGCGAGCGCTCCGATCGTGTCCGAACTTTTCGCTTGATTCCGTACCATGGTACGGAGGCCATATGGGCTTTACCCGCTGTTGGGCAAGAGGAGATATTCACATGGAAAAGACCAACGAGAAGGCTGCGGCCCCCGAGAAGACCGGATGTCGCTGCAATCCCTGCACCTGCAAAAATTGCAGCTGCTAAACGAAAGGGGCCGCACCAGTCAGGTGGTGCGGCCCCTCTTCATTTCCGGCTGGCCAGGCTAGCCGCGGACCTGAACCCGGACGACTGGCCGCTGCCAGCTCCGCGTGATCGGTTCGTAGCGCAGCCGGACGCTGGCGATGTCCCGGCGATTTCCGCGGAGGTCGACGGCCCGGGTGCAACGGCCCGGAGGAAGCACGGCGCGCGTGTTCACGTCCTGGCGTCCACCATTGGCGAAGCGGACGTCGAAGTCGCGCAGGCGCAGCGGCTGGTTCATCGCACACAGCCGGATTGCGCGCTGACGGGTGACCCCCGGCAAGTTGATCCGGTCGGTGTCGCGGCCGTCGACGCGGGTGTAGCCGATCGTTCTCCAGCCGTTTTCGTTCCACCGCCATTGCTGGGCCGAGGCCGGAGCCATGGCGACGAACGTGGCTGCGGCCGTGGCGGCAGCGAGCGTGAGGAAGCGGGTCATAGGTTTACTCCTGCAGTTTCAATCAACAACGGAGGAGAGCGGCACGCCGTTGCCCTGCCCGCCGATGGTTTCGGCTCGCTTCGTCGTTTGTGAATGTCAGCTAAACGATGCAGGTGCCTCAATCAGGCCTAACCGGATTCACCGCCAGATCGCCAACGACGGTCGTCCACTCGCGCACGTACCAACGGGTCACGAGACCGTTCGCGACATAAGGGTCCGCCTGCGCAAAGCGTTCCGCGACCGACCTGTCCTCGCCCTGGAACATCAGCACTGCACCGTCCGGCGGATCGGCAAGCGCACCGGCAACGACGATCTCGCCGCGTTCCTTCGCCGCCCATGCAAGCTTGAGGTGATCGGCTCGATATTGCGGCCGCCGCTCGAGATAGTCGGAGGAGACCTCGTAGAAGAGGAGGAAATGCTTCATTGCAAAGACCTTACCTAAGCCGCACAGGCGTCCGGAGCGGTCGCCGAAATGCGCGTGAAGGTGGACGGCGACGTGGCAATCATTACGCCCTGCGACTTGCAACGCCGAAGCTGGAAGCGGACCTTGCGCGCCCGGAAATCCAGCGAGACCTTGCGGAACGATTCGAGCAGATCGGTCCCGAGCAGCAGCGCCGGCTGGTTCTGAATTCCGAACATCTTGAAGGGCGGAACATCGGCAAAGGCCATGGGCACGTCGTGCAAAGTGACCGAGCCAAGCTCGAGTTCGGCAATCTTCGCAAGTTCCATCTTCATCGTCTCGCCAGTCACGCCGGTCACGGCGACGGTCACGAACTTGCCGCGGTTCTTGCGGATCAGCTTGTCGCGCAAAGCAAGATTGCCGATCGTGATCTGCGTGCCGGTGTCGATGACCGCTTCGAGCGGCAAGCCGGCGGCCTTGACGTGGGTGAGGATCAACTGGCCGCGAAAGCGCCGGCCGATCACGACGATCTCGCCGGGCAGCTGCCTGACCGGAACGCGGGCGTCCTCGACCTTGATCAGGCGCTTGTCGAAATCCATCATCAGCCTTTGTTCGACCAAGGCGTCGATGCCGATCATGCCGTCGCCGCCCAGGTCCAATTCGCGCAGGGCCGGAAGCTGCAGGTTGCGCACGGTGGTCGGCCCAAGGGTCAGCTCCGCCACCTTCACCCGGTCGACGACGTTGCGCGCGGTCATGGAGTTGAGGATTGCGGGCGTGCCGAGCGGAAGCTGCAGGCCGCGGGCGATGCGCAAGCCAAGCACGGACGTGTCTGCGCCGCTGTCGACGATGAAATTGTAGGGACCGCTGCCGTTGACCAGAACCTGGACGGTCAGGCGCGTCTCGACCTTGCGGGCCTTCAAGTCTTCGCCGCCCACGGCGAGCGTGGGGTCGAAGATCGCTGGCGGAAGCGGCGGAACGTCAGGCGGCGTGTCCGGCGCGGGGCCCGGCTTGCGGATCTTCGGCGCCTCGGCGGCCGCGACGTCGCGCGCCGGGCCGACGAGCAACAGCCCGAGCAGGAGAATCAAGGCATGGCGAGGCGTTGGCAGAGCGCATCCCCTCTAGCGGATCGCCACTATCCACCGTCCACCGCCCGACCGCCACGCTTATTCGACGGACGCAGGTTCGGCGGAATCTAGGAGCGGCGCTGCGGAACGGCTATGGTCGGTGTCACGCGGCGCTTTTGCGCCCGGCAGGAGGACAAGGATGGCCAAGGGACAGCAGAGATCCGGCAGGGAAGCGCGCAAGCCGAAGAAGGAAAAGGTGAAGACCATCGCCGCCAATCCGTCGCAGAAGGGCGGCGCGCGCGGGCTGGAGAACCTGAAGAACGACTAGGCCCGCGATGAGCGGACCGATCCGAATCCTGGTCGACGCCGACGCCTGCCCGGTCAAGGACGAGGTCTACAAGGTCGCGTGGCGCCGCGAGGTGCCGGTGCGGGTGGTCAGCAACGCGCGCATCCGCGTGCCCGACCATCCGCTGATCGAGCGGGTGGTGGTGTCGGACGCGTTCGACGCCGCCGACGACTGGATCGCGGAGCAGGCGGATGCCCGGGCGGTGGTGGTCACCGGCGACATCTTGCTCGCCGACCGCTGCCTGAAGGCGGGCGCGACCGTCATCGGCCACAACGGCAAGCCGTTCACCGCGCGCGAGCATCGGCGCGCGCGATCGCGACACGGGCGATCATGGCCGACCTGCGGGCGGGCGGCGACGCGATCGGCGGGCCGGCGCCATTCGCCAAGGCCGACCGCTCGCGATTCCTGCAGGCGCTGGACGAGGCGCTGGTGCGGCTGAGCCGCTAGGCGGCTTCCCGAGTGCGGTCGGCGAAGGCGAGGACCGCTTGCGGGTGGAGGCCGTTGAGGGCGCAGACGAGCTGCCGGCCGAACACTTCGAGGCAGTGCAGGCGGCCGCCCTCCGGACAGCGCAGGTCGAGGTCGAAGGCGGCCCAGTGGGCGTTGGGATCGCGGGTGTAATGCCCAAGCACGTCGAAATGCGCTTCCCATTCGTCGCGGCCGAAGCGGGCGCGGACCGGGTCCGGCAGTGCCCAGTGCAAGGTGTCGCGGCGGGTGATTCCGAACAAGGCGACCGAAGCGTCGTCGATGAGGTGCGGCAGTTCCTCGATATCGTCATCCAGCAGGCGGTCGCGGGCGTGCAGCTGAAGCTGGCGCTCGACCTCTGAAACGGCGGGCAGGTCGCGGAAGACGATGCGAGTCATGGGTTGTGAATCGATGAGATTCGTGGCGGTTCCGTCCAATCTTCAAGGTGAGTCGATGGCGGGATGAAGCGCCCCCGGAACTAGCGGGGGCGCTTCGCCGAAGTGGCTAGACCGCGGAGGCCGTGCGGGCGCGGGAGGCGTTGTGCCCGCCGTGCCGGTAGAGGATGTCGCGCGCTTCATCCGGGCTGATGCCGGCAGCGCTGGCGTCGACCGAAAGGAACACGCCGCCGCTGTTGATCCGCTCTTCGTAATAGCCGGCGTCTTCGTCGCTGACGCCGTGCTTGGTCAGAAGGCCGGTCAGGCCGCCGGTCAGGGCGCCTGCACCGGCGCCGATCGCCACGGCTTCGGGAATCGCGCCGGACGCAATCGCCCCGGCCGCCGCGAGCGGACCGACGCCCGGAATGGCGAGCGCGGCAATGCCGAGCAAAGCGCCGACGCCCGCGCCGCCGATTGCGCCCTTGAGCGCGCCTTCGCCCTTTTCCGCCGCCTCATGCGTCTCCGCATCGCCATAGTCGCCCGATTCCTCCTGGCGGCGGGCGATGACCGACAAAGCGCTGTCCGGGACTCCCGCCTGCCGCAGGTCACGCGCAGCGGCTTCCGCTTCGGGATGGCTGTCGAACACGGCAGAGATGAGATTGTCGTTCATATATGCTCCTGAAATGTACTGGCCCGCCCGCCGCGCATAGAACGACCCGAGGGCACGCAGGGTCCCACGGCTGTTTCCGAAATCAGCGGTTGGGCCGAGCGGGAGAGCGGACTGTCGAACGCGGCAGGCAGCCGCCGAAGTTCGCCAAGTTCGCTCCTCTATTCATCCGGCGGACGCGGGCGGATGCGCGGCGGTCATGGAGGCGATGCAGAAGAAGGATTGGCGCGCGGAGCCCCGGCGGCCCAATTTGCTGCCGGAAAGCAGTCGAAGGAAGTCCATTCATGCGATCCACCATCGCCACAATCGCATTTGCGCTGAGCCTGTTTGCCGGAACCGCCGAAGCCCGCACCGCTTCGCTTGCCGATCTCGCCTTCCTGAAGGGCAATTGGACGAGCGACCGGAGCGGATTCGTGATCGAGGAGAGCTGGACGGACGGCAAGGCCGGCGTCGTGATCGGCCAATCTCGCGGCGTCCAGAACGGCGCCGTCCGCTTCTTGCGGTTCGCGGTCGTCGAGCAGGCCGGCGAACACGTCATCATGCGCTTCAAGCGGTACAATCCGGACTATACGTCCTGGGAAACGAGCGGGCCGAGCGTCATGCGGCTCACTTCCGTTGCACGCGACAGGATCATGTTCGACGCGACGGACCCGGCCTCCGACGTCAAGCGCATCGTCTATCGCGTGCGCGCCGACGGGGCGATCGACGTGACTGCCAATCGATCAGACCAAAGCGGGCCTTATCTCGTCGAGTTCACGCTGCGGCGGAGCGGCTGAACGTTTCAGACCGATGGGCTGGGCCAAGGGTGCGGAGCGAGCTCCGGTGGCCGCTGTCGGCGGTCCGCTTACGCAGAATCCCGAATGGCTGGCAGGTCATGGCCACCCTAGCCTCCCTTTTCCGAACCTGGACGAAAGGGGACCGGCATGATCCGTTTTCTGATTGCGGCGGCGCTTCTCGCGTCGCCTGCCGCGACTGCATCCGCCGACCAGCCCGAGCAGAATTTTTCGCGTTGGAAGGCGAACATGAGCCGTCACCAGCAGGTGTTGATGAAGGGCCTGCCCGCACCCTATGCCAAGATCAGCGATCCCACGCCGGACACGGAAGAGAAGCTCCGGCGCGGAGCCGCTTTGTTCGATCGCCATTGCTCGTCGTGCCACGGCTGGAGCGGCTCGGGAGGCGGATCGGAGGGCTTCTTCCTGGTGCCGGCGCCCGCGGACCTGGAATGGCTCGGACTGGCGCCGAAGGAACGGGCCGCCCCATACATTTACTGGAGCATATCCGAGGGAGGCGCGGCGTTCGATTCCGAAATGCCGGCGTTCAAGCAGAGCCTCAGCGGCGACGACATGTGGTCGCTCGCCTTCTACCTGAGGTCGGGAATGCCCTACGCCAGTCCCTAATACGCCGGTCAGTTAGTCCAGCCGGGGCGCCAGGGACCGCGCCGAGAACGACGCGGCCCTGCTTCGCCAAAACCTAGTGCCCAGACGCGACCGGGGCGAAGTTGGCGTGGACCAGCTTCCACTGGCCACCTTGCTTCGCATAGACCCGAGTGGACTTTGCGAGCGACGGATTGACCTTGCCATCCGCCGCGCGCCTGAGGCCTGCGAAATTGTAGGTCAGGATGGCGGTATCGCCGTAGACCTGCACCCGGCTGTTCTGCATGTCGGAATACATCGCCTTGTCGTTGGGCGTGACCTCGCCCATCCGGGTGGCCGAGGCCTTGCCGACGATCAGGGTCGGGAAGTCGCCGTTGAACTCCGTATAGTCGTCGGCCAGCTGGGCGTTCTGCTGGGCCATGGGTTCGCCGGCGATCTCGGACGCCCATTGCGCACGCGCGAGCGCCATGACTTCCGCGGCGACCTGCGGGTTGTCCGCCGCCAAAGCGGGCGTTCCGGCCATCAACAGCAGGGCGAGGGTCCCGGCGGCAGTGCCTCGGGTCCAGTTTGCAGGTTTCATCATTGGTAAGTCCTCCGCTTTGTGAAAACGCAGAGGGGGTGACCGGCCGGCGGGACAGAAGGCCCCCCTAGGGCCGCCGGCAGGGGTGCGGTCTGCCTAACAGCCGTAGGAGTTGCAATCGGGCGGCCTCTGGTCGCCGGCCTTGCCCGCCATCCGGCCGCGTGACAGCATGAGCGGCAGGAGGCGAGCATGTTCCTGACCATGATGGCGGCGGCCGCGGCGACGTGCCAGCCGAGTGCGGCGACGAACCGGCAGATCGTCCAGGCCTTCTATCACCAGGCTTTGGTCGAGAAGCAGCCCAAGGCGGCGTTCGAGCACTATGTCTCGCCCGATTTCGTCGAGCACAAGCCGAGCGTGCCGAACGGCACGCGCGAAGCGACGGCGGAATTCCTGGAGGGACTGATCAAGATGGTCCCCGATCCCAAGTGGGAGGTGCTGCGGACCGTTGCCGAAGGCGACCTCGTCGTCCTGCACGTCCGCTTCACGCCCGCGCCGGGCGCACCGGCCTATGCGATCGCCGACGTCTTCCGGGTGCAGGATTGCAAGATCGTCGAGCATTGGGATGCGGTGGAGGGACCGCCGAAGGAACAGGTTAATCCGCAGCCGAGGTTTTAGTCGGCGGCTCCTGACCTGTCCGACAGCGCAATCAATGGCGTGAACGGCTTCGTTTCTCGAGGTGCCAAGGACTTCGACTGTGATGGAGGCGGACTCCATTAGGCGTGCCATCAGGCAACCGATGCCTATCGACACTTTGCATCAAACTAAATGCAAGTTAACTGTGCCTTCAAGGGGGCCTCGGCATGGAAAAGCCTGAACGCAGCACTTACACGACAGATGATTTCAATACGTGGAAAGACAGCGGGCAGCTCGCGATTTCACCACGATTCCAGCGCAGGAAGGTTTGGAGCGACGCAGCGCGCTCTTTTCTGATCGATACACTTATCCTCGGATATCCCGTTCCTCCCATCTACGTCCGCGTGACTCGGGTGAAGGGCAAAAAGCTGCCCGTCAGAGAAGTGGTCGACGGTCAGCAGCGGATCAGTTCGGTTATCGATTTCACAGCGAACAAGTTCACGCTGTCTTCCAACATTCAAAGCCCTTACGCTGGCAAAAAGTTTGATGATCTTCCACCGAAGATAAGAGACAAGATTACGACCTACTCTTTTATCTGTGAGGTTTTCCAAGGAATATCAGATCAAGACGTATTATCTGTTTTCGCGAGACTGAACACGTATTCTGTCCGTCTAAACGCACAAGAACTACGAAACGGTCGGTTTTTCGGTAGGTTCAAGCAATCGGCATATTCACTTGCCTATTCCCATTTAACCTTCTGGCGTAATAACAGGATTTTTTCGGAAATGGGCATTGCCCGTATGAGCGAGGTTGAACTCACCAGTGAGTTAGTCATCGCGATGATCGATGGCATGCAGGACAAGAAAAAAAGTATCGACAGCTTCTATAAGAAGTTCGATGTCAATTTTCCAAAACGGACCGAATACGAAAAAAGATTCAAGAAAGTTATCGACGAAATCAGCGAATCTCTGGGCGATGACCTGAAGAAATCAGCCTTTCGTCGGACGCCGCTATTCTACTCCATGTTCCTTGCGATTTATCATCGCTTGTACGGCTTGCCCGAATGCAACCTGAAACGCGCAGGCGGGGATCGCCTCGCATCGCATGAGCGCTTGAAGCTTCGCGAAGTCATTTCCAAGCTTTCGGATGTGGTGAACGACGCACGCGACGACATTGTTCGGCGAGGCTACGGACAATTCGTGGCGGCGTCCCTAACTCAAACGGACAACATCAAGCCGCGCAACACGAGATTAGAGGCGATTTATACCCGAGCCTTCGGGTAGGATCTTGCCTAGGTACCTTCCTCATTACGCCGATGAACTCGACGGCGAATTCCAAAAGCTCCGGGCGTTTGCTCGACGCTTGGAGCGCAATCACGCAACGATGAAGGTGCCCAATTCAGATTTGACGCTTTCAGGATTGCAGCTCTCCTATGAGCTCATTTTCCTCAAAGCCTTTCTTCTGTGGGAGAACTTCTGTGAGGACGTATTTACGCGGCTGGTTTGCGGTTTTGCGAGCAACGGCGGTCGTGAGCCACTGAAGCCAGCCAAACACTATGAAAAAACCTTGGATGATGCGCGTTTAGCTATTCTAGCCGGCCGAGATTACCAGGCCTGGCACAGTCCGGGTGCTCTAATGAACCACGCGGACCGCTTCTTTGATACGCACACGTGCTACTTCCGACAGGTTATTGCCGCAAACCAGAACGCACTTCGACAATACGCCGCGGTACGACATAGAATTGCTCACGCGCAGGACCATGCGATCGATCAATTCAACGATGCCACGATGGATTTGGCAGGAAGGCGCTTTCCCGGCGCAAGTCCCGGCAGATTCTTGCGGAGCGGAGAGGGCTTGGCTCATGGGCGGTTATGGCTCGATGAAATTTGCGACGAATTGGTCGGTATCGCCCATCAGTTTTGTTGACCTTCGGTCACCTGCGGCTCGCTCGGGACGAACGGAGTTGAGTTGAGCCACTACAGGCCCACCCCCTGCCGCCTCCCGCAAGCGGGAGGGGGTTTCGCTTGCCTGCCGTGATGGGCGGTGGGACAGGTTGGCATGGCCGCTCCACTGCTCAACCCCGACCGCAGGATGGAGATCGTCCGCCAGGGCGTCGAGCAACAGCCGGTGATCGTCATCGACGATGTGCTGGCGGAGCTGGAGGCGTGGCGGGCGCTGGCCGGGCGGCTGGAGTACGGCCAGATCGGGTCCGCATTATCCCGGGCTGCGCGCGCCGGTGCCGCAGGGGGCCGCCGAGGCGATGCGCGGCGAGCTGGAGGGGGTGCTGGCGAGCACCTTCGATCTCGACCCCGTGCCGCCGGTGTTCGAATGCTATTTCTCGCTGGTGACGACCGCGCCCGAGGCGCTGGCGCCGATCCAGCGGCTGCCGCACGTGGACGGGCTGGAGCAGGCGCGGATCGCCATCCTCATTTTTCTTTCGGGGACGGAGATGGGCGGGACCGCCTTCTACCGGCAGCGCGCGACGGGGTTCGAGACGCTCGACCCGGAGCGCTTTCCGCGCTTCGAAGCGGCGCTTCGGGCGGGCGTGGCCGAGCATGGGCTTCCGCCGGCCGGGTACATATCCGACGACACGCCGCTGTACGAGAAGATCGCAAGCTATGAAGCGCGGCCGAACCGGGCGCTGATCTATCGCAGCCGGGCGCTGCATTGCGCCGAGATTGCGCCGGGCGCGGCGCTCACCGCGAGCGCGGCGGACGGGCGGCTGACGGTGAACAGCTTCCTGTTCGGCGGGGGCGGCTAGGCGCTACTCCGAGGCGGGGTGGATTACGCGCAAAGAATTATGCCGTCATCGACGTCGTAACGGTCGTCATCGCGCGGCGGATCGAAGGGCCGTGCGAGCAGAGCCATGGGTGCAACGATGCCGGGGGCAAGCTGGCCCTCCTCGATGACGGCGAGACAGTTCAGCCGCTCCTCCTCGAAGCCCGGATCCAGGCCCAGCGCGTCGTTGGCAAAGCCCATTCCTTCGCTGCGTTCACAGACGGCGCGGAACAGCTCCACCATCTTTTTGGCCGGGACATGATCGAGCATGAAACCCGTTTCGCCGCGCAGAAAGCGCGATCCTTCGGCCCAGAGGAAAATCCATCCTGCCGTCGCTCGGTCCGTTTCCGGCTGCTGAAGCACCCAATGCAGGAAGCCGTGCTTGTCGCCGCGATAGGCGAGTGCCGCCATCGCCGCCTGATGCCAGAGCATCGGATCGCGGGACGCCTGTGCCTTGGCGACCCCATTCTTGCTGGCCATGTCGATCTTCTTGCTGGCCGGGGTCTTCAGGACGCGCAACCGCGCGACCGCCTTTTCGAAGAGCGCATCGTCGAGAATGGCGTCGGGGCCGCGCAGCAGTCGCCAATGCTCCTCCATCCGCTCGCGCGAGGAGCCGCCGTCGTATGCCGCGGCCGCCAGAAATTCGACGTGCGCGCGTTTGGGAGGTTCGGGGTCAGTCATGTTCCCGGCCGCCGGCGCCGACATAGAGCTCGCGCCCGCCTTCGTTGTAGGCGTCGGCTCATCTCGGCCATGCCTTCTTCCGCCTGTTCGAGCGAACGCCCCTCGACTTCGCTCGGGACGAGCGGGGAGGAGTTGAGGACGCCTGCCTCCTGCTTCGCGGCGAAGTCGCGCACTTCCTGCGTGATCTTCATGCTGCAGAACTTGGGGCCGCACATGCGAGCAGAAGTGGGCGGTCTTGGCGCCTTCGGCCGGGAGCGTCTGGTCGTGGTATTGCTCCGCCGTTTCGGGGTCGAGCGACAGGTTGAACTGGTCGCGCCAGCGGAATTCGAAGCGGGCGCGGCTCAGCGCGTCGTCGCGCACCTTCGCCGCCGGGTGGCCCTTGGCCAGGTCGGCCGCGTGGGCGGCGAGCTTGTAGGTGACGACGCCGACCTTCACGTCGTCGCGGTCGGGCAGGCCGAGATGCTCCTTGGGCGTGACGTAGCAAAGCATCGCCGTGCCGAACCAGCCGATCATCGCCGCGCCGATGCCGCTGGTGATGTGGTCGTAGCCGGGCGCGATGTCGGTGGTCAGCGGCCCGAGCGTGTAGAAGGGCGCCTCGCCGCAGCCTTCCAGCTGCTTGTCCATATTCTCCTTGATCTTGTGCATCGGCACGTGGCCGGGGCCCTCGATCATCACCTGGCAGTCGTGCTCCCACGCGCTTCTTGGTCAGCTCGCCCAGCGTGTAGAGCTCGGCGAACTGCGCCTCGTCATTGGCGTCGGCGATGCTGCCGGGGCGGAGGCCGTCGCCCAGTGAGAAGGCGATGTCGTACGCCTTCATGATCTCGCAGATCTCGTCGAAGCGTTCGTAGAGGAAGCTCTCCTTGTGGTGGGCGAGGCACCATTTGGCCATGATCGAGCCGCCGCGGCTGACGATGCCGGTGACGCGCTTGGCGGTCAGCGGCACGTAGGGCAGGCGGACGCCGGCGTGGATGGTGAAATAGTCGACGCCCTGCTCGGCCTGCTCGATGAGCGTGTCGCGGTAGATTTCCCACGTCAGGTCCTCGGCGATGCCGCCGACCTTCTCCAGCGCCTGGTAGATGGGCACGGTGCCGATCGGCACGGGCGAGTTGCGGACGATCCATTCGCGCGTGTCGTGGATGTTGCGGCCGGTCGACAGGTCCATGACCGTGTCCGCGCCCCAGCGGATCGACCACACCATCTTGTCGACTTCCGCCGCGACGTCGGAGGCGACGGCGCTGTTGCCGATGTTGGCGTTGATCTTGACCAGGAAGTTGCGGCCGATCGCCATCGGCTCGGATTCGGGGTGGTTGATGTTGTTGGGGATGATGGCGCGGCCGCGGGCGATCTCGTCGCGGACGAACTCGGGGGTGACGAAGTCGGGGATGGCGGCGCCGAAGTCCTCGCCGTCGCGGGTGGCGTTGAGCGGCGCGCTCGCGGCCGAGGTTCTCGCGGATGGCGACATATTCCATCTCGGGCGTGACGATGCCGCGGCGGGCGTAGTGCATCTGGCGTGACGTTGGCGCCGGGCTTGGCGCGGAGCACGCGGCGGCGGACGTTGGGGAAGGGCTGGACGCCGCCGCTGCGGTCGGGGCCGAGCTGGCCGTTGTCCTCGGGGCGGACCTCGCGCTGGGCGACTTCCTCGACGTCGCCGCGGTCGCGGATCCAGTCGCGGCGGAGCTCGGGCAGGCCGGCCATGATGTCGATGCGGCGCGGCGGGATCGGTGTAGGGGCCGCTGGTGTCGTAGAGGATGACCGGCGGCTCGCCCGACGACGGCTCGAGGTCGACGGCGCGCATCGCGACCTGGAGCCCGTCGCGGCCTTCGACGTAGATCTTGCGGCTGCCGCGAATCGGGCCGGTGGTGACTTTAAGCTCGGTGCGTGCGGGGACGTCGGCCATTTGGAAACTCCTCTTCCTCCGCCGGTGTCAGCCGGATCAGGTTCGATGGGTCGCGGTCGGTGCCCGCCTCTCAGCCGCGCGAATGCGGCTCCCCAGGGAAGTCATGCTCTTAGGCCGGTGCGTGCGCGAAGGCTAGCGGCGCGGAGCCTTCTGCCTTTCTTCCGGCGAAATCGTGCCGTCCTTGTTGGTGTCGACGCGGTCGAAGGCGGCGAGCGCGGGAGCGTTGAACTCCGCGGGGCTGACCTTGCCGTCCTTGTTCGTGTCGAGCTGCTGCAAGGCGATTGGCGGACATTTGCGCCATGCGCGGCGCTGCCACCGACCGGAACTCCTCCTGGCTGAGCTGGCCGTTCTTGTCCTTGTCGAGCCCGTCGAATTCCTGGTCGAGCCGCGACATCATCTGCTGCCCGACCTGGCCCGCCGTCCTGCGCGACCTCCTCATCGGCTGAGGAAGCCGTCGTTGTTGACGTCGGACTTGTCGAAATTCTGGTCGAGCGTCTTCGCAACGTCCGTGCGGAGGTTCGGCGTTGGCCGCCGGGGTCGCGGGCGCCTGGGCCGGTCGCCGGAGCGCTGGCCAACAGGACCATCGCCAAGGTCTGAAATACGGTGCATTGTCGTCTCTCCACTCACACACGCGATCCTGAAGGTGAATCGCCTACTTCCCTATTATGCCTTCGAGTCGCCATCAGGCGTCCAATGCGCGCGCTCACGCACCTCGACCGGCTCGAAGCCGAGAGCATCCACATCCTGCGCGAAACGGTCGCCGAGGCCGAGCGTCCGGTGATGCTCTATTCGATCGGCAAGGACAGCGCGGTGATGCTGCACCTCGCCAAGAAGGCGTTCTTCCCGGGACCGCTGCCCTTCCCGCTGCTGCACGTCGATACGACGTGGAAGTTTCGCGCCATGTACGCGCTGCGCGACAAGGTGGCGGCCGATCCGGCAGTCGAGCTGATCGTCTACAAGAATCCCGAGGCCGAGTGGCCGGGCATCAACCCGTTCGACCATGGTCCGCTGCATACCGACATGTGGAAGACGGAAGGGCTGAAGCAGGCGCTCGACGCAGCATGGCTTCGACGCGGCGTTCGGCGGCGCTCGGCGCGACGAGGAGAAGAGCCGGGCGAAGGAGCGCATCTTCAGCTTCCGCGACCGCAACCATCGCTGGGACCCGAAGCGCCAGCGGCCCGAGCTATGGTCGCTCTACAATGTCCGCAAGAACGAGGGCGAGAGCGTCCGCGTCTTCCCGCTGTCGAACTGGACCGAACTCGACGTCTGGCAATACATCATTGCGCGAGAAGATCGAGATCGTGCCGCTGTACTTCGCCGACGAGCGGCCGATGGTGGAACGCGACGGCCTGATCCTGCTGGTCGACGACGAGCGCTATCCCGCTGAGGATGGCGAGCAGCCGTCAGATGCGGCGCGTGCGGTTCCGGACGCTGGGCTGCTATCCGCTGTCCGGTGCGGTCGAGAGCGAGGCCTGCACGGTCGAGGAGATCGTCGCCGAGATGCTGGTCACGACGACGTCAGAACGGCAGGGCCGGGTCGATCGACCGCGACGCGCGGCGCGGCGAGCATGGAGAAGAAGAAGCAGGAGGGCTACTTTTGAACGCCCCTGCGGACGTTACCCAATGGCTGGCCGAGCAGGAGCGCAAGGAGCTGCTGCGCTTCATCACCTGCGGCAGCGTCGACGACGGCAAGTCGACGCTGATCGGGCGGCTGCTCTACGACAGCAAGCAGATCTTCGACGACCAATTGGCGGCTCTGGAAGCCGACAGCGCAGGCATGGCACGCAGGGCGAGGACATCGATTTCGCCCTGCTCGTCGACGGCCTGTCGGCGGAGCGCGAGCAGGGCATCACCATCGACGTCGCCTATCGTTTCTTCGCCAGCGAAAAGCGCAAGTTCATCGTCGCCGATACGCCCGGGCATGAGCAATATACCCGCAACATGGTCACCGGCGCGTCGACCGCCGATCTCGCCGTGCTGCTGGTCGATGCGCGCAAGGGCGTGCTGACGCAGACGCGGCGTCATTCCTATCTCGCGCAGCTGCTCGGCATTCGGCATTTCGTGCTGGCCGTCACCAAGATGGACCTGGTCGATTTCGACCAGGCAGCGTTCGACGCGATCACCGCCGACTATCGCGTCGTTCGCCGACCAGATCGGAATCGCCGACTGGGTCGCCATCCCGGTTTCGGGCCTGGGCGGCGACAATATCGGCGGGCGGAGCGAGCAGACGCCCTGGTACGTCGGGCCCGACGCTGCTGGAGCATCTCGACGCGGTGCCGCTCGATACGGCAGCCGAAGCGGCAGAAGCCGTTGCGGATGCCGGTGCAATGGGTGAACCGGCCGGCGGAGTGGTTCCGCGGTTTTGCCGGGCCAGATTGCCGCGGGCTCCGTGGCGCCGGGCATGGACGTCCGAGTGCTTCCATCGGGCCGGACGACGCGCATCGCGCGGGTGCTGATGGCCGACGTGCGACCTTGAAGAAGCGGTTGCTGGACAATCCGTGACGGTGACCTTCGAGGACGAAGTCGACTGCTCGCGCGGCGACGTGATTGCCGTCGGCTATCGATGCGCCGGAATCCGCCGACCAGTTCGAGGCGGCGATCGTCTGGATGGACGAGCACGAGATGCTGGCCGGGCCGCGGATATTGGCTGAAGCTGGGCGCGCAGACGGTGACCGCGACCGTGCACCAGCCCAAGTACGAAGTGAACGTCAACACGCTCGAGCATCTCGCCGCGAAGACGCTGAGCCTGAACGCGATCGGCGTTGCCGAGATTTCGACCGACCGGGAGATCGTGTTCGAGCCCTATGCGGTGCCGGGCGGGTCGCCCAACCGGGCGCTCGGCGGCTTCATCCTGATCGACAAGCTGACGAATGCGACGGTCGCGGCGGGCATGCTGCACTTCGCGCTTCGGCGATCGATGAACATCCATCGCCAGCACCTCGACGTCAGCCGCGAGACTCATGCGGCGCTCAAGGGCCAGAAGCCCGCGGTCCTGTGGTTCACCGGATTGTCCGGATCCGGCAAGTCGACCATCGCCAATATCGTCGAGAAGAAATTGGTCGCGCGGGGGCGGCACACCTTCCTGCTCGACGGCGACAACGTGCGGCACGCGCTGAACCGCGACCTCGGCTTTACCGAGGCCGACCGCATCGAGAACATGCGCCGCGTCGGCGAAGTCGCGCGGCTGATGGCCGATGCCGGCCTGATCGTGCTCACCGCCTTCATCTCGCCGTTCCGCGCCGAGCGCGAGATGGTGCGCCACGATGCTGCCGGAGGGCGAGTTCATCGAGATCTTCGTCGACACGCCCTTGTCCGACGCGGAGAAGCGCGACCCGAAGGGCCTCTATGCCAAGGCGCGGGCGGGCGAGATCAAGAACTTCACCGGCATCGACAGCCCGTACGAAATTCCCGAGCAGGCGGAGATCGTGATCGACACGATGAAGCTAAGTGCCGAGGAAGCGGCCGACCTGATCGTCGAAGAGCTGCTCAAGCGGCGCTGATGCCGGCGCTGATCGACCTCAGCTTCGAACAATTCGTCGAGTTCCAATTCGGGCACGAGGTCCGAACCCACGGCAATCCCTGGTATTTCGACGCGGATGGTGACTGGTGGTGGCCTGAGCCGCGCACGGGGATTGCCTATCTGACACGGCTGTTCTCGGAGGGACCGACTGCGCTGCAATGGTTCAGCGATGCCCAGATCGCGCAGGGCCTGACCGGTCTGATCAATACGATGGCGGTCGGCGACCAGCCATGGATGCGCGACCCGGTTACGCCGGCGAACGATCGAGCCGCCGTCTGGCAGGCAATCTCGCGCTTCTTCGCCGAAGTACTCGGGCCGCGTTGTTCGCCAACCCTCGGCCATTTGAGCGAGGAAGGCGGGCCGCTCAACACCGTCACCTACATGTGGTGGGAGAGCTTCCCCGGCTTCGCCAACCCGGACGATCCGCAACGCGGGATGGTCGACGAGGCCGAACTGGACTGTCTGCAGTCCGTCCTGGCGATCGAATCCGCCGCTTGTCAGGAGGCGGCCCTGCATGGGCTCGGGCATTGGGTCCGCCGGGAGCGGCGGTGCGAAACGATCATCGATGCCTATCTGACCGAAGGCCGCGCAGCCCGTTCCGAATTGATCGCTTATGCGCACGCGGCACGAGGTGGCTGCATCCAGTGAAAACCCGTCTATGTGAGAAGCAACCGATACGGTCCTGCAACCAACTTACTGTCCGGAGGTTTCGACGCTCATGAAAGCTGCACTCCTGGCCTGCGCCGCCGCCCTCACCATCGCTACTCCTGCCGCTGCGCAAGATGAGGATGATTATCGCGTGCGGGTTGGGCTGGGCGGACAATTGAAGCCCAAGTTCATCGGATCCGATGAGACGCAAGTGTTGCCGCTCTTCGATCTCGATATCGCGCGCGGCGACAATGAGTTTGCGTTCGAAGCGCCGGACGACAGCTTTGGCATTCGCCTTTTCTCAAAAGGCGGTTTTTCCGTCGGTCCGGCCGCGCATATCCAGAGCAAGCGCAAGGAATCCGATGTCGGCGCACCCGTCGGCAAGGTGAAGACGACCTTCGAGGTCGGCGGCTTCGCGGAATATGAACTGAGCGAGTCCTTCCGCCTCCGGGCGGACCTCCGCAAGGGGCTCGGCGGGCATGACGGAGTGGTCGGATCGCTGGGCGCCGACTACATCCGGCGCGACGGGGATCGCTACGTTTTCTCGATCGGCCCGCGCGCCCTCTTCTCCAGTTCGCGCTTCCAGCGAGCCTATTTCGGCGTCGACGACGAGGCCGCGCTCGCTTCCGGGCTACCGACCTATCGGCCGGATGGCGGCATCTATGCCGTCGCAGCGGCGAGTGGGCTTTCGTACCAGTTCACCCCGCAGTTCGGCATGTTCGGCTACGCGCGTTACGAACACCTTGTCGGCGACGCGGCAGATTCGCCGATCGTCCGCGAATTCGGATCGCGCAATCAGCTGTCGGGCGGGATTGGCCTCAGCTACACCTTCAACATCAGCCGCTGAGCCCGCAGGCGGTCAGTCGCCCTGGCCGGGGTCGGCCGAGAAATATTTGTCGAACTTGCCCTCTTCGCCCTTGTGCTCGTCGGCGTCGGCGGGGCTGTCCTTCTTGCGGGTGATGTTCGGCCATTCCGCGGAATAGGTCGTGTTGATCTCGAGCCACTTCTCGAGGCCGCTCTCGGTGTCGGGAAGGATCGCCTCGGCGGGACATTCCGGCTCACACACGCCGCAATCGATGCACTCGTTCGGGTTGATGACGAGCATGTTCTCGCCCTCGTAGAAGCAATCTACCGGACAGACCTCGACGCAATCCATATATTTGCAGCGGATGCACGCGTCGGTGACGACGTAGGTCATGGCAGGTAGATCTCCCTCGTTCGCTTCAGTTCGCTAGGAGCGAGCGCGACTCTCGTCAATTGCCAGCATCCGGCTCCAGTTCCTCATAGCAGGCGCGGGCTTCGGGCGGAGGGCCCCGGCGGGGTGGAAGGGCGAGGATGCGCAGGATGCGGACCTCGCCGCGCAAAGGCAGAGCGATGACGCTTCCGGCCTGCACCTGCTCGCTGGGCTTTTCGATCCTTTTGCCGTCGACGCGGACATAGCCGGTTTCGACGAGCGACTGTGCGATTCGTGCGGCTTTTCGTCAGCCGTATGCGGTGGAGGAGCAGGTCGATCCTCACGGCGGCTAGCGCTTGAGCTTGGCCAGTTCCGCGAAGGCGTGGGAGCGGCTTTCGCGTGGGTCCTTGCGCGGGGGCCTCCGGCCTCGCCAGCGCCATGCCTCGCCGGCCTTGGTGAAGCCGACCTCTTCCATCAGTTTGGCGATAGCGGCCTCGTCGAGCCCGACGGAGGTCGCGAGGGCGGCATCCACCGGTTCCTCTCCGCCTGCCGAGCGCACCTTGTGCGCGTGGCTCGCCAGCCGGTCGGCGAGGTCGATGCGGAGCCATTGCCGCCCTAGACGACGGTAGGCCAGCGATGCGCCGCGAGCGTCCGCTTCCGAATCCAGCGTCGCCGAGCCGGCGGCGGGCAGCGCCGGCATCGGCTGGTTGGCACGCACCGACTGGAGCACCGCCCGCCATTGCTGCGCGGCGGGCTTGAGCAAGGCGGGCTGGAACACGTCGAGCGGACCAAGGCGAACGCCGAGCCTGTGGAGCGTCTGGCGATCGACCTGCTCCAGCGCGGCGATCGATGTCACCAGCTCGCGGCGAGTCATTGCGCCACCGGCCGCGGTGAGCATTGCGGCGATGGCGCGGACGCCCGGAGAACTGGACTTGTCCGAAGCCGTGGCGGCCAGTTTCTTGAGCGATCGGAGATGGTGGTCGACCTGCGCGTCGAGCCAGGACTCGAGCCGGGCGCGGAGTTCCGCGCGCCGCCCCGCCGACAGCTGGTCGAGCGCGCGGCTGGTGCGGAGCGCGGGTTCCAGCAGCGATCGGCCGGGAGCAAGACGCGCAAGGACGTTGCCGTGCCAGCCGACCGCCGGGCGTCCGTCCTCGACGATCAGCTCGAACGTCTGGTCGGGCGCTTCGACCAGCGATCTGGCGCGGCGGTCCAGTTCGTCGCCGAGGCGGCGCTCGGCGGCGGCCAGCAGGAGGCGCTTGTCGGCCAGCTTCGCCGAGGGATCGACACGGAAGTCGAACCCGGCGAGGTGGCCGATCGGCTCCGGGCCGACGCTGACTTCGCCGTCGGCGGCGACGGTGACCGGCAAGGCGTCGGACCCGCGCGCGCCGATGTCGCGGACCAGCACCGCCGTGCGGCGATCGACGAAGCGCTGCGTGAGCCGTTCGTGGAGTGCGTCGGACAGGCGGGCCTCGACCTCGCGGGTGCGCTCGGCCCATTTGGCCGGATCGGCCAGCCAGTCGGCGCGGTGCGCGATGTAGGCCCAGCTGCGGATACCGGCGAGCCGGTCCGCGAGCGCCTCAATGTCGCCATTGACGTTGTCGAGCCGCGAGACCTCGGCAGCGAACCATTCGTGCGGGATATGACCCGCCTTCGCCGACATAAGAGAAGAGCCGGCGGACCATGCGCGCATGGTGCATCGGCCCGACCTTGCGGAAGTCGGGCAGGCCGCAGGCGCCCCACAGCCGCCGGGCGAGCACGCCCTTCTTGGCGGCGATCGCCGGATCTTCGGCAACCAGCTTGAGGACGGCAAGATCGATTGCCTCGGGCGCGGGCCGGAGAAGCGGGTCGTTGCTGCGCTGCTCGAGGCTGGCGATCAAGGTGCGGACGTCGGTGAAATCGAGATCCGGGTTGCGCCAATAGACCGAGTCGAGCGGACGAAAGCGATGCTCCTCGATCGCCGTGATTTCCTCGTCGCTGAACGCCGCGCCCTCCTTGGTGCCGAGGCCAAGGGTGCCGAAGCTGCCGTCGCGCTGGTGGCGGCCGGCGCGGCCGGCGATCTGCGCCATTTCGGCGATGGAGAGGCGGCGCTCCCGTCGGCCGTCGAACTTTTCGAGGCCGGCGAAGGCGACATGGCTGACGTCCATGTTGAGGCCCATGCCGATCGCGTCGGTGGCGACGAGATAGTCGACCTCGCCGCGCTGGAACATGGCGACCTGGGCGTTGCGGGTCGCGGGCGACAGCGCGCCCATGACCACCGCCGCTCCACCCCGGAAACGGCGCAGCATCTCGGCCAGCGCATAGACCTGCTCCGCGGAGAAGGCGACAACGGCGGAGCGCGGCGGAAGGCGGGAGAGCTTGACGTTGCCGGCGTAGCGAAGCGTCGAGAAGCGCGGGCGGCTGACGATCTCGGCTTCGGGCAGGAGCTTGCGGATGATCGGCTTCAGCGTGTCGGAGCCGAGGATCAGGGTCTCCTCGCGGCCGCGGGCGCGAAGCATACGGTCGGTGAAGACGTGGCCGCGCTCCGGGTCGATGCCGAGCTGCGCCTCGTCGATCGCGGCGAAGGCGAATTGCTCCGGGAACGGTCCTTCCTTCGGGCGATCGTCGCGGCCGGTGCGCACCGGCATGGATTCGGCGGTGCAGAGGACGTAGCGCGCCTGCGGCGGGACGATCCTTTCCTCGCCGGTCAGCAAGGCCACCTGCTTGTCGCCCTTCAGCTTTACGACACGGTCGTAAACCTCACGCGCAAGGAGGCGCAGCGGGAAGCCGATGACGCCCGACGAATGGGCGCACATCCGTTCGATGGCGAGGTAGGTCTTGCCGGTATTCGTCGGACCGAGGATCGCCCGGACCGGGGCATCTTCGCGCCGAGACATCATGACGAATGTGGCAGCGCTCGGAAGAAGCGCAAGGTTCCTTCGACAGACGGCACGATTTTAAATGGTCGTTAACCGTGTTCCGCCATCACCGAAGCGGAAGGTCGGGGAAATCAATGCTTCATGCGCGCAACAATTGGCCGGACGACGGCGAAGGTGGCGAAGTCGTCGCCTTTCCGCGCGCTCCCGTCGATGCATCGCGCGCGTTCGGCCGCCGGGAGAAACGCGAGCCGTTCAGCTTTATCGTCGACCTCCACTCGGAGGAGCTTGGCGCGCGCTGGTTTCGCGGCGCAGCGACGCTCGCCGCTCTGTGCGGGGTCGCATTCTTCCTCGCTCCGGACTTCAAGCCGTTCATTGCCAGCAAGGTCGCGGCGACCTCGGGCGCCGAGATCCATAACGCGCAGTTGAGCGATCTCGCGACGGCCGGGTTCGCGACCCAGCCGAAGGCGCCTTCCATCCCGAAGCCGGTCGGAGTCATCGGCGGCGAGCGCGACGGCGTCCAGCGGATCAACGGCGACGTCGCCGGCGGCCTTTACTGGTCGTTGCGAGGGGCCGGGGCGAGCCCGACCATCGCCGCCGAATATCTCAAGGCGATCGCGACGCGGATCGACGTCGGCGAGGTCGCCCCCTTCGACCGTTTCGATTTTGCCGTGACCAAGGGACCGGTCGGACAGCCCGACCAACTGATCTACGCCGCCATCGACCGCGCGCAATACAGCGACGTCCAGGTCATGAAATGGACCGCCAACGGCAAGACCGACTGGTTCGACGGCAATCCGCAGGAACGGGCTTCGAGTGGCCTCATGGCGCCAGCCGGCGGGCGGATCACGTCTGGCTTCGGCTATCGCACCCATCCGATCCTGCGCTTCTCACGCTTCCACGCGGGGATCGACTTCGGCGCAGGCTGGGGAAGCCCGATCGTCGCTGCGGCGGACGGCCAGGTGGTCGGCGCGAGCTGGGCTGGCGGCTACGGCCGGCAGGTCCGTATCGTCCACGACGGCGGACTCATGACCACCTATTCGCACATGAGCGCGATGGTCGCGCAGCCGGGCACGGAGGTCCGGCAGGGTCAGGTCATCGGCTATGTCGGATCGTCGGGCCTGTCGACGGGTCCGCACGTCCATTTTGAGGTGCGCGTCAACGGACGAGCGATCAATCCGCTGAGCGCGCGGCTGGTCAGCCGCCCCGTCTTCGAAGGACGGCAGCTCGCGGCGTTCAAGGCGAAGCTGAAGCAGGTGACGTCGATTCCCATGACGCCGAAGAAACCGCCGGTGGACGTAGCATCCTAGTCCGTCGTCGCTTTATGCCTGCTTTGGGTGGAAAGCGGACATTGGCAAAGAGCTGTCGCAGAGGGTGACTCGCGGTCTCAGCCGTCAGCCAAGAGCTCGACCTTTTTCTCAGGAAGCAGTGTAGACTCCCGTTCGCCTTCGATCGCCAGAGCTCGCTGCTCGCAAGCCACGGCCATTCGGAGTAGTGCAGCCCGATCTTCTGGTTTCAGCGCGACCTCCGCCGACTGGCGACATCGCGTCGCCAACAGCCGGTAGCGCGTGCCCGGGGACTTCATTCGTCCTTTCCCAACTTTTAAGGTCGTGGTTTCCGTCGAACCGCCTTGGCTCGACTCTCCTTGCCTGGTGAAAGAGAGCCGAGCCGGCGGGATGAGAGATGCCCTCGCCGTTAATGGCTAGACCGAGGTCACGCTCTCATTTGAACTCTGCCGTCATCTCGAGGGAGTCGGAATACGGGAGTTATCCTAGGTTTTTTTACTTACAGACGAAGGGACGCGGAGCCTCCAGTCAGGACGCTGCATCGTGCAACTGAGACTGCGGGCGGGGAAGGATGCTTGGAGAGACCCGGAACCACGAGGCGGCACCTTCTGGTGTCTGAGTGGCTGTGGTGAATTTCTCTGAAGAGCCCATTGAGCGAAGACGGTTCTTCGAGACGATCGAACTCAGCCCGATCGCGATGTTGATCACCGATCCTACTCAGCCTGATAATCCGATCCAGCTTGCCAATGCGGCGTTTTCTGCCCTCACAGGATATCCGACATCCGAAATCCTTGGCCGAAATTGCCGCTTTCTGACGGGACGCGGAACGGATCCCGCAGCTTCCGCAAAAATCAGGTCAGCTCTCGATCAAAAACGACCGACGCTTGTGGAGATAGTCAACTACCGGAGGGACGGCACTCCATTCGGCAATGGCGTGATGATCTCACCCTTGTTCGATTCGTCCGGGAAGTTGAGATGGTTTCTGGGGTCGCAGGTTGATCTCGGCGCGACGGAAACGAGCGGGCTCGTCGCCCGGAGAAGCGAAGCAGCGCGGCGAGTTTCATTGCTCACAGTCCGGCAGCGCCAGATTCTTGCAAAGATGGCTCATGGCTCATTGAGCAAGCAGATCGCTTGGGACCTGAAAATCAGCGAGAAGACAGTCCAAATGCATCGTGCGCATTTGCTTAAGAGGCTCGGCGTGGGCACATCGGCGGAAGCGATAAGGCTTGCGGTCGAGGCTGGCCTTTAGTGTCAGGAATGGGTCGAAAGCTGTCGTGGCAAGTTTGGGTGGAAAGCGAACATTAGCCAACCGCAGGGGTGGTGCCACATAACTCCGAAGTAAGCGGTTTTTGGCTGAGCTCAATCATGCTAAGTTCGGACCCTCGCGAACGGGGTGTTGATGAGCAGCATCCAAGACTTGCTGAAGACACTGGCTGGCGAGCCAGTCATCGGTTCCGCTGTCGTGTTCGTCGCCGTTTTCACGGCAGCGCTGGCGTTTGGCTGGCGCTTCCTCCTCCCCACCCCGGAAGCGGCGCGGCGGCCGACGTCGGCGGCCGAGCTCAAGCGTCGGGCCGAGGAGTCGGCGCTGCTCGACGAACGCGTTTTCAAAACCAGCGTTGGCTTCGAAGGCAGACGCGCATTGCAGCTCGGCGGCACCGGGCCGGACCCGCTGCTGCGGGCGAAGAACGTGTTCAGGAAAGTTTTCCGAGTTCTCGCAGGCCTGATCGTGGCAACGCTCTTGGCGTTGACCATTCTTGCCTATCGGGACTCGACGCCGGGCACGGGCGATGTTCTGCTCAGCATTATTCTTGCAGTTGTCACGCTGATGGCTGCTGCGCGCCTGCTCGAAATCGACAGGAAACATCATCGGGAGCCCGATCCGGCCTTAAAGGCGGCGCTCCACGAAGCGATTCAGGGCGATCTTTCAATCAAAATTCACGAGGCACTCTCGAGCGGCGTCAAAGTCGAGTGGAATGTCAGTTCTCCCGAGGTCCACCGGATTGACGAGGAGGGCCTCGCGCTCGCGCGGTCAATGTCCGACGAAGGCAAGTCCCTTGACGAAATCTGTCGTGCCGTGGAGAGCAACTTCGCCGGCTGGAGCCTGCCGCACCAACAGGCATTTCGCAACGTGATGAAGGCCGCGCTCGACCACCGTTGAGCGGTACATTCCATTCATGCCCGCACCCACCGTGTGACGTGGCTTGGTAGCCCGTTTGCTAATGTCTGATTTGGGTCGTTTCCTGTCGCTACGCCGCTAGTGGCAAGTTTGGGTCGAAACCAGGGCAAGAGGCCGGGGCGCTTAGCGGCCGTGGCCTCTCCACCGGCGAATGGTGCGCTGGATGATGCCTTCTTCGCCGCCGGTTTCGCGCCACAAGGCTGCGAAGCTCGGGTCGGCGGAGGCCGGGCGCTTTTCCGGTTCGAGGTCGTCGAAGCGAACCCGGATCGGGATGGCGACACCTTCGCCGCAGGCGATGCATTCGCGATTGCGGAGCGCGGGAATCGCGTCGAGGAAGCCGCGCGCGCCTTCCGGCATGGCGGCGCGGACGCAGGCCTGGTCGCGTTCGTTGTTCAGACGCATGGAGATGATCGTGCCGCACTGCGACAGAACGCCTTCGGCCAAGTCGGACGGACGCTGCGTGATGAGGCCGAGCGAGACGCCGTACTTACGGCCTTCCTTGGCGATACGTTCGAGGATCTTGCGGACCGCCTGAGCGCCGCCGTTCTCGTCCTTCGGGACGTAACGGTGCGCCTCTTCGCAGACGAGCAGGATCGGGCGTTGCGGCTCCGTGCGCGACCAGATCGCATAGTCGAAGACCATGCGGGCGAGCACCGAGACCACCACCGAGGTGATGTCCGAGGGAACGCCTGAAACGTCGACGATGGAGATCGGACGGCCGTTTGCCGGCATGCGGAAGAGCTTGGCGACGAATGCGCCCATCGTGTCCGTCACCATCATGCCCGAGAACATGAAATTGTAGCGCGGGTCGGCCTTGAGCTCGTCGAGTTTATTCTTGAGACGGGCGTAAGGCAGCGTGTCGCCGGCGCGGTCGAGCTTGCCCATTTCGTTGACGATGATCGTGTTGAGATCGGTCAGCAGGTACGGGATCGGCGAGTCCACGGTGACCTTGCCGAACTGCTCCGCCAGCTTGCCCTTGGTGCGGGCGGCGAGAAGGCACTTGGCGAGGATGTCCGCATCGCGCTGACGTTCGCCACCGTCGGTGGTCAGGAGCACTTCGCAATGCTCCTCGAAGTTCATCAGCCAGTAGGGCAGCTGCAGATTGTCGACGTTGAAGATCTCGCCGCAATCCTTGAACGCGGCCGAATATTCGCCGTGCGGGTCGATCATCACGATGTGACCCTCGGGGCTCAGCTGCGAGATGCGATGCAGGATGAGCGAGACGGAGGTCGACTTGCCGGTACCGGTCGATCCCAGGACCGCGAAATGCTTCGAGAGCATCGGGTCGACGTAAAGCGCGCCGCGAATGTCGTCGGTCGGATAGACGGTGCCGATCTCGATATGCGGCTCGTCGCTGGCGGCGAAGACCGAACGCAGGTCCTCCGTCGTCACCGGAAGAACCTTGTCGCCCGGAATAGGATAGCGCGTCACACCGCGGCGGAAGTTGCCCATGCCGCCGCGAGCGTCGCGAGACCCTTCGCCGAGGAAATCGATGGCGGCGAGGACTTCGCCCTCTTCGCCGCTCTTCATCGTGCGGACGTTGGCGATCAGCCAGCTCTTGCCGACGGCCATCTTGACCTGGCTTCCGACCTGACCGGACATGGCGACCGACGGGTCGTCATGGGTCGAAAATTGCGCAAGAACCGCGCCATCCATGCGGATGCGCGACCCGGAGCCGGCAATCTCGACGACGGTGCCGATCGGCTGCAGGTTCGCAACGGGCGAAGCGGCCGCCTTCGGCGCTACGTTCTCGTCGCTGAAGCTACTGATCTCATTGACGAAATTCTGCAGGTTCGGTTGTTCGTCCATGCCCCGCCGCACTCCTGGTTAACGCATATTCAGCGGCCTCAGTAAGTGACGTCGGTTAACATTGGGCTAAGCACGCTAGAAGCGGCGGCGGAACACCATGGCGGCGGCCCAGCCGAGGAACAGCGACATCAGGACCGCGGCAAGGCCGTAGAAGAATTCGTGACGCCGGGCGACGAGCGAGACCCATCGCTCGAAGCCGCTCTTGCCGATCTCGATATCGCGCGTCGCGACGGCGATCACCCGGCCGTCCTGGATGAGGAAGGTTTCGGCGGTGTAGGTCCCGACGGGAACCTGGCTGGGGATGGAGATGCGCGCGCGGTAGAGGACACCCTCGCTGATCTCCACGCCGCGGGGGTTCTCGTAATAGACGCCACCTCGCTTGCGCAGGTCGATCAAGCCGGCTTCGAAGCGACGGGCCTTTTCCGGAAGCGCGCCGGAGCCGGGCGAAAGCTGGAGGTTCTGCAGGCCGATCTCGTAAATGGCGGCGGTCCGTTCATCGAGCAGGTCCGTGACCGGCCTGGACGAGGCGACCGCATAGAAGGACGGCGCGGACCGGAAACGCGACGAATCCGCGTTCATCCAGATTCCGGCGACCTTCTGTTTCTCGCGAATGAGGATGGCTTCGACGGGGCCGCGAAGAACGACGGCGATGTCGGGCGTCCGCTCGGGAACGACGCCGCGCGGATAGAGGATCGCGCCGAACAGCAGGAGCTGGGCTCCGGTGAAGCTGTAGCGGATTTCGATGCGGCGCGCCGAGACGTCGGGCACGAGCACCGGCTTCGCCTGCGCCATGATCGCCAGCGCCACGACTGCCAGCAGGGCGGCGCGGATGCGCGTCACAGATATTCCACCGTGAAGATTTCGTCCGGGCGCCAGGCGAGGCCGAGCGCCATGCGTCCGGCGACGAGCAGGATGACGATCGCCAGCGCGAAGCGGAGAAGGTCCGGCTTCAGCTTCGTCGCGAGCATCGCGCCATATTGTGCACCGACGACGCCGCCGACGAGCAGCAGTCCGGCAAGGACGATGTCCACGGCCCGGGTAGTCAGTGCGTGCACCATCGTCGTCCCCGCCGCGATGGCGATGATGATCGCCAGCGACGTGCCGATGACGACACGGGCCGGCATGCCGAGCAGATAGATCATTGCCGGCACGAGGATGAACCCGCCGCCGACGCCGAGCAGCATGGTGAGGATGCCGGCGCCGAAGCCGAGCGCGAACGGAGCCAGCGGCGAAATGTAGAGTCCGGACTTGTAGAAGCGCCAGCGCAGGGGCAGCGAGGCAACCCAGCGATTGTGCCGCGGGCGGGCCTCGGTGGCTTTCACCTTGATCGTGCCGAGCGCGATCAAGGCGTCCTTGAACATCAGGACGCCGATATAGCCGAGCAGAACGACGTAGAGCGAGCCGATGACGACGTCGATCTGGCCGCTCGCCTGCAGGGCCCGGAAGATGACCGCTCCGATCAAGGAGCCGATGAGACCGCCGACGATCATGATGCCGGCCATCTGCAGGTCCGCGCCCCCGCGCCGCAAATGCCCCATGACGCCACTGACGCTGGCGCCGGTGATCTGCGTGGTTGCGGAGGCGACCGCGACCGTCGGCGGAATTCCGTAGAACATCAGCAGCGGCGTGGTGAGGAATCCACCGCCTACCCCGAACATGCCCGAGAGAATGCCGACGAGGCCGCCGAGCGCGATGATCAGCAGCGCATTGACCGACTGGCCGGCGATCGGGAGGTAGATGTCCATCGGCGCTCAATGGACTAGCGGCAAAGGCAGCCGGAGGCCAAGCGGCTTGGCGGAATCTGGCGCTTTCTAGAAATTGGCTCCAAGCGTGAGCGCCGGGCCCGAGCCGGGCTGCGCCGTTCCCGCGAGGCGCTGCCGCCAGTCGAGGTGCAGGCTGACGTTGTGGCGCACGCGCATCGAGACGCGGGGCCCGGCGTCGACGCGATAGAGACCGGGCTGGTAGCCGCCCCAGATGCCGAAGCCCGCAGAGAAGCGATCGTACACCGGCCGCGAGATGGTGACGCCGCCATCGGCGAACATGTCGCGGCTGCGCACGCCCACGACACCCGCTTGCGCATAGCCGTCTAGGAGCAGGTTCCATCCAAGCGGCTGCTGGTAGACGCCGCCCTCGGCGAACAAGGCGAAGTCCGATCGTCCCGTGCTGAACTTGCCGATTGCCTGACGGCGCTCCGCAGTGATCGAGAAAGGGATGGACGGAATCGGCGTAACTCGGACACCGGCCGCGACTTCGCCGCCGCGGCTTCCGCCGACCGGCGAGCTCGTCCGTAGCGATGCCGCTATGCGACGGTCGAAGGCATAGGTCAGCCGCGCCCCGGCCTGGCTTCCGCCGAGCACGCCGCCACTCGCGAGCGACCCGGTACCGGGCTCGCGGCGAAGCAGGGCCCAGGCGCTAAGATGCAGGCGGTCGAGATGCTTGCGCGGAATGAAGTTCGGGATTGCGGCAGGCGTTGGCCGGCTTTGCGGTGCAGAGGCCGAAAAGCCTCCGCGGGCGACCTGCGCCAGATCCCATTCCTCGAGCTGCGGGATGGGCGAGAAGAATTCTGGCGGCTGTTCAGCGATCTCTTGCGGCTGCGGGGCTGGGAGCGGAACCGTGACCGTCCGCGATGCGGGGGCTGCCGGATAGTAAGCGGCATATCGCTGAGGCGGAGGAGGATAGTAGCCATACGGATAGGACGCATAGCCGTCGCTGACGCCCGCTTGCTGAGGCTCGACCGGAGCAATGGGCGGAAACTCCGTCGGCACGATCGTGGGGGGTGCCGGCGGCGCGGCTTCCGCTCGTGCAATGGTGAAGGCATCGGCGCCGGGGATCGATCCGACGGTCACTCCGCGAAAGAGAGCCCAGCCGGCAACGGCGACGAAAAGAAAACGAACCGGCGCGCTCATTGCACTGCCTCCTTGGGAAAGATGTGCTGCGTCTTGTCCCAGCGCGGCGTCCGCCCGCGGGAGTGCTGGGAAAAGGCGCGAAATGCCGCGAGCACGGCAATGAGATTGCCGACGAACAGGCGCGCCATGGACAGCAAGCCTTCCTCCAGTCCGTAGGCCGAGGCGGTGAAGGCCGCGCGCATCAACACCCGCCAGGCGAGCAGCCATGCATTGACGGTGAGCAAGGTCGCGAGCAGCGGATCGATCCGGACCTCGATCGGCGCCCCGAGCAGCCCGGCAAGCCAAAGCTGGCTCCACAGGAATGCGGCGAGATAGGCGGCAACGATCAGCAGAGCCGCGAATGGACCGCGCCGGTCGCGAAGGCGCATCCAGCGCTCGCCGAGCCCTCCACTCCAGCCGAGCCTGTCCCAACCCGCGAAGGCAATTCCGCCGAGCCATCGCGCCTTCTGCCGAACGGCGGCGCCGAGGGTCGCGGGGAAATGTCCGCGGCTGGCGACGACGCCCGGCTCCCCGGGTTCCGCCGGTATGCGGACGAACATCGTCTTGAGGCCGAGGCCTCCAATACGCAGTCCCATTTCATAATCTTCGGTCAGGCTGGATCCGGCGAAGGGGCGGCCCTCATGCATGGCGGCAAGCCTGGCGAGCGGTTCGCGGGCGATGGCGCAGCCTACGCCAGCCAGCGGGATCGCCGCGCCGACGGCCTCGCGCACCACCAGTTCCTTGATGTGCGCCTCAGCGAACTCGTCGCAATAATGGCCGCTGATCCAGCGCGAGCTGGAATCGACCAGCGGGAGGACCGGAAGCTGGACCACTGCAGCGCGGTCGATAAGCCCGTCGAAGATGCCGAGCTCGTAGCGGTGCACGACGTCCTCCGCGTCATGCAGGACGACCGCTTTCGCCTGTTGGCCGGCCTTCAATTCGTGCGCGACCAGGGCATCGTAGAGGTAGTTGAGGCAGTCGGCCTTGGTCGTCGGACCGTCCACCGGCACCTCGACGGACTGGATGCGCTCGTCCTTGACGCTCGCAATGGCGGCGGCGGTCGAGGGATCGTTGCGATAATGGCCGACGAAGACGCGGTAGTTTGGGTAATCGAGGCGCTTCAACGTCGCCTTGAGCATGGGTGCGATGACTGCGGATTCGTCCCACGCAGGCACGAAGATCGCGATGAAGCCCGGGTTCTTGTTGAAAACGTAATAGCTGGCGTAGGTCCGTCGATGGCGCTTGTAGACCGTCGCCGATCGCCAGAAGCGTCGGGTGAAATAGATCAGGTCGACGACGAGGTCGTTGAGTCCGAACAGCAGGAAACCGACCCCCGCGAAAAGCGCGAGTTCGGCGGCCATGCGCGTGAGAATCTCCGCGGCATCCATGGTAGCGACTGGGCTGTCGGGCTAGCGCGAACGCAGTGTCGCAGCTGAATTGAACGCTCGGCGCATGGGCATACTCCCCCCATCGAATCAACCGAGCGCCCTTCGAATTGCACAACATCGGTTGCGGCTCAAGACCGGTTCGTAACGGCGCTTTTGTTCGAGCGCGGGTCGGGGCTAGAGGCAGAGCGTGCTCCGGCAACCTTCAGCACAGCGGGTCGGTACGACCGCGCTCTCGCGTACGCATTTCCTGCTGCTCTATGCGGCGATGCTCGTCGCGGCCGCCGGAAATACGGCGCTGCAGTCGGTCATGCCGGCGATCGGGCGCGAGATCGGCATTTCCGATTTCTGGGTGGCCGTGGCCTACACCTGGTCGGCGGTGCTGTGGGTGCTGCTCGCCCCCTTCTGGGCTGAAAAGAGCGATCATCACGGGCGCAAGGCGCTGACCCTTCTGGGCCTCAGCGGCTTCATCGTTTCCATGTTCCTGTGCGGGACCGTGCTGCACTTCGGCCTGGAGGGCGCGATCGCGGGCGGGCTGACCTTCATCCTGTTCGGCCTGTTCCGTGCGATCTACGGCGGCCTCGGCTGCGCGACGCCATCGGCGACGCAGGCCTATCTTGCCTCGAAGACGCGGCGCAGCGGGCGCGTCGCCGCTTTGTCCGCACTGTCGTCGTCCTTCGGCCTTGGCACGATCCTCGGCCCGGCCGTTGCGCCCTTGTTCGTGCTGCCGTTCCTCGGACTCTCCGGGCCGTTGTTCGCTTTCTCGCTGATCGGACTGCTGACCGTTCGTCGCCATCCTGTTGTGGCTGCCGAACGACCGATACGGCCGGCGCACGGGTCACGGCGCGGCGATGAGCTATCCGTCGCTCGCCTCGCAGCCGACCGGGGCAAGCGTGGTCGCCGCGACCTCGCCGCGGCAGAAAAGGCTCAAGTGGAACGACCCGCGCATCCGGTCGTGGATCATCGCCGGGGTGGTCGCGGGCCATGCGCAGGCGGCGACGCTGACCTGCATGGGCTTCTTCATCATCGACCGGCTCGCGCTGGAGCCGCGCGGATCCGAATCGTCGATTGCGATCGTGATGATGGCAGGCGCGTCGGCCACCCTCGCCGCCCAATGGGGCGTGATCCCCCGCCTGAACATGGCGCCGCGCGCCTTGATTGCATGGGGTGCGCTGATCGCCGCGCTGGGTTGCGCCGGAGCGCTGCTCGCCACCGACCTTTACGGGATCACCTTGTCGTTCGCGATCGCCTCGCTCGGGTTCGGGTTCACGCGGCCGGGCTTCACCGGCGGAGCGTCGCTGGCCGTGCCGCTGGCGCATCAGGGAGGCGTGGCCGGAGTGATCACGTCGGCAAACGGAATCAGCTGGGTCGCGGCGCCTGCGTCGGGCATGGCGCTCTACCTGGTGAGTCCGGACCTGCCGTTCGCGATTTCAGCCGCTGCTGCTGATCGCGCTTGCCGCCTGGGCGGCGAGGACGCTGCCCGAAGCCTAGCTGTCGGATCCCTTGCCGTCGCCGCCGCGCGAGCGGAGCATTCCCGGCAGGACGAAGCCGATGCCGGTCGGCTGCGCAGCCTCGCTTTTCAGCGTCTTCTGGATGCGCTCATATTCTTCCAGCACCTCGGGCGTGACCGACGCGCGCGTCTCTTTCAGGGCCGCTTCGAAATCGTCCATGGTGACCTCATTGGCGTCGATGCCGCCCCGCAGCGCGGTGAGGCCTGCCCGGCGAACGAGATCTTCAAGATCCGCGCCCGTGAACCGCTCGGTCCGCTGTGCCAGCGATTCCAGGTCGACGTTCTTCGCCAGCGGCATTCCGCCGGTATGAATTGCCAGGATGCGGCGGCGCCCCGCGGTATCCGGCGTCCCGACGTAGATCAGTTCGTCCAGCCGGCCCGGCCGAAGCAGCGCCGGGTCGATCAGGTTCGGACGATTGGTTGCGCCGATCACCACGACATTGTTGAGCTCCTCGAGCCCATCCATTTCGGCAAGGATCGTGTTGACCACGCGCTCGGTGACTTGCGGCTCGCCCATCCCGCCCCCGCGGGCGGGAACTAGGCTGTCGAGTTCGTCGATGAAGATGACCGTCGGGGCAACTTGCCGGGCGCGGGCGAACAGGCGCGCGATCTGCTGCTCGCTCTCGCCGTACCATTTGCTGAGCAGGTCGGACGATTTGGTGGCGATGAAATTGGCTTCGCTCTCGCGCGCCGTGGCCTTGGCCAGCAAGGTCTTGCCGGTGCCGGGAGGCCCGTAGAGCAGGAAGCCGCGCGCGGGCCGGATGCCGAGGCGGCGGAACGCTTCCGGATGCTTGAGCGGCAGCTCGACGCCCTCTTTGAGGCGGTCGCGGGCGGCATCGAGACCACCGACATCGTCCCATTTGACCGACGGCGTTTCGACCATGACCTCGCGCATCGCCGACGGCTGCACGCGTTTCAGGGCGTTGACGAAATCGTTCGGCCCGACCGACAGCGCATCGAGAATCTCGGTTGGGACCGTCTCATCCTCTAGGTTCAGCTTGGGCATGATCCGGCGCACGGCCTCCAGCGCCGCCTCGCGCGTCAGCGCGGCAAGGTCGGCCCCGACGAAGCCATAGGTCTGCCGCGCGAGTTCATCGAGGTCCACTTCGGGGCTGAGCGGCATTCCGCGGGTGTGAATGCCTAGGATCTCGCGCCGGCCTTTGTCGTCCGGCACGCCGACGACGATTTCGCGGTCGAAGCGGCCGGGACGGCGAAGTGCCTCGTCGATGGCCTCGGGCCGGTTGGTGGCCGCGATGACGACGAGATTCTGCCGTGGCTCGAGCCCGTCCATCAGACTCAACAGCTGGGCGACGATGCGTTTTTCCGCTTCGCCCGTGACCTGGCTGCGCTTGGGGGCGATCGAATCGATCTCGTCGATGAAGACGATCGAAGGAGCGGATGCAGCGGCCTGTTCGAACAATTCGCGCAGGCGTTTTTCGCTCTCCCCATAGGCAGAGCCCATGATTTCCGGGCCGGCGATGTGGAAGAACTTCGCGTCGCTTTCGTTGGCGACTGCGCGCGCAAGGCGCGTCTTGCCGGTACCGGGCGGGCCGTGGAGCAGCACGCCCTTGGGCGGATCGACGCCGAGGCGCTGGAACAGTTCGGGATGGCGCAGCGGCAGCTCGACCATCTCGCGCAGCGCGTCGATCGTGTCGCGCATGCCGCCAAGGTCGTCGTAAGTGACGTCGGCGCGGCGTTCTCCGTCGCCTTCGCGATATTCCGGCAGCAAGCTCGATCTGCGTGCTGGCGTCGACGTGGACGATGCCCTTGGGAGTCGTGCCGACGACCATCAGCCGCACTTCCTGGAGCGCGAAGGCCGGTGCGTTGAGCATCTGCCGGACTTCTTCCGGCATGTTCGAATCGATGCGCTGGTGCCCGGTCGTGGCGACGACGTCGCCTTCCACGACTGGCCGGCCGGCGAAGCTGCGCTTCAGCGCGGTGGCCGAACCCTGCAGCCGGACATTGTCCTGCGCGGGCGCAAAGACGATCCGCGTTGCCGGCTTCGACTGCGCCTTCTTCACCTCGACGTGATCGCCCGATCCGACGCGGGCGTTCGAGCGTTGCAGGCCGTCGAGGCGAATGATCTCGAGACCGGCGTCTTCCGGATAGGGTCGCAAGGCACGGGCGGTGGTGGTGCGCTTGCCGATGATTTCGATGACGTCGCCCTCGTTGACGCCAAGCGCTTTCATCAGGTTGAGAGAAAGGCGGGCGAAGCCACGGCCGCCGTCGGCAGGGGGCAGGTTCGCGACCTGGACCCGCGTCGTCGTGGGCCTGTCAATCGTGTCGGTGTCGGCCACTCAATCTCTCCGCTCTCGTGTCGTATCCGTAACGACGACACTCCAATAGAGTTCAATGTGGGAAACGCCGAGCCCCAGAAAAGGGCCCTACAGTTTCAGCGACCCCGCAATCTTCCGCACCACGGACCGCGGGGCAAAGCGTGTCGACCATGCGCCGAGCTTGTTCGTGGTGCCGGGAATGACGACGGCCCGGTTGCGTTCGAGGCCGTCCAGGCCGGCGCGGACGACGGGCGCCGCTTCCATCGACAGGCGATCGAAGGAGCCGAGGGTGCCGATGCCCGCGACTTCGCCGAACTCGGTGCGGGTCGGGCCGGGGCAAAGGGCGCTGACCTTGATCCCGCGATCTTTCCACTCCTCGTGGAGCGCCTCGGTGAAGGACAGGACGAACGCCTTGGTCGCGAAGTAGACCGCCATTTTCGGACCCGGCTGGAAGGCTGCCGTGGACGCGACGTTGAGGATGGAGCCGCCGCGCTTCAACACCATGTCGTTGATCACGACGAAGCTGAGGTTGGTGAGGGCTCGGATGTTGAGGTCGATCATCTCCAGCTGGCGATCGAGCGGAAGCTCGTCGAAGCGGCCGCGCAGGCCGAAGCCCGCATTGTTGATAAGCGTGCGCACCCACAGGCCACGGGAGTTTGCCTCTGCGACCACCTTGGTTGCCGCGCCGGGCTCGCTCAGATCCGCGGCGATAACGTGCGCATTGCCGACCTCTGCCGCCAGTTGATTGAGCCGGTCCTTGCGCCGGGCGACGAGGACCACCTCTTGCCCGCGTGCGACGCACTGCCGCGCGAATTCGACGCCGAGGCCGGCCGACGCTCCCGTGATCAGCGTGGCCGGCCGCAGCTCGCGTCATCTTAGCTCGCCGGCCGGATTTCAGCCTTGACGATCTTGCCCGGATTCGCGGGGCGGCTCGCCCTTGGGCAGCGCGTCGACATGCTCCATGCCGCTCTCGACCTCACCCCAGACGGTGTACTGGTTGTCGAGGAAGCGTGCGTCGTCGAAACAGATGAAGAACTGGCTGTTGGCGCTGTTCGGGTCCTGCGTGCGAGCCATCGAGCAGACGCCGCGGACGTGCGGTTCGCGGCTGAATTCCGCCTTCAGGTTCGGAAGGTCCGATCCGCCGGTGCCGCGGCCGCTGGGGTCGCCGCCCTGGGCCATGAAGCCGGAGATGACGCGGTGAAACGGAACGCCGTCGTAGAAGCCGCTCTTGGTCAGCTCCGTGATGCGCTCGACATGGCCGGGCGCGAGATCCGGCCGAAGCTTGATGACGACGTCGCCGCCGCTGGAAAGGTTGAAAACAAGGCGGTCGCCGTCGGCCATCGATCTTACTCCGGACAAAGTGGGAAGTGGCGGCGATTTAGGCGCGCGAGGCGGGTTGCGCCAGTGCTGGCGCGGCAATAGGACGGCCCGCACGGGTCGAGCGGGGGTGAAAAGGCATGAGCGAGAGCGATACCGCCGCCGCCCCGCCTGAATCGAAGCCGCAGGCCCCGATCGACCATGAGGACCGGCTTCGGCCAGAGTTCGTCGACAAGGTGCTGGACGCCGTCGAGGCCGGCGACGACGAAACCGCTCGCGAGCTGGTCCAGCCGCTCCACCCCGCCGACGTCGCCGACCTGATCGAACTCGCCGCGCGCGACGAACGCGAGGGGCTGGTCAAGGCGCTGGCCGGGATCATCAGCCCGGACGTCCTCGCCGAGCTCAACGATTACGTCCGCGAGGACCTGATCGACGAGATGGAGCCGCAGCAGGTCGCCGACCTCGCGGGCCAGATGGAGACCGACGACGCCGTCGCGCTGATCGAGGATCTCGACGAGGACGAGCAGCAGGCGGTTCTCGAGAAGATGGAGCCCGACGACCGCGCCGCGGTCGAAGAGGCGCTGAGCTTCCCGGAGGAATCCGCCGGCCGCCTGATGCAGCGCGACCTCTGCGCTGTGCCGGAGCATTGGAAGGTCGGACAGGTCATCGACTATCTCCGTTCCGAGGACGATCTGCCGACGGACTTCTGGGAAGTGTTCGTCGTATCGCCGGACCACCACCCGGTTGGGACGTGCAAGCTTTCGACCATTCTGCGGTCGCCGCGCTTGGTGCAGGTCAGCGAGATCATGGCGCGCGAGCAGACGCTGATTCCGGTCGACATGGACCAGGAAGACGTCGCCCTGCGCTTCCAGAAATATGCGCTCGTCTCGGCCGCCGTGGTGGACGGGTCGGGGCGCCTGGTCGGGATGATCACCGTCGACGACATCATCCACATCATCCAGGAAGAGGCGAGCGAGGACGTCCTTCTGCTGTCCGGCGCGGGCGACGACGGCGACATCAACGAGCCGGTCGGCGAGAGCTACCGCGCCCGCGTGCGCTGGCTGATCGCCAACCTGCTCACCGCCTTGGTCGCCGCCTTCATCATCCGGCAGTTCGAAAGCTCGATCGAGCGGCTGGCGATCCTTGCCGTGCTGATGCCGATCGTCGCCGGCGTGGGCGGGAATGCGGGAACGCAGACGCTTGCGGTTACGGTGCGAGCACTGGCTACCAACCAGCTGACAGGATCGAACCGCTGGCGGGCGGTGTGGCGCGAAGTTCGCGTCGCGGTGCTCAACGGATTGACGATCGCCTTCCTGATCGGGGTCGGGGTCACCCTCGTGCTCGGCAGCGCCCCGCTGGGCGGGGTCATCGCCGCGGCGATCCTCGTCAACATCATCGTTGCCGGTTTCGCGGGCGTGCTGGTCCCGTTGACGCTCGAGCGGGCCGGCGCCGATCCGGCGGTGGCATCGTCCGTGTTCGTGACGATGATCACGGACTCGATGGGCTTTCTGCTGTTCCTCGGCCTTGCGACCGCGGTGGGCCTCGTCCGCTAGGGCAGGTGCCCGCTCTTCTCGCGCTTCACGGCGAGATAGTCGGCGTTGTGCGGATTGGACGGCATGTGGTGCGCGACGCGCTCGACGACGGTGATGCCTTCGCCTTCCAGGGCTTCCACCTTCGTCGGATTGTTGGTGAGCAAGCGAACTTCGTCGATGCCGAGCGCGCGCAGGATCGCTGCGGCGTGGGCATATTCGCGCTCATCGTCGGCGAAGCCCAGGCGAAGATTGGCGTCGACCGTGTCGAGCCCGCGATCCTGCAAGGCGTAGGCGCGCAGCTTGTTGGCCAGTCCGATGCCCCGGCCTTCCTGCCGCAGGTAGAGCAGGACTCCGCCGCCCGCGGTGCCGATAAGGCTTAGCGCTTCCTTGAGCTGCGGGCCGCAGTCGCATTTGAGCGAGCCGAACACGTCGCCGGTCAGGCATTCGCTGTGGAGGCGGACCAGCGGGGGCTTCCCCCCGAACGCGCCGACCAGCAAGGCGACATGATCCTGCCCGTCGTCCGACCCGCGAAAGGCGAAGATCTGCGTATCGGGCATGTCGGACAGCGGCAGGCGGGCGCGGGACAAGAGCGTCACCTCTGGGCGGAGGCGTTCGTCCGCCAGCTCGCTAAAATCGACGGTGGTCGCGTTGGTATCGGCATCCACGATCCAAAGTGCCGGAAGCAGTCCCGCCGAGCGCGTCAGCGCCAGGGCGGCCTTCGCACTATCGGTTGAATGGAGATGTCGCGGCTGGAGCGGACCGAGCGGTGCGCGGGCGAAATCCTGCGCGGGGTCCGCGAGCGTCAGCGCGGCGGAAGCATCGAGCCAGGCTTCGCGGGCAATCAGCACCGGCTGATCGGGATCGGCAGCGTCGCGCTCGTTCGCCAGGGAAAGGGCAGCGGCTCGCCTGCCGCTCAACAGCAAAGGCGCCTTTCCCTCGGCATCAACCAGCGCCAGCAATTCCGGCGTCGCCGTCTCGACAGAGACGAAGGTGAGCGGGTCCGGCCCTTCGATCCGGACGGCTCGTCCGGTGCGCAGCGCGGCGATCGCCCGTTCGACCGCTTGGCGGCCGCTCAAACGGCGACCTCGCAGATGAGCGGCACGTGGTCCGACGGCCGCTCCCAGCTGCGGCAGGGCTCGAGGACGCGGTGGGAGAGAACGCGCTCCGCCGCATCGGGCGAGACCCACATATGGTCGAGCCGTCGACCGCGGTCGTTCTTGGTGTGATCGGAAGAGCGGTAGCTCCACCAGGTGAAATTGCGTTCCGGCGCGGGGACGAAGGTGCGGCCGATGTCGACCCAGTCGTGCGCCTGCTTCATCTGGGTCAACGCGTCGATCTCGACCGGCGTGTGGCTGACGACGTCGAGCAGGGCCTTGTGGCTCCAGACGTCGCATTCTAGCGGCGCGACGTTGAAGTCGCCGACGATGAGCGTGGGCTCGCGAAGGCCTTCCGACCAGCGCGTCATGCGCTGGATGAAGTCGAGCTTCTGGCCGAACTTGGGATTGAGCTTGCGGTCGGGGATGTCGCCGCCGGCGGGAACGTAGACGTTCTCCAGCCGCAGGCCGCACGGAAGCCGGACGCCGACGTGACGCGCCTCGCCATTGTCCTGCCAATCATGACTGCCCGGTTCGCCGAGCTCGACCTTGCTCAGGATGGCGACGCCATGGTGCATCTTCTGGCCCTTGAGCTGGCGATGCACATAGCCCTGGTCCGCGAACAGGCCCGCGGGGAAGATGTCGTCGGTGACCTTGGTTTCCTGCAGGCAGAGGACGTCGGGTTTTTCCTCGCGGAGAAGGCGCGAAATGATGGCGATCCGCGCGCGGACCGAGTTCACGTTCCAGGATGCGATCTTGATGCTCTTGCCCACGAAGCTGCGCTTAGCCCGTTCTGTTTTCTACGCAAAGAAAAGGCCCCCGCTCCGGGGGCGTGGAGCGAGGGCCGACCAAGCGTTCGTCACGCAAGGTGATCCAGCGGCGCAAGGGTAACAGGGGGAAACCCCTAGCAATTTGCTGAACCAAGCCGCCGTTTACCAAGATGAACCTGACGCGCCGATGAACCGTTTCAATCGACTACGTTTTTTTGTCACCTGCGCTTTTTGGGCTCCGCATAAGCGAAGGCGCTTTCGGGCACCGCGACGTTGTAGCGCTGGCTGTCGAGCTTGATCGTCGTGCGCTTGTTCTGCGCGTCGATCGCGGTCCAGCCCTCGAGCAGAAGCCCGCCCGGCGCCGACGGATTGCGGACGAAGGCGAGCAGCAGCGTGCCGAATTCCGGGCGGCGCGCGTCGCGCGCGCGGACGACCAGGATGCGCGGATCCTTCTGAGGGACGATTCGGGCGATCCGGTTGATGTCGGGGTTCGCCGCGAGAAGGATCCCGAGCGGGGTCTTGTTGAGATCCCAGCTGTTCTTCTGACCGACGGCATAGTCGACGAAGGTCAGCTTGTTGCCGTTGCCGACGAGGACCAGGTCGTTGCCCTGATACTGGAAGCGGATGCGTCCGGGGCGCTTCAGCTGGACCGTGCCGCGGGCAACGCGGTTCCGCGAATCCGTCTGCGTGAAGTTGGCCGTCATCGACTGGACGGCGGAAAGGTGCGCCTCGACCTTCGCGATGTCGCTCGACTGCGCCGGAGCGGGCGCCGCCACAGCGATGATCGCGAGCGGCGCGAGGGCGCGCGCAAATTGTGTCGGAAAGCTCATTTCAAAGAAAACTCCTGGGATTTCCGGCCGGTTTGGCGTTCGCCCATTGAATGCGGTCTGAACCTTCCGGTTCCGTTCCGTTCAGGGTTCGCCCTGGTCAGATCGGATGCCCATCCGGGTCGATCAGCACTTCGCGGCGGCCGACATGGTCGGGCTGGCCGACCAGGCCTTCCTTTTCCATCCGCTCGATGAGCCGCGCGGCGCTGTTGTAGCCGACGCGGAGCTGGCGCTGGAGGTAGGAGGTCGAGGCCTTCTGGCTTTCGGCGACGATCTGCACCGCCTTGCGGAAGAGCTGGGTCTCGGCGTCGTCCTCGCCGCTCGGCTGGCCGTCGAACATGTAGCCGCCGTCCTCGGGTTCCTCGGTGACCGCCTGAATGTAATCGGGCACGCCCTGCCTGCGCCAATGCTCGGCGACCGCGCGAACTTCCTCGTCGCTGACGAAGGGCCCATGGACGCGGATGATCTGCTTGCCGCCCGGCATATAGAGCATGTCGCCCTTGCCCAGCAGTTGCTCGGCCCCCTGCTCGCCGAGGATGGTGCGGCTGTCGATCTTGCTGGTGACCTGGAAGCTGATGCGGGTCGGCAGGTTGGCCTTGATGACGCCGGTGATGACGTCGACCGACGGCCGCTGCGTCGCCATGATCAGGTGGATGCCGGCAGCGCGCGCCTTCTGGGCGAGGCGCTGGATCAGGAATTCGACCTCCTTGCCGGCGGTCATCATCAAATCGGCAAGCTCGTCGACGACCACCACGATCTGCGGCAGGACGTCGTATTCCAGCTCCTCGACCTCGTAGAGCGGCTGGCCGCTGCTGGCGTCATAGCCGGTCTGAACGCGCCGCCCGAGCTTCGAGCCCTTGGCCTTGGCTTCGCGGACTTTCTGGTTGAAGCTCGGAAGCGCGCGGACGCCGAGGTTCGCCATCATGCGATAGCGTTCCTCCATCTGCTCGACCGTCCACTTGAGCGCGCGGATGGCCTTCGACGGCTCGGTCACGACCGGGGCCAGCAGGTGCGGGATGTCGTCGTACATGCTCAGTTCGAGCATCTTCGGGTCGATCATGATCAGCCGGCACTCGTCCGGGGTCATCCGGTAGAGCAAAGACAGGATCATGCAGTTGAGCCCGACCGACTTGCCCGAACCGGTGGTGCCAGCGACCAGCAGGTGCGGCATGGGCGCGAGGTCGGCGATGACCGGGTCGCCGGCGATATTCTTGCCGAGGATCAGCGGCAGCGACATGTTCTGGTCGGCGTAGGCCTGGCTTCCGATCAGCTCGGACAAGGCGACCGCCTCGCGCTTCGGATTCGGAAGCTCGATGCCGATGACGCTGCGGCCCGGAATGGTCGCGACACGCGCCGACAGCGCGGACATGTTGCGGGCGATGTCGTCGGCAAGCTGAATGACCCGGCTCGCCTTGATGCCGCTGGCCGGTTCGAGCTCGTACATGGTGACGACGGGACCCGGGCGAACCTCGACGATGTCGCCGCGCACGTGGAAGTCCTCGAGCACGGATTCGAGCAGGCGCGCGTTTCGCTCGAGACCGGCGCGGTCGATCTGCGACCGCCCCTTCTCGGGCGCGGCGGCCAGCAGGTCGAGCGCGGGGAGCTGGAAATTGTCGCCCAGCGCAAGGCTTTGCTGCGAGGCTGGCGGACGCTTGCCGCGCGGCTGCGCTGCGGCGACCGGCCGCGACGGCTCGGCGACCGCAACCGCAGGGCGGGACCGGGGAGGTGCCGCGCTGGTTGGGCGATCGTCCGCGGATTCCATGGTCCGTCGCGGAGCCGCCACCCGCGGGCGCGGCTCGCGCTTGAGGATCCCGCCCATCCAGGCCCGCTCGGTCGCCTGAAGGCCGAGCGCGAGATATCCAAGGAGCAGCCCGGCGAGCGCGAAGATCACCAAGAGCGACGAGCCGGACCGGGTCGGCGATCGCATCGTCGCGGATGAGTCCGATCCCGGCTTCGACGCCATAGGCCGCACCGAGCCCGAGCGCGCCGCCCCAGCCGCCCGGAAGTCCGGACACTGCCGATGCGCTGGTCAGACTGAGGGCAATCCCGATAAGGACGGCGCCGGCGCCTGCCACGAGCAAAGCGCGCACCACCCTGCCCGTGGGCTCGAGCCGCATCATCCGCAGCCCGGCGAGCGCGAGCACGGGAAGGAACAGCACCGAACCCATGCCGAACAGGAGCAGCAGGGCATCGCTGACATAAGCGCCGAAAGTGCCGATCCAGTTGGCCGGCGGTCCGCCCGCGGCCGTGCTGAACGACGGGTCGGTCGTGTTGTGAGTCGCGAGCGCAAGGGCGGTCGCAATGGCAAAGCCGAGCAGGATCGCGCCCCACGTGCGCAGGGCGAGCCGCTTCACGGACGCGCGCAGCGCGTCGCGCCAATGAGGCTCAAGCTCCCGTTTATGGGTCCGCACAGCCGCGGTCGCCATCGATCAAACCCCCACCAAACTCCCGGGGTAGAATGCCTCCTTGGCGAGTTCGCGGTCAAGCGATGTCGCTTTCCGTCATTGCGAGGGCAGCGAAGCAATCCGTCGAGTGTTGCTGGATCGCTTCGTCACTTCCGCTCCTCGCAATGACGGTCAGGGAGGCTAGGGAGCGACAAATGGACCGTGCGGACGTGATCATCCTGGGCGGCGGCCTGGTGGGGCTGACCCTCGCCTCCGCGCTCGATTCGAGCGGTCTTTCCGCGATTCTCATCGATCCCGCGGACCCTGCGGAGCGCAAGACCGCCGGCCTTCGATGGCCGCACCAGCGCCGTTTCCTCCAGTTCGGGGCGCATGCTCGAGACGATCGGAGTGACCGAGCATCTGCCCGAGCCCGGCTGCCCGATCCGGCACGATCCAGGTCGCCGACGGCCTTCAGCCGGGCGGCCTCGCGTTCGAGCCGGAGGACGATGAGCCGCTTGGGGTCATGCACGAGAACAGGCACTTGCGGACAGCTTTGCTGAAGGGGGCGGAGGCCGGTCGCAACTTAAGGATGCTGTGGAAGTCGACGCCGCAATCGGTCGAGCGCGGAACGCATGGCGTCGTCGTTTCGCTGGACGATGGCCGGAAGGTCAGCGCGCCGGTTCTTGCCGCCGTCGATGGACGGCGGTCGCCGACGCGCGAGATGGCGGGCATTCCGCTCGCGCGCTGGAAGTACGACCATATGGCGGTGGTCTCGACGCTCCGGCACGAACGGCCGCACGGCAATATTGCCTACGAGATCTTCTTCCGAACGGGTCCCGTTCGCACTGCTGCCGATGACCGACGACGCGCAAGGCCATCGCTCGGCGATCGTCTGGTCGGTGCCGGAGGATGACGCCGCCGGCTGGATGTCGCTCAGCGACGAGCAGTTCGCCGGCGAGGCGCAGGCGGCGATGGGCGGCTTCCTCGGCAAGATCGCGATGGCCGCGCCGCGCTCGACCTATCCGCTCGGCTTCCATCACGCGGCGCGGATCGTGGACGAGCGGCTGGCCCTCGTCGGCGATGCGGCGCATGCGATTCATCCGATCGCGGGGCAGGGATTGAACCTCGGCTTCCGCGATGCCGCTGCGTTCGCGCAGGTCCTCGTGGAAGGGTCGCGGCTGGGCCTCGACCTTGGCGACAAGCAGTTGCTCGACCGGTACCAGGGCTGGCGCTCGCTCGACGCTTTGTCGGTGGCGGTGGCGACGGACAGCCTGACGCGGATCTACGGCATCCCCGGCAAGACGGCGTCGGCGGTCCGCCGCTTCGGGATGGGCATGATCGACCGGCTGGGCCCGATCAAGAACAAGCTGATGAGCGAAGCGCGGGGCACGAGCGGCGAGCTTCCGCTGCTGCTGCGCGGGCTGCCGATCTGATTATTGCAGCGTCGGCTGGACCTCGGCGCCGCTGACCGCCGCTCGCTGGAACTGCATCAGCTGGACGAGCAAATCGGCGCGATCGTCGAGGGTCGCGGCCTCGAGCAGGGCCTGCTTCGCTCCGACGTCGAACGGGGCGACCTGGGCGATGGCGTTGACCAGCATCTCGTCGTCGAGCCGCTGCACCGCGGCCCAGTCGACCTGCAGTCGCATGGCGTCGCCGAGCCGGCGGGCTTCCCGTTCCACCTCGGCGCGCAGCGTCATCGATAGCGGCGGCGGTTCATTGTCGTCGAAGGCGCCCGAATCGACATCGGCATTGCGATAGGCCGTCTCGAGGTCCGCCTCGGCGATCAGACGGAAGCGCGTCGCGCCGTGCAAGATGATGTTGTAGCGGCCGTCGTCCAGCTCCTCGACGCCGACGATCTCGCCCACGCAGCCGACCGGATAGAGCGGTGCGCCTTCGTCTTCGGGCGCGTGCGGCTGGACCATGCCGATGCGGCCTGGGCCGTCGAGCGCGTCGCGCACCATGTCGCGGTAGCGCGGCTCGAAGATGTGCAGCGGGAGCTGCGAGCGGGGGAACAGGATCGCTCCAGGAAGCGGGAAAGATCGGCAGCCGCATCGGCCGCTTGCCGCTCATGTGAAGAGGAGCGCCGAAAGCCGCCGCCGCTGCGAGCGCGCCCACGGGTCTTCGAGGCCCTGTGCCTCGATGAGCTGGAGCAGCCGTTGCCGCGCAGCGCCCTCGTTCCAGTCGCGGTCGCGGCCGACGATGTCGAGAAGGATGTCGGCTGCCGCGTCGCGGTCGCCGCCCGCCATCTTGGCGCCGGCGAGATCATAGAGGGCCTCAAGATCGTCCGGATTGGCGGCGATCCGTGCCTCGATCTCCGAATTGTCGAGCTCGGGCGCGGCCTCGGTCAGTTCGAGCGCCGCACGGGCACGGCTGACGTCCGCATGGTTCGCCACCTCGGCCGGCGCTCCGTCGAGAAGCGCGCGAGCCTCGTCCGCCTGACCCGCGGCAAGCAGCGCGCGGGCGAGCCCGCCGATCACCGACGGATTCTCCGGCGCCATGTCGTGGATCTGCTGGAAGATGGAAACTGCGCGCGGCGCATCGCCCTCGGCCAGCACGCCTTCGCCCATGGCGATCAAAGGTTCGATTTCCGCCTGCTGCTGCGCCGCTTCGCCCTTCACCCCAAGCTGGGTGAGCAACTGGTCGATGACGCGCTTGAGCTGTCCCTCGCTTCGATAATTGGTAAGATCGGCAACCGGTTGGCCCTTGAAGAAGGCGTAAACCGTGGGGATCGACTGGATCTGAAACTGCGACGCGATGAGCTTGTCCTGATCGACGTCGATCTTGACCAGCTTCACGGCCTTGTCGGCATAATCGGCCGCGATCTTGTCGAGGATCGGTGTCAGCTGCTTGCAGGGTCCGCACCATTCCGCCCAGAAGTCGAGCAGCACGAGATTGGTCATCGACGGTTCGATGACGTCGCGCTGCAGGCGCTCGACGGCTTCGCGTTCGACTTCGCTCATGCCAAGGGTCGCCACGCTTCCAAGACTCCTGCTGTCGTGTGGCGGCCCATATGGTCGGCTGCGCCGCTCGCCACAAGCCGCGAGCGAACCATAACGCGGGCTTAACCCTGTTCGGCTAGTGCGGCGCCATGGCCGTACGAAACGCACGCCTGTCAGTCAGCGTCTGGTACGCGATCGCGGCGGCAGCGGCCGTCGGCCTGATTCTGCGCGTGCTCGCCGCGGCGGGCGGTGCGCTGTGGACGGACGAGGCCTGGTCGGCGTTGCACGCGGTGGAGGTGCAGACGCCGCTCGGCGTGTTCCTGTCCATCAACCACGACAATAATCATCACCTCTATTCGCTCTGGCTGCAGGCGATCGGACTGCAGGCGCCGCCGCTGCTGGCGCGTGCGCCGGCAATCATGGCCGGAACGCTGACCATCCTCATCGCGGCGCTGATCGGAGCCCGGCGATCGGCGGGCGCAGCCGTCGTGGCGGCGCTCCTGTTCGCGGTGGCGCCGATCCTCGTCACCTACGGGTCGGAAGCGCGCGGGTACGCGCTGATGCTGCTTGCGGCGATGGTGATGCTGCTGATGCTGGACCGGTGGCTGGAGGGCGAGCCGATGGAAGCGCCAGTGATCGGACTTACCATCCTCGCGTTGTTCGGTATGCTTTCCCATCTGACGATGGCGGCGTTCGTCGGCCTGCTGTCGATCTGGGTCTTTGCGGTCCGCCGGTCCGAACGCGGGCCGTCCGATGCCCTGCGATCCACGGTGAAGGTCATGGGGCCGCCCCTTGCAATGTGCGCCCTGGTGATTGCGGGCGTGTTCGCCGCTGCCAACGCAAGTCCCGAAGGGATGCGCGTCGGAGGCTATTCGCCGTTCACGATCGATCGCTACGCCCTAGCGATGAGCGATCTGTCGGCGACGACGCTTGGCATGGCTCTCGGCCCTTGGTGGCTGGCCCCTGCTCTGCTCGGCCTGCTTGCCGTGTGGATCGCAGCGAAGCCGCCGAAATGGGTCGGTCGCTGGCGCCTCCTCCTTCCCCTGTCGATCCTCAGCGTCCCGCTCGGCGTAGCCCTGACCAGGTCCGGCAACCCGGAATTCGCGCGCTACTATCTGTCGAGCGCGATTGGCGTCCTGCTGCTCGTTTCGATCTGGGTTGGCCGCGAACTGCGGGCACCCCCCGCCCGAAGCGCAATTGCGATGGCGGTGCTGGCGATCATGGTCGGCGGCGGATTGTGGGGCGACGCGCAGCTCATCCAACTGCGCCGCGGCGACCCCGACCGGCCGCTGCAAATCATGCAGGCGCAGTCGAAGCACCGCCCGACCGTGGCCTTCGCCGAAGAGCGGCTGAAGGCCGTGCTGATCGCCGCGGGCGAGCGTCGGGGCTACCGCTTCCAAACCGCCTCGGGCTGCGATCCGGCGGAGTATCTTCTCGGAGCGCGCTGGTCGCCGATCCCGGTCCGCAAGGAGGTCGTCCGCTGCGATACGACCTGGCATCTGGTCGATTATGGCAATAGCGGGCGGCTGTCCGGCGAGGGCTGGGCACTTTACCGCTCGGAGCGCTTGCAAAGCATTGGGGTGGCTGGTAGCGGGCCGCCTCCAGCGCGGGAATTGCGCAAACGCCACGAGCGGGCGTAGCTCAGGGGTAGAGCACAACCTTGCCAAGGTTGGGGTCGAGGGTTCGAATCCCTTCGCCCGCTCCAGTTTTCGATTGTCGGCGCGATCGAACCCTCGAATTTCTTGGTTGCGCTCCGCCCAAGGGCTCACGCGGTGGTTCGAATCCGTTGACCTCGCTGCGCTCGGTCGTCCTCCGCCGCTTCGCGGCTCCGTCACGCCCGCTCAGCTAGAGCGGATGCTGGGGCTGTAGCGCATCTCGTGCTGCACGATGGTCGCGCGGACCACGTCGTTCATCAGCTTCATGCGGACACCAAGCGGCGTCGCGGTCTTCTTGATCATGACCGCCACCGAATAGCTGCGCCCGTCCGGCGCGGTCAGTATCCCGATGTCGTTGTATCCAGCTTGGGTCGCGCCGAGCACCTGGCCGGTGCCGGTCTTGTGGCTCAGGGTCCAGCCTGGCTTGAGGCCGCCGCGCAAGCGATTCTTGCCGGTCGACGTCTGGCTCATGATCGTCAGCAGGCGCGCCGTTGACGAAGCCGAAAGCAGCTCGCCCCGCTTCAGCGCCGCCAAAGCCTCCGCGATCGCATTGGCGGACGCCCCGTCGTACGGGTCCTCGAGGTATCGGTTGAAGGCGGCCCTGCGCAGCGACATCGGCAAGGCGTTGCGCGCGTCATAGAAGGCGCGGCCGATCGAATAGCTAGGCGTCCAGGTGAGACCGGCTATGCGGCTCTGCAGAGATCTCTCTCCATCGTAGAAGCGGATCGCGCCAAGGCCCTTGGCCCGGATCATCGCCCGCACCGCTTCCGGCCCGCCAACCGAACGCATGAGCTTGTCGTTGCATGTGTTGTCGCTCTTGGTCAGCGCCTGATACATCAGCTCGCCGAGGCTCATCGTCGTGCCGCCGCCGAGGACCTTTTGCGCAACGGGTTGGTGGAAGAGCGTCAGGTCGCCCCGAGTAAGAGTGACCCGTTCGTCGAGGCGGACGCGGCCTCGGTCCACTGCATCGAGCGCGGTGATCGCGACCCACAATTTGCTGACGCTCTGCTGCGGTGTGAGCTCGTTGCCGTTCCACGACGTGCTCCAGCCCTCGTCTACGGAGCGGACGGCAATCCCGACCCGGCCATTGAAGGCCTTGCCAAGTTCGTCGACGCGCTTCGCCAGATAGACCGGAGCCTGCGGCGGTCGAGCCGCTTGCGCAGGCTGCGCCGCTGCAGCGCTCACCGCCACTGCGGTCTGAGCCGATAGACTGGACCCCGACTGGCCGAGCGCAACCAAGGCCAGGCCAAGGCTGAGCCAAGTTGACGTCATGACGACACGTCTCCCCCACCAAAAACCCACAGCGCCAGCAGCTTAGCGATGATTTGCTGAACGCAGGCTGTTCCACCCGGCGCGAGAACAGGAATCGCACCGCGGGCGCGATTTGCCAACCCCCTTCAGGCGGCTGGGAAGTCGTTTCTGGCCAGAAGAGCGCCCGATTCGATCTCGTCCAGGGCGCGTTGCACGGCGACATATTGACGGGCCTGCCGAATCCACTGTTCGGCCCTTCCGGCCCCCGGCAGGCGCATGGTTTCGGCCAAGGCGATATCCACCTCTCCGTTTTCCAGTGCGGAGAGCGCCCGGAGATAGCGCGCGTCGGGCTGGGTCGACGGGCGGTCGGCGCGCCTGATCTGGACCAGGGAGCCGAGCTCGCGCTGGAATTGCGAAACCCATCCGTCCGTCGGCGCGCTTGAGCGAAGCACCGGTCCGAGTTCGCGATATTGCCGAGTCAGGTCGTTGAGCCGGACCGGCGCGTGAGATCCGGTGACGATGGTCGCGACCGCGCGCGCATGGGTCCGCCCGAAGCGGTCCAGCAGCAGGGGCTCCAGATAACCGAGTGCAACACCGCGATCGACCGCGCGGCGCGCCGCGAAGGCTACGAGCAGAGCGTCGGCTCTTCCCGCCGACCCTTCCACGCGCTCCGTCGTCGTCTCGACCTGTTCGAGGCGATCCTCGATCTTTTCGATTTCCTGCGATTCCGCCGCGGGCCGCGGGCACAAGCGCGATCTTTTGAGGGGGGAGAGTACTGCTCGGCATGATGGCCGCAGGCGGCGGTTTCGAGCCGATCCCTAAGAATTGCGCCGCCTGGTCGTAGCGTGCGAGTGCCCAGGCAGCCCCGGCGGCGCCAGCAAGAAGCAAGGCGATCACGAGAAGAAGCCGGGTGCCCCAACCAAGCCCGGTGCGATGCGGTGCGGTAGCCATCGTTGGGCTCAAGTCTCGCACAGCCGGGCGCAGAGAGCCAGAAGGTCCGTGTCATTGGGTGCCCGCGCGGCCCGAACCTCCTCCCAGCCGTCGTCCGCCGCCTCGGCTGCCGCCGCGCTGATGGCCGCGACCCGGATAGTGGAGCGCTGATCCGGATCGATCAATTCCGCAAGCCGGCGTGCCGCGCGAGGCGAGTGCACCACCGCGACCTGGCCCTGGAGCGCGTCGAGCCCCGCGACCTCGGCTTTTTCGACCGCGCGGTAGATTGGAACCGAAGTGATCGATCGACCTTCGCGCGCAGGTTCCCGCCGGTCCTCACCGCAGAGGTGAAGAAGCCGCTCACTAGCATCCACTTGCGTCAGCAGGCTGTTGATGCCGCCATTGCCAACGGTGGCGACCCCCAGGCCGGCAACGCGGGCGGCAACCGCCGTTCCCTCGCCGACCGCATAGACCGGCAAGTGACGATAGAGATCGAGACTCTCCCCGGCCGCCTTCACGCTATTGGCGCTGGTCAGCAGCAGTACGTCGAAATCCGAGGGTTCGGGCGGCGACCAATCGAGCTTCACGATCTCGAACAAGGGTATGGAAACCGCGTCGAGGCCGAGAGCCTGCGCCTTTACGACGGTCTGACGGGCGGCCGCTTCCGGCCGGAAAACGAAAAGCCGCCTCATCCGGCCTTGAACAGGGAGCGGATCGAATCCGGCGCTTTCTCCAGCAACGTGAGAGCGAGCCGCGCCGGCGTTTCATAATCCCCGCATTCGAACGTCGCCTCGTCACGCAGTTGATCGCGGCCGTCTTCGGACAGGATCTGCACGCGCAGGAAGACCTTGCCGTCCCGAATCTCGCCCAGCGCGGCAACGGGGGAGTGGCAGCTTCCGCCCAGCGCCGCGGTGAAGGCGCGCTCGGCCCTGATGATGGCGTGGGTCGTGTGATCGTCGACGATGGTCAGCATGGAGGCCGTAACCGAATCCCGCGCACGGCATTCCATGGCGATCACCGCCTGCGTCGGGGCCGGAAGAATGACATCGAGGGGCAGCGGCGTGCCGACGTTGCTGAGGCCCAGCCGTCGGAGGCCCGCGCCGGCCAGCAAGGTGGCGTCGACCTCACCGGCTTCGAGCTTGGCAAGTCGCGTCTGCACATTGCCGCGCAGGGGCACGATTCGAAGATCGGGCCGGAGCGACAGCAGCTGCGCCTTGCGCCTTGGCGACGAGGTTCCGACGATTGCGCCGTCCTTCAGCGCATCGATGGAATCGGCGCCGATCAGCCGGTCCTGCACGTCACCGCGCTGACGGACGGCGGCGATGCGGATCTCGCGCGGCCGGATCGCCTCGACGTCCTTGAGCGAGTGGACGCAGAAATCGACCTCCTTCTCCAGGAGCGCGCGGTCGAGCTCCTTGGTCCACAGCTGCTTGCCGCCGATTTCCGCGAGCGGACGGTCCTGGACCCGGTCGCCGGTCGTTTCGATGACCTGGATCTGGACGTGATCGGCCGGCCAGCGATTGGCGACTTCGAGGGCCGAGGCGACCTTGTGCGCCTGGGCAAGTGCAAGAGGGGAACCACGCGTACCGAGAATCGGAGATCTCATCATCCCCGCTAGCTAGACCCGAAGCCCTGCACCGTCGAGCGGCGCCCCTAGCGGATGCGGTGCGCGTCGGGCAAAGGGCGCCGGATGGCATTGATCCTCGGCCTGGAATCCTCCTGCGACGATACTGCGGCGGCGCTCGTCACGAGCGATCGGCAGATCCTTGCGCAGGCGGTCGTCGGCCAGAACGAGGCGCATCGCCCCTTTGGCGGCGTGGTGCCGGAGATCGCCGCGCGGGCGCATGTCGAGATCCTTCCGGACCTCGTCCGCCGCGTGCTTGTCGACGCGGGCAAGGGCATCGGAGACGTCGACGCCATTGCCGCAACTGCCGGTCCGGGATTGATCGGTGGGGTGATGGTCGCGCTGCTTGCGGGCAAGGGCCTCGCGCTCGGCACCGGCAAGCCGCTGGTCGCCGTCAATCATCTCGAAGGCCATGCGCTCAGCCCGCGCCTGGTCGATCCGGACCTCGGCTTTCCCTATCTGCTGCTGCTGGTCTCCGGCGGGCATTGCCAATTGCTCGAGGTCGCCGGAGTCGGCGAGTATCGGCGGCTGGCGACGACGATCGACGATGCGGCAGGTGAGGCTTTCGACAAGGCGGCGAAGCTGCTTGGTCTGCCTTATCCCGGCGGACCGGCGATCGAGGAATTGGCGGGAGAAGGTGATCCCGCTGCAGTCCCATTGCCGCGACCGCTGGTCGGGTCGGGCGAACCGCATTTCTCCTTCGCGGGACTGAAAAGCGCGGTGCAGCGGGCGGCTGCATCGGGCCAGTACGCGCCGGCAGATATTGCCGCATCCTTCCAGCAGGCGGTGGTCGACTGCCTGGTCGATCGGACCCGCCTCGCGCTCGATCGCTCCGAGGCGCCCGCGCTCGTCGTCGCAGGCGGAGTGGCGGCCAATCGCGCCGTCCGGACTGCGCTGCAGCACCTTGCGGAGGCGAAGGGACGGCAGTTCAGCGTTCCGCCCGGCTGGCTGTGCACGGACAATGCCGCGATGATCGCGTGGGCGGGCGCCGAGCGCTTCGAGCGCGGGCTGACGGATACGCTCGACGCGCCGGCACGCGCGCGCTGGCCGCTCGATCCGGCGGCGGACAAGGTTCGTGGAGCGGGGGTCAAGGCATGAGTTTCGATCGGATCGGGGTCATCGGCGGCGGCGCCTGGGGAACGGCCCTGGCGCAAGTGGGCGCGAGTGGTGGACGCGACGTTCTGCTGTGGGCGCGCGAGAATGAGGTCGTCGAGTCCGTCAACGACGACCATGAGAATCGCGCCTTTCTGCCGGGGCAGAAGCTCAGTTCGTCCATCCGCGCCACCGGCGACCTTGCCGATCTCCAGACGTGCGAGGCCTGGCTCGTGGTCACGCCCGCGCAGCATATGCGCGCCGTGCTCGAAGCCGCGCCGCCTTGCGACAAGCCCCTGATTCTCTGCTCGAAGGGAATTGAGGAGCATAGCGGAGCGCTACTTCATCGCGTGGCCTCCGACGCCTGTGCGGAGGCCTCGATCGCGGTTCTGTCCGGCCCGACCTTCGCGCATGAAGTCGCTGCGGGTCTGCCCACGGCGGTCACGCTTGCCGCCGAGGATCAGGTGCTTGCCGAGTCCCTCCGCGACCGGATCGCCTTGCCCACGTTCCGGATGTACCTCAGCGACGACGTCGCGGGCGCGGAGATCGGCGGGGCGGTCAAGAACGTGCTCGCGATCGCCTGCGGGGTGGTCGACGGCAAGGGCCTCGGTCAGAACGCGCGGGCGGCACTAATCGCCCGCGGCTTTGCCGAAATGACCCGGTTCGGACTGGCCAACGGAGCGCGGCGCGAGACGCTCGTGGGACTATCGGGTCTTGGCGACCTCGTCCTCACCTGCTCGTCGACCAGCTCGCGCAATTTCTCGCTGGGTAAGGGCATCGGCGAAGGGCGGTCGGCTGACGATTTGATGAGCGACCGGCGGACCGTCGCAGAAGGGGCGTTCACTGCGCCGGTGCTGGCGCGGCTGGCGGGCGAAATGGGCATCGACATGCCGGTCGTGGCGGCGGTGGCGAAGCTCCTGTCGGGCAGCGCCAACGTGGACCAGGTGCTGCAGGAATTACTCGCCCGTCCGCCGCGGCCGGAAACGCACTAGGCCCGTGCAGAACCTAGAAATCGATCGCGATGCCCTTCTTTTCCCAGTCGCCGTAGCGGGTGGGATCGAGCCGCTGCTCCTCGCCGTTGGGCGGAACCGTTCCGTCGCCGGCCTCCGGTTCCGGGACGGGCGGCGACTTGGAGAGGTAATCAGGCGCCTTCGGGCGCTTGGCCTTGGTCATGGGCTGAAGATGTGCGTTGGGACTGCCCATGCCAAGTGTTGAAGGCCTGCCGGCGCGCCGAGCCGCGCTCCAGATGCTCGATGCCGTCCTGCGGCGCGGGCAGACGCTCGATTCCGCCGCCCAATCTTCGAAAGGGCTGAAACCGGCCGATCAGGGGCTCGCCATAGCCATCGCCGGGGAGGCTCTGCGGCGATTACCGGATTTCGACGCCCTGATCGACAGCGCGACGCGCAACAGGCTGCCCGACGACAGCAAGGCGCGGATGGTCCTGCGGATCGCGCTTGCGCAGAAAGTCGGCCTTGGCACCCCCGAACATGCATTGGTCGCGACAGCCTTGCCTCTCGTCGACGGCGGGCCGCGACGGCTGGTGCACGGCGTGCTCGGGACCCTGTTGCGCAAAGGCGTGCCGCCGATGGAGGCGCCGCTTCTCCCCGAGCAGGTCGAGGAGCGTTGGCGCCGGTCGTGGAGCGATGACGTCGTTGCGGCAGCGCGCCGCTCCATCGCCAATCGTCCGCCGCTCGATTTGAACTTTGCCAACGACGAGGCTGCGGAAGCATTCGCGGGCGGCACGTCGCTCGCTCCGCGCCACGTTCGCCTGCATGACGCGGGCTCGGTAGCCGATCTTGCCGGATACGGCGAAGGCGGCTGGTGGGTGCAGGACCTCGCCGCCTCACTGCCCGCACGGCTGATGCCGGCAGGAGCGGCAGACGTCCTCGACCTCTGCGCGGCACCAGGCGGGAAGACGATGCAGATGGCTGCCGCCGGACATCAGGTCACGGCGGTCGATCAAGCCGAATCGCGGCTGAAGCGCCTGCGCGAAAATCTCGAGCGAACGGGTCTCGAGGCAAAGCTCGTCGCGGCGGATGCAACGACGTGGCAACCCGGCAAGCAGTTCGATGCCATCCTGCTCGACGCACCCTGCTCGGCTACCGGCACGTTCCGGCGGCATCCCGAAGTCCTGTACCGCGCCCGGCCCGCGATCATCGCGTCGAGCACGGAGCTTCAGGCGCAGCTTCTTCAGCGCGCCGCCGAGTGGCTCAAGCCCGGCGGCGCCCTCGTCTATGCGGTCTGCTCGCTCGAACCGCAGGAGGGTGAGGACATTGTCGGCGCGTTTCCTCGACCAGTAACGACGGCTACCGCATCGATCCGCCGAAGCCCGGGGAACTGCCCGACTTCGTGACGCCAGACGAGCGTGGCTGGGTCCGCATTCTTCCCGGGACGCTCGAAAGCGAAGGCGGCCTCGACGGCTTCTTTGTCGCGCGCCTTGTCCGTGACCTAACTTAGCGTTTAATCGGAACAATGACCGCGCCGCTCATTTCCCCATCCATCCTGTCCGCCGACTTCGCCCAGCTGGGCGAGGACGTTCGCGCGATCGACGCGGCCGGGGCCGACTGGATCCACGTCGACGTCATGGACGGGCATTTCGTGCCGAACATCACCATCGGTCCGGGCGTGGTGAAAGCGCTTCGGCCGCACTCCGCCAAGCCGTTCGACGTGCACCTGATGATCTCGCCCATCGACCACTTCCTCGACGCGTTCGCCGAGGCCGGTGCGGACATCATCACCGTGCATCCCGAGGCCGGCCCGCACCTCCACCGCACCATCCAGCGCATCAAGGGCCTCGGCAAGAAGGCCGGAGTTTCGCTCAACCCGGCGACTCCGGCGAAGATGCTGGATTACGTTCTCGACGAGATCGACCTCGTCCTGGTCATGAGCGTCAACCCGGGCTTCGGCGGGCAGAAGTTCATCACCGGCCAGCTCAAGAAGATCGAGGCCATCGCGAACCGGGTCGCCAAGGAGAACCTCAAGGTCGACATCGAAGTCGACGGCGGCATCGACGTGAAGACCGCGCCTCTCGCGGTCGCTGCCGGAGCGACGGTGCTCGTCGCCGGAACCGCTGCCTTCCGTGACGGCCCAGCCTCCTACGCCGCCAACATCAGGGCCCTCAGGGGAGAGGGATGAGTTCCGACAGTGCGGCACAGAATGCCGTCGTCCAGAAACTCGCCAAGCGGCCGCTTTTCTCGCGTCTGTTCGCCTCGGGCGGCCAACCGCTCAAGCTCGTCGCCGTCCCACGCGATCATGTGCAGGGCGACCGGAAACGGGGCGACGCCTTGCTCGCCGGCCGGTTCGTCCTCGGCAACGAAGCGGTCCAGCTGACCGACCTGGATTTCGCCGCCCTAGGCGTCGGCAATCCGGTGGCGGACGCCCTACAGGGCTTCTCCTGGCTGCGGGACCTGGCCGCCGCCGCCTCGCGGGAAAAGGGCGCGCGCGTTGCGGAAGCCCTCGCCGGACGCTGGCTCCTGGCGCACGGCACCCGTGTCGACGACGCGTGGCGGCCGGACCTTTGGGGCGAGCGCATCCTCTTCTGGACGGCCTACGCGCCCTACATCCTGTCGAGCCGCGACGCGGGCTACCGTTCCGCGCTTCTGAACACCCTCGTCAGGGGTGCGCGACATATCGAGGTCAATGCCGACAAGGCCCGCCCGGGCATCGACCGGATCACGGCCTGGTCCGGGCTGGTCGCCGCCGGCCTGCTTGTTCAGGGCGGAGTGCCTCGGGTCGCGAAGGGCGAATCCGGTCTCGCGCGCGCACTTTCGAACGCGCAACTCGAGGACGGCGGCCTGGTCAGCCGGACCCCGTATGAGCAGATGCTTCTGGTCGACCGGCTTTCGCTGCTTCGCGCCGCCTATTTCGCGGCCAAGCAGAGCCTGCCCGACGCGATCGAAGCCGCCGCGGCCGCGGCGCTGGCCGCACTTCATGGAGTCACCATGGGTGACGGCGCCTTGTCGAGCTGGCAGGGCGGCAATCCGGGCGACGCGGCCCGCCTGCACGCGATGGTCGAAGGCTGCGGTCTTCGCGCCCGCCCGCTTCGGCAGCCGCGTGGCTGGGGCTTTCACCGCATGTCCGCGCTTGGGACGGTGCTGGTCATCGACGCCGCCGCTCCACCCCCGCCAAAGGCTGCATCGACCGGCTGCGCCTCGACGCTCGCCTTCGAAATGTCGGACGGCGCGCAGCGGCTGGTAATCAATTGCGGCGGGCCCGCTCCCCTGCCGACAGGCCTGTCGAGCGATCTCGTCGAAGGACTGCGGACGACGGCGGCGCACAGCACCCTCATCATCTCCGACACGAACTCGACGGCGATCCTGCCCGACGGCTCGCTCGGCAAGGGCGCAGGGGACGTCACCGTCGAACGCAGCGAGGACAATGACTGCAGCCGGCTGGAGGCGACCCACGACGGCTACGTCCGCGGCTTCGGGCTGGTCCACAAGCGCAGCCTGATGCTCGGCAATGACGGCAAGGAACTTCGCGGCGCCGACCAGATGACGCCGAAGGGCCGCCGTAAGATCCGCGACGCCGTGCCCTATGCGATCCGCTTTCATCTCGCGCCGGGAGTCGAGCCGACGATCACGGCCGACGGCATGGGCGCAATCCTGCGCTCGCCCGGCGCGCCACCGTGGAACTTCCGCTGCCGCGGCGCGAACCTCGGCATCGAGGAAAGCCTGATGATCGACGGGCGAGGGCAGACGGTAGCCACGACTCAAATGGTGATTCAGGGCGAAGTCCCCGCTATCGGCGGCGAAGTTGCGTGGCAGTTCCGCCGCTCCAGCTGATCGAAGGACCCCGCATGACCGACCTCGTCCCCGTCAAAAGGGCGCTCATTTCGCTTTCCGACAAATCGGGTCTGGACCGATTGGCCGAGGGTCTGTCGAAGCACGGCGTCGAACTGGTCTCCACCGGCGGAACGGCGGCGAAGCTGCGCGAGCTTGGCCATCAGGTCCGCGACATTTCCGACCTGACCGGCTTTCCGGAGATGATGGACGGCCGAGTGAAGACGCTTCACCCGAAGGTGCATGGCGGGCTGCTCGGCGTGCGCGACAATCCCGAGCATGCGGCGGCGATGGAAGAGCATGGGATCGGCGCAATCGATCTTGTCGTCGTCAACCTCTATCCCTTCGAAGCGACCGTGATGCGCGGGGCCTCGCGCGACGAGATTATCGAGAATATCGACATCGGCGGACCGTCGATGGTCCGCTCCTCCGCCAAGAACCACGCCTTCGTCGCCATCGCCACCGACCCGGCGGACTATGAGGAATTGCTCGGCGAACTCGGCGAGAATGACGGCGCGACGTCACTTGCGTTCCGCAAGCGGCTTGCCGCGAAAGCCTATGCCCTGACGGCTGCCTATGATTCGACCATCTCGCAATGGTTCGCCTTCGCCGACCAGGGCGAGCGATTTCCGCAGGTCTGGACGCGCGCGAGCAAGCTGCTGATGCCGCTGCGCTACGGCGAAAACCCGCACCAGCGCGCGGCGCTCTACGAGCCGATCGGTCCGCACGCGACGGGGATTGCGCAGGCGCAGCAGGTGCAGGGCAAGGAGCTCAGCTACAATAACCTCAACGACGCCAATGCGGCGCTCGAGCTGGTTGCGGAGTTTCGCGACGGTCCGCCGACCATCGTCATCGTCAAGCACGCCAACCCCTGCGGCGTTGCCAGCGCGGACAGCCTGCTGGAGGCGTGGAACGACGCGCTCGCCTGTGACAGCGTTTCGGCATTCGGCGGGATCGTCGCCGCCAATCGTCCGCTCGACGCGGCGACGGCCGAGGCCATTACGCAGATCTTCACGGAGGTTGTGGTTGCGCCCGGCGCGGACGACGCGGCGAAGGCCGTCTTCGCCAAGAAGAAGAATTTGCGGCTGTTGCTGACGGACGGATTGCCCGACCCGAAGCGCGGCGGCCAGACCATTGCGATCATCGCCGGCGGCATCCTCGTCCAGGATCGCGACAATGGCTCGATCTCGCGCGACGCGCTTAAGGTCGTCACCAAGAGGCAGCCGACCGAGGACGAGATCCGCGACTGCCTGTTCGCCTGGACCGTCGCCAAGCATGTGAAGTCGAACGCGATCGTCTATGCCAAGGACGGGTCGACGGCAGGCATTGGCGCGGGCCAGATGAACCGCCGCGACAGCGCGCGCATCGCTGCGTTGAAAGCCAAGGAAGCCGCCGAGACCTACGGTTGGGCGAAGCCGCGAACGGTCGGTTCAGCCGTCGCCTCGGACGCCTTCTTCCCCTTCGCCGACGGGCTGCTCGCCGCAGTGGAAGCGGGTGCGACGGCCGTGATCCAGCCCGGCGGTTCGATTCGCGACGACGACGTCATCGCCGCCGCCGACGAAGCAGGGCTAGCAATGGTCTTCACGGGAATGCGGCACTTTCGCCACTAGCGGATAACGTCTCCGGCCGTCCCCGGAGCGGGGACTTGCAACTCTTCGATGTCGGCCTTCCTCATGCGGAAGAGCTCGCGGTCTTCTGGGCCGAAGCCCTTGGTCCACAGCACGGCTCCGAACGCGATGAGGATGGCCGGAATGCCGAACAGAAGTTCGGCCCATTCCGGAAGCAATGTGGCGAGATAGCCGACAACCCCCGCAGCAGCGGCGGCCCAGACAAGCGGCCAGCGCCATCCGTTCACACGCGCTCCCAATATGCTGCAGAGCAAGCGCGACTTGACGATGGCGGCAAACCCCAGCGCGAGCATCAGCCCGATTGCGGGACCGGTCGCCTGCCACATGAGGGGCAAATCGAACTGCCGCATCGCGAGAATGATGGCGACGGCGAGGCCCGCTTCAAGAACGAGCATGGCGAGGCTGATCAGCATGTTCCGGTGGCGGGCGACATAGATCAACGCAGCCTCACTGACCGCGGCCATGGCCGCGACCACTTCCGCCGCCAGCAGGAACACCAGAGCCGCCGTGCCGGCGACGAAAGCCGGGCCGATCAGACCCATCACGGCTTCGCCCGGAATAGCCAGCGCGAGCGCCACGCCGAGCTGCGCGCCGATCACCCAGAAGCCGACCTGGCGGACCTGCCTGGCGACGGCCGTCTTGTCGCCCACCTTGAGGTTGCGCGCGACCACCGGGCCGAGGATCGGGTCGAAGCTGGTCTTCAGCTTCGACGGGAGCGATGCGACGTTCTGCGCGACATAATAGATGCCGACGACCGCCGGCGAGAAGAACAGGCCGAGCACTGCGATGTCGACACGGCGCGAGCCCCACTCGACCGCGTCGGCGGCGGCGACCGGGATATTGCGCCGGGCCATCGTCCAGAGAGTGGCGGGGTCCGGCCGCCAGTCGCGGGGAAGGCCGTAGCTCCTCACGAAAGGAATGATCGAGGCGATGAGCGCTCCGACCATCGACAAGACATAGGCGATGATCAGACCGTCCCGGGTCGATATGTAGGCCCAGGCGAGCGCCGCGGCACTGATGATGATCGGCTCGACGATCGCGCGCGCTCGGACGGTCGAGGTGATGTCGTTCCGGTAGGCCAGCGCGGCAAGCATGATGTCCGACCAGGCGAGCGCGATGATGGTGATCGGAAGCAGCCATTCGAGGCCGGTGATCTCGCTGTTCGGAAACATGGCCTGGGGAAAGATCATCAGCAGGCTCATGAAGAACACCGCTCCGAGCGCTGCGACGAGCAAGCCGTCCCAGACCACGCAAACGTGCGGCTTGTCGGTGTGCGCCAGCTGCTGGGCGAGACCGCGCTTGAGACCAAGCGTTGAAAGCTGGGCGGCAAACTCCACGATCAGGACCGCATAAGCGAAACGCCCGAGCGCTTCCGCGCCGTAGATGCGGCCGGCGATGAACAGGAACGGCAGGCGGGCAGCCAGCCGGACGCAGAAGCCGAGGAAGTTGATCCTGCCTCCGCGGGCGAGCGCCGCGAGGTCCGCCGGTGGCGGCGAGGCCGGCGGGGCTGAACTCAATGCGCGGCGCCCCAATGCTCGCCCCAGCCAACTTCGACGTCGAGCGGCACGTCGAGCTTGAGCGAGGGTTCGGCAGCGGTCTCCATGACCCGCCGTACGACGGCGGCAGCCTCTTCCTCCCGCCCGTCAGGGACTTCGAAGACCAGCTCGTCGTGCACTTGCAGGAGCATCCGAACGCCATCGAGGCCGGCTTCGGCAAGCGCGTCGTCCATTCGCGCCATTGCGCGTTTGATGAGGTCGGCGCTCGTACCTTGGATCGGGGCATTGATGGCCGCCCGCTCGGCGCCGCCGCGGATCGAGGGATTGGGCGATCGGATGTTCGGGTAGAAGTGCGTCTTCCGGCCGAAGAGCGTCTGCGTGAAGCCGTTCTCACGGACAAAGTTGAGCGTGTCGTCCATGTAGGCGCGGATGCCGGGGAATCGTTCGAAGTAGCGGGCGATGATCGCCGAGCCCTCCTCCCGCGAAACGCCCATGCGCGAGGCAAGACCCCACGCCGACACGCCGTAGAGGATGGCGAAGTTGACCGTTTTCGCCTTGCCGCGCGTGTCGCGGTCGACGTGGCCGAACAGCTCTTCCGCCGTGATGTTGTGGATATCGTCGCGGTTGCGGAAGGCTTCCTTGAGCTGCGGGACGTCGGCCATGTGCGCGGCGATGCGCAGCTCGATCTGGCTGTAGTCGGCGCTCATCAGAACGTAGCCCGGCTCGGCGACGAAGGCGTCGCGGATCTTGCGGCCGAGCTCGGTGCGGATCGGGATGTTCTGCAGGTTGGGGTCGTTGGAGGACAGGCGTCCCGTCTGCGCGCCAGTCAGGCTGAAGCTGGTGTGGACGCGACCGGTTTCCGGATTGATCACGGCCTGAAGTGCATCGGTATAGGTCGACCGCAGCTTGGTCAGCTGCCGCCAGTCGAGCACCAGGCGCGCGCATTCGACACCCTCGGCGGCGAGCCGCTCGAGCTCATTCACATCGGTCGAATAATGCCCGCTCTTGCCCTTGCGGCCGCCCTTCAGGCCAAGTCGTCCGTAGAGCACGTCGCCAAGCTGTTGCGGCGACCCGATGGTGAAGGGACCGCACGCCGCCTCGTAGATGCGCTCCTCCAGCTTCGCAATTTCCTCCGAGAATTCGCGGCTGAGCTTGGCAAGATAGTCGCGGTCGACCTTCACGCCGCGCCGCTCCATTCGGCCGATGACCGGGATAAGCGGCTGGTCGACGCGTTTGTAGACGCGCTCTGCATGCTCGGTGGTCATGCGCGGCTTGAAGCGCCGCCACAGGCGAAGCGCGATGTCCGCGTCCTCGCCGGCATATTCGGTCGCTTCCTTGAGCGGCACCTTGTCGAAGGTGATCTGCTTGGTTCCCGTGCCGCAAAGCGACTTGAAGCTGATGCAATCATGCTCGAACTGCGACTTGGCGAGGTCCGTGAGATTGTGACCGAAGCTGCGGCCCGCATCGAGATCGAAGCTCATCAGCATGGTGTCGTCGTACGGCGCGACGTCGATGCCGGCCTTGTCGAACATCACCCAATCGTACTTGAGATTATGCCCGATCTTGAGGACCGACGGATCTTCGAGCAGCGGCTTCAACCGGTCGAGCACCAAGCTGCAGCGGAAGCTGGTTCGGGGTTTCGGAATAGAGATCGACTCCCGAATGTCCGACCGGAATGTAGCAGGCGCGGTTCGGGCCGGTGGCCAGGCTGATGCCGGCGAGCTTGGCAACGATGCAGTCGATGCAATCCGTCTCCGTATCGACCGCGACATAGCCTTGCGTCCGAGCCTCCGCGATCCAGCGGTCGAGCGACGCTTCGTCGGTCACCGTCTCATATTTCGAGACGTCGACCTCGATCTTCTCCGGTTCGGCGGGCTTCGCGACCGGCGCCTTCTTTTCCATCGCCGCAATGACGTCATTGCGGACGGTCGCACCGGTGTTCGGCGAACCGCCGCCAACCATGCGGTTGAGCAGGGTCTTGAAGCCCTGATCTTCCAGGAACTCCCGCAGCGGTTCGGGCGGGATACCTTTGAGCGCGAGGTCTTCGAGCGGTTCCGGAAGCGGAGCATCGCAAACGAGCCGGACGAGCTCGCGCGAAAGGCGCGCGTCATCCGCAAAATCGATCAGGTTCTGCTTCAGCTTGGGCTTCTTGATCTCATCGACCGCGGCGAGGACGGCTTCGACGCTGCCGTAATCCTGGATGAGCTGTGTGGCGGTCTTCGGGCCGACGCCGGGGACGCCCGGCACATTGTCGACGCTGTCCCCCATCAGCGCGAGAACCTCGCCGACCTTCTCGGGGCCCACTCCGAACTTCTCATTCACCGCCGCTTCGTCGATGCGGCGGTCGTTCATCGTGTCGAGCATGTCGACACTTCCGTCCTCGACCAGCTGCATCAGATCCTTGTCGGAGCTGACGATCGTCGTCTTCCAGCCGGCTTTCTTGGCGGCCATCACGTAGCAGGCGATGATGTCGTCCGCCTCGAGACCGTTCTGCTCGATGCACGGAATCGAGAAGGCGCGGGTCGCGACGCGGATCAACGGAAACTGCGGGACCAGGTCTTCCGGAGGCGGCGGACGGTGCGCCTTGTACTGGTCGTACATCTCGTTGCGGTGGGTCGATTCCGACGCATCGAGAATGACCGCCATGTGGGTCGGTCCCTCGGCATGTTTCAACCCGTCCGCGAGCTTCCACAGCATCGCGGTATAACCGTAGACCGCACCGACGTTCATCCCGTGCCGGTTCGTGAGCGGCGGCAGGCGATGATAGGCGCGGAAGATGTAGCTCGACCCGTCGACCAGGTAGAGGTGCTTCTGATTGTTGTCGGGGGCGTCGGACATGAACGGGCGGGTTTAGCAGGCTAGTTGAGGGATGCCAGCGGGCCGACCCTCAACCCAGCAGCAGCGGCCAGAGCACCATGCCCAAACCTCCGATGCTGATTCCGAAGACCACGGTCCGCACGACGGGCACGCCCATCGCATAGAGCGGTAGATAGATGGTGCGTGCGGCCAGCCAAATCCAGCCGCCGATCGCCGTTATCGGGCTCGTCTGGCCGGCGATGACGACCCCCAGGAGGGCCACGACGGCAATCGGGAATGTCTCCTGAAAGTTCGCCTGTGCACGGGCCAGGCGGCCGGCGACGGGATTGAGCGGAGGCTGTTCCTCGTCACGCGCTCCGACGTTCCAGCGGCGGCCATATTGCTTCGTCCTGACGTTGCCCGCGACCAGGATGTGAACGAGCAGGAGTACCGCGCCCAAGGCTGCGATCTTCAGTTCGACGGGCATGTTGCCCTCCCTTGTTACGAGCGCGCAATTCAGGCTTTCAAGCAATCCGCGCTCGCTGTGAAGACCCCTGGTCTAGGGAACCAGCACCGTGTCCTTCGCCTTGGCGTCGGTCTGCGGATAATCGAGCGTGTAGTGCAGGCCGCGGCTTTCGTGGCGGGCGAGAGCCGAACGGATGATCAGGTCGGCGACCTCGACCAGGTTGCGAAGCTCGATCAGGTCCGGAGTGACGCGGAAATGCGCGTAATAATCGGTCACTTCCTGACGCAGCATGTCGATGCGCCGCTTGGCGCGTTCGAGCCGCTTGGTCGTGCGGACGATGCCGACGAAGTTCCACATGAAGCGGCGGATTTCGCCCCAGACCTGGTTGATCACGACTTCCTCGTCGCTGTCCGTTACGCGGCTTTCGTCCCAGGCGCGAACCTCGGGCACGTGGGCGAGCGTTTCCCAATTCTCGTTGATGTGACGGGCCGCGGCTTCGCCGAAGACGAGACATTCGAGCAAACTGTTGGAAGCGAGGCGGTTCGCACCGTGAAGTCCGGATTCGGTCACTTCGCCGGCGGCGTAGAGTCCAGGTGCATCGGTGCAGCCCTTGAGGTCCACAACCACCCCGCCGCAGGTATAGTGCTGCGCCGGGACGACGGGGATGGGCTCCTTGGTAATGTCGATGCCAAGCCCGATCAGCTTCTCGTAGATGTTCGGGAAATGTGCGCGGACGAAGTCCGGTTCTCGGTGCGAGATGTCGAGATGGACATAATCGAGGCCGAGCCGCTTGATCTCATGGTCGATCGCGCGGGCGACGATGTCGCGGGGCGCGAGTTCGGCGCGCTCGTCGAAGCGCGGCATGAAGCGCTCGCCCGTGCCGGGGATCTTCAGATGGCCGCCCTCCCCCCGAACCGCCTCGGTGATGAGGAAGTTCTTGACCTGCAGGTTGTAGAGGCAGGTCGGGTGGAATTGCATGAATTCCATGTTCGAGATGCGGCAGCCGGCGCGCCAGGCCATGGCAATTCCATCGCCGGTCGCTCCGCGCGGAGCCGTCGAGAAGAGATAGGTCCGCCCCGCCCCGCCGGTGGCGAGAACGGTCGCGCGGGCGGTCAGTGCCTCAACCCGCTTCTTGCGGCGATTATAGGCATACAGCCCATGAACCGCGCCGCTGGTCGAGAAGGTCGTGGCGTGCCGGCCGGTGATCAAATCGACCGCGACCATGTCCGGGATGAGGGTGATGTTCGGATGCTTGAGCGCGGCCTTCTCGAGCGCCTGCTGGATCGCAGCGCCGGTCGCATCCGCAACATGGACGATCCGCCTGTGGCTATGGCCGCCCTCGCGAGTCAGATGCAGGGCACCTCCCTCGTTGGCAAAGGGGACGCCGAGAGCGATCAGCCGCTGGATGGCGCGCGGAGCTCCCTCGACAACATGCTCGACGACGTCCCGGTCATTGAGGCCGGCGCCCGCGATCATCGTGTCGTTGATGTGGGATTCGAAGCTGTCGCCTTCTTCGAGAACGGCCGCAATTCCGCCCTGCGCCCAGCCCGTTGCGCCCTCGCCCAGCGAGCCCTTGGCGATGACCGACACCTTGCGATCCTCGGCGAGGTTCAACGCTGCCGTGAGCCCGGCTGCGCCTGACCCGACGACGAGGACATCCGCGGTCGCGCTCATGCGGCCTGCTCGCTGACCAGGCTGAGGAACACGTCCTCGAGGTCGGGCTCGCGCGTCCGGACATCGACGATTGCCAAACCGTCGCGCGCGACGGCCGCGAGCACCTGCCCAGCATTCACCTTGTCCTTGCGATAGGTGATCTCGATCGTTCGTTCGTCGAGCAGATTGATGTTTTCGAAGCAGGCATTGGTCGGGACGGAGTCGATGTCATGGTCGAAGGTGACGACCACGGCCTTCTCCTGCGCCTTCGCCACCAGCTGACGCGTCGATTCGTTCGCGACCACGCGCCCGTGGTGGATGATCGCGATGCGGTCGCAAAGCTCCTCCGCTTCTTCGAGGTAATGCGTGGTAAGGACGACCGTCACGCCGTTGGCGTTCAATTCCCGCACATAGGCCCAGAGCTGGCGGCGAAGCTCGATGTCCACGCCCGCGGTCGGTTCGTCGAGCACGAGGATCGGGGGCGAATGGACCATGGCCTTGGCGACCAGAAGCCGCCGCTTCATCCCGCCCGACAAGGTGCGCGCATAGGCGTCCGCTTTGTCGGTCAAGTGCATCGCGGCGAGCAGGGCGTCGGTCTGCCGTCCGGTGCGAGGTATGCCGTAGAGACCGGCCTGAATCTCCAGCGCTTCCCTCGGGGTGAAGAACGGGTCGAACAGGATTTCCTGAGGGACGATCCCGATCGAGCGCTTCGCGTTCCGCGGATGCTCGTCGATGTCGAAGCCCCAGATGTTCACCGTTCCGGCGCTCTTCACCACCAGTCCGGCGAGGATGTTGATGAGGGTCGACTTGCCCGCGCCATTGGGGCCGAGAAGCCCGAAGATCTGCCCGCGGGGGACCTCCACGCTGACATTGTCGAGGGCAAGCTTTCCGCCGGCATAGGTCTTCGAAACGGAGTCGATGCGGATTGCCGGGCTGGTGTCCATGCGGTCGCATAGCGGGCGACGGCGCCAGCCGACAAGCGAGGCGCACGTCCCCAAATGTAAACGCGCTGTTTACCCTAAGTGTAAGATCGATCTTGAGGAGAAAAGGTTACCGCCGGATTTGCGATGGGTCCTGTGCGTATCTTCAACCTGCTTGCGGCAGGGCTGCTGTCGATTGCGACTGCCGCGACGGCGCTTGCCGCGCCCGTCGCAGCGCCGACTCCGGCGCAAGGCCGCGTCCAGATCCACTATCCCGGAAGCATCAGGCTGATGAACGACCTGAACTTCGCGACGCTGGTCGTGACCGGCGCGGGCACCGCCGTGATCAATCCGAACACGGACCTGATGACCACGACGGGCGGTGTCGTTCACTATGGCGGCACACCCTATTCGGCTCTTTTTGAAGCCGTTTCGCCCGTCAAAACGGTCGTTCACATTCGCGCGCCCAAAAAGGCGATCACGCTAACCCGGGTCGGGGGCACCGAGACGATGCAGGTGGACAACTTCACCGTGTCGGGGAGCGGCAGCCGCAACGTCGTCGCGAAGGAGAGCTTCTCGTTCTCGATCGGCGGCACCTTGTTCGTGAACGCGAACCAGGTTGACGGCATCTACACCGGCACGTTCGACGTCGAGCTTCAATACAATTGAGCGGCCATCGTTAACCGGCCGGCAACCGCACGAGTTCACCCCGTCGCACGACATTGAAGCCGCTTCTCCGGCTTGCTACCTGTTCGGCATGGACCAGCCGCCTTCTTCCGCAAACGCAATCCCGCCGCCCGAAGTCTATCGGGTGAAGACCCTTCAGGTCGCGTGTGACGGCTCCGGCGAAGTGTCGGCGGCGCTCGGCCATCCGCGCGTGTTCCTGCGGATCGAGCCCGAGCTCGGCTTCGTCGAATGCGGCTATTGCGACCGCCGGTTCGTTCTTGAGGGCGGGGCTGCGGACCAGCCGGTATAGTCTGACGCTCGCGGGCTGGCGCGAACAGCCAGCGACCCTATATCTCGGTAATGGTCATTCCCACCGATCCCCGAAAGTTCCTCTATCGCGACGGCGCGCTCGACCCCGATGAAGCGAAACGCCTGGCCGCGCGCCACCTCGCCCATTGCGACGACGGCGAGCTCTATCTTCAATATTCCGCCAGCGAGGCGTTCGGGTTCGACGACGGCCGGTTGAAGACCGCCGACTACAGCACGGTGGCCGGCTTCGGGCTTCGCGGCGTGGCCGGCGAGACCACAGCCTTCGCGCATGCGAACGAGATCAGCGCCTCGGCAATCGAGCGGGCTGCCGCCACGCTCAAGCTTCTGGATCCGGGCAAAGGTCGTCCGGCCTTGCCGCCGTCGCGAACGAACCAGGCCATGTACATTGCGGACGACCCGCTTTCGGCCGTCCCGTTCGCGGAGAAGGTCGCGCTCTGCCAGCGGATCGACGCGGCCGCCCGCGCTCGCGACCCACGGGTTGCACAGGTCGCGGTATCGCTCGCGGCGAGCTGGAGCGTCATCGACATCGTCCGCGCCGACGGCTTCGTCGCCCACGATGTCCGGCCGCTGGTGCGGCTGAACGTGCAGATCGTCGCGCAGGACGGCGACCGGCGCGAGACCGGCTATCACGGCCTTGGCGGGCGCTATCTTTACGGACAATTGTTCGAGGAAGCGAAGTGGAACCGGGCGATCGACGTCGCTCTCGCGCAAGCGCTCACGAACCTCGAATCCGTCGCGGCTCCCGCCGGCGAGATGCCGGTCGTGCTCGGTCCCGGCTGGCCCGGAGTGCTCCTGCACGAGGCCGTTGGTCACGGCCTTGAAGGCGACTTCAACCGCAAGGGCACGTCTGCTTTCTCCGGCAGGATCGGCGAGCGTGTCGCGGCGCCGGGCGTGACGGTCGTCGACGATGGCGCCATCGGCAATCGGCGCGGCTCGCTGACCATCGACGACGAAGGCACGCCGACCCGTCGCAATGTTCTCATCGAGGACGGCATCCTGAAGGGCTATATCCATGACCGGCTCAACGCGCGCCTCATGGGCGTCGAGCCGACCGGCAACGGCCGCCGCGAAAGCTTTGCGCATGCCCCGATGCCGCGCATGACCAATACCTTCATGCTCGCCGGCGACGACAATCCGGGCGAGCTGGTCGAGCGCGTGCAGGACGGCATCTATGCCAAGAGCTTCGGCGGCGGGCAGGTCGACATCACCAGCGGCAAGTTCGTCTTCTCCTGCACCGAGGCCTACCGAATCCGCGGCGGCAAGATCGCCGAGCCGATCAAGGGCGCCACCCTCATTGGCGATGGACCGACCGTCCTCACCAGGATCAAGGGCATCGGCAACGACCTCGAGCTCGACGAAGGCGTCGGCATTTGCGGCAAGGGCGGCCAGTCCGTTCCGGCGGGCGTCGGCCAGCCCACATTGCTGATCGAAGGCCTGACGGTCGGAGGAACGGCGACCGCGTGACCCCTCGGCAAAGCTCGGGACAGGCCGACTGGCGGCGGGAAGTCCTGTCCTTCTGGTTCGGCCTCGAGCCCGAGCAATGGTGGAAGTCGGACCCGGCAGTCGACCACGACGTGCGCGAGCGTTTCCTGCAACTTTGGGAGCTGAAACGGCAACTGCCCGCCGACCATTTTCTCGACGATCCGCTCACGGCGCTCGCCGGTGTGATCCTGTTCGACCAGTTTCCGCGCAACATGTTTCGCGGCCACGCGGATCAATTCTCGACGGACCACCTCGCGCTGGCCATTGCGAAGCAGGCCGTCGACCTAGGCTTCGACGACGAGCTGCAGCCGGAGGAACGCGGCTTCCTCTACATGCCGTTCATGCACAGCGAGACCCTCGCGGACCAGAAGCGGCTCGGTGCAGCTCTTCACCGCTCTCGGTGACGACAATCAGCTAGGGTTTGCGCGAAAGCATCACGACGTGATCGAGCGCTTCAGCCGCTTTCCGCACCGGAACGCCATGCTAGGCCGAGCGCCACGTCCGGCGGAAGTGACGGCGGGCGACGTGGTGCCGTGGTGAGCGGGCTGGTCGAGGTCGCTCGATTCGACACGCCGTTACGGGCCGAACTGGCCCGGATGTTTGTCGAAAGCTACGGCCTGAACGCGCTCGTTTTCGACGGCAATCTGTACAACAATTCGGAAGGTGCGCTGATCGGCGTGCGCCTGATGGTTCCGGAAGACGAGGCCGACGAAGCGCGCGAAGCGCTGCGCGACTACCACCCCTAGAGCAGGTGCGCGATCGGCGTCGGATCGACGCCGGCGCTTCTTCAGGCGCTCCTCGATCTCCGCGCGCGGCAGGCCTTCTTCGCTCCTGGTCAGCGCCCAGGTCAGGGCCGAACGTGTCCCGGTCCGGCAGAAGGCGAGCACATTGCCGCGCGACTGCTTCAGCGCCTCGCGCATCGCTTCGGCATCCGCCGGTCCGATGCCACGGATGATGGGGATCGACCGGTAATCCATGCCGGCTGCCGTCGCGGCCTCCTCGATCTCGGCTCCCAGCGGCTGGCCCGGCTCTTCGCCGTCCGGGCGATTGTTCACGATCATGGTGACGCCCTGCTCGGACGAGCGCGGCGACGTCGCCGGGCTGAACCTGTGCGCTTACGAAAACTTTGTCATCGATCTGGCGAATGGCACGTCTCCTCGATCGGCGTAGATGGCCTCAAGCGTCGGCGGTCGCAAGCACCGCAAGCATCGCTTCGCCATAGCGTTCCAGCTTCGCAGTGCCGATCCCCTGGACCTCGCCAAGCTCGGACAGATTGCGCGGCTTGCGCTCGGCGATCTCCCGCAGAGTGGAGTCATGGAAAACGACATAGGGCGGGACCCCAGCTTCGGACGCGATCCGCCGGCGTTCCTCGCGCAGGGCCTCGAACAGCGGGTCGGCAGGTCCTTCCTGGCGGCGGCGTGAGGACCGCCTGCGCGGCGGAGGTACGGCGATGGTCAGCTCCTGCTCCCCCTTCAAAATCGGCCTAGCGGCGGGGCCGAAGCTGAGTCCGCCATAGGCATCGGTGCGCAGCGCATCGCGCGCGATCAATGCCCGCGCCACCGGCCGCACCAGCGCGACTTCGTCTTCCGAAGCAATCCCGAAGACCGACAGGCGATGATGGCCGAAGCTCAGGACCTTTTCCGATTCCTTGCCCGCGAGCACGTCCGCGAGGTGCGCAACGCCGAAGCGCATTTCCGTGCGAAACGCCGCCGAGAGCAATTTGCGCGCAACCTCCGTCGCGTCGATCGTCTTCGGCGGATCGAGGCAATTGTCGCAATTGCCGCAGGTCTCCGGTGGATCCTCCCCGAAATGCCGGAGAAGGATCGCCCGTCGGCAACCCGGCGCCTCGACGAAGGCGGCGAGGGTATTGAGGCGCTCGCGTTCGGTCGGACGTCGATCCGCATCGACCTCCTGCTCGACGCGATTGCGGGCGCGGGCAAAATCCTCGGCCGACCAGAAGAGCCAAGCCTCCGCCGGCTCTCCGTCGCGGCCGGCGCGCCCCGTTTCCTGGTAAAAGGCTTCGATCGACTTCGGGATGCCCGCATGCGCGACGAAGCGCACATCGGGCTTGTCGATGCCCATGCCGAAAGCGATCGTCGCGGCGATGACCATCTCCTCCGAGGCGACGAACGCCGCCTGGTTTCGCGCACGAATCGCTGGATCGAGACCTGCGTGATAGGGGAGCGCCGAGCGGCCGGCGGCGGCAAGTTGTTCGGCGATCCGCTCGGTCTTGTCGCGGCTGGGGGCGTAGACGATGCCCGGGCCGGGCTGCGTCGCCAGCAAAGCCTTCAACTGCGCGTTGAGCCCGTCGCGCGGGCGGACGTGATAGCGGATGTTGGGCCGGTCGAACCCCGCGACGATGAGCCCGTCGTCCCCGATTCCGAGCTGCGCCAATATGTCCGCACGCGTGCGCGCGTCCGCGGTCGCGGTCAGTGCCAGCCGGGGAACGTCGCCATTCTCGTCCAGCAGGGAGCGCAACTGGCGGTAGTCGGGACGGAAGTCGTGGCCCCATTCGCTGACGCAATGCGCCTCGTCGATGGCGATCAGCGACAGGTTCGTGCGGCCGATCAAACGGCGAAAGCCGTCGCCGGTGGCGCGCTCCGGGGCGACGTAGAGCAGGTCGAGCTCGCCGGCGTTCAGCCGTTCGACGGTTTCCTGCCGGTCTCCGTCCGCCGACGTCAGCGAAGCTGCACGCAGCCCAATCGCATTCGCGCTTCGGATTTGGTCATGCATCAGCGCGATCAGGGGCGAAATGACGAGTGCCGTTCCTTCACGCACCACGGCGGGCAGCTGGTAGCAGAGCGACTTTCCGGCGCCGGTCGGCATCACTGCGAGCGTGTTCTGTCCCGCGAGGACGCGCTCCACGACCTGATCCTGCACGCCCCGGAAATGGTCGAAGCCGAAGACGCGTTTCAGGGTTTCGAGCGGGTCGGTCATTTCACTTTTCGATTGGTGGCGCGTGCCGCGGCTTGAAGGTCAGGCCTAGCGAGGCGGCTCCGCTCCGCCAAGCCTACTCGGCCGCTTCGGCAGCCTCTTCCAGGACCCGCTCAGCCTGCTGCCGGTACCACAGATCCGCGTAGAGGCCGCCGCGTTCGAGCAATTCCTCATGCGTACCGATCTCGGCGACGCGGCCGTCTTCCAGCACGGCAATGCGATCGGCGCCGACGACGGTCGAAAGGCGATGCGCGATGATGATCGTCGTGCGGTTTCGGGCAATGCGCTCCAGCGTTTCCTGAATGGCCTGCTCGGTGCGGCTATCGAGGGCACTCGTGGCCTCGTCGAGGACCAGGATCGGCGGATTCTTGAGCAGGGTACGGGCGATTGCGACGCGCTGTTTTTCTCCGCCCGACAGCTTGAGACCGCGCTCGCCGACCATCGATTCATAGCCATTGGGAAGCGCCTGGATGAAATCGTGGATTGCGGCGCCGTCGGCGGCGTCCTCGACTTCCTGCTTGCTCGCCTCGCCGCGGCCGTAGGCGATGTTGTAGCCGATGGTGTCGTTGAACAGCACGGTGTCCTGGGGGACGATGCCGATGGACGAGCGCAAGGACCGTTGCGTGACCTCGGCGATCGGCTGGCCGTCGATCAGGATGCGGCCCGACGACGGGTCGTAGAAGCGGTATATCAGCCGCGCGAGCGTCGACTTGCCCGCGCCCGACGGCCCGACCACCGCCAGGCTGGTGCCGGCGGGTATGTCGAGATCGATGCCCTTCAATATCTCGCGGCCCGGTTCGTAGCCGAAGCGGACGCCTTCGAACTTCACGTTGCCGCTCTTCACCGCAAGCGGCGGTGCGCCGGGGATGTCGATGACCTCGGCGGGCGTATCGACGAGATTGAACATCGCCTCCATGTCGATCAGCCCCTGGCGGATCGAACGGTAGACCCAGCCCAGCATGTCGAGCGGCCGGAAAAGCTGCATCAGCAGCGCGTTGACGAGAACCACGTCGCCCGGCGTGAACTGTCCGCGGCTCCAGCCCCAGACGGTGAAGATCATGGCGCCGGCCATCATCAGGTTGGTGATGAGGCTCTGGCCGATGTTGAGCCAGGCGAGCGAGGTTTCGTTGCGGACGGCGGCGCTGGTGAAGGCGGCAATCGCCTCGTCGTAGCGCTTCGCCTCGCGCTCCTCGGCGCCGAAATATTTGACGGTTTCGTAGTTGAGCAGGGAGTCGACGGCGCGGCCGATCGCCTTGTTGTCGACTTCGTTCATGTCGCGCTGAATCTGCGCCCGCCAGTCGGTGACCTTGCGGGTGAAGGCGATGTAGATCGCGACCATCCCCAGCGTGGCGGCGACCAGCCCCGCGCCGAACTTCACGAAGAAGATGACGCAGATGGCAATCAGCTCGATCACCGTCGGCGCAATGTTGAAGAGGAGGAAATAGAGCATCATGTCGATGCTCTTCGTGCCCCGCTCGACGATCTTGGTCAGCGAGCCGGTGCGCCGTTCCAGATGGAAGCGAAGGCTGAGGTCGTGGATGTGTCGGAACACCCGGCCCGCGAGCCTTCGCGCCGCATGCTGCCCGACCTTTTCGAACAAGGCATTGCGCAGATTGTCCGCGAGCACGCCCGCGAACCTTGCGGTGGCATAAGCGGCCACCAGCGCGGCAACGATGCCGAACGCGACCGCCGGACCCGACATGCGGTCGATGACGGCCTTGTAGGCGAAGGGCATGGCGAGCACGACGGCCTTGCCGACCAGGACGAGGATCACCGCCGCGACGACCCGCGCCTTCAGCTCGGCCTCGCCCTTCGGCCACAGCATGGGCAGGAAGCGGACCAGGGTCTGGAACCCCGCCGATTTCTGCTCCGGTTGCTGCGCCTCGTCCGCCATCAGCCTTTAGGTAGGGGGGCGATACGCGGGCCGCAAATGACGCGAGCGAAACGAAAGGAACCGCCAAGTCTATCGGCGGTTGTGCCGGCAAGTCTCGGAGCGGATTTTTCCAAATGGAACCAGTCTATTACGTGATCGCGATCTTGGGCTGCGCCGACGGTGCCGCCCAGTGCACGCCGGTGGCGACGATGCCGACGCAATATGCGTCGCAGTCCGCCTGTTCCGCCGGGACGCAGCAGGCGCTGATCGCCAACACCGACTTCGATTTTCCGACGATCGTCGCGGAATGCCGCGCGGCCCGCCCCCGCGCGTCGGCGGAGCAGGACCGGCAGGACAAGATCCCGGCGCTCGCTCTTCGCGGCTAAGCGGCGGGGACCCCATCCGCGGCCGAGACGATTTCAACATGTCCGCGTGAAGGAGTGAGAAGTGTCCGACGTCATGGAACCGATGATCCACGAGGATCAGCTGCCCGGCCATGAGAGCCAGCTGGAGCCAAAGCCCGACTGGGAACCGCGCTACAAGGGTTCCGATCGCCTGAAAGGCAAGGTCGCGCTCATCACCGGCGCGGACAGCGGCATCGGCCGTGCGGTCGCCGCTTTGTACGCCCGCGAGGGCGCCGACGTCGCCATCCTCTATTTGTGCGAGCATGACGACGCGGCAAAGACGAAGCGGATCGTCGAGAAGGAAGGCCGCAGGGCCATCACCATCGCGGGCGACGTCGGCGACAAGGATTTTTGCGAGCGTGCCGTGAAGCAGACCGTGGACGAGCTCGGCCGCCTCGACATCCTCGTCAACAATGCCGGCGAGCAGCATCCCGACGAGGATATTCGCGACATCACCGAGGATCAGCTCAAGCGGACGTTCCAGACCAACATCTTTGGGATGTTCTTCATGACCCAGGCCGCGGAACCGCACCTCAAGGAAGGGTCGGCGGTCATCAACTGCACCTCGGTGACGATGTACAAGGGATCGCCGCAGCTGCTCGACTACAGCTCGACCAAGGGCGCGATTACCGCCTTCACCCGCTCCTATGCGAAGAATGCGATCGAGAAGGGCATTCGCGTGAATGGCGTCGCACCGGGCCCGATCTGGACTCCGCTCAACCCATTCGGCGGGCAGAAGCCGGAAGACATCCCCGAATTCGGCAAGGACACTCCGATGGGCCGTCCAGGACAGCCCAACGAGGTTGCCCCGTCCTTCCTGTTCCTCGCCTGCGAGGATTCCAGCTACATGATCGGCCAGATCCTCCATCCCAATGGCGGAGACCTGACCGCAAGCTAGAACGGTTGGGATATTTTCCCAATTTTAGGCGCGGACAACGCCAACTGTCTGAATGATTCTGTACGGCTGTACTGAAAAACAACGATATTTTCCATTTGGCACGCTCCCTGCATTGAATGTGGCGTGGCCCAATCGAGGGTCACGGCACAAAAAAGGGAAATGCCATGATCGTTCTTAACTCCGCCCGCGACACCGCCGTCGCTTTCGCAGCCGCTTTCATCACCGCGATGCTCTTCGTCAGCACGGCCACCAGCGCCCTGCCGATCGCGTAACCCACTGCGCTTCAGAGGAATTCAAAGTGAACGAACGTTTCGTGCTGAACCGGTCCCAGGGCAAGGTCATGGGCGTGGCCGCAGGCCTTGCCGACTGGACCGGAGTTGACGCGCTTCTGATCCGCCTCGGCCTGGTTGCCGCGCTGCTGCTGACGGGTCCCGTAGTAATCCTGTTCTACATTCTCACCGGTTGGTTGGCCTCGGACCGTTGATCCTCGGCCAGCCTTCCGTACCATCAACCGTGTGGAAGATCCTGCCGACCCATTTCAGCTTCAGCGCTTCCTCGAAGCGCAGCAGCAGACGTACGAAACCGCGCTGACCGAGCTTAAGGCGGGAGCCAAGCAGAGCCACTGGATGTGGTTCATCTTCCCGCAGCTGGCGGGGCTGGGCCGAAGCCCAACCGCCATATTCTACGGAATCCGTTCGCTTCACGAGGCCCGCGCATTTCTCGCGCACCCGCTTCTTGGCGAACGCTATCGCGAATGCGTCCGCGCCCTAAGCGGCTGGGCGGGCAGCAAGAGCGCCGCCGAAATCCTCGGCGACATCGACGCGATGAAGCTTCGCTCGAGCCTCACCCTTTTCGAAAATGCATCGGGCGACCCCCTGTTCGCCGACGCGCTGGGGGCCTTCTTCGAAGATCCCGACGAAGCGACTTTCCAGCTTCTCCGCCGCACCTAGTCGAACAGGTCTTCCAGGAACGACTTGCGCCTTTTGTACGGCTTGTGGCCATAGCCATGGCCATATTGCTGCGGCTGGCTTTCCCAAGGACCGCCCTGATGCTGCGGCGCGTGCTGCGGTTGCGGCGGTGCCGCTGGCTGGGGAGCCTGGCTCGCGGCATTGCGCTCGATGATCTTGTCGAGCTCGCCGCGATCGAGCCACACGCCGCGGCACGTCGGGCAATAGTCGATCTCGATGCCCGAGCGTTCGCTCATGACCAGCGCCGCTCCGTCGACTGGACAGGCCATCGGCCCGGAATGATTTGCCATCGAATTCACCCTCTTACTTTTTCCTGTGCCGCTGACGTAAGAAGCGCCGAAGCTGCTTTCCAGTTTATTCCGGCGCTGCGCAGCCCCGCCGTTCCTCACCCGCGACCGTCAGCATTGCCTCCTGCGGATAGGTCCGGTCCGACATGCCGTCCGAACAATCCGGCCGGAGCCGGGTGATGAGCTTGAAAGGCTTGCCCTTGAAGGTGCCGACCCACACGCCGCCGTCAGGGCCCGGGTTGTAGCGAGTCCAGATGCGCGTCCCGGCCTGGTCTTCCGGCGTCGAATAAGTCACGCAGCGGCCCTCGACCTTGGCGCCCCAGAACGGTTCCGTGCCGATGGCCTTGACCGGAGTGATGCGCAGTTCCTCGCCATCCTGATTGAGACAGGCGCTGCCGCTGGCGCTTCGCGGCGTCGTTCGCAACCGGAACTGCGGCATTGCTGGGCTCAGCCCGGATCCGTCGAGAGTCGCCGCCTCATCGTGGCCTCGATGACATTGGCAGGACCCGCTTCGTTCACCGTGTCGCCGGTCTGCGCACACCCAGCGAGGATTGCGCCGCAGGCCGCGATCATGATCAGTCGCACTGGTACCCCCTTTCGCGAGGAAACAATCGATGAGCCGCCGGACGGTTGCCGGTTGGTCGTGCCGTACGTACCGTGCCTTCGCAACGAAGGAGAGTCGCATGCGCAAGTGGATAGCCGGCATTGGTATCGCAATCCTGGCCGCGGCTCCGACCGCGGCGGCGCTTCCGACCGGCGCAAAGGCGCCCAACTTCACGACCCAGGGTGCGATCGCTGGGAAGCCGTTCCGGCTGAACCTCGCCGAGCAACTCAAGCACGGGCCGGTCGTCCTCTATTTCTACCCGAAGGCTTTCACCAAGGGCTGCACGCTGGAGGCGCATGCGTTCAGCGAAGCCACCAAGGATTTCAAGAAGGCCGGCGCCCGGGTGATCGGCATGTCGGCGGACGACCTGCCCACCCTGGAGAAATTCTCGGTCGAAGGCTGCCGTAACTCTTTCGCGGTGGCGACTGCGACGCCCGAGGTGATCAAGGCCTACGACGTCGCCCTGAAGCAAAAACCCGAGATGACCGATCGCACGTCCTACGTGATCGACCGGTCCGGGAAGATCGTCTTCGTTCATTCGGACCTGGACTGGAGCCAGCATGTTTCGAAGACTCTTGCGGCCGTGAAGGGCCTTAAGCGTTAGCGCTGCACGCGCCACATCTTGAAGGGTGAGTTCTTCGGCAGCGGCACGGGCGTCAGCCACAACGGCACCCGGCCGCGCGACAGATTGCTGTAGAACCCATTCGGCGTTTCGGCCCGGAAGATCGTCGCCGTCGACATGTTCGGGCAGACGAGCAGATAATCGGAGCGGTACTTGGCGATGATCCGCCGCGCCCGCGCTTCGTCGCCGCGAAACGCGTTCATGACGTCAGCGATCTGCTCCCCGTTGCGGTGGTATGGGCCGGTCACCGCGCTGTGATGCGTGACCGTGATCAGACGCGGGCCGAGATCGACGAAAGTGAAGACCATCCCTTTCGGCTGCTGCGCAATGGGCTTCATCGCCCATAGCGACGGACAGGACTTATTGGCCTTGTCGACCGCCTTCGCTGCCGGCTTCTTCTTCTCTTCCGGATAGAGATTGCTCGCGGCCGGGGCGGCAGCACCCAGTCCTACGATAACAAGCGCCGCCGTCCCGAAGACCCGTACGAGCATGTGCTTCGAATTCTGCGCGAGCGGCACCGTGATCCACAGCAGCGCGATGGCTCCGGATATCGAGAGAACCTGCGCTGCGGGGCCCGCGCGCGTCTGCCAGAGCAGCAGGAGGCTGGCCACGATCGCCGGGGCCGCGACGGCCAGAATGCGGCGAAGAAGAGCCGCATCTTTGCGCTTGACCCAGGCGAGCAGCAGCCATCCGATCACCCCGGTGATCGGAATCGAAGCGACCGCCACCACGGTTTGCCAGCCGTGGCGGTAGATCGGTCGCGCCTCCCGCACGTGACTGAGCCACAGATCGTAGACCTCGGGCGACACGCCTTCGAGGCGCGTCAGGCACTGCGGCCACATCGATGCGTGAAATGCCGCAACGGCGACGCCCGCACCGGCCGCAAGCGCCAGTCGGCGCTTCCAGTCCCCGGGTGACAGCATGGTCAGGCCAAGCAGGAGTGCAGAGCCGAGCAGCGCATCGGACAGCCACACCGGCGACAGCGCGTCGCACACGGGGGCGCGGTTCGCGTATGACGCAAAAACGAGGAAACCCAGTGCCGTGCCTCCGCCCAGGCTGACGGCATAGGTTGAAAGCCGGCGGCGCTCTTCCGGATCCCAGACCCAGAACAGCACAATCGCCGCGCCGGCAATCGCCAGGTAGATGAGCATTTCGAGCCCGATCGCGAGCGACAAGGCGGAGGCCAGCCCGGTCACGGCGCCGCCTCGAGCGCGCCTGGGATCGGCGATGCCCGCCATCGCCAGGGCCAGCAGCGCCAACTGCCAGCCGTGATGATCGATGCGCGTGGGCATGAACATGCCGATGCACGAGTAAGCGAAGAAGAATGCGACGAAGGCGAATGGGTAGGCCCTGCGGTCGATCAGGCGGCGGATGATCAAAGTCACCGAGAAGAGCACGAGAAGGAGCGGCAACATCGGCGCCACGGCGATCGCCACCCGCTCTGCATCGACTCCCCCGATGATCGGGCGGAGCACGAGGATCAGTCCCGCGATCGGCAAGTCGACCAGGCGCGACCAATGCACGTTCGCGCCATCGGGTGAGTTCAGCTTGTACTGGCGGAGGTCGAACCAGTCCTGCCCGGCAAGCAGCGCGCGGACCTGGCTCATCCGCAGGTTATCGTCCGTATCGGACAGCGCGAAAAAGCGGATCGCGTTCCAGCGATCGAACAGGAAGTAGGTGCAGAAGATCAGCCAGGCGATGACCACCAGCCATTTCCAGTGGCGGTCGACGAGCTCGATGATGCGATCCAAGCCTGGCCTCTTCGTAAGGGGTTCCCTGCTGTAGCGGGGCACGGCTACAGAGCAAGCGGACACCGCCGCCGATGCTTTCAGCCCTCAACCCGGACCAGCGCCGTTTCATCGGCCAGCTTGCGCGCTTCGCGATCAGCGGCGCCGCGGCAACCGCGATCGGCATCGGCGCCTATGCGATCGTCGCCCTCGTCCTTCTTTGGCATCCGCAGCTCGGCAATTTCCTCGCCTACGTCGTCGCCGTCGCGTCCGGCTATTTCCTGCACAGCAAGTTCAGCTTCAAAGACCATGGCGCGGAGCGGACGCATGGAACCAGGCTGCGCTTCGTCACCGTTTCGATCATCAGCTATGCGCTCAACAGCTTCTGGGTTTGGCTGCTGTTCTCGCATTTCCAGCTCGGCCGGGCGGCGCCGATCCTGCCAATGCTGTTCGTGACGCCTGCCGTGACCTTCGTGCTCAACCGGCAGTGGGTTTTCCGCTGATGGAACGCGAAGTCTATGAAGCGATGGCCGAGCATGACGAACGGCACTGGTGGTATCGCGCCCGCCGCCAAGTCGTCGCCGAGCTGATCCGTCGGAAGGTTCCGCTGCCCAAGGATGCGAAGCTTCTCGAGATCGGCTGCGGCACCGGACACAATCTACCGATGCTTGGCGAGTTCGGTCAGGTCGATGCGCTGGAAGTCGATCCGATCGCGCGCGGAATGGCGGAAAAGCGCCTCGGCCGAACCGTCCTATCGTCGCCCTTGCCCGCGCTCGAAGGCGTTTCGGACGACACCTACGACATGGTCGCCGCGCTCGACGTGGTCGAGCACATCCCGGACGATAAGGCCGCGCTGGAAGGTATAGCGCGGGTGCTCAAGCCGGGCGGCAAGCTGCTGATGACGGTTCCGGCCCACCAGTGGATGTGGTCGGCGCACGATGTGGTGAATCACCACCAGCGGCGTTATTCGAAGCGCGACTTCAAGAAGCTCGTGGACCAGTCGCCACTGCAGCTGGAAACGATCGGCTATCTCAACAGCCTTTTGTTTCCCCTGGCCATGGCTCAACGGCTGACATCGAAGATCACCGGCAAGGAAGACGCCAACCTCGCGCCGCCGGCCGAGCCGATCAATCAGGTGTTGGAGCGGGTCTTCGCGCTGGAGCGGCGCTTGATCGGCCGGATCCCGCTGCCGCCCGGGCTGTCGCTCTTCGCAGTCGCATCGGCGACATAGCCGAGCTTCCCTAGCCGCGGTTCGCGTCCGGCCACTTCCTGAACGATGTACAGCGGCCTGCCCTTCACCTCATTGTAAAGCCGGCCGATATATTCGCCCATCAAGGCGAGCACGAACATCTGCACCGCGCCAAGGACGACGACGACCAGCATGAGCGACGTCCAGCCCTGAATGTTGCGTCCCGCAATCCACGCCCAGGCGATGTACGCGATGATCAGCAGCGAGCCGAGCGACAAAGCGAGGCCGGCGTGGCTGGCGAGCTTCAGCGGCGCCGACGAGAAACCGGTCAGCGCGTCGAAGGCGAAGCGGAGCATCTTGCGCAGCGGGTATTTGGTCGAGCCGGCGAAGCGCTCTTCTCGCGCGTAAGCGAATGGCACCTGCCGGAATCCGATCCAGCTCACCATGCCGCGGATGAAGCGCGCCTGTTCGGGCATGGCGAGAAACGCTTCCAGTGCGCGGCGGCTCATCAGCCGGAAGTCTCCCGTGTCGACGGGGATTTCGATTTCCGTCGCTCGCGAAAGAAGCCGGTAGAATCCGTGCGCGGTCGCGCGCTTGAACGCTGTCTCTCCGGCGCGACTGCGGCGCACGCCATAGACAACGTCGGCCTGCTGATCACGCATCGTTTCAAGCATTGGGGGCAGCAGCTCGGGCGGATCCTGCAGGTCTGCATCGATGATCAGGATATTGTCGCCGCGGCAGAGGTCGAGACCCGCAGTCAGCGCGAGCTGGTGTCCGTGATTGCGCGAGAGGTTGATGGCCAACACATGGCCGTCCTCCTGCGCGATGCGCTGCATGGCCGCCCAGCTTCCGTCGCTCGACCCGTCGTTGATCAGCACGAGCTCATAGTCGTCGCCCGCGGCCGTGCGCGCGGCGGCCGTCAGCCGGCGATGGAGTTCGGCCAGGCAGGCTTCTTCGTTGAAGCAGGGAACGACAATCGAAAGCGCGGTCATCGGTCGATACGATAGAGCATCGAGCCCTTGCCGCGCCAGATGGGCGTCATGCCCTGCAGAAGGTCGGGGTTGAAAGCTGGAACGTCGACCATCCAGACATAGTCGAAGCGGTCTCTCGGGATGGCGTTAAGCGCCTTGTTCACCGTCCAGCGCCGCTTGCCGCACCATTCGGGGAAGACCATTTGCGACGGGTCTTTGCGAAAGACTCCAGCGTCGACATACTTCACCTTCATCAGATTGACGCCGTCGATCTGCCACTGGTCGTTGGAGAAGCCTTCGCGGCGGGCCATGATCATTCCCGGCAGATGGCTATTGCGCGGCACCGCCCATTCCCGGCCGCACTCACGCCCGATCAAGGATATGACCTTCGCGCCGCGCGGTAGATGGTCGAGCGCTTGCAGCTTCGCGTCCTGGTCCGTCGCGGCGATCGTCATGCTCCAGGTAACGCCCGCGAGCCTGATCAGGACGACCGCCACGCCGATGATCGCGATCGCGCGCGCGGTCGGAAGGTCCGTGTCTCCACGGAAACGGATGGCCAGCGGAATCAGCGCAACCACGTAGGGAGCCAGCCGCATGTCGGCATAGGCCGATCCGAACACCGTCCAGGGAAGAAACACGAACGCGACGGCAAGGACGAAAGCGGAAAATGCCAGGTTGCGCGAAAATGCGAGATGCCGGCTGAAAATGGCGAAGGCCGTGATTAGCGGAATGACGCTCACGGTCGCAATGTCGAACCAGCGCCAGCGGTCGCGCACGGCCGAATAGATCCACTCCCATTTCAGCTTCCAGTGGAACCATGCACGGGTCATGCTGCCGCTCGTTTCGTACCGCCACGCCAGCATGACGAGGATCGGCAGTGCCATCACCGAGGCGTGGACCGCCGCGTTGACGTTGGAACGAAACCAGCCACGGCCACTATCGTGCTGCCGGACCGCCTCGGCCGAATAGGCCAGCAGTCCCAGCGTTCCCCAACCGAAGGTGTGCGTGAAGAAGATGACGAAGGAGATCGGGACGAAGATGATCGCCCGGAGCCTAAAACGGCCTTGCCGCGCGAGGCGCAGCCACAGGCCGAACGCCAGGAAGGCGAGCGCCATCGAGAGGGAGAAATTGACGAAGCCGAACAGGAAAGGGTGGTTGTAGACCAGCAGCAGCGAAAAGAGCGCCGTCGGCGGCAATCGGTGATGCACCTCGCGCGCGACGAGCAGGAAGCCCGCAGTGGTCAGCGCCGGGATCGACATGACGATGAGCTTCACCGCAAGCTCGAGCCCGAGGATCGGGCCCAGGAGCTGCACCAATATGTCCACGCCGAGATTGCCGATCGGCGCCCAGTCGTACTGATAGAACTGGCTCAGCCAGGGTGAGCTGTCGCCCTGCAGCTGCACCCGATACCGTCCAATGTGCCCGAGCAAATCGACCAGCGGCGCGTTCTGCGGATAGAGCAGGGGCACGACCGATAGCAGGATGAGCAGCGCCGCGAACCAGCGCGTTTCCCACCATTCGCGATGGGCAGACGCAGGCGGCTCGACCGCGGCATGCAGCGCGAAGGCGGTCATCCGTTTGTAACAACCCCCAGTAGACGGAAGCGCTGCCCATTAATGGCCACGGCGGCTTTGTCCACTTGGCTTCGCGTGATATTCAACCGCGATACAGCTTCAAGCGCCTACGCGGGAACGACTTTTCTGCGAGGAGGCACGGAATGAAGACACTTTTGATCGGTAGCGCGGCCCTGCTCGCGTCCGCGGCCGCGATCGCCCAGGTCGCGCCGGCGACCAGCTCCGCCGCAGCCCCGCCTGTAAAGGCGCACACACGCGCCGAAGTGCAGTCGAAAATCGCGCGGCATTTCGCGAAGCTGGACACGAACCGCGACGGCTCGCTCACCAAGGCCGAAGCCGATGCGGCCCGCCAGGCGATGCGTTCGCAACGTGGGGAACGCCGGGCGGAGCGACGCGAAGATCGGCGTGAAAATGCCTTCGAGCGCTTCGATTCCAATCGCGACGGTGCAATCAGCCGGGCCGAGTGGGATGCCGCTTCGGCGAAGCGCGCGCAGCGCATGGCTGCGCGGGACCGCGACGGCGACGGGCGCCGCGATGGCCGCAAGCAAGGGCGCGGCGGCATGGGTGCCCTCGGCGGCCACATGTTCGTGATGGCCGACGGCAATAGCGACGGACGGCTGACCCTGCAGGAAGCGCAGGCCGCGGCGCTGCGTCACTTCGACATGGCCGACGGCAATCGCGATGGGCAGATCACGCCCGACGAGCGCAAGCAGATGCGCCAGCGCATGCGCGCGGAGCATCGCAGCTAAGCCTTCTATCCAGCGACATAAGGGAGGCTCGGCGGCAAACCCGCCGGGCCTCTTTTCATTTCACCGGTTCAGCGACCCTCGACTTGCGCTGCGCAGGTGCCTTCGCCGCGCTGCCCTGCTTTCGGTACCGCTCTTCCGCTTCGGCGATGTAGTCGCGCGTGATCGGGAGGGCATTGCGGTCCCGAATATACTGGATCTGGTAATTGCACCCCGCTCCGCTCTCGAACATCACGATCCCGCCGGCGAGGTAGAATTCCCACATGCGGAAGAAGCGCTCGTCGTAGAGCTTCACCATCCGGTCCCGTGAGGCGGTGAACCGCTTGAGCCATTCGCGCAGCGTGAAGGCGTAGTGGAGCCGAAGGATTTCGACGTCACTGACGATCAGCCGCACCTTCTGGCTTGCGGGCGTCATCTCGGACAAGGCCGGAACGTGATAGCCGGGGAAGATATACTTGTCCGTGAATGGGTCGGGCGCCTTGGCCGATCCTCCAAGCTTGCCGATCGTGTGCAGCAACATGACGCCGTCCGGCTTCAGGAGGCTCCTGCACTTGGCAAAGAACTCGTCGTAGTGCGCCACTCCGACATGCTCGAACATGCCGACCGACACGATTCGGTCGAACTGTTCGTCAAGATGCCGGTAGTCGATCAGCTCGAAACGCACGTGCTTTGAAACGCCGGCGTCCTCCGCTCGGCGGCGCGCGACCTTGAGCTGTTCCTCCGATAACGTGACACCGAGGACGTCGACCCCGGCGACCTTGTGCAGGTACAGCGCCATGCCGCCCCAGCCCGAGCCGATGTCGAGCACCTTTTGCCCTGGCTTCAAATAAAGCTTCGCCGCTATGTGCGCCTTCTTGTCGGCTTGCGCCTGTTCGAGACTGTTCGAAGGATCGGTGTAATAGGCGCAGCTGTACTGGCGATCGTCGTCGAGGAAGGCCTCGTACAGCTCATCGCTAAGATCGTAGTGATGAGCGACATTGGTCCGGGCGCGCGACGGTCGGTTCCGGCGGAAAATGGCCTTCAACGGTGCCAGCTTGCCCTTGCCGATCAGCTTGCGGTTGCCCGCTTCCTCCCAGCGATTCGAGCCGACGACCAGTTCGAGAAAATCGAGGATGGTCCCGTCCTCGATCACCACGCGCCCATCCATGTAGGCCTCGCCCATCCCAAGTCGCGGATTCTTCAATATGTCGAAGGCGACCTTGCGGTCGGTGAAGCGAACGGTGAGATGCTTGCCGCCGCCGGGTCCGTAGGTCGCCGGCGGCTTGCCCGGAACAATCAGGGTGATGCTGCCCTTGTTGAGCAGCTTTTCCACGAGCCTGCCGATCAGCGCCATGCAAACCTCCACATGCCGAGGGATGCTGCCACGCCGCGCGGAGTTGGGCAACGCATCAGGCCGCTTCGCGGGTCTTTCGCTTGCGCTCTGCGGCGGTCTTCAGCTGGCCGCAGGCGGCGTCGATATCGCGTCCTCGCGGCGTTCGGACCGGGGCGGAGATACCGCCCTCGAAGACGATATTGCTGAAGGCCTTGATCCGCTCCGGGGTCGAGCATTCGTAGGCCGCGCCCGGCCACGGGTTGAACGGAATGAGGTTCACCTTCGCCGGCAGACGATAATGGCGGATCAGGCGAACGAGCTCCCGTGCGTCGTCGTCGCTGTCGTTCTTGTCCTTCAGCATCACATATTCGAACGTGATCCGGCGCGCGTTATTCGCGCCCGGATAGGCCGCGCAGGCCTCCAGCAATTGCTCGATGCCGTACTTGCGGTTGAGCGGCACGATCTCGTCGCGAACCTCCTTGGTCACCGCGTGCAGCGACACGGCGAGATTGACCCCGATCTCGTCGCCCGCGCGATCCATCATCGGGACGACGCCGCTGGTGGAAAGGGTGATTCGCCGCTTGGACAGGCCGAGCCCGTCGCCGTCCATGACGATCTTCAGCGCGTCGCGGACATTGTCGAAATTGTAGAGCGGCTCGCCCATGCCCATCATCACGATGTTGGTGAGCATGCGGCCTTCAGGCTGGCTGGGCCATTCGCCCAGCGCGTCGCGGGCCAGCATGACCTGACCGACGATCTCCGACGGCTCCAAATTGCGGACGAGCTGCATCGTGCCGGTGTGGCAGAAGCGGCAGTTGAGCGTGCAGCCGACCTGGCTCGACACGCACAGCGTTCCGCGGTCCGCGTCGGGGATGAACACCATTTCGAACTCGTGGCCGTCATGGGTCTTCAAAAGCCACTTGCGCGTGCCGTCGGTCGAAACCTGCGCCTCGACCACTTCGGGCCGGGTGATGACGAATCGCTCGGCGAACCAGCCGCGCTGCGTCTTGGCGATATCGCTCATCGATTCGAAGTCGCTGACGCCGCGATTGTAGATCCAGTGCCAGATCTGCTTGGCGCGAAGCTTGGCCTGCCTCGGCTCGAGTCCGGCTTCCTCCAGCGACGTGCGAATCCGGTCCTTCGAAAGACCGACCAGCTCGATCCTGCCATCGGCACGGGGAAGCGCTGCCCGCGGTACAGGCACAGGATCGATGGGGCCGGGAATCGGCATGATGGACGTATCGGCACTCATGGCAGGCCGCCTATCTAGTTATCGACGCTGCATTTTGCCAGCGCAGCGCGCCGCCGCCGCATCTATTGCCGTCGGAGCGCCATCGAGGAGGTAGCGGTCGGTGAACCTGCCACCCCCCTGATCGCGCGACTGGATGCGCATTCCGGTAGCGGATCTCGCGGCGGATAGGATCGCCGCTTCCTGCCCCGCATCCCGGCTCCAGGCCCAGTCTCCCCGGCTCGCAAGAAGGAAAGGCCGATCGCCGACGGTGAGGATGACGGTCGAGCCAGGACGCGGAACCCGGCTCAGCTGGGTGAAGAATTGACCACGTCTCGGACCAGCCTCGTCGAACGCGAACCCGGCACGCGCCTGGACCTTCCCCTTGGACGCGATTCGGAGAGAGCGGCTCGCGGCTTCGCAGGTGCCGTCGCGGTGGAGCGCAACCCATTGTCCGCCCGCGAAGAGCAGTTGCGCGGCCGACGCGGGAGCGGCGATCAAAATGAGGGCGAGGAGCCAGCGCATTCGACAAGAGTAGCCGGGCTCAGCCCTCGAACAAGGCGGTTCCGATGCGGACGGCCGTAGCGCCCAGCATCACCGCCGGCTTGAAGTCGGCGGACATGCCCATGCTGAGGCCTCTGACTCCATTGTCATCGGCAAGCTTGGCGAGCAGCGCGAAATATGGAGCGGGTTCGACGCCGAGCGGCGGGATCGCCATCAGGCCCGCGAGCGGCAGCGGCGAAGCACGGACCGCCTCGACCAGAGCGCGCACGTCGGAAATGCCGCATCCGCCCTTCTGCTCCTCCTCACCGATGTTCACTTGAACATAGACCGAAGGTGCCCGGGCCGACCGGTTCGCTTCCTTCACCAGCGCGTCCAGCAAGGACCGTCGATCGACAGAGTGGATGACGTTGAACGATTGCACGGCCTCCGCCGCCTTGTTCGACTGGAGCCGGCCGATGCAATGGAGCCGAACCTCAGGATAGCGGGCGATGAGCGGCGGCCATTTCGCCAGGGCTTCCTGAACCCGGCTCTCGCCGAAATCGAGTTGCCCGGCTTCGATCAATTCTTCGATCTGTTCGGCCGATCGCGTCTTGCCGACGGCGATCAGGCAGATGTCGTCAGGATCGCGCCTGGCGACTCGAGCCGCGCTCGCGATCTCGTCCAGGATTCGTCTGACGGCGCTGGGCAGCAATGCTCATCGCGTCGGCTATAGGTAGGCCGATGACCGCTCGCCAGACCGCTTGGCCCCGCACCTGGCTGATGACCGACGAGCGCCTCGGCCGTCGGCTGTGGGAAGCGATCGACCGGCTGCCCAGCGATTCGGGGGTCGTGTTCCGCCACTACGGTCTCGCGCCTGCCGAGCGCCTAAGCCTCGCGGCGGAGGTCGCGACGAGCTGCCGTGGCGCGAGGGTTCACGCTAGCGGTGGCCGGGGACATCGATATGGCGCGCGCCGTGGGCGCTAATCTGATTCACAATCCGCCCGACGCTCCGGTCGGCATTCCATTTTCGAAAGCGGTTCATTCTCTTGAGGAGGCGGAGGCTACTGCGCGAGTCGATGCCTCGCTCGTCTTCGTCTCGCCGGTCTTCGCCACCCGCTCACACCCTGGCGCCCCGGCGCTAGGCCCCGATCATGCGAAACGAATCGCTAAGGCTGCGGCCGCGCCGGCGATCGCGCTCGGCGGAATGAACGCGCGAAGGTTCGCGGAGCTGGAAGGATTTTACGGCTGGGCCGGGATCGACGCCTGGCTAGGCGACGAAGACGCTTAGAACTTGAACGCCGTCCCGACGTAGACCGCCTGGCTGTCGCGGCGATTGTCCTCGACGACCTGGCTGCGCTCGCGCTCGACATTGTAGCGAACGCCGCCGGTAACGGCGATCCGGCGGGTGATGCTGTAGGCGCCGCCGACGTCGAGCGAATAATTCTCGCGATCGGCGAGCGCTGCTGCACGATCGTCGCGCTCCGCACCGACGGCCACGCGGCCGGTGAAGCGCTTGAGCGAGTAGCTGACGCCGACGACGGCGCTTTCCTTGTCGCCGATCACCGGATTGCGCGACTCGGACTTGGCCACGTCGCCTGAAATTGCGAATCGGCGCCAGCCCACTGCAGCGCCGAGATTGTAGCTTGCCGGCGTAAGTGCCGTGACCGGTGAGGCCGAACCCGCGTCAGCGGTGCGAGCGCGAAGCGCCGCATCCGGACGGGCGCGAATCGCCACTCGGACCTGCGACGGACGCGACTTGGCGGCGGCCGGCGTGAACTTGAAATCCGTCAGAGAAAGGCCGCGATTCCCGACGGATGCAGCCAGCTTCGGATCAGCGCCGGAGGGCGTGAACGTCGAGAGCGGATCGAAGCTGACGGCGACCGCCGGCTCCTTCTTCTTCGACGGAGCAGCGATCGCCGGAGACAGCAGAAGACCCACCGCGGATACCGCGGCGAGCAACTTCGCGCTCCGAGAACGACCGAGACTCGGCAATTCAAATCCTCCTGTTACGAGTCGGATATAGTCGGGCGAACCTGAAGGTTCCACAAGCGGAATCGATTCCGTCTCATTCTGTTGCAGCAGTAACACAGAATCCAGCACCTCACGCTGCTTGCCCCTGCTCCACCAGTATCTATAACGCCCTTCGACCGACTGACCCCAAGAGGATTGCCGATGCCCCGCCTGAAGACCGTTGCCGCCGCGCTTGTCGTCATTGCCGTGGCCGTGCCGGGCTGTTCGCGCAACCGCGACGCTCCCGTCGAGCTAGCCCCATCGCGCATGACGACCATCGGCGTGAATGCCTATCTGTGGCGCGCCTCGCTCGACACCTTGTCCTTCGCTCCCTTGCTGCAGGCGGACGCGAATACGGGCGTCATCATCACCGACTGGTATTCCAATCCGCAGTCCCCGACCGAGCGGGTAAAGGTCACGGCGACGATCCTCGACCAGGACCTCCGCGCCGACGCTCTCAAGGTCTCGGCTTCGCGCCAGGTCAACCAGGGCGGCACGTGGGTCAACGCGACGGTGTCCGCTGCGACGGTGCAGAAGCTCGAGGACATCATCCTGACCCGCGCACGCGACCTTCGCCGTTCGACAGTTCGAGGCTAGTCTGATCTGATGACCGGCCGTTTCGATCCGGCCGTTGCGGACATCCGCTGGCAGGCCCGGTGGGACGAAGCGCAAAGCTTCGCCGCCGACACGGCAAGCGCCAAGCCGAAGACCTACATCCTGGAGATGTTCCCCTATCCGTCGGGGCGCATCCACATGGGCCACGTTCGCAACTACACCATGGGTGACGTCCTCGCGCGCTTCCGCCGGATGCAGGGGCGCGAGGTTCTCCACCCCATGGGTTGGGACGCGTTCGGCATGCCCGCCGAAAATGCGGCGATGGAACGAGGCGTCCATCCAGGCGCGTGGACCCGCAGCAACATCGACAGCATGCGCGCCCAGCTCAAGCGTCTGGGCTTCGCGCTGGACTGGAGCCGCGAGCTCGCGACCTGCGACCCCGACTATTACGGGCACGAGCAGGAGCTCTTCCTCGACCTTTACGAAGCCGGGCTCGTCTACCGCAAGGAGAGCGAGGTCAATTGGGACCCGGTCGACCAGACGGTGCTCGCAAACGAGCAGGTGATCGACGGCAAGGGCTGGCGCTCCGGCGCTCCGGTCGAGCGGCGGCGGCTGTCGCAATGGTTCCTGAAAATCACGGACTTCGCCGAGGAGCTTCTCGACGGCTTGGGCGAGCTCGACGACTGGCCGGACAAGGTCAAGCTGATGCAGGAAAACTGGATCGGTCGAAGCCGCGGCCTGCAGTTCCGGTTTCGTTTGGCCGGGGCCGGTTCGATCGACAGCGTCGAGGTTTTCACGACTCGTCCCGACACGATTTTCGGTGCGAGCTTCGTCGCCATCGCGCCGACTCATCCGATCGCCGAGGCCGTCGCCGCAAGCGATCCGGCAGCCGCCGAATTCATCGCCGAGTGTCGTCGCGGCGGCACCAGCGCCGCGGAAATCGAGACCGCGGAGAAGAAGGGCTATCGCACGTCCGTCGAGTCGATCCACCCGCTCGACCCCGACTGGCGGCTGCCCGTCTACATCGCGAACTTCGTGCTGATGGACTATGGCACCGGCGCCGTTTTCGGCGTTCCGGCGCATGACCAGCGCGACTTCGAATTTGCCTCCAAATATGGTCTGTCGATTCGGCGGGTCGTCGCGCGTTCCGTGGAAGAAGCAGGTCAGCCGATCGTCGGCGAAGCCGAGTCCGAGCACGGCGTCGCGGTCAATTCCTCATTCCTCGACGGCCTTCCCACCGACAAGGCGGCGGCCGAGATCATCAAGCGTGCCGAGGCGCAGGGATGGGGCCAGGGAACGACAACCTACCGGTTGCGCGACTGGGGCGTTTCGCGACAGCGCTACTGGGGCACGCCGATCCCTATCATCCATTGCGATGCCTGTGGCGCAGTACCCGTTCCGCGCGACGATCTTCCGGTGGTGCTTCCGGAAGACGTCAGCTTCGACCAGCCGGGCAACCCACTGGACCGGCACCCCATATGGCGGAACGTGCCCTGCCCTTCCTGCAAGGGAAGCGCCCGGCGCGAAACCGACACGCTCGACACGTTCGTGGACTCGAGCTGGTATTTCATGCGCTTTGCCAGCCAGCCGGCGGACAAGCCGTTCGACCGCGAAGCCGCGGAACAGTGGTTGCCGGTGGATCAGTATATCGGCGGCGTCGAGCATGCGATCCTCCACCTGCTCTACGCACGCTTCTGGACGCGGGCGCTGAACCGGATTGGCCGCATCGGCATGAGCGAGCCGTTCCGCGGATTGTTCACGCAGGGCATGGTTACTCACGAGACATACCGCGCCGGCGACGGCAGCTGGCTCAGTCCGGACGAGGTCCGCCGCAACGGCGACGATTGGACCCACATCGAAAGCGGCGCGCCGGTCACTCTCGGTCGCGTCGAAAAGATGTCCAAGTCGAAGCGCAACACGATCGACCCGGAGCCGATCATTGCGCGCTACGGAGCCGACGCCGTCCGCTGGTTCATGCTGTCGGACAGCCCACCGGAGCGCGACCTCGAATGGTCCGAAGGCGGCATCGAAGGCGCGGCCAGGTTCGTGCAGCGCGTGTGGCGTCTGGCGACGACCGACACCATCGCGGAAGGTGCGGATGACTCGCTGCACCGAAAGCTTCATCGCGTCATAGCCGCAGTAACGGAGGCGCTGGACGGCCTGCAGTTCAACAAGGCGGTGGCGCAGCTCTACGAACTCGTAAGCGCGATCGAGAAGGCGAAGCCGTCGGCGACGCGCTCGGCCGCGATCAGGACATTGGTCAGGTTGGCGGCACCGGCGGCTCCACACCTCGCCGAAGAAGCCTGGGCGGTGCTCGGGCAGGACGGCATGGTCGTCGACGCGGCGTGGCCGGAGTTCGACCCGGAAATGCTCGTGGAAGACCAGGTCACGCTCGCAATCCAGGTGAACGGCAAGCTGCGCGATACGCTCAATGCGCCTCGCGGCCTCGACCGAAGCGCGGTCGAAGCGCTGGCGCTCGGGTCGGAGAAGGTGCAGCGGATGCTCGATGGCAATCCGCCGCGAAAGGTCATCGTCGTGCCGGACCGGCTGGTAAATATCGTCGCATGACGCGCTGGCTTTCTCTCGCAGCCGCGGGGCTGATGCTTTCTGCCTGCCAGCTTCAGCCGCTCTATTCCGGCGGCTCGGCCGGACCTGTGGCGTCCACGCTTTCGTCGGTCGCCGTCTCCCCAATCGAGGGGCAGGTCGGCTGGCTCGTCCACAGCAAGCTCAGGGATCGGCTCGCCGCGTCGGGAAGCAGCGAGCCGCGCTATCGGCTGAACGTGGAGTTGGACGACAATATCGTCGGCCTCGGCATTCGAGGCGACCGAGCCGTTACGCGCGAGCGCCGTACGCTGCGCGCCCGCTATCAGCTCATCGAAGTCTCGACGGGAGCCGTGGTGCTCGATGCGACCGCCGGTTCGGACGCCGGCATCGACGTCGTCAGCTCCGAATATGCAACGGTCGCCGCCGAACAGACGGCAGCGGAACGTCTATCCGAAGTGGTCGCCGATCAGATCGTCGCGCGTTTGGCCTTGTTCGCAACGCGCACGCGCGCGGCACAGTGAAGGCGGCAAAGGGCAGTATCGGCCGCTCGGTCGACGAACCCGATCCAAAGGTTCGCTTCTACCTATTCCACGGATCGGACGAGTCGCAGTCCAGCGCGCTTGGTGACCGGCTCGTTGCGGCGCTCAAGGCCAGCAAGCACGCAATTCCTCCCGCTTCGTTGCGAGGCGATCCCGCACTGCTGGCGGACGAAGCCAGCGCGATCGACATGTTCGGTGGGAAGAAGGTGATCTGGCTTCAGCCTGCCGGTGATGAAATCGTTTCCGCCGTCGAAGCCCTGATGGAGACGGCTGCCTGCGAAAGCCCGGTGGTCGCGATTGCCGGGCGCCTGGGAAAGTCGTCCGCATTACTGAAACTCGCTGACGCGCACGACCTGGCGCTGTCCCACGTCTCGTATGAGCTGGATGCGCGCGATGCCGAACGGCTCGTGTCGGATCTGGCGCGCACCGAAGGATTGCGGACCCAGCCGGGCGTGGCTGCACGGGTCGCGGAGGCCTGCGCGAACGACCGGCGCATGATCGCCCAGGAATTGGCCAAGCTGGCACTCTACCTCGACGCGACGCCGAACGCTCCGAAGGATCTGAGTTCGGAAGCGCTCGATGCCGTGGGTGCCGACATGGGCGGAGACTTCCTTGGCGTCGCCGACCTCGCGCTCGGCGGAGATGTGCGGGGCCTAAGCGAGGCGCTCTCGCGGATGTCGTCCGGGGACAAGGACGCAATTCCGATCGTCCGGTCGCTTCAGCGCCGCCTGCTGATGCTGGTCCCCATCCGTGCGCGGATCGACTCCGGCGAGCGCGTGCAGGCCGTCATGACGTCAATGGGTAAGTCATTGTTCTGGAAGGATAAGCCCATAGTCGAGCGAATGCTGGGAATGTGGGACTCATCCGGGCTGGCGCGCGTGTCTGAACGCACGGGTGTGCTGGAACGGCGACTGATGCGTAAAGATGCGCCACCTCCTGCGGAAGCGCTTGGCGAAGAGTTGATCGCAATCGCACGGCAGGCGCGGCGGCGCTGAAGCGCCGGACGCCGACTGATTAGATCGGCTCGCCCGAGAGGCGCTGACAGACCATGTCGAGCTGATCGAGGCTGCTGTAGTGCAATGTCACGGTTCCGCGCTGGCCGTTATGCGCGACCTGGACCTTGAGGCCGAGCATGTCTCCCAATTGCCGTTCCAGTGCGAGAAGATCGGCATCGATGGGTTTGGCGGCATTGCGCGCGCTTGCGCGGGCACTGTCGATGCCCGCGCCTGGCTTGACGAAGCGGGCGCGCTCCTCGGTCTGGCGGACCGAGAGGCCCTTGGCGATCACTTCCTTGGTCAGTTCCTCGGGGTCTGGAGCCGCAGCAACCGCCCGCGCATGACCCATACTGATATCGCCTCGCACTAGCGATTGCCGGACGAACTCCGGAAGGTCGAGCAATCTCAACAGGTTAGCGACATGGCTCCGCGACTTGTGGACCAGCTTGGCAACATTGTCCTGCGTGTGACCATGCCGGACGATCAGCTGGCGAAAGCCCTCGGCTTCCTCGATCGCGTTGAGGTCTTCGCGTTGGACATTCTCGATCAGCGCGATCTCGGCCGCGGTCGAATCGTCGATCTCGCGCACGAGCGCCGGGATCGTATGCAGCCTCGCCCTCTGCGCAGCCCGCCAGCGGCGCTCGCCAGCCACGATCTCGAAGCCATCATCATGAGGGCGGACGAGTATCGGCTGCAGAACCCCGCGCTCCGCGATGGAGTCGGCGAGTTCGTCGATCGCCTCTTCCTTGAACTGCACGCGCGGCTGGTTGGGGTTCGGCCGGATCCGCCCGATCTCGATCTCTCGGACACCACCCGCCCGAGTGGAAGCTTCCTGTCCCGACGAAGCGGATGGACCCGATTGCTCACCCAGAAGCGCCTGAAGGCCGCGGCCGAGGCCCGATGCCGGCTTATTAACGCTCATGCCGCTTCAGCGTGCCGGGGCAGGCGTGACATCAGCTCACGTGCCAGATGCACATAAGCTTCGGACCCGGAGCATTTCAGATCGTAGATCAACGCCGGCAATCCGTGGCTCGGCGCCTCCGACAGGCGAACGTTGCGCGGGACAACGGTATCGAACACCGCCCCTCCCAGGCAGGCCCGGACGTCGTCAGCCACCTGCTGCGACAGCTTGTTGCGCCGATCGAACATGGTCAGCGCAATGCCGAGGATCTGAAGTTCCGGATTGAAGGCGACCCGGATCCGCTCGACCGTCTGCAACAGCTGGCTGAGGCCTTCGAGGGCAAAGAACTCGCACTGGAGCGGAACGAGCAAATGCCGCGCGGCCACGAGGCCATTCACGGTCAGGAGACCCAAAGACGGCGGACAGTCCATCAGGCAGATGTCCCAGCGGCCGGCTGGAACCGCGTCGAGCGCGCGCTCAAGCCTGCGAGCGCGATCCTCCAGCGCGACGAGCTCGACCTCGGCTCCCGAGAGGTCCATCGTCGCCGGCAACAGCTCGAGCCGCGGAACTCGCGTCGAAACTACGCAGTCCACGATCGCGGCATTGTCGATGAGGACGTCGTAGCTGGAGCGTTCCCGCCCGGCCTGGTTCACACCAAGTCCCGTAGACGCATTGCCTTGCGGGTCCATGTCGATGAGCAGGACCTTCCAGCCGACCGCTGCAAGCGCCGTAGCCAGGTTGATTGCCGTGGTGGTCTTGCCGACTCCACCCTTCTGGTTCGCAACAGCGACCCTGATCATCGCGCCTTCTTGGCCCCCACCCTCGTCAGCACCAGAATACCGGAGTCCGGATCGGTGCAGCTCTGTTCGACCCTGGCTTCACAGTGCCAGTTTCGATCGGCCTGCGCCAGTTCCGATTGCGCATTTCGGCCCTTCGGAAGGATCCACACTGTCTCATTTGTGGATAGATGGCGAGAAATCGCCAGCAGGCCATCCAGTGAAGCGACCGCGCGTGCCGTGATCACGTCGAACGTTCCCGAAATGCGCTCCACCTTTTCGCAATGGGTCCGGACCCGTTCCGATAGCCCGAGTTGCTGCACCGCTGCCCGCAGGAACTCCGCGCGTAAACGGCGTGGCTCGATCAGTGTGATCGGTCCATCCGTCAGCAGAGCCACGATCAAGCCAGGCAAACCGGCGCCAGAGCCTATATCAGCCCATGACGCCCCGCGCCGCGGCTCAAAGCGCACCAATTGCGCCGAGTCGAGAATGTGACGATCCCAGACGGCTTCGACGGTCGACGGCGCGATCAGGTTTTGACGCTCGGTCTCTGCCCTGAGCAAGTCGACGTACGCCTCCACCAGAGCGAATGTTTCACGTGAAACATCGCGGCGGGCAGCCGCCTTCAAGGCCTCGATCATGCGGCTCGGCGCGATGCCGCAACGTACAACGCCGAGAGTGCCGCGGGCGTTACACCTCGCACGCGGGCCGCTTGGTCCAGGGTCTCCGGTCGGGCAGTCTGGAAACGTTCCGCCATCTCGGAGGAGATGCCGGGTATCGCACCAAAGTCCAGGTGCGGAGGGATCACGACGTGGATGTCGCGCCGAACGGCGCCCCACTCCCGGTCCTGACGCGCTACGTAGGGAGCGTAAATCGCGTCAGCCTTGCCCTCCTCCGTCGCCGCCCAGTCCGGACGCAGGCGCGCCTCGAAGTGCTGGTCAATGTGAGCTCGTCTCCGAGCCGACACACAGGCTGCCTCAACAGCAGTTCTGCCGAGGCGGGTGGTTGCATTATCGGCTCGCAATGTCAGACGATATTCGGCACGGGCCGTCATCATGCGGTACGGCTCGCTGACGCCCTGGAGCGTCAGGTCGTCGATCATTACGCCAATGTAGCTCGTACGGCGATCAAAGCGCACTTGCTCCACATCCAAAGCGTGTGCCGCGGCATTCAATCCAGCGCTTAAGCCCTGAGCCGCGGCCTCCTCATAGCCGGTCGTGCCGTTGATCTGTCCAGCCAGGAACAGCCCCGAGATCTCCCGTGCCTCAAGGGTCGACGTCAGGCGTCGCGGATCGACGAACTCATACTCAACCGCATAGCCTGGCCGCACGATTTCGACCCTCTCCAGCCCTCCGACGCTCCGGAGGAAGTCGTGCTGGACATCCAGTGGCAGGGACGTGGAAACTCCATTGGGATAGACGAGATGATCGTCCAGACCCTCGGGCTCCAAAAAAATCTGGTGGCTATCGCGATCGGCGAACCTTTTCACCTTATCCTCAATGGACGGGCAGTATCGCGGTCCCCTGCCTTCGATCGCGCCGGCAAAGAGCGGCGAGCGAGCGAAGTTCGTCCGGATGATGTCATGCGTCCGCTCGTTCGTCCGCGCGATGGCGCAAGCGAGCTGCGGTATGCGGATTCCGTCATCGATCGCGGACATCGTCCAGGGAACGGGATCGCTTGGCTGATCCTCAAGACGGGCCCAATCGATCGTGCGCCCATCAAGCCGCGGTGGCGTCCCTGTCTTGAGCCGGCCCTGGGCGAGCCCGATCTCCCTGACCTGTGCGCTGAGAGCCTCAGCCGCCCGCTCGCCCCGCCGCCCCCCGCCACTAATCTCCTGGCCGACGAAAATCCGCGCGTCCAGAAACGTGCCGGTGGCGACAACGAGAGCGCGGCACGGAAGTAAGCCATCACTCGTCTGCAACCCGATAATGCGTCCGTTCGCGACTTGCAGAGCCACGGCTTCTGTCACGACGACTTCTACGCCCGCTTCCGCGACCAGCTCGCGCATCGCCCGGCGATACAGCTTCCGGTCGGCCTGGAAGCGCGGTCCATGAACCGCGGCGCCCTTGCTGCGATTGAGCATGCGGCGATGGATAGCGGCTCGGTCTGCAGCTCGGGCCATCAGGCCGTCGAAGACATCCAGCTCCCGGACCAGATGACCTTTGCCCACTCCGCCGATCGACGGATTGCAAGACATTTGACCGACATCTTCAGCTCGGAACGTGATCAGGCCCACGCGCGCCCCGCGGCGCGACGCGGCGGCTGCTGCCTCGCATCCGGCATGACCTGCACCTATGACGAGGACATCGAACATCGATAGGCGCTTAGCGGACTTGGCCGCTTGGGAAAATCGTCTCAGACGACTGTTTCACGTGAAACACTCATTTGCCGAGGCAAAAGCGCCCGAACAAAGCGTCCAGTACATCTTCCACCCCCGCTCGACCGGTAAGCCTGTCGAGCGCCGCACGCGCGACACGAAGGTTCTCGGCGATCAGAACGATGTCACCATCGCGGCCGGGTCCCGCGAGTGCATCGCGAACTTCGGCAATGTGGGTGGCCTGGCGACGATTGAGACCCAGCTCGCCCTCGGCCGGCAGCAACGTTCGGGAAAGGCGGCCTACCAGTTCTAAAAGTTCACTCAAGCCCTCCCCGGTCGTTGACGACACCGGCAGCGAACCACTCGGCACATCACGCCGGCTCGGCAGATCCGAACGTCCATGCACCCTCACCAGGCCCTTACAGGCGGGAGAATCCTCCGGCTCGCCCATCCACAACAGGATATCGGCGGTCTCCACGAGATTGCGTGCACGATCGACTCCGATGCGCTCGACCGGTTCGGAGCTTTCGCGCAGGCCCGCGGTGTCCGTCAGCAAGATCGGAACTCCCGCGACCGACAGCGGGACCTCGATATGATCACGCGTCGTGCCGGGAATTTCCGTGACGATCGCTCGCTCCTGCCCGGCTATCGCATTGATTAGGCTGGACTTACCCGCGTTGGGGGGTCCTGCAACAACGACCCGGACACCGTCCTTGAGCGGCTCGACCCGCGGGCGATCCAGCCAGTCGGTCAACTCGTCCGCCAGCCGGGCGCAGTCCTGAGCTAAAGCTGGATCCGGATCGACAGAATCTTCGTCGACATAATCGATCGCAGCCTCCGCGCGCGCCGACAGCTGCAACACGCAATCTTGCCACGCCTCCACCTGGCGCCGCAGCCCGCCCTCCGCCATCGCAAGCGCGGCCTTCCGCTGGGATTCGGTCTCCGCCTCGAGAAGATCGGCAAGACCCTCGGCTTCGGTGAGGTCGATCCGGCCGTTCTCGAACGCCCGGCGGGTGAATTCACCTGAGACTGCCGCTCGTAGCCCGTCGATGGAAGCGAGCTCCGTCAGGACCGCATCCACGATGGCGCGCCCGCCATGGCATTGAAATTCCACGACATCTTCACCGGTCGAGCTGGCCGGGGCATCGAACCGCAGCACCAGGGCTTCGTCGAGAATGTCGCCGTCGGTGCGGCGCAGGACCCGCAAGCCGGCCTCTCTCGGTCCGGGAAGACTTCGCGCGAGCCGCTTTCCCGCCGCATGCGCGAGCGGACCGCTGACGCGGATGATGCTCACCGCGGCCGGGGGGCGGCCACTCGAAAGAGCAAAAATGGTGTCGGCGCTCACGAGCGCGGCCTAGTCGGCGCGCCCGCGAGCATCAATCCGCCTCAGGCGAACATCTTGCCGAGGCCGACGACCGGGTCGACCCAGCCGTCGTAGACCATCTTGACCGCCACATAGAGCACCACGAGGAGCCCGACGTAGGCGATCCAGCGATAGCGCTCGATATAACGCGCAATGACGTTTGCCGCGACGCCCATGAGGATCACTGCAAAGATCAGGCCGACGATCAGGATGCCCGGATGATCGCGCGCCGCTCCAGCGACCGCCAGCACGTTGTCCAGGCTCATGCTGACGTCCGCCACCGCGACGCCCCAGGCGGCGCTGGTAAAGCTCTTGGCCGGCTTCAGGCCGCTATGCTCGTCGCCGTGGATCTCCGCCGATCCCGGGCTTTCACCCGCGTGACGCAGTTCGCGCCACATCTTCCAGGCCACCCACAGAAGGAGAAGGCCGCCGATCAGGATAAGACCGATGATTTGCAGAAGTTGGGTTACCACCAGCGCAAAGGCGATTCGCAGCACGAGCGCGGCGAGCACGCCGATCATGATCACCTTGCGGCGCTGATCCGGCGGCAGGCCCGCGGCCAGGGCGCCGACGACGATCGCATTGTCGCCGGCAAGCACCAGGTCGATCATCAGGACCTGAAGGAAGGCCGCGAAAGCCGCCGGCTCCGTGATGTTCGAAAAGTCGGTGACAATCGAATTCCAGATGTCGGCCGGCGAGCCGAAGCCGGCCGGGGCCCCGTGGGCGGCGGCGGCGATCAGCAATTCGAACATTCAGCGATTTCCCCGTTTGCTATGGATGTAAGAGCCGAAAGCCCTTGCGAGCCTTCGGTTCCGACGGTCGTTACTGGTTCATCGAGGCGAAGAAATCCTCGTTGGACTTGGCGTCCTTCATCTTGTCGAGAAGGAATTGCATCGCATCGACGGTGCCCATCTGCATGAGGATGCGGCGAAGCACCCACATCTTCGACAGCACGCCCTGGTCGACCAGCAGCTCTTCCTTGCGGGTGCCGGACTTGCCGACGTCCAGCGACGGGAAGATGCGCTTGTCGGCGACCTTGCGATCGAGCACGATTTCGCTGTTGCCGGTGCCCTTGAACTCTTCGAAGATCACTTCGTCCATCTTCGATCCGGTATCGATCAGCGCAGTCGCGATGATGGAGAGCGAGCCGCCTTCCTCGATGTTGCGCGCGGCGCCGAAGAAGCGCTTCGGCCGCTGCAAGGCGTTGGCGTCGACACCGCCGGTGAGCACCTTGCCGGAGCTCGGAACGACCGTGTTGTAGGCGCGGCCGAGGCGGGTGATGGAGTCGAGCAGGATGACGACATCCTTCTTGTGCTCGACTAGGCGCTTGGCCTTTTCGATAACCATTTCAGCGACTTGCACGTGGCGAGAAGCCGGCTCGTCGAACGTCGAGCTGATCACTTCGCCCTGCACCGACCGCTGCATGTCGGTGACTTCTTCCGGACGCTCGTCGATCAGCAGGACGATCAGGAATACTTCGGGATGGTTGGCGGTGATCGACCGCGCGATGTTCTGCAGCAGCACCGTCTTGCCGGTCCGCGGCGGTGCGACGATCAACGCGCGCTGGCCCTTGCCGAGCGGCGACACGATGTCGATCACCCGGGCCGACTTGTCCTTGACCGTCGGATCCTTGGGGTCGAGCTCGATCTTGGACGTCGGATAGAGCGGCGTCAGGTTGTCGAAATTGACCCGGTGGCGAACGGCCTCGGGGTCGTCGAAATTGATCTGGGTGACCTTGGTCAGTGCGAAATAGCGCTCACCTTCCTTGGGAGCGCGAATTTCGCCCTCGACCGTGTCGCCCGTGCGCAGGCCGAAAGCGGCGCACGACGCTCGGCGCGACGTAGATGTCGTCGGGACCCGCGAGATAATTCGCCTCGGGCGAGCGAAGGAAGCCGAAGCCGTCGTTGAGGACTTCGATCGTTCCCGATCCCATGATCTCGGCGCCGGTTTCGGCACGGACCTTGAGGATGGAGAACATGATGTCCTGCTTGCGCAGGGTGGATGCGCCCTCGACGCCGAGTTCCTCGGCCATCGAGACGAGTTCGGCGGGGGGGAGTTTTTTGAGATCTTTGAGATGCATGTGATGAAATACTTCGAACGAAGGGGAGGAACGGCTTTATCAAAAAGCGCAGGATGGGCAGGACGCCTCATCCGGGACAAACGGTTCATCGGCTAAGGAAGTGAACTGGCCGATTTAGCCGTCGTTGCCGAGGTATGTCCGGCAGTGCTCCAAGTCAATGCTCGGAGGAACCGAGTGCGCTAGAAAGGCTTCACAATGACGAGGACGACGATGATTGCGGTCGCGACGCCCGGAAGCTCGTTCATGATTCGCAATGTCTTGTTGTCGAGCGGCCGCTTTCCGGATGCGAGGCGCTTGCCGTAGGTCCCGAGCCAGCCCTGATATCCCGACAGGCCGATGACCATCGCAAGCTTGGCGTGGAACCAGCCCTGCATCCAGGCATCCGTAATGTACGCCAGCGTCAGCCCGAGCACCCAAACGACGATCATCGCCGGCGCAAGGATGATCGTTCGGACCCGGTCCTCGCGCTCGATCCACGCACGGTCCTCGGCCGAACCCGGCGTCGTCTCATGATGATAGACGTAGAAGCGCGGCAGGATGAACAAGCCGGCAATCCAGAAGACGACGAAGGTGACGTGGGCGGCTTTGACCCATGGGTAGGCCACGCCGAGCAGTTCGGTGACATCGCTCATGCGGGTGCCTTCACCTCTGCAAGCATCTGCTCGACATGTGCGATGGGCGTATCCTGAAGAATGCCGTGACCGAGATTGAAGATGTGAGGCCGTCCGGCGAATGCGTCAAGGACACGGCGGACGGCGGCGTTCAGACCCTCGCCCCCCGCCAGAAGCGCCAGGGGATCGAGATTGCCCTGTACGGGCAGTCCCGCCGGAAGTGCCTTGTCCGCCCAGACCGGATCGACGGTCTCGTCGAGGCCGATCGCGTCCACGCCGGTCTCACGAGCATAAGCCGCAAGCTTTCCGCCTGCCCCCTTTGGAAACCCGATGAACTTCACTTGCGGATGCCGTTGCCGGACGGCGGCTGCGATCCGCGCCGTCGGCGCGATGACCCAGCGTTCGAACTCCGACGGAGCGAGACTCCCCGCCCAGCTATCGAACAATTGGACCGCTTCCGCTCCGGCGTCGATCTGACCGGAAAGATAATCGAGCGTGACCTCCTCGATCCTGCCGATGATCATCTCGAAGAGCACGGGGTCGGCATAGGCCAGCCTTCGCGTTTCGGACTGATCCCGGCTGCCCTGCCCGGCCACCATGTACGTCGCAACGGTCCAGGGAGCGCCGGCAAAGCCGATCAGAGTGGTCGAGCGGTCCAGGGCCGCCTTCACCTTGCGAACGGTCTCGTAGATGGGCTCCAGGCGCGCCAGGTACGGCGTAAGGTCCTCGAGCGCGGCCGCCATCAGCGGAGGAGTCAGGCGCGGACCCTCGCCGGCCACGAACGTCAAATTCTGCCCGATCGCGAACGGCACGATCAGAATGTCGGAAAAGAGGATCGCCGCGTCGAGTTCCGGGAAGCGCCGCAAGGGCTGCAACGTCACGTCGGCCGCGGCGTCGCTGTCATACACCAGATCGAGGAAGCTACCCTTGTCGGTCCGCAGCTGCCGATATTCGGGCAGATATCGTCCAGCCTGGCGCATCATCCAGACCGGCGGTGGACTCAGGCGTTCGCGGTTCAGGACGGCAAGCAAAGGCTTGTGCGAAGGCTCGGCTTCGGACCGCTCGTTCGGGCTCGAGGCCACTATCTATCTCTTCCTATATATAAGAATCTTAGAAGACTGTTGTAGTTGTAGGGGCGCGCGACGCGGGGTTTAGGCGCGCCTCCCGAATTTGCCAACAAGGCGCGTGGCCGGACTTCCAAGCGGAATCGGCGAGTCGCTCCGGCTGTTGCCCATGATTCACAGCTTGGGGATTGAATCCGGCCGCCGTGGATGAATCATGGGAAGGACCGAAACGGACCTTGGACAAGGCTTCCGTTGAGCCGGTCCCCATGTCCGCGCTAGGACTCCCGACGGTCTTTTCCACAAGGTTGTTCATGACAGGGCTCATTCTCGCCTCCGGAAGCTCCATCCGCCGAAAGATGCTTGAGGATGCGGGGCTTGAGTTCGAGGCCGTTCGTCCGGACGTCGACGAAGAACGAGCCAAGGCGGGGGAAAGCGAGCCGAGCAAGATCGCAAGGGAGCTGGCTGAGGCGAAGGCGCTTGCGGTCAGCGCATCGCGGCCGGGCAACTGGGTCATCGGCAGCGACTCCGTCGTCGCGGCCGGCGGTCGTTTGTTCAACAAGCCGGCCAGCCGCGAAGAGGCTGCCGAGCATCTGCGGTTCTTTTCAGGCAAGCCGATGCTTCTCACCAGCAGCGTCGCTTTGGCGCGCGACGACCAGGTCGACTGGAGCCACGTCGGGACAGCGGAGCTCATGGTGCGCGACCTCAGCGACGACTTCATCGCCGCCTATCTCGAGATGGAGTGGCCGGAGGTGGGCTACACCGTCGGCGTCTTCCGGATGGAGGGACCCGGAGTTCAATTGTTCAACTCGGTTGCCGGCGATCATTTCACGATCCTGGGGATGCCGCTGATTCCGCTTTTGAAGGCACTGCGTGAGAGGGGAATGCTGCCGTCATGACGTCACGACGTCATCAGGATCTTCGGCCATGATACGTCTCGCCCTCACCGGCTCGATCGGCATGGGCAAGTCGACCGTCGCGAAGATGTTCGAGCGTGCGGGTGTCCCGGTTTTCGATGCGGACGCCGTCGTCCGCGACCTGCAGGCCAATGATCCTGAACTGATCGAAGCGATCGGCGAGCGCTTTGCCGGAACGGTTCAAGACGGAGTGCTCGACCGGGAAAAGCTGGCGCAAAGCGTGCTCGGCTATCCCGACCAACTCTCGGCGCTCGAAGCCATCGTCCATCCCCGGGTGCAGGCCGCCCGTGAGCATTTCATCGCGACCAATCGAAACGCGCCCGCGCTGCTCTTCGACATTCCCCTCCTGTTCGAAACCGGCGGCGCGGAGGCGTTCGACAAGATCGTCGTGGTGTCCGCCACGCCCGAGATTTCAGCGACTACGCGTGCTTGCCCGGCCGGGAATGACGCAAGCGAGGTTCGACGCGATTCTCGCCCGCCAGATGCCGGACGAAGAGAAGCGCCGCCGCGCCGATTTTGTGGTAGAGACGGGCGTCGACTTATCCACGACTGAGCGCCAGGTCGGCGACATTCTGGCTTGTCTCGGAATCGGCCGAGGTGAATAGAAGAGCGGTGCGGGAAATTGTCTTCGATACCGAAACAACCGGCCTGAACCCGGCCGGCGGCGACCGAATGGTCGAAATCGGCTGCATCGAGATGTTTAACCGGATCGAGACCGGCCGGAGCTTTCACGCATATTTCAATCCACTCCGACCGATGCCATCGGAAGCGGAGGCCGTTCACGGCCTGTCGAGCATCTTCCTGTCGGGTCAGCCCTTGTTCGCCGACAAGGTCGAGGAGTTGATCGAATTTCTCGGCGATGCGCCGCTGGTCGCGCACAACGCCTCCTTCGACTTCGGCTTTCTCAATCACGAGCTCGTTCTATGCGGGCGGCCGATCGTCTGCATGAGCCGGATGGTCGACACATTGGTCCTCGCCCGCGCAAGGCATCCTGGCGCCAAGCACAGTCTGGACGCGCTTTGCACACGCTTTGGCGTGGACCGCAGCCTTCGCGTGAAGCACGGCGCGCTGCTGGATGCGCAATTGCTCGCGCAGGTCTATGTAGAGCTGACCGGCGGTCGGCAGATCGGTCTCGGCCTGGTTGCGGATACCGACCCGCGAGAAGTTCATGTCGGCGGTCCGACGGTTACGGTCCGCGAGCCGAGAGTTCCGCGCCCGCACTTTGCGAGCGCGGAGGAACTGGAGGCCCATCGCGCGTTTATCGCGCAGATGGCCAGTCCCCTCTGGGAGCGTTTCGCCCAGGCGGCCTGAGCCGATTGACGCGTTAGTCGGCGCGGGCCTAGCGCCCGGCCGCGCCCAGGAAGGAGGCACCATCGGTGGAAGTCAGAGTAGCGGGCCATCAGGTCGATATCGGAGAGTCGCTGCGGGACCAGGCGGTCGGACGCATGCAATCTTTGGCCGAGAAATATTTTTCGCGGGCGGTCGGCGCGAACGTGACGGTTAGCCCGGGTCCGCACAACGACTTCATCTGCGACATCGTCGCTCCTGTCGCACAGGGCGTCGTTCTCAAGGCCCACCACCGCGCGCCCGACGCGCACATTGCCTTCGAGGGCGCGGGCGACAAGATCGAGACTCAGTTGAGGCGCTACGCAAAGCGGTTGCGCGAGCATAAAGGCAATGGCGTCGACGCCTTCGTCGAGACGGCGGGCTATACGGTTTTCGCTCCGCCACCTGACACGGAGGAGGACGAAGGGTCCCACCCCGCGATCATTGCCGAGACCAAAGTTGATATCCCGGAAGCCAGTGTTTCCGACGCGGTAATGCTGCTCGATCTGCGCAATACGAATGCACTACTGTTCCAGAACAGTGCATCCGGGGAATTGAACATGATCTACCGCCGCGACGACGGTAATATCGGCTGGGTTGAACCGCCCGCCCGCTGACAACATTTGTTATCCGTGCAATCGGTGGCGGGCGCGGCGTCCGGCCGTGGTGTTGAGTAAGTTATGCAGCTTTCCGAATTCCTCGATTTTGACGCGATCAAGCCGAGCCTTGCGGCTGGCAACAAGCGCGCCTTGCTTCAGCAGCTGGCGCAGATTCGCTGCGGCTCGCCTCGACGTCGATCCGGGCGAGGTCCTGTCGAGCGTGACCGAGCGGGAGCGCCTGGGCTCGACCGGGTTCGGGCACGGTGTCGCGATTCCGCACGGCAAGATCGAGGGACTGAGCCGCATCTATTGCCTCTTCGCCCGCCTTGCCGAACCGGTCGATTACAAGTCGATCGACGGTCAGCGCGTCGATCTCGTTTTCCTGCTGCTTTCGCCTCCCGACGCGGGCGCGGAGCATCTGAAGGCGCTGGCCTCCGTCAGCAGGGTGACTCGTCATGCGCCGACGCTCGAGAAGATGCGCGGCGCGCGTAGCCGCGACGCCCTTGCGGCAGTGCTCCTGGGGGCGGATGAGCGGGACGCCGCCTGACGTTGCGGAGCTGACGGCGACCGGGGCGGAAGCGCATTTCCGCCGGCTGGAAGCCCTCTATCGCTCCGCGCCGGTCAATCGTCAGTTCGAATCCACGATCGAGATCACCGGTCCGGGACAGGCGCGCATCCGCTTCATGGTCGATGAGGCCAGCTTTCATGCGGCCGGCGCCGCGCACGGCACGGTCTATTTCAAGATGCTCGACGACGCGGCCTTTTACGCCGCGAATAGCCTGATCAGCGATCGCTTCCTGCTGACGACGGCTTTCAATCTCCACTTTACCCGACCGATGCGTTCAGGCGAGGCAATCGCCGAAGGCAGGTGGATCAGCGGCAGGCGGCGCGTGATGATCGGAGACGCGCACATCATCGGCCCGGACGGTGAGGAAGCCGCGCGCGGTACCGGCACGTTCCTCCGCTCTCACATCCCGTTGAGCAGCTTGCCCGGCTATTCGGGCTGATGAGCGAGCGACTGCCGGCGCACGTCGAGGCGGCGGCGATCATGCGCCGCGTCGAAACGGAAGGCGGCTTCGCAACCGTGCTGCGCAAGGGAGATCCCGATCGTGGAACGCTGACGCTGATCCTCCAAAAAGGGGCGAATTCTGCGGGATTCTTGAACGGGAGATGGGGCCGAGCTTCGCATACGAATGGGTCTTCCGTGCTTTTGACGCCTATCCGGGTTCCAATCCGGTCGCTGAGCTGATCGCCCGCAAGTCCCGCTTCGACCCGGATTTATGGTTAATTGAACTGGACATCGCGGACCCGGAACGATTTATCGCTGAAACGACCGCGTCGGCTTGACCCCCCGTCCGGGACCGGGAAAACCGAGATCAATCAAGAGCGGGGGGCACCATCCTGCCGGAACAAGCCGGGGGCAGGTGCCACGCAAGACGGGGAACCAACGTCAGACAAGCACATGCGTTTTCGAACGTGATGTTGCGCGCCTGTAACCGAGGTTAACCGCACAGAATTCGGAAATTATGATCGTATCGCTCAGATCGGCGCTGCTGATCTTAGCCGCAGCGAGTGCAAGCTCGGTCGCGCCGGCCCAGGTTGGGCCTGTCTCATCGTCCGAGCCGCCGATCCCGGTCACGACCGCTTCGATGCCGACGATCGTCGTGCCCGAACCCACTTCAGAACTGACGTATACGCCGGACGTGGAAGTCCCCGCCGAAAACGACATCGACGCGGACGCCCAAGTCACGGCATCGCAGGTTCGCAGGCCCACCGGTGATCTTTCGTCGCTCGTTGCTCAGCTCCGCGGCTCCGATCCGGCAGCCGCGAGCTCGAGTGTCTCGCCGTTGGAATCGATTTCGAATCGAAGAGCGAGCCGCTCTCCGGTCAGCTCGCCGTTGGTGAAGTTATCGCCAATCGCGCCAATTCGAACGGTCGATTCCCGTCGACCTACTGCGGCGTGCTGTTCCAGCGCGGCCAGTTCAGCTTCATCCGCGGCAAGTCGCTGCCGTCCGTGCCACGGGCGAGCAAGCAGTGGCACACGGCCGTTGCGATTGCGAAGATCGTCGACCAGGACCTCAAGGATTCCGCGGTCGGTAACGCCTTGTTCTTCCACGCGAAGCACGTCTCGCCGAGGTGGCGTCTGAAGCGCGTCGCATCGGTCGGCAATCACGTCTTCTACCGCTAGAGCGGTTTCGGAGATTCTTGTTTCGTTCTAGGGTGGCCAGCGATGGCCACCCTGATCGATTCGTGCTTCACCGATGCGTCCCCGCTCGCCGCAGATGTTGCTCGCGGTGTAACCCGCCTCTTCTGCCGCCAGGATCTTTTCGCGATCTGCGAGGTCCCGCTGCCGAACGGCCGGCGGGCCGACATGATGGCGATCGACGGCAAGGGCGCGCTGACGATCGTGGAGATCAAGGTGGCGAAGGCTGACCTTCTCGGCGATGCGAAGTGGACCGATTACCTAGAATATTGTGACCGCTTCTTCTGGGCCGTTCCGCCTGTCCTCGCGCTCGATCTGCGACGGCGAACGCTTCCTGCCGAACGAAGCCGGCCTGATCGTCGCTGACCGCTACGATGCGGTGGTGGTGCGCAATGCGGCCCATCGGCCACTGGCCCCGGCCCGGCGCAAGGCGGAATTGTTGCGATTCGCGCGCAGGGCAGCGAGGCGCCTCTCAGTCCAGATCGATCCTAGCCTGGGCGACGATTTCTAAGATCAGTTCAGCTTGAAGCTGTCGAGGTCGTCGCTCTTCGGCTTGGCTGCAGGCGTCTTGGACGCTTCGATTGCTCCGAGAAGCTCGCGATTGCGTGTGTCACGCTTCGCATATTCCCGCGCCGAATAGCCTGCCGCCGTGTCGCGCTTGTCCGGGTCGGCGCCCTTGGCGAGCAGCAGCTTCACGGCCGGGAGTTGGCGCTGCTGGACGGCAATGATCAACGGCGTCTCGCCCATGCGGTTGGCCGCGTTCACCTTCGCTCCGCGCGACAGAAGAAGCTCGATCGCATCGGTGAAACCGACCCGGGCCGCAGCGATCAAGGGAGTGTCGCCGTTCGATGCGGCAAGATTCGGGTCCGCACCCCTCCCGAGCAGGAAGCGGAGCCAAGTGTCGTCGCTACGCGCGATTACGATATTCAGGGCGATAAGGCCCTTGAGATTGCGGCTGTTGACGAGCGACGGCCGGGTATCGAGCAGGGACGTGACTTTGTCGCCATCGCGATCGTCGACCGCGCTCATGAATGGCTCGGCGTCGGATACGTAAGACTGACCAATTGCGGGCGCTGCCAGCAGCGACGCCAGCCCAAGCGCAATGAGTGCGAACCACTTCATATTCTTTGCCCTTTTGTCCCCGGCTCCTTGAACGTGCCCCGATAGCAAAGCATGTCTGAACTTGTCATGGCCGATGCGACACCTTTTTGGGAGAAACCCCTCGCCCAGCTGGACCGCGGCCAGTGGGAAGCCCTTTGCGACGGCTGCGGCCGCTGCTGCCTTCACAAGCTTGAGGATGAGGACACGGGGCTGATCTACCCGACCAACGTGGCCTGCGCCCTTCTGGACCGGAAGAACGGCATGTGCATCGATTATGCGCATCGCAAGAAAAGGGTGGCGGACTGCGTCGTGCTCGATCGCAAGAGCGTCGGCTCGCTCGACTGGCTTCCCGGAGAGCTGCGCCTATCGCCTGCGCTCCGAAGGCAAGCCTCTCCATGACTGGCACTATCTCATCTCCGGAAGCCGCGAAACCGTGCACGAGGCGCGGCAATCCACTCGCGGCTGGACGGTGAGCGAAGCGGATGTCGAAGACCTGGAAGATCATGTCATCGACCGCCCGCTCTGAAGCCCTGCTTCACCACGACGACCTGCCGATCCCGGTGGAAATCCGGGGTATTCGCGGCGCGAAGCGCTTGCGACTGCGCCTCGACGAGAAAAGGAGCGTCCTGAAGCTCACCGGCCCCTTCCGCATGAACCGAAAGGCCGCGCTCAATTGGGCGGCGGAGCAACGCGAATGGGTCGAGACGCAGCTTGAGGCCATGCTGCCCGCAGAACCTTTCGTGCCGGGTGCAGTCGTTCCGTTCGAGGGTGAGGACCTTAGGCTAGAATGGAATCCGGCGGCTCGTCGGTCTGCTGAGCTTATCGGAGAACGCCTGGTTTGCGGAGGGCCGCAGGAGGGGTTTTCGCGAAGGATCGAGGCGTTCTTCAGGCGTAGCGCGATCGAAGCGCTAACGAGAGAAACGCAGGGGATCGCGGAAACAGCGGGCGTCACCCTTCGCGGGGTTTCCATCGGGGACGCGGAAACGCGCTGGGGAAGCTGCTCTTCGTCGGGAAGAATTCGCTACAGCTGGCGGCTGATCCTCGCTCCGCCGGACGTGCGCCGCTACGTCGTCGCGCACGAAGTGGCCCATCTGGTCCACATGGACCATGGTCCGGCATTCAAGGCGCTGGAGCGCAAATTGTTCGAGGGCGACGCCGACGCGGCGCGGCTATTGCTGCGACGGATCGGGGGCCGGCTCAAGCGGGTCGGGCGGGCGCGCTGAACTTGGCGGCGGCGGTGGCCTGACGACGACCGGCCGCGGAGGCTGCTGGCGCTGAGGCTGCGGACGCTGCGTGCTCCCAGGTGGCAGGACCTGGTCCAGCCATTGCTGGTCGAGCTGCTGGCTCGTCTGCGGTTGTTGTTGTGGCAGCGGGTGACCGTCTGGCCCGACGATCATGGGATCGGCCGGCTGTCCCGGGAGCGGATTGCCATTCTCATCGACCAACGGCTCGAACGCGACCTCGTTGGCGTACATGTCTTCGTCCGCTCCAAGATCCCAGTCGGGCATCGGCACTTCCGTCGTGAAATTCTCGACCGGTCGGCGCGCAACGGCCTTGACCATGAAGTCGCGGAATGCGCGGGCCGGTGCCGTTCCGCCTTGCAGCCCCGCGATTGCGCGGGCGTCGTCGCGGCCCATCCAGACACCAGTCGTCAGGCCACTTGAGAATCCAATGAACCAGCCGTCCTTGTTCGAGCTGGTCGTTCCCGTCTTTCCGGCAACGGGCCGGCCGATCTGCGCGGCGCGACCGGTGCCGGTCAAAACGGCGGTTTGCAGCAGGTCGACCATCTCTGCGGCGACCCACGGCGCGACGAGCACACGTCCCTCTTCGCTGTCCTTCTGGTAGAGCAGCTTCCCGTCGGCCGTGACGACCTTGCGAATCGCATAGGGCGATACCGATACGCCCTGGTTGCCGACCGAAGCGAATGCGCGCGTCATGTCGATCAGTCGCACGTCGCTCGTTCCGAGCACCATCGACGGATAGGTCGATATGTTGCTGCTGATGCCGAAGCGTCGCGCCATGTCGGCGATCGCCCCGAAACCGAGCTGGGCGCCGATCTTGGCGCTGACCGTGTTGATAGAACGGGCGAAGGCTTCGCGCAGGGTGACCGGCCCGGCATGGGTCCGGGTCGAGTTGCGCGGAGTCCAGCCGTCAATGGTGACCGGTTCGTCGACGATCGTGTCGGTCGGCTTCATTCCGGATTCGAGAGCAGCGAGATAGACGAAGAGCTTGAATGAGGAGCCGGGCTGCCTCTCCGCCTGGGTCGCGCGGTTGTAGAGAGAATCGACATAGTCGCGGCCGCCGATCATCGCGCGCACCGAGCCGTCGCGGTCGATTGCGACCAAGGCACCCTGAGCGCTCCTCGGTGTATTCGCCGCGATTGCGCGCTCGGCAGCGGTTTGCATGCTCGTGTCGAGCGTCGTCCACACTTCGATTGGCTCGCTGCTCTCGTCGATCAGAGTGTCGAGTTGCGGCAGGGCCCAGTCGGTGAAGTAGCGGACGCTGTTCTGCCGTGTTGTCGGCTGGATCTTGATCGCCGCTGCATCAACCTGGGCAGCACGCTCCGGCGTTACGAACCCGTTCGCGACCATCGTCTGCAGCACGACTTCGGATCGGTCCCGCGCCGCCTCGACGTCAGCAGTCGGCGAATAGTTGGATGGCGCCTTCACCAGCCCGGCAACGATTGCCGCCTCGCCGAGCGAAAGCGTGCGCGCGCTATGTCCGAAGAAGCGCCGTGACGCAGCGTCGATGCCATAGGCGCCGCCGCCGAAATAGACGCGGTTGAGGTAAAGCTCGAGGATCTGGTTCTTGGAGAACTTCCGCTCGATCGCCAGTGCGAGCACGCCTTCCTTGATCTTGCGACCGAAGGTGCGGCTGTTGGTGAGGAAGATGTTCCGGGCAAGCTGCTGCGTGATGGTCGAGCCACCCTGCGTCCAGCGGCCTGTCTCGACCCGCACCTTGGCGGCGCGGGCAACGCCGATCGGATCCACGCCGAGGTGCGAACGAAAGCGCTTGTCTTCGACGGCGATCATCGCTGCGCGCATTTCCGGCGGAATCTGTTCGTAGCGTAGCCACTGGCCGAAGCTTGGTCCGATATTCACCAGGACCGCGCCGTTCGCTGCCCGAACGCGGATCATCTGGCCAAGGTCGGACCGCTTCGACAGGTCGGAGTAACTCGGCAGATTGGCGTAGGCGACCGCGACTGCCACGATCAGCGCGATCAGGCTGACCAGTGCGACATAGATCAGCGCCTTCATCGCGGTTGCGAATGGCCGGCGGGTCGGCTTGGGATCGGCGCGGGCCATCTTGGCTCGACGGATAGAAACTCGCGGGTCAGGCGACAAGCGTCAGCTTCTTCCGCTCACATTCGGCGAATACGCGTATCATCATGCTCCCAAGGTCCTCGCGGCCGTCTATCCCGAGTGCCGGGTTAGCGGCGGATTAACCCTGTTTTGACCATTGCCCAATAGGTGTCGTTTCCATGACGGCGCGAACCGCGCTCTTGGCGATCGCACTTACGACGGCAGCATGGCTGGCCGCGGCCCCCGACGCTCGCGCCCAGTGCCGCCTGTGCGAAAAGCCGACGACGGTACCTCAAGCGGACGGCGGAGGAAGCCGCAATCGAACTCCAAGTGGAGGCGGGACTCGACTTCGACCGCCTCGTCGTCATGGACGCTGGCGAGGGGAGCGCGACTTTGCTTCCCGACGGAACCCGCCAGGTTAGCGGCTCCGTCGAAGCGATCAGCGGACGCGCAGTGGTCGGCGCAGCGCGAGTTCGCGGCGAACCCGGCCGGGCGATCCGGATCGAGCTACCCGCGCGAGTGGACATGCATTCGCTCAGCGGCGGACGGATCACGATCGATCGAATCACTTCGGACCTTCCGTCCATGCCCCGGCTCGATTCGGACGGGAACCTCACGTTTCGCTTCGGAGGACGCATTCGGGTGACCGGAAACGCCGACGGCGATTTCCGCGGCGATTTGCCGATCACCGTCGAATATCTCTGAAAATCCTCCGAAACGGACGAAAGTCTTTCCAGGCCGGTAACCAATTCCCTGAAGCAACCCGTAATCGGGTGGGGTTAATGCGGCAGATACGGGTGAGCAGACCAAGCGTCGGCACAACCGGCATTGTCTAAGCTCGGAACAAGTGGGGAATTTCAATGACCAATCTTTTTCGTATGACGCTGGCCGCGTCCGTCGCGGCTCTCACCCTGACCTCGGCACCGGCTGCTGCCGCGCCGACTGGGTCGAGCAACGGTGCTGCTACGGCGCGCGCCCGTATCGTTAAGCCGCTGACCCTGACTCGGACCGCCAACATGGATTTCGGCGATATCGTCGTTCAGGACGCCGGCGTCGCGACGCTGACCATGGGCGGCGCGCTTAGCTGCACCGGTGGCCTGACCTGCGCTACGACCGGCACGGCGGCCGCGTACCTCGTTACCGGCACCAACAATCAGGTCGTGACTGTGACGGCGCCTGACGTGTCGCTGATCAATGCGGCAAATCCGGGCACTCCGCTGACTCTGGACCTCACCGCCCCGACGACGGTTACGTTGCCGAACTCCGGTGCAACCGGCTTCAATTTCTCTGTGGGTGGTTCGATTGCCGTAGCGGCTTCGACGCGCGACGGCGTGTATAACGGCGACCTCAACGTCACCGTCGACTATCAATAAGCTGGCCGCCCTCATAGGCTGACCAGAGGGAAGGGGCCGCGGTTCGCCGCGGCCCCTTTTTCATTATCTGCAGCCCAAACGGTCATGGTTAGCTGAATTTCAACCATATTCGACCAATTCTCCTCCGCGTACCCGAGAGGAGTTTTCAATGTCACTGTTCCGCCTGGCGGCTCGCGCCGCGCTGCTGGCTCCACTGGTGCTCTGTGCACCGAGTGCGCAGGCCGGCATCGGCGACCTGTTGGTCGCGCCGACGCGCATCGTGCTCGATGGCGGTCGGGGTACCGAGATCATCCTCAACAATATCGGCGAAGACGTCGCGACGTACCGCATTTCGGTCGAGCTCCGCCGAATGACTCCCGACGGCGTGTTGCACGACGTGACGGATCCCAGCGCGGCCGAACAACTCGCCCAGTCGATGATTTCTTATGCTCCGCGGCGGGTCACGCTGGCACCGCGGGAGCCGCAGACCATCCGCATTTCCGCGCGCGCACCCAAGGACATTCAGGACGGCGAGTATCGCGTCCATCTGCTCTTCCGCGCGGTCCCTCCGCCGACGCCGGTTGCTCCAACCAAGGAAGTGAAGGGGGTCGCGTTCCAGCTAACGCCGATCTACGGCGTGACGATTCCCGTCATCGCACGCTTTGGAAATCTCACGGCGAAGGCCGGGATCGCGGACGTCAAGCTGACCAGGCAGGAAGGAAAGCCGGCGGTCAGCGTCCAGCTGACCCGCAACGGCGACCGCTCGACCTTCGGCGAAGTCCGTGTGCTCAAGGCGGGCATCAAGGATCCAATCGCCGTCCAGCGCGGAATCGCCATCTACACCGACGTCGGCGAGCGCTCGCTCACCATCCCGGTCGACGAAAAGTATGCGTCCGCCGCCACCGGCAAAGTCACGGTCCAGTACGTCGAGCCGGGCGATAACGGGATGCTGACGCTGGCCGAGACGGACGCGGTGCTGAACTAGAGTCGCGAGGGGTCGGAGCAGGAAACGATGATCGGCGCCGGCAAGAAGCTGGCAGCGATGGCCCTGCTCGGCTTGTGCTGCGCCGGAGGCATCGGCGCCTCGGCGGCAACGCCGGGCGCTGATACTTGGTCTGCGGACCCCGAAGCCCAATTCCTGCTCGATGTTCAGCTGCGCAGCCGGCGCCTCGGCGACGGCGTGCGTGCGTACGATACGCCGACCGGCACGTGCATCATGTTCGGCGACTTTCTCAACGCCCTCGACGTTCCGATGAAGATCGATTTCCCCGCTCGGAAGGCCGTGGGCTGGGCTTTCAAGGAAGAGCATCGGATTTCAATCGATGCGTCGTCCGGTGTCGTAACCTACGGAAAAACAACCGAAAGTATGGCAGCTGGAGCCGTTCGCGAAACGCCGGACGGCTGGTGCGTCGACGCCGCCAGCCTGACGAAATGGTTCGGCATCGCGGTCAAGCCGAACACCAAGGGTTCCGCGCTTATTCTCGAATCGGAGGCAAAGCTGCCGATCGAGCTCGCCATCGAACGGGAGCGCCGTGCGGCGCAGATCAAGCCCGCCAAGTTCGACCTCAGCACCTTGCCGAGCGTGAAGCTGCCCTATCGCATGTGGCGCGCGCCGGCGCTCGATTTCGTGGTCAACGCAGGTGTGACCTACCGTGCGCAAGATGGTGTTCGCGTCGACCGAAGCACATCCATCTCCGCCGCCGGCGAGATCGCTCATCTATCCTATGACGCGCGAATCTCGACCGATTCCAAGGGCGTGCCGAGCAGCCTGCGGTTGCAGGCGTACAGGTCAGACCCAGAAGCCGGCCTTCTCGGCCCATTGCAAGCCACCCACATTGGCTTCGGCGATGTCGCCGGGCTCGACAGCGGGCTGGGTGGGTCCGCGGTCAGTGGGCGCGGCGCGGTCGTCACCAATCGGCCGCTGTTCAATCCCACCGCCTTCGACAAGACTCGCTTCGAAGGCGACCTTCCGCCGGGGTGGGAAGCGGAGCTCTACCGCAATGGAGAATTGCTCGCGTTCGCCAGACCGACGGGCGATTCACGTTACATATTCCAGGACGTGCAGCTGCTGTACGGCGAAAACCAGGTCAGCATCGTGCTCTACGGCCCCCAGGGCCAGATCCGAACGCGTGAAGAGCTGATCAATATCGGCGAGCAGAACCTGCCACCGGGGAAAACCTGGTATTGGGCGGGCGTCAATCAGCCAGGCCGGGACGTCGTGTCGTTCAATGGCACCACATACGTCAGCGAGCTGCCCAAGGCTCAGGCCGCCGTTTCAGTCGAACATGGCCTCGATGAAAGGACATCCGTCGGCGCGATCGCGCGGGCGATGCTGATCCAGGACGAGCGGGTCACTTTTGTCGAAGGCTCCGTGCGACGCTCCGTCGGCTCAGCGCTCGTGGAGCTTGGCGCCGCATGGGAGAGCGGCAACGGCAAGGCCCTTCGCGCCCAGGTAGTCGGGAAGTTCGGCTCCGTGAACGTTCGTGGCGAGGCTCTCGTCACCAGCAACTTCCACATCGACCGCGAAGCGGAAGGGTCCCGGCGCAGCTCGCTGCGCGACTTCCGTCTCGCGGTGGACGCGCCGATCCGCATCGGAAAAGCGCACATTTCCGCGCATTCCGATGTCAGAATGGCGAAGCATGCCGACTCATCGAGCGAGTTGGAGGCGGCAGCCAGGCTGTCCACGACATTGAAGCGCTTCAACCTGGCCACCGATGTGCGGTACCGAAGACAATACCTTGCCCATGGGCCGTCCCCGCCCGGGCAGATGGAAGTAGCCTTGATTGGGTCGGGCGGTGTCGGAAACGTGCGATTGCGCGGATACGGCAGCGTGGAGGTCGCGCCACGAGCGCGATTCCGCTCGGCCGAGCTCAGTGCCTACTGGTCCGCAAGCGATACGGTCGATTGGGAGGGCGCCCTCGCGTACGACGCGGGCGCCAGACGCGCGCGTGCGCGGATTTCCCACGTTCGGCGGTTGAACACCCTCTCACTGGCGGTGACGGGCGAGGCTGCCACCGATGGATCCGTAGCCGTTGGCCTGAACCTCAACTTCTCGCTCGATCCGAGCCAGGGGAATAAGTCTTTCCCGTCAACGGCTTGCTGCCGCCGGGGCCGTGCGCGCGCGCGTCTATCGCGACCGCAACGACAATGGGGTTCGAGACCCGTCGGAGCCCTTCGAGAAGGGGGCTTTGATCACGACCGGCACTCGACTGGCGGAAAGTCCGACGGACGATCGCGGTATGGTGCTCGTCGGCGGCCTTCAGACCTATCGGCCACTGGCGGTCGGAATCGACGCCAGCAGTCTCTCCGATCCCAATCTCGTCCCGAGAAAGGCGTTGCAAGTGGTCACGCCTCGTCCCGGCGTTGCCGCGGAGGTCGAGATTGGCCTGGTCGGCGCGGGAGAGATCGAGGGCGCTGTCGTCAGGAGCGGCAGCCTGGGCTTCGAGGGGCTAACGCTCGAGCTGCTCGACGAAGCAGGAAAGGTCGTGGCCCGTACCCAGACCGACTATGACGGCTACTTCCTCTTCGAGCGGGTCGCTTACGGCCGTTACAGCGTGCGCGTGGCCGCGGAATCGGCGGCAGTCGCGAAGATCCTGCCGCAACTCGATGCGGCGGCGCTCGTCAGCGAGGACAAGTCGGTCGCACGCCTGGGCTCGATCGAGGTTACGCCTCTGCCCCGGGTCGCATCCTCCAACTAGAAGTCGTCTCGGGCGACTCTCGCCACGACGCTATTGATTTGCAAACGCAATTAAGCGCGACGCCCCGAAGGAAGCGCCACGAGCATTGCGATTTCAAATGGTGCGGTCGAGAAGACTCGAACTTCCACGGCCTTTCGGCCACAGCGACCTCAACGCTGCGCGTCTACCAGTTCCGCCACGACCGCACGTCATGAAGATGGGAGGCGGTCGGTGACCGCAAACCCGGTAGGCGCGCGCCTCTAGCAACTCATTCCCCCCCGCGCAACGCCGCCGTTCGTCCCGCAGCGGGACGAATCCTTAAGACGCTGTTTACCAATGACCCGCCCGGCGTTTAGCTAAGCGCAATGCTGTCGCTCCTGCTCATCGCCTCCGTCTCTGCTGCGCCCACCGACGACCGACCGCGCACGACCGCGGCCGAGCCGGCCCGGGCCTTCGTGCGAATCATCAGAGGCGCCGAAATCCGCTTCGGCGAGGCGATGCGCTTCGAGGAAAGCGTGCGGCGCGAAACGATCGTGCGCGAGCGTGACGGTTCCGTCCGCTCGGCCTCCTTGATCGAATTCTACTAGATTAGATCTTCGGCTCGCCAAGGGTGACCGTCAGTTCCTGGGCAGCCGGCGGTATATTGAGTTCGGCGCTGTTGAAGCTGGCGCTGCCGCCCGGCGGAAGCGTCTTTGCCGGCGGCGGAATCGTCCATTTGTAGACGACCTTGCCCGATGCATCGTGCAATTGGGCGTGAATCGGCGGCACTTGCTGCTGCTCATCGGTCGGATTGATGATCCGCCCGCTGATATTCAGGAACTCGTTGCCGCTCGCCAGCTGGGTCCGGTCGCTATGCGTCATCATCAGCTGCAAAGGCGTTTCGGCGGCGCTGGCGATGCCGAGGCGTTCGCGCCATTCGGGCGGCGCGAAGAACCAGACGCCAGCAACGATTGCGGCAATCAGCAATACGACGACGGCCGCAAGGATGATGCGGCTGCGTGAACCCGTCCCATCCGGCTCGCGACGGGCGAAGGGGCTGAAATCGTCATCCTTCTCCACCCATTCGAGGCGATGGGAGGGCCCAGCCTCCGCCAGGCCGACAACCTCGGCCTCGGGCGGGATCGCCGGAGGCTCTGGCGCTTCGGCCAGGGGTTCATCGTTCTCGTAGGATTCGGCATCTGCAGAAGGGTCCGGGTGCTCGGGGAGCGCATCCTGCGCTTGCAACTCCTCGGAATCCTTTTCGACGACCTCCGGCGTAGCGAAATGCTCGCGCGGCTCATCGACGGCTTCGGCAGCGACCTGTTCGACCGATGGCGGTGGAGGCGCGGGCCGCTCGGGAGCTTCCCGATCGAGTTCGAGAGGACCTTCGGCGGCCGGCGGAAATTCGCGCCAGCTGTGCTGGCAGGCCTTGCAGCGCACCTGACGCCCGCTCGGCGGGATGGCTCCGTCCTTCACGACATATTGTGTGCCGCAGGATGGGCAGGTCAGGATCATCGCAAACACTCGTCCGTCGTTTTCAAAGGGTAAACAGGAATGCGCGGCCATTGGCAAGGCGGCGGGCGCATGCAAGAAACCGCCGGACAAGGAGGGGCGGGCCTCTGTCGGCAATCGTCGAATTCGAGAGTGTTGGATTGCGCTATGGCACGGGTGCCGAGGTCCTCCGCGACCTTGATTTCCGGCTGGCCAAGGGCGGATTCTATTTCCTGACCGGACCGTCCGGTGCGGGCAAGACGTCATTGCTCCAGCTCCTCTATCTTGCACGCCGGCCGAGCCGCGGGCGCATCCAGCTGTTCGGCCAGGATCTCACCGATGCGCCGCGCGACATGCTGCCCGACTATCGCCGGCGGATCGGCGTGGTGTTCCAGGATTTTCGCCTGATCCGGCACTTGTCAGCCTTCGACAATGTCGCCTTGCCGCTGAGGATTTCGGGCCGGAGCGACGCCGAGATCGAGGGACCGGTGCGGGAAATGCTCGCATGGGTCGGTCTTGCGGATCGCGCCAGCGCCCGGCCGCCGACGTTGTCGGGCGGCGAGCAGCAGCGCGTGGCGATTGCACGTGCGGTGATCAGCCAGCCCGAACTGCTGGTGGCCGACGAACCCACCGGAAACGTCGATGCGGAAATGGCGGCGCGCCTGCTGCACCTGTTCACTGCGCTCAACCGCCTCGGCACGACGATCGTGGTCGCGACCCACGATATCAGCCTCATCGCCAGGACGCCCGGGGCGCAGCTCATCAGGCTGGAGAAGGGCTCACTGGCCGATCCGACAGGCAACCTGCGAAATCCGCCGATCGGCGCGGGGCAGCCGCAATGAGCGTTTCGCTGCTCGCGGGAACCGAGGCCGAACGCCGCCTCCTTCCAGGTGGAACGCTGCGCGGGCCGACGCCCTACGTCATCGCAATCATGACCTTCGCCATGATGATCGTGGCTGCTGCGGGGCTGGCGCTGGCCAATGCGGCGGGCATCGTGGCCGGAGCCGTCGAGCACCGATACGTACTGCAGCTTCCCGACGGGTCCGGCGGCAAGCTCGAAGCGGCAGTCACGGCTGCCCAATCGGTCCGTGGGGTAACAGGGGTCGAAGCTGTTCCCGAAGCCGAACTGAGACGGACGCTGGAAAAGTGGCTCGGGCCGGGCGGTGTAGGAGAGGAGCTACCCGTTCCGGCGCTGATCCATCTCGAGCTCGCTCCGGGCACGAACACCGACCAGGTCGGCGCTTTGCTCGGCAGGGCCGCGCCCGGTGCGCGCTTCATCGCAGAGCAGGCCACGGTCGGACCCTTGCTTGGTTCGCTGCGCGCATTGCGGTGGCTCGCGGTGGCCCTGGTGCTGCTGATGGCGGCGGCGACATCGGCGGCGGTCGTGCTCGCCGCGCGCGGGGCACTCGATACGCACCGCTCGACCATCGAGATCATGCACGGCATCGGCGCGACCGACGAGCAGGTCGCCTTGCTGTTCCAGCGCAAGATCGCGTTGGACGCCATGGTTGGAGCGCTTGCGGGTGGCGTTGCGGCTGCGCTTGCGCTCCTCGTCATCGGAGGGGGGGGCCTGGCGCTGGCGAGTGACCTGACTGGCGGCCCGCCGCTAGGAGCTGGCGATTTCGTGATCCTCGCGCTCCTGCCGATCGCTGCAGTCGTGCTTGCAACGCTTGTTGCGCGCTTCGCCGTGCTCAGTGCATTGCACAAGATCATATGATCGCCCGCTTCTTCTCGCTCCTGGTCCTTCTGTACGCGCTCGGCTTCATCCTGTTCGGGGTGACGCTGGGTCGTCCGGCGAAGGCCGGGGTGAGGACCGACGCCGTCGTCGTGATCACCGGTGGCACCGGGCGCATCGAACATGCGATGAAGGTCCTGGAGGACCGCAAAGCCAAGCGCGTCCTGATCGCCGGGGCGGATCCTCTGGTGACCAAAAAGGATCTGGTCGATCGCTTCGACGCCGACGCGCGGCTCGTCCGCTGCTGCGTCGATCTTGGCAGCGAATCCGTCGACACGCGATCGAACGCCGAAGAGGCCCAGCGCTGGCTTTCACGGCGGAAATTTCGATCCGTTCGACTGGTTACCAACGACTGGCACATGCGCCGTGCAGGCTATGAATTCAGCCGAAGCCTGAACGGGAAGTACGAGGTCGTGCATGACGCCGTGCGCACCGAGCCCAAATTCGGCACATTGTTCGCCGAGTACAACAAGTATCTGCTTCGGCGCGCGGCGGTGTGGCTGGACGTCTGATGGCGCTGCTGCGCTCGGCACTCTACGCGCTGGTGTTCTATCCCGCGACGGCTGTCTTCATCGTCGGATGCCTCCTGGCCAGCCTGTTCGGGCGCGAACGGATGCGCAGCGTCGTTCATGCCTGGACCGACTTCCACCATCACCTTGTCCGGCTTCTGGGAACGCGAGTAGCGGTCGAAGGCGAGATTCCGGCAGGCGCCTGTCTCATCGCCGTCAAGCACCAGTCGATGTTCGAAACGCTGGAGATGATGCGCATTGCACGCACTCCGGTCGTGGTTCTGAAGCGGGAGCTTGGCTCGATACCAGGCTTCGGCTGGGCGACCCGAACCTACGGCATCATTCCGGTGGAACGGGAGGCGGGCGCGAGGGCCCTTCGCGAGATGCTGGCGTTGGGCAAGGCGTTTGCCAGCTCGGGCCGTCCCATCCTCATCTATCCCGAGGGAACGCGGGTCCGCCCAGGAGAAACGCCGCCGCTGCAGGCGGGATTTGCCGGCTTGTACAAGGCGCTCGGCTTGCCGGTCGTGCCGATTGCCGTCGACAGCGGACGCATCTGGGGCCGCAACCTGCCGCGCGGCAGCGGCACCATTCATTTCAAGGTCGGGGAGATCATTCCGCCCGGGCTCAAGCGGGACGAGGTGGAAGCGCGCGTCCACTCGGCCATCAACGCTCTCGAACTAGGCGCGCAACCTCGCTCCTAGCTTCTCGGCCGCGGCGACGATCCGCTTGGAGATTTCCGTGAGTTCGGCTTCCGTGAAGCTCTTTTCGGCTGGCTGGAGCGTGACCTCGACGGCGAGGCTCAGCCCATCGGCGGTCTCGAACCGATCGAACAGGCGGACGCCGGTGATTGCCTGCTTGTCGGCGCTGCGGATCGCCCGAACCAGATTGTCTGCCGGGGCGTCGGGCCCGACCAGAAAGGCGAAGTCGCGCGTGACCGGCTGAAGGGCCGGAGGCGTATAGTGCGGACGGGCGTGACCGCTCGATCGCGGCTCGGGAATGGCGTCGAGGTAAACTTCGGCGGCGACCGCTCGCTCCGGCGCATCGACACGCTTCTCTAGCCGCGGATGCAATTCGCCGAATGCCGCCAGGATCGTCTTGGGCCCTAGGCGGAGCGTCGCGGAACGGCCGGGGTGCCAGATCGGACCGGCATCCGGAAAGAGCTGTAGGTTCGCGACCGGTGCACCGGCTGCTTCCAGCAGCGCGAGCGCCTCGGCCTTCCCGTCGAAGGCGTCGAACCTTTGGGCCTTGCCGCCCTGCCAGCTGCGGGCCTGCTTGTCGCCGGCGAGGAGCAGGGTAGCGGTCATCCGTTCGGCGTCCGACAAATAGCGGCGCCCAATCTCGAACAGGCGTGCCGAGGCGGCTCCGCGATCGAGGTTCCGGCGAGCTGCGGCGATCAGTCCCGGCAGGAGCGATGGCCGCATGACCTTCATCTCCTCGCTGATGGGATTGGCCGAGCGTCCAGGCGCCGGGTCCGAAGATCTCGGCTTCCTCGTCCGAGATGAAGCTCCACGTCACCGCTTCGTCGAGACCGCGTGCGGCCGCGGCGCGACGCACGTTGCGCTCGACGATCTGGGACCGTGTGGCGGTGGGCTTTGCGACGCCGGGCTCGCGCCGAAGGGGCGTGGAAACGACCTGGTCATAGCCGGTAATTCGCGCGACTTCCTCGACGAGGTCGGCGGTGCCGATGACGTCACGACGCCAGGTCGGCACGCGAACGTCCGTGGCGTCCGTGAACTCGAAGCCGAGCGATTCCAATATCTTGCGCTGGCGATCCTCCGGAACTTCGACCCCGCCAAGAGCGAAAGCGCGTTCAGGATCGAAGTGGACGGTGCGCTCCTTGATCGGCGGCGAGCCGACGTGGAGAGCCTCGGAGGCTTCGCCGCCGCAGATGTCGATGATCAGCCCGGTCAGGATGTCCAGGCCGTCGCCGAGAAAGGCCGGATCGACGCCGCGTTCGAAGCGGCTGCGGGCGTCGCTGGTAAGCCCAAGCTTCTGCCCGGTCCGCGCGATATTGGCCGGTGTGAAGTAGGCGATCTCCAGCATCACGTCGGTGGTGCCCTCGGTCACGCCGGAGTCTTCGCCGCCCATGATCCCGCCGATGTCGTGCACCCGCCGCTCGTCGGCAATCACCGTCATTGACGGATCGAGCACATATTCCTTCTCATTCAGCGCGAGCACTTTCTCGCCATCGCGAGCGGTGCGGGCGACCAGTGCTCCATCCAGCTTTGCGATGTCGTAGGCATGCGCCGGCCGGCCGAGGTCGAGCATGACGTAGTTGGTAGCGTCCACGATGGCCGAGATCGGCCGCTGGCCTGCGCTCTTGAGGCGGCGCTGCATCCATTCCGGGCTGGGCCCGTTGCGAACTCCGCGGATCGCTCGTCCGAAAAACGCCGGGCAACCCTCGGGGTCTTCGATGCGGATTCCGATCGGAGAGGCGAAGCTCTTCTCAATTTCAGGAATCGCCAGCGGCTTCAGGGTGCCCACCCCGGCGGCAGCGAGGTCGCGGGCGATCCCGCGCACTCCCATGCAGTCCTGCCGGTTCGGCGTAACGTTCACATCAAAGACCGGGTCGTTCAGGCCGGCGAAGTCGGCAAAGGCCGCGCCGACCGGCGCGTCGCCGGCTAGCTCAATGATCCCATCATGCTCTTCGCCGATCTGCAGTTCACGGACGGAGCACATCATCCCGTGGCTCTCGATGCCGCGGATGGCGGCGACCTTCAACGTAAGGTCGGAACCGGGGACATAGGCGCCGGGAGGGCCGAACACGCCGAGCATGCCCGCGCGTGCGTTGGGGGCGCCGCAAACAACTTGCACGGCGCCATCGCCCGCGTCGACGGTCAGCACCTGAAGCTTGTCGGCCTGAGGGTGCCTCTCGGCCGTCAGGACCTTCGCAACACGGAACGGGGCAAGGGCTTCGGCCGGATTGTCGAGGCTTTCGATCTCCAGCCCGATCGCGGTCAATTTGTCGGCGATGGTCTGGGCGTCGGCATCGGTGTCGAGATGCTGCTTGAGCCAACTCAACGAAAACTTCATGCGCCCACTCCTCCGCTGAGCGTGGGCACGTCGAGCGCGCGGAAGCCGTAATGTTTCAGCCAGCGTATGTCGCCGTCGAAGAAGGCACGCAGGTCGTCCATCCCGTATTTGAGCATCGCAAGCCGGTCGATGCCGCAGCCGAAGGCGAAGCCCTGCCATTCGTCGGGATCGAGCCCGCAATTGGCGATGACCTTCGGGTGGACCATTCCGGACCCGAGCACTTCCATGAAGCCTTCGCTGCCGCCGACGGTGCGCTTGCCGTTCACGAGCGTGTAGCCGACGTCCACTTCGGCGGACGGTTCGGTGAACGGGAAATAGGACGGCCGCATGCGCAGCACGACGTCGTCACGCTCGAAGAAAGCCTTGAGGAAGGTCTCCAGCGTCCACTTGAGGTGGCCCATGTGGATCGCGCGGTCGATGACGAGACCTTCGACCTGGTGGAACATGGGTGTGTGGGTCGCGTCGCTGTCGGAGCGGTACACGCGGCCTGGCGCGATCAGGCGGATCGGTGCCCCATGGGCCTGCATGGCGCGAATCTGCACCGGTGAGGTGTGGGTGCGCAGCACCTTTGCCTCGTCCTCACCATCGTGGCGCTCGAGGTAGAATGTGTCCTGCATCGCTCGCGCGGGGTGGAATTCCGGCATGTTGAGCGCGGTGAAGTTGTACCACTGGTCTTCGATCTCGGGACCTTCCGCGACAGCGAAACCAAGGTCGGCGAAAATCTCGGCCAACTCGTCCATCACCTGGCTGACCGGGTGGACCGTGCCGCTGGGTGTGTGCTGCACGGGAAGCGAGAGGTCGATCGTTTCGGTCGCCAGCTTGCGGTCGAGCTCCGCCGCTTCGAGGGCGGACTTGCGATCCGCAATCGCGCTCGTGACTTGCTCGCGCAACGCGTGGATCTTCGGCGCTTCGGCGGCGCGCGTGTCCGGGTCCATCCCGCCGAGGGATTTCAGCCGCTGCGTGATGCTGCCCGATTTGCCAAGCACCGAGACGCGCAACTGGTCGAGTGCGCCGAGGTCGGCCGCGCTGCGGATCTGATCGAGGATGTCGGTGTCTGACGCCATGCCTTGGCCTTAGCTGCACCGCAGCGCAAATTGCAAAGGCCTGCTAAAGGGCGCGCCATGCGCCCTTGGCCCAAGCTCGATCCCACCAGCGATCACGACACGCTGTCGATCCTTCACTTAGCCTCGCAGATGCTGGGCAAGATCAGGGTGCGCCATGCGCCCTGGACCAATCACGGCTGGCATGTGGCGCTCCAGCCGAATGCCCGCGGGCTAGCGACCTTGCCGACGGCGGCGGGTGATGGACGCACGTTTACGCTCGCGCTCGACCTGTGCCGGCATGCGATCGTCCTGACGACCAGCGGCGGCGAGCGGGAAGAGTTGGGACTCGACCAGCAAAGCATCGCCGCTCTTCATTCCGGACTGGTCGAGATGCTGCGCCGCCGCGGACTGCCTTCCGATTTCAGCGGCAAGCCCAATGAGATCCCGGACGCCCCTGCGTTCGCGGAGGACAAAGCGGCGCGCTCGTACGATCCCGATTCGGCAACCAGGTTCCGCGAAGCGCTTGCGGCCATGCTCCCGGTATTCGAACGCTTTCGGGCCGGGTTCACGGGCAAGTCGAGCCCGGTCCACTTCTGGTGGGGCAGCTTCGACCTCGCGGTGACGCGCTTCTCGGGGCGGACGGCGCCGACGCATCCGGGCGGCGTGCCGGGATTGCCCGACAGCGTCACCCGCGAAGCCTATAGCCAGGAAGTCTCGAGCGCCGGCTTCTGGGCGGGCGGTGTCACTCAAGCCGCGCCCTTCTTCTACAGCTATTCGTATCCCGAACCGGCGGGCTTCCGCGACCGGCAGATTGCCGCCGGAGCGTGGGATACCGACTGGCAGGAGTTCACCTTGTCGTACGATGAGGTGCGGACCGCGATCGATCCCGAAGCGGTCCTGACAAGCTTCCTGCAGTCGACCTACGATGCCGCGGCGGACCTCGCCGAATGGGATCGCGTGAAGCTCGAACGCGAGCCGGTAGCGCCCTAACCAGGCAGGAACGGGAAGGGCGAGATAGTCTTCCGGTTCTCGTGCACGGCGAGCATTTTTCCAGCTGGCGGCATGGCGCGATAGGCGCACTCCATCCTCGGGCACACGGCGCAGGCTGGCCCGACCGGCGTCGCCGGCGTGTTCCCCAGGTCCAGCCCATCGGCATAGGCGATGCGCGGCGCATAGCGGATGTCGCAGCCGAGCCCGATGGCAAGCAAGGCGTCGTCGCGAAGCTCCGGACGGATCGGGCGCTCGATCGTCCGGCTGATGGTGAAGAAGCGCTGACCGTCCGGCGTCTCGATCAGCTGCCTTATGGTCTGCCCGGGCGTCTGGAAGGCCGCGTGAAGGTGCCAGCGCGGGCAGGTTCCGCCGAAGTGGGAGAAAGGGAAGCTCTCGCCGGCGTAGCGCTTGGAGATATTTCCGGCGGGGTCGACGCGCAGCATGAAGAAGGGGACGCCGCGCGCGCCTGCCCGGCCCAGCGTCGTGATCCGGTGTGCGATCTGCTCCACGTTCGCGCCGAACTGTCCGCACAGGCGGTCGATGGCGTAGCGATGCTCCTCGGCGGCGCGAAGGAAGCGGCCGTAGGGCATCATGATCGCGCCCGCGGCGTAATTGGCGAAGCTCATGTGCAGCAGAGCGCGCGTACCCGCGTCGGGCGGCCGGGCGGCATCCGACATTTGCTGCAACAGCGGCGCCAGTTCCAGCAAAGCCAGCTGATACGCCAGCCCAAACGTCCGGTTCTCGGGCCGCAGCAGCGAAGAGATCATGAAGGTGCGCCGCTGCGCATCGTAATGCTGGCTGAAGTTGTCGAGCAGCTCGGGGGCGACGACCTGCGCCTCGACTCCGAACGCTTCCTTCAGGCGCCGCCGAAGGGCCTCGGACACCGACAGCGGGTCGTTCAGCGCCTCCCCGATCGTCTCGCAGCGCTCCTCAAGCTCCGGATAATGGTTGCGCTGCGACTGGATATAGTCGCGCACCCACGTCTCCGGAGTGATGAGCGCGCGTGGGTCCTCGCCCGGCTCTCCCTCTCCTGTCGGAGGCCGCTTCTGCAGCTCGCGGAGCGCGGTGTAGAGCCGGACGACACCTTCCGAGACCGCGGGGGCATTGTCGGCCAGTTCGATCAGCTCGGCGCGTCCGATGCCGAGATCGGACAACATCGCGTCGGAGAAGATCTCGCCGAGCTGATCCGCGCCTGCGGTGTCGCCGCCGTCGGACGCGAACGCCTTCATGTCGATGTCGAAGGCTTCGGCCAGCCGCAGCAATATGCCCGCCGTAACCGGCCGCTGATTGCGCTCGAGGTGATTGAGATAGGAAGCAGAAATGCCAATCTCGGTCGCCATGGCTGCCTGGTGCAGGCCGCGCTCGCGCCGAAGCCTCCTCAGCCTTGCCCCCAGGAATAGCTTCCGCTGCTGCATTGGTAGGATTGTGAAGGAATTTACAAGTTACACAAGTCTTGTTCTGTCACCTTAGCCCTTATCGGTGCGACATTTACCATATCTGTGTGTTTCCTGCCCTTCAGAACACAGGGGATTCGCCATGACTGATTTCGGTGACGTTGTTACTGCTCCAACCGGCCGGTTCGAAGGAATCGAGCGTCCGTACAGCGCGGAGGATGTCCTTCGCCTCCGCGGCTCGCTGCCGATCGAGCACACGCTGGCGCGTCGCGGCGCTCTCAAGCTGTGGGAGCTTCTGAACGAGGGCGAGCCTGTCCGCGCGCTCGGAGCGGTTACCGGCAACCAGGCCATGCAGATGGTCCGCGCCGGCCTCAAGGCCATCTATCTGTCGGGCTGGCAGGCGGCGGCCGATGCCAACACGGCAGGCGCCATGTACCCCGACCAGTCGCTCTATCCGGCGAACACCGGGCCGGAGCTTGCGCGCAAGATCAATCGGGCGCTGCAACGCGCCGACCAGGTCGAGCACTCGGAAGGCGGATCGAAGCGCGACTGGTTCGCGCCGATCGTCGCCGACGCGGAAGCCGGCTTCGGCGGTCCGCTCAACTGCTTCGAGATCATGAAGGCCTATATCGAGGCGGGCGTCGCCGGGGTTCACTTCGAAGACCAGCTCGCGTCGGAGAAGAAGTGCGGCCATCTGGGCGGCAAGGTGCTGATCCCGACCCAGGCCGCGATTCGCAACCTCGATGCGGCCCGGCTGGCTGCGGACGTCAGCGGACGTTCCGACGGTTCTCGTCGCCCGCACCGATGCAGAGAGCGCCAAGCTCATCACCTCCGACGTCGACGAGCGCGACCATGAGTTCCTGACCGGCGAACGCACTCCCGAAGGCTTCTTCCGCCTCAAGGACGGCACGGGCGTCGACCATTGCATCAAGCGCGGCCTGGCCTTCGCCAAGCATGCGGATCTGCTTGTGGTGGGAAACGAGCAATCCGAACCTCGACGACGCGCGGCGCTTCGCCGAGGCGATCCGCCGCGAATATCCCGAACAAGCTGCTCGCCTATAATTGCTCGCCCAGCTTCAACTGGCGCGCCAAGCTCGACGAGCAGACCATCGCCAACTTCCAGCGCGAGCTGGGTGCGATGGGCTACAAGTTCCAGTTCGTGACGCTGGCCGGCTTTCACAGCCTCAACCACGGCATGTTCGAGCTTGCGACCGGATATCGCGACCGCGCCATGTCGGCCTATTCGGAGCTTCAGCAGGCCGAATTCGCCAGCGAGGCCAAGGGCTACACGGCGACGCGCCACCAGCGCGAAGTCGGCACCGGCTATTTCGACGCCGTCGCGACCGCCATTTCTGGCGGACAATCGTCGACGACGGCACTCAAGGAGTCCACCGAGACCGCGCAATTCATCGCGGCCGAGTAGGAGAGGGACAATGACCTATCGCTATTGGGTGATCGGCGGCGACTACAGCGACTGCCGCTTCAGCGACCTCGAACCGGGCACGCAAACCGTGCTCGGGCCCTATGACGACGAGCTGAAAGCGCGGACCGAATGGCAGCGCCTCACTTTTCGTGACCATTGCGGGGCGACGACGCGCTATTCGATCTGCGTGGAGCCGAATCGCGCATGAGCCAGGTGATCGACCGCCAGCGCATCGCTGCGGAGCCGTCGAACGTATCGGGGGCGGCCGACATCCTGACCCAGGACGCGCTCGACCTCGTCGCGGAGCTGCACGAACGGTTCGACGGCCGGAGGCGTGAACTGCTCGATCGCCGCGCTCGACCGGCAGGCGCAGTTCAATGCCGGCCAAATGCCCGACTTCCGCGCCGACACGCGGGAAATCCGCGAATCCGACTGGACCGTAGGCAGCATCCCCGCCGACCTGCTCGACCGCCGCGTCGAGATCACCGGGCCCACCAACGCCAAGATGATGATCAACGCGCTCAACTCCGGCGCGCGCGTGTTCATGGCCGACTTCGAGGACGCCACCTCGCCGGTCTGGGACGAGCTGATCCAGGGCCAGGTGAACCTGCGCAACTATTGGCGCGGGCGGCTGGGCTTTACCGACCCGGACAGCGGCAAGGGCTACGAGGTCGGCGAGAATCCGGCGGTGCTGATGGTGCGGCCGCGCGGGCTGCACCTGCCCGAGGATCACGTGACCGTCGATTTTCAGCCGGTCGCGGGCGCCTTCTTCGATTTCGCCCTCTACGCCTGGCACAACGCCCGGGCGGCGCTGACCAAGGGCTCCGGCCCCTATTTCTACATTCCCAAGCTGGAAAGCATGGAGGAGGCCGCTCTGTGGAGCGACATCTTCGCGCTCGCCGAGAACCGGCTCGGCCTCGAGCGCGGGACGATCAAGGCGACGGTGCTGATCGAGACCATCCCGGCGGCGTTCGAGATGGACGAGATCCTCTACGCGCTGAAGGAGAACATCGTCGGCCTGAACTGCGGCCGCTGGGACTATATCTTCTCGACCATCAAGCGGCTCGGCCGCAGCGCCGACCGGCTGACGCCCGACCGTTCGGCGATGACCATGGATAAGGCCTTCCTCGCCGCCTACTCGCTGCGGCTGATCGCGACCTGCCACCGCCGCGGCGCCTTCGCGATGGGTGGCATGTCGGCCTTCATCCCGGTGAAGGGCGACGCGGCGGCGAACCAGGCGGCGATGGACAAGGTTCGCGCGGACAAGCTGCGCGAAGTGACCAACGGCCACGACGGCACCTGGGTCGCACACCCGGCGCTGGTGCCGATCGCGCTGGAAGCGTTCGAGGCGATGACCGGACCGAACCAGCTCACGAAGATGCCGGATCACATGCCCGGCCGCGAGGAGATGCTGGAACTGCACAAGGGCCAGCGCACCGAGCAGGGCGCCCGCGAGAACATCCGCGTCGGCGTGCAATATCTCGCCGCCTGGCTTGGCGGGAAAGGCGCGGTGCCGCTCTACAACCTGATGGAGGACGCCGCGACGGCGGAGATCAGCCGCGCGCAGCTGTGGCAGTGGCTGCGCTTCGAGGCGCTGCTCAACGACGGCCGCCGCTTCAACCGCGAGCTGTTCGACGTTTTGTACGACGAAGAGATCGGACTGCTGCAGGAAGTCCCGAACATCGCCGACGCATCCGACCTGTTCCGCGAAATGGTCGTCTCAGACGACTTTGCCGAATTCCTGACGCTGCCGGCTTACGAGCGGTTGGGCTGACGCTTCCTTAGCTTGAGACTTCGTTGAGGCTCTGTAAGCGCTCGACGGTCAATAACGGAGACCGTCCGCCGTAACGTCCCTGTTTCCAGGTAACGACGCCAGACAGGATAGCGCGTTGCGCAACGAGATCGTTGCGAATACGCCTTCCTCCACATAGAGCTGTCCATCACCAGTCCGACATCTAACTCGAGCAGACCTTCGCATTGACGCTCATTCGCCATGACGTAGCCATGTGATCCTAGGTCGTGCACGTATCCCACGACCACGACCCGTTTCCCGATGAAATCGGGAGTGTTCATGGCAACTCTACAAACCGGGATTGGGGGAGCTGACCGGAGCCAACAGTAACGAAGCAGCAAGGCAACTCAGAACCGTGCGTTTCATACTTCATGATTACACAGACCAGAGGTCGGCGATACAAAAAGGGCGCCGCAGCCGAAGCTCCGACGCCCTCTCTTGTTCTTTTCCCCTCCCCTTGATGGGGAGGGTTAGGGAGGGGTGTCTGACGACGTGAGGTTCTACGTCCGAAGTGCACCCCGGCACCCAGCCTCCCCCATCGAGGGGGAGGAAGTCTTCTTCGGCCGCTGCCGGCTTGTCCTCGAGCGCCCTCTTCGCCTGGGCGATGATGGCGCCGAACGCTTCGCCTTCGTGTATCGCAATGTCGACCAGGATCTTCCGGTCTAAATCTTCTGGACGGCATTCGGAGGGGAACGGTAACGTCTCCCTCCACCTTTGAGACGAGCCCGAAGTGAAGCCCGAAGTTCGGCATATTGGTAACACGCAAACGCCGGTCGTCGTGATCGACGAATTCAGCCGCTCGCTCGAACGCATCCTCGAAATTGCGGAAGATCTCGCACCCTACCCTCGCCACAGCAATCTCTACCCAGGCCTTCGACGCATCTTCACGGCCGCCGACACGGCCGCGAACGCCTATGTCGAAGAGACTTGCAAGCAAGCCGCGCCATTCATCGCCGACGCTTTCGGCATCGACGCCTTCGATCTCCTCGAAGCCAGCTTCTCGATGGTCACGCTGAAACCGACGGAGCTGATTCTGCCCCAGCGGGCACCGCATTTCGACACGACCGACCAGACGGATCTCGCTTTGCTGCATTACCTTCGTGCGCCGCCCAGTACGGGGACGGCTTTTTTCCGCCAGCGCACAACGGGTATTGAGCGAGTGACCGAATTGAATGTCTCGGTCTACGCCCCGGTCGCCGAAGTCCAGATTCCGCAAATGCCTCCGAACTCGGGCTACTTCCGCGGCTCGGACGAATTTTTCGAGCAGATCGGAGCGGTCGAGGCCGTCCCGGACCGAATGGTTATCTTTCAAGGCAGCCTGCTCCATTCTGGCATCATTCCGCCCGACATGCCGTTGACAAGCGACCCACGACAGGGCCGGCTCACGGCCAACATCTTCGTTCGCGGGGCGGCCTAGCGTGCTGCTGTTCTTCGCTGGCTTTCCGCCCAAAGCGGACATCTCAAGACAGAAAAAGGGCGCCGGAACCGAAGCTCCGACGCCCTTTCTTGTTCTCTAGCGCTTGAGGCTTAGGCGGCGGCCTTGGCCGGCTTGTCCTCGAGCGCCTTCTTCGCCTGGGCGATGATGGCGCCGAACGCTTCGCCTTCGTGCATCGCGATGTCGGCCAGGACCTTCCGGTCGAGGTCGATGTTCGCGAGCTTCAGGGCGTGGATGAACTGCCCGTAGGTCAGGCCTTCCGCGCGGACCGCGGCGTTGATGCGCTGGATCCAGAGGGCGCGGAAGCTCCGCTTCTTCACCTTGCGGTCGCGGTAGGCGTACTGGCCTGCCTTTTCGACTGCCTGGCGGGCGATGCGGATCGTGTTCTTGCGACGGCCGTAATAGCCCTTCGCATTGTCGAGGATCCGCTTGTGCTTTGCGCGCGTGGTTACGCCGCGCTTGATGCGTGCCATTTCCCGCTACTCCTTACTTGAGGCCGTAGGGCGCCCAAAGCTTCACGCGCGCCGTATCGGCGTCGGCGAGAACTTCGGTGCCGCGGTTCTGGCGGATGTACTTGGCGTTGTGGCTGATCAGGCGGTGGCGCTTTCCAGCGACCCCATGCTTGATCTTGCCGGTCGCCGTGAGCTTGAAGCGCTTCTTCACGCCGCTCTTGGTCTTCAGTTTGGGCATTTCGTCTCCTTTGCGCCCGTTCGGACGCGACATAATCCAACCGCCACGGCATGCCTTTGGGCCGGGCCATTGGTTTTCCAATGATCTGGAAAGCGCGGGCCTATAGATGGGGCAGGGGTTTAAGGCAAGTTACCAGGGCACTTCGGCGCCGTCATAGGCGAAGAAGCTCGCCCGACTGCTCGGGCCGCCCAGCGAATTGATGACCCTGCGCATGCCCGCAATGCTCTCTTCCGGCTCCAGCGGAGCGGACGATCCGCCCATGCGGGTCTGGACCCATCCCGGATGAAGCACCGCGCAGACCACGTCCGGATTGTCGACCGCCAGGCTTCGCCATGCGGAATTGAGCGCGGACTTGGACGATCGATAGGCGATGAAGCCGCCGGAAGTGTTGTCCGCGATGCTGCCCATCTTCGTGCTGACCGCGATCAGCTTCCCGCGAGCGGACCTGACCGCGGGAAGAACCGATTGGGCGAGCAGGAATGGCGCGATCGTGTTGACGACGAACGTCTCCGCCCATTGCCGTCCGGCCTTGGCGTCCCGAGCCTCGCGCGGTCCGTAGGTGCCGGCGTTGGCGATCAAGAGGTCGAGCCGGTCGAAGCGTTCCCCGAAGCGCTCGACCGCATCGAGATCGCTCATTTCGAGCTTCTCGACCTCAACTCCGAGTGTCATCCGAGTCGCGGGCTGGACTCGCGCGCCGTGGCAACGACATCCCAGCCGGCGTCCTTGTACTGGCGGGCGAATTCGAGGCCGAGCCCGCGATTGGCTCCGGTGATCAGGACTTTGGGCATGGCTCGTAAACGCCGCTCCTTCGAAAAGGGTCAGTCGTGCGCCGCGTAATCTTCGGCACCCATGAAATGCAGCGAAACGTACGGCTCCTCGCCGACGACCCAGCTGTCGTGGCCCGGCGGGATGTAGAAGATGTCGCCTGCTCGCATCTCGATGATTTCGCCGCTGTCCATCGCTGCGGTGGCGCAGCCGGAAACGACCATTCCGACATGCTCCACGTGGCAGGAGGATTCCCCAAGGGCCGCACCGACATGCACAGACCAGTTCCAGCCGGGCTGATAGGTTGCTCGGCCGATCGTCATCCCGCCGAGCGTGACCAGCTCGAACCTGCCCAGTTCGAACTCGCGGACCTCATCCGGCGCCTCGAAGCGCTTGAGGACGACGTCCAGCTGCACGTCTAGTCGAACAGGCTGGAGACCGAGCTTTCGTCGGCGATCCGGCGAATTGCCTCGGCCAGAAGCGGCGCGATCGTCAGGCGACGGATCTTGCCGCTGTCGGGATCGCTTTCTCCGCTCCAGATCGAATCGGTGACGACGAGCTCCCGAAGCTCGGACGCCGCGACGCGGGCGGCCGCGCGCTCCGGAAAGGACTCCGTGCGTGCAATAAGCGAAGACCTCTTCGGCGCCCTGCTGCTTGAGCGCGGCGCCGGCGTTGCACAGCGTGCCGCGCCGAATCGACGATATCGTCGACGAGGATGCAGGTGCGGCCCTCGACGTCGCCGATGATGTTCATGACCTCGGATTCGCCGGCGCGCTCCCGGCGCTTGTCGACGATCGCCAGCGGAGCATTGTCGAGGCGCTTGGCAAGGCCACGTGCGCGCACCACGCCGCCGACGTCGGGCGAGACGATCATCAGGTTCTTGTTCGACAGGCGCGCCTGGATGTCGGCCGCGATCACCGGCGCGGCGAAGAGATTGTCCGTGGGAATGTCGAAGAAGCCCTGGATCTGCCCCGCGTGGAGATCGACCGACAGTACGCGGTTGGCGCCGGCGGTCGGTGATCAAATTGGCGACCAGCTTGGCCGAAATCGGCGTGCGCGGGCCGGGCTTCCGGTCCTGCCGCGCGTAGCCGAAATAGGGGACGACGGCCGTGATCCTCTTGGCCGACGCGCGGCGCAGCGCGTCGATGCAGATCAGCAGCTCCATCAGATTGTCGTTTGCCGGATAGCTCGTCGACTGGACGACGAAGACGTCCTCGCCGCGAACGTTCTCGTTGATCTCGACGAAGATTTCCTCGTCGGCGAAGCGGCGGACGCTCGCTTCGGTCAACTCGGTCTCGAGATATTCGGCAATCGATCGGGCCAGCGGTGTGTTGCTGTTCCCGGCGAGCAATTTCATTGGCGGCGCTCCCCAGCGGTTGCCCTGCCTTAGCGAGCGAGTCGCCGTCCCGTAAAGCTTGCTCGGGTTGCCGAGGGCGGTTCGTGCGTTAAGAGCCGCTGACATGACAGACCGGCTGACCATCGCGCTCGCCCAGATGAACCAGCGCGTCGGAGACCTCGACGGTAATGCGCAGGCGATTCTCGCCATGCGCAAGCAGGCGGCGTGGAGCCGACCTGCTGATGGTGCCGGAGCTGCAGCTGACCGGCTATCCGCCCGAGGACCTGGTGCTGAAGCCCGAGTTCGTGCGCCGCACGATGGAAGCGGCGGAAAGGCTCGTCGATGCGACTTCCGAGCCGGGTCCCGCACTTTTGTTCGGGTCGATCCATCACGAGGCGGGGCTGAACTACAATGTGATGATCCTGGCCGAGGGCGGCCGGATCGTGGCGCGCACGCTGAAGCGGGAGCTGCCGAACTACGGCACGTTCGACGAGAAGCGCGTCTTCGCCTCCGGTCCGCTGCCGGAGCCGATCGACTTCCGCGGCGTGAAGATCGGCGTCCCGATCTGCGAGGATATCTGGCAGGAGATCGTCTGTTCGCACCTTGCCAAGGCCGGGGCGGAATTGCTGCTGGTTCCGAACGGCAGCCCCTATGAACTCGACAAGGACGACAAGCGCGTGACGCTGGTGCGGTCGCGCGTGACGATCACCGGCCTTCCGCTCGTCTATCTCAATCGCGTCGGCGGCCAGGACGAGATCGTGTTCGACGGATCCTCCTTCATCATGCATCCGGACGGGACACGCGTCGTGCAGTTTCCGGACTGGGAGGAGAAGCTTCTCCTGACCGAATGGACGCGGGAGCCGGACGGGTGGCGCTGCGCGACGCGCGAGAGCCACGAGCTCGATCCGTTTCCCGAGGACGTCTACCGCGCGATGATGGTCGGCCTGGGCGATTATGTGTCGCGCAACGGCTTTCCCGGCGTGATCCTCGGCCTGTCGGGCGGGATCGATAGCGCTCTGTCGGCCGCCATCGCCGTCGACGCCCTCGGGCCCGACAAGGTGTGGTGCGTGATGCTTCCGTCGAAGTACACGAGCGACGAGAGCCTCGACGATGCGCGAGAGTGCGCGCGGCTCCTCGGCTGTCGTCATGACGTCATTTCGATCGCGCCGGGCGTGGCGGCTATGGACGAGGCGCTGGCCGAAGCGTTCAAGGACACCAAGCCCGGCCTGGCCGAGGAGAATATCCAGGCGCGCCTACGGATGGTCGCGCTGATGGCCCTGTCGAACAAATTCGGGCCGATGCTGCTCACCACCGGCAACAAGAGCGAGATGAGCGTGGGCTATGCGACGCTCTACGGAGACATGTCCGGCGGCTATAACGTGCTCAAGGACGCCTACAAGACGACGGTCTTCGCTCTGTCGAAGTGGCGGAACCGCAACCGGCCGGAAGGCGCGCTCGGCCCCGACGGGCCCGTGATGCCGGCCAACGTCGTCACCAAGCCGCCCAGCGCGGAGCTTCGGCCTGATCAGAAGGACGAGGACAGCCTGCCGCCCTACTCGCTCCTCGACCGGATCCTCGAAGGACTGATCGACAAGGAGATGTCGGTGGGCGAGGTGGCAAGCGCGACCGGCGCGGATGCCGAGTTAGTCGCGTCGATGGAGAAATTGCTTCTGAAGGCCGAATACAAGCGCCGTCAGGCGCCCCCGGGCGTGAAGATCGGCACCCGCAACTTCGGCCGCGACCGGCGCTATCCCATCACCAACTTCTTCCACACCGGCCCGCAAGTGAAGCTGCCGCGATGAGCGCTCGTATCGTAGCTTTTGCACTACTGGCAGCCGGCTGCGCACAGCATGATCCAGTCCCGAACGAGGCAACCGGCGCACCGCCCGCCGCGGCAGAACCTGCAGTCTCGGTGACCAACGTTGCCCCGGTTCCGACGCTGGAAGGCGAATGGCGAGTGGCGGGAATCGACGGCCGGCCGGTCGATCAGCCGGTCGGTCTGGCGCTGAGCGCAAGCCGGGAGGAAATCTGGTGGGCGCCGCGCTGCGCAGGCTATGCCCGAAGCTATCGTATAGAGGGCGGCAAGTTTACGACCGGACCGCACATTGGTTTCGTGCCGCGCAAGCCGGGTGAGCCCACTCCTCCGGTCTGCGCGATCGCCCCGCCCCCACGCATCGGTGAGGTCTTCGAAGCGCTGACTTCAGCAACCACGATCGCCCGCACTCCGCAAAACGGTATCGAGATCGCCGGTGGCGGACATTCCCTGCTGCTTTTCTCGCAATAGCGGCGGCGGCCCGCTATCCGGCAGCCCATGACTGTCGTCACACGCTTCGCGCCATCGCCGACCGGCCGTCTCCACGTCGGCAATATCCGAACCGCGCTGCATAATTACCTCTTCGCCAGGAAGCACGATGGAACGTTCCTCCTGCGCATCGACGACACCGATCGCGAGCGGAGCCGCGAGGAGTTCGTCGACGCGATCCGCGACGACCTCGCATGGATGAACGTGATTCCGGACAACGAGGTTCGGCAATCGGAGCGCTTCGACCTCTACGAGCGCGAGTTCGAGCGATTGAAAGCTGCCGGCCGAGTCTACGCTTGCTTCGAGACGCCGGAGGAGCTGGACCTTCGCCGGAAGGTGCTGCTCGGCCGTGGACTTCCTCCGGTTTACGAGCGCAAGCCCGCCGACGAGCCGGCGCCGGAGGGGCGTCAGCCGCACTGGCGGTTCCGCCTCGATCATGACGCGTCGATCGAATGGAACGACCTCATTCGCGGGCCGCAGAGGTTCGACCCCAGGCTCCTCTCCGACCCTGTCGTGCGCCGCGAGGACGGAAGCTGGCTCTATCTGCTGCCGAGCGTCATCGACGACGTCGACCTGAAGATCACGCATATCGTCCGCGGCGAGGATCACGTCACCAACAGCGCGGCGCAGATCCAGATGTTCGAAGCGCTTGGCGCCAAACCCCCCGCCTTCGCCCACGAGGCTCTCCTCGTCGCCGCTGAAGGGAAGCTATCGAAGCGCCTCGGGTCCTACGGGGCCGAGCATCTCCGTGAGGAGGGCGTCGAACCGATGGCCATGCTGTCTTTGCTCGCCCGCATCGGCACGTCACAGCCGGTGGAGCCGATAGCGAGTCTCGAGGAGTTGGCGCGCGACTTCGACTTTGCGCATTTCGGTCGTGCCCCCGCGCATTTCGATCCGCACGAGGTCGAGTTGCTCAACGCGCGGCTGCTGCACAAGCTGGACTTCGCGGTCGTTGCCGACAGGCTTCCGCCCGAGGCGTCAGAGGAAGACTGGGTCCTTCTTCGGCCGAACGTTGAACGCCTGACTGATTTCGCCGCCTGGTTCGACGTGCTGCACGGTGAGGTCGAAGCACCGGAACTCGCCCACGACGAGCGCCTGTTGGTTCGCGACGCGGCCGCGGTGGCCGAAGGTCTCGACTGGAACGCCGACACATGGCGGACGCTCACGACCGAGCTCAAGGCCAGCAGCGGCCGCAAGGGACGCGAGCTCTTCCATCCGCTCCGGCTCGCGCTGACCGGGCGCGACAGCGGACCCGAAATGGCGGGCCTCGTCGAACGCATGGGCAAGGACCGGGCTGTCCACCGGCTCAAGGCCGCCGCCAAGCGCTGAAGGTCATTTGCGGACTGCACCCAAGGAAAGGCTTGTCAGGGTCATGTAATGTTGTAACATCGCAGCCGACTCGTTTGCTCTCAGAAGGAGTCGAGCACATGCCCGTGTATGCCAGTACCCAAGGCTTCGCCGATCAGGGGCGTCACCCCCGCGCACTCATGTTCATCGTTGGAGGTCATGCGGTTCTCGTTGCCGCAGTCATGACGGCCAAGATGGACGTGATCCCTGCAATCGATCCGACCAGAACCGTGGTGGAACTGATCGAGGAGGTGAAGCCGCCGCCCCCGCTTCCACCGGAGCCGGTGCCGCCCAAGTCCGAGCATCCGGTTCAGCCGCAAAATTCGCAGATCGACCTGCAGAAGCCGATCGTGCCGATCCCGGCCGAGGATCCGGTCGAGTTCGCCGCAAGCTTGCCGCAGCTTCCTTCGCCTGGGCCCATCGGATCGGGAACGGAATCCATTGCGAACCCGACGCCGAAGCTCGACCCCGTGCGTGTTGCGGCGCGATTTGCCACACCCGACTCTCTCCTCCGCCCGCCCTACCCGGACGACAAGGCGCGACTTGAGGAAGAAGGGACGCTCAGGCTCCGACTGTCGATCGACGAGCGCGGCCGCGTAATTGCCGTCGAGCCGGTCGGGAAGGTCGACCGCTCCTTCTTCGAATCGGCTCGCAAGCACCTGTTGGCCAAGTGGCGGTACAAGCCGGCGACGGTCGACGGTCGGCCGGTGCCGTCCTCGACAGTCATCACGCTCCGGTTCGAACTGGAGACCTAGACTCGGCGGAGGGACGCGAACCGAAGGCCCCGGCACCCTACTACCTTCCTGCCGGGGGTCTGGCCCGAGCCGCATGCAACGCCTACATTTGCGGCATGTCCTGGATTCCACGTCCCGTTGGTCCCCGCGCGGCACTCGCAGACTTGCGGGCGTTCATGCGCCAGCGCAGCCGTGAGAAGGTCATCGGAGCCATTCTGGCCGTCCTCGTGACGGCGATCATCGTCATCGAATTCCTGATCGATTCAAAGATCAACACCGCCCCGCCGGCGACCGTCATCTACCCGGAGAGCTGGAAGGCCGACCGCTCCGATGCGGAGATCGTTGCCCAGCAGAAGATCGACCAGGCCAAGCGGGACGCGGCCGCCAAAGAGAAGCAACGGCAATTCCAGAAGCTGGAAAAGCAGCTCGGGATGTGAGCTCCGACGCGCGCTTCATGGCTGAAGCGGTGCGGCTCGGCGCGTCGGCTCGCGGGCGAAGTGCGCCCAACCCCAATGTCGGCTGCGTGATCGTTTCGTCCAAGGGGGACATTGTCGGCAGGGGGGCGACTGCTCCCGGCGGGCGGCCGCATGCGGAAGCCGTCGCTTTGGAACAGGCGGGCGCGAAGGCGAAGGGCGCTGCCGTCTATGTCACTCTAGAGCCTTGCGCCCACGTCAGCGATCGCGGCCCGACCTGCACGGACCTTCTGCTCAGCGCGAAGCCCGCGAGGGTGGTTGTGGCGCTGAAAGATCCCGACCCCCGGACGGCAGGCAAGGGTCTCAAGCGTCTTCGCGATGCAGGGATCGAAGTAAAGCTCGGCGTCGGACGGAAGGCCGCTGCCGAATTGCTCGCCGGCTGGCTGACCCGGCAGAAGCTCGGCCGGCCGCGGATCACGCTGAAGCTCGCATTGTCGATCGACGGGAAGATCGCCTTGCCCTCCGGCGAGAGCAAATGGATCACCGGCGAGGATGCACGCAAGCATGTGCACCTGGAACGAGCGCAGTCGGACATGATTCTCGTCGGGCGAGGCACATATTTGGCCGACGCGCCGCGCCTCGACGTGCGTTTGCCAGGCCTGGAGGACTGGTCGCCGCGCCGTGCCCTGCTGACTCGCGGCGGCGCGGTCGATGGCTGGGAAATCCTTGCAAATCCGCAGGATGTCTACCGACTTCATGACGTCAACGATTTGCTAGTCGAGGGCGGGTCGGCGACCGCGACGGCATTCCTGACGGCGGACCTGGTCGACCGGATCATCATCTACCGCGCCCCGATCATCGTCGGAGAAGGCAAGTCCTCGTTCGGCTACGTCGGCCTCGATGCGATCGCCGACGCGCACGGACGCTGGCGCACCAGCGACGGGCGCTCGCTCGGCATCGACAGGCTCGAAGTTTACGAGCGGATACGCGAGGCTTAAGCGGCGGACATGTTCACGGGGATCGTAACGGACGTCGGCGAAGTCGTCAGCGCGGAGCAGCGGGGCGACCTGCGGCTGCGGGTGAAGACGGCCTACGATCTTTCGACCGTCGCTATGGGCGCGTCCATCGCCTGTTCCGGGGTCTGCCTGACGGTCGTCGACAAGGGCGCAGACTGGTTCGCGGTCGATGTTTCCGCCGAAACCGTGTCGCGGACCGCCGGAGACATGTGGCGCGAAGGTGCTCGCCTGAACCTCGAGCGTCCGCTGCGCATGGGCGACGAACTCGGCGGGCACATCGTCACCGGGCACGTCGACGGCATCGGCGAGGTCGTAGCTATCGACCGCGACGGCGATTCCACGCGCATCGGCATTCGCGTCGACCGATCGCTGGCGACTGCAATCGCGCAGAAGGGCTCCATCTGCCTCGACGGTGTCTCACTGACCGTAAACGATGTCCGCGACGCCGACGACGGGACACATTTCTCGGTAAACATCATCCCGCATACCGCGGGTGAGACAACATTGGGCGAGATGACCCAAGGACAACACATCAATGTCGAGATCGACGTAATTGCGCGGTATGTCGGTCGCATGCTGGCGGCACGGGCACAGTAGGAACATCACTGTTTCTTCTTTTCATCACATTGCAGTGTGATATGTGCGCGAAATGAGCACGACTCTCATGGATCGGCTGAACGCCATCATCGAAACCGGCGAGGTCAGCCGCGCCGCTCTGGCCCGCGCTGCCGGCCTCCATCCCAATTCGCTGCGTAAACTGGGGTCTGCCGAGTGGAATCCGACGGCGGACACGCTCGTCCGGCTCGAGAAGCTCCTTCAGCGCGGCAATACCGAGGTGCTGGTCGGCACCGATGCAATCATCGACGAGGCACGCAACGGTCGCATGTTCATACTCGTCGACGATGACGACCGGGAGAATGAGGGCGATCTCGTCATTCCGGGCCAGATGGCGACGCCCGATGCGATCAACTTCATGGCCCGCCACGGGCGCGGCCTGATCTGCCTCGCGCTGACCAAGGACCGTGCGGAGACGCTCGGCCTAATGCCGATGGTCAACAACAACCGCAGCCGCAATGAGACCGCTTTCACCGTTTCCATAGAGGCCAGGGAAGGAATTTCGACCGGAATCAGCGCCGCCGACCGCGCCCGGACCATCGCGGTAGCCATAGACGCGACGCACGGACCGGATGCGCTGGTTTCGCCCGGCCATGTCTTTCCGCTAATCGCGCGTCCGGGCGGCACCCTCGTTCGCGCCGGGCACACGGAAGCAGGTGTCGACATCGCCCGCCTCGCCGGCCTCAATCCGAGTGCCGTCATTTGCGAGATCATGCGCGACGACGGCAGCATGGCCCGCCTTGACGACCTCATGGATTTCGCGCGGACGCACGGTCTCAAGATCGGCACCATTCGCGACCTGATCGCGTACCGGCTCAAGAAGGACCACATGGTCGAGCGCGCCGCCTCGACGGCATTCAAGGCCCAGAGCGGCGTCGAGTGGCAGGCGCAGGTGTTTCGCGACAAGTCGTCCGGAGAGGAACAATTGGCGCTCGTCCACGGCGCGCTCGATGTCACGCGGCCCGTGCTCGTGCGCATGCACAGCCTCGATCTGTTCGCGGACGTACTTGGAGAGGCAGGCGCGCGTTCCGGGCTTCTGCAGAGTTCGATGCGGATGATCGAGGCCGAAGGCTCCGGCGTCATCGTCGCCTTGCATGCGGCGGCGACGGGATCGTTGTCGCGGTCCGCCGACCTCCGCTCAGGGAAGTTGCCGGAAGGCGGGGCCGAGTTTCGCAGCTATGGCATCGGCGCGCAGATCCTTTCCGCGCTCGGCATTCACGAGATGATCCTGCTGACCAATACGCATCATTCGCCGGTCGCACTTTCAGGCTACGGCCTGGAGATCGTGGAAGAGCGCCCAATCGAGCGGGGCAACTGACGTCATGGCGACGGTCCTGCTCGTGGAAGCGCGCTTCTACCCGCATCTCAACGACATGCTTCTGGCTGGTGCGCGGGCCGCAATCGAGGAGGCGGGCCACAAGCATGAGACGATCACGGTGCCCGGCGCCCTGGAGCTGCCGGCCGCCATTGCGCTCGCGGCAAAGAGCGGCCGCTTCTGCGCATTCGTCGCCCTCGGCGTCGTCATCCGCGGGGAGACGTATCATTTCGAAATCGTGTCGGAGGAAAGCGCGCGAGCTCTGATGGACCTGACGCTCGATGGCTTTGCCGTCGGCAACGGCATCCTCACGGTTGAGAATGAGGAGCAGGCGATCGTCCGCGCCGACCCAAACCAGCTCGACAAGGGCGGCCACGCCGCGCACGCGGCCCTCGCCTTGTTTGAGCTTCGCGAGAAGTACGGCCGCTAGGCTGCTTTCGCTTCGGCGAGTGGAGGATAGTCGACGTATCCGGCGGGACCGCCTGCATAGAAGCTATTCGTATCTCCGGGAGCGAGCCGCGCCCCCACTGCAAGACGATGCACCAGGTCCGGATTCGAGATGAACGGACGGCCGAAGCTGATGCCGTCGGCGATGCCCTCCGCCATGCGCTCGGCGGCGCTCGGACCGTCATAGTCGCTGTTGAGCAGGATCTTCCCGGAATAGAGCTTGCGCATCGCCGGACTGACCGGGGCGGTCGGGATCGCGCCCGCTGATGTCGGCTGATGGGCTTCGCGAAGCTCGATCCATGGTACTTTCAGACCTTCCAGGCGCTCCGCAAGCGCCGTGAACAAGGACGAGGGATCGGAGTCCTCGACGCCTTGCGAATAGATGTTCGGCGAGAAACGGATGCCGACACGATCCATGCCGATAGCGTCGCCAACGGCTTCGAGTACTTCGGTGACGAAGCGCAGCCGATTTTCGACCGAACCGCCATATTCGTCGGTCCGATTGTTGGCACCGTCACGCAGGAATTGGTCGACCAGATAGCCATTCGCACCGTGGATCTGCACGCCGTCGAACCCGCCCGCGAGCGCATTGCGCGCTGCCGTCGCATAGTCGGCAATGATTCGGCGGATGTCCTCAACGGTCGCCGCTCGCGGTTCGACGTACGGCTTCTTGCCTTCGTACGTGTGCGCGAAGTCTGGCGCCGTGATTGCGGACGAGCTGACTGGCTGTCCACCACCCAAGTCCGGATGGACGAGCCGGCCCATGTGCCAGAGCTGCGCCACGATCCGGCCGCCCGCGCGATGGACCGCATCGGTGACGATCCGCCAGCCTGCGACTTGCGCGTCATTCCACAGGCCTGGCGCGTTGGGCCAACCAAGGCCCTCCCGGCTGATTCCGGTGGCCTCGGAGATTATCAGGCCAGCGCTCGCCCGCTGGGCATAATATTCGGCCATGAGAGCATTCGGCACGCCCTCGCGATTTGAACGGGCGCGAAGTCAGTGGAGCCATCGCGATTCTATTGGCAAGCTTCAGCGCGCCGAGCTCGAGCGGATCGAAGAGAGTTGGCATTACTATCCTTTCAGTGCCGCATGGCCGGCATTTAAATGTCAAAATCGGTCGCAGAAGCTGATGTTTCAATTCAAATCGGACCCGTAACTCATAAGACTGGCTTATGAGGGCGACTCGATGAGCGGGGTTCCGCGATAGGCGCGAACCTCCTAATCGGCGCTCGTGACGTCTCCCAAACACCATCCCTATGCGTTTGCGGCGCTCTTCGCCGGAAGCAGCGCGCTTGCATTGGGCCCATGGCTGGTGCGGCTATCGGAAGTCGGGCCAGTGGCGGCGGGGTTCTGGCGGCTGGCGCTGGCGCTGCCCTTCCTGTTCGTGATCGCGCGGGTCGGCGGACAGCCCGTGCACTGGCCCGGCCGCGCGCTCGGCATCATCATTGCCTTCGCCGCCTTCTTCTTCGCGGCCGACCTCGCGGCCTGGCACACCGGCATTCACATGACCAAGCTCGCCAACGCGACCCTGTTCGGGAACACGGCCAGCTTCGCTTTCGCGGCCTGGGGCCTGTGGCTAGTGCGCAGCTGGCCTTCGCCGCTGCAGGCTTCGGCATTGGCGCTGGCTGCACTCGGCTCCGCACTGTTGATGGGCAACAGCGCCGAGCTCTCTCTTCGTAACCTGCACGGCGACCTGCTCGCTTTGGCGGCCGGGCTTCTCTACGCGGGCTATTTGATCGCTGTTGAGCGGGCGCGGCGAGAAATTGGCTCCGCTGCCGCTACTGTTTCTTTCGAGCGCGATCGGCGCCGTCATGCTGTTGCCGGTCGCCTTGCTGTTCGGCGAGCAGATTATTCCGCAAAACTGGACGTTCGTTTTCGTCCTGGCGATCAGCAGCCAGGTCATCGGCCAGGGACTGCTCGTCTATGCGATCGGCGCATTGCCACCTTTGGTGGTCGGCCTCGTCCTGCTGACCCAGCCAGCCATCTCCGCACTGATCGGCTGGGTCGCCTACGGCGAGCGCCTGCAGGCGCTCGATTGGCTCGGCGCTGCCGCCATCGCCGCGGCGCTGGTGCTCGTCCGCCTTCCGCAGCGGGGCTTGCAACCGGGCGCCGCAGGGGCGAGTTGAACCGTCATGGACGAACAACCAAGTCCGCTTCAGGAAATCCGCGACCGGCTCGCGCTCGCCATCGGCGAAAATGCGGTCTTCGATGGGTGGACGCAGGCGTCCGTCGACACCGCCGCGGACCAGGCCGGCATCGACCGCGATCAGGCGCGCCTTGCCGTTCCCAAGGATCAGGCGGGCAAGATCGATCTTTATATTCGCGCGGTCGATCGGGAGCTGGAGGCCTGGTTCACGCCAGAACGGCTCGAAGGTCTCAAGATTCGCGAAAAGATCCGCGCACTCGTCTGGAAGCGGCTGGAGATCATGGCTCCGGCGCGCGAGGCGGTCCGCCGCGCCCTCTCGATCCTTGCCGCGCCGCAGAACGTGCCGACCGGCATCAAGGCCGGCTGGCGGACGGCGGACGTCATGTGGCGGATTGCCGGCGACACCAGCACGGACTTCAACCATTATACCAAGCGGCTGACGCTCGGCGGGGTGTACGCATCGACTTTGCTGGTCTGGCTGGACGACCAGACCGAGGGTTGTACCGAGACCGCGGCCTTCCTCGACCGCCGCATCGACGACGTCATGCAGTTCGAGAAGTTCAAGGCGCAGTGGCGCGGGCAGGAGCATTTCAGCGTCAGCCGCTTCCTGGGGCGGCTTCGCTATCCCGCTCGCTGAGGGGGCTATGAATCTCACCTATGGCGTTCCCGCGTCGTTATTGATAATCAGTCGCAAGATGAATGCGCACTTCCAACCGGAGTCGGTTTCGCTCGACCAGCTGCAGATCGGCTTGCGTGCGTCCATCGCGTCGATCGACTGGGATACGCTGGAGGAAGGCGAGGCGGCACGCCTGCGCCATTTCGGCTTTGACGAAGGCGTCATCGTCGAGCCGCTTCATCTGGGCCCGTTCGGCCGCGATCCACTCGCCATTCGCGTTGGCCGGATGACCGTGGCGATCCGCCGCAGTCACGCCCGCGCCGTGCGCGTCGTTCCAGCCGCATAGAGGCCCGATGAACCCCCTTCCGCTGGTGGCGGTCGCCGGTAGCCCCAATGCCGGCAAGAGCGCCTTGTTCAATGCGCTGACCGGAGCGCGGCAGAAGGTCGGTAATTATCCGGGGGTCACGGTCGAGCGCCACTCGGGCCGGCTGACCCTGGCTGACGGCCGTCCGATCGAGCTCGTCGATCTGCCGGGTGCCTACAGCCTCGACCCCGCTAGCCCCGACGAGGCGGTCACGCGCGACGTGCTCCTTGGCAAGCAGAAAGGCGAGCGCCAGCCCGACGCGCTGGTCATCGTCGTCGACGCATCGAACCTCGACAATCACCTCCGCTTCGCTCTCCAGCTGATCGAGCTTGGCCTGCCGACGATCGTCGCTTTGAACATGGTCGACCTCGCCAAGCGCGACGGCCTTGAACTCGATGCCAAACGGCTCGAGGCAGAGCTTGGCGTTCCGGTGATCGAGACCGTCGCGGTACGGAAGCGCGGGATTGCGGAACTTCAGACGGCGCTCGACGACATGCTGTCCGCGCCGAGCTGCCCCGTCACCGAGCGTGTGCCGACGGAGTTGATCCTGTTGCAGCGCCGCGCCCGCGACATCGCTACGGCGGCGGTGATCAACGAAAGCCCGGTCCGTCGCTGGACGCACCGGTTGGACGGCATATTGCTTCATCCGGTCGCAGGCCCGGTCATCCTCGCCGGCATCCTGTTCCTCATGTTCCAGGCCGTCTTTACCTGGGCGACTGTCCCGGCGGACGCGCTTGAGGCGGCGACGCTCGCGGTCGGCAATTGGATCGGCGATGCGTTGCCCGACGGAGCCCTGCGATCGCTGATCATCGACGGCGTCTTCGCCGGAGTCGGCGCCGTCATCGTCTTCCTTCCGCAGATCCTGATCTTGTTCGCCTTCATCCTGGTGCTGGAATCGACCGGCTACATGGTGCGGGCCGCCTTCATCATGGATCGCCTGATGAGCAGCGCGGGCCTGTCGGGCCGAGCGTTCATCCCGTTGCTGTCGAGCTTCGCCTGCGCGGTGCCGGGCATCATGGCGACGCGAACGATCGACGATCCGAAGGACCGGCTGACCACCATATTGGTGGCTCCACTGATGACCTGTTCGGCGCGGTTGCCGGTCTACACGTTGATCATCGCTGCCTTCATTCCCGCAGCTTCGGTCGGGCCGGGCATCGGCGTGCAGGGACTTGTGCTGTTCGGCCTCTACGTCGCCGGCATTGTGGGCGCGTTGCTGGCCGCTCTGGTCCTGCGCCGGACGGTCGTGAAGGGCGGCGGCGGCCACTTCATGATGGAGCTTCCGAAATATCAGGTGCCCCGTCTGACCGACGTCGTCATCGGGTTGTGGCAGCGAACCGCGATCTTCCTCAAGCGCGCCGGAACGATCATTCTGGCGACGACGATCATCTTGTGGGCGCTTGCCAGCTTCCCGCAGGCAGGGCCGGGCGAAAAGCAGTCCGACGTATCGATTGCAGGCCACATCGCCGACGGCATTCACACAATCGTCGCGCCGATCGGGTTCAACAAGGACATCAGCCTGGCCTTGCTTCCCGCCATGGCCGCGCGCGAGGTGGCGGTCGCGGCAATCGGGACTGTCTATTCCCTCGATGCCGAGGACGAGCAGGGCCTCCAAACTCTCGAGCAGCGGTTGTCCGGACGCTGGACGTTGCCGACGGCCCTGGCCTTCCTCGCCTGGTTCGTGTTCGCGCCGCAGTGCATCTCGACGATTGCCGTGACACGGCGGGAAACGAACGGCTGGAAATGGCCGCTGTTCATGGTCGGATATCTTTTTGTCCTCGCCTACGTGGCGGCGGGCGCAACCTACTGGACGGCGGTGGCGCTCGGTTTATAGCTGCGCCTCAAGCACGAAGGAGAGTGACATGGCGGGCGTGAACAAGGTGATCCTGGTCGGCAATCTCGGCGCGGATCCGGAGGCCCGTTCATTGAACAATGGCGGTGAGGTGGTGAACCTCCGCGTCGCCACGTCCGAGAACTGGAAGGACAAGGACGGCAACCGCCAGGAGCGGACCGAATGGCACCAGGTCGTCATCTTCAACGAAAACCTCGGCCGCGTCGCGAAGTCCTATCTGCGCAAGGGTTCCAAGGTTTACCTCGAAGGCCAGATCCAGACCCGCAAGTGGACCGACAACCAGGGCAACGACAAATATACGACCGAGGTCGTCCTGCAGCGCTTCCGCGGCGAGCTGGTCCTGCTCGACAGCCGCGACGGCGGTGGTGGCGGCGGCGGCCGCGACTTCGGAGGCGGTGAGGAATTTGGCGGCGGCTACAGCTCCGGCGGCGGCGCGCAGCGCCAGCAGCGTCCGCAGCCGGCGGCGTTCGACACCGACCTCGACGACGACGTTCCCTTCTAGGGCCTAGTCGGACTCGCTCCGCTTCAGCTTGGCGAGGGCCGCGAACGGTCCGGCCTCGGCTTCCGAAAGCACGCCCGCCTCCTTGAGGACCGCCTCGGCCCCCGCACTGCGCGGATAGGGGTCGAGACCCAGCGCCAGCGTGTCCGCGATCGCGCTGCCAAGATCGATCGCCGATCCGTCGTGGAAGACGACGTCGCAGTCCGATTCGACCAGCTCGACTTCCTCCTCCGGCGAATCCGCCTTCGGCTCGGGCAGGAAATGGATGTCGAACGCCTCGTCGACATGGGCGTCGACGGGCTCGTCGGTCACGACGCAGCTCTGGCAGAGACTCGCCTTCACGCGACCGCGGGCGCGAATCATCTCGCCCTTCCGATCCAGCGTCGCGTGCGCCTCCAGCCGGTCGAGCGCGCGTAGGTCCGAGGCGATCGGCGATCATCTTCCGTTCTCCATCGTCGGCGGAAAGATCGATTCTCTCGCCGTCGCGAATCTGGTTCAGCGGCAGCCGGTGCGCGAAATCGTCGGTCATCTTGTCTTTCCTTCGACAAGCTCTTGCAGGCTGGAGACTTCGAGCCTCTGCCACAATCGTCTCAAACCTGCCTCCGTATGAGCAACTGCGTTTGGGGAGGCCGCTTCCTCGGCATAGACGCTGCGTTTCACCTCTTCGGTCCATGGCTCGTCCGATGCGGCCAGCAGGCGCCAGCGCTCGACGCGGCCGGCGACGGCCCCGATGAGCTTGCGAACCTGCTTGCCGAGCGTGGGGTCGCCCAGGCCCATTTCCCGGATCTCCGCGTCCAGCGTTTCGACCAGCCTTTCAGTCAGCGCGGCGCTCACCTGCCGCCCGTCATCGCCATCGCGTTCCAGCCGGACCGTGATCAGGGCGACAATGGTCGCGAGTATGGCGAATCGTCCATTGACCGTGTCGGGCACTTCGCCCTCAACGAACCAGTGCATCTGCCGCGCTTCTTCGACCGCCAGGCCGAAAAGGTCCTGACCGCGCTTCGGCCCACCTGTTAATCTAGCGAACAGGGCGCGGAACATATGACCTCTCTGAGCTTGCGGCTTGCGCCTTGGGTGGCGGGCCGCATATTGAGGCCGCCCGACGCTTGCGCAAGCAACGCGCGGATTCTTGGGAGTAAGTTCAATCATGAAGTCTGGGGTTTTGAAGAGCGTGACCGTTCTTGTCGGCGCGACGACGCTGGCCGGGTGCGGGCTCAGCATTCGCGAACACCGCGGCTATGTGATGGACGAGCAGCTGACGAGCGGCATCCAGGTCGGCACCGACAACAAGGCGTCGGTCGAGCGGACTTTGGGCCGGCCGAGCTTCACCGGGACGTTCGAGCAGAACGACTGGTACTATATCTCCCGCGACACCCGCGCCTTCGCGTTCCGCAATCCGCGCGTCACCGACCAGACCGTTCTTCACGTCCGTTTCGACCAGGCGGGCAATGTCGCCGCGGTCAACCAGATGGACGAAACGCTGATCGCCGCGATCAATCCGAGCAACGACAAGACTGCGACGCTGGGCCGCGACCGCAGCTTCTTCGAGGAACTGTTCAACAATATCGGCACGATCAGCCAGCCTGGCCTCCCGGGCAGCCAGGGCGGCCAGTAAGGCCCAGCTAGGCAGGTTTCAGGCTTTGTCCTAAGCCTGCCGCCATGACCGCAACGCCCGCCGGCATGACCTATGCCGATTATCTGAAGCTCGATCAGCTTCTGTCGGCACAGCAACCTTTGTCGCATCTCCACGACGAGATGCTGTTCGTCATCATCCACCAGACGAAGGAGCTGTGGATGAAACAGCTCCTTCACGAGCTGCGGCTTGCGATCCCGCTGGTTGAGGAGGGGCGGATAGCGGAGGCGTACAAGGCCATGGCCCGGATCAGCCGCATTCAGGCGGTCATGACCTTGTCCTGGGACGTGCTCTCGACGCTCACGCCGGTCGACTATCTCAAGTTTCGCAACGTGCTTGGGACGTCATCCGGCTTCCAGTCCGCGCAATTTCGCGAGATCGAATTTCGCCTCGGGCTCAAGGAACCGAACTTCGTCAATCATTACGAAGAGGGAAGTCCGGAGCGCGAGCGGCTGAAGCAGGCTTTGTCGGAGCCGAGCCTGCGCGATACGGCGGTCGGTGCGCTCGAGCGCGCGGGCTTTCGACGTCGGCGATCGGTCCGTCGAGGCGCTCGGCCAGGCCTGGCTCAAGGTCTATCGCGACGCCGACCGCTGGTTCGAGCTTTACGAGCTTGCCGAGAAGCTGGTCGACATCGACGACGCGCTCGCGGCGTGGCGGCACAAGCATGTGCTGACGGTCGAGCGGATCATCGGCAACCGGCCGGGCACCGGCGGCTCGGCTGGGGCGCCCTACCTTCGCGCCACGCTCGAGAAGCGCGTTTTCCCCGAGCTCTGGGCCCTTCGCACCGAGCTGTGAGCGCCGAGGGCCGATGAGCTTCAAGCCATTATTCGCGCGCAGCCTGCGGTGCCGATCCGGACCGGCTGCACGTCGCCGCGCACAGCCACCATCTGTGGCCCGACGCCAGCTTCGAGGGCCAGGTCGAATGCTGGGAGGATGCGGCGCGCCTCGCCGACCGCAAGTGGGACCGGATCATGGGCGAAGTCTGGCCCGAAGCGCAGGGGCACGTCGCCGATGAGCTTGGGACCGGAATGCCCGACGCGATCGTCTTCGCTCCGAATACGCATGACCTGCTCGTCCGGCTGTTCGCCGCCGCCTCTTCCAGCTGGCCGATCCGGGTTCTGACTAGCGACGGCGAGTTTCATAGCGCGCGGCGGCAATTCGCGCGCTGGGAGGAGGCCGGCGCGGCGGTCGGTCGACCGCGTGCCGGCAGAGCCGTTCGACAGCTTTTCGGAACGTTTTCTCGAGGTCGCGCGATCCGGTGCTCACGACTTCATCTTCGTCAGCCAGGTACTGTTCGGAAGCGGTCGCCGGTTTGACCGGATTGCGGAGCTCGCGACCTTGTCGCGGCCTGATGGGCCGTGGGTGGTCATCGACGGCTATCACGCCTTCATGGCGATCGAGACGCCCTTCGGCGACGTCGCCGCCCAATCGGCCTTCTACGTCGGCGGCGGCTACAAATATGCGATGTCTGGCGAAGGCTGCGCGTTCCTCCACGCTCCGCCGGGTTACGGCGAACGGCCGCGAATCACCGGCTGGTACGCCGAGTTCGAGGACCTGACGCTCCCGCCCGGCTCGGTGGGCTACAGCAAGGACGCGATGCGCTTCATGGGCGCGACGTTCGACGCGTCCGGCCTGTACCGCTTCAACGCCGTGCGGCGGATGCTGTGGGAAAACGGGCTGACCACAGCGCGAATTTCAGCGCATGTCAGCAGGCTTCAGGAGCATCTGCTCGAGGCACTGGGCGGCACCGCCTTGGGCGGCGCCGAGCAGCTCAACTCGCCCGGGCGACGCCCGCTTCCTCGCGTTCCGCAACGCCGAATGCGCAACGATGGTCAAGCGAACTGAAAGCCCGCAATTGCATCACCGATGTGCGCGGCGACGTCCTGCGGATCGGGCTCGCGCTCTATCACGACGAGAGCGACATTGACGCGCTTGCAAGCTTGGCGGGCGAACTTCGCTAGGGCTCGAAGCCCGCGTCGAAGCAGGCTGTTGGCGACCTGGGCTACTTCGCGCGGGAGGGTCCTTGCCCCACACCCCGAAGCGCAATCCGAGGAAGACATTCATGCCCATGATGGCCCAGGCCTCGACTTCGGTTGCGATCGGGCTGTCCATCGCTGCGACCTCGCCTTTGTCCTTGCCGGCTTGCAGGCGTCCTCCGATTCGCTCGGCGGTCGTGACATAATGTTTGCGGAAGCCTTCCGGGTCGACGAACTCCGCTTCGTCGATGATCCGATACACCTGGCGGTGGGTCTGGACGAAGGCGAGGAACGATTCGAGCGCGCGGCTTTCCCCGTCGAGCGTGTCCGTGGCCTCCGACAAAGCCGGCGCGACATGGTCACGCACCTGCGCCGACATGTCTCGGACAAGCTCCTGGAACACTGCCTCCTTGCTGTCGAAGTAGGTGTAGAATGTCCCTAGAGCGACGCGAGCGCGACTCGTGATCCCGACGATCGAGCCCTCGGAGAAACCCTTCTCGCCGAACTCTGCCAGCGCGGCATCCAGGATCTTGCGCAAAGTGCGTTGACCGCGCGCGGTGCGTGGGGCCTTGCCGTCACTCGCCGCGCTTTTCGGCATGTCGGCCACAGTCGTTCCGATTTGCCCGTGCTGTCCAACCAAACCCCCTTGCGTTCCCCGCCGGATCATGGCAAACCTGAAACCCGGTTCAGGTTTCATAACCGCGAACGTGGCGATGTGGCAACTAGCCTGTTGCGGCAGAAATAGGGGAGAGTGGAATGTCCATGAAGTGGGTCAGCGCCGCGCGCTGCGCGATGCTCGCGTCGATTTGCACCTCGGCAATTGCTGCGTCCGGCCAGGCTTCGGCGCAAGACGCTCCTGCTCCGCCGGTGGACGTCGCGGGTGCAGAGGCAACTCGCCCCTGCGGATGTCCAGACGCAGGACGCTGCAGCGTCAGGAAGCGATCAGGATATTGTCGTGACGGCCCGCCGCCGCAACGAACTTCTCCAGGACGTTCCCATCGCGGTGACGGCCTATTCAAGCGAGCAGCTCGATCGTCAGGGCGCTCTCGACATGTCGGACATTGCCGACACCACGCCCAACGTGAACCTGGAAACGTCGCGCGGTACGAACACGACACTGACTGCGTTCATCCGCGGCGTCGGCCAGCAGGATCCCGTTGCCGGCTTCGAGCAAGGCGTCGGCATCTACCTCGACGACGTCTATCTCAACCGACCGCAAGGCGCGTTGCTTGACATTTACGATGTCGAACGGATCGAAGTGCTACGCGGTCCGCAGGGCACGCTCTACGGCCGCAACACGATCGGCGGCGCGGTCAAATATGTCACGCGCAGGCTCGCGGATGTTCCCGACGGGCAGCGTTCGGGCAAATGTCGGAACGGGCGATCAGCTCGACGTCATCATGTCGGCATCGACGCCGCTTGGCGACGGCGTTCAAGGTCGGCGCCGCTGTCGCGCGCATCAGCCGCGGCGGCTTCGGCAAGAACCTCACGACCGACAACGACAATTACAACAAGGACATCTGGGCAGCTCGCGGAACGATGGAGTTCGAGCCGTCCGACAATGTCTTCGTGCGCTTCTCCGGGCGACTATACGTGGGACAACAGCAAGCCGCGCGGCGGCCATCGGCTGATCTCGGCCTGCTCATCGGCGGCTTCGAGTGCTCGACGACGTGTTCGATAGCCGCGGCGGCCTGGTGGACCCAACCCAGAAAGGTCAAGGCGGCGGCATCGCCTCACATGCTGAAGTCGGTGTAAGCGACTGGCGAAGCTGAAGCTCGATAACGTCCTATCGCAAGGACCGAGCCACACGCCGATCGACTTCGATGCGACGCCGCTGATCGATCTCGACGTTCCGGCGATCTACCGCAACAAGCAGTTCAGCCAGGAATTCCAGGCGGTCATCGACAGTGGGCCGCTGGCCGGTATCGTCGGCTCTCTATTACCTGGACGCCAACGCCAACAACATCTTCGACGTGCGGCTCTACACGCTCGGCGCACTCCTCGGCGCTCCGGGCTTCACAGCGTCGACCTATGGTGACGTGGACACCAAGACCTGGGCCGGCTTCGCTGACTTCACGCTATGACTTTACGGAACAGATCGAGCGCTTCGGCGGCGCCTTCGCTACACGAGCGACAAGCGCCACGCCGTCGTGCTCCGCCAGAACCGCGTGCTTGGCGGCCAGCCGGGCCTCGGCGGCGCTGACGGCTTCGAAGTCGGAATCGTGGCCGCCACGACGTCCAACTTCGACGGCCGGCGCAAGGACACGGCTTGGACGCCGCGCTTCTCGGTCAGCTACAAGCCCAACGCCGATCACAACATCTACGCCAGCTATTCGCGTGGCTTCAAAGGCGGCGGTTTCGACCCGCGTGGACAGACCAGCAACGCGCCCGGCGACACGCCGACCACGCCCGCGACCGAAGAGCAGATCTACGAATTCATGGATTTCGATCCGGAGACCGTCGACAGCTATGAAATCGGCTGGAAAGGATCGGCGCTCAGCCGCCGCGCTCAAGTGGGCGCTTGCTGCTTTTCTCGCGGACTACAAGGACGTCCAGGTGCCTGGATCGTCGGGTTGCACGACACTCGTGGGCGGTGTGCCGGTCACGTCATTCTGCGGCATCACGACCAATGCCGGCAAAGCGAGGTTCAAGGGCGTCGAACTCGAGACCACGGCGATTCTCGCCGAAAACTTCGCGAGCGCGGGCGACCGCCTGAACTTCGCAGGCTCAGTCGGCTATCTCGACGCAGAATATCTCGAGTTCCTGGCGCCGGTGGTCCCGGGGCAGCCGCCGGTCGACGTGTCGGAAAATTACGCGGTGCAGAATACGCCGAAGTGGACGCTGAGCGGATCGCTCGACTACGACACGCCCGCATTCGGGGGACGCCTGAACCTCAATTCGACAGTGTCCTACCGCAGCAGCAGTCAGCAGTTTGAAAGACCGTCGCCGGGCCTCGACCAGGAGGGCTTCGCCCTGTGGGATGCGAACGCCGTCTGGCGTTCGCCGGGCAACCGGTTCTCGGTCGGCCTCCACGGCAAGAACCTGCTCGACAAGGAGTATATCGTGTCGGGCTACAACTTCCTGACCCAGAATCCATTGACCGGCGATTTCATCCTGAACGGCGCGGGCAATCCGATCCCGGCAGGTGGACTTGGCCAGACGGGTGTGCTCACCGCATTCTATGGCAACCCGCGCCAAATCTTCCTGTCTTTCGGAGCCAGGTTCTGACGGATAAGCCAGTCGAAGATGAAGGGGCGCGCGCAATCCGGACGCGCGTGCTCCTCCTTCTTCTCTTTGCCTACATCTTCAATTTCATCGACCGGAACATCGTCGGCGTTCTCGCCGTGCCCATCCGCGAGGAATTCGATCTTTCCGACACGGCGCTGAGCCATCTCGGCGTCGCGTTCGGCATCTTCTACGCGACCATTGCCATTCCGATCGCCTGGGCTGCCGACCGCAAGAGCCGCGTCAACATCATCGCCGGAGCCGTAGCGCTTTGGAGCCTGTTCACCGCGGTATGCGGCGTGGTCCAGAGTTATACGCAGCTCGTCATCGCCCGCATGGGCGTCGCGGTCGGCGAGGCGGGTGGAATCGCCCCGTCCTATTCGCTGATTTCCGACTACTTTCCGCGAGAGAAGAGATCCCGCGCGCTCGCCTTCTATTCGCTCGGCATCCCCATCGGCTCTGCGCTCGGCGTGTTTTTTGGCGGGTGGCTCGCGGCTCATCTCTCCTGGCGCAGCGCCTTCGTCATTGTCGGCCTGCTCGGACTGCCTGCGGCATTGCTGATCAAACTTCTCATCCCCGAGCCCGAACGCGGCCGCTTCGATGCCCCGGCCTCGAATGCCGCGGCTCCGATGCCTTCGGCAGGAGAAGTCGCGCGCGCATTGCTGGGCACGCCGAGCTTTTGGCTCCTGTCGTTCGGCGCCGCTTCGGGCTCGATCCTCGGCTACGGCCTGATCTTCTGGCTGCCGAGCTTCTTCAACCGGAGCTTTGGCCTCGCCGTGCAGGACGTGGGCTGGTTCTACGGCTCCATCGTGCTCGTCGGCGGGGGGCTCGGAACCTGGCTCGGCGGCTGGCTCGGTGACCGAATCGGTTCGACACGACCCGGCGGCTACGCGCTCATTCCGGCGGTCTGCTTCGTGATCACGGCACCAACCTTCGCGCTCGGCCTGTTCGCTCCAAGCCTGTGGATCGCATGGCTGCTCTTCACCGTCGGCCAGATGTTGGCGCTCGCCTGGCTGGGGCCGGTGATCACCGCCGTCCAGCACATCGTCCTGCCGACCATGCGCGCGACCGCCTCGGCCAGCTTCCTGTTCATCAACAATCTGATCGGGATCGCCTTCGGGATCTATTTCCTCGGCTGGCTCTCCGACGCGATGAAGGCCGCGCACGGCGTGGATTCGCTCAAATATTCGATCCTCTACGGGCTTGGATTCTATCTGCTCGCCGCTCTGTTCTACCTGTTCGCCGCAGCGCGCCTGAGGCGGGACATCAAGTCCTAACCTAAGCTGCAAGCCATTGAAATCACGGGTTCATGCCCGGTCGGCTACTCCCTCCCATCACTACCGGAAGGTGGAACGGCCCATATCGAGCGTCGTTGTCACCGGGAACGAATAGGAGATTCGAGATGAGGAACCTCATCCTAGCAGCCGGTGTCGCGGCACTTGCGATTACCGCGCCGGCAGCGGCCAAGCCTGACAAGGGCGGCGGCGGAGACCGTCAGGAACAGGCGCGTGGCGGCGGCGGTGGACAAGCCAAGGCCCAGCGTGGCGGGGGCGGCGGTGGCCGTCAGGCGCAGATGCAGCAGCGCGGTGGCGGCGGCGGTGAACGCCGCGCCATGCAGATGGAACGCCGTGGCGGCGACCGCCAGGTCCAACGCATGCGCGGCGGTGAGCGCCAGGTCATGCGTGCCGAGCGTCGCGGCGGCGATCGCCAGCGCATCGAGCGCGGATCGGAACGCCGCTTCGCCATTCAGAATAACCGTAACGAGCGCCAGGCTCAGCGCATGGAGCGTCGCGGACAGGAACGCCGCTTTGCGAACTTCCAGTCCGACCGCAACGAGCGCCGCGCTCAGCGCGTGGAGAACCGCGGCAACCGCAATGTCGCGCGGGTAGAAAGCCGCAATCGCGGCAATGAGCGCTTCGAGCGCGCAGCCCGCGAGCAGCGTGCCGAACGCCTTGAGCGCCGGGGCGGGGAGCGGGCGGATCGTATCGCCATGGATCGCCGCGAGCGTATTCAGCGGGTCGAGCGCTTCGAGCGCGCAAACGTCAAGCGCAATCGCGACGTCGCGCCCGTCCGTGCATTTCTCGGCGATGATCGCGACGCGTTCCGGGACGGCCGCGACTATCGCCGCTACGACGAGTGGCGCGACTGGAGCGACGGTGACTGGGATCGCCGCTATGCCAGCCGGGGTATTCCGGCCGCTTATGTCGGCTGTCCTCCGGGACTGGCGAAAAAGTCGCCCGCCTGCGTCCCTCCGGGCCAGGCGCGACAGCAGTTCGTGGGTTCGGTCCTGCCGACCTACTATGCGTCGAACTATTTCCCGACCGGCCTGCGTGACATCTATTACGACACGGACGACTATTATTACCGCTACGGCGACGGCTATGCCTATCGCGTGAACCGAAGCGACAATCTGGTCGCGGCCCTCTTGCCGCTGATCGGTGCGGGCTACGGGGTCGGGCAGTACTTCCCGTACTATAACGAGCCCAGCTACTATGTGCCGAGCTACTACCAGTCGTTCTACCCGAACTATGGCGACGATTATTATCGCTATGCGAACGGCTATGTATACGAGATCGACGGGCGATCCGGCCTCGTCGAGGACGTGATCCCGCTCCTCGATCGGGGTTACGGTCTCGGCCAGATGATGCCGGCGGGGTACAGCTACTACAACGTGCCGTACCAGTATCGTGACTATTACCAGGACACGGACGACTATTATTACCGGTACGCTCCTGGCGCGATCTACCAGGTCGACCGCGACAGCCAGCTGATCACCGCCATCGCGGCGCTGCTCACCGGCGGCTTGTCCGTCGGCCAGCCGCTCCCGGCCGGCTATTCGATGTACAACGTGCCGTACGCCTATCGCGACCGTTACTATGACTCGCCGGACGCCTGGTACCGGTACAGCAATGGCTACATCTACGAGGTCGATCCGACGACCCAGCTGATCCGGACGATGGTCCAGGCCCTCGTCTGAAGCTGAATATGGATCGAGAGTGGCCGGGCAAGCGTTGCCCGGCCATTTCGTCTGCAGAACAAAATAAGGAGGACGCAATGACCTTCCGATTTCTCGGTGTGACCACTGCTGTGCTCGCTCTGGCGGTCGCCGGCTGCAACAACAGCGAGAGCACGAACGGCGCTACGCCGGACCAGCCGGCACAGGCCGCCAAGGCCGCCGGCGACCAGACCATCGCCTCCGCGCTCGACAAGAACGGCCGTTTTTATCAGGCCGCCCATGCGGCGGGGCTCGACACCACGCTTGCCGGACCCGAGCCCTACACCGTCCTGATTCCGCGCGACGAAGCGTTCGGCAAGGTCGAAGGGGCGTTGAAGGATCCCGCGAACCCGCAGAACCGCGGGGAGCTGACCAGGGTGCTTACCTATCACATCCTGCCGGGCGTGGTCCTCGTCGAAGACCTCGGAAAGGCCGTCGACAACGGCGATGGCAAGACTCTCGTCCAGACCGTCGGGGGCGGCACGCTCACGGCAACGAAGGAAGGCGGCAAGGTTGTGCTCAGCGATGCATCCGGCGCTAAGGCGACGATCGTCGAGGGCGATCAGAAGCGTTCGAACGGCGTGATTCACTACGTAGACGCCGTCCTGACGCCCGCTGCTTCGGGCGCTCCGACAACCCAGCAATAAGAAGTCCCGCCTACGAACCGCCTTTCCTGCTTCCAAGCAGCCGAACGCTCGCTATAACGACGCGAAATCGGCATGTTTGGGGGCAGGGGCGACGCATGAAGGCGACGATTGAACGGGCGACACTCCTCAAGAGCCTGAGCCACGTCCAGTCGGTCGTGGAGCGTCGCAACACGATCCCGATCCTGTCCAACGTCCTCATCGAGGCGCGCGAGGACGGGTCGATCCGCCTGATGGCAACCGATCTCGACCTCCAGGTCGACGAGAGCGTTCCGGCCAATGTCGCGACGCCGGGCGCGACCACCGTCTCGGCGCACACCCTGTTCGACATCGTCCGCAAGCTGCCCGAGGGCAGCCAGGTCGAGCTGAACGCCGCCGAGGGCAAGATGCAGCTCTCCGCCGGCCGCGCCCGCTTCAACCTTTCGACGCTTCCGCGGGACGATTTCCCGGTGATCGCCGAGGGCGAGCTGCCGACCCGCTTCGAGCTTCCGGCGGCGACGCTCCGCCAGATCATCGACAAGACGCGCTTCGCCATCTCGACCGAAGAGACCCGCTACTATCTGATGGGCATCTTCCTGCATGTCGCCGACGACGCGCTGAAGGCCGCGGCGACGGACGGCCACCGCCTTGCCCGCGTAACGGTCGCCAAGCCGGACGGCGCCGACGGAATGCCGGACGTGATCGTGCCGCGTAAGTGCGTTGCAGAGCTTCGCAAGCTGCTCGACGAGCTCGAAGGCACGGTCGAAGTGTCCATGTCGCCGACCAAGATCCGCTTCGGCCTCGGCAGCGCGGTGCTGACCAGCAAGCTGATCGACGGCACCTTCCCCGACTATAACCGGGTCATCCCGACCGGGAACGACAAGCTTCTGAAGCTCGATCCGAAGAGCTTCGCGCAAGGCGTCGATCGCGTGTCGACCATCGCCAGCGAGAAGACCCGCGCGGTGAAGATGACGCGTCGACCGCGACAAGGTGACGCTGTCGGTCACCTCGCCCGAAAGCGGTACGGCGACCGAAGAAATCGCGGCCGACTATGGCTCGGACACGATCGAGATCGGCTTCAACGCGCGCTACCTTCTGGACATCTTGGGTGAGATCGACGGAGACACGGTCGAGGTCCACCTCGCCGACGCCGCCGCTCCGACCCTGCTGCGCGAGAACGACAAGAGCCAGGCGCTCTACGTTCTGATGCCGATGCGGGTGTGACGGTCTGCCGTCTCTGGCGCGGCTGGACCACGCCGGAGAATGCGGACGCCTATGAACGGATCGTTCGCGGCGAGGTGATCCCTGGGATCGAGGCACGCCGGATCCCGGGTTTCCGCCACATCGACCTGATGAAGCGCGATCTCGGCGGCGAGATCGAGTTCCAGACCTTGATGTGGTTCGACAGTCTCGACGCGATCAAGGCGTTCATGGGTGAGGACTATGACGTTAGCCACGTCCCGGCGGCGGCGCGGGCCGTGCTGTCGCGCTTCGATGAGCGCGCGGCGCACTTCGAGGTTCTCGACCGGCGCGAGCAATAGCGGCTAAGCCGCCGCCGTGCCGGTCAGCCGCCTCGCCCTGACCGATTTCCGGTCCTACCCCTCGGCGCTCATCGAGCCGGGACCGGGGTTCGTCCTGCTGTCGGGCGACAATGGCGCGGGCAAGACCAACATGCTCGAAGCGGTGTCCCTGCTAAGCCCCGGTCGCGGCCTGCGCGGCGCGGCCCTGTCGGAAATGGCGCGGATCGATGGGGCGGGCGGCTTCGCGGTCGCTGCGCGGTTGGGCGATGTCGAGATCGGCACCGGCACTCAGCCGACCGCTCCCGAACGGCGGCAGGTCCGCATCAATACCGCCCCGACCTCCGTCAATTCACTGAGCGAATGGCTGTCCGTGCTGTGGCTCACGCCGGCGATGGACCGGCTGTTCCTCGGCTCGGCCGGCGACCGACGCCGCTTCCTCGACCGGCTGGTGCTGGCGCTCGAACCGGGCCACGCCCACCACTCGTCGCGCTACGAAGCGGCGATGCGGGCCCGCACCAAGCTGCTCACGGACGAGGGGCCAGCAGACCCGTCGTGGCTCGCGGCGTTGGAGCAGCAGATGGCCGAGCACGGTACGGCCGTCGCCGGCGCTCGCGCCCGCACCGTCGACGAGCTCGGCCAGAGGACACTCGACGCGCCCGAAGACGAGTTCGCCAGCGCCGACATCCAGCTCGACGGCTGGGAACAGGCCGACCTTGCGGCGCAACTTCGCGACAGCCGCCGCCGCGATGCCGCTGCAGGTCGCGCAACCGTCGGGCCGCACCGGCAGGACCTGCTCGTCACCCACCGCGCCAAGCAGATGTCGGCCGCGCGTTCATCCACCGGCGAGCAGAAAGCGCTGCTGCTCGGCCTCGTCCTCGCCCATGCCGAACTGGTGACCGAACGAAGGGGCGATCCGCCGATCCTGCTTCTGGACGAGGTCGCCGCGCACCTTGATCCCAAGCGCCGCGCGGCGCTGTTCGCGCGTCTTGAGGGCCGGGGGCAGGTCTGGATGACGGCGACCGAAGCCGCGTTGTTCGAAGGGGTTGGACAGGCCAGCCGCTTTCACGTCGTGGGCGGTTCCGTATCGCCCCACTAGACATTTCGCGTCTTTCCGCTATATGGCACTGCAGCACGAAGCGCTTTTCAAGCGGCGTGAACGGTCTCGACAAGGTCGAGGACCCGGCCCGCGCTTCGATCGATTTTGCTCTCCAATTCACGCGGGGCGCTTTTTTGACCCCTTCGGACCGCGCATTTCGCGCGGCCGTTTCATATTGGACTTTTCATGTCATTTCATAATCTTGGGCTGTCCAAGCCCCTTCTCGACGCGCTTGCGGCGAAAAATTATTCGCAGGCGACGCCGATCCAGCTTCAGGCGATCCCGACCGTCCTGACCGGCCGCGATCTTCTGGGCATCGCTCAGACGGGCACCGGCAAGACGGCGGCGTTCATGCTTCCGTCGCTCGACCGCCTGGCGGCGGATCGCAACATTCCGAAGCCGGGCCAGATCCGGATGCTGGTGCTTGCGCCGACCCGCGAGCTCGCTTCGCAGATCGCGGCGAGCGCCGAGACCTACGGCCGCTTCATGCGCCTGTCGGTCGGCGTCATCTTCGGCGGCGTTCCGAATTCAAAGAGTGTTCGCACTGTTGCACGCGGCCTCGATGTGCTCGTCGCGACGCCTGGCCGCCTGCTCGATCTGATCGATCAGCGTGCGCTCAGCCTTCGCGAGCTCGAGATCCTCGTCCTCGACGAGGCCGACCAGATGCTCGACCTCGGCTTCATCCACGCGCTGAAGCGCATCGTGAGCCTGGTCCCGGCCAAGCGTCAGACCCTGTTCTTCTCGGCCACCATGCCGAAGGCGATCAAGGAGCTGGCCGACAAATATCTGACAAACCCGGCCGAGGTCGCGGTGACTCCCGTCGCCAAGACCGCCGATCGCGTCAATCAGAAGGTCGTGATGGTCAACCAGCCGGAAAAGACCGCGCTGCTGACCATGTTCCTCAAGGCGGAGCAGGTCGAGCGGGCGCTGGTCTTCAGCCGTACCAAGCACGGCGCCGATAAGATCGTCCGCATGCTCGAGGCAGCAGGAGTTGCGGCGAGCGCAATCCATGGCAACAAGAGCCAGGGTCAGCGCGAGCGGGCGATCGCTCAGTTCAAATCGGGTGAGGTGAAGGTGCTGATCGCGACGGACATCGCCGCGCGCGGGATCGACATTCCGGGCGTCAGCCACGTCATCAATTACGACTTGCCGGAAGTTCCGGAGCAATACGTTCACCGTATCGGCCGCACCGCTCGCGCGGGCGCCGAGGGCAAGGCCATCGCCTATTGCTCGCCGGACGAGCGCGGACTGCTGCGCGATATCGAGCGCCTGACGCGCCTGAAGATCGACCTTGCGCCGCTCCCGGACAATTTCGTCCAGGCGGCAGGGGAGCTCAAGCGCCTCAAGCCGGCACCGGCAAAGCAGGAACAGCCCCGCAGGCAGCCGTCACGGTCGTTCAAGTCGGACCGCCGCTTCGAGGGTCAGCGCCGCGAAAATCGCAACGACCGGCCTGGTCAGGATCGCACCGCGTCCCAGGCCACCGGCCAGCAGCGCAACGGGCAACAGCGTACCGATCGTTCGGCCCAGCCGCAGCGTCATCCGCATCGTGCCGACGGCCACCCTGCGCACCGCCCCGACGGTGGCCAGCAGAAGCGCCGGTTCCACGGACGCGGCCGCCCTTCAGGCCAGCGCCGCGCGGGCTAAACGAAACTGTTAAGCGGTCGCGAGCTTCGGCTTGCGGCCGCGACGCAGTGCGAACCCGGCGGCTCCGAAGCCGAGGAGCATCATCGCCCAGGTTGATGGTTCCGGGACGGCGGTCTCACCGAACGCCACATTCAGCGAGACGACGGTAGAGTCCGTGAAGCTCAGGCCCTGCCAGTTCACGATGATCGAATCGCCAGTGAACGAGATGTTCGAAAGCGAAAATCCGCCCAGGTTCGTCGTTGGATCGATGCTGACCCCCAGAATGGCGGACAGGCTGTCGGTCTGGTCGCTCAACACCCATCCGTTGAATGTCGCCGGGCCCCAATTGCTCGAATCCACGAAGTCGATGAAGATGTTGGAGCCGGCGATATCCAGCGTCGCCCGATCGTCGGAAACGTTCGTGACCTCGATGCCCGGACCGACGACGAACGATCCATTATCGGCGGCTGAATACGGGGTCCCGCTATTCGGAAAGTAATATTGGTAGTTCAGGGTCGCGCCGTCGAAAGACTGGGCGATGGCCGCCGAGGGCGCAAGCGCCAAAGTCGCGACGGCCAGAATCCTCTGCACAAACGTCATCGTCGACACCCCTCGTCCTGCTTTCGGCGGTGCAACTCCCAGGGACGCGGATCACCGGTTTCACCGGTAAATATCCATTAACTGCCGAAGTCATGCAAGTTTGCGGCCTAGATTGGCTCATCCATCTCGAAAATCGGCCTCGAATTCCCATATAGATCGGGAGCTGACTCACGCGCGCGTACGCGCACGCGCGATTCCGTGGGACTTTCCCGACTTTTCTCCTTATCCCGGACACCATGGCAACAGATCCCAACAGCAATTCCTATGGCGCCGACAGCATCAAGGTCCTCAAGGGCCTCGACGCCGTGCGCAAGCGTCCCGGCATGTACATCGGCGACACCGATGACGGCTCCGGCCTCCACCACATGGTGTTCGAAGTCAGCGACAATGCGATCGACGAAGCGCTCGCCGGGCATTGCGACAGGATCCTGATCACGCTCAATCCCGACGGCTCCGTGTCAGTCGAGGACAATGGCCGCGGTATCCCGACCGGGATCCATGCCGAAGAGGGCGTCTCGGCGGCCGAGGTCATCATGACCCAGCTGCATGCCGGCGGAAAGTTCGAGAACACGTCCGAGGACAATGCCTACAAGGTGTCCGGCGGCCTCCACGGCGTCGGCGTTTCCGTGGTCAACGCGCTCAGCGAATATCTCGACCTGACGATCTGGCGCGACGGCGAAGAGCATTACATGCGCTTCCGCCACGGCGATGCCGAGGCTCCGCTGAAAGTTGTCGGGCCGACCGAAAAGCGTGGAACGAAGGTCACCTTCCTGCCGAGCCCGGACACCTTCAAGATCCTGGACTTCGACTTCGATCGGCTCGAGCATCGCTTCCGCGAGCTTGCGTTCCTCAACTCGGGCGTTCGCCTCGTCCTTCAAGACGCACGGCATGAAGAGCTAAAGGAAGTCGAGCTCCATTACGAAGGCGGCATCGCGGCCTTCGTGAAGTACCTCGACCGGGCCAAGACGCCGCTCATTCCCGGACCCGATCTCGGTCACCGGCCAGCGCGACGAGGTCGGTATCGAAGTCGCGCTCGAGTGGAACGACAGCTATTATGAGCAGGTCCTCTGCTTCACCAACAACATCCCGCAGCGCGACGGCGGCACGCACCTTGCGGCGTTCCGCGCGGCGCTGACGCGAACGCTCAACAATTACGCCGACAAGTCGGGCGTGCTGAAGCGCGAGAAGGTCAGCCTGACCGGCGAGGACATGCGCGAGGGCCTGACCGCCATCGTCTCGCGTAAAGCTGCCCGACCCCAAGTTCGGCTCGCAGACGAAGGACAAGCTTGTTTCAGTCCGAGGTTCGTCAGCCGCTCGAAAGCCTGATGGCCGACAAGATGGCCGAATGGCTGGAGGAGAATCCGGCCCACGCGCGGACGATCGTTCAGAAGATCATCGATGCCGCCGCGGCGCGCGAAGCCGCCCGCAAGGCCCGCGAAGCCAGCCGCAAGTCGGTGATGGGCATTGCCTCGCTGCCGGGCAAGCTGCACGATTGCTCCGAACGCGACCCAGCCAAGTCCGAGCTGTTCCTGGTCGAGGGCGACAGCGCCGGCGGCTCCGCCAAGCAGGGCCGCGACAGCAAGTTCCAGGCGATCCTGCCGCTCAAGGGCAAGATCCTCAACGTCGAGCGCGCACGCTTCGACCGGATGTTGTCGTCCAAGGAAATCGGCACGATCATCCAGGCGCTCGGCACGGGCATCGGCCGCGAGGAATTCAACCTCGAGAAGCTGCGCTATCACAAGATCGTGATCATGACCGACGCCGACGTCGACGGAGCGCACATCCGCACGCTCCTGCTGACCTTGTTCTATCGGCAGATGCCCGACTTGATCGACAACGGGCACCTCTACATCGCCCAGCCACCGCTCTACAAAGTCGCGCGCGGCCGGTCCGAGGTCTATCTGAAGGACGATGCCGCGCTGGACGAATACCTCGTCGACGCCGGGCTCGAGGGCCTGATTCTCGAAACGCAGGATGGTCCGCGCTGCGGCGCCAGGATCTTCGCAGCCTGGTCGACCATGCGCGGCGGCTACGGACCCTGATGCGTTACGCGCCGCGGAAGTATGATCCGGCGCTGATCGAAGGTCTGGCGATCAACGGAGCGTTGAAGCCGGATCTCGGCGATGCGGCCGGCCAGAAAGCGATCGCTAACGTTGCTGCATGGCTCGGCCGTGCCGATCTGGAAGCGCAATGGTCGGGCGAAATGGCGGCCGAGGGCGGCTATCTGCTCCGGCGACTGTGGCGCGGAGTGACCGACGCCTACATCATCGAGAAGAGCTTTCTCGTCTCCGCAGAGGCGCGCAAGCTGGCCACGCTCGCGGACGAGCAGGCCGCGGTCTACGCCTCACCGTCGACGCTCAAGACTCTGAAGAAGGGCGCTGTCACGGAAGAGCAGGCACCCGAGCCAATCGAGGGTGTCGATGAGGAGGATCAGCCCGCCGAAAGCGAGACCAAGGGCAAGGCCGTCGCCGTCAGCCGTCCTTCGGAATTGCTCGACGCCGTGCTCGCGGCCGGCCGAAAGGGTCTGAGCATCCAGCGCTACAAGGGTCTGGGCGAAATGAACGCGGAACAACTCTGGGAGACGACGCTCGACCCGTCGAACCGCTCGCTGCTGCGGGTCGAAGTCGCGCAGGCGGACGTCGCCGACGAGATTTTCACCCGCCTGATGGGCGACATCGTCGAGCCTCGGCGGGAGTTCATCCAGGAGAACGCGCTCAGCGTCGCGAACCTCGACGTCTAAGGAACTGCGGTAGTCAGAGCGGGGTTGCCGCAGCTCGTGACCGCTTCACCGTCGATCACCGTCGCCAGCTACAATGTGCGCAAAGCCATCGGCACCGACCGGCGCCGTGACCCGCAGCGCGTGCTCGACGTGCTCCACGAAATCGACGCGGACGTCGTCGCGCTGCAGGAAGCGGACAAGAGGTTCGGCGGACGCGGAGCGGCGGTTCCGCACGAACTGATCGACGATCATGGTCTTTACATGCCGGTCTTCTTCGGCGCGAAGCACCGTCGCGTGCATCGACCGGATGCCGGGCGGCAAGCAGGTCGACGCGATTCTGAAGATCGACACGCGCAACATGGGCTGGCACGGCAACGCCATCCTGGTGAAGCGGACACGTCGGCATCCTCGATTGTCGCCACGCTCGACCTGCCGACATTCGAGCCGCGCGGCGCGGTCCTCGCCGAACTGCTCGTCGGCGACCGGCCGATTCGCGTCGTCGGCATGCACCTCGATCTGTCCGGCCTGTGGCGGCGGCGGCAGATTCGCTCGATCCTCGACGCGATCGCCCGGCGGCCGCAGCGAATGCCGACGATCCTGATGGGCGACACCAATGAGTGGCGCGAGGCCGCCGGTTGCCTGAAGGACTTCGAGCCGCTCTTCCATATCGCTCCGACCGGCCCGAGCTTTCACTCGCGGCATCCGGTCGCGGCGCTGGACCGGATCATCGTCGACAAGGATCTGCGGATCGATGCGGCCGGGGTGCACATGAGCCCGTCGGCGCGCCGGGCATCCGATCATCTGCCGATCTGGGCGAGGCTCAGCGCGTGAGCTCTCGTCATTGCGAGGAGCGTAGCGACGCGGCAATCGCAGCAGCGCTGAGGCTGGATTGCTTCGCTACGCTCGCAATGACGCCGAAATTCTTACGCCGCCCCCGCGATCTTTCGCTGGCGGCGGCGCTGGATCGGACGATCCAATCCCCATCGATTCCCGATATTTGACGACGGTGCGGCGGGCGCAGTCGAAGCCGCGCTGCTTGAGCAGACCGGCGATCGCGTCGTCGCTGAGAATCTCGACCTCATTGTCGATGATCTCGCGGATGCGCGGCCTTCACCGCTTCCGCCGCCGCCCCGTCGCCTTCGCCCTCGGTGGACGCCACGCCCGATCCGAAGAAATATTTCAGCTCGAACAGGCCGCGGTCGCACAGGACATATTTGTTCGACGTGACCCGGCTGATGGTCGATTCATGCATTTCGATCGCTTCGGCGATCTCGCGCAGGGTCATCGGCTTCATCGCTGCCACGCCCCGCTCGAAGAAGCCCTGCTGCCGCTTCACGATCTCGCTGACGACCTTGACGATGGTGCGCGCGCGCTGGTCGAGCGCCTTGACCAGCCAGTTGGCGCTGGCCAGGCATTCGCTGAGCCAGGCCTTGCGAGTTCTTGTCGCTCGGTCCGGTCTTCGAGCTCCTGATAATAGCGGCGGTTGACGAGCAGGCGGGGCAGGGTCGCCGTGTTGAGCTCGACCGCATAGCCGGAGCGCGTGCGGCGAATGAAAACGTCCGGCGTGACGCTCTCCATGCCCTTGCCGAAAATTGGCAGCCGGGCTTCGGATCGTAGGCGCGCAGCTCGCGCACCATGTCCGCAAGGTCCTCGTCGTCGACGCCGCAGATCCGCTTGAGGTCCGCCATGCGGCCCTTGGCGAGAAGGTCGAGATTGTCGATCAGCCGCGCCATTGCGGGATCGTAGCGGTCGGCCGCCTTGGCCTGCAGGGCGAGGCATTCGGCGAGATTGCGTGCTCCGACGCCGGGCGGGTCGAGGTCCTGGACGAGCGCGAGCTGCAGCTTCGACGATCGCGAGCGGGGCACCGGTCGCTTCTGCGATGTCGCGGACGGAAACGGGAAGGTAGCCCGTGTCCTCGAGCATCTCCGTGATCGTCCGCGCAAGTGCGCCGATCTGCTCCGGATGCTCCATGCAGCTGGTCGAGCAGATGCTCGGCGAGCGACGTCCGCCGAATACTCCATGCGCTCGAAGTCCGGCCCGTCCTCGTCTCCGCCACCGCCGCTGACGACGACGTCGGTGAAGCTGTCGGTTTCGAGCGCCTCATTCTTCCAGTCGAAATCGAGCGGCTGGTCGCTCGTTCCGTCCAGACGTCGAGCATCAGTTCGTCCGCGCCCGGGGCTGCCGGCTCCTCCATGAAATCGCACCACGACCTCGTCGCTAGACTTCGGCCGCTCGGCGTCGCTGTCGTCCTCACCGCCCGACGCCGTCTCCAGCAGCGGGTTCTTGGCGATCTCCTCGGCAATGACCGCTTCGAGTTCCAGGTTCGACAGCTGCAGCAGGCGGATGGCCTGCTGCAGCTGCGGCGTCAGGACTAGCGCCTGCGTTTGCCGTATATCGAGACGTGGGCCGAGTGCCATTGCGCTAAGAGACTAGCGGCAAAGGACTAAAGCGCGAAGCTCTCGCCGAGGTAGAGGCGACGAACTTCATGATCGGCGACGAGGGCCTGCGGCGTGCCCGCGAACAGCACCTGGCCGTCGTAGATGATGCAGGCGCGATCGACGATGTCGAGCGTCTCGCGGACATTGTGGTCGGTGATCAGCACGCCGATGTCGCGCTGCTTCAGTTCGCGGACCAGTTCGCGAATGTCGGCGATCGAAATCGGGTCGATGCCCGGCGAACGGTTCGTCGAGCAGCATGATCGACGGGTCGGCCGCCAGCGCGCGGGCAATCTCGCAGCGGCGACGTTCGCCGCCCGAAAGCGCCATTGCCGCGGACTCGCGCAGATGCGGTCAGGCCGAACTCGCCGAGAAGTTGCTCCAGCCGATCGCGCGCTTGCCTGCGCGTCCGGCTCGGCGACCTCGAGCACGGCCATGATGTTCTGCTCGACCGTCAGTCCGCGAAAAATCGAGGTTTCCTGCGGCAAGATAGCCAAGGCCGAGGATCGCGCGCCGGTACATCGGCAGCTCGGTGATGTCCTCGCCGTCGAGGAAGATTCGGCCGCTGTCCGGCTTGACCAGGCCCATGACCGAATAGAAGCAGGTCGTCTTGCCCGCGCCATTGGGACCGAGCAGGCCGACCACTTCGCCGCGATGCACGTCCAGCGACACGTCGTGGAGCACCGCTCGCCGGTCGTAGGCCTTGGCGATCGAGCGGACTTCGAGGCCGCCAAGTACCGCCTGCGGCTCGAGCGCCGCGCGCGGCATGGTCGCGGCTTCGTTCATCGGACTCAGCCGCCGCGACGCTGCGGAACGGTGAAGTGACCGGTGACGCGGCCGCCGCTCTGACCGACGCCTGCGGGACCGCCGTCGATAACCGCGCGGCCGCTGTCGAGGTCGATCACCAGCCGCTGCCCGCTGATCTGCGAGCCGTCGCGCTTGAGGACGACATTGCCGACCAGCGTGATCAGCTTGCGGTCGAGGTCGTAGATGCCGAAAGCCCCGCTCGCCGTTTCGGACGGGCTGCGCACGGTCACTCCCCCGCTCGCGTCGAGCCGCTTGATCTGGACTCCGCCGCTGCTCGAATAAGCGACCGTCAGGCGAGACGTGTCGAGCGTCAGCTCGTCCTGCCGGACCTTCACATTGCCGGCGAAGATCGCCCGGTCGGAGCGGTCCTGCACCTCGAGCCGGTCGGCGGTCAGGTCGATCGGGGCATCGCTGTTATGTCCCTTCAGGGCAGACACCGGCGCTTCCGATTGCGCAATGGCTGCGGCACCGGTCGCCAGCGTCAGAGAGGAGCGAGAAGCAGGAGAAGCAAGCCGCGCATGTTTCTCATCTGACCGCCCCCTGCACGATTTTCAAGCGAGTGCCACCGTCGAGGACGACCGTTCCGCTATCGAGGTCCGCCCGCAGCCGCCCTGCCTGGAACTGCCCAAGCCTCATCTGGCCGGCGACGCCATCCTGGCTGGTCATCGTGTTCTTCTTGAGATCGACCGTGACATTGCGGGTCACCAGGCTGTTCGCCTTCGGGTCCATCGACGCGCACCGGACCCTGCACGGTGACCTTCTGCTCGTCGAGATTATAGCGGCCCCTGGTTGGCCGCGACCGTCACCGGCCCCTGCGACAGGCCGAACTGGGCGAGCATTCCCCAGATGTCGACGACCGGCTGCTCCGAGGTGCGCTGGAGCGCCCGGTTTGCGATGATTTCGAACTTCTGCCCACGATTGTCCTCGCCCATGTAGCGCGCCTGTTCGACCCGCATGCGTTCCGGCGCGTTCTCGACCTGGTTCTTGTCGAGGATGAAGCTGACGTCGCCGCTCTTCTCGAGCGGCGCCATGGCGAGGAAAGCAATGACGACGCCGACCGCACTGGGAAGCGCGACCTTGGCGAACCGCACGAGCCTGTCGTGCGTGCTCCCGGGCACCGCCCAGCGCTGCTTCGTTGCGCGCTCTTGGGTTGCGAGATCAGACATGCATCAGCCGTCGTGTGCGAAAATATCCTGCTCGGGCCAGCCCGCGAGGTCGAGCAAGGCGCGGTGCGGGAGGAAATCGAAGCAGGCCTGGGCAAGTTCAACCCTGCCTTCGCGCACCAGTCTCTCGTCCAATTTCTCCTTCAGCGCGTGAAGGTAGCGGACGTCGCTCGCGGCATATTCGCGCTGTGCGTCATTGAGCTCGACCGCGCCCCAGTCGCTGGTCTGCTGCTGTTTCGAGATTTCCGTTCCGAGCAACTCGCGGACGAGGTCCTTGAGGCCGTGCCGGTCGGTATAGGTGCGAACCAGCCGGGAAGCCGTGCGCGTACAGTAAAGCGGGTGCGGCCATGAACCCGAGATAGGCACGGATCATCGCCACATCGAATCGGGCGAAATGGTAGAGCTTCAGCCGGCCCGGATCGGCGAGCAGCGCCTTCAGATTAGGCGCGGAATAATCGCTCCCCTTGGCGAACCGCACGAGATGCTCGTCGCCGCGGCCGTCGGACAGCTGGACGAGGCACAGCCGGTCGCGCGCAGGATGCAGGCCCATTGCCTCCGTATCGACCGCGATAGGCCCTTCGAAATGCAGGTCTGCAGGCAGGTCTTCCTCATGAAAATATATGCTCATTCATTCGTCCCGGAAGCGTGGTCGGCGCGTTGTCGGATGCCCCTTAGCAGACTTGCCAGCGCCCTTCTTAGACCCATGCCACGCAAACGCGCGGGAATCACTGGAGAGGCCCGCTTTTTTGATGTAGGGGCCTGAACGGTGCGTGAGCAGAACGCACGAGACCGGTTGCGCTCTTTGGGCCCAGCGCGTTGGTTCGGAAGGTCTGGGGCACAAGGATTTAAGACGAATATGGGTTTCGATAGAGGGCGTAAGGGGGACCGCGGTGGTCGCGGCCGTGACAAGCGCGACGATTTCTTCGGTGGTGGTAAAGCAGCAGCTACGGCGATCGCGGAGGTTTCGCCGGCGGTGGCGGTGACCGATTCGGCGGTGGCGGCGGCGGCGGTGGATATCGCGGCGGCGGTGATCGGTTCGGCGGTGGCGGCGGCGGTTTCGGCGACCGTGCCGGTGGCGGCGGCGGTGGCGGATTCCGTGGCGGCGGTGGCCGGCTTCGGCGGTGGCGGCGGCGGCGGTGGATTCCGTGGCGGCGGCGCCGGCGGTGGTGGCGGAATGCCCCCTCAGGTCGTCGGCGAAGGCAAGGGCGTCGTCAAATTCTTCAATCCGCAGAAGGGCTTCGGTTTCATCGTTCGCGATGACGGCGGCGAAGATGTGTTCGTGCACATTTCGGCGGTCGAGCAAGCCGGTCTTGCGGACCTCGCCGACGGCCAGCCGCTCGAATTCACGCTCGTCGATCGCGGCGGCCGGATTTCAGCGACGAACCTTCGCATCGACGGCGAGCCGATGGCCGTCGAACGCGCCGAGCGCGCCCCGGAGCGGAAGCTGACCGGCGAGAAGGCAACCGGCGTCGTGAAATTCTTCAACGCGATGAAGGGCTTCGGCTTCATTCAGCGCGACGATGGTCAGCCGGATGCATTCGTGCACATTTCGGCGGTTGAGCGTGCCGGCATGCCGACGCTCAACGAAGGCGACCGGCTCGAGTTCGAAATCGAAGTCGATCGTCGCGGCAAGTTCGCGGCTGTGAACCTGGGTCCAGTCAGCGAATAACGCTTTTCAGTGAGGGGCAGAGAGAGCCGGCGGGAGCGATCCCGCCGGCTTTTTCATGTCACCCATCGCCAGCAGAGCCTCGATGCGGTCCGCCTCGTTCGCCGGCTTGTCGGTGCGGATTCGGCTGATCCGGGGAAACCGCATCGCCAGCCCCGACTTGTGCCGGCTGCTCTTGTGGATCGAATCGAACGCGACTTCGAGCACCAGGCTCTTCTCGACCTCGCGCACCGGCCCGAATCGCTGCATGGTGTGACTGCGCACCCAGCGGTCGATCCAGCGCAGCTCCTCGTCGGTGAAGCCGAAATAGGCCTTGCCGACGGGTAGCAGCTCGTCCGCCTCGTTCCAGCATCCGAAGGTGTAGTCGCTGTAATAGCTCGACCTTTTGCCTGATCCCCGCTGGGCGTACATCAGCACGCAATCGGCAGTCAGCGGATCGCGCTTCCACTTGTACCAGAGGCCGGTGCGGCGGCCCGCAACGTAAGGGCTGTCGCGCCGCTTGAGCATCATGCCCTCGATGGCGGCGTCGCGCGATCCGGCGCGGATCTCTTCCAAGTCCTCGAAGCTGCGCGCCTCGATCAATTGCGAAAGGTCGAATCGCTCGGGATCGAGCCTCGGGACGAACCCTTCCAGACGCGTGCGCCGCGCGGTCCATTCGAGCCCGCGCAGGTCTTCTTCGCCTTCAAACAATATGTCGTACAGCCTGACGAAGGCCGGATAGGTGCCGAGCATCTTCTGGCTGACGTTCTTGCGACCGAGCCGCTGCTGCAGCGCATTGAAGCTCGCGGCAGCTCCCGCCGTGGAGATCGGCGTTCCCCTGTTCCGACCCGCGCACCAGCAATTCGCCGTCGAGAACGCCGTGTGTTGCGAAAGTTTCGGCGATCTCCGGAAAGCTTCCGCTGATGTCATCGCCGGTACGGCTGTAGATCCGGGTCTGTCCGGCGATGTGCACCAGCTGCACGCGGATGCCATCCCATTTCCACTCGGCGGCATAGTCGTCCAGCGACACGCGCGTTTCCTCGAGCGGGTGGGCGAGCATGAACGGCCGGAACACCGGCACGTCACGCGCCGTCGGTTGCGGCCCGCGCCCTTCGGCCCAGTCGAACAGCTCCAGAAAGGGCGGCGACAGTCCGTGCCACACCTCCTCCACGGCCTCGACGTCGATCTCGAACGCGTCGGCCAGCGCCTGCTTGGCGAGACGGCGCCGAAATGCCGACGCGAAGGGCGCCCATGGCCAGCTTGAGCAAGGCGTAGCGACCCGATGCGTCGAGATGGTCGAGCATTTCGGCAAGCGTCCTGCGGCGCGTCCATCTTGCTGGACGCGCGCAGGCGATCGACGGCCTTCGAAATGCTGACGGTCGCATCGTCGATCTCGGGCTCGCCCGTCGCCGACGTCGGCCCACAGCAGCGAAATCGTCTCCGCCGAATCGCCGACATAGTCCCGGCTCATCCGGAACAGGACCGGGTCGATGCGCTCCTCGACAATGCCACGAACGACTGCCGGCTTCACGTGCGGAATATCGAGCGTGCCGGTCAGCGCGGCGAGCGCAATGCCGCGGTCAGGGTCCGGCGTGGCCTTCAGATAGTCGCCGATCAGCTTGAGCTTGGTGTTGCGCGATCGCGTGTAGACGAGGTCGTCGAGCAGCTGGGAGAAGGCGCGCATTGCGCGTCAAATGCGCGAACGGCGTTGCGGTGCCGAAACTTTAGTGAAGGCGTACGGCGAGAGCGGCGAGAATTGCGGTCGTGTCGGTGCTTCGGTCACTGCCCAGGGCCTCGTCCATATGTTCGAGGCAGCATTGCACCGTGACGCGGTGGCCGGGAAGCAGCGCAAGCTGTGCTGAGCGGTGCGCAAGGCATTCCAGCGTGGCCAGCCCGTTGATCGCCGCAACCTCGCGGATGGCGTCCATCTGGGCGTGAATGTCGAGCGGCGACAGGCGGGCGGCGCGCTTGTTGAGGTCGGCGATGCGCTGGCCGAGCTGTGCCCGGACATCGCTGAGTGACCCTGAAGCTCGCGTGCGTGCCATGGCGACAGTTTCAACGATGATGGTTAAGGGGCGGTTACGGTCCCGTGTCGCCTTGACAATTTGTCCGGTCCCGGCCATTTGCGCCGTCGATCGAGCGGCCTCAAAGCGCCGCTCTCTTCGTTTTCAGCATTTGGGATAGCCACGATGGCCAAGCCGACAACCGTCAAGATCAAGCTCGTCAGCACGGCCGACACGGGCTTCTTCTATGTGACCAAGAAGAACCCTCGGAACCAGACCGAGAAGATGAGCTTCCGCAAGTACGACCCGGTCGTCCGCAAGCACGTCGACTTCAAGGAAGCGAAGATCAAGTAAGCCGGACGGGCGCTTTACGCGTCCGCCGTTGCTGGCTCCTTCCGGGCAAGCAGAGAATCGACCTCCTGCACGAACCGAGCGACCGAAATGGGCTTGGTGACGTACGATTCCGCCCCCGCTCCGCGGATGCGTTCCTCGTCGCCCGCCGTCGCGTAAGCCGTGACGGCCATGATCGGCACGTCCTTGATGGTCTCGTCGGCGCGGATCAGGCTGGATCAGTTCCAGGCCGCTGACGTGGGGCAGCTGGATGTCCGTAATCACCAGGTCCGGAGCGAAATCGCGCGCGGCGTCCAGCGCCAGCCGGCTGTCCGTGACCGCCTGCGGCTCATGGCCATGCGCTGCGAGCAGATCGCAGAACAGCTTGATGTTGAGGGCGTTGTCCTCGACAATCAGGATCTTGGCCAAACGAACTCCACCCTCGCATTCTCGCAGATGACTTAAGCCATGCGAGCTTACTCGACAAATGACGCTGAGACGCTCGCGCTCTCAGCGCTTGCCGCCACCCTGACGGACGAACGCCGCGCCCAGCGGTTCCTCGACCTGTCCGGAATCGACACAGAAGAGTTGCGACGCCGGGCAGCCGAGCCTGCCCTGCTTGCGGCCGTCCTGAGTTTCCTAGAAGCGCATGAACCCGACCTGATCGCCGTCGCCGAGGCCATTGGCGCCAAGCCGGCCGATCTGGTCGCCGCACGAGAGGTACTCGAAGCGTTGAAGCGCCCGCTGCTGATTACCGATTGCGACGAGGTGCTGCTGCACATGGTCAGCCACTTCGCCGAGTGGCTGGAGGCGGAGCATGACGTTCGCTTCGCGCTGGAGACCGGCCGCTTCACCGACGCGATGACGCGGGTCGTCGACGGGCGAGACGCTGGACATGGATCAGGGGTGGATCCTGCTCGAAGCCTTCTTTCGAGGCGAGATGCACCGCCAGACCCTGGTCCCCGGCGCGGTCGAGGCGCTCGGCCGGATCGGCGAGGTGGCCGACATCGTCATCCTCACCAACCTCGGCAGCGAGGCGCACCCCTGGCGCGTGGAGCAGCTGGCGAGCCACGGGATACGCCATGACGTCATCTGCAACAGCGGCGGCAAGGGCACTCCGGTGAAGCGAGATCCTCGAGGGAGCACGCGGCCTTCGCGCGCGGTCTTCGTCGACGATCTGCCGATGCATCACGCCTCGGTCGCCAAGCATGCGCCCGAAGGTCTGGCGGCTGCACATGATCGCGGAGCCGACGGTCGCGAGCGCCGTTCCCAAGGCGGAACATGCGCACGCGCGGATCGACGACTGGCCCACCGCCAGCGACTGGATCCTCGCAACGATTCACGGAGAAGGCATGAGCAAGACGATCCTGATCACCGGCGCGACCTCCGGGTTCGGCCGCGCCTCCGCGAAACGCTTCGCCGACGGCGGCTGGCAGGTGATCGGGACCGGTCGGCGGGCGGAGCGGCTTCGCTGCTCTGCCGACGAGCTTGGCGATGCCTTCCTGCCGCTCGAAATCGACATGCGCGACCATGGCGCGGTGCGAAAGCCTGGCGAAGCTATCCCCGCCCTGGGGCGACATCGACCTGCTGCTCAACAATGCCGGAGGCGCACCGCCGACTACGCCGCTGCCGGATACCGACTGGGCGCGGCTGCAGGAAGTCATCGATACCAACATCACCGGGCTGGTCGTGCTGACCCGGGCGCTTCTGCCGAAGCTGGTCGAGCGCCGCGGGCAGATCATCAACCTGTCGTCGGTGGCCGCGACCTATCCGTACAAGGGCGGCGCGGTCTACGCGGGCACCAAGGCCTTCGTCCGCCAATTCTCGCTCGACCTCCGCTGCGACCTCGCCGGCACCGGCGTTCGCGTCACCTCGATCGAACCGGGCATGGCCGAGACCGAGTTCACGGTCGTGCGGACGGGCGGAGACCAGGCCGCGTCGGACGCCCTCTACGCCAACGTCGATCCGCTGACGGCGGAGGACCATGCCGGACCTCTTCTGGTGGCTGGCCAACCTTCCGCCGCACATGAACATCAACACGATCGAGCTGATGCCGGTGAACCAGAGCTGGGCAGGCTTCGCGGTGCATCGCGAGGGTTGACCCGGCGCGGCCGCGGGTGTTGAGCGCCCGCCATGAGCATCGATCAGCGCCTGGCCGAAATCGGCCTCACCCTTCCGCAGCCCGCCGCCCCCGTCGCCTCCTACGTTCCGGCGGTCGAGCACGGCGGATTGCTGCATATCTCCGGCCAGATCAGCTTCGCCGAGGACGGCAGCCTGATCAAAGGCCGGCTTGGCGAGGACATGGATGTCGACGCCGGGATCGCCGCCGCCCGTCGCTGCGGTGTCATGCTGCTGGCGCAGATGAAGGCGGCGTTGGGATCGCTCGATCGCGTGGAGCGCGTCGTGAAGCTTGGTGTCTTCGTCAATTCCGCACCGGCCTTCGTCGACCAGCCGAAGGTCGCCAACGGTGCGTCGGAGCTGATGCAGGAAGTATTCGGGGATAGCGGCCGCCATGCGCGGAGCGCGGTCGGAGTCACCGTCCTGCCGCTCGGCGTCGCCGTCGAAGTGGATGCGATCGTCGCCGTCCGGGGCTGACCCTCTCGTCACCGGTTCGGGCGGTTTCGCCCACCGGGGCCTCCACGGCGGTCCCGTGCCGGAAAACAGCATGGCCGCGTTCCGTGCGGCCATCGCGGCGGACGTCGGGATCGAGTGCGACCTGCGGCTCACGTCGGACCACAAGATCGTCGTCTTTCACGACAGCGATGCCTGGCGGGTATGCGGTTATTCGCTGCTGATTGGAGATACCACCTGCGACGAAGTTCAGCGGCTGAACGTCGGCGGCGACCCGATTCCCCGGCTCGAAGAGTTGCTGGCGCTGGTCGACGGGCAAGTCCCGCTGCTGCTCGAGGTGAAAGTGGACGCAGACGTCCGCTACTGGGTGCCGGCGCTGAAGAAGGCGCTCGCAAACTATCGCGGCAAGCATGGTGTGATGAGCTTCGACCCCCGCATCTCGCGACTGCTCAAGCTTGCTCATCCGCGCGTCCGTCGCGGTCTCGTGATTCGCGACGAGCTTGCGCCTGTGCGCCGCCGTGTCGCCATGATGGTCGCCGACCCACATTTCATCGCGGTGGAGCGGACTGCGGTCGCCAAGCCGTGGGTGCAGGCCGTCCGCGAGCGCCTGCCGGTCTACAGCTGGACGATCCGCGGCCCGCAGCAGCGCGTGCAAGCGCAGGTTCATGCCGACGCCCTCATCTGGGAAGCCGATGGCCGACCGTGAAATCGAAGTCGTCGCCAAGCTGTCCTCCGGCGTCAGCGGACTGAACAGCCATGCCTGGGACCGGCTTGGCGGGCGACGACCCGTTCGTCAGCCACGCTTTCCTGTCCGCGCTGGAAGCATCTGGAAGCGTCGGCAAGGGAACCGGCTGGACCCCCGCGACCATCCTGGTCGAGGACGGCGTATCCCACCTCACCTCCGCCGCGCCGGCCTATCTGAAGACGCACAGTCAGGGCGAATATGTGTTCGACCAAGGCTGGGCGGATGCGTTCCAGCGAGCGGGCGGGTCCTATTATCCCAAGCTCCAGATCGCGGTACCGTTCACGCCGGTGCCCGGGCCGCGGCTGTTGGGCAAGCAGCCTCAGCATCTGCTCGGAGCGGCCGAGGCCGTGGTCATCCAGAACGAAATCTCGTCAGCGCACATCACGTTCATCGATGAGGCGGGAGCAGAGGAAGCGGAGCGTCGCGGTTGGTTGATTCGGCACGGCATCCAGTATCACTGGCGCAGCCGCGGCTACGACAGTTTCGCCGACTTCCTCGACGCGCTGACCAGCCGCAAGCGCAAGGCCATCCGCAAGGAGCGGGAGGCGGCGCGGCGCGGGCTGGAGTTCAGGGCTCTGCGCGGGTCCGAGATTGGACCCGACGAGTGGGACTGGATGTGGCGGTTCTACCAGGACACCGGGTCGCGAAAGTGGGGCCATCCCTATCTCACTCGTGAATTCTTCGACCTGATCGGCGAGCGGATGAGCGACCGACTTCTGCTCTTCCTCGCGCTGCGCGACGGCGAACCGATCGCCGGTGCGCTGAACTTGGTCGGCGGCGATACGCTTTACGGCCGGTATTGGGGAACGGTCGAGGAAGTCCCCAACCTTCATTTCGAGCTTTGCTATTATCAGGCCATCGAATGGGCCATCGCCAATGGACTCGCCCATGTGCAGGCAGGCGCCCAAGGTGAGCATAAGCTGGCGCGGGGATATGAGCCGGTGCTCACGACCTCGGCACATTTCATCGTCGACCCAGGCTTTCGCCGTGCGGTCGAGCAATTCCTGACCGGAGAGCGGCAGGCGATTGCTTCCGAGATGGACTGGCTGCGCGGCGCCTTGCCCTATCGCATGTCCTCGTCGGCGTAGATCGCGACGCGTCCGCCGTCGGCGTCCGCAACGCCGCGATACATTGCCCGAGTGGTGAAGCCCCAGGCAGTCTCGCCCGACGGCGAAACGGCGATCAAGCCGCCCTAGCCGCCCAATTCCTCGATGTCCTGAAGCACGCCGTCGAGCGCCTGCTGAAGGCCTTCGCCGGCCAGCCGGATGCGCTCGGCGAGCTGGTGGCCCGCAACGGCGCGAATGAAATATTCGCCTGAGCCGGTCGCGGAGACTGCGGCGGCACGGTCGTCGGCATAGGTGCCGGCGCCGATCAGCGGCGAATCGCCGATGCGGCCCCACTGCTTTGCCGTCAGTCCGCCGGTCGAAGTTGCGGCGGCGACATGGCCTCTCCCGTCAACGGCAACGGCCCCAACCGTTCCGTATTTCACGTCGGCGTCGAAGCCGCCCTTCGCGAGCAGTTCGTCGAGCTGGCGACGTCGCTCGGCAGTTACGAACCATGCATTGTCAACCTGCTCGAGCTCTGCCTCGCGAGCAAGCCGGTCGGCACCTTCGTATGACAGGAAGACGTGCGGTCCTCGTTCCATCAGCACGCGCGCAAGGCTGATTGGCGCCCGGGTGGTTCGAACGCCCGCCACCGCCCCGGCGCGGCGGGTTGCGCCGTCCATGATTGCGGCGTCGAGCTCGACGAGGCCCTGGGCGTTCAAGGTGCTCCCGCGGCCGGCGTTGAAGCAGGGATCGTCTTCCAGCACGCGGACCGCCGCCTCCACAGCGTCGACGGCGGCTCCGCCTCCGCTCAGGACTGCCGCACCGGCGTTCAGGGCATCGCGGAGGCCTTGCCGGGCGCGCAGTTCGTGGTCGGCGTCTCCATGATCGGGACGCATCGCGCCCGCGCCTCCGTGGATCACCAGCTTCCATTGCGTCTCGGCCATGGGTGCCCGCCTAGCAGAGCCGGGACGCGCAATGCGAGCCGCTTGACTCCAAGCACGATAGAGATATTATTGTGATATCAGTTTTACAGGGAGGCAAGAATGTCGACAGGGGACGTAGCGGCACTGAATTCCAGCCGGGAGCGCACCGCCGCGACGACCAGCGGCTATCCGATATTGCTGCTCATGCTCGCGGTGACCGGTGTCGCCGCCTTTCTCATCTATCGCGGCTTCCAGACGCACAGCGCAATCCTGATCGGCAATGCTGCCTGGATCGGCGGCGTGATCGTGCTCTTCCTGGCCTGCGGCTTCTACATGCTGCAGCCGAACCAGGCGGCCGCGATCACCTTGTTCGGCGATTATCGCGGGACTGATCGGTCGACTGGCCTGCGTTGGGTCCTGCCCTGGATGATCCGCAAGAAGGTCTCCGTTCGCGCGAACAACTTCATTTCCGAGCGGATCAAGGTGAACGACCTGCGCGGCAATCCGATCGAAATGGCGGCGCAGATCGTTTGGCGCGTCGTGGATACGGCGCAGGCCCTGTTCGACATCGACGACTACAAGGAATTCGTGAAGGTTCAGGTCGAGGCTGCTATTCGGGCAATCGGTTCCCGCTACCCCTACGACGACTTCGAACATCTCGAAGTGACGCTTCGTGGGAATCACGACGAAGTCGGCGTCGAGCTTCGCAACGAGCTGAAGGCGAGGCTCTCGGTGGCCGGGATCACGGTCGACGAGTGCGGCTTTACGCACCTCGCCTACGCGCAGGAGATCGCCGGAGCGATGCTTCGCCGCCAGCAGGCGCAGGCCGTGGTGGCGGCGCGCAAGACCCTGGTCGAAGGCGCTGTCGGCATGGTCGAGATGGCGCTCGAGCAATTGTCTGAAAAGGACGTTGTGCATCTCGACGACGAGCGGCGCGCGGCGATGGTTTCGAACCTGATGGTGGTGCTGTGCGGCGAGCGTGACACGCAGCCGGTGGTGAACACGGGCACGCTTTACACCTAGGGTTGATCGATGACTGGCGGAGATCGCAAGGCGTATCCATTGCGGGTTGATCCGGCTCTTTGGTCGGCGGTCGAGCGCTGCGCGGCCGCCGACCTTCGCAGCGTCAACAGCGAGGTCGAATGCCTGCTGCGCGAAGCCTTGAAGGCGCGCGGGGTGAAGCTCGATCCGCCGCAGCCAGTGAAGCGCGGCCGGCCGAAGAAGGACGACAAGGACTAGTTCAGCCGACCGACAGTTCGTGCTGCTGGTTCAGCAGCTGCCATTCGTCCAGGTCGCCAAGCATCGCGCGAGCCGACTGCTCGGTCAGGTCGGCTGCCCGCTTCAGGCTCGTCCGCTCGGCTTTCAGGCGCTTGCCGATCTGAGCAAGAACCTCGGCCGATCGCTCGGATCGAGCGGCGCTTCCCGAATGGTCGCCCTGCACCCGGATCCCGACGGCCGCCGTGCCAATGGCCGGAAGGCCGGCGGCGAGGACGGTGAACCAGTCATAGTTTGCGTCCACCCACTCCGGGGCGATGGCGAAGCCTGTCAGCAACACGATCGAACTGCACAAGGCGAGCACAAAGGCCGAAAAGCTGATGATCCCAAGCCGCCGGTCGAGGCGCAGGACCTGCCGTGCGGCGGAATGGTGATAGGCGACTTGCGGCATGATCTCGTTATCGACGATGGTCGCCGTGAGCGTCTCCAGCCGCGAAGCGTCGATCCGGCCGACTGGAGCGCCGATCGCCCGCCACACCCTTGCCGCATACCATTCCACCCAGCGCCGGGCGACAGGGTCCGCCGCAGTGCCTGGGGGATCTGGCGCCGCGACACCGAGCAGCTTCAGGGTCCGCATTGGTCGTAGGCGCTCGGCGAGCTGGCGATAGTCGAGCCAACGGCGATGCCATTGCTGGCGATTGCCGGCGACCGTGTTCACGAGGATTGCGAGAACGACCACGAACAGCGCCGACTCCAGAAAGATGCTCCACCGGGGCAGCACGAGATTGCTGACCCCAAGAAGCACGGCGAGCGCGCCGAGCACGAAATTGAAGACGTGCCCGCTGCGGAAGGACTGGGCGAAATGTCCGGCGAGACTGTCGGACCATTCGTACCAGGATCGAAGCAAGTCGAGAGGCACCGAGACCGCCTCGGCGCGGTAGCAGGCGTCGCGATAACGAGACCATTCCTCAAAAGTCTCGGCGACCGATTTGTCGGTTAGGAAATGCCTGCGCTTGACCCTCGAAACGCCTGCGACTGCGAGGAGCAGCGGATATTCGATCCGAAAGCGCCAGCGTCTACGCGGCTCGGACTGGAAAGTGCGGATGAACTGCCGCTCGCGACTGTCGGCGGGCGGCGCGAGAAGCATGTCCAGAACGCTGCCGAGCTGCTCCGGAGAGTAAGGCCTGATCATCGCCGGATCACTTGCAGCCGTGACGAACGCTGGGTCGAACGCGCCCCACCGGATCGCCTTAGCGGACGCGTTGCTCGACGAAACATGGATGACCGGCCGTGCCATTTCGGCAGCGAACCCGACGACATCGGCGGTGCCTCCAGCGCCGCGCGACGGTAGCCCGTCCCAAACGGCAATCAGCAAGTCGCTGTGCGACACCGTCGCGAGGCCCGCCATGACGTAAGGTTCAAGCGCATCATCCGGTCCACCGGGGAGCGCGAGGATGCTGCTCGCCTTTTGCAGCAAGCCGTCCAGGCATTCGCGCGCCCGGTCGTCCGTCATGTCCGCTCGATACCGCTCGGTTTCGAACGGCAGGATCGCGTGAAGCTCGAAGCCTAGTTCAAGCGCGATGGCGGCCGCGATCTGGTCGGTTCCATCGGCCAGCGATGAATGGAGGATCAGCCGCGCAGGCGTTTGCGCAAAGAACTCCGCATTCTCGGAATGGAGTGCGGTCGCGCGTGCTTTCAGCTCTGAAAGTATCGACGCGAGCTGTTCTTCGATCCGACCGACCGAATCGAATAGGAGCGCATCTTGGCGGTGACCGGTGACGCCCACTGCCAGCACGAAGGGCAGCAATGGCGGGCCGGTCGCCGCATCCCGTGTCACGTCCAGCAATTGAGATGCCTCGACGCCCAGGCTCAGCCGCCGTTCCTGTCGAGCCTGCAGATCATCGCCATTTTCGCTTCAGTAAACCGAAACTGAGCAGAACAAGAACCGTCGCCGCTACGGCCCCCACGGCAACGGTAATGAGCTGCGACACTTCGGTCAGTCTTGTGGACCCATTCTTGTTCAGGCCACCAGGATCGAGCGGAAGCCATTTGGTCTTTCCGCCTACCATCTTCTTTACCCGCAAAGTGTAGGCGAACTCCGCCTCGTAATCGTTCCGGTTGATCACCACGAGCGTCTTGTTGTTATCCGTGACGTTGTTGGCCTTGAACTGCTCCCACTGTCCCGCGGTTTTCGGACATTCGGTGCCGAGCGCGGAGTACAAAGCCTCATCCTCATCATCGGGGAAACAATAGCCGAGAGCGTTTCCCTGCAGGGTGAACCTCAGCAGGAAGCCGTCCTCTCCCTCATTATAGAAGGCAAAATCGTTCTTCTTGCTGTTAAATTTCGGAAGGGGCGAGATCGGCGTCAGAACGAATTCAGGCGGGTCGCCGTCGGACTTCAAATCGACCTTGATGGTCACGTCGTTCCTACTCATCGCTAGCTCCCCTGCTTGAATCCCATAGCGCTCAGTCGATCGGTCAGCCCTCGCGCCTCGGCTTTGCGGCCGAGCCGCTGCAGCAATTCCGCGCGTTGTCCCATCTCGAATGGCCGTTCCGTTGCATTGACGGGCAGCTGCGTGAACCCTCGAAGCCAGGATGTCCGGGATCCATTGGAGTCACCCGCGGCCCGCTGGGCATCGCCGAGCAGGCGATAGGCGGCCGCGATGCTGTACCGATTCTTGATTGAATCCTCACTTCGTTCGGTTCGCGCCGAAGCCAGCGCCTGTTCGGCAAGCATTGTGGCCTCGGCAGTCGCACCGTCTCGAATGGCGAGTTGCGACCGAACCGCGAGGCAATGGGTCCGCAGGCGGAGCCACCCAGTGCCCAGGTTGGTGGCGAGCACTCGGGCTGCACGTTGGCACCCCTCGCGGACCCTGACCCGAGCTTCCGAATCTTGCCCTAGCGCTGTCAGAGTATCTCCGAGTTCCAGTCCTGCCTGGGCCGCAAATCCCTGCCAAAGCATGTTGTCGGGCTCGACCGGGATCAGGCGCTCGGCGACTTCCACTGCTCGGCGCAGTTGCGCGAGGCCAGACTCGACCTGCCCTCGCGACGTGAGCAGGATTCCAAGCGCCTGATGCGCCGGGATCAGAAGCCGAAGGTACTCGACATTACCGCCGCTGCTTCTCACCAACTGCTCCAGGCTGGTAATTTGCCGCCGTCGAACCGCGATCGCCGCATCGAGCTTGCCAAGGTCGCGCTGAGCGTCGGCAAGCCAGGCCAGGACGTTTGAGAGTTCTTTCTGGTAGTCGGCGTTGTTCGGTTCAATGGACGCAAGGGATTCCATCGGCCGGAGGGAGCCCTCGAACTGTCGGACGGCCTCCGCGAACCGGCGCTGATTGAAGAGAACGATCCCCAGATTCTCGTTGGCGTAAGCAAGCTCCATCCGCCATTTGAGGTTGTCTGGCTCGATCGCCACCATTCGATCCGCCAAGCTTTTGTATTCACGATAAGCGGCTTCGGCCTGGCCCGCTTGGCGCCGCTCACGCGCCAATTCCCCGATCCAGAAGACATTCTGTGCATGGTCGAACAGGGCCTGCGGATCGTCCGGGGATCGGCGAATCATTTCGGCGGTCCCGGCCATTGCCTGCCCGTAGAGTCGCTGAGCCGACTGCATATTTCCACGAAGGTAGGCCACTTGCGCCGTCAAACTGAGCGCCCGCGAGCGCTGCAGGAGCGCAGCATCCGAGAGCTCGGACGTGTCCTGCTTTTCATAGTAGGCGAGCACGCGTGAGCCGACGCCATCGAGGGCGTCCAACTTGCCGATCGGCTCGAGCTTATCCTTCAGGTCGCCGAGCATGTAGGCGACGAGACCTTCCACTTCCCGCCGTTGATCGCGGGCGGCGTCGCGCGCCTGGATTGCTGCCAGCGCCAGTCCGCTGGCGACGACCATTCCGGCAATGGAGCCGGCGGCGACGATGGCCAGGTGCCGATGCCTACGAATTTCGTCGCGCCGGACGAGGTCGTCCAACCCCACGTCGAGCATTCCAGCCACCAGCTTCAGAAAGCCCAGGCGCCGGCTCTGAGCATTGCCGCGCAGGTCGGCGGCCAGCGGCTCTGCTCGCTTCGCCGTCGCCCGGCCGCGACGGTCGTATTTGAACCGCAGGGCCTGCGGCAGACACTCCTCCTGCTCCCGCCCGGCCATCTCGCTGGCGAACGGTTCTCCCTCAAGGATCGCGGCAAGAACGCGCGCATTCGGGTGAAGCCGCTTGAAAGCCTCGATTTCAGCATTCGTCCATTTCGATTGGGCGGCCGCCGGAGAACACAGAACGATGAGAAACCGGGAAGCCTTCAGTGCGGCCCTGATTTCGTGACCGAGATCGCCAGAGGCGGGCAGCTCCTGGACGTCGCGGAAGATGGGGGTCAGCCGTTTGGGCACTGAGCCATGATCGGTGATCCGACCTACCAGGTGGCCCGGTACCTTGAAGTCCTCGAGGGCGTCATGAAGCCACTCGGCCGTGCCTTCGTCGCGATGGCTGTAGCTGATGAAGGCGAAGTAATGCTGGTCACGGTCGGCGAACGGCGTCGCGAAGGCCGCTTCCCGTATCGCTCTGGTCCACTCAGACGGCCGGGCAAATATGGTCATCGCCGCCCCCGAAACTGACGCTAATCGGCTTACCATTATCGATAAATCAACGCGAATCGCTGAAAGGGCTCGCTTGGCCGCAATCGAGGCAGGCCCTATATGCGACCGATGACTTCCATTCGCCCTTGGCGGGATATCGCTCGGCGCCAGTCGCGTCAGATCATGGTCGGCTCCGTTCCTGTCGGCGGGGACGCGCCCGTCACCGTGCAGACGATGACCAATACGCCGACTGACGATGCAGCCGCGACGATCGCCCAGATTCGCCGCTGCGAGGAGGCTGGCGTCGACATCATCCGCGTTTCCTGTCCCGACCAGGACAGCACGGCGGCGCTCAGGGAAATCGTCCGCAACGTGAACGTGCCGATCGTCGCGGACATCCACTTCCACTACAAGCGCGCGCTCGAAGCCGCCGACGCCGGCGCGGCCTGCCTGCGCATCAATCCGGGCAACATCGGTTCCGAGGATCGCGTCAAGGAAGTCATCAACGCGGCGCGCGCGAACGGCTGCGCGATCCGCATCGGCGTGAATGCGGGCAGCCTCGAGAAAGACCTGCTCGAAAAGTATGGCGAGCCCTGTCCGGAGGCGCTCGTCGAGAGCGCGCTCGACCATATCCGCATTCTCGAGGACCATGGCTTCCGCGAGTACAAGGTGGCGGTCAAAGCCTCGGACGTCTTCCTCGCCGTCGCTGCTTATCATGCGCTGGCGGATGCCGTGGACTGCCCGCTGCACCTCGGGATTACCGAGGCCGGCGGCCTGATCGGCGGAACGGTCAAGTCTTCGATCGGCATCGGCTCGCTCCTTTGGGCGGGCATCGGCGACACCATCAGGGTTTCTCTTTCGGCCGAGCCGGAAGAAGAAGTCCGCGTCGGCTACGAGATCCTCAAGGCGCTCGGCATCCGCAACCGTGGCGTCCGCGTCGTCTCCTGCCCCAGCTGCGCGCGGCAGGGCTTCGACGTGATCCGCACGGTCCAGACGCTGGAAGAGCGGCTGCAGCATATCCGCACGCCCATGTCGCTGTCGGTGCTCGGCTGCGTCGTCAACGGCCCTGGCGAAGCGCGCGAGACGGACATCGGAATCACCGGCGGCGGCCAGGGCAAGCACATGGTCTATCTGTCCGGTGTCACCGACCACCACGTTCGCGACGAGCGAGATGGTCGACCACATCGTCCGGCTGGTCGAAGCGAAGGCGGCCGAGCTCGAAGCTGCCGCTGCCGCCGAGCAGACACTCGACGCCGCCGAGTAGGCTGCTAACGCGGCGCGATGAACCGCGTCGTCCAACATCCCGTGCAGGCCTTTGCCGTCGCGCTCGCCGCGGTCGGCATCCTGTCGGTCATGGACGCCGTGATGAAGGCGCTGGTCCTGGCGCTGGGTATCTACGTCATCAGTGTGTGGCGCTCGGTCGTGAACCTGATCCTGACCGGGGGCCTTTATCTGCCGAGGCGGCTTCCGTGGCCAAATCGGTCGATCCTAAAGATTCACGTCGGCCGCGGCATCATCGTCGCATTGATGGCCTTCCTCTTCTTTTGGGGAATAGGCCGAGTGCCCTTGCCCAGGCGATCGCACTGACGTTCATTGCTCCGCTGATCGCGTTGATGCTGGCAGCGATTTTCCTCGGCGAGCGGGTTGGGCCACGGTCGATCGCCGGCGTCGGCGACGGCCTTCGCGGGAGTGATCGTCATCGTGCTCGGGACAGGCGCGGGCCGATCTGGGCGAAGAGGCTCTTCTCGGCACTCTTGCCATTCTCGGGTCGGCAGTCTGCTACGCCTGCAACATCGTGCTGATGCGCCACCAGTCGCTGGCGGCCAAACCACTGGAGATCAACTTCTTCCAGTCGCTGACGATCCTGATCATCTGGCTTGCGGCCGTCCCCTTCAAGGGCGTTCCGCAATGGCCGGCGGAATGGTGGACATGGATAATCGTCGCCGCGATCATGTCGACCGCGGGTGGCCTGCTCTTTTCCTGGGCTTATGCTCGCGCCGAAGCCAGCTACCTCGCGGTCACCGAGTATAGCGCTTTCATCTGGGCTGCGATCTGCGGCTGGCTCTTCTTCAGTGAGCCGGTGTCGGCCTTCACCGTCGCGGGGGCGGGCCTGATTGTCGGCGGTTGCCTTCTGGCGGCGAGCAGGAAGCCTACCGCTCCTCCAGAAATCGAGGTGGCTTGATGGCCTGGTTCTGGCTCATTCTTGGCGGTTTGTTCGAGGTTGGCTTCACCACCTCCCTTCGTTACGTCGATGGGTTCAAGAATCTTCCGTGGACGATGGCTTTCCTGGTCTCCGTGGCCATCAGCATGGCTCTGCTAGAATATGCCGCGCGCACGATCCCAATGGGGACGGCCTATGCGGTCTGGGGCGGCATTGGCGCGATCGGCACGGTGGCAGTGGGCATGATCTGGTTCGAAGAACCCGCGACCACGATCCGCCTGCTTCTCATCCTCGGCATCGTGGCAGCGATTGCGGGCTTGAAGCTCACCGCCTAAGTCCCGCGCGCAAATGACCACGCCGCAACCCGTCCGCGGGACCCAGAGCCTGCTCGGAGAAGATGTCGACCGCTTTCACGCGGTGATTGACGCGTTCGACCGCGTGCGCCGCCTGTTCGGCTTCAAGCGCGTCGAAGTGCCGGTCATCGAGCCCACCGCCGTCTTCGCTCGCACGATCGGCGAGACCACGGACGTCGTCTCCAAGGAGATGTATTCGTTCGAGGACCGCGGCGGCGAGCTGATCACGCTTCGGCCGGAGTTCACGGCGGGCATTTGCCGCGCTTACCTCAGCGAAGGCTGGCAGCAGTACGCGCCGCTGAAGCTGGCGGTGCACGGACCCGCGTTCCGTTACGAGCGGCCGCAGAAGGGGCGCTTCCGCCAGTTCCACCAGCTCGACGCCGAGATCATCGGCGCGGGTGAGCCGGCGGCGGATGTCGAATTGCTGTCGTTCGGCGACCAGCTGCTGCGCGAGCTTGGCATTCCCGATGGCGTGACGCTGCAGCTGAACACATTGGGTGACGCCGAGACGCGCGATGCCTGGCGTGCGGCGCTGGTCGAATATTTCCAGGCGCACCGCGGTTCGCTGTCGGAGGACAGCCTGACCCGGCTCGAGCGCAATCCGCTGCGCATCTTGGATACCAAAAACGCGGACGAGCGGCCGATTGCAGACGCTGCCCCGTCGATCGACGATTATCTAACGCCGGAAGCTTCGGAATTCTTCGCGCAGGTCACGGCCGGCCTCGATGCCGCAGGTGTCCAGTGGACGCGCAATGCGCGCCTCGTTCGCGGACTCGACTATTACCGGCATACGGCGTTCGAGTTCGTGACGGATCGGCTAGGAGCGCAGGGCACGGTCCTCGCGGGCGGCCGCTACGACGGGCTGATCGAGTCCCTCGGCGGCCCGCACACGCCGGCGGTCGGCTGGGCAGCCGGGATCGAGCGCTTGGCGATGATGATAGAGGCCCCCTCGCCCGAGACCTCAACCGTGGCTGTCGTGCCGCTCGGTGAACGAGCGGAAGCCGAGGGTCAGAAGATCGTCGCTGGCCTCCGGCGCGAGGGCATTTCCGCCGACATGGCTTATCGCGGCAACATGAAGAAGAGGCTGAGCCGCGCGAACGCCTCGGGCGCTCAATATGCGCTGATCCTCGGAGACAATGAACTGGACGCCGGAGAGGCGCAGCTGAAAGACCTGACGACGGGCGAGCAGAGGGCGGTCTCGCTCGATCTGATCGGGGACGCGATTCGCCGATGACCCAGATTTCGTCGGAACGCATCGCGAGCATCGAGGCACGCAAGCAGGAGCTTGCCGACGCCATGGCGGCGGAGAACATGTCGCCGGACGAGTTCATCCGCCTGTCGAAGGATTATGCGGCGATCGAGCCGGTTGCGGCGGCAGCTCGCGAAGTGCGCCGGCTTCGGGCCGAGCTTCACGTTCTCAACGGATTGGTCGCCGATCCCACCGCCGAGGCCGAGCTGAAGGAAATGGCGGCGGCAGAGGCGGAAGAAATCCGCCACAAGCTTCCGGAGGCGGAACGGGCGCTCGCGCTCAAGCTCCTCCCGCGCGATTCGGCCGACGAGCGCGCGGCGATGCTGGAGGTTCGCGCAGGCACGGGCGGCGATGAAGCCGCCCTGTTCGCCGGCGATCTGCTCCGCATGTATCAGCGGTTCGCCGAAGTGCAGGGTTGGCGCTTTGAGCTGATCTCCGCGAGCGCGTCGGACGTTGGCGGCTACAAGGAAGCGGTGGCCTCCATTAGCGGCCCAGGCGTGTTCGCAAAGCTCAAGTTCGAAAGCGGCGTGCACCGCGTCCAGCGCGTGCCCGCGACCGAGAGCGGCGGACGGATTTACACATCGGCAGCAACGGTGGCTGTGCTTCCCGAGGCCGAGGATGTCGACGTACAGATCGAAGACAAGGACCTTCGGATCGACGTCTATCGTTCGTCCGGGCCCGGCGGTCAGTCGGTGAATACGACGGACAGCGCGGTACGCATCACGCACCTTCCGACGGGCCTCGTCGTCATCCAGCAGGACGAGAAGTCGCAGCACAAGAACAAGGCCAAGGCGCTCAAAGTGCTCCGCACGCGCCTCTTCGAATTGGAACGCGAACGGCTGGCCAGTGAGCGCGCTGGCGCGCGCAAATCGATGGTCGGATCGGGCGACCGTTCCGAGCGCATTCGCACGTACAATTTCCCGCAGGGGCGCGTGACCGATCACCGGATCAACCTGACCCTGCACAAGCTTCCGGAGATCCTGGAGGGGCCGGCCCTGGGCGAATTGCTCAACGCATTGATCTCAGAGGACGAGGCGGAGAGGCTCGCCGGTCTCGAAGAGGCGTGACCGCAATTGCAAAAGCCCTGTCGCGGGCGACCAACGAGCTTGGCCGGGCCAGCGACACGCCGCGCCTGGACGCCGAGTTGCTGATGGCCGAAGCGCTGCACATCGATCGCGACAAGCTGATCCTGTCGCCGCCGCAGCGCGACGTGCCCAAGCGCTTCGGCGAGATGCTCGAACGGCGAAAGGCAGGGGAGCCGGTCGCCTACATCACCGGCCGCCGCGCCTTCTGGAACATCGAGCTGCACGTCGGGCCGGGAGTGCTCATCCCCCGTCCGGACAGCGAGGTTCTGATCGCGTCGGCACTTGAGCATTTCGAAGGAAGGGACGGGCCGGGGCGCATCCTCGACTTAGGAACCGGTCCAGGAACGCTTCTTCTGTCCGCTCTGGATCTCTGGCCCGAATCGACCGGCATCGGCGTCGACGTGTCGAGAACCGCCATGTCCTATGCCGCGGCCAACGCCCGCCGGCTCGGCTTCGAGGCACGGGTAAAGCTGAAGGAAGGCGATTGGGCGAAGGGTCTCAAGGAGCGCTTCGACCTCATTCTCTGCAACCCGCCCTATGTCGCGGAGGACGCGGAACTCGGCCCCGGTGTTCGCGAATTCGAGCCCGACGAGGCACTTTTCGCGGGCCAGGATGGACTGGACGCCTACCGGGATTTGGCTCCGCAACTGCCGGGTCTGCTCAACCCGGGCGGACTCGCCGCGATAGAGATCGGACACGATCAGGGCGACGCGGTGACCGAACTTCTTGCCAGGGACGGACTGCAAGCGACCGTTGCGGAGGATCTCGGCGGACGGCCGAGAGCGGTCTTACTAACCTGGGTGTAATAGAAAAGCGCTTGGATTTTCACATTTCTATGACTACATCTTGTTGAGAGGACCGGGCTCGCTCCCTTGAGAGAAGCTGGGCAGAACCCGCTCCACCCCCGACGCAATCGACCGATCGATAGCGCTTTTTGAGGCGCTGTCCGGAACGAAAGGGTCAGGTTCCGGCGCCGCCGTGCGCTGGCCTGTCCTTCAAGGCAAAAGGGGAAGCTTCTGGTTAAGGAAGTAGGAATTTGATCAATAATCGTCAGGGCGGTCGCAGGCGTGGGCGTGGAGGTCAGCGGGGACCGAACCTCGGAGGACAGTCCGGGGGCGGTAATCGCCAGGATAACCGGCAGCGCGGCAATGCGGCGCAACTGCTCGAAAAGTACAAGAGCATGGCGCGCGATTCGCAACTCGCAGGCGACCGCGTGCAGAGCGAATATTATCTGCAGTTTGCGGACCATTACTTCCGCGTGCTCAGTGAGAGCCGCGCCCGCTTCGAGGAACAGCATCCGCGCCGCCAGCGCGACGACGACCTCGACGAGGATGAGGGCGACGACGAGATGATGGACGCTTCGGGCGACGATAACGTCGAAGCCGAAGTGGAAACCGAGGCGCGGCCGCAGCGCCAGCGCCGTGAGCGCAGCGATCGTAACGATCGTGGTGCCCGGGGCGACCGTAACGAGCGTGGCGAGAGCCGCTACTCTCGCGATGACCGCCCGCGCGATGAGGACGAGGATCGCAACGGTTACGAGCGCGGCAATGGCGCGGACGAGCGACTTCCGATGGACGTCCTACCGCCGGCGATCGGCCGCGACGACTCCGATGGCGGCGAGGAAGCTTCCGAGGAAGTCGAAGCTCGTCCCCGGCGTCGTACCCGCCGTCCGCGGGCGCAGGATGGTGAAGGCGACGTCGCTCCCGCCGCGTGATCTTCACGCTTAACCGCGACAAGAGCCGAAGGCTCATCGAGGGGCTCACCGAGCCCGCAATCATCGTTCGCGGCGCATCGGTCGTCATGAGCAACCGCGCCGCCCGGAATCTGCTCGGAGTCGCGATCGAAGGCGTCGACGTTCGGCAGGTCCTGCCGCATCCCGCGCTGATAGAGCGCCTCGTACGAGGGCGGCTGACTGGACCGGAGGAGATTGAGGCCGCTGGCTTCGGCCATTCGCGGAGGCAGTGGCTGGTTCGCATTTCCCCGCTTGGGGAGGGCGACCTCATGGTCCGTCTAGTCGACCGCAGCGAAGCCCGGGCCGCCGAACAGATGCGCGTGGATTTCGTTGCCAACGCAAGTCACGAGCTGCGCACGCCGCTCTCAACCTTGATCGGCTACACTGAGACGCTTGCGGGAACGCACCGCCGACCTGGACGGCGACACACAGGAACGCTTCCTTGCCATCGTCCATGACGAAGCGCGCCGCATGCAGCGGGTCGTCGAGGACCTTATTTCCCTGTCGCGAATCGAGGCCGAGAAATTCTCGGCTCCGACGGAGGCGGTCGACCTCGAACAGCTGATCGAGGTAGCGGTCGAAAGCGCCAAGCGCATGGCCGAAGAGCGCGGGACCGAACTGGTGATGGCAATCCATCCGAGCTACCGCCCGTCGCCGCGGACCGCGTGCAAATCCTGCAGGTCCTCGACAATCTAATTATGAACGCGTTGCGTTACGGAGAGCCCGGGACGCCGATCACCGTGACTGCGACGCTCGAGGATGAGATGGTCCACCTCTCGGTCGCCGACCGGGGCGAAGGAATCGCGCCCGAGCATCTGAAGCGGCTCACCGAGCGCTTCTACCGGGTGGATACCAGCCGCAGCCGCTCGCTCGGCGGGACGGGCCTTGGCCTGTCGATCGTCAAGCACATCATCGAACGCCATCGCGGCCGGCTGACCTTCGAAAGCGAACTCGGCAAGGGAACGACCGTTCACGTCCTGCTGCCGGTCGCAGTGCATTCTCTGTCATAAGATTGTCATAAACGAACCGAGCGGGTAGCCGCCGCTGACGGCCAACGTTGCGGCGAGTTCTCAGGGGATTTTCATGTTTGCTTGGTTCCAGCGGCTGTTGCCCCAGCGGGGCGACTTTTTCGGCATGTTCGAAGCGCATGCCGCGATGCTGGTCGCGGCTGCGGAAGCATTGCAGCAGCTGGGGTCGAACGAGGCGTCGACTGAAAAGTGCCTCAGGACGATCCAGGATCGCGAGCATGTCGCCGACGACGTCATCCGCGATGTCCTGACCACCGTCCGCAAGACCTTCCTGACTCCGTTCGACCGTAGCGCGATCACCGCACTGATCGGATCGATGGACGACGCAATCGACGAAATGCTCGCCGCCGCCCGCGCGATCGATTTGTACGAGGTTCAGCAGCTTCGCACGGAGATGAAGGACATCGTCGGGCTCATCAGCGAGGCCGCCCGGGTAACGAATGAAGCGATTCCGCTGCTTCGTGACGTGAAGAAGAATGGCGTGCAGCTGCACCAGCTGACGGAGCGTCTCGTTCGGCTCGAAGGCAAAGCGGATGACGTCCACGCGGCTGGTCTCAAGCGGGCGTTCCGCGAAATTGCCCGGCAGGATCCGCTGCAATTCGCGGTCACGCGAGAGATTTTGCGCCACCTGGAGAAGGTGACGGACGCTTTCGAGGACGTCGCGAATCAGATCGACGGCATCGTGATCGACAACGCATAAGCGGGCGGAGCAGAGGACATGCACGAGCTCGCCTTTCCGCTGCTGGTCGGCCTGATCATCGTTGCCCTCGCGTTCGACTTTCTCAACGGCTTGCACGACGCCGCGAACGCGATCGCGACGGTCGTCGCGACGCGCCTGCTCAAGCCGGTGACGGCGGTCGCCTTTGCGGCCTTCTTCAACTTCGCGGCCTACTTCATATCGCTGGCGGTGCCGGAACTCCACCGGGTCGCCGACACCATCGGCAAGGGGCTGATCGACAAGGACCTTGTCACGCCCGCCGTGGTTTTCGGCGCCCTCGTCGGCGCAATGTTCTGGAACGTCGTGACCTGGCTGAAGGGTATTCCGTCCTCATCGAGCCACGCGCTGGTCGGCGGGATCATCGGCGCCGGTGTCGCACATGCCGGGCTGACCGGCGTTCAATGGGGTGGACTCAACAAGACGCTGATCGCGATCGTCATCTCGCCGACGCTGGGCATGATCCTCGCCATGCTGATCATGCTGATCACGAGCTGGCTCGGTGTGCGTGCAACGGCGGCCGGAGCCGAGCGGACCTTCCGCGTCCTGCATCTCGGCTCATCGGCGATGTATTCCCTCGGTCACGGCCTGAACGACGCCCAGAAGACGATGGGGATCATCGCCGTCCTCCTTTATTCGACGGGCAACATGCAGGGCGAATTCCACGTCCCCCACTGGGTCGCGCTCAGCTGCTATGTCGCGATCGGGCTCGGCACCTTGTGCGGCGGCTGGAAGATCATCGAGACCATGGGCACGCGCATTACCAAGCTGTCGCAGCACCAGGGTTTCAGCGCATCGCTCGGCGGATCGTTCATGCTGTTCACGGCGTCGTGGCTCGGCATTCCGGTATCGACCACGCACACCATCACCGGCTGCATCATCGGGGCCGGCGCGGCGCGGCGCGCCTCTGCCGTTCGTTGGCAGGTCGCCGGCAACGTCATGACGGCGTGGGTCATTACCATTCCGGCTTCGGCCAGCGTTGCCGCTCTCTTCTATTACATTACGACGTTGTTCTAGGCGCGTCCTCGCTGCCGTTGTCACAAAGCTGTAACGAAGCTGTCACGAACTGGTCTCGGAACGGCAGCTAGGGGACTCCCACGGATCGAATCCGACACGGGAGTCTAGACCAGTGAAGAAGATGATGATTGCGCTGCCGGTCGCGGTGGCGCTCGCTGCATGTGGAAGCAACGGCGGCGGAGAAGGCGCGGCCAAGCAGCAGCTGAAGGTCGTGGGCTCCTCGACGGTCTACCCCTTCACCACGGCAGTCGCCGAGCAATTCCAGCGCGACAATCCCAATGTCAGTGCGGTCGTCGAATCGACCGGCACGGGCGCGGGCATGAAGTTGTTCTGCAGCGGCGTCGGAGCGAACTTCCCGGACATCGAGAACGCCTCGCGCCAGATCAAGAAGAGCGAGTATGATTCATGCGTCGCTGCCGGCGTGAAGAACGTCATCGAAGTCCCGGTCGGAATCGACGGGCTGACCTTCATCCAGGCGAAGGGCACCGAGCCCCTGAACCTGACGCAGGCCGACATCTACAAGGCGCTCGCCGCCAATCCCTTCGGGAAGGGCGCGAACACGGCTCAGACCTGGAAGGACGTCAATCCCGCACTTCCGGCGATCAAGATCCGCGTCCTCGGCCCACCGCCGACGTCCGGCACGCGCGACAGCCTGGTCGAGCTCTATCTCGAAAAGGGCTGCAACTCCGATCCGGCCATGAAGGCGCTCAAGGAATCGGACGAGGCCAAGCACAAGGACGTCTGCACGAAGGTGCGCGAGGATGGCCTGTTCGTGGAAGCGGGCGAGAACGACAATCTCCTCGTGCAGAAGGTGACCAGCGATCCAGGCACCGTCGGAATTCTCGGCTACTCCTTCCTCGACGAGAATGCGGACAAGGTCAGCCCGGTCCAGATCAACGGCATTTCGCCGACCGAAGCGACCATTGCCGACCTGTCCTACCCAGGCGCCCGCAAGCTCTACATCTACCTGAAGGGCGAGCATCTGGCTGCGAAGCCCGCGCTTCGTGACTTCGTCGCGGCCTACGCCAAGGCATGGGCGAAAGGCGGACCGCTGGAGCAGCGCGGACTGGTTCCGCTGGCCGGCGCCGACCTGGAAGCTGCCAACAAGCAGGCGACCGAACTGAAGCCGCTCGACCCGGCCGGCCTGAAGTAGGCCCCGACCGGCGAGTAACATGACGCTTGGACTTGCCTTCATCGTGATCCTGCTGGTCGCTGCGGCGATCGGCGGGATCTCGTATGTCCGCGCCGCGCGTCTTCGCACCGGCGGAAGGCTCCATTCACTCCCCGCATATCACGCTACGCACGCGGTGCTCTGGATCCTCGCTCCGGCACTGCTGGTGCTGGCGGCATGGGCGCCGATGCAGACTCGGCTGGTCGACCAGGCCGTGCTTGCCACGCCCGAAGGCCAGGCGCTGCCGGACTTCGAGATGCAGCGCGACACGATCCTCGCCGAAGCGCGACAGATCGCGAATCGCGAGATCGAAGCTGGCTTCAATCCCGAATCTACCGCCCTCGCGCCGCGGATGAAGGAAGCCGAAAGTCGCTACGCTTCGATCGGCGGCATTGCGGCGATCCTGTTCGCGCTTGGCGCCGGCGGCCTGCTGTTCCTCCGCAAGCGCAGCCGCGAGTTCCGCGCGCGAACGTCCGTCGAGCGATGGATGAACGGGCTGCTGATTGCAGCGTCGATGATCGCCGTCTTCACGACCCTTGGCATCGTCCTGTCGCTGTTGTTCGAATCCCTTCGCTTCTTCCAGATGGTCTCGCCGACCGAGTTCCTCTTCGGACTGACCTGGAGCCCGCAGACCGCCATTCGCGCCGACCAGGCCGGTTCGTCCGGCGCCTTCGGGTCGATCCCGCTGTTCTGGGGTACGATCCTGATCGGCGCGATCATCGCCATGATCGTCGCCATCCCGCTCGGTCTGATGAGTGCCATCTATCTGACCCAATATGCCGCGCCGAAGGTGCGCTCGGTCATCAAGCCCCTGCTCGAGATCCTCGCCGGCGTTCCGACGGTCGTCTACGGATACTTCGCCGCATTGACCGTCGCGCCCTGGATCCGCGAGTTCGGCATTGCGATCGGCGTCGAATCCGCGAGCAGCGAAAGCGCTCTCGCTGCCGGCCTCGTCATGGGGATCATGATCATTCCGTTCGTCAGCTCGATGGCCGACGATTCGATTGCGGCGGTTCCCGCGGCGATGAACGACGGCAGCCTCGCGCTTGGCGCAACGCGCTCGGAAACGATCCGCAAGGTGCTGCTTCCCGCGGCGTTGCCCGGTGTCGTCGGGGGCGTGCTTCTCGCCGTCAGCCGAGCGATCGGTGAAACGATGATCGTGGTGATGGCGGCCGGTCTTGCGGCCAACCTCACCGCCAATCCGTTCGAGAGCGTGACGACCGTCACGGTTCAGATCGTGCAGCTGCTCACCGGCGACCAGGAGTTCGACAGCGCCAAGACGCTCGCGGCCTTTGCACTCGGCCTCGTGCTGTTCCTGATTACGTTCGTCCTCAACCTGATCGCGCTGAGCGTCGTGCGAAAATATCGGGAAGCTTATGAATAGCACGACCGCAGACGCGGCGATTACGCGCTGGACCGGCGATGCCATGCAAGGCCGGTTGCGCAAGCGCTACCGGTCGGAGCGGCTGTTCAAGCTGCTCGGCCTGTTGGCGGTGGGCATGTCGCTGGCCTTCCTCGCCTTCCTTCTCGGAACCATGATCTATCGTGGCGCTGGCGGCTTGAGCCTCGAGTTCCTGCAGGCTTCGGATTCGACCGATCCGGAAATGGCCGGGGTCTGGGGCGCGCTCAAGGGCAGCTTCCTGACGATCGTCGTGACCATGGCGCTTGCGTTCCCGGTGGGCGTCCTCTCGGCGATCTACCTGGAGGAATTTGCCGCGCGGAACCGCTGGACGGACGTGATCGAGGTTTCGATCAACAATCTCGCGGCTGTTCCGTCGATCATCTTCGGCCTCCTCGGGCTCGCCGTGTTCCTGAACTTCATGCACATGCCGCGGTCGGCGCCGCTGGTTGGCGGCCTGACGCTCGCTTTGATGACCATGCCGGTGATCGTCATTGCCGGCCGGAACGCGATCAAGGCGGTCCCGCCCTCGATCCGGGAGGCGGCGCTTGGCGTCGGTGCGTCGAAGATGCAGGTCGTCTTTCATCACGTCCTGCCGCTCGCACTCCCGGGTATTCTCACCGGAACGATCATCGGCATGGCTCGCGCGCTCGGCGAGACGGCACCGCTGCTGATGATCGGCATGCGCGCGTTCATCGCCGTTCCGCCGTCCGGGATCACGGAACCCGCGACCGTCCTTCCGGTGCAGATCTTCCTCTGGTCGGATGAGGTCGACCGCTCCTTCGTCGAAAAGACGAGTGCGGCCATCATTGTCCTTCTCGTGTTTATGCTGATGATGAACGCGCTCGCCATCTATCTCCGCAACCGCTTCGAGCAACGCTGGTAGGCCTCATGCTCATGAAAGAAAAAACACCGATCACTCCAACGACGCCGGTTCCGGCGCCTTCGGCAGCAGTCGCTGCCGAGGCGAACCGAAAAGGACCGTCGACGACGGAGCAGCCGCTTCCGCACGAACCGTCGGTCCTCGACGATCCGGTCGCCAGCGGCACGCCTCTCCAGAAGAAGCCCGTCAGCGGCCTTTCCGTCTCGCTCGGCACGGACGCCGACGAGCATGAAGATCCTTCGCCCAAGCGCGAGCCCAAGATGCGTGCTCGCGGAATCAACGTTTTCTATGGTGAGAAACAGGCGCTGAAGGATGTCTCGATCGACGTTCACGAAGATCGCGTCACCGCGTTCATCGGTCCGTCGGGCTGCGGCAAGTCGACCTTCCTGCGCTGCCTCAATCGCATGAACGACACGATCCCGGCCGCAAAGGTGTCGGGACTGATCGAGCTCGACGGAACGGACATCAATTCGCCGGCGATGGACGTCGTCCAGCTCCGTGCTCGGGTCGGAATGGTGTTCCAGAAGCCGAACCCATTCCCCAAGTCGATCTATGAGAACGTGGCCTACGGTCCGCGCATCCACGGCCTCACGTCTTCGCGCGCCGAGCTCGACCAGACGGTCGAGAAGTCGTTGAAGCGCGCCGGCCTGTGGGACGAGGTCAAGGACCGGCTGATGGAGAGCGGCACCGCCCTTTCCGGCGGCCAGCAGCAGCGTCTCTGCATCGCCCGCGCGATCGCGGTCGATCCGGAAGTCATCCTGATGGACGAGCCCTGCTCGGCGCTCGACCCGATCGCGACGGCGCGTATCGAGGAGCTGATCCACGAGCTTCGCGGCCGCTACGCGATCGTGATCGTGACGCACAACATGCAACAGGCGGCGCGCGTATCGCAGCGCACGGCCTTCTTCCACCTCGGCGAGCTGGTCGAATACGGCAAGACGAGCGAGATGTTCACCAACCCGCGCGAGCAACGCACCCAGGATTATATCACTGGGCGCTACGGCTGATCGGAGCACAAGCAATGCAGCAGCAGACCGGCCATACGCTCAAGGCGTTTGACGAAGACATCGACCGCCTTCGCGGGCTCATCAGCGAGATGGGCCAACTCGCGCAACAGGCCATCATCGAAGCGATGCGCTGCCTCGTCGAGCGCGACACGGAAGCCGCGCATCGCCTGGTCGAGCGCGACAAGGAGATCGACCGGCTCGAAATCGAGACCGAGAAGCGCGTGGTCCAGCTCATCGCGCTGCGTGCGCCGATGGCGGGCGATCTGCGTGATGCGGTTGCCGCTCTCAAGATCTCGGGCGTCGTCGAGCGCATCGGCGACTATGCCAAGAACATCGCCAAGCGGGTCCAGCTGCTCGACGGCGCAAGCGACATCGAGCCGGTGTCACTGCTCCCGGAAATGGCGCGCATCGCGACCGACATGGTCACCGATGTGCTCCGCGCCTTCGTCGAGCGCGACGCGAAGGCGGCCGTGCGCGTCTGCGAACGCGACCAGGCCGTCGACGACTTCTACGATTCCATCTTTCGCACCCTGCTGACGCACATGATGGAAAATCCGCACAACATCGGCCAGTCGGCGCACCTGCTGTTCGTCGCCAAGAACCTGGAGCGAGTGGGCGATCACGCGACGAACATTGCGGAGATGGTCTATTACGCAGCGACCGGAGAGCATATGGTCGAGCCCACCAAGAAACGGCGCAGGAAGCCTGCATGACGCGCAAGAAGCTCCTGCTTGTCGAGGACGATCGGGCGCTCGCCGAACTCCTGATCTGGCATTTCGAGCGCGAGGATTATGAAGTCCGCCGGACCGGCGACGGCGAAGAGGCGTTGCTTCTCGCCAGCGAGGACGCGCCGGACGTCATCATTCTCGACTGGATGATCGAAGGCATCCTCGGCCTCGAAGTCTGCCGCCGGCTTCGCCGCCGTTCGGAAACGGCCAACGTCCCGATCATCATGCTTACCGCGCGCGGCGAAGAGAGCGACCGGATCCGCGGTTTGGAGACCGGCGCCGACGACTATGTCACCAAACCCTTCAGCCCGCGCGAGCTCGTCGCCCGCGTCGGCGCCGTGCTTCGCCGGATTCGCCCCGCCCTTGCGGCAGAGCAGTTGGGCTACGACGATGTGGAGATGGATGTCGCCGCGCATCGCGTCCGCCGTGGCGGAAGGCCCGTCTCGCTCGGCCCAACCGAGTTCCGTCTTCTCAAGCATTTCCTCGAGAATCCTGGCCGCGTTTTCTCGCGCGAGCGGCTGCTCGATTCGGTCTGGTCGCATGATCCCGACATCGATTTGCGGACGGTCGACGTGCATGTCCGCAGGCTACGAAAGGCACTCAACGACGGAGGGCGCCGGGACATCATCCGTACCGTGCGTTCGGCCGGCTATTCGCTTGATGCCGAAGCCTGAAAAGGCTGTCACACAACAGCAATAGGCCCGTCATTTAGACGTCGCGGCCCACCCCTAGAGACGAGTCACCGGCGGCAGTGCTGCCGGTGATTCCAAGGGGAAATTTCAACAATGTCACGCAAGCTTTTGGCTCTGGCCGGAGTCGCACTCGCCGCAACTACCGTCAGCACCGCCGCAGAGGCCCGCACGCAGATGCGCGCAGTCGGGTCCTCCACCGTCTATCCGTTCGCCAAGCAGGTTGCGGAGCGCGTTGCCCGCGCCAATCCGCGCCTCGGCTCGCCAATCATCGAATCGACCGGCACTGGCGCCGGCATCAAATTGTTCTGCGCCGGTGTTGGCGAGCGCTTCCCGGATGTCGCCAATGCGTCGCGCCGGATGAAGGCCTCGGAAGCCAAGGCCTGCAGCGCCAACGGCGTCACCAAGATCACCGAAATCCAGGTCGGCATTGACGGCATCGCGCTTTCGACATCGAAGCGCACGCCGCTGGCGGGCCTCACCACTCGTGACGTCTACCTCGCGCTGGCCAAGACGCCGTTCGGCAAGCCGAACAAGGCCAAGACCTGGAAGGACGTGAACGGCAAGCTGCCGGCCCTTCCCATCCGCGTCTACGGCCCGCCGCCGACGAGCGGTACGCGCGATGCGTTCGGCGAGCTGGTTATGACTGCAGGGTGCGAGACGAACCCAGGCATGGCTGCGGTGAAGAAGGCCAATGAGACCAAGTACAAGGCCATCTGCACCGGCATGCGTGAAGATGGCGCGTTCATCGAAGCGGGCGAGAACGACAATCTGATCGTTCAGAAGCTCGAGGCGAACCCCGGCACCGTCGGCGTCTTCGGCTATTCGTATCTCGAAGAAAATGCGAACCTGCTGAAGGGCATTCCCATCAATGGTGTCGCGCCGACCTACGATACAATCAGCAGCTTCAAATACCCGGGCGCGCGTCCGCTCTACATCTACGTGAAGAACGCGCACGTCGGAGCAATCCCGTCGATCAAGGCATTTGTCGCCGAGTTCACGAAGGAGAGCGCATTCGGCGCACGCGGTTACCTGCGCCAGGCTGGCCTGATTGCCGCTCCCAATGCGGTGCGCGCACGATCGCAGGCGGCGGCCCGCAGCCTCGCCCCGCTCAACCTGGCGAGCCTCAAGTAGCTCCGAAACTTACAAAACGAAGATCCAGTTGGCACCGACCCCATCGTGGGCCGGTGCTCAAGGCCTCCCAGAGAGGGGGCGGGGGAAAGGGAACAGAATGACTCGCAAGTTGGTAATCGCTGCGCTTCTCTCGGGCAGCGCGTTCATCATTTCGGGGACGGCTCGTGCCGCCGTGCAGGAACCGGCTGCCGCACAGGAGCCGGAAGCGACCGAGCCAGACGCTTCGGACGCCGCAGCCGATGCCACGATCCAGGGCACTGGCCAGGTCGACGATCTTCAGGCCAAGATCGAGCTCCTGCAGGCGCAGGTCGAAGCGCTTCAGGAAGCGCTGGAAGGCGTGAAGACCCAGCAGGCCAAGACCGTTCCGTCGTGGAAGGGCGCGCCTGAATATGCCGACAAGGAGGCGGGCTTCACCTTCAAGCCGCGCGGCCGACTTCAGTATGACGCAGGATATATTGCCAATCCGGACGATGACCCCAATGGCAGCCTCGTCACCCGCAACCTGGGCTTCAACTCTCGCGTCCGCCGCATTCGTCTCGGCGCCGAAGGCACCATTCCAGGGGGCTTCGGATACAAGTTCGAGATGGACTATGCGAACGGCTCCGTCGGGTTCGGCGATGCGATCATCACCTATGCACCGTCGGGCAAGCCTTACAGCTTCACGATCGGCAATCACGAAACCATGAATGGCCTCGAGCAGATCACCAGCTCGCGCTTCACCAGCTTCATGGAGCGCGCTGCGTTCGACGACGCCTTCGTCAACACTCGCCGCATCGGTGTGAGCGCTGGCTATGTCAACGCGGCCGGCGACATGCGCATCAACGCGGGCCTGTTCACGGGGCATTCGATCGACAGCACGTTCGATAACGACAGCTGGATCGCGGCGGCTCGTGCCACTTACTCACCGCTGATGG
>CAWJWR010000010.1:0-47500 GCA_963846645.1 uncultured Alphaproteobacteria bacterium | reverse complement strand
GGAAACCCATCCTCACTATTTACTCTCAGTCGAGTTCAACTCGATTGGGGATAAATAGGAAGGATATCACTTTGCTGAATAAAATAGGCTTAGTGAAGCGAACCCGGGGAACTGAAACATCTCAGTACCTGGAGGAAAAGACATCAACCGAGATTCCGTTAGTAGTGGCGAGCGAACGCGGACCAGGCCAGTGCCTGGTGTTTAGTTAGCAGAACAGTTTGGAAAGACTGGCCGTAGCGGGTGACAGCCCCGTATGCGAAAGCAAGACATCAGGACTCGAGTAGGGCGGGACACGTGTAATCCTGTCTGAACATGGGGGGACCACCCTCCAAGCCTAAATACTCGTGTATGACCGATAGTGAACTAGTACCGTGAGGGAAAGGTGAAAAGCACCCCGATTAGGGGAGTGAAACAGTACCTGAAACCGGTTGCCTACAAGCAGTGGGAGGATCCTTGAGATCTGACCGCGTACCTCTTGCATAATGGGTCAGTGACTTAATGTATCAAGCAAGCTTAAGCCGTTAGGTGTAGGCGCAGCGAAAGCGAGTCTGAATAGGGCGATTTAGTTTGATGCATTAGACCCGAAACCCGGCGATCTAGGCATGACCAGAGTGAAGGTGCGGTAACACGCACTGGAGGCTCGAACCGATTAACGTTGAAAAGTTACCGGATGAGTTGTGTTTAGGGGTGAAAGGCCAATCAAGCCGGGAAATAGCTGGTTCTCCGCGAAAACTATTGAGGTAGTGCCTCGGATGTTTTCCGATGGGGGTAGAGCACTGGATGGGCTAGGGGGCCGCGAGGTCTACCAAACCTAACCAAACTCCGAATACCATCGAGTATAGTCCGGGAGACAGACGGCGGGTGCTAAGGTCCGTCGTCAAAAGGGAAACAGCCCTAACCTACAGCTAAGGTCCCCAAGTCATATCTAAGTGGGAAAGCATGTGGGAATCCCAAAACAACCAGGAGGTTGGCTTAGAAGCAGCCATCCTTTAAAGAAAGCGTAACAGCTCACTGGTCTAAATAAGGGTTCCTGCGGCGAAGATGTACCGGGGCTAAAGATATGCACCGAAGCTTAGGGTGTGCAGTTTACTGCACGCGGTAGCGGAGCGTTCCGTAAGCCGTTGAAGCGGGAGGGTAACCGACCGTGGAGGTATCGGAAGTGCGAATGCTGACATGAGTAGCGATAAAGAGGGTGAGATGCCCTCTCGCCGAAAGCCCAAGGGTTCCTGCGCAAGGCTAATCCGCGCAGGGTGAGTCGGCCCCTAAGACGAGCCCGAAGGGGGTAGTCGATGGGAAACAGGTTAATATTCCTGTACCTGGTGGAGTGTGACGGATCTCGTAAGTCGTCAGTCCTTATTGGATTGGTACTGGCGGCGAAGAGGTTCCAGGAAATAGCCCCACCATATAGACCGTACCCGAAACCGACACAGGTGGGCAGGTAGAGTATACCAAGGCGCTTGAGAGAAGGGTGTTGAAGGAACTCGGCAAATTGCCTCCGTACCTTCGGAAGAAGGAGGCCCTCATCGTGCGCAAGCATTTTGAGGGGGCACAGGCCAGGGGGTAGCGACTGTTTAACAAAAACACAGGGCTCTGCTAAGTCGGCTTCAAGACGACGTATAGGGTCTGACGCCTGCCCGGTGCCTGAAGGTTAAGAGGAGGTGTGCAAGCACCGAATTGAAGCCCAGGTAAACGGCGGCCGTAACTATAACGGTCCTAAGGTAGCGAAATTCCTTGTCGGGTAAGTTCCGACCTGCACGAATGGCGTAACGACTTCCCCACTGTCTCCAACACCTGCTCAGCGAAATTGAATTCTCCGTGAAGATGCGGAGTACCCGCGGTTAGACGGAAAGACCCCGTGCACCTTTACTGCAGCTTCAGAGTGGCTGTGGGAAACAATTGTGTAGAATAGGTGGGAGGCTTTGAAGCCCAGGCGCCAGCTTGGGTGGAGCCACCTGTGAAATACCACCCTGTTGTTTTCTACAGTCTAACCTCGCGCCGTTAGCCGGCGCAGGGACCCTCTGTGGCGGGTAGTTTGACTGGGGCGGTCGCCTCCTAAAGAGTAACGGAGGCGCGCGATGGTGGGCTCAGGACGGTTGGAAACCGTCTGTTAGAGTGCAATGGCATAAGCCCGCCTGACTGCGAGACTGACAAGTCGAGCAGAGACGAAAGTCGGTCATAGTGATCCGGTGGTCCCTCGTGGAAGGGCCATCGCTCAACGGATAAAAGGTACGCCGGGGATAACAGGCTGATAACCCCCAAGAGCTCATATCGACGGGGTTGTTTGGCACCTCGATGTCGGCTCATCACATCCTGGGGCTGGAGCAGGTCCCAAGGGTTTGGCTGTTCGCCAATTAAAGTGGTACGTGAGCTGGGTTCAGAACGTCGCGAGACAGTTTGGTCCCTATCTGCCGTGGGCGTCGATATTTGAGAGGAGTTGACCCTAGTACGAGAGGACCGGGTTGAACATGCCTCTGGTGGACCTGTCGTGGCGCCAGCCGCGCAGCAGGGTAGCTATGCATGGACGGGATAACCGCTGAAAGCATCTAAGCGGGAAGCCTCCCTCAAGATAAGATATCTCAGGACGGTCGAAGACCACGACCTTGATAGGCCGGGTGTGGAAGTGCGGTAACGCATGGAGCTAACCGGTCCTAATTGTCCTATTCGCGCTTGATGGATCCACACCATCATCGACAGGCCTGCAAAGGTCAGTCGGAAAAGCAGCTGGATAAATGCACGGTTTCTAGAACTTCTGTACGCCGTCACCATAGCTTGGTGACCATAGCGTCCGTGACCCACCCGATCCCATCCCGAACTCGGCCGTGAAACCGGACAGCGCCGATGGTACTACTGCTTAAGCAGTGGAAGAGTAGGTCGTCGCCAGGCTTTGCTGGCGGCGTGCGGAAGTAACCCATTTACAATGTTATCAAGGCCGCTGGGGGCATCCGCCCGCGGCGGCCTTGTGCTTTTCGAGCCATTCGTCGACACGCGTGAAGCGTGCCGCCGAGCGGCTCAGCTAAATTGGCGCGGGGTGGAGCAGCCCGGTAGCTCGTCAGGCTCATAACCTGAAGGTCGCAGGTTCAAATCCTGCCCCCGCAACCAATCAAGCCCGCTTTCGAGCGGGCTTTTTTTGTGTCCGGAACGCGTGGGCCGCACGGCCATTCAACGCGCATGGCAGCCAAACGCATTCCTGAACCGATGGAAGCCCTGCTCGCCGCCGAACTGCCGGAAGGCGACGGCTGGCAGTACGAGCCCAAGTGGGACGGCTTCCGCTGCATCGCGCGACGTGACGGCGATGCGATCGAGATGATCTCGCGATCGGGCAAGCCGCTCGGTCGCTACTTTCCGGAAGTTTTGGAGATCCTGAGGCGCACTAAAGAGAAGCGCTTCGTCGTCGACGGGGAACTCATCCTGCCTCTCGCCGACCGCCTCGACTTCGAAGCTTTGCAGATGCGGCTCCATCCGGCCGAGAGCCGCATCCGGAAACTGGCCACGGAAACGCCGGCGCAGCTCATGCTGTTCGATGTTCTGGAGATTGGCGACAAGAGCTTCGCCGAACTTCCACTCAGTGAGCGACGCAAGACTTTGGAGCGCTTCTACAAGGCAAATGCGATCGACGGCCTGCTCCTGTCACCCGCCACTACCGACCACGACCGGGCGCTGGGTTGGCTGAAGCGCAGCGGCGGCGCGCTCGACGGCGTGATCGCCAAGCGGTCTGATCAGCCCTACCGCTTCGGCGAGCGGGCGATGGTCAAAGTGAAGCAGCTCCGCACGGCCGACTGCGTGGTCGGAGGGTTCCGCTATGCCGAGAAGAAGCGCGAGGTCGGGTCGCTGCTGCTCGGCCTCTACGACGACGAGGGTGCGCTGCATCATGTCGGCTTCACCTCGGGCCTGCCGGCGAAGGAGCGGCCTGCGCTGACGAAGAGGCTGGAGGAGCTTATCGAACCTCCCGGCTTCACCGGCAACGCTCCGGGCGGGCCGAGCCGCTGGGCCAATGCCCGATCGATGGCATGGGAGCCGCTGCGGCCCGAGTTGGTCGTGGAAGTGCGCTACGACCAGGTCACGGGCCGCCGTTTCCGGCACGGGACCGCGCTCCTCCGCTGGCGCCCGGACAAGGCGCCGAAACAGTGCACGTTCGAGCAGCTCGCACCTGAGCTTCGGCCGTCGGAAATCGCAGAGCTGTTCGGCGCATGACGCAAGCCGATCTTTTCGCGCAGCCGCTTCTTGCCGGCCTCGACTATCGTGAAGGCCTCATCAGCAGCGACGAAGAGCGCGCCCTGCTCGATCAGCTTGGGGCCATGGACCTCGCGCCGTTCCGCTTCCACGGTTGGACGGGCAATCGGAAGACGCAAAGCTACGGCTGGCGCTACGACTTCGACGACGCGAGCTTCCGGCCGACCGAGCCCATTCCCGATTGGCTGCAGCCTCTCCGCGAGGAAGCCGCGGCGATGGCCCAGGTCCCATCAGATGAAATCGCGCATGTCCTCGTTGCCCGCTACGACCAGGGAGCCGGCATAGGTTGGCACAAGGACCGCAGCGTCTTCGACCGCGTGGTGGGCGTGTCCTTTAATGCGTCGGCGACCCTGCGCTTCCGTCAGCGTGACGGTTCCAGCTTCAGGCGGTTCAACCTGTCGGTGGAACCGCGCTCGGCCTATCTGCTGTCGGGCGAGGCAAGGCATGAGTGGGAGCACAGCATCGCGCCAGGCGACGAACTCCGCTTCTCCATCACCTTTCGTACGCTGTCCGAACTCGGCCGCAAAAAAGCGGCGGAATCTCAGCGTAATTCGTAGCCTGCGAGGCACTCCGCCACCCAGCGCGCCGCCGTCAGCGCGCTCAGGTCCGTCGGATCGAGCGGCGGGTCCCATTCCGTCAGATCGATGACCCGCACTCGTGCCTGCGATGCGAGAAATCGGACACCCCGGAAGAAATCGGCGGCAGCCAGTCCGCCCGGCCGCGCTCCCGGCGCTGCGGGAAACTGGGCTCGGTCGATCACGTCGATGTCGCAGTCGACGACGATCGCCTCGCAATGCCCGACGTGCGCAAGCGCGCGTTCCATTGCTCGGTCGATCCCGTTCAGCCGCACTTCGCCGATGGTGATCACCAGATTGCCGGCGTCGATGGCGTCGCGGTGCATCTTCGCGCTGTTGGCGAAGCTCGCGAGGCCGACCTGTGCGATGTTCGCTCCAGGCAAGCCATCTTCCATCAGCGCCCGCACCGGGTTCCCGTTGCTCAGGCCCTCGTCCGTCTCGCGCATGTCGAAATGGGCATCCAGCGTGATCAGGCCGACTCTCTCGAGCGGCATTCCAAGGCCGAGCACGCCCGGGCGCGTTACGGCGTTATTCCCGCCGACCAGCAGAGTGAGCTCATGCCGCGCTGTGCTCGTCTCCACCGCGCCGCGGATGGGTACCGTCGCCTGCTCGATGCGACATGCCTGCAAGCTGCACATCCCCATGATCCGCGATCCGGGCCGCAATCTCCCGCCCACTTTCGATGTCATAGCGCCCGATGCGACGCAGCGTCTTGCGCAGGAGCGCCGGCGCCTGGTCGCAGCTTCCCGGCGTCACCGACCCCACGCCAAGCGGCGCCCCGACGCAGGCCCACTGGCGCATCTGCGTCCGCGGCAACGACAGGTCGGAAAGGTTCGGCCAGCCACTCATGCCTTTGCCGTAGCAACTGGTCTCGCCTAAGGCGACGGGCATGTGGGACCGCCTGCTCGTCGACTGCCGTATCGCCACCATGGAGCCTGCGCCGGGAAACCCGTTGGGCATCATCGAACAGGGCGCGATCGCCATCGAGGGCGGCCGGATCCTGCGTGTCGGCAAGCGCACGGAACTGGCGGGCTTCCGCGCGAAGGAAGTCGTTCCGCTCGGCGGTGCCTGGGTCACGCCCGGCCTGGTCGACTGTCACACCCATCTGATCTTCGGCGGCACCCGCGCCGACGAACATGCGATGCGGCGCGCGGGCGCGACCTATGAGGAAATCGCGCGGGCGGGCGGCGGCATCGCCTCGACGGTCCGGGCCACGCAAGCGGCGTCCGACGACCAGCTTCTCGCCTCAGCGCGCAATGCGCCTCGACGCGCTGATGCGCGGCGGTGTCACCACCGTCGAGATCAAGTCCGGCTACGCGCTCGACGTGGAAGGCGAATTGCGCATGCTTCGATGTGCGGTCGCTTTGGCTGCCAGCGAGCAGGTGCGGATCGTGCCCACCCTGCTCGCGCTTCATGCACTTCCGCCAGAGTATAAGGACCGGCGCGACGATTATGTCGCGATGGTCGCCGACGAACTGATCCCGCGCGCCGCCCGCGAACGGCTGGCGACCAGCGTCGACGCCTTCTGCGAGACCATCGCGTTCACGCCCAAGGAGGTGGAGCGCATCTTCACCGCCGCCCAGGCGAACGGGCTGCCGGTCCGGCTTCACGCCGAGCAGCTCACCAACCAGAACGGTGCCGCACTCGCGGCCAAGCACAAGGCGCTGTCGGCCGACCATCTCGAGCATCTCGACGATGCAGGCGCCAAGGCGATGGCCAAGGCCGGGACCGTCGCCGTGCTCTTGCCGGGCGCGTTCTACGCGCTGCAGGAAAAGACGAAAGCCGCCTGTCGACCTGCTGCGCAAGCACAAGGTCCCGATCGCCGTCGCCACCGACTGCAATCCCGGCACCTCGCCGATGCTTTCACCGACGCTCGACCATGAACATGGCGTGCACCCTGTTCGGCCTGACGCCGGAGGAGGCGCTTGCCGGAATGACCATCAACGCCGCGCGCGCGCTCGGCCTGGCCCGCGAGGTCGGCAGCATCGTGGCGGGCAAGGCCGCGGACCTTTGCGTGTGGCGTATCGAAAGCCTGGCCGAGCTGGGCTACTGGATCGGCCTTCCGGGGCCGCGAACGACGCATCTACGGGGGAGCCGACAGCTGAGCGACCGACGCGACAACAGCCGCCATATCCGCGCCCGACGCGGAAGCGAGATCGTGGCCAAAAGCTGGGCCACCGAAGCCGCGGTGCGGATGCTGATGAACAACCTCGACGAAGAGGTCGCCGAGGATCCGCAGAGCCTGGTCGTCTACGGCGGCATCGGCCGCGCGGCGCGCAACTGGCAATGCTTCGACAAGATCGTCGAGACGCTCGAACGGCTCGAGGAAGACCAGACCCTGCTCGTCCAGTCGGGCAAGCCGGTCGGCGTCTTCCGCACGCACAAGGACGCTCCGCGCGTGCTCATCGCCAACTCCAACATCGTGCCGAAATGGGCGAACTGGGAGACGTTCAACGAGCTCGATCGCGCCGGGCTCATGATGTACGGCCAGATGACCGCCGGCATCGTGGATCTACATCGGCACGCAGGGCATCGTCCAAGGCACCTACGAGACCTTCGCCGAGATGGGCCGCCAGCATTTCGGCGGCGACCTCAAGGGCAAGTGGATCCTGACCGCGGGCCTTGGCGGAATGGGCGGTGCGCAGCCGCTGGCGGCAGTCATGGCGGGGGCGCATTGCATCGCCATCGAATGCCAGGAAAGCCGCATCGAGAAGCGCCTCGAGACGCGCTACCTCGACCGTCGCGCGACCAGCATCGACGAGGCGCTGGACGATCATCGCCAAGGCCGACCGAGCCGACCAGCGTCGGCCTGCTCGGCAATGCGGCCGAGATCCTGCCGGAAATGCTCGACGCGGAACATCCGGCCCGACGCGCTGACCGACCAGACTCAGCGCCCACGATCCCGCCAACGGCTATTGCCCGGCCGGCTGGAGCGTCGCCAAGTGGCAGGAAATGCGCGAGCGCGATCCCGCCGCCGTCGCCGAAGCCGCGCGCGCCTCCATCGCCGTTCACGTCGAGGCGATGCTCGCCTTCAAGGACATGGGCGTCCCGACCTTCGATTACGGCAACAACATCCGCCAGGAAGCGAAGGACATGGGCGTCGAGCATGCGTTCGACTTTCCCGGCTTCGTGCCCGCCTATGTCCGGCCGCTGTTCTGCCGCGGCGTCGGCCCGTTCCGCTGGGTCGCGCTGTCGCGGCGATCCCGAGGACATCTACCGCACCGACCAACGCGTTAAGGAGCTGATCCCCGACGATCCGCACCTCCACCGCTGGCTCGACATGGCGCGCGAGCGGATCGCCTTCCAGGGCCTGCCGGCGCGCATCTGCTGGGTCGGGCTCGGCCAGCGGCACCGGCTCGGCCTCGCGTTCAACGAAATGGTCCGCAACGGCGAAGTCAGCGCGCCGATCGTCATCGGCCGCGACCATCTCGACAGCGGCTCCGTCGCCTCGCCCAACCGCGAGACCGAAAGCATGATGGACGGCAGCGACGTCGTCTCCGACTGGCCGCTGCTCAACGCGCTGCTGAACACCGCCGGCGGCGCGACCTGGGTGTCGCTGCACCACGGCGGCGGCGTCGGCATGGGCTATTCGCAGCACAGCGGCATGGTGATCGTCGCCGACGGCACCGACGATGCCGCGCGCCGGCTCGAGCGCGTGCTGTGGAACGACCCCGGCACGGGCGTCATGCGCCATGCCGACGCGGGCTACCGCATCGCCATCGATTGCGCGAAGGAGCAGGGCCTCGATCTGCCCGATGATTTCGTAGGGGCCGCTAACGGATTTTCGTGATAGCAATCTCCCGTCGCACCTTGGGGGAGGTTGCCGATGCCGTATCGACATGCATACGCCTTCGTTCTGGCGCTTCTGGTCCTGACGTTCGTTGCCTTCTGGCCGACATATCTGAGCGACCTGCCAAACGCTAACCCAGCGCATCACTGGCACGCAGGCAGCTCGGTGTTGTGGACGTTGCTCGCTGCCCTTCAGAGTTGGACAATTCATCACGACCGGTGGGCATTGCACCGGACGGCCGGGCTCGCCGTTTTCCTGCTCTTTCCGTTCTTCCTGGTCGCCGGCCTGTGGGTGATCCACGTCGAAACCACGACCCTTGCGTCGGGACTGACGGACCCAGGCAATCTAAACATCGCCCAATTCGGTTTCTTTGATCCGCTTGCCAACTTCGGCTTTGCAATCCTGTTCTGGGGCGGTCTTCGTTACCGGTACAAAGTGCAGCTCCACGCCCGCTACATGCTCGGTACCGTGATGTTCGTGGTCGCGCCGGCATTTTGGCGGTTGCTCGAAAACTATGTTCCGATGTTCAACGAAACGGTGATGCCGTTCGACGTGCCGTTCGCGATCGGCAACGCCGCTGCCTGCGTCATCGCACTCGCGCTTTATCGGCAGGCGCCGCGGCACGGTCGTCCCTGGCTGATTGTCGCCGCCATCATCGCCGCGCAGACGATCCTGTTTCTTACCGCTGGCCGATTGCCCGGTTGGGCGCCGATCTTCGCGTCGATTTCGCAGATCAGCCTGCCCGTGCTGCTGACGCTGACGGGCATCGTCAGCCTCGGCATCGCGTGGCACGGCTGGGTAGCGGGCGCACGGCAGACCGCTCCGAAAGCGGCAGCGACGGTGTGACCCGACGGCTGGCTCGCTCGCCGCAAATCTCCTAGACGCGGCGCCATGAGCTTCAAGATCGACCCGACTGCCGTAACGCTGGATCATCTGCGCCGCATTTGGGCGGGTGCGAGCGTCCGTCTCGACGACGCTTCGATGCAGCGCGTGGCAGACGCGGCGGCGTCGGTCGATCGAATCGTCGCCGGGGGCGAGACGGTTTACGGCGTCAACACCGGCTTCGGCCTGCTGGCGAGCACGCGCATTCCCGACGAGCGCCTTGCGGAGCTGCAGACCAACCTGATCCTGTCGCATAGCGCGGGTCTCGGCGACCCGCTTCCGCGTCACGTGACGCGGTTGATGATCATCCTCAAACTGCTTGGGCTTGGCCGCGGTTATTCCGGCGTGAGGCCGCTCGTGATCGAGGCGCTCCAGGCCTTGCTCGAACATGATGCCATGCCGCTCATCCCCGCGCAGGGCAGCGTCGGCGCGTCGGGCGACCTCGCGCCGCTGGCGCATCTGATCGCGGCGCTCATGGGCAAGGGCAAGGTCGACGTGCGCGGCGACGTGATGACGGCTGACGCGGCGCTGAAGGCACTGGGCATGCAGCCGCTGCAGCTGGGCCCCAAGGAAGGTCTCGCCCTGATCAACGGGACCCAGGCCTCGACCGCCATTGCCCTCGACGCTTTGTTCACCGGCGAGCGCGTCTTCGCTTCGGCGATCGCGGCGGGCGCCCTCTCGGTCGATGCATTGAAGGGCAGCGCCAAGCCGTTCGACGCCCGTCTGTCGGACGTGCGCGGCCAGCCCGGCCAGATCCGCGTCGCGTCGGCCATTCGCGAGCTGCTCGACGGAAGCGAGATCATCGCCAGCCACACGCGCTGCGGAAAGGTGCAGGACCCGTACAGCTTCCGCTGCCAGCCGCAGGTGATGGGCGCCGCGCTCGACCTTCTGGAACAACGCCGCGCGCACGCTCACCATCGAGGCCGGCGCCGTGACCGACAATCCCATCGTCTTCCCCGACGAGGACGAGGCGATCTCGGGCGGCAATTTTCACGCCCAGCCGGTCGCGTTCGCGGCCGACATCATCTCCATGGCGCTTTGCGAGGTCGGCTCCTTGTCCGAACGCCGGACCGCCGTCCTCATCGACCCCAAAATGAGCGGTCTTCCGCCCTTCCTGACGCAGGACAGCGGCGTGAATTCCGGCCTGATGATCCCGCAGGTCACTGCCGCAGCGCTTGGTCAGCGAGAACAAGATCGCTCGCTTTCCCGGCCAGCGTCGATTCCATCCCGACCTCGGCCGGGCAGGAGGATCATGTCTCGATGGCGCCAATCGCAGGACGAAAGGCGACGCAGATCGCGCGCAATGCAGCGGGCGTCGTCGCCGTCGAGCTGATCGCGGCGGCGGAGGCCGTCGACTTGCACGCTCCCCTGAAGACCAGCGCCGCAGCTGCAGTCCGTTCATGCGAAGGTTCGCGAGATCATCGCCTCGCAGCACCTCCGACCGCTATTGGGCGGATGACATGGCGGCACTTCAGGCCGCGGTGTTGGCCGGCGACATCGTCGCCGGCCCTTACCTTGGCTGAGGTCTACTTGGCGCCGACTGCGGCAAGATAATCCGCAGCGGTTGTTGGCCCGCGTACGAACGTATCGGTGTGGCTTGTCACATGCTTGCGCATCTCGATGCCGCCCCGCATCACATTGATGCCCATGCTCTTCGCGGCCGCATCCAGCGCCGAATCCTGCGCGGCGGTGGTGACCGGAGCGATCACGAGATAATCCCAGCTGTCGCCGTCCATGTGAGCGTACAATTGGCTGCGTGGTACGCCGGCGGAAGCGGCGATCTTATCCTGTTGATCGAGCCACTTGAGGAAATCGACCTGATGGCCTGGTGCAACGTGGTAGATCTGGACGATGCCGTCTGGTCCGCTCTGTGCCGCGGCAGGAGTTACGACGGCGAGCGCAACGGCTCCCGCAAGTGCGAGCGTAAGTTTCATGTGATGCCCCCTTCATTCGGCGTCTTTGCGCCGGCTCGGCCCGTCCCCTTGGCGGGTCGGCGTCCGTCATCGCTTACGGCGACTCATGGCGGATCAGCGCGGCGGCAGTACCATGTTCAATGCTGGCGACCTACGGCTGTTAGCTGATGCGCGTCCAGCGCTGCTCCTTGCAGAACAGGCCCGCAATCGCGCAGCCTTTCACGACCATCGTATTCGGACCGAGCTGCCGAACGGTCGCGGAACCGCGAATTTCGCGCTTCGGCTCATAGGCTCGGCCCTTGTAAACGCCGGCACCCTGGTGGCGAAGGTCGCTGAGAACCCGCGTCCCGGGCTCCGCGCCCTTCGCGCGGTTCTTCTTGGAAGCCCAGCTGACGGTGCCGCAATAGGCCTCGCCGCAGCGCTCGACGTTGACGATCACGCTCCGCTTCGGGTTCGACCACTTGCCTTCCAGGGCCTGCGCGTTCGCCGATGCGGACGCTGCAAGCGCCGCGGCGGCTGCTGCAATGCTCAAGATGAACCGTTTCATGCGATGCCCAATAGCCGGACTTTAAGGCAAGAATGGTTCGCTGGAATTGCTGCGGGATGAACGACTTAGTGGAAGTCGCGGCTCTTCGGGATGACGTTCACGTCCCGCGGATGCCCTGCGGCGGGCGGTCGCCAGCTTCCGCCGCCGTCTCCCTGGTTCAGCGTCGAGGGCATCAATTCGTCGCTCAGATGCCTCAGCATGTGGGTATGATCCTCCAGCTGCCGGGCGACGAGGTGGATCACGCCGTCCTCCGCGTCTTTCTGGATGATTCCGTGCACCGCGATCAGGCGCGCGCCCATGACGATCTTGCGTTGTTTCTCGAACACATCGGGCCAGACGACCAGATTGGCGACGCCGGTCTCGTCCTCCAGCGTGATGAAGCAGACGCCCTTGGCGCTGCCCGGCCGCTGGCGGATGAGGACGAGCCCCGCCATCGACACCCTTTTGCCGTCGCGGACCGAGTTCAGCCGGTCGGCAGTGACGAACTTCTGCGCCGCATAATGCTCCCGCAGGAAACGCAGCGGATGCGCCTTCAGGCTTAGCCGCACGGTCTGGTAATCGTTCACCACATGCTCGCTGAGCGGCATGGCCGGCAGGCGAGCAGGCACCAGCTCCGCACCTTCGTCGCGCGCCTCTGCGGCGATGAACAAAGGCAGGTCCGGCGCCTGCTTCAACGCCCGCGCGTCCCACAACGCCGCGCGGCGGTCGAGATCCATCGAGCGGAACGCATCGGCGGCCGCCAGCCGCTGGATGGCATGGACGGGCACGCCGCCGCGGACCCGCAAGTCCTCGACGCTGTCGTAGAGCTGCGTGCCGCGAGCGCTCACCAGCCGGTCGACCGCGTCGCGATGCAGGCCTTCGACCTGGCGGAACCCCAGCCTGAGCGCCAGACGCCCAACCTCGTTCGTCCTGAGCGAAGTCGAAGGGCGCTTCTCTGAGGTTGGTGCAACCCGCCCTTCGACTACGCGCTTTGCGCTCCGCTCAGGACGAACGGACGTGGTGTGCGGCTTTCTGGTCTCCAGCGTACAATCCCAGTCGCTGTAATTCACATCGACCGGCAGCACCTCGACCCCATGCTCACGGGCATCGCGAACGATCTGCGCCGGCGCGTAGAAGCCCATCGGCTGCGAGTTGAGCAACCCACACGCAAACGCCGCCGGATATTTCCACTTCAGCCAGCTCGACACGTAGACGAGGTGCGCGAAGCTCGCCGCGTGGCTTTCCGGGAAGCCATATTCGCCGAAGCCCTTGATCTGGTCGAAGCAGCGCTGGGCGAATTCGGGATCGTAGCCGCGCTCCACCATCCGCCCGACCATCTTGTCCTGCAGCACGTCGATATTTCCGCGCGACCGGAACGTGGCCATCGCCTTGCGCAGCTGGTTCGCCTCCTCCGAACTGAACTTCGCCGCATCGAGCGCGATCTTCATCGCCTGCTCCTGGAAGATCGGCACGCCCATGCGTCCGGCCGAGGATCTTCTCCAGCTCGTCCGGCTCGCCATGCTCGGGATCGGGGCAGGGGAAGGTCACCGGCTCCTTGCCCGACCGGCGCTTCAGGAAAGGATGGACCATGTCGCCCTGGATCGGACCCGGCCGGACGATCGCGACTTCGATGACGAGGTCGTAGAAGCAGCGCGGCTTGAGGCGCGGAAGCATGTTCATCTGCGCCCGGCTCTCGACCTGGAACACGCCCAGCGAGTCGCCCTTGCACAGCATGTCGTAGACCTCCGGCACCTCCTGCGGGACGGTCGCCAGCTCGAAACGCTCGCCATGATGCAGGTCGATCAGATCGAAGCATTTGCGGATGCAGGTCAGCATGCCGAGCGCGAGCACGTCGATCTTGAGGATGCCAAGCTCCTCGATGTCGTCCTTGTCCCATTCGATGAAGGTGCGGTCGTCCATCGCGCCATTGCCGATCGGCACGGTCTCGGTCAGCGGCCGTTCGGTCAGGATGAAGCCGCCGACATGCTGCGACAAATGGCGCGGCATGCCGATGAGCTGCTTGGCGAGCATCATCGTCCGCTTGAGGTGCGGATCGTCGAGGTTGAGCCCGGCATCCTTCGCCCGCTCTTCCGCGACTTCGGCCTCCATGCTGCCCCAGATAATTGGAGGCGATGGCGGCGCAGACGTCCTCGCTCAGCCCCATCACCTTGCCGACCTCGCGGACGGCGGAGCGCGGACGGTAGTGGATGATCGGTCGCGGCGATCCCGGCGCGGTCGCGGCCGTATTTGTCGTAGATGTGCTGGATCACCTCCTCGCGCCGCTCATGCTCGAAATCGACGTCGATGTCGGGCGGCTCCTTGCGCTCTTCGGAGATGAAGCGCTCGAACAAGAGGTTGCTGGTCGCCGGGTCGACCGCAGTGATGCCGAGGCAATAGCAGACGGCGCTGTTCGCCGCCGACCCGCGGCCCTGGCACAGGATCGGCGGATCGAGGCTGCGCGCGAAGGCGACGATGTCGTGGACGGTCAGGAAGTAGCGCGCGAAATCGAGCTTCGCGATCAGCCGCAGCTCATGGTTGAGCTGGGTCAGCACCTTGTACGGGATCTTGTCGCCCCAGAACTCCGCGCGCGCCTTCCCAGGTCAGATGTTCGAGATGCTCTTGCGGCGACCGCCCCTCCGGCACCGTCTCCCGCGGATATTCGTAGCGCAGCTCGTTGAGGCTGAAGTTCAGGCTGTCGGCGAACTCCCGCGTCGCCGAAATCGCATGCGGCCAGCGCGCGAACAGCCGCTCCATCTCCTCGGGCGATTTCAAATGCCGCTCGGCGTTTGGGTTGAGCAGATAGCCCGCCGTGGTGATCGTGACCTTCTCGCGAATGCAGGTGACGACATCCTGCAGCGGCCGGCGGTCGGGCGCATGATAATGGACGTCGTTGGTCGCAAGGATGGTGCAGCCGTGTCGCCGCGCCAGCCGGTCGAGCCGCTCGATCCTTGCGCTGTCGTCACCGCGATAGAGCCAGCTTGCCGCGACGTGGCGAAGTGACGTCAAAGCTTCACGCAGCCGTGGCAATTCCCGCTTCGAAATCATCGAGATCGTCGCTGGGCCAGGCGATGAAGGCGATGCCTTCGCTGATGGTCCGCGACATCGGCGAGGCTGAGATCGCACGCGCCCTTGTCGGCCCGCATCTTGCCCAGGCTCAGCAGCCGCGACAGCCGTCCGTAGCCGTCGCGATCGATCGGATAAGCGAGCAGGCTCGGCGCATCCGTCAGGTCGAGCCGGCACCCGATCAGCGGCTTGAGGCCAACCGCGTCGCAGGCGCTGTGCATCCTGACGACACCGGCAAAAGTGTTGCGATCGGCGATGCCGATAGCGTCATAGCCTAGCGCCAATGCCGTCTGCACCAGCTCGATCGCATCCGACGCGCCGCGCAGGAAGGAGAACGGCGAGCTGACGCCAAGCTCGACATAAGTGGACGGCACGATGGGTGGAGGAGGCATGTCCTCGGTCCGCACCAGCTTGAGCCTGGAGAAAGACGGCTTATCAGGCATCAGCCGAAAAGCCCGTGAATGTACCACTCCGGAAGGCCGCCGCGTCCGTCGCCGATCAGCCCTTCGCGGTAGATCCAGTAGCGGCGGCCAGCCTGGTCCTCGACGCGATAATAATCGCGCAGGCGTGCGGTCGACCGTTCGCGCCACCATTCCGGCGCGATCCGCTCCGGTCCTTCGACGCGAGAGATATCGTGGACCGCCCGTCGCCAGACGAAGCGGCGCGGCACGCCTTCGGGCGTGGCATAGACGACGGCGATGGCTTCCGGCCGGTCGAGCATCCGCTGTGGGCGCGCTTGCTCCTCCCTCCCGCTGGCGGGGAGGGGGTCGAGGTGGAGGGGTCTGCGCCGATCCTCCGAACAGGCCCTCCCCCAACCCCTCCCGCACGCTGGAGGGGAGTGCCAGTCGCAGCCTCCACCCATCCGTTCGCCCGTTCGGGCAGATGGCTTTGATGGGGCTGCGGCCGCCGCACCTTGTCGGAGCCGAGCTTCACGCTCAGCCGGTCGATCAGCCGCGCCACCTCTCGTTCGCTCGACGCTTCTTCGACGAGGCTGTCCTGAGCGGCCGACAAATCCTCCGCCCAGCTCGCTTCCAGCACAAAGGCATCGAAGCCGAAGCCAGGATCGAGCGCCGCCGCCTTGTCGCCGATCAGCCGGTGGAGATGCTTCTGCTCGCGGCTTGGAATGCTCGTCGCGACCGAGGCGACGGCCAGTGCTTCCGTCGACTCGGAAGCCGGTCATCGTCAGCCGCCGTGCACCCAGGTGCCTTCGCTGAAGCTGCTGGACGAGGTCGGGGATCAGCCGCTCCAACGCCTGGGTCGCAGCTTCCGGATGAGTCGCGGGCTCTTCCAGCTTGAGCAAGGCGACGCGGAGGCCGGCTGGCTGGGAACGGCAGTCAGCGGCTCCGGCTTGCGGCCAAGCGCGCGGTCGAGCGCATCGACCGGATTGTCCGCCTCGCGGAAACGGCGGGCGAGGGACCGCCGCTCGATTCCGGCCAGGGTGCCGATGGTCTTCAGTCCCAGCCGCTCCAGCGTTCGCGTCGCTTCCGGCGGCAACCGCAGCGCGGCGACCGGCAGATCGGCGAGCTTCGCGCCCGTGTCCTTGCCGCAGATCACCGCCGAGGCATTGCCGTAATGCGCCAGTGCCCAGGCGGCGGCCGCCGTCGGTGCCATGGCCACGCGGGTCGTAAGGCCGGCCAGGGCGAACCGCGTCTGCACGTCCGCAGCCAGCTTGCGCTCGCCGCCGAACAGATGCGCAACGCCGGTGACGTCCAGCCGCAGCGCATTCTCGCCGTCCACTTCGACCAAAGGCGACCAGCGCCCGGCCCAGCGCGCCAGCCGTTCGACCAGGGCCTGCTCGCCAGCGGGATCGGCAGGCACTGCGATCAACGATGGATCGAGCGCGCGCGCATCCGTCAGGCGTGCACCCGCGCACGCACCGCGCTCAGCCGCCGCCCGGGTCACCGCGTGAATGATCGGTCCGTGCGTGCCTTCGACGGTTAGGACGACCGGATCGTCAGGCCCGAAGTCGCTCGACCTCGCCCAGCGTTCCACGGCCAGGTGCGGCAGCCAGATGGAAAGCACCCGTCTCATACGCCACGCCCCAGCTGCCGGGCACGTGGCCGCGAGCGCGAAACAGCTCCGCTTCCCAGGCGGGCGTACCCGAAGCGCGTGGATCCAATGGATTGGCGATGCTCGGCATGCTCGCGATCCGCCAGCGCATGCGCGCTCCGCTGAGGTTGGCGGTTCCAGCCAGCCGCACCAGCCAGCACGGCACCCGGCTCCGCTCCGCCGCAACCGCAAGCCGCCGCGTTGCGGTGAAGTCGAGGCTTGCGGGATCGCCCCACAACTCGCCGATTACTCCCGATAGACCCGAACATCTCAGGCCTTCTTCCATCGCCCAAAGCGCGAGCTTTGCGTCCCGCGCCTCGACATGGATGAGTTCGCCCGGCCCGAGACCCGGCGGATAGATGCGGCCGCTTTCGAGGATCGCCATGCGGTCCTGCACCCACAGCAAGGGCCTTTCGCGGTCCGTCTGGGCCAGCAGGAAACCCGCCCAGCCGGCATCGCGGGGCGAGCCCGCGAACAGCTCCGACAAGGTGGGGCTGGGTGGCGCCGGCACGTGCCAGCGCTCACCCAGCCCGCTGGGGAGCTGGAGAATTTCGGCCGCACGGCTTCCGCCGCCGGCCACCAGGGAAAGGCCACCAACCACACAACTCGCAACGTCTATGTTCTACTTTTGTTCTTGTCTCGCGAGTCAGTGGATGGAGTCAATGCCGCGACTCCAGATCGCGAGATCAGGCGGTTCGGGCGACCTTTGCGCCCTTAGCGGTACGGGCGGTCATCGACCCCAGTTCGGGGGGATGGCCCTCGGCTTCGGTCAGGAAGGTGCGAATCTCACTCACCACTTGGCTGAGCACCGGCCGGTGAACGGCGAAGCCGCTGTGATACGTGTCAACCTCTACGGCCTTGTCCCGCTCATGGTCGCGTCCGCGCGCGGCGCTGGGGGCAACGATCCCGTCACGCCGCGACCAGAGCGCCAGGGTCGGGACAGGCGGTTTGTGCGCGTAATGGTGGAAGGGCGGCTCGTTCACGTCATGCCCGGCGATCCGCTCATAATATTCGCAAACGTTGGTGTTGGTCTTAAGATCGCCGGAGAAAGGCGAGCCAAGCGTGACCACCCCGCGAACCTTGTCGGGGCAGCGATGCGCGAGCTGACGCGCGAACATGCCGCCGAGGCTCCAGCCGACCACCAGCACGGGTCGTCGGCCGCCGATTTCGTCGAGCCTCTTTTCCAGCAATTCCAGCGTGTCCGGCTTGGCGCCGGTGTTCAGACCCTGAAGCCACGGATGCACCCACCATCCGGCGCGGGCCAGTGCACGGCGCAGGTCCATCGTCGTGCGATCGGTGGCGAGGAAACCGGGAATGACGAGCGCTGGAGGCCCGTCCTCAGGGCCGCGCGGACCCAATGGACCAAGCCCAGAGAGATAGCGCGGAAGGTGCCAGGCGATTTCACGCAAGCGGTGCCAGCCCGGAGGTGCAAGATCGTCCGGGTGAACCGCGCCGGCATCAGCGGCGATGGTTCGAGCACCTTTCATGACCTTGAAGATGGTGTCTTTCCGTTACCGGAACAATAACTTCGCGATTTATGCGTGCGATTTCAGGAAGCTGTCGATTTCCCGCACCACTTGCTTCCGGCCCCCGACTGTTCGTGCGATGTTTGATCGATGACCAAGCTGCTGCTGCTTCTCGGTGCCCTATTGAGCCTTGCGCATTCACCCACTCGCTACTCGGAGGGCCAAGTTTGGGCATACCAGACCCGTCCCCAAGACAACGGCTCTCTAGTGAAAATCCAGAAAATTGAGGAAGCGGAGCTTGGGACGATCTATCACGTGTCTTTGATCGGCGTTCATTTGAGTTCGGGCGAAACAACCATCCTTCAACATGCGCCGGTATCTCAGCAAACCCTCAATTCGAGTGTCACCGTGCAAGTCCGTGATCCGGGCACGTTTCCTGACGTCGAGGCCGGTATTGCAGAATGGCGGAGCACTAAAGGAGGTGTCTTCACCATATCGATTGCTGACATAGCGGACGCAGTTGCGAAGATGATCCCGCCTCCTGAACAGTCCTAACCCGTCAGTTAGCAACGTCTTTCAAGAACCTGTCGATTTCGCGCACCACCGCCTTGGCTCCGCTCTTCGAAACGCTGAACGCCATGTGATGGCAGTCGAGCTCGACCTCCGCGTCCCGCTCATGGTCGAGTCCGCGCGCGGCCCGGGGAGCGATCAGCCCGTCCCTGCGTGACCAAAGAGCCAGGTGCGGAACGGGCGGCTTGTCGGTGATCCGCGGAAGCGGCGGCTCATCGACGCGATGCCCGGCGACGCGCTCGTAAAGCGGCCACACGGTGTTCTGGTGCGGGTCTCCCGAAAAGGGGGAGCCAAGCGTGACCACCGCGCGGATCTGTTCCGGGTGCTTGCGCGCATATTCGCGGGCGAAGAGGCCGCCGAGGCTCCAGCCGACCAGCACGATCTTGCGGTCGTGGCCTAGGCTGTCGATGCGCTCGCGCAGGCGATCCAGCGTGTCGTCTTTGGCTCCAAGGTTCCAGCCCTGCTTCCAGCCGTGAACGCGATAGCCGTGCTTCGCGAGCCGTTTGCGCAGAGTCAGCGTCGTACCATCGCTGCAGAGGAAGCCGGGCACGACGAGCACCGGCTGCCCGTCCTGCGGCCCGCGCGGACCGCGCAATCCCCAACCGCGCACGAGCCGCGCCATGTTCCATAGAAGCTCGGGTAGATGCTTCCACCCGCTCGGCGGAGCGTCGTCACCCTCCCATTTCGGAAGCTGGCGCTTCCTGGCGAGCGCGACGTGACTGCGCGTCACAGATACTCACCCCCAAGGAGATCCTGCAGCGCCTTCGGCAGCTTCACGCGGCCGTCCGCCGTCTGGTGGTTTTCCAGCAGCGGCACCAGAATGCGCGGGCTCGCCAGCGCGGTATTGTTGAGCGTATGCGCGAACCGAACTTTTCCGTCACTTCCACGATACCGGATGTTCGCGCGCCTTGCCTGCCAGTCGTGCAGCGTCGAGCAGCTGTGCGTCTCGCGATACTTGTTGAGGCTCGGCACCCAGCTCTCGATGTCGTTCATGCGGAACTTGCCGAGGCCCATGTCGCCAGTCGAGGTTTCGATGACCTGGTAGGGAATTTCGAGCGCCTGGAGCATGCTCTCGGCCAGTTCCAGCAGCCGCGCGTGCCATCCAGCCGAAACGGCGTTGTCAGCGTCGCAGATGACGTATTGCTCGACCTTGATGAACTGGTGAACGCGCAACAGCCCGCGCACGTCCTTGCCCGCGCTGCCTGCCTCGCGGCGGAAGCAGGGGGAATAGCCCGCATAGAGGATCGGCAATTTGTCGCCCTCGATGATCTCGCCCGAATGCAGCGAGGTCAGCGCGACTTCGGCCGTTCCCGCAAGCCACAACTCGTCTGCCGGAAGCTCGTAGGTTTCTTCCCTGTGGCCCGGGAACTGGCCCTGGTTGAGGAAGGCCTGCTCGCGCGCCATCGACGGCACGGTGATCGGCGTGAAGCCCGCCTCGGCGATCCGCTCCAGCGCCCAGCCCATCAGCTTGGTTTCGAGCAGCGCCAGCCGCCCCTTCAGGCAATATTGCCGCGACCCCGACACCTGCACGATGCGCGACAAGTCGGCCCAGTCGTTCTTTTCGATCAGCGCGACATGGTCCAGCGGCTCGAAATCGAACTGCGGCACTGCGCCTTCATGCCGGACAACGGTGTTGAAGCTCTCGTCGGGCCCGACGGGAGCGCCGTCCCAGGGGATGTTCGGGACGCGCATCAGCAGCGACTTCAGCGCGCCTTCCTTCTCGGCCAGCTCCGTCTCCAGCTCGCTGGCCCGCGCACCCTTTTCCTTAGCCTTGCGCCCAAGCTCGGCCCGCTCTTCCGGAGCGGCGCTCTTGAAGCCGGCGCTAATTGCATTGCGCTCGGCCCGCAGCGCTTCGATCTCGGTCTTCAGCCGCCGCACGTCGCCGTCGAGCGACAGCAATGCGTCGAGATCGACGGCCACCGCCTTCGCCTCGATCGCCTTCTCGACCGCCGCGCGTTCGGCCCTGATGAAATCCAGTCCCAGCATGGCCGCGGCGATGCGCGAAAGTCGATAGAAGGGCAAGAAGCGTCGTTCGTCCTGAGCGGAGCGCGAAGCGCGCAGTCGAAGGGCGCTGGCACGACCGGCGGTGTAACGCCCTTCGACTTCGCTCAGGACGAACGGGATTGTGGATGCCCTGCACTTCGGCCAAACGCCTTCGATGCCATCCGGTCTGATCGCACTCCTCGACGACGTCGCAACCATCGCCAAGCTCGCCGCGGCCTCCGTCGACGACGTCGGGCTGGCGGTCGGCAAGGCGGGCAGCAAGGCCGCCGGCGTCGTCATCGACGATACGGCGGTCACCCCGCGCTACGTCACCGGTCTAGCTCCGGAGCGGGAGCTGCCGATCATCGGCAAGATCGCGTGGGGATCGCTCAAGAACAAATTGCTGATCCTGCTGCCGGCGGCCTTGTTGCTCGCGGCGTTTTTGCCCGGTCCTGATCACCCCTTTGCTGATGGTCGGCGGTGCCTATCTGGCGTTCGAAGCGACCGAGAAGATCATCGAGGCGATCGCCGGCGACCATCATCACGAAGAGCAGGTGATTGACGCGCTGGACGATCCGGCCGAACTCGAGAAACTGCAGGTCGCCGGCGCGATCCGCACCGACTTCATCCTGTCGGCGGAGATCATGGCGATCGCGCTCGCCGAATTGGAGGGCAACGGCATCTGGATGCAGGCGGCCGCGCTCGCCGCGGTCGGAATCGTCATTACCGCCGCCGTCTATGGAGCGGTCGGCCTGATCGTGAAGCTCGACGACATCGGCTTGCACATGCTGGAGCGAAAGAACCGCCCGGCGCAATTGGTGGGCCGCGCGCTGGTGTTCGGCGTGCCGCACCTGCTCAAGGCTCTGTCGATCATCGGCACCGCCGCCATGCTCTGGGTCGGCGGCGGCATCCTCCTCCATGGGCTGGAGGAATTGCACATCCTGGAAGCTCTGCCGCACTTCGTTCACGACACGGCGCATGCCTTGTCGGGCGGGTCGGCGATCCTCGAATGGCTGTTGAATGCGGTCGGCGCATCGATCGTCGGCGCCATCGTCGCGGCTCCGATCGTCGGCATCGTTCACTTGTGGAGCCACCGCAAAAAAGCTGAGCCGGCCGCCGCCTAGTCGAAGTGGAGCCTGCGATATCGGCCGCGGAAGAAGAGCAGGGGATCGATGTTGGGGTCGAAACTCGCCTTCACCACCCGGCCCACCAAGATGTGGTGGTCGCCCCCGTCGTAGACCGCGTAGCGCTCGCATTCGAAGACGCCGAGTGACTCCTTGAGCACTGGCGCCCCGAATTCGCCACGCGACCAGTCGTTCACTCCGAACCGGTCCTCCTGCCGCGTCGAAAAACGGATCGACGCAGGTTGCTGGCCGGTTTGCAGCACATTCACCGCAAAATGGTCCGCGGCCGTCAGCGCCTGCGCGCAGGTCGCTTCCTTGTGAATGCACACCAGCAGCAACGGCGGATCGAGCGAAACGGACGTGAAACTGTTGGCGGTGATGCCGACCGGCTGGCCTTCCTCGTCCAGGCAGGTGACGACCGTGACGCCGGTCGCGAAGCATCCCAAAGCGTCGCGCAAGGTGCGCGGGTCGGATCCGGTGCGATATTCGTGGGCAGTTGCGTCGTCGGCCATTGAGGGAGGGCTATAGCGCCCTCGCTCAATTCCTCCACCGCTCAGCGACGCAGTCGCGCCATAAGTCCGGGCCGGGCCAGCGGCTCGAACGTCTCGCCCGCGCTTTCCGGGTCCAGAGCCTGACTCTCGGCGAGCTTGCGCTCTGCCGCCGTAGGCTCGTCCGGAACGTACGGGACAAGCCCGCGTCCCCGGCTTCCGCTGAACGCCTCGATCGTCTTGATCACTGAACCGGTCTTCGCGAGCCTGGCATCGATCGTGTCCACCGACACGCCCAGATGCTCGGCCAGCAGATCTGCTCGCAGCGCCGCAATCGTCTTCTCGGCACCTTTGTTCGTTTCCAGATCGGCATCGATCAGCAGGTCGCACTCGCTGTCGAGCCCCATCGACCGGTTGTTCATGTTGGCCGACCCGACGCGAATCATGCGATCGTCCACGACGGTGATCTTCGAATGGACGTAAATGTCCTCGCGCTTCTCGGTCACCGGATAATAGAGACGGAAACGACCGTGCTTGTCGCACTTGCGCACGACGTCCATCAGCTGAGCCCGCGCGCCGCTCATCGCCGCATCTTCCAACCAGCCATCGGCGCTGTGCGGATTGACGATCACGATCTCCGGCGGGTCGTCCTCGGACAGGCGCTCGCTGATCGCCTTGGCGATGACCCGCGACGCAAAATATTGGTTTTCGGCATAGATGAAGCGTTTCGCGCTCTTGATCATGTCGACGTAGAGCGCCTCGATCTCACGGACGCATTTCTCTTCCTCAAACTCGCCGCGCGTTCGCGCAATGGCGATGTCGACGTCCCGGAACTGCGGCTCCAGCTCTTCCGGCCATGGGTTGCTCGAGGCTTTGCGGCGGCTCGATCGGCTCGCCTCCGGCCGCTCCCCATCGCGAGCGCGCATGCTCGCCGAGAGCCGCCGCGACCTTGCCGTCCACTGCCATGGTCGCATCGTGCCACGGGCCGTAGTGCCGGTAGGTGGTCGGCCGCCGCCGATGCTCGTCGTCGTCGACGTGACCCCGCGTGTCCCAACGGTCGGCGGTCATGTCGATCCCGCCGCAAAAGGCGAACCTGTCGTCGATCACCACGATCTTGTGGTGGTGGCTCGCCCCGACCGCATGCGCGCCATCGAGCTTGAAGTGAATCTGGTTGCTCGCCGCCCAGCGCGCGAGCCGCAAAACCGTCGTTCCGCGTCCCAGCAGCTTGATCGCGCCAATGTCCCACTTGAGGATGTGGATCTGCAGTCCCGGCCGGTTCTTGGGCAGCCAGGACAGGAATTTGCCCAGTTCCGCCGGAGCGCCGTCATCGGCATCGTAATCGAGGCAAATCCGCGTGTCGAAGTCCCAGCCGATCAGCAGGATCTGCTTCTCTGCGCGAAGCATCGCTTTCCGAGCGAGGTGGAAATAGTCGGCCGCGTCGACGACGAGCGAGGCGCGTTCGGCGCGCTCCACCCGCCAGCAATTCCGGCCGGGCTCCAGCAATGTTGTCCTGTTATCCACTGAGCACCCTCACGACACCGCAGAACGCGGCAAGGCCGCTTCGGTTTCGCTTCCGAAACGGCTGTCGTAGGAACGACTGTTCGAAGCTCTCGTTGGCGGTCGATGGCGGAAGTGCAGCGAAAATTCTCGGCAGCGGCGTGGTCGGTTCACGCCTTCTCTGCGTCCGGAGCTGTGCTCGCGCTCCTCGCGGTGCTGGCGATCGACGGGCATCGCTGGACCGAAGCCATGCTGTGGTTGTTCGCCGCTTTGATCGTCGACGGCATCGACGGGACCTTGGCCCGCGCGGCCCGCGTGAAGGAGCGTGCGCCGCGCGTCGACGGCGACGTGCTCGACCTCGTGATCGATTATCTGAATTACGTCTTCGTCCCGACGCTCTTCATTCTCGAAGCGCGCCTTCTACCCGCACCAATTGCAGTCCCGCTGGCGGCGCTGATCCAGCTCTCCTCGCTCTACGTATTCGCCCGCCGAGACATGAAGACAGAGGACAATTACTTCCGCGGCTTTCCGGCATTGTGGAACGTCGTCACGCTCTACCTTTATGCCGCGCAGGTCGATCCCGTCGTCGCGGCAGCGATTGTCGCCGCCCTCGTCTTCCTGACCTTCGCGCCGATCCACTTCGTCCACCCGTTCCGGGTGCGCGATTATGGGAGGTGGCTGCCGGTTCTCGCGCTGGTCTGGGCGGTCTCGAGCCTCATCTTGCTCCTGGAACTGCCGGCGTCCGCTCGAACGGCCCTGCTTGCCGTTTCAGGCGCCAGCGCTTTCGCCATCGTGGCGCTCGGACTGTTGCGAACGACTCGCGGTCCACGACAGGGCTCGAAAACGCCAGTCATCTCTCCTACAGGTTCAGACACTTAGTCATCAGCGTCCACATCTGAAGGCGATTCCCATGAAGCGCAGACTGCTCACCATCGTCGCCCCGCTCGCATTCCTGTCGATGGCGCAAAGCGCTGCTGCCGCGACGCTCGTCGTCACGAAGACCGCTTATTGCGGGTGCTGCAAGCATTGGGTCGAGCACATGAAGAAGGCCGGCTTCGACGTGCAGGTGAAGGAAGTCGAGGATGTCGCGCCGACCCGCGCCCGCCTCGGCGTCCCGGATGCCATGCGCTCCTGCCACACCAGCGAGATCGGCGGCTACGCCATCGAGGGCCACGTTCCGGCGGCCGACGTAAAGCGCCTGCTCGCGACCAAGCCCAAAGCGGCGGGCATCGCGGTGCCCGGAATGGTCGTCGGGTCGCCGGGCATGGAGCATGGCGATCATAAGGAGCCCTACCAGGTCATCCTGTTCGACAAGGCCGGCAAGACGAAGGTCTTCGCCTCCTACTAGGAGGCTGCCTTATCCGAGAGGCGGTTGATTGCCTCGGCAAGCTGGATGTCGCGTGTGGTTAGGCCGTCAGCGTCATGGCTTGTCAGCCGGAAATCGACGCGATTCCAGATGCTGGTGAACTCGGGATGGTGATCGACCTTCTCGGCGTGCAGCGCCACGCGCGACAGAAACCCGAACGCCTCGGAGAAATCCGCGAACTTGAAGGTTCGGACGATCGCCTTTCCGCCATCTTCGAGGCTCCAGCCCTCCGGCACGTCCATGCTCGTCCTCCCGTCTCGAAGCGCCGCCATTCGGGCGCCTTCGACCTTAGGAGCGTTCCCGCGACCTTGAAATGCTGTTTGCGGAGGAGCAGTTGGGCCGAAAGGAGAGACTGATGGCCACGCAAGTCGCCGAGAAGAGCCCGCTGGGCCTCGAAAACCCGATGGGAACCGATGGGTTCGAGTTCGTTGAATATACCGCGCCGGACACCACGCTGCTGCGCGACCTGTTCACCAAGATGGGCTTCCCGGCCGTCGCCCGGCACAAGCGCAAGGACGTCACGCTCCACCGCCAGGGCGACATCAACTTCATCATCAATGCGGAGCCTGGCAGCTATGCCGAGGCCTACGCCCGCGATCACGGCCCCAGCGCCTGCGCAATGGCTTTCCGGGTCAAGGACGCGAAGGCCGCCTTCGAACGCGCGGTGAAGCTCGGCGCGACGCCGGTGAAGGTCGACGTCGAGCATGGCGAGATGGACATTCCGGCGATCGAGGGCATCGGTAATTCCCTGCTCTTCTTCGTCGACACCTATGGTCCGGACGGCTCGATCTACGAGGTCGACTTCGATTTCCTGCCCGATGCCGATGCGCGCATGGCCGAGCTCGACAGCCGGCTCACCTATATCGACCACCTTACGCACAATGTTCATCGCGGGCGGATGGCGTTCTGGGCCGATTTTTACGAGCGGCTCTTCAACTTCCGCGAGATTCGCTACTTCGACATCGAAGGAAAGGTCACCGGCCTCTTCTCGAAGGCGATGACCTCGCCCTGCGGCAAGATCCGCATTCCTCTGAACGAGAGCCAGGACGACAAGAGCCAGATCGAGGAGTTCCTGCGCGAGTACAAGGGTGAGGGCATCCAGCACATCGCGCTGGGCACGACCAACATCTACGAAAGCGTCGACGTCCTGCGCGGCCGCGGTGTCGAGTTCCAGGACACGCCCGACACCTATTACGAGATGCTCCCCGAGCGCATCCAGGGCCACGGCGAGGACATTGCCGAGCTTGAGAAGCGCCGAATTCTGATGGACGGCGCGCCGACCGAGGGTCAGGGGCTGCTGCTGCAGATCTTCACCCAGAACGTGATCGGCCCGATCTTCTTCGAGCTCATCCAGCGCAAAGGCAACGAGGGCTTCGGCGAGGGCAATTTCAAGGCGCTGTTCGAGAGCATCGAGCTCGACCAGATGCGCCGCGGAGTTATTTGACGGCCCTCAATCGCGTGCGGCCTCGAACAGGTGTAGTGTGCGCGTCATGAGCGATGTCGCGGTGCTGGACGAGGCGGCGATCATGGCCGTGCTCGACAAGGTGATGGACCCGGAGATTCCGGCCGTCTCGATCACCGATCTCGGCATCATCCGTGGCCTCGCCGACGGGCCACCACGGGTCCGCGTCACCCCGACCTACACCGGCTGCCCCGCAACAATCGCGATCGAGCGCCTCGTCCGCGACGCGCTCGACGAAGCCGGCTACGATCATGTCGGCATCGAGCGCGTGCTCTTCCCGCCGTGGACGACCGCGTGGATCACCGACCGCGGCCGCCAGCGCCTGCACGATTACGGGATCGCCCCTCCGGGCGAGTCAGCGACGGCTGTCTGTCCGCAATGCGGATCGAGCGATACGGTCGAGGTCAGCCGCTTCGGCTCGACGCCCTGCAAGGCGCAATGGCGCTGCAAATCCTGCCTGGAGCCGTTCGACCGCTTCAAGTGTCATTAGTCAGGAGCGCGAGGAGCGCGAAACTCGCGAGCCAATGCTCGCCCATGTAATCGCCCGCAACGTGCGGCATGGCGGCTTCCAGATGCACCTCGGCGGTATCGTAGGCGAGCTGCGAGTCCTCCGGCAGCAGCGGTGCGAGGCTCCGCCAGCACCAGGCGCGACTGAGGTTCAGCCCGTCGAGATGGGCGATCTTGCCGTCGCTACGATCGCTGACGGTCGCGGGCATGAACAAAGTCGCCGGCTCTCCCGTATCGAGCTTCGGCAGGAACCCTCCGAACCAGCCGTGAAACTCAGGCTCGGTCAGCGCGCGGGCCATGCACAAGGCTTCGATCAGCGCGGGTGAGAGGAACTCGTCGCCGCCGGGCTCCCAGGCCTGGCAGTCGCGGTCGTTCTCGAACCAGTGCTTGGACCGCTTGCGGATTGCCTTTGCTAGGGCCACGTCGAACTCCTCCGCCCATTCCAGCGACAGAATTAGCGCGAAGGCCGTGTTGAAATGCGTTCCGACCCGGATCGGGTAGGTCATCACATTGAGATAGGCGGCGAGGCGCTCCGCGAAGGCGCGGGCGAGCGGCTCCAGCGCTCCGGCCCAGCGCGCGTCGTGATGCCGCGATGCCTCGAGGTGAAGCTGCAGCAGCCAGGCCCAGCCGTACGGCCGCTCGAATCCGCGACTTAGCGGCCGGCCCAGATAGGCCAGCTCGACGCCCACCTTCTCCGCCGTAAAGCTGCCGTCGGCGAGCTTTTCGATCGCCCGCGCCTCGTCGGTGTCCGGGAACAGCCGCCGCAGCGTCAGCAGCGTCCACCAGCCGTGCACGCAGCTGTGCCAGTCGAAGCTGCCGAAGAAGATCGGGTGCAGCAAATGTGGCGGCAGCGCGTCCTCGTTCGACCCAAGCACATGGTCGAGCTTGTGCGGATATTCCTGCCGCACATGGCCGAGCGCGATGCGGGCGAAGCGTGCCGCCGTGTCTGCATCGAGGCTGAACGACTCATCGGAAGGCTGCGAAATACAGGATCAGGATGTTCGCGGCGAGCAACGGCAGCGCCGTCGGGATCTGCGCCCGGATCACGCCATACTGGTCCTTCAGCTCCAGCAGGGCGGCGGGCACGAGATTGAAGTTGGCCGCCATCGGGGTCATCAACGTTCCGCAGAAGCCTGCGAGCATCCCGACCGCTCCGATCACCGCGGGATCGCCTCCATACACCTGAATCAGCAGCGGGGCGCCGATCGCCGCGATCATCACCGGGAAGGCGGCGAAGGCATTGCCCATGATCATCGTGAACAAGGCCATGCCCAGCGCGAACACCAGCACGGTGGCAAAGACGTTGCCCTTGGGGATCACCATGGCCGTCATCTCTCCGATGATCGTTCCGACACCGGCGGCGGCAAACAGAACGCCGAGCGCCGCGAGCATCTGTGGCAGGACGGCGGCCCAGCCGATGGCGTCGATCAGACGGCGGCCTTCCTGCAGTGGAGCAACCGCCGGCGGCCGCAGCCAGGCGAAGATGGTGCCGATGGCCAGCAGCACGCCGACCCCAAGGAACACGTACGTCTCGCGCTTCGCTTCGATCCAGCCGAGATCGCCGACGGGCGTGTAGGTATAGATGAGCGTCCCGAGCAACGCGGTTACGGGGATGATCAGCGCGGGCAGGAACAGCTTGTTGCCGAGCCTCGCGGACCATTCCTGACGCTCGTCGTCGCTCGTCGTCGGAGGGTGGCTACGACCGATGAACCCGAACCCGGCGAGCCCCGCGAGGCCCAGCACGAGCAGTCCGTTCCCGAAGTCGCCGAGCTGGTCGCCCGCCAGCAGACTCAGCGCCATCAGGCCCCAGAAAGCCGCATTGCCCAGCCGTTTGACATTCTGGCCATCAAGCGCGCTCAGCAAGGCGAAGGCCGCGAACATGGCGCCGGCGAGCACGTAGAGCCAGTGGAGGGTGATCACAGCTCGTCATTCCCGCGAAAGCGGGAACCCAGTTTGTCTTCTTGGGCTGGGCCCCCGCTTACGCGGAGGTGACGAATGAGGGTCTTGTCCAACCTCAACAGGCGGAACCCGTGGATGATGAAGGCCGCGATGGCGCTCGGGATCGCCCACAGCGCCAGCTGCAGCGGCGTCAGCTCATAGCCGTAGGTCGACAGGGTCGCCTGGATCAGCACGATCGACCCGATCGCGAAAAAGATGTCCTCGCCGAAGAACAGGCCGACATTGTCCGTGGCTGCGGAATAGGCCTTCACCTTTTCCGCCGTGTCTTCCTCCAGCTCGCCATGCTGCTTCTCGGCAGCAGCCAAGGCCATCGGCGCCACCAGCGGCCGGACGGTCTGCGGGTGGCCGGCCGTCGAATGCAGGCCGATCGCTGCCGTGACCTGCCGGTAGATAAGGTACAGCAGCAGCAGCTTGCCCGTCGTCGCGTTGCGGAAGCCCGCGGATCACCGCAGCCGCCCGCTGTTGCAGCCCATAGCGTTCGAGCAGTCCGATGACCGGCAGCACGATCCACACGATGGCGATGATGCGATTGTCGTTGAACGCCTTGCCGAAGGTCGAAATCACCTCGACGCAGGTCCATCCCGCCGAGCAGCCCGGTGACGATGGCGGAAGCCGTGACCACGAGCATCGGGTTCATCTTCAGCGCGAAGCCGACGACGACCAGCAGGATTCCGAGCAGCGGCCAGTAGCTCATCGCGCGCGCTCCAAAGCCGCCGCCGCCCGGCGTCTCGATAACGAAGCGGTCGCCCGCCTGCATCTCCGCGGCGTCCGTTGCGGTCAATTCCTCGATCGTGCCGTCGATCCGCTCGACCCAGTTGCGGCCGGGCAGGGCATCGCTCCCGCCCGCCAGCCCCTTCGGCGCCACGCGCCGCCGGTTCGCGAGCATGTTCGCGCGCATCGGCTCAAGGAAGCGCAGGTCGCGGATCACGCCGTCGCCGCCCTTGTGCGCGCCATCCCCGCCGGAACCGCGCCGGATCGCGAACCGCTCGAGCCGAACCGGAAGCCGCGTCTCGAGAATCTCCGGGTCGGTCAGCCGGCTGTTGGTCATGTGCGTCTGCACGGCGCTCGTCCCGTCATGGTCGGGGCCTGCTCCTGATCCGCCGGCGATGGTCTCGTAATATTGGTGGCGCGCGTTGCCGAAGGTGAAGTTGTTCATCGTCCCCTGGCTCGGCGCGAGGCGGCCGGTGGCGGCGAACAAGGCATCGGTGACGACCTGGCTGGTCTCCACATTCCCGGCGACCACGGCGGCGGGAAATGACGGCGAGAGCATGCAGCCATCCGGGACGACCAGCCGGATAGGGCGCAGGCAGCCGTCGTTCATCGGGATCGGATCGTCGACCAGAGTGCGAACCACGTACAGCGAAGCCGCCCGAACGATCGAAAAAGGCGCGTTGAAATTGTCGGGCAGCTGCGGCGCTCGTTCCGGTGAAGTCGAAAGTCGCTGAACGCGTCGACTTGTCGAGGCTGATCTTCACGGCAACGCGGGCTTCATTGTCCATCTCATAGTCGAACGCGCCGTCCTCCAGCCGGTCGAGCAGGCGCCGAACGAACTCCTCGGCATTGGCGAGCACGTGACGCATGTAGGCGGCGATGACGTCGGGTCCGTAGTCACGCGCCGTCGTCGCGAGCACCTCCGCGCCGCGGGTGCAGGCGGCGAGCTGCGCCTTCAGGTCGGAGATGTTGCGGTCGATATTCCGTGCCGGCCACTCGCCCGAGCCAAGCAGCGTCGCGGATTTCGGCTTCGAGGAAGCGGCCCTCGTCGACCAGCAGCACATTGTCGATCAGCACGCCTTCTTCCGTGATAGAGCGGCTGTCGGGCGGCATCGATCCCGGCGCGATCCCGCCGATGTCCGCATGATGCCCGCGCGCCGCGACGAAGGCGGACGGGCTCGGCTCCTCGCCGTAGAACACCGGCACGATCACGGTGATGTCCGGCAGATGCGTGCCGCCGCGGTAGGGGTCGTTCAGCACATAGGCGTCGCCGCGCCTGATGCCGCGTCCGTCGCGTCCACCGCCGCGCGTCTCGATGATCGTGCGGATGCTCTCGCCCATCGAGCCAAGATGCACCGGGATATGCGGCGCATTGGCGATCAGCGCGCCGTCGGCGTCGAACAGCGCGCAGGAGAAAGTCGAGCCTCTCCTTGATGTTCACGGACGTCGCCGTGGCCTGCAGCGCAACGCCCATCTCCTCGGCGATGGCCATGAACAGGTTGTTGAAAATCTCCAGCATCACCGGGTCGGCATCGGTGCCGATCGCGTGTGCGCGACTCGCCGGTGTGGAACGGGTCAGGACGAGAGTTCCGTCTTCGCGCCGAGTGGCCCGCCAGCCGGCCTCCACAATCGTCACGGAGGATGGGTCGGCGATCAGGGTTGGCCCGTCGATCCTCTGGTCGCCCGCAAGGTCTTCGCGCGCAAAGACCTGCCAGTCGCCAAGTAATCGCGGCTCGGCGCCGGCACCCGGCTCCGCGCGTAAACGGCCTCCGCGCCGGTATGCGACACGGCCTCGACGATCAGCGCGTCGAGGATGATCTCCCCGCTTTCGTCGACATAGCCGAAGCGCCGCCGATGAACGTCCGAGAAGTCCGCTCGCATCGCCTGATCGTCGGCGAGTTCGACCTCCAGCGCCGTATCGCTGCCGCTCAGCCGGAGGCGGGTGCGTCGGCGCAACTCAATGCGGTCGGCCGGAATGCCCTGCTCGACCAGCGCACCGGTCGCGGCCGCTTCGAGCGCCTGCAGAGCATCCGAATAATCCTCGCTCAGCGGCTTCACTACGCCCGCCTCCCGGATCGCCTTCACGTCGGCGAGGCCGATGCCGTAGGCCGACAGCAGGCTCGCGAGCGGGTGGACGAGGATTCGCTCGATCCCCAGCGAGTCCGCGACGCGGCAGGCATGCTGCCCGCCCGCTCCGCCGAAGCAGGCGAGCGCGTAGCGCGTGACGTCATGGCCGCGGGCGATGGAGATCTTGCGGATGGCGTTGGCCATATTGTCGACCGCAATGCGCAGGAATCCCTCCGCGATCTCCGCCAGGTCCATGCGGCGGCCGATCGCGCGCTCGACCGTGTCCGCGACCTCGCGCAAGCGCGCTTCGCGAAGCGGCGGGATCGACGCGTTGGTCGCCGTTCGGCCCGAACACGGCCGGGAAGGCATCGGCTACGATCCGTCCGAGGAACAGGTTGCAGTCGGTCACGGTCAACGGGCCACCGCCGCGATAGCAGGCCGGTCCTGGCTTCGCTCCAGCGGACTCCGGCCCGACGCGGAAGCGCATGCCGTCGAAGCGGCAGATCGACCCGCCGCCTGCAGCGACCGTGTGGATCTGCATCATCGGCGCGCGGATACGTACGCCAGCGACATTGCTTTCGTCGGCCAGCTCGTATCGCCCGGCGTAGTGCGACACGTCGGTCGAGGTGCCGCCCATGTCGAAGCCGATCAGCCGCTCTTCGTTCGACGAAGCCACCATGCCGACCACGCCGCCCGCCGGGCCGGACAGGATCGCGTCCTTGCCGCGGAAGGCGCTCGCGTCGGTGAGGCCCGCCGTTCGACTGCATGAATTGCAGCTTCGTTCCTGCCGGAAGTCCGCCCGCGACGCGGTCGACGTAGCGGCGCAGGATGGGCGAGAGATAGGCGTCGACGACTGTCGTGTCGCCGCGCCCGACCAGCTTGATCAGCGGTGCAACCTCGTGGCTGACGGACACCTGCGCAAAGCCGAGTTCGCGCGCGATTTCGGCGACGCGCCGCTCATGCTCGGTGAATTTCCAGCCGTGCATCAGCACGATGGCCAGCGCGTCGATCTCGCTCTCGCGCACCTCGCGCAGTGCGAGCCGCGCGGCGTCTTCGTCCAGCGGCGTAACGATCTCGCCTTCTGCGCCGACGCGTTCGACGATCTCGACGACCGTTTCGTACGGCTGCTCGGGAAGGACGATATGTCGCGCGAAAATCTCCGGTCGCGCCTGGTAGCCGATGCGCAGGGCGTCGCCGAAGCCCCGGGTGATCGCCAGCGCCACCCTCGCGCCCTTGCGTTCGAGCAGCGCATTGGTGGCGACGGTCGTGCCCATCCGCACCTCGCCGAGCGTGCCGCTTTCGGCCTTGAGGATGCGCTCGATGCCTTCGATTGCGGCATCGGCATAATGATCCGGATTCTCGGACAGCAGCTTTTCGGTACGGAACCTGCCCTCATTATTCCACGCGATCACGTCGGTGAACGTACCGCCGCGATCGATCGCGAAGTTCCAGGCGCTGGCCACGCGGCCATCAAGCAGAAGCTGACGCAGCCGCCAAGCGCGGCGCTGCGACTTAGCTCAGCGGAAGGTCAGGAAGCGGTGCCCGAACCAGCTGGTCACGACGGGCGCGAAGATGGCGATGCCGTGGCCGATCGCTTCGACATGCGTTGTCAGGCCGGCCGCCGGCAGTGCCCAATAGACGAGCAGGTTCGCCAGCGCCCAGGTCGCGGCCATGCCGACGATGTTGACGATGACGAAGTTGCGCACCTGCTCCGAAGTGCCGGTACTCCCACGCTCGAACACGAATTCGCGGAACAGTACGAAGGCCACGACCATGCCCGTCACATAAGCGGCAAGGACCGCCAGACTGAACGGCATGATGGTGCTCCACGCGAACCGGGAAGCCCAATTCACCGCCGCGGCGATGCCGCCGCAAGCGAGAAAGCGCACGAAGCGCGGCACTCGGTCGAAAAGGGCCGTCGCGCTCACAGCTTGGTGCGGTGGAAGATTCCGGTCGGGACGCTCTTGATGACGGTCATGATTAGCCGCCAATAGCCCGGCGTGTAGGCGACCGGTGCGCCCTTGTCGGCCGCCTTGCGGATCAATGTCGCGACCTTGTCCGGCGCGCTCCACAGCGCACCCTTGTTCGGAATGTGCGCGGTCATAGCCGTATCGACGAAGCCCGGCTTGATGAGCACGGCCTTCGCACCGCTCGGCGCAAGCCGGTGCGCGACGCCTTGGACCAGGGTCGCGAGCCCAGCCTTTGTGGCGCCGTAGAGATAATTGGACTGGCGTCCGCGATCGCCCGCAACCGACCCGATGACAACCAAGGTCCCGGACTTCGCGGCCTCGAGATGATTGGCGGCGGCCAGCACCCACAAGGCGGCCGACCGGAAGTTGGTGTCGATCAATTGGGCGGCGGCCTTGAGGTCGCGCTCCAGGTCACGCTGCTCGCCGAGATGCCCGTAGGCGAGAAGGACGACATCGATCCCGCCAAGCTCCTTCGCCCACTTCGCGATCAGGGCTTCCGGGTCGGCGGTCAGGAAATCCACCGTCTCGGCAATCACCGTTCCGGCCCCGCGCACGCGGAGGTCGGCCGCGACGGTTTCCAGCTTCGCAGAATTGCGCCCGGCGATGACCAGCTGGGCACCGTCCTTCGCATATTGGCGGGCGGCGGCTTCGGCGATGTCGGACAGCGCGCCGAGAACGATGATTTTCTGGGTCATGGCCTCATCTTATTCGAGAAATCGAGCGGGGATAGCGGGGCGATCAGCCGATCAATGCCGCGCCAGCGAAACTTGCGAACACTCCGGCACCCAGCACGATGCTGATCTTGTCGGAAACGGCGAACACGACCGGATCGTCGTTGAGGATCCCGCGGCCGCACAGCAGCCACACGCGCCCCAGCCACAGGCCGATGAACACGGGTGCCGCCCACAGCAGCTGCGGCACGCCGTACAGCGTGTTCGAGAAGGCCTCGTGGATGAGGTAGAGCACGAGCACGTGGATGGCGGCGACCGCGGCGGAAACGCCCAGGCCCGCGACCAGCATCGCGTCCGCCGCGACATAGCCGCGTCCGTGGCTCGCCGCAGGGTTCGCCGACTTGCGGCCAATCTCCGTCGACCTCTTGGCGAGCGCCAGCGAGAGGAAGAGGAACATCGAGAATACGAGCAGCCAGGACGAAATCGGAACGTCGGCCGCTGCGGCGCCGAGGACCAGCCTCAGCGTGAACAAAGAAGCGAGGATGGTCACGTCAAGCACTGGCACGCGCTTCAGGTGCAGCGAATAGCCCAGCGTGACCGCGCAATAGAGAAGCAGCAGCCCGACGACGGGCAGTCCGCCGCTGACGGCTGCAAGCGTCACTCCGGCGGCGAGAAGGCCGCCCGATGCCATGATTCCCTGCGGAATCCCGATCAGCCCCGCCGCGAACGGGCGGTTCCGCTTGGTCCAGTGCTGGCGGTCGGCGTCGAGGTCGAGAAGGTCGTTGATCAGATAGGTGCCGGAAGCCGTCAGCCCCATTGCGACGAAGGCGGCAATGCAGGCCAGCCAGCGCGCCGGATCGAACATTGCGCCGGCAAGCAGCAGCGGCAGGAACAGTAAGCCGTTCTTCGCCCACTGGTGCAGCCGAAGGGCGCGCATCCAGTCGCGCAGCGTCGCCTGGCGCGTCGAGAAGTCCGCTTCGAGCGACGTAACCTCGGCCAGGCGGCCGAGCAGGCGGCTGTCGCGGCCCGCGTAGATTCCGAACCGCGCGCTGCGCCAGACAGCCAGATCGGCGTGTGTGTCGCCCGCATAGGCGAAGCCGTCCGGGAAGCGTGCGTTCAGCGCCTCCGCCTTCCGCGAACCCTTCAGATTGGTCTTCTCGCAAGATGCGATGACCTCGTCGATGAAGGTAAAGCGCGAGCAGACCTTGCCGGCCAGCTCGATATTGGCGGCGGTCGCGGCGACCACCGTCCGCCCGCTGTCCGCCGCTTCGCGCGCATAGCTGACCAGGGCTTCGTTCACCGGCAGAAGCTCGACGGCCAGGCTCGTGCGCTGCGCCAGCTGGTGCTTGAGATGTGCGATGCCCTTGATCGCCCACCAGACTAGCAGGAATGCGGTATGCGGCGACTTCTTCGCGAACTGCAGCGCCGCCTCGAGCAGCAAATCGGTGCGCAGCAACGTCCCGTCGAGATCGAGGACCAAAGGATAGTTGTCGCAGGTATCGGGAGGGGTAAGCTCCTCAGCCGGCAGGCTGCTCAACGCCGCACTCGATTTCATCACCTGGTCCTGGCCCCCGCTAACGCCACAGCCGTTGCACGTTTGTGGTAAACGAAGCCCTAAAGTGCGGACTTCGCGCGCTGCGTTTTGAGGATCGAATAGAAGCTTCCCTGTTCGATCAGCGTCAGTCGCGCGGGATCGAAATTCGGTTTCCCGCCGAAGTGATAATAGACCACGTAGTCGAAGCGCTGCGGCCAGCGCTCGGCGAACTCGACATTATAGGCGCGGATCTTCTTTTCGAACGCTGGATCGGGATCGGCGAGCTTCAATGCGGTTTCCGGGCCGAACGGCATGGCTGCCGGCGTATCAAAGTGCGCGAACGCCTCCGTTGGCCTCAGCGGCTGCATGCCGATCCCCGTGAACTCGAGCGGGTTGAAGACCCGCCGGTCGAGCGTCGCGTAGCTGGTAAGATGCCCGTAGGCATTCGGCAGCGCCGTGCTGGTCATCGCCTCCCTCTCCGTTACCGAAAAGACGAGCGCCTTCGCCGGGAGCACCTGCATCGACTTGCGCAGCTCGGACACCTCCCGGCTGAACGGCTGCCAGACCAGCACCGTCATGACCAGGGCGTAACCGACGAGCGCGGCCGAAGCCGCCCCAACGACAGCCGTGATCTCGCCGTCCTGATGGATTGGGCGAAGCGACGCGAAGAAAAGGTAGGCGAGCGCGATCGTCGTGCGCGCGTCGATGTCGATGGCGTCCTGCAGTCCGCTTGGAACGACCAGCACATAAGCTGCCAGCACACCGAGCGGCCAGCGCATGGCCTGGTGAACAGCGACCCAGCCCTTGCGCATCACCACGTAGAGCGGGATGAACAGCAGCATTCCGTAGATCGTGGGATTGGCTTGCTGCGTCAAGAACAGCGCTGCAACCGCTCGACCCTTGCCGACATAGTCGATCTTCAACGCTTCGTCGGCGGACGGCACGAACGGAATCAGCATCAGCGGGACGGCAAAAAGCGCGGAGGGTCTTCAAGCCGGCCTGGACGAACCCTTTCGCGTTGCGGGGCATGTCGCGGAACAGGATCCCGAAGAACAGGACCACCGCCAGGGCCAGCGCGAAGATATGGCAGAAGAACAGGATCAAGTCCGCCGATATTGCCGATTGCCAGCAGTCTCGCCGAACCGGCGTTCACGGCCGATCGCGAGAGCGACCATCAGACAGGCGACGCCCACGCCCGCCAGGAAATTGATGTACCCCATGGTGGTGACCAGGTTCATCGCGAACGCCGGCAGCAGCAGCAGGAAGGCGTTGATCCGTCCGAACAGCTTTCGTTGCAGCAGCCAGCCCGAGAAATAGGTCAGCGCCAGGGAGCCCGCGATGGTCGCCTTCAACACCGCAGCCGGGCCCATCAGTCCGCAAAGCGGCCAGTTGACGAGGTCCGCCGCAAGGTTTGGAATGAGCCCCAGGCTGTAGCGGTACATGGCATCGACCGCTGGGTCGCCCGCACTGCAGGCGAGCGACAGGCGCGCGGCGTGGTTGGCGAAATCGACAATCGGCGGATGCTCGATCAGCACGAACGGCAACAAGCTCAGCGCGCAAAGCGCCAGATACACCGCCACGAGGGCCGCGTGCGCATCCAGGCGCGAGGCGACGGAATCCAGACCGACAGGCGGGATCGTGTTGCTTGCTTCGGGGACGGTCGCCATGCCGCCCGAGCTAAATCAACTTGGTAAACGACCTCTGAAGATCGGCGGCCGCGGCTCTCAGCCCGCGAAGGTGTACGCCAGGCTGATCGGCCCGAGAGCAACGATCCTGAGTAGCGCCGGGCCGTAGGTAACGACGGCTGCAACGGCGCCGAACAGCACCCACGCCACACCCACCCGAACAACTGAAGTCATCGTTACCTCGTGAGATGGCGGCTCGGACGTTTGGGGCCGCCCGAGCCGCTACGTACGCGTAACTCCAGCAGGTGGGACCCGCCTCATCAGGGTGTCGAAGCGCTGAAGCTGCGAGCCCGAAAGCGCATTAGTCCGTCGCGGCGGCGCATGAACCTTGTCGAAAGTTAGCGCTCACAATCGGAACTCCTAAGGCAGTTCGCTCTGAACAGCCATCTTACGACCGCTCGCTGGCGCCAATTTTCTGTCCCCTTGGTCGAGCGCGCTAGCGGTGCGGCGCTAAGTGTGAACAAGAATATCATCGTGATCATCGGCGTCGGTGAGGGCACCTTCTCCACCGTCCGCGCAACGAATGCTCCCGCGATCCTTCCCGATCGCAGGTCCCGAATCCTTTATTGGGACGGTTGCGAAACCAAGTCCTTGTGACATCAGGTTAATTAGTCGTAGTTAACGAAAGTTAACCGAGTCGCCGGGGGGTGATTCGTGGCCTTGGGGGGCGAGTAAAATGTCGACAAGCACGACCGGTGGCACGACCACGTCATTCAACAATACGCCTCAGGCCAAGGACGATTTCTACATCGTCTGCGAAGACAGGATCGTCATCTTTGACGTCATGGCGAACGACCTCGGCGGAAATGCCAAGGTCCTTTGGTCGATTGACAACACAACGACTGACGGATCGGCCGACCTTATCGCCAAGGATGTGGCGGGCGTATGCGAGTACAGCGAGCTTGGGGCGAAGATCACGCTCACGGCGGATGGCAAGATTTCCTACGACACCAACGCTCTGGACAGCTTGGCGGCTGGCGAAACTGCGACCGATCGTTTCACATATGCAATTCGGCTTTCAAACGGGACGCTCAGTTGGGCGACGGCCACGGTGACGGTGACCGGCACGAACGACGGCCCGACGGCGAATGCCGACACGGCGACGACGGCCGAGGACGTCTCGGTGCTGATCGATGTGCTTGGCAACGACACCGATCCGGACGCGTCGGACACGCTGGTCGTGACCGCGGCGGCGGTGACCACGGGCCTTGGCACGGCGAGCATCGAGAGCGGCCAGGTCCGCTACGATCCGGGCAGCGCCTACAATTATCTGGCGGTCGGCGAGAGCGAGACGGTGGTGATCACCTACTCGATCAGCGACGGCAACGGCGGCACGTCGAGCTCGACGGCGACGGTGACGGTGACCGGCACGAACGACGGCCCGACGGCGAATGCCGACACGGCGACGACGGCCGAGGACGTCTCGGTGCTGATCGATGTGCTTGGCAACGACACCGATCCGGACGCGTCGGACACGCTGGTCGTGACCGCGGCGGCGGTGACCACGGGCCTTGGCACGGCGAGCATCGAGAGCGGCCAGGTCCGCTACGATCCGGGCAGCGCCTACAATTATCTGGCGGTCGGCGAGAGCGAGACGGTGGTGATCACCTACTCGATCAGCGACGGCAACGGCGGCACGTCGAGCTCGACGGCGACGGTGACGGTGACCGGCACGAACGACGCGCCAGTCCTGACCGGCGACCTGGCCGCATCGATCAACGAAGGCGGCAGCTATCAGCTGACCACGGCCGATCTCAACTTCACCGATCCGGACGATGTCGCGGCTGACGAGACTTTCACGGCCACCGGCCTCAGCAACGGCACTTTGTTCGTCAACGGCATTGCGCAGAACAGCTTCACCGGCGCGCAGCTTGCCGCGGGGCTGGTGACGTTCACGCATGACGGCTCCGAGACGCCCACCGCGGGCTTCAGCGTGTCGGTCGAGGACGGCAACGAGGACGTTTCGGCGCCGGTCGCGCAGCCGTTCACCTTCACGGTAACAGCGGTCAACGACGCACCGGTCAACAATCTGCCGGCGGGCTTCTCGACCAACGAAGACACTCCGCTGAAGCTGGCCGGCCTGTCCGTGACCGATGTCGACGCGGGCGCGGGGAGCATTAGCGTGACGCTCAGCGTCGCGACGGGCACGCTGACCGCCGCCGATGCGGGCGGCGTAACCGTCAGCGGATCGGGAACCGCGAGTGTCACGCTCAACGGTACGCTGGCCGCGATCAACACCTATCTGGCAACGGTTGCCAACCAGCCGACATTCACGCCGATGGCGGACACGAGCGGCGTGGTCACGCTGACCATGACGACCAACGACAACGGCAACAGCGGTGCGGCCGGTGCGCTGAGCGATACGGACATGCGCGCGATCACGGTCAACGCCGTGAACGACAATCCCGTGACGACCGCGGATATCATCTGGGCGTCGAATGCCACGGTGGTGACGCTGCCGTGGGATGTACTGCTGGGGAACGATCGGGATCCCGATGGGCTTGCGCTCGCGCTTCAGAGTGTCGTGGTTACCACCGGCACGCTGGGCGGCGCGGGGACAGTGACGGTCAATCCGAACGGGACGTTCAGCTTCACGACTGGCGCCGCTGGTGGCACCGTAGCGACGCCGACGACCGTGACGCTCACTTACACAACGACTGACGGCCTTGGTGGGTCGGCGACTGGTACGATCACTCTTCAAGTTGTTGCCGTGGACACTGGCATGGGCAACCAGGACACGATCAACCTGTCCGTCGCAAGCGTCGGCGCTTATCAGGCCGCCTATATTGACGGGAAGGCGAACCAGGACACGCTCACCGATGGCGGTGCTTATAGCGTCCTGATTGGAGGGGCTGGCAACGACAATCTGAACGGGAGCGCGGGGAACGACATCCTCCGTGGAGGCGGCGGCAACGATGACATTGACGGCGGAGCTGGCGTCGACCTGCTGGATCTGTCGGATGGAACGAGCGGGGTGACCTTCACCCTGACGCAAAGTTCATCGCTCACATCCGTCGAACCTCACCGGCATCGGCTTGGGCAACGATCACTACATGAACATCGAAGGTGTTATCGGAACAGCGTCCGCCGATACTCGATCACCGGTACGTGTCCGAACGACATCATCCGCGGCGGCGCCGGCAACGATACGTTGAACGGCGCCGGCGGAAGCGCCGACCTGCTCGACCTTTCGGACGCAACCGCCGGGTTCACGATCAACTTTTCGCAGGGCGTTGGCCAAAGCATCACCGCTGCCGGGATTGGCACCGACACCTACAGCAACTTCGAAGGTGTGATCGGCTCCGGCTTCGCGGACACCATCAACGGAAGCACGGGTAACGACTTCCTCCGTGGCGGTGGCGGGAACGATGTCATCAACGGCGGCGACGGCAACGACACGATCACCGGCGGCCTGGGCGCCGACACGCTGACCGGCGGCACGGAGCCGACGACTTCGTGTTCGATGGGTTGAACGGCGTGGATACGATCACGGATTTCGATGGCACCGAGGACCGCCTCCTGTTGGAAGATTTCATCTTCTCCGCGATTGGCGGTGCTCTGGATGCGGGCGAGTTTGTGTCGAACTCAGGTGGTGTCGCCGGGGATGCAAACGACTTCCTGCTCTACGATGCCGATACCGGGAGCCTTTACTACGATGCGGACGGGAATGGTGCCGGGGCCAGGATCCTGATTGCGACGTTCACTGGAGCGCCCACAATCGGCCCGCCGGATATATTGATCATCTAAACTGTGGCCGGCGTCAGAGTGACCAGGGCAGTCGTGCCACTCCGCTCACAATTATGTGAGGCGGGATATGCTCTCTCAGGCCGAAACCCCGACACCTTAGCGGAGCGTCTGCGTTGCTCCCTGACCAGGGTCCGCGGTCAGCCAATCACGGAATCGGGCCATTCGCGGCCGAGCAACAGGGCGGCTCGCCACCGCTCAATTCTTCGGCTTTCTGTCCAGAGCGCGACGTGACCGTACCAGTCGAGTTCAATGGGTTGTCGGGAACCTACAGGTAACGGGATCGAGGGGTGTGTTCCCATCAAGTCTCTGGGAACCGCAGCGGGAGCTTTCCATTTCTATTGCGGAGCCCCGTAACGCCCGCTCAACGAAGATTCGGAGGAACCCATAGAGCTGCAAGCACCACCGCCCTCGCTTCTGGCGGGCGCGAGTTTTTCCTCGACTTCGACGGTACGCTGGTCGAGCTGGCCTCGACGCCTGATGCGGTGCGCCTCGGGGACGAGGTCAAGTCGTTGCTCGGGGCATTGCAGGGCAAGCTTTCGGGCCGGCTGGCGCTTCTGAGCGGGCGGTCCCTGGCCGACGTCCGCTCCTATCTGCATCCACTGGAGGTTGCCGCAGGCGGCAGCCACGGCCTCGAACTGGCACATGCGTCCGAGACCGCCGTGACGGTTCAGTCGCCACCGGGCTTGGCTGGCGCGATCGTCGAGTTGAAGCGGTTGGAGCTAGATCAGCCTGGCGTGATTATCGAGGAGAAGCCGGGAGGCGTTGCGGTGCATTATCGGCAGGCCCCCGGCGCCGAAGCCACGTGTCGAGAAATGGCGGAGCGAATTGCCGCCGATACCGGCATGGCTCTCCAGCCGGGCAAGATGGTCGTCGAGTTGAAGCACCCCGTGACGGACAAGGGCAAGGCGATGAAGCGATTCATGGAGGCGCCGCCATTCGTTGGGACGCTCCCGGTTTTCATCGGCGACGATTTGACGGACGAGGACGGCTTCGAATCAGCGCGCGAGTTGGGCGGCGCTGGAATCCTCGTCGGTTCCGAACGCCCGACCCACGCGCTCTATCGTCTCGACGACGTCGCCTCCGTGCAGCGCTGGCTGGCGACTGCAAGCGAGCAGCTTCCATGACTTCCCTGGAACTCTGGCCGATCGGAAATTGCCAGGTGAGCGCCCTCATCGACCGGCAGGGCGACTATGTCTGGGGCTGCGTGCCGAGGGTCGATGGAGACCCCTTGTTTTCCAGCCTCCTCGGAGGCGATCATCCCGCTCACGGCTTCTGGGCCATAGAGCTCGAGGGCTGCCGAACGGTCGAGCAGAGCTACGAACGCAACACGCCGATCCTGAGAACCCGCAAGACGGACGAGAACGGCAATTCGATCGAGATCATCGACTTCTGCCCTCGGTTCCGGCGGCTCGGGCGAGCCTATCGGCCGGTCGCCTTCGTCCGGATCGTCCGTCCTCTCGAAGGCAGCCCGCGCATTTCGGTGAAGCTTCGTCCGACGGCACACTGGGGCGAGCCTTGCGAGGCGTCGGCGGGCGGCTCGAACCACCTCCGCTTTGCCGGTTCGACCATGAAGCTGCGGCTGACGACGGACGCTCCCGTCGGCCTGGTTTCGGAGGAGCGTCCATTCCGGCTGGAGCATCCGCTGACGTTCTTCCTTGGGCCGGATGAAAGCTTCTCGGGAGACCTGACCCGGTCGGTGGACGAGATGCTCGCGCTGACCAGCAACGAATGGCGCGAATGGGTCCGGGGGCTCGCTACGCCGGTGGAATGGCAGGACGCCGTGATCCGTGCCGCAATCAGCCTCAAGCTGTGCCAGCACGAGGAGACGGGCGCCATCGTCGCTGCACTGACGACATCCATTCCCGAGCACGCCGGATCGGAGCGTAACTGGGACTATCGCTACTGCTGGATTCGCGATGCCTATTACACGGTGCAAGCGCTCAACCGGCTTGGCGCGCTCGACGTGCTGGAGGGATATCTCGCCTATCTTCGGAACATCGTTGATGCCGCGCGAGGCGGGCACATCCAGCCGCTGTACGGAGTGTCCGGCGAACCGGCGCTGCCCGAGCGCGAGGAACCCGGCCTCCCGGGCTATCGCGGCATGGGCCCCGTCCGCGTCGGCAATCAAGCCTATGAGCAGATCCAGCACGACGCCTACGGGCAGATCGTCCTCTCCAACGTGCAGGCCTTCTTCGACCAGCGGCTGTTGCGGATGGCGACCGTTGAAGATTTCAACGCCCTGGAACGTGTCGGCGAACGAGCATGGGAGCTCCACGACCAGCCGGATGCGGCGCCGGGAATTGCGCAACCGCAAGCATGTTCACACCTATTCGGCCGCCATGTGCTGGGCGGCATGCGACCGGCTCTCGCACGCGGCGACCGCGCTCGGCCTGGAGAAACGCGCTTTCTTCTGGGAGGCAAGGGCAAGGGCAGTGCGCGAACGGATCGAAAAGGCCGCGTGGCGTGACGACACGTGCCGCATGTCAGCGACCTTCGACGGCGACAATCTCGATGCGAGCTTGATCCAGCTTCTGGATTTGAACTTCCTGAAACCGGACGACCCGCGATTTCGCGAGACATTGGATGCCGTCGAGAAGGGACTGAGACGCGGCTCCTATATGCTCCGCTACGCCACGGAAGACGATTTCGGTCTTCCGCGACGGCCTTCAACGTGTGTACGTTCTGGCTGATCGAGGCCCTCCATGCGACAGGGCGTGACGCGGACGCCCGCGCACTGTTCGAAGAGATGCTCTCGCGTCGCACGCCCGCTGGCCTGCTGTCCGAAGACATCGATCCGGAGACGGGCGAGCTCTGGGACAACTATCCCCAGACCTATTCATTGGTAGGTTTGGTGAACTGCGCCGTTCTCCTGAGCAAACCCTGGAGTTCGAGACGTCCAGCAGGCTGATCGTCATTTCAAATCGCGTGTCCGCGGCGACGGGGTATTCCCGGCGCCGAGGCGGGCTGGCCGTCGCCCTGACCTCGGCCTTGCGCGATTGCGGTGGCCTCTGGTTCGGCTGGTCCGGCGAGGTGACGGACGCCTTCACCGGCCAGATCAACTTCAAGCGGGAAAAGAACGGCGTCACGACCGCGACCGTCGATCTCGAGGACGTCAACGAACATCAACGCGACGTACTCGAACCTCGTGGCCTTTATTTCACTATCGGATCGATCTCGCCGAATATGAGCGCGACTTCGCCGGTGGCTACAAGCGAGCGAATGAGCGGTTCGCGGACACGGTGAGGCCACTGATCGAGCCGGACGACGCGGGTCGGGTTTAAGATTACCACATGCTCCCGCTTGGCGAGGAGTTGCGCAAGCGCGGGTGCGAATCGTATTCGGCTTCTTTCTCCGAACACCGTGGCCGCCGCGTCGATCGCTCGTAACCCTTCCGGATGCCGCCGGCCTCGTACGGAGCATGCTCGCGTACGACCTGATTGGATTTGCGGGATTTCACACCAAGAGTGGATGCAGGCGTTCGTCGACTTTGCCGTTCTGCAGTTGCCGCGCGAGCTTCGAAGGCGATCGACTGCCGGCTTGGTGACCGGAGCGTCCAGTTGATCGTCAATCCGATCGGGATCGACTGCGACGAATTCGTCAAGCTTACTGCAAGCGAGACGGCACAGCAGACGGCCGCGCAAATGCGCGAAAGTTCGAACGGACGGGCCATGATGGTTGGAGTGGACCGCCTCGATTGGATTCTAGGGGCTCGAGGAACGCTTCCAACCTACGAACGCTTCCTCGTCGACAATCCGGCCGAGCGAAGGCAAGGGATCTGCCCTGCAGATCGCTCCGCCCTCGCGCGGGACGGTCAGAGCTACCAGCGCATCGCAATTCGCTGGAGTTGTCGTCCGGCCTGATCAACGGGACCCATGCCGATATCGATTGGGTGCCGATCCGGTACGTCAACCAGGATACCGGCGTGACGTCCTCGCCGGGGTGTACCGCGCTGCACGCATCGGGTCGGTCACGCCCTTGCGCGACGGCATGAACCGGGTGCGAAGGAGTTCATCGCCGCCCAGGTGACCCTGATGATCCTGGCGTCCGACCTCAAGCGCTTCGCCGGCGCAGCGACCCAGCTCAAAGAGGCGTTGCAGGTGAATCCGTACAGCGCCGAGATCTGTCCGATGCGATCAAGACTGCATTGGCCATGTCCCGGGAGAGTGGATTTCACGCTGCGGTGTTCACTGTTCGAGAATGTGCGAACCTGAAAACGTAACTTGGTGGCGCCGCAGGTTCCACGGATGCCTTGATGGAGTAGGTGAGTTCCGACAGCGACGAAGTTACGCTGAACACTGCCAAATTCGCGTAACGCGCGGAGCGTAGCTCAGCGCAGAACCTTTTTCCGCGTCACCCGTTAATCGAGCGTGGGAACGTCGCCGATTTGATGGATCGGACGAGGCCCGCGAGTTGCCGCGGATCGGCAGATCAGCGTCTCAAGGCGGCGCGATCTTCCCGCGCTGCCCCCGACCGGAGGCGCAATCTTGGTGACAGTTCGAGCAAACCGGATCATCATTGAGTCCACGCCGTCTTGCTGGCTTCGAGCTTCTCCGCTGTTCCTTGCGCACCGCTCCAGCCACGGGCTTACTCCACTTACGAAATCCAGTGGATCAACTTCGCCGCCTGCTGAATGCCGGGGGCGATGCTTTTCCTCGGCGCCGCCTTGCTGTGGACGGCCATTCGATTTCCTGCGTCCGGATGTCGCACGCGACTGCTCGTCGATACTCCATCTGCTGGTCGTCTTGGCGACCTTTATCCTGGTCCTCATCGCCGCTCTGGCACGCCAAGGATGCGTGGGTGATGATGCCGAGCGGGCTGATCTTGTCCTTCATCGTGCTCCTGTTGGCAATTTGTCGGGCCCGGCCTGGGTTCGCCACTCTCAGAGGAGCGGCGCGACGAGGCATTTTGCACATTTGCTACGGCATCTCGCGGCTCTGCTCGTTGCATGCGGCAGCGATCAGGACGTCACGCAATATGGCTCAAACCCCGAGCTGCCCGAGCCGAACCGGGGCTTGTTGCCATCGATGACCATCGCCGACCCGGCCGGATGGGACATCGCCGGCCGGTGGTCCCGGCAGGCTACCGGATCACTCCGATTGCGCAGCTCGACTGGAAGATCCGCGCCAGACCTTGGTGCTGCCCAACGGCTATATTCTCGTGGCCGAGGGCAAGGGCGGTGGCGATGCACCCGTGATGCGGCCGAAGGACAAGATCGCCGGCTATTTCAAGAAGCAGGGCACCAGTCCGGTGAAGGGCGGCGACCGCTTGACCTTGCTTCGCGATGCCAATGGTGACGGCACCTACTCAGGGCCGCACCGTCTTCGCGGAAAATCGACGGCGCCTTACGGCCTCGCCTTGATCGGCAACAGGCTGTTCGTCGCCAACCAGGATGCCCTCGTCCGCTTCGACTATCAGCCCGGCCAGACGCGGGCGAGCGGACCGCCGGTGCTCGTCACCAAGTTGCCGGCCGACGAACCACCACTGGACCAAGGCGTTGACGGCCAGTCCCGACGGCCGGTTCCTGTATGTGGGGATCGGTTCGAACAGCAATATCGGCGAGCGCGGGATGGCTGTGGAGGAAGAGCGGGCAATGGGTCGGGAAGTCGATGCGCAGACCGGCGCCCACCGGCGCTACGCGACGGGCCTTCGCAATCCGACCGCGCTC
>CAWJWR010000009.1:0-170205 GCA_963846645.1 uncultured Alphaproteobacteria bacterium | reverse complement strand
ACTTGCCGCGACAGCTTTGGACCCATTGCGGACATTTGCTCGAAGGCTAAGCTTGGCCCCATGTGTGTAGGAATAAGATCATTCGCTCTTATTCTCGTGTCAGCTGTGACCGTTCCGAACCCAGCGGCTGCTGCCCGTGAGCCTGCTGGATTGCATAAGGCTCTCAGCCAGCTGGCTCGGCAGGGACAGTTTAGCGGCGCGGTCGTTGTGCGCGGGCCTGAAGGAGTTCGTTTCGCCCGCGGCTACGGCGCCGCCGACCCGTTTCACGGGTCGCGCCTTCACCCCGGAGACACCGGTGGACAGCGGGTCCATCGCCAAGCCGGTGACCGCCGCCGGCCGTGCTGCTACTGGCGCGGGAGGGCAAAGTCGATTTGGACGCGCCCGTCCGGCGCTACCTGCCCGAATATCCTCATGCCGGCACGATCGTGCGCCATTTGCTGGCCCAGTCGGCCGCTCTGCCGTTTGCAAACTCGCCGAAGCGCTGGCCGGGAAAACTAATCGCCTCGCTGCTGCGTGGAGGCCGGCACTCGTGCGCCGCTGTTCGAGCCGGGCACGGGATTCACGTACTGCAACCTTTGCTACTCAACTTTGGCGTTGCTCATCGAGCGGGTCAGCGGCGCGCATTATCTGGATTTCGTGCAGCGTCAGGCATTACTTGCCGGCGGGTGTGACGCTGCGCCCCCCGCGCCTTGCCGATTGGAAGGGCCGTGCTATCGGCCATCGCCGCACGACAGACGGTAAGCTGGAGCGTTTCGACAGCTGGGAAGGCGAGGCGTTCTACGGCACCGCCAACTTCAGCCTGTCCGCCGTACAACTTGCTCAGTGGGGAACCGAATCGTGGAAAACTCCGCTGTCGACGATCCGGGCTGAAGCAACAGCGCCGGGTCTGATTGCGGGTAAGTCCGTCCGGCCTTAGCTGGGGCAACTGGTACTGCGCCGCAGAGCGGCACCGCTGCCACTATCTGGGTCACCACGAGGGCTTCCATCACATGCTCTACTGGGACGCGGACCGGCGCCTCTCGGTGGCGATGGTGACGAACAACGCGCTTGCGTCTGCGTTTCACCAGCCCCTCCAGCGCGCGCTCGTCGCCTTTGCTGAGAACCGGCCCGTTGCCGCGCGAAAAGAATTACGATTCACCTGCCGAGCCTTGAAGCGCCGTTAGGCGAGTTCACGATGCGCGCAGGCGAGAAACTCACGGTGAAGAAATCTGGAAGCCGGGTGTCTGTGGAGCGGCGAGGCATCAGTTACGCCGCCTACTCGACCGGCTCGCCGATCCGCTACGTGCCCGGTCTCGATGCGTATATCGCTGGCGACGAGCGCGGACGGCTACACTGGGTTACGCTTTATGACGAGTTCGTCGGGCCCTTGGTCGAGCGCAGGTGACTCTGTGCACGCCTAATGTCCGCTTTCACCATTCGAGTTGCCGAAATGTCTGCTTCCGACCCATCCCTGCCCCTGAGTCGTTAGCGTCTGCTTTCGACCCGTGCGGACCCTCGTTGATCTGAAAACAAGGAGGCCCTCGGATGGCAGTACCCCCGGTCGGAGTGGGTACTTTCGTGTTTAGCTGTTCCCGCTTCACTCAGGGTTTCCGATAGAGTACGTGCAGCTGACCGAAAATCGGATCGTCGATCAGGCTGACCACCATGCCGGATACACTCGCTTCCATCTTGCCCGGCAATGAAGTCGCGAGCGGGTATCGTTTCGACAATGCGCTAGCGCGTTCGCTGTACACTGCGCTTTGGCCAGAGCTGTCGCGGGCATAGGTGACCATCACACCCATCAGTTTGGCGGACGGGCCTTCCGGTCCGTCGAACTGATAGGACAAACGAATGACGCGAGGATTGATCTCCGGAAACTCGCCGCTGGCCACCAGACTGTGCCAGTTTCCGTGGTGCATCGCCGGCATCAGGTCGACCTGCCGTCCCGCCAAGCCGGCTCGGTCGTTTTGACCCTGCGAAACGGTCGCGGACGGAACCCTGCAGACCGTAACAGCATTTTAGATGCCGTGGCGCCCCGGCGTCGCAAGGGAGGCGGTCTATCCTCAAACACGTCGTCGGGATGTGTGATCGAAAAAATCGACCTTTCCTTGAGATGCATGACTAAAGCCGGTGATGCGCTGGTACTGTTCATTCACCCGCAGAAATCGCCCCTCTTGGTCGACCTCTGCGATCCCTACGAACGCGTGATTGTAAGTTGCTTCAAGCCTTGCTTCGCTTTCACGCAACGCGACTTCAGCACGCTTGCGCTCGGATCTATCTCAAGAAAGCCAATAAAGGCCCTTTCTCCAAGATAGTCCGTTTCAGTAATGGACAACTCGACTGGAAACTCCCGGCCAGCCTTGTCCAAAGCGGTAATCTCGATGCGGTTGTCCAGCACGGGCCCCGTGCCCGTCTGAAGGTACCGCTTCAGTCCGTTTGCGTGGGCTTCTCGATGCTGCGGGGGCACAATGAGATCGTTCATGGATCGCTGGAGTGCCTCAGCGCGGGTCCATCCAAACGTTGTCTCGCGCACAGGCATTCCAATCGGCAACCGTGCCATCGGATCGCATCACGACTACGGCGTCGAGAACCTTTTGCAGGAGCAGTTCCAGATCGGGCATGTTCGCACGCTAGGGGTGAACCACTACCCTGGCAACGGGAGCGCATCGGGAAAAGCGCCCTTTTCCGATCTTCTCATGGCGGAGCGCGTCGAGAATATACCGCACCCGCAAGTCCCAGCGGTGACGTTCCCGCCATACTGACCGCTTCCTCTAAGGCCCCAACGCTAACTGCGAGAAATGCCAACCGGCAACTCTCGCCAAATCAGGTGTTAACCCACTTTGTTATAAGCCTCTTGAACTGATATCACGTATGAAAGATCGCGTGATGAGCGTTTGCCGCAGCGATACCAATGACGACATTTCGCGTCCGCGCCCCGCGTGATGATCGCCGTGCCGTCACCTTGCCTGGCTTCGTACTGCTCGAGGACGGAGCGACGTTTAGTATCACGTTGCTTGACCTAACGTATGACGGCTGCAAGATTGCGACGTCCGTAGCCCTGCTTCCAGGACTGAAGCTCAAACTTTCTGCGCTGAGCCTTGGGGCATTGGACGCGCAAGTCCGATGGTACGCAAACGGCCATGCTGGTCTGCGCTTCGCTCCACCAACCTCGCAACAGCAAAAGAAGCGACAGGCCACGCGCCTCGACGTTCCCGCGGCGGTTTCTTTGCGTCGCCCAGGCCGATTCCACTATCGAACCCGATTGTTCGACCTTTCTGAGACAGGCTGCCGAGTTGAGTTCGTCGAGAGACCGCGTGTCGGAGAGCGTATCTGGGTGAAGTTCGAGAGATTTGATTCCATCGAAGCCACCGTTCGCTGGCGAGACGGGTTCTTCGGTGGCGTGGAGTTTGTCCGTCCCATCTATCCGGCAGTGTTCGATCTCCTCGTAGCGCGCCTTAAAGCTGAGTGAGGATCCAGCTACATCTTAAGGCCTCGCCAACCAAATCCGGCAAACTCCTGCGAACTACCCTTCTGCTAATTTCACCAAATGATCAGTTTGACCCTTATGCGCGGCTTTCGAGCGAACTATCCTCTTCGAGGTTGCGCCAAGCTTCTGCCGGACGATGAAGGCATAGCAACGATCGAATATGCTCTGGTTGCCGGATTCGATAGCGATCGCGGCCCTATTGGGCATCAGTGAGCTCGGGGCCGGGGTCGCAGATCGGTGGGGCGGCGTCGACAACGAAATGAGCAAGGTACTCTGATCTCATAACAGCTCGTACAGTCGAGCGGTGCCGCACTATCTAGCCTCAAAACGCTCTCCAGGCGTCGAGGGTGATCTTGAGTTTTGCGCTGGGAAAGGCTCGCCACGTAATCGACGTTACGGAAACTGAGAAAAATCGTGACAATCGCTGAACATGATCCATAATGGCCGGTGCTCGCCGTTGTTCTGGCAGGTGATTAACGATGACAAACTTCACTAGGGCACTCCGGTCTCGACGTCTGCTGAAGGCTTGTAATGACACCCGTGGGGAGGAGACAGGCTCTCGCCGCGTCTCGAATTGCTCTTCGGTTCTCCGGAGGATGAGCAATGATGGACCATCGTCGGCGGATCCAGAGACGATAGTCGTCGAACGAATGATTGCTGAACGGATGCTTCGCGGGAGTTTCGTTCCAGACGGACTCCTTAGCGATCCGGTCTGGGATATGCTGCTCGAACTCCTGCACGCTGGACTGACAAGTCGCCCGGTAACTGGAGCGCTACTGAGCAAAGCTGCCCAGCTTCCTGAGAAGACCGGCATGAGGTGGATTGAGGCCCTGGTCGCGAATGGTTTTTGCAATCGCTGTCTCAGCCTCGCTGACGGCGAGAACGAGATGCTGCAGCTGTCAACGTTTGGACGGAACTCTCTGCGCCGATATTTCAGCGAAGTCGCCAAGGTACCGCAGTTTGGCTACCGGTATACGTGAGCCAGAGGTGTTACTCGTCATCGCCGAGTAGGCGCGCCATATCCATCGAGGATCTCGGTTTGTAGCGCTAGTTCTCGAGGCGGCTCACATGAGTACGATGCAGGCTGGAAGCGTGTGCGAGCTCAAATGCGCTCGCCCAGCCGCGTTCCTGGCGTAGACGCCGGAGGTGTCCGCGACGGGTAGAAACGCGAACTCTACGCTAGTGGCAGAATGGGTCGAAAGCGGACACTAGAGTGGGTCCACAGGAGGTCGCTTTTCCAAATTTCATTGGGCCAAAGTGCTTCCGCAAGGGAACGCCGCGAAACGCGCCGCCGGGCACTTTGGGTGGTGCTTGGGTAGGGCGCCCCGGCCGGCCGCGGTCGACCGCTAAGCCGCTGGTCTTAATACAATTTCCGGAACCCTACCGCTGCCTTCGTAATGATGGGGTCGTAAGTAAAGGTCTTCCCTTGTCGACATCTCGCCCGCATATACCGCCCCGCTCACGAAGCTGCTGCTGCGCTGTAGCTCCCTCATGTGCCGGCGAATCTAGTCAAGTCTAGCCTTTTTGGGTCAATCGGTGACTGCCTCTACCATGGCCGCTAACAGACACCAGACCTCGCTAGACGATCTTTGGGCGGCAGGCCTGACCTAAGGTCTTAATTCGTTGGGTGTCCGACACAACAACATAGGTTCTGACCAAAACCGCATGCCTTTGACGTAGTCTCTAACCGGCTACGGTCATCCACACCGCGTATGCAATGACCAGGCCCACTAGTCCGAGCAGCACACAATCGCTGATCGATAATCTGGGCTGGCGGGGCATCGATGGGTCCATACACCGCCCTGCCGTTTACGACCAATGCGGACCGTTCTTTAACGGTCGGTTCGTTTGCGCAACCTATGCCTCGCGCTGGACTGACTAATCGAAGCGGGGATCGAATGCGCTCTTCACCATCACACGAAGATGTTCTTCCGCAACGCCGGAAGTTTCCTCGCTACGAAGTTCAATGCCGGGCCAGGATCAGAATCGGATCTCGGCACTATGCCGGATACATCGACAACATATCGATAGGTGGCGCCAGGCTCAGGACGATCAGCCCCATACGCCGGCTTGGCGACGTGGTGCTGCGACTGCCGGACCTGCCAGTGATGCAATGCAAGCTGCGGTGGACCGACGCCTACCATGCTGGCGTGTCCTTCACCTTCAGCCTTCCGACGCCGGAACTTGCGAATTGGGCTCAATCAAGGTCCGGGTCATTGGCCGATCAGTTCGCGCGGTACGAAGTTGCAGAGCTGGAGGAACTCGTCCCGTGAGCGTCGACGATTGGCTCAGCTTCTTGAAACGAACGCGGGCGTATCATTTCAACATCATCGGACTTCTATCCGAGGGTTTGATGACCACGGCCGAAGTTCGCGGAGGCAGGCTGAGAGACACGAGTTCGGAAAGCCTGGTACAGCACCGAGAAAGTCTCACGGAAGTCGAGAATATGCTGATCAAGCTGACTGCCGGCGATGTCTCCTAGTGTTTTGTCATGGCTGAAGAGGCCAGCGCGAATGCCCGCTTTCCACCCATTGCGGACGTACCGTTCACGTCTGTAATGCTCGTCCGATCAGAGGCGTCGCCAACCACCGGGACATCATCTCCATGTACTTGGCGAGTTGAGTGAACGAGTACATAACGGGGCGTCGACCGGATTGGATCTGCGATGCCTGTCTTGCCCGGGCGCTGAGCGTCCGCGATCAACAGACCAATCAGATCGCGGTCGCGCTTGGGACAACCAGCGACTTTGATCGGGGCGACGGAGTCTGTGCGGATTGTGGCAAAGAACAGAAGGTGATCCGTCGCGTCTAAAACGATGTCGGAAGGGTTCTTCCGGCCGATCTGCGACGCCAGATGAATTCGGTCCAAACCGGATGATTACGCAACATTCCAGAAACCAGGGCGTCCCTAATGATGGTCCAGCTCGCGCTCAACCCACTTGTGGCGCGGGCCTCCCGTCTGGGCCCGCCGGTACGAATGCATCGGCGGGCCCTTTTTGTGTCAGTCTGCCGTTACGGTTTCGCTGAAGCGCTCGCTACGCCTGAAAAGCTCGTTCCTGAGGGCTTCGGCCTCAAGGTCGGCGGCCACGGCATACAGGTTGGCGGCAACGGCAGCGTCGAGTCTGCCGGCAACTTCCCGACAATATCCGGCAGCCGCCCGCAGGCCTTTCGGATCACGCCGCGGCCTCTCGCTTGCGGCGCCGCAGCTATCGAGCGCGCGGTCGAGCCTCGACAGCACTTCGGAGCGCCAAAAGATCCCATTATCGTTCGACATCGTCATTACAAAAACGCCTTCGGGACCCGTGTATTCGCACTCGGTTGAACGCTGATCTTCGCCCCCAAGGAGCTGCTGGCCGGCAGATATATGAGCATCGCTCCTGTCGACCAGCGGCCGTCCATATCGAAAACGATCGCCCGTCTGCGCATCGTCTGCACAACGGCATGTGCGGCTTCAAGCTCCGCCTCGCCATCGCAAAATCGAACCACCATCTGTCCGCACCCGGGCTGCCCCCTCACGGGGCAAAACTCAAGCGATCGCCAGCACAGACGCGCTAAACAGCCAGACTGCCGGCAGAGCACGCTGCGAGCCTTAAGCACTTAGGCTCCCGTTGGCGGAGCAATGAAACACCGGCGAGATGCAGGAAAAGGAGCCGCCAGTCGTCGTGCATCGTTGCCTTCAACATGAAACTGATGCGCCAACCATTGCGCTGGGTCCAAGCCGAATTCGACCAATGTGGTCTGAACTTAAGGTCCTTGTTCAGCCTTGCCCACTAAACTCCCCCGATAGGCGGCAAGCGGGAAGTCCCATGTTCTATAAGGTGGCAGAGCGTCTGGTCGGTGCGGATCTGACAACAGATTCCGGCCGGGCCATCGTCGAGGAGCGCCATGCCCTGCTCAGGCAGCAGGTCCCGATCGTCTACCTTCTGGGCTTCGTAAACCTCACTGGCATGGAACTTGCGACCGGTGGTACGATCGCCATCGGGCTGAACCTTCCGACCTTCGTCGGCGGCTGCGGAGCGCTCCGGCTGGCCCAATGGTATCGTCACTCCGAAACCGTCAGTCACCGCGGGATGGTGATGCGCTTGACGGGGACTGTGATTTTTGCAGCCATCGTTTGCGCCGCCGTTTGCTTCCGCTGCCTTCATCTCCTCGAAGTCGGCAGCGACGCATCGCACATGGCCGTTATGCTCTTCGGCGGCCTCACCGCTATCGGCGTATCCTACGGCCTCACCGCGCTCCCACTCGCGAGTAGGATTCCTCTTGTTCTGATCATCGTCCCGCTTGTCGCGGTCGCTCTGATGTCCGGAGACCCGCAATTCGCGTCGGCGGCCTTCGGCCTGGTTGTGGTTGCGGCGCTCACCATGCGACTCCTCTCGATGCACAATCGCCATCTGACCGACCTCATTCGCTCGCGATCGCTCATCAAGCATCAGCAACTCCTGACCGAATGCGCTCACCAGGAAGCCGTGGTTGCCGCGACCACCGATTTCCTGACCGGTCTCCCCAATCGCCGAGCCTTCGTGACGGCCATCGAACGGTCCATTCGGGAAAGCGGGTCGGAGAGGCACTTCATCGTCGGCCTGCTCGATCTCAACCGGTTCAAGGCCGTCAACGATACGTTCGGGCACGAAGCGGGCGACCGGCTCTTGCAGAACGTAGCATCACGGCTGGTCGAGGATCTCGGAGTCGAAGGGATGGTGGCCCGTCTCGGAGGTGACGAGTTCGGCATCCTGCTTCCGTCCGTGCGCTGCGCGGAGGGCGCCCGGACCATGGGCTTGCGGATCCTCGACACCGTCAACCAGCCGGTCGTCATCGAGGGCCGGTCGTTCGAGGCGTCAGCGTGCTGCGGCATGGCGATCGCGACGCGGACCGCAGACATGACACCCTCGCGGATCATGGCCGACGCCGATCTCGCTCTTTATCAGGCCAAGGATGGAGTGAACGATGGCGTCGCCATTTTCGAGGCCCGGATGGAGGCGCCCCGCCGCCGCCGGATCGCGATCGAGCGGGCGCTTCGCGCTCCGGGCGTTGAAGCTGCGCTTCATGTTGTCTTTCAGCCGATCGTCGATCTGAAATCGGGCGCCGTCCTCGCCCACGAAGCGCTTGCCCGCTGGTCCGATCCCGAGCTCGGCGACGTGTCGCCCGCTGAGTTCATTCCCATCGCCGAGAAGCTCAACCTGATCGAGCAGCTCAACGATCGTTTGATGGACCTCGCCTTCGCCGAAGCCGGAAACTGGGCGCCGCAGATCCGTCTGGCATTCAATCTCAGTGCTCTGCAGCTCTGCGACGCGAACTTTGCAGCAACTTTGCTGTCGAAGCTTCGCAGAGCGGGGCTCGCCACCGGCAGGCTCCAGGTCGAGGTGACCGAAACCGCCCTTCTCGCCGACTTCGACCGGGCGCGGCAGAATATCCAGGCGCTAAGCGAGGCCGGCGTGCTGATTGTGCTCGACGATTTCGGGGCCGGCTACGCCTCGATCGGCTACCTGCGTGAGCTGCGATTCGATCAGATCAAGCTCGACGGCGCCTTGGTGACCGCAGCGCAGGACAGCAGGGACGGCATGCGCCTGCTGCAGGCCGTGATCGGCCTGTGCGACCTGCTCGGAGTGTCCAGCGTCGCCGAGCATATCGAAAGCGAAGAGTTGCTGCGGCTAGTGTCCGCCATGGGATGCACTGCAGGGCAGGGTTTCTGGCTCCACCGCCCCGTTGCTGCACAGCAGCTCCGTCGTCTCGAGTTCGATCCAGCTGGTTTCGAATGTGGTGCCGTTTGGCCGTCACGCCGCCGCCTGAGTCGCTCGTGCTGACCGACGCATGAAGGCAGCGCCTTGGCGCAGCGCCAAATTGAAGAGCTGAAATTCAGCGCGACGATTGGACCGTCTTGTTTGCCGGATATGTGCGGAACCGCCTGCCTTCCTCCCGCGTCTTGGTGACTGGGGTCGCGCGCCGCCCGATATGGCAGCACGCCAGCCTCAACCATAAGTCGACCGGTAACTTCGACTTCGTGGATGATCCATCGGCCCGGCCAGCCGCCTCGGCGATCGGCTTGGAGCAGAGATTTCTCAAGCGAAGTTCCCGTTCTTCGTAGGGGATGTGGTCGATGGCCAGGAGTTTTTGGGCAGGCCTCGACGTTGGCGTCGAGACGACGAGCGTGTGCGTCATCGACGACCACGGCGAGATTCTTCACGAGGCGGTCTGCGCCACCAATGTCAAAAGCGTTCATCAGGAGATCGGTTTCCTCAGGCGGCGGCGATCGGCCCGCGTTGCGCTGGAGTCCGGCGGCGGGATGAGCCTTGCCCGCGGTCTTCAGACACTCGGATACAAGGTCGACATCTACGAGGCGCGCCAGCTGAGCAAGTTCCTGAGGGTACGCCGGATCAAGACGGACGCCGGCGACGCCATTGGCATTGCGCACGCTGGACGGATTGGCGCAACGCTCGTCTCGAAAGTCCACCTCAAGAGCTTCGAGTGCCAGTCGCTCACCGCACGCCTGCGAATTCGTCGCCACCTCATCCGCTCGCGGGTCCGCGCAGCCAATCTTCTTTGTCGGCAACTGGAGCAGTTCGGCGGAAGGGTCACGCGTTCGACAAAGCCCGCGCAATTGCGCCACGACGTTGAGGCCGAAATCCGGACATTGTTTGGCCGCAAGCCAAGTCCGCTCGGAGCGGAGTTGCAGGCGCTCCTTGAACACTGCGTTCAGCTTATGGAGCGAGAAAAGGAAGTCGACCGAGAGCTTATTGAGCTCGCCCATACAGACCCCGTCTGCAAGAAGTTCATGGAAATTCCCGGTGTCGGCCCGATCTGCGCGCTCTCCTTCTATGCTGCGATTGGCGAGCCCCACCGCTTCAAGCGGTCCAGCGACGTCGGATGCTACTTGGGCCTGACGCCAAGGGTCTACGAGTCTGGCCTGACCAAGCGGTCAGGTCGCATCTCGAAGATGGGCAACTCGGAAGCGCGGGCGCTGCTGGTGACCGCAAGCATTCGATTCTTGTTCCGCAGCAGTCCGGACATCCGGATCCATGCGTGGGCCAAAGAGGTTGAGCAACGCCGGGGACGGTACAAGGCGCGGGTCGCGTTGGCCCGCAAACTGGCGACCGTCATGATTGCCATGTGGAAGAAGGGAGAAGATTACCGACCAGTACCTGTCATGGCGGGCACTTAACCTGGCGTACACCGGCACTCCATCGCTATTTGGACCTCGTTTTGAGTTCTGTCGCGGCGAGCTTTGCTCCCGACAACGAAACGATCTGTGAGGCCGGATTGCGATGGGGTGCCATGAACGCGATTCTCATATCGGTGACAAAGATCGGACCTCGAATTGTGTTACGATGCAGGTGAGCGTTCCACGCTGTCCTAAGCACGGGGAACACGATGAGGCCGAAACCGGCGGACGATGCGATTGGGACGTCTCGCTGGTCTGGAACCTCGACCTCCGGATGTGTCGGTGGTGATTTAGCTCTCGAGACAGAAAGAGGCGAGGTTCCGATTTTCAGGAACGCCGCAGGGTCCGACATCTGACCCGGTGTGAGATCGGCTTGATTGAGCTTCATTCGGCCTTACTCCTGCTTCCATCGCATACGTCGAACTTATCGGCCTTACTCCTGCTTCCATCGCATACGTCGAACTTATCAGCGGTTGATACATCAACCGCCGTACATTGAGGCGCAGCCAGCCGCAGTGCACTGAGAAAGCAGATCAGTCAGCCAGTCGGCGGACCGGTCTGCAGGGAAGTTGGTGTCCTCTTGAGCGTCCCACCCGAGCGGGACATCCCCGAAAGGCCCGCCTTCCCTGCTTTTGCCGACAGGAACCGGCGAAGACGCCGAACATCCGATCAAGCAACTCCGCGTGGAACAACCACTCGGAGAAAGGAGCAGTCATGCGCAAACACCAGATCGAGTATGCCGCCTACGAAGTCGCCACCCAGATCCGCGCGGTCGAGGACACGATCGACGCCGCTCTCGCCGAAATTGCGGAGCTTCAGGCACGCATCATGCGCGCCAATTCCGTCGCGCACGTCGGTTTCGCAACGGCGCACCCGGTGCTCGAGGAGCTTGCCGAAGCGGTGAAAGGCCTCGTCGGCGCTCGGGGATCTGTGGTCGGATGCCATTCGGCGCTTGCCGAGGCAAAGACCCAAGTTCCGGGACTTCGAACCGTATCGTTCGGCGAAGGCGAGGAATGCCCGAAGAAGACTGCTTTGACCGATCTTCGCATCGTCGCCTGAGAAGGTACTGCCGGCCCGGCTACAAGCCGGGCCGGCCCATTTCGCCGTGCTGAGCCCCCAAATCTATTACGCCCTTCTGCTCTTCGTCAGCATCTACGCGTTCCTGCGCGGCAGTGCCGATGAGCGGATCGCTGCCGCCACCTGCATTCTCGCGACCTTCGCCACCAACCTCGTCTATTCGCCTCGCGGCAGCTATGTGGACGTCGAGCTTGGCGTCCTGCTGGTCGATATCGGGGCCTTATCGGCCTTCACGATCCTCGCCCTTCGCTCCGATCGCTTCTGGCCCTTGTGGATCGCTGGACTTCAGCTGACCACGGTCATTGCGCACATTCTGAAGTCGGTGGAGCTCGACCTGATGCCACAAGCCTATGCAGCCGCGGCCCGCATCTGGGTCTATCCCATCTTCCTCATAATTGTCGTCGGTACCTTTCGCAGCTCTCGCCGACGCGCGATGCACGACAGACCGCCGCTGCCCACCTAGCGCAAATGCGTCAGCGGCGAGGCGGCCGGGTACGAGGGGCGACGACCGCGCCGATGCCCGGCAACACCGCCCCCCGAATAGAAAAGGCCCGCCGTGACCTTGGGGTCCGACGGGCCTTCCTACGATTCGGCACGCTTACAAGTGCGATTAGCCACGTTTAGGCCCGCGATCCTTGCCCGCGGGTTGCACTTCGCTCCGCAACGGACCGAAAAATGCGTGCGTGGGCCTGGTTGTGGCGGTCGCCGTGGCTGATTATCATGCCCTCGAGGCCAGCCGTCACGATCGTCTAGCATGAACATCTTGACGGCGGGCCGGGCCTGCCGGCGATCAAAGCGATGCACCGGCGGGCCCACCCTCAGCGATCTCGGATTCTCACGTCAGAGCGTACAGCGCCCGGCAGGGACCCAGTTCGAAGGCGCGCCGATCCAGGTGGCGGCAGACGGGTGCAAGACGAGCACCAGCGCCCGGGTCGATCCCCGGGCGCTAGGGGCAGCCGGCACGCCCGCCGGCACGATCGCCGACCCGCGGGGTTCGAGCTCCTGAGCACCCGACGGCGTTTCGATGCACAATGTACCGTCGAGGAGGATCAAAGCCTGCGGCCCGGACGGGAAAAGCACCTCCGGTCCGCCGCCCGTGGACAGCGTCAATTCCATGAACCTTGCCGTGAGATCGGGCCCTGCGGGCACGAGCAAAGGGCCGACCGTAGCAATGCGCTCGCCTCCGGCTGCACTCCAGTCGGGCATATCGTTGACGGTCTGGAGGAAGATTTGTCCGCCAAGCGCAACCGTTACGCGGCCATAAAGCGTCCGTGCGGACTCCGCCGAAGCCGCATCGGCGAAGCGGTCGATATGCCAGTAAAGGACCTGCGGCATCGGACCGAGATTGATCGACGCATTCCAGAAGCAGCCGGCGGCTCCACCGCCGGATCGCGCTTCGTTCGCGCATGGATCTGGCGTTGCGACTGCTTGAGGGAGCGCTTGCGCAAGAGCACCAGCGGGCGCGGGCAAAGCCGCAAGTCCCACAAGCGCGATCAGGATAAGACGAAGTCCCTGCATCTTGCCCGCCCCGTAGCAGCAGGAGCGCCTCCTGCTAACCTACCGATAAATCGTAGTTCGGCGAAAAGATGAAATACTGGCAAGCACTCTTCTCGGCTTTCTCGGAGCCGCGATCGTCTTCACGCTCCTGCCCGTGCCCGCGACGCTCGCAATCCGATTTCAAATCCTCATTCTGCTCGAGCTGCAACTCCTCGGAGTTGGCACCGGGATTGCCACGATCTGGCTTCCTCGAAGAGGCGAGCGCGAACGCTTCGATCTCCTGCCCGCGCTTGACCAGCGCACGAAGGGCCGGGCGAAGCTGAGGAACGTGCACTCGCAAAAATAGGCCGTCCTTTCGAAATCCCTCCGGAACGGAGCGAAGCCTCAGCCTCTGGTAATGCGCTCAGCCTAGATCCCATGCCTGCGACGCGACGTTCAGGAGGCTTGAGTGGCAAAGAGCACGAGGCTCTTTCGGGGTGGCGTTTCGATCGCGGCAGTCGTGACCAGTCTAAGCTCCCCCGCCGCTGCCGAGCCTGCAGGGGGGCAGGCAGGCGCTACCTCGCGCGCGACGCTCACGATCGCGGTATCCGTCGCGCCCCGGGCAGGCGTGCGCTGGGCAGCCGGTCGTTCGGCTCCAACAAAGGATGCTGTTCTGGGCCAATGGTGCGCCTGGTCGACCTCCGCGCTCCGGGCCCTCTCCATAGAATTGCAACCGACCGGCCGACGTCTAGCGCCCGCGCTACCCATCCGGGTCGAGACGGGCCGCTCCCCGGCCGACTGCGAAGCGAACGACGCGCTCCGACTGCGGATCGCCCACCTACGAGCGCTGGCGCCAGCCGGCACCACTCTGCTTCTCATCGCCCCCGAATAGCAAAAAAGGGTCGCATTAAGCGTCCCTGCTCACCCCGCTAGCTCAACCGGTGATGTTGACGCTTCGTTAACCAATCAAGGTTAATTCACGGGTGAATGCATCCGTTTTGGATGGATCTCGCCGGTTGACGGCTATGAAGCGGGGACCAGAAAACAGTGGACAGAAAGATGAAGTTCAATCGCACGCTCGCCGGCGCCTGTCTCGCGTCGCTGACGATGCTCGGCGCCGCGGGCACCGCCGAGGCGTCGACCCAAGGCAGCCTCGGAACGACCTCGACGGGCTCGGTGTCGATTTCGGCGTCGGTCCCGAGCCGGGTGCGCATCAGCGGGCTTTCCGACGTGGCCTTCACCAATGTCGATCCCAGCGCCGATGTGTCCAACGCGCAGAATGTCTGCGTGTGGAGCAACACCAGTACGCAGGGCTATCGGCTAACGGCGACGGGAAGCGGCGCGAGCAATGCCTTCACGCTCGCCAATGCGGCGCTCACCGTGCCCTACACGGTCGAATGGAGCGCCTCGTCGGGCCAGACCAGCGGCACCGCCCTCACGACGGGCTCGGCGCTGACCGGTCTCACCTCGAGTGCGACCAATTCGAACTGCGCGTCCGGACCGTCGGCAAGCGCGAGCCTCATCGTCAAGATCGGCGCGGCTTCGCTGCAGACGATGAATGCGTCGACCAGCTACACGGGCACGCTGACCCTGCTCGTCGCTCCCGAATAAGAGGGCAAGCCAATGACAGTGGGGTTTTCCATCGTCGGTCTCCGATCGGCGCCGGGCTCCCTATTGCCCCGCGCCCGGCGAACCTGGCGTGGCATTGCCTGGATCACGACGCTCGCCCTTGCTCTGGTCTGTGCCCCGGCGGGGGCCCAGAGCAATAATGTCCGCATCACCAAGCTGAGCGACGTGGCCTTCGGGTCGCTCGCCAACCTCGGGGTCGACGCCATCTCCGCGCAGAGCATCTGTGTTTATGCCAATACGTCTGGGGACCGCTACCGAGTGACCGCGACCGGCTCCGCGCCAGGGTCTACCTTCGCGCTCACGTCGGGCGCGAGCCTGCTACCCTACGAAGTGCAATGGAGCGCTTCGTCGGACCAATCCTCGGGATTTCAGCTCAGCCCTAATGTCCCGCAAACCGGGCTCGTCAGTTCCGCCAGGCAGCAGACCTGCAACAGCGGTCCCGCGACTTCCGCGTCGCTGATCCTTCTCCTGCGCTCGACTGCGCTCTCGAGCGCCAGGGCCGGATCTTATTCAGGAACCCTGACCCTCATCATCGGCGCGGATTGACGGTCGATGCGCCGTACCCCTGGAGCTACGGCGGCACTCGCCGCGCTCGCAATCGCGGCGTTTTTTCTCGTCGCGGCACCCGCATCCGCCGGTACCGGATCCATCGTTATGACCGGCGCGCCGGCAGATTTCGCCGACCTCGAGCAGCCGCGTGAGATGCTCGTCGATCTCTACTTCGGGAAGCGCCGGATCGGCGAGGCGTGGATCGTCGCCCGTCCCGGGATCGTAAGATTCCGCGACCCCGCAGCCGTTCTTCCCCTCGTTCCCGATCTCAAGGCTTCGCCGGAAATTGCTCAGGCCCTCGCCGCGGAGCTGCCCGACAATGCCGCCCGCGCCTGCTCGGCCACGAATGCGCATGATTGCGGCCGGCTCGATCCGCTCATCGCCGGCGCCATCCTCGACGCCGACCGGTTCCGGCTCGACCTGTTCGTCAACCCAGCCTTCCTCAAGCTCGCGGGCGAAGCAGATCTCTATCTACCAACGCCCGACGCCCCCTTGTCGCTGACGAGTTCGATCGGCGGCGCGATCGCGGGCTCAACCCGCAGCTCAACCCTCTACAACATCCAGAACCGGACCATCCTGGCCTTCCGCAATGCCCGCATTCGGAGCGACAGCTCGGTGGCTTCGGACCTCGGTTTCGTCGTCGACGATCTCGTCGCCGAAGTGGACACCCGGCGTCACCGCTATTCCGCCGGCCTGTTCTGGGCTCCGGGCGCGGACCTGACCGGCCGCCGCCGGATCCTCGGCGTCGGTTTCTCGACCCAGTTCGACACGCGCGAGGATAGCGAAAGCCTGGAAGCCACTCCGCTCATCCTGTTTCTCGGCCAGCCGTCGCGTGTCGAGATCCTCATCGACGGCCGGCTGGTGACCTCGGCGAGCTACGAGGCCGGCAACCGCGCGATCGATTCCTCAAGCCTGCCGAGCGGCTCCTATCCGCTCGTCCTGCGCATCCGGGAGCCCGGCGGCGCGGTGCGCGAGGAACGCCGCTTTTTCGCCAAGAATGCCGAGATCGCGCCGGTCAACCAGCCGGTCTATTTCGCTTTCGCGGGCCTACTTGCGAACACGCGGCGCGACCGTCCAGTCAGCCTCTCGAAGGCCCTTTATTATCAGGTTGGCACGGCACTGCGCCTCAGCGATTCCCTAGCGCTCGATGCGGCTGTGCTTGGAACTTCCGACAAGGCGATGGCACAGGTGGGAGGGTGGTTCCTCAGCGACATTGCGCGGGTGCGCGCCGCGGCCCTCGCCTCGCTCGACGGCGACACGGGTTTGCTTCTGCAGGCGGCGTCGGCCGGCATGGGTCCGCTCAACTTCAGCTTCGACATCCGCCGGGTGTGGAGCGCAAGCGGCGGTCCCCTGATCCCGGTTCCGACCTATTACGACACGTTCGGATCCTCGCCGCTCACCGGCGCTCAGACGTCCACCGGCTCCTATGCTCAGGCGACGGCAGGGATCAGTTACACTCTCGGCCAGGCCGTACTTGGACTGACCGGATCGTACCGCCGCGAGGGCGGCCTCAAGCCCGATTACAGCCTCGGACCGAGCCTCAGCTGGCCGATCGTCAATCGCGGCGGGATGCAGGTGATCCTCACCGCCGACGCGCAGCACGGCCGCGGGACGACCGCCGCTTTTGCCGGCGTCCGCGTGCTGCACAACGCCGGGGGATATTCGAGCATGACAAGCGCGGGTTATGCGACCTCGAAGCCGCGCGGCGGCGGGCGGCGTGGCCGGCGGGTCGGCTCGGTCAGCGCCCAATGGTCCCATGTTGATGAAGACCGTACGCAGCTGGGCATCGAAGCAGCCCTCGCCCGCGACGTGGAGACGACAATTGCCAGGGCCAATGCGCAGGCGCAGACCCGGCTTGGCAGCGCGCGAATCGAACTGGTTCACGGCCTCGAGGACCAAGGCGGCACGCAGTACGGCCTCAGTTTCCAGACTGGCGTAGCCTTCGGCGGGAGTGCCGTCCAACTCGGCGGACGCGACCTCAACCAGAGCGCGGTCATCGCTACTCTCGACGGCACTGCCGGCAATGCCGCGTTCGACGTGCTCATCGACGAGATTCCGCGCGGCCGGCTCGGAGCGGGGATGCGCCTTCCCATCTTCCTCGAGGCCTATCGCTCATACCAGTTGCGGCTCAGGCCGGTCGGAGGCGCAGCGGTCGCCTATGATTCCTCGCCACGCACCGTTACGCTGTTCCCGGGCAATGTCGAGCAAGTGCGCTGGGAAGCGGAACCGCTCGTCACGGTGTTCGGGCAGGTCGTCGGCTCAGACGGCGCTCCCATTGCCAATGCCAGCGTCGCTGCTCGGCGCGCGGTCGGCCAGACCGACGCAGAAGGCTTTTTCGAGGTGGATACGGCGACGGGCGACGTGCTCGAATTCAGCAACGGAGAGAAAGGGACGTGCAAGGTCCCGCTTGCCAGCGTGGCAACGGGAGGCGACTATGCGCGCCTCGGGAGGGTGGTTTGTCGATGAGGTGGAGTGCGCCGAGTGTTGCGCGTTCGGGAGTCATGCTGCTTGGGGCGGCCGTGCTGACTTTTTCGGGCGCTGCGCATTCCGAAATCGTTCTCAGCCAATTGGTCGTCGACCTCGGCTCGGGCCAGGACAGGAAAGCGGATATCGAAGTCTGGAACAATTCGGACGAGCGCGCCTATGTCGCCGCCGAACCGAGCGAGATCGTGGATGCGGGCAAACCCGGCGAGACGCGCCGGACAGAGACCGATCCGGAAAAGCGTGGTCTTCTCGTCGCTCCAGGCAGGATGATCCTAGAGCCGGGCCAGCGCCGGCTGATCAGGCTCGCGCCGATCGGCCCGCGCGATACCGCGGAGCGCGTATATCGCCTGACGGTCAAGCCGGTCGCTGGCGCGCTGAGCGCCGAGGAGACTGGGCTAAAGCTTCTCATCGGTTACGACGTCCTGGTGCTGTTACGGCCGGCGGCCGTCCGTCAGGGCCTAACTGGTACACGCTCGGGCAAGCGCTTGACCGTTCGCAACAACGGCAATGCCAGCGTGGAGCTGATCGACGGCCGGCAATGCACGGCGAAAACCGCCTGTGCCGAGCTTCCGGGTAAACGCCTCTACGCCGGCGCCGAGTGGACCCAGGATCTCCCCTCTGACGCCCCTGCCAATTATGTCGTAGTGTCGCAGGGCCGGTCTGAACGGAAGAGCTTTTAGAACTTGTGGCTCGGACCACTGGGGACGGATCGCTCGGGAGATCCAAACGACCGAACGCCCTGGCGGAATCTTTTGTCGAAATCCGCACGGCAGAAGTCACTGAGCCCGAGCAAGAGCTCACGAGCCTTTGCGGGAACCTCCAACGCGTCCAGCTGATGGCCAGCTTCGGCCAACGTGTTGAGAAGCGCAAAATAGCGGCTTTCCTGATCCGATCGCTGCGCACCCTGCGTCATTGCTGCGTCTCCTCCGCCCAAATTGAACCGGCCAGGGACGGCCTCGCCTCTCTCACTCTCGGCGATCCTAACCCTCTCATTTCGGACTGAAAAGCCAGCGCTCGTTAACCAACATGTCCTAGCAATTCGACATGCCGAACCCGCCGATTCTCGCCCGCGAGCCTCTGCCCGCATTGCTCCGCGCGGTTGTCATGCCGACCGCGGTCACTCTTGCGCTTCTGGGCGTGCTCGTTGGGGTCATCCTTCAATTCTCGACATCGCAATCGGACGCCATTGCGCTGGAGCGACAGAATCGGCTTGTGCAAATCGCGGTCCGCCAGACGATGGACGGCATCGCTATCGATCAGGAAGCCTCGACCTATTGGGACGATGCTGTGCTTCGCATGCGCGAGACACCGCTTGACCAAGCCTGGCTCGACAACAATCTGGGCGTTTGGTTCTTCAAATATTACAAGCACGATGAGACCTATCTCCTCGATGCAACAAACCGTCCGGTCTATGCGATGCAGCATGGCCTTCGCACCCGGCCCAATGCCTTCGCTGGAGTGCAAGCCCCTGTGCTCACCCTCGCCAGGGATCTTAGGACCAAGCTCACCGTCAGTCATGCTGCGCCCGAAGGCAGCCGAGGCCAGACGGTCGGAGCGGCCGACATTGCGCTCATCGGCGGGCGGCCGGCAATCGTAAGTCTGAAGCCGATCGTCTCGGAGACCGGCGACGTCGCTCAGAAGCCCGGATCGGAATATCTGCACGTCTCTGTGCGCTATCTCGATGGCAGCTTTTTAACGACGCTGAGCCAACTTTACGGGATCGACGATCCGCGCGTAACGTCGCGGCCTGAGAGCGGGGCTTCCATGCCGATCCGCACCGCCGACGGTCGGACCGTCGGCTATCTCACGTGGACCGCGTTCGCCCCAGGCGAGCAAGTCGAAAACAAGATGGTCCCCGTCTTGTTCCTCGCCTTCATCGCTATAGGTGTTCTCATCGGGCTCCTGCTGCATCGCCTCTGGCGGAGCCGCGTTGAGCTCGAAGTCAGCCGCGCCCAGGCCCAGCATCTGGCATTCCACGACAGCCTGACGGGGCTTCCCAACCGCGCATTGTTCGAGGACCGGCTCGACCATGCCCTGTCGCGGCGCAATTCCGACGTTGCGGTCATGCTGCTCGATCTCGACCGCTTCAAGAATGTCAACGACACGCTCGGCCATCAGGCCGGCGACACCCTCATCCGCGAGTTCGGAGTCCGTCTTTCCAAGCTGACTCGCGAGGCGGACACGATCGGCCGTTTGGGCGGCGACGAGTTCGCCATCCTCATTGAACAATGCCGACCCGCTGACCTCCACCGGCTGGCCAAGCGCATCATGAACGAGATGCAGCGGCCCTTCTCGATCATCGGCAGCGAACTGCACATCGGCGCAAGCATCGGCATCGCGATGAGCAGCGAAGGCGAGCGCGAGCGCCTCGATCTCGTGCGCAGGGCCGACATCGCCCTTTACAATGCCAAGGACGCAGGGCGCGGGACCTATTGCCTGTTCAAACCGCACATGGACGATAGCGTGCGGCTCCGCGGCCAGATCGAGGAGGATCTGCGCATCGCGCTCTCGACCGGTCGCGGCCTCTGCCTGCATTACCAGCCGCAGGTCGGAACCGACGGCACGATCATCGGCCTCGAGGCACTGGTGCGATGGGAGCATCCCACCCGCGGCCTAATCGCGCCCGAGCAGTTCGTTCCGGTCGCGGAGGATTGCGGATTGATGGTTCCCCTGGGCGAACGGATCCTCCGCCAGGCCTGCATCGTCTCGCGCCGCTGGCCCGATCTCTTCGTCGCGGTCAATCTATCTCCGCTTCAGTTCCGCGCTAAAGGGTTTTTCGACACGTTGATGGGCATCGTCCGCGGTACCGGCGCCAACCCTAAGAGCCTGCAGCTAGAGGTGACCGAGCGTGTCCTCCTAGACGAGGACGATCATGTGCGCGAGACCTTGTCGAGACTGCGTAGCGCGGGGTTCACCATCGCCCTCGATGATTTCGGAACCGGCTATTCGTCCTTGTCTTATCTGCGCAAGTTCGAGGTCGACAAGATCAAGATCGACCGCAGCTTCATCCAGCATTTGGGAGATGCGGCGGACTCGGGCAACATCATCTCGACTGTGCTCGCCCTCGGCCACGCCATGGGCCTGTCGGTCGCCGCGGAGGGCGTCGAGACCGCCGAGCAACGACGTTCCTCAAGGTCGCGGGTTGCAAGGAGATGCAGGGCTATTACTTCTCCAAGCCACTTCCCCCCGACGAGCTTGCCGCCCTGCTCGAACCTGACGGTCGCGCGTCGAGCGCGGCCTGAACATCGTGGCTGCTCGAACGAGCGTATTTGCCCGCAGGTACGCGTTCGTGCTTGCCCTGGCGCTGACCGCGACTTCGGCCAACGCCCAGGACTGGTCGGCGGAGATCGGGCTCGTCAGCGACTATCGCTAATCGCGGCCTTTCGCTCTCCGACTGCAAGCCAGCCCTCCAGGCATCGCTCGCGCTCGAGCACGACAGTGGGCTCTACGCCGAGCTGTGGGGCTCTTCGCTCGCGAAAGGGAGTGCAGGCCGCGCCGAAATGGACGCGACCGTGGGCTATGCGATCGATCTGACCGAAACGCTGAGCGCCGACGTTTCGGCGACTTATTATCTTTATCCGGAAGCGGCCGAGGGTAATGCGCTGGAGATCACCGGCACGATCGAAGCGATCCGTGGACCGCTGAAGGCAGGCGTCGGGCTGAGCCTTGCGCCGCCCCAACGCGGGACGCGCGACGAGCTGGGAACCAAGCGCCTCAACGCCTATGCTTTCGCCGGGGTCGAATACGCCCTTCAATCCACGCCGCTGACGCTCCGAGCCGCCATCGGCCACGAGCGGGGACCCTAGGACATGGCACCTCAAAGCGGAAAATGGGATTGGTCGGCCGGAGCGGGTGCCGAGTTGCGCAATGTTCGGGTCGGTCTCGATGTTATCGGTAGCAATGTCGGTGACGAGACCGTGGTTGGCTCGCTCGCGCTGACGTTCTAGGCGCACGGGCTCACGCTGGACGATCGTTCGGGCTACGTGACGAATCCGCTCCGCATCGGAGTATTGCTTAAGCCACTGGAACTGGGGCCAGTTTACTAAGACTGAGCACGGGAAGTCGGTCGGGCGTTCGACCAGCGCGTGCCCTGGAAGCACGTCGAAGTCCGTCATGAAGCCTCGTGAGAACCGGCAGAAAGTCATGATCAAGGCGCGCATGCTGAGCGGCGCCTCGTGGCACGACATCTGCATCCTTAACTGCTCGTTGCACGGGCTCGGCATCCAGGCCCCTCAGGCGCCGGCCCGCGGATCCTATGTCGAGAATTCGGCGAGGACGCCAGACCATCATTGCCCGCGTGGCGTGGAGCAAGGGCCATCGCGCGGGTCTGAGATCGCAGGACGCGATCTTCGTCTCCGCCCTCGTCAGCGGCAACGACGCTGCCCTCGCGACGGCAAACGGAGACTTTACTGAACGGCGCCTTCAGCCGCGCCCCCTCGCGAAATCGGCGTCCGACAGCCGACGTCAGGGCCGAGCCATGGAGTTCGCCTGCTTCGCGATCATTGCCGTAGCGGTCGGGCTCGCCGGGGTCAGCGCGGTCAGCCAGGCCCTCGCCCGGCCACTGGAACAAGTTCAGTCGGCCCTCGATTAACCGCAGGGCGGTAGCCGTTTGCAATTCGCTTGCCGGAGGGGTTGGCAGCATCTACGCGTTTAGTGCTCGGTTAACGCTCCTCGAGCGCCATGGGGTGTGCGTCCAGGCAACCTCGCGGCGCTCAAGGATGATTTTGGCAGGAGCGAATGTACAACGAGCGCAGTGATATTCCCGACAACGTTTATACGCTCGTGTCCCTTGACGAGCGCGACGTCGAGGATCTGCATCGCCTGCTCGGCAAGCTTCGCGATCGATCGCTCAGTTCCGTAACGCAGGACGCGGAAGTTCCCGACGGCGAGGAGCTGAAGCTCGAGCAACGGGCTCGCCGGCTGCTCGAAGACCGCCGCAAGCGCGTTGCGATTTTCGGATCGCAGATGTTTGCCGAACCGGCCTGGGACATGCTTCTCCTTCTCTATCTGAGCGGGCGAGGACGGCGGCAGACGCAGAGCAGTCTTTGCGAATTGTCCGGTGCGTCGCGCTCGACGGCGATGCGGTGGATCGAGTTTCTGTCCGGCCGCGATCTCGTCCGGCGCGAGGACCATCCGACAGACAAGAGGCACAACTTTGTCTCGCTGACGGAAAAGGGTCGGCATCTGCTCGATCTGTATCTTTCTGAAACAGGCTGAAGTCCGACTAATGGTGGCTTAACTACGAATTTATGTTTATTGACGCATTAGAACGTTGGCCCGCAGCACGCGGGACTACGTCGTTCTGCTCGGGGGACTCCTTCTATGCCGGCAGCCAGCCAGGGCGCCGACGATTCGTCGGAAGACTTCACGGTTGAGCGTGCGCTCACGCTTCTTGATCAGGCTCTGGAGATCATCGATGGCTGGGGCGATTGCCCGGCGATTGGAGCGCGGCTCCAGCAGGTCGTCGACGAGGTCGCGGATCGCCTAAGCACGGCCTGAGGTGCCGGCAATCCATTCAAATTGGACCGAGTTTCCCTCCATTTTGGGATAATGTTTAACAGCGCCCGCAACAGTCTTGGTTAATTCTCTCTTTCCCAACGCAACAAGGGGAAAGACATGACCGAGTTCACTCTTCGCGAAGACTTCGAGGGCGCTGCTCCGGCGGGCACCGATGAAACAGCAGACCTGCAGCCGGCTTTGAACGAGGCTCGCCAGCGCGCCCGCTATGCCCAGCTGATGGTCATCCGGCAGGGCCTCGTGGCCCGCCAGCAGCGCGGCCGCTTCTTCAAATCCAACCTGTTCGCGGATCCCGCCTGGGACATGCTGCTCGAACTCTATAGCGCCTCGCTCGCCGAACGCCGGCTGACCGTGTCGCGCCTGGCTGAGCGCTCCGGCGTTCCTCTCACCACGGCGCTGCGCTGGATCGCCGTACTTGAGAAAGATGGTTTGATCGATCGTACGAACGACCGTTTCGACCGACGTCGCATGTTCCTCGAACTGTCCGAAAAGGGCCGCTGCGGGATGATCGCCTTTTTCGACGAACTGCATCCCGATACGAAAATTCTCTGAACGCCGATATTCCTCTTGCATCGGGCGAGAGGTCTCGCCACTGCCGCAAGATCAGCATGCCGGATCGCGGGTGCCGCTCGGGGCACCCGTTTTCCTGTGAGAGAGCGATGCCGCAACGGCCCCTCGACCCTGCCGCGCTCGTACCGAATCCCCTCCGTTTCGGATAAAAGCGCAGGCTTTTGAGAAGCTTGCCTGGCGCAAGCTCGCCTTATGATGGCTCTTCTATTGTTTGCCGAAACGATCGTGCGAACCGGTTCTGCCGCACCGCCCGAGCAGGCACGTGCGACCGTTCGGATCAGCCGCAGCATCTCCGCTGGGAAAGCGCACTGGAAGGAGGCTCCGCCGGAACGCCGGCGCGAGGTCGTTCGCAAGAGTGCCGACGGACGCATCGAGCTGGTCCGGATAGTCGACTATCCGTAAAGACGTCCCGCCTCAGCTCGATCGTTGAGAACGGCAGGACGTCAGAAGCGCGCGGTGACGCCCAACCGGCCCATTACATAATCGTAATTGCCTGACCCGCTCAGCGAGTTGTTCGAATATTGGAGATGCCCGAAGACACGCAGGCCACGCATCGTTCGCGGACTTTCGACGCGCACCTCGGCAAGGCGCGCGGCTTGCCAGTTCCCGCCCGTGGCGCGCTGCGCCCCATAGCCCGCCGCGCCGAGCAGCATCCAGCCTGAGGACGTGAATCGGCGCATTTGGACGACCGGCAGAACCTGGACGAAGTTCTTCGGCGAATAATAATCGAACTCGCCGGGCGCGGTGGAATGAAAGGTGCGGGCGCGGAGCTGCGCACTTACGCCGAGCTTGGGCGCGACAACGCGGATATAGGATCCGCGGAGGTGAAGCCGCTCGTTGCTTCCTGTGAACGCCTGCACTCCGGCCATCGCCGTGAACACGTCGCGGTCGGATGCAGGAAAGTCGAAACTTGCGCCGAGAAACGTATAATAGATGCCCTCATCGACGCCTCGCGGCGTTTCCACGATCTCGCGTTCGAGGAAGAACTCCTTGGACCAGTCCCTGGCGCGGATACTCGCCGAGCCGAGCCAGCTATGGCCATCGGTTCCGATCCGCGCCTTCCACAGCCATTTATCGCCCGCCCGGTCGGCCGCATCGATATAGACGCGATCATCCTTGCGGCTATGCTGGCCTTGCGGCGAGAACCAGACCCGCTCGACTGCGACGCCCAGATATTTGTCCGGACCGTCGTCCCAAAGTGCGCCCTTGGCGAGCACCTTGAGGACGTCCGTATTGTCGCTATCGGTGCTCGCGAAGATCTCGATGCCGGCCGACGGCCCCTCGGCCGTAGCGACGTCCACATCCTGCGCGGCGGCCGCGCCTGTCCAGAGAACAGCGGGCACGCAAAGAGCGCGAGCGAGGTACGACGGCATTACTTGGTTCCCCAATTCTTGCGCCGTCCGGTCAGCTCGCAAATATAGCCCCACAGGCACACCGGCTGCATGACGATCGCGTAGACGAGTACGTAGAAGAACAGCCCCCAGACGTTGCGGCGGACCTTGAGCCCCTTCTCAGCAAACATCTTGCGCTGGATGGCGAAGATGACCCCGTTCCAGACGACCGCGAGCGGCAGCAGCAAGCAGGGTCAACGGACCGGCGATCCAGAAATGGCCAAGCAGCGCCGCGACGAGCCCGGGAATGAAGATGAACGTGAACGTGAGATCGAGCGGCAGGAACAGCATGTTCCACCACACGAACAACGTGCTCAGCCTGCGCTTGAACAGCAGGCCCTTGTGGCGCTGCAGGGCCTCGATGAGGCCGCGCGACCAGCGCTTTCTCTGATGGTAGAACTGACCAAAGCTGGTCGGCGCGTCGGTGAAAACAATGGCGTCCTCTGCATAGCCGATGCGATATCCCTTCTCGAGCATGGCCCAGGTCATGACGATGTCCTCGCCGACCGATTCCGGCCAGCCGCCCACCTCTTCCAAAGCGTCTTTGCGATAGAGCGAGAAGGCACCCTGCGCGACGAGGGTCCCATGATACATGCTCTGCATGCGCTTCACCGCCGAAATGCCGTGGAAGTAATCCCATTCCTGCGCCGCAGTGATTAAACTCGCCCGGCTGTTGCGCACGAGCACTGCGCCTGCCACCGCCATGGTGCCGGGCGGGATCTGAGAGGAAGCGTTCGACGATTTCCTTGAGGCTGTCGGAGCGTAGCCGGCTGTCGCCGTCGATCGTGCAGACGAGCTCGTGCCGGGCGGCTTCGAGGCCTTTGTTGAGGACGGCTGCCTTTCCTCTGTTGTCCTGGAAATCGAGCAGCGAGATCGAGATGTTGTAAGGCAGATCGAGCTCGGCCTTGACCTCGTGAAAACGCTCGACGGTGCGGTCCTTCGAGCCGTCGTTGAGGACGAGCGCCTCGACCGCTCCGGAATAGTTGAGAGCAGCGATGCTTTTTAAAGTCTCGCCGATGCCGTCTTCCTCATTGTAGGCCGCAATGAGGATCGTGACCCCCGGATAAATCGCGGGGATTTTCCGGGGCGGCCTTTTGTCGAGCAGCAAGGACGTGGCCAGGAAGGCATTCATGAAGCCGGGGACGAAGGCGATGAAGGTGAGCGCCCAAAGGGCGAACAAGGGATGCGTGAGATCGGCGAGATCGTGCATCCAGGCCGAGGCGGCGTAGACGCTGATCGCGGTCCAGAGGAGCGCGACCGTGAGCGCAATATTGAATTTCCAGCGGACCGAGACGTAGCGGCGGCGAAAACTGATCGCGTTTCGCAGGCTTTCCGCTTTGACGGGCGCGTTCATGGTGAGCGACTAATCCTTGGAGATGCGGACTGTGCAGCTTCTCTGCATTGTTTGGATCGGCTGGCCTCCGGCCTAAAGCAGGATGGTAAAAATTGAGTTTACCGTTCCACCGAAGTGGATCACATTTCTGCAGAAAATCTTCTGCGCGATCAGTCGGTTGGGGTCACCTCGCTGCAGGCGTCAATCTCCGCCAACAGATCGGTGAACGCGCCCGTCCGGGGCAATGGAAACGCCCGCTGCATGGCGAGGCGCAGGCAGTCGCCGCGTCCGAGGTTCTTGCTGACCCTTCGCCGGAAGCAGAAATCGTTCGTCTGCGTTCCGCCGGAAGCCGGTCACGGCCGTCCGCCGGTGACGGTCCCGATCGAGCGTGCGGCCGCTTCGATCTTCAAAATCTGTTCGGCGATCCCGATTGAAAGGTCCGGCATTTCGACCATGCGGTCGCAGATCTCGAGGATATCCGCGCTCAGGGAGGCGAGATCACCCTGCGGCATGCTATTCGTGATCACCGCGAACGAAGCGGGTCGAGACAGTTCCTTCCGGAATCGGCGATGGCCGCATCGATCCTCTGCTGGCCGATGGGCCCCGCGCGATCGATCCAGCTTGCAACGTCGATGATCGCTGCGAAACGCAGTCCACAATGCTGGTCGCGCGACCAGGCGATGCTGCCTGCCGCACTGAGGCTTCCGCGCTTGATCTGGACGATCGTGCCCTCGGCTGGGAGATCATTCCCCTCGAGGAACGCGCCGTGCGTGGAAAGATTGCGGATGCGTACGGGCATCTGGCCGCCCCCGGCGTAGACCACGGCGGTCAAGAAGACGCTGGATCGCGGATCCGAGCGCGGATCGTCCTCATACATGTCCGCCTTCACGTCTAGCCCTTCCCTTCGCCTAACCCCACTCCCTCGTACTTGGAGGGCATCATCGGGACGCTCCTCGGGACCAGGGAACGAACCAATTCTTAGCGACGGCGTCTTAGCGTTCGCTTGCCGATCGATCCGTTCCGGAGGGAATTGGTGCGGAGCGCCCTGATGACAGACCGCTCATCGCGCTAGACGATCAGCTTGATGCCGTGCAGGCGTACCGCCCGCCCCGCCTCGCAGACCGGCGCGCCGATCAGCCGCATCCAGCGGGCCTTGCCGGTGGCGGGGCGGATCTCGGCGTCTAGCGTGAACCCCTGCCGGTGGCTGATGGCATGGTTACGCAGGCGCTCCATCGCGGCGCGTGAATGTTCGGCGTAGAATCGTACCTGCCTGATCTCGCGCAATCGGCGCGTTGCGCGGAAGACCGAAAATGTCGTAAACTCCGCCCGACCAGAAGAGACGGTTTTCGTCGGAAAGGTCGCACTCCCAGCAGCCCGCATGGCTGAGCCCGAGTTCGCCCGACCCTCGCCGGCACCGCCATGTCGGTTACGGCGCAGCTCAAGAGGCTGCCAAGCTCGAAGTGCCGCTCCTTCTCATGCAGCGGCCAGGCTTCATGTGGGGACACTCGAACCGCCGCGTTCATAGGCTTGCAGACGTCCCCAACCCACGACATCGTTTGGTGAGCACGCTAAACATCGTTCTAGTCCTTCGCGCGAGCTTGCGTCTTCTTGAGCGCGACCATCGCCAGAATATCCTCGTGACTGATCACTCGACCCTCATCGAAATCGCGCAGTCCCTCCAGGGTAAGTTGATGGCGCCTTTCCTTTTCCGCAAGCCACTCGCGAAGCGCTTCGCGTATGATCCAACTCTTCGGGCGTTCGATGCTCCGTCAACATTGTCGAGTCTGGCCACCAAATCTGCGGGCAGCTTCGCCGTCACTACCCGCTCGTCACCAGTCGCCATGTCGGTCCGTATCCACAGGAAAATTGAGCGTTCAGTGGATAATGACTGGAGGGGCGCTACTCAACAGACGAACGGGACGGGCCGTCTGTTGGGCGCGAAATTGCGAGCGTTTCCGCTTATCCGGCAGTGTCATTCAGGATCCGCTGGAGCAAACTTGTTACACGCGTCTCAGATTCAGGAATGCACTCACAGTTCAGCCATTGCGCAAGCCACCGGCGCATTGCCGACGAACCTTTTGCGCTCAATTCCACGATCGGTCCCTCTACGTCCGAAACGGCCGGTTGGACCTCCACCAATCTCTGCCGCGCCAGCACTTCTACCCAGCGCGCTATCGTGCTCAACGTCACAGAGGCAGAGTCGGCCAGTTCCGTGCTGCGGACTCCCTCGCCGCGTAGCTGTCCACGATAAAGTGTCAGCACGATGTCCCATGCGGGATCGGAAAACAGGCCGGGTCCGAACGCGGCCGTCCGTAACCTGCGGGCGCAAAGAATTTGGTCGACCAGAGTTTTAGCGTCGGTCGCAGCCATGGGGTTCTGAACATGCTCGGTCATCGTCCCACTCCCTTAGGCTTTCGCCAAAAACCGCCCGCGACGTGCGACGATCCCGAGCTGATCATTCGCAAGTCCTTCAGACAATGAGAAGAATCTGGCCCATCTCGCCGCCGATAGCAATCACCTACTGGGCGTGCCTTTCCTAAAATGGAAAAAGGGCGAGCGTCATCCCGTGCGTCGATCTGGCCTCATGGTGCAAACGCGCTCCACGCGCATCAAAATGGTCGAGGTCCAGATCGCTCCGGAAGTTCAGATCAATGCTCGGCGAGTACAAGCTGTGGATCGAACGGCGTCCCCTTTTTCCACATGGCGATCATCACGGTCGCGAGCTTGCGTGCAAGCGCTACCCGCGACTTTCCTTTGCCCCGGCGCGCTTCGATCCCGCTTGTCCAGGCTCGGAACCTCGACTGCGGTTCGCAGCATCTCATGAAACGAAGGCTGGATTGGATGAGCAGGCCACGTGCCATCGCATTGCCCATGCGCGAGATCCGGCCTGACCGCTGCACCAGCCCAGACTGATGGAGCCTTGGCGTCAGGCCGAGATATGGCCCGATATCGGACGCCCTTCGGAAGCGCCCCGGTTCACCCACCGCCGCGTAGAAGCTCAAAGCACAGATCGGCCCCACCCCGGGTATCTCCATCAGCCGGCGGCAGACGTCATTGCCAAGGGCGAGGCTCTTCAATGCACGGTCGAAGCCGATCTTCTGCGTGCAAAGCCCTTCGATATGGTCGAGCAGGTGTCGCAGGTCCGCAGCGAGCGGATCTGGAGCGGGCCCAAACGTGGTCCTAAGCGCCTTGTCGACTCGCGAGTAAAAGGTCGCGGGGCTCCCGGGCACAATTCGCACCCCGAAAAGCTCGAGTTGCCGGCGGACGATGCTTACCGCATCCATACGCGCCTTGATTAAGTAGCGCCGGATCTTGAGGCGGCAGGCGATGGACTGGCACTCGAGGCTTTTCAGATGAACTCTGGATACCAGTGGCGAAGCAATCCGGCCGGCGTGGGCAATTCCTAGGGCATCACCGGCGTCGGTCTTGTTGCGTCGCACCCGCAGAAATTTGCTGAGCTGCCGAGCTTCATAAATTTCGACGGTGTAGCCGAGGGCCTTAAGATCGCGGGCAAGGCCGAAGCCGATGCCGGATTCGAGCCCCACGGTTCCGGACCGGCGACAGCCTAGAGGGACAATCTCGCGATGCACGCTTTTCGCATTTGTAGAGCAGACCGCTTCATGAATGCACTGAGCCGCCCGCGTCGATCACACAGACGCTCGTGGTCTCGACCCCGACGTCGAGACCCACCCAGAGCCTTTTTGCCATGGGAACCTCCATCTGAAGAGCGGAGAGACGCTTCAAAACCAGTTCTGGCTCGGCGAAGTGCGCGCGAGGCTGCGTCGGCGGCCAACCAAATGTACCGAAGTCGAGTCTCCGTGGTACGAAGAATGACTCCGATGTGACCGGTCGCGCAATCGGTTTGCGCTATCGTCGGTGCCCGATCTGCGCCGGAACTTGAATTCCAGCTTCGCGTACAGACTATGAGGCAATCCGGAGGCGACCCGGCCCGAACGACAAGCTGATCATCTTCTCAAGGAACGTTCCTGCAAATGGTAGCTGAACGCCTCGCCAAGTTCTTCGGACTGAAAGCGAAGCCGCGCCATGCGATGCCCGAAGGGACACGTGTCTATGCGGTTGGTGATGTCCACGGCTGCCTGGATGCGTTGAACCGCTTGCTCGACGCCATCGATGAGGATCTCACTCAAAGCGACGTTCAATCGCATCTCATCTTTCTGGGTGATCTGGTGGACCGCGGACTGCACTCCGCTGGGGTCATCGACCGGATTGTCAAGGGCGGCCTGCCCGCGCATCGTTGGGACTGCCTCATGGGCAATCATGAGGAAGTGATGCTCGACTGTTACGAAGGTCGGCACCAAGCCTTTGATCTTTGGCTGCGATATGGCGGTGTTCAGACGCTGGAGAGCTACGGGCTACGCACTGCCGACATCTTGGCGCCCGAGTTCGATGTCGCGGCAGCCATGCAAGCGGCGATTCCCGCGGAACACGTTCAATTCCTGAACTCTTTGAAGAACTACGTGCAGCTCGGCGACTATCTGTTCGTCCATGCCGGAATCCGTCCAGGCGTTCCGCCTGCCGAGCAATCCAGCCGCGATCTGCGCTGGATCAGGACGGGCTTCCTCGACGATGCATCCGACCATGGTTTGATGGTCGTTCATGGCCATACGATCGTGCGTGAAGTGGAGTTCCGCAAAAACAGGATCGCGGTCGACACGGGCTGCTATCTTTCAGGCCAACTCAGTGCATTGGTTCTGGAGTTTGACTCCACACGAGTGCTGACTGCGAGACAACGGGACAGCGCACTGCGCTGATGCGGAGAAGAATGGGCATCCCGAGATCGTGTCTTGAGCGCATCCATCGTAGCGTCATAGCGAGAAACGGCAGGCTCTCCTGGCTGGCTACTTCGGTAAGAGACCTCCGTTCAGCTTCACAGATGGTCAGTGGTCTTTCCTCAGGCCGGGAGGAAACCCAACAAATAAAGCAGGAGATAAAGGCGTAGGAGTTGTATCAACTCTTTTACTCAGGCGAGTGCTTCGATGGTGCCATTTAAGCCTTACTCCGCACGCTGTTCCTCCGAGCCGGGGCAACCATCATTACGGTGGGCTCCTCACAATCATTGGAGGACCACGCCGCAACTCTGTAGTCGTGGGCCGGCCGGGTTGGTAGCGGGCCTTGGAAACGCCGTGAACAAGATGACTGATCTTGAGGAGGGCTACCGCCATCTTGGTGGCTTGGGACGATCGATGGTGGCGAGCATTCGGGCAGATATTGCGCTAGAACATCCGCGGCGGCCGGCCAGAAACCATCGTTATGAGAAACACGGTCGCAAGCGCCACCAGAGCAACCAACAGGAGGGCAGCCGCGGAAATGTTGCGCATATCTCCCTCTGTCTGTCCTTCCCCACGGTTGCAAGTTGAAGCTCCGAATTGTCCTAGCAGCTTCGCCCGCAGGCAGGATACCGCCAGTCACGATGGGAGACGCACGTCGTCGCCAATCTCCTGAAGATTTTCAGCGAAGGACACGAACGTGTCACCCCCCAAAAACCGACCCACGGCCACGGCACCTGCTAGAATTAGATACAGCAGCATGTGCAAGCCAAAGACATTAGCTGCTTAGACTTCGGCACAATCGTTGCTCCTGTCTGAGTTGACACGACATTCAGCGCGACATTCCCACACTTCGAGTTCTGGACCACTCCATCCGAAACGCAGGACGCCTGCCCAATATCTAGCTCCCGAGTCCCTTGAGTGATAGAAAGAACTGCAGTTGCGACGCTTAAAAAGCGTGCACTAGGAGGGCGGACGCCGACACCCGATAAAAGGCACGGCGACCTTGCGAGCGCTAATGGCGACGCCCTCCCCACAAGGAAGCCACTATGGCACGCGCAAGATATTGGGTCGGCCTGGACGTTGGTGCTGATACAATGACGTGTTGCATCATCGATGACGATGGTGGCGTCGTTTCAGATTATTGCTTGGCGAACAATGCCGCTGATCTCAGAGCAATCCTGAAGCCGATCCGCAAAAAAGTAAGCATGGTCGCGCTTGAGTCGGGGTCGTTTGGAACTCACCTGACTCGGTCGCTTGTTCGTCTCGGATTTCCGGTGGCCCAGTTCGATGCGAGAAAAGCGAGCAAGTTCCTTGGTATCAGGCAGAACAAGACCGATAAGAATGATGCGCGAGGAATCGCCGAGATCGCCCGGGTCGGACAGGGCGTGGTCTCTGCAGTCCGTCTGAAGACGCTTGAGGCCCAAAACCTTCGATCAATCCTTGCGACACGTCAGAAACTGGTCCGAGTCCGGGTTGCCGTAGAAGGGATCATCAGATCGCTGATCCGGCTAAACGGCGGCAAATTCAAACGCGTCACATCCGCAAATATACTAGTGAGAAACGTGACCCGAGAGCTGATGCGCCTACGGAAGGACGAGAAAGTAGATCTGCGCCAGGAGATCGAGCCGATGTTGTCGCTCTGTCAGACTATCCGATCATACGTGCAACACACTGATGAACGCTTGAGGGCGATCGCAGAAGCCAATTCTACTTGTTCGCGCTTCATGCAGATCCCTGGCGTAGGGCCAATCTGCGCTATCTCATTTTACAGTGCGATTGACGAACCGTCTCGTTTCAAGAGATCGGCGGACGTTGGGGCCTACCTAGGCATGACTCCGCGTATGAGACAATCTGGTCAAAGCACTTCACGGCTGAGGATCAGTCGCATGGGCAGTCAGATGACGAGGGCCCATCTTGTGATGGCGGCCGGAAACCATCTGCAATACGCGGACAGCGCGATCCGCGAATGGGGAGTCGCGTTACGGGATAGGGCGGGCGCCGGCCGCGCACGAGTGGCAGTTGCGCGGAAGTTAGCAGTTGTGATGCTGTCTATGTGGAAGTCCGGCCAGGACTACATATCTCGTCCAGTTGGCAGCAGGGCGACGGAATTGAACTTCCCCTGTGGGGAAGCAGCAGGCTTGGAAACCGAGCCCGAACCTGGGGACGATAGCGATCCTGATTTTGGTATTGGCCAAGCCTGCTGAGTTCCCGCAATCAAATGATTTGAACCACCGCCAGTCTCGGTCGCCGGGGCCGGTTGAAAGCTGAACTCCAGCCTGGCGGCAGGAATGGGTCGAAAGCTGCCGCGGCAGGAATGGGTCGAAAGCCAACATCAGCTTTGTACCGGTTTCCCCCAGTGCTTCCCTCGTGCTTACGCGCTCACCAAAGCGCGCGGCACAACCTTGCTATGATCTCGTAACTGAACGTTAGCGGGTCTGTTGTTTGAACGTCCGCGAGCACCGAGGTTGTCGTCATCCACGAGTGGCGGAAACATCCGCCAATACCTTACGGGGAATGCAGCCTTTCGCTTCTATCTTGCGACAGAGACTCAATCTATTCCTCGCTGAGCATCCGCTGACCCCATGCAGTCGGTGGCTCCGGCTGCGTCCCGTCACTCATTCTCTCGTCCTTCCGGCCTTCGCAGCTGTCGGCACTGTGAACTCATTCGGTCGTTAGGTCGTCCATCACCGCTGCGAGTATACCTGCTCTTCGGCCGATGCATGGAGCGAGGAGACTCCTCACCGTGCCGCTCGGCAGTTTCTCCGCGCACTCTGTCAGCTGGTTGTAGATCTCCTTCGCCTGCCGGGCCCGACCCTTCCACCAGGCTTCGAGTTCCCCGTCCCGGCTGAGCCGTTTGAATTCCTGCGGATTGCGCTCGCGAAGCGCTCCGAGCAGGATTGCGGCTATCTGCATTGCCTCCGTTTAACAGGATCCTCGATCATCGCCAAAGCCGTGACACCGATTGCACGAGTTTAGCGGGCCCAGTGACCTTGTTGACGGTAAGATCTAGCTCGCTCGACAATCAGGCGGTCGATGGTCAAGTTTTCCCCGAGCGAGCGCGCGGAAGTACACGCGCACATAGGCTGCCCAACTCTTTAGGTCTCTACGCAGGTCAGCAATTTCCTCCTCGGTCAGCATGTCGCTCGGGCGCCCAAGGTGGCAATCGGTCATTTTTCACCCTTCTTAGTACTCAGCAACTCTCGAAGCTGGCTTAGCAGATCATCTGCCAACTCCTGAGTACCGTTGTCTTCGCTCTGCCACATATCGCCCACTACCTGCGCCTGCCTGCGCGGCGGAACTGGTCCGTAGCTTCTGAGTGTTGTGAGAAGGTCCTCATGCGCGAGGATCTGAGACACCACTTTCATCTGCTCGAAGTCTCGACAATTGCGCTCCGCCCAAAGTGTCAGAGTGTTCCGAATGGTATGGGGCGGATGATAGGGAACACCGGCCATCTCGAAGGCTGACTTGTAGATCTTGCGCGCGGCTCCGGGACAACGCCAATGCCTACGATCCAGACCGATGGTCTCAAACTCATGGGCGTTCCGGACACTTTGCCTTGTCGCGGGGAAGAGCGGATCGTCCGGGCCCCACAACAGCTTTGTCCGCAGGTGCTCGATATAGTTCAAAAGGATCGCGCGAATATCTTTACCGACCGGCAGAAAGTGGGCCGTGAAGCTCTTTCCGAACTTGGTTTCGACCTCTGCGCCATCAAAATCTATGCCCAGTCTGTCTGCCCGAACATGCTTAAGCCTTAGTGAGATCAGAGCCCTGATCCTGCTGCCTGTGAGCAAGAAGCACGCGATCATCGCGCGGTTCCGAAGTTCGACATCGGTTCCACTCGGCATTGACCGGATAACGTGCTGGACTTGTTCGACGCTGGCGGCTGGTCGTTCCCGTGGTGCGGCCGCCACACGGCGATCCCTGGCGTTCAAGTTGAGGTAGTCGAGTTCGTCAAGTTTGATTGCCTTCCGGAAGCCCTCCTGGCCGTGCAGCCAGCGGAAGAACTTTCGGACCAGTCGAAGCTTGGTTTGGACCGTTGATCGGCTGGTGTGCGCAGCCAGCTTGCCAGACCCCTCGAGAAGCTTCTTCCGATAGGCCGCGGCATCGTTCGATCTGAACTTCTTGAAGTCGCGCCAATTGGTGAACTGCTCGTAGTCAGCGATCGCACGACTGGTGTGATCGAGAGTCGCCGGCTGAAGTCCCTCCGCTTCCCGCAGATGGGTGAAAAAGCGCCGCTTGATGCGCTCGTTGGCCGGGTTGACACCCCTCATCCTACTAGCTCCTCTTTGAGTGTAGTTTGAGGAGAGTCGCCGCTACCACTTATTGTTATCGCCTCGTCCTCGCGTGCAATGCGGCAGTGCCCAAGATCCCGGGAGATATTGGCGATCCGAACCCGCCGACGCATGCGGTGTTTGGACACCGGGCAGACGCCAACGAAGTTGACGGTCGTCTCAGCCATTGGCTCGAGCACCACCACCTTTCCCACGGGGACCTGAGGTGAGCGGCAGGCGACGCAATATAGCCTGCCGGGTCCGCATGGCTGCCGGGGCGCCGCGCGAGCGGCCAGAAACGCCTTCACGTGCTCACCAAGGAAAAGGTGTGGGATGCTGCCGTCGATGGGCGTGAGGCCTCGTGGCCGCCAACCACCACGTATCGTGCTGATGTTCACCTTGAGAACTGTGGCCAGTTCCTTGACCTGAATAGGTCTCATGAGCGTGAAGGCGCCGCAAATCATGACGGCGGCTCATTTCGACGCCCTCCCGCCCAACTCAGAGGTGCTTCCTATCAGACGTTCGGACATCCACTCGTCGAGGTCCTGCTGCCTATAACGTACCAAATGTCGTAGTTTCAGATATTTAGGTCCACCGCCGAAGACTCTGAGCTTCTCCAAGGTCGACTTTGACATTCCCAGGTAGCTTGCCGCTGCCCGCGTATCGAATGGCGTTTGATTGATAAGCATCTGCTTCTCCTTTCCGGCTGATTCCGGTGATGGGAGGCGGAATTCCGAGACGATCCGGTGCAACAAAACGGGTCGACCAAAATTTATCGATCCGAATTTGTCTCCGCTCGTTTTCGCCGTCCTTGACTGGTCAAATCAGGCCTTTTTGCGGTCGCTGCCTTCCAATTATTGCGGGCCGTTTTTTGGGTGATGCCGAATTCGTCACACATCTCTTGGATGAGGTCGTCGCGCCGAATTTCGGAGGCATGCTTGCCGTCAATGTGGGCGCTAAGGTGCTTGAAAGCTGCAAGCCCGCTCGCGACGGTCGCCTTCCGACGAGTGGCTTTCGGGCTTGCTTGGTTCTTGAAGGCCAAGAGGTCGCTGCGACGAACCACCACATCGAGGAAATCCGAGCCAATTTGATCGAACATGACTTCCCAGACGCCATCCTCGTCGCAGTCGCGACGCGAAAGAAGAATCGTACGGCCGTGGGTCGTTCGGTCGAAGTCGACAAACCGGCAATTGAAAAGATCGTCGGCCGACAACTGACGCATGTAGTTTTCGGTTTTCCTTAGGGACCGTCGCCGCCCGCGGATTTCAAATCCTCTTCTCGACGCCTGTTCCGCAAAGTCTCGCCAGGCTTCCTGATATCGCGTTTTGGCCTCCCCAGGTGTCAGACCCATGTCGGAAGCAGCTGAGGTCAGCAGCACATCTATGTCGAATGCTTCGTCAAAGCAGATCCAGGCGAGGGCCTGGTCGAGGGATATCCAATGAGCATCCGGGAGGCTGCGAACACCGCGCTGCGCAGTCATTGGTGCACCCCTTGGCGAACCACATTCGCGACGTGCGATGCCCAAGCTTCAAGCGCTGCTCGCTTCTCAGTCCCCCAATCGTATCGCTGATAAACTCCAGCAATCCCGCCTCGGGCACCACTGACGTGGTTTAGAACGGCCTCAGTCACCTCAAACCGCACGCCTAGACGCTGAAGCCCAGTAGCAACGGTACGACGAAGATCGTGCGTTCGCCACGCATGGAAGCGATCCGCCAGCTGCTCTCCCATTTTCTCATCCAGGCGCCGCTTTGCCTTGGAAAACCCTGAAACGGGCGTGAGCCCCGTGGTCGAGAAGATGAAGCCCCGTTTGGGCCACATCGGCCCATCAGCGAGTCCATCGAGGATGGATATTGCCACGGGACTAAGTGGGACATGCTGCGCCTTGGAGTTCTTGGTTCGGCTTGCTGGTAGAATCCACTCAGCCTGGTCCCGCTTCAGTTCCGACCAGTCCATTCGGGCAACTTCTTCGCGCCGCTGGGCGGTCAAAATTAGAAGACGGAAGAATGGATCGAAGGGTCTTCCAAGTCCCGGTAGGCAATGCCAGAGCACGCCTAGTTCCTCGTCTGATAGCACGCGGTCTCGCGCCGGAACTGGCGGAGGCGCTTCCATTCCCTCCATCGGAGACCGATCGAGGTCGCCCCGCGTCACGGCCCAACGGAACAATTTGCGTAATGTGGCATGAGTTAACCGCGCAACGGCTGGCCGATCCTGGAGCTCATCCCAGATGGGATTGAGATCCGAACGCTGGATGCGTGGAAGAGGTTTGCTCCGTAGAACTGGGATAGCTTGTCTTCGAAGGACGCTCACGCCGAGTTGCCAGTGCTTCCATCTCCGCTGAAGGTAAAGCCGGACAAAACTGTCGACATATTTGTCGAAGGCCAAATCGACAGCCTGCCGGCGTCGCTCCTTGTCAGCCTGCACCGGATCAATGCCCTGGCGAACCATGATCAACAGCCGCTCGGCCTCTTTTCGAGCCCTCTCGGGCGTCCACGGCGATCCGTGCTTCCCGATGGTGTAGCGTTGTGCCGGCGCCTCACGCCCACCCATGCGATATTGCAGTACGTAGGACTTGGAGCCCTTTGGAGTTATCCGCAGACCGAAGCCTCGTAGGTCCTCATCCCAGACGAAGACCTCTTTCTGGCCTGGCTCCGCACCGTCTACAATCCGCTTGGTAATTTTCCCCGAAGCCATGCCACCACCATAATAAGCACGATATAATCACATTAGCGGCACGTTGCGGAAAATGGAAGAACTGCTATGACAGTCTAACTATCTGTAGTTACGTGATTTGTGGAAGTTGGACGAAAAAAGCTGGGACGCGATGAAAGTCGCAAAATATGACTCTTAATCAGCGGGTCCTAGGTTCGAGCCCTAGTGCGTCCACCATTCCCCTCAAACGTCGGCTTACTGCTTCGCGGCGACTGGTGTGAACAGCAGGTCGTGGTAGTCGAAGCTGAAGTCGGCGGTCGGCGAGACGGCTTTCATCGTAATGCGGTCGACTTTTCCGTCGGCGTCCAGCGCGAAGGTGACGGAGGCCGGCTCGATCCACTCCAGTGACGGGTTGGTCCGGAAGGTGTCGTACTGATGATGAGTCAGCGGGCCATCCATTCCCTTCGAATGGGGGAACTGGATCGCTAGAGCCTGGCCTGACCGACGGATCTTGATCGTGCCGTACCAGGGATCGGCATAGTCTCCCGCGTAGCGATCGAGCGCCAGCGACGGACCGATTTTCACTGGCTGAGAGGTCTGCTTAGCAACTTGCGCGGCGGCGTTGGCCAGGCGCTTCTGGCGGAAGGCGTGGAACTTCTCCGGCCAGTTGGACTGCGGCGCGCCGAGATAATGATCGAGCAGTTCGTACAGCAGACCGCGCACGATCTGCCCTTCCTCGCTGTTGGTGGCGATGTAGATGCCGACATTCTGTTCCGGCAGCAGCGCCACTGCGGCAAGCGATCCGAACACCGCACCGCCGTGCCAGATGAGCTTGGCCCCGCGATAGTCGCGCACGTCCCAACCGAGTGCATAGAGTTCGAAGTTTGGCTCGGTCGGCTTGAACTCGGGCGGCAAGGCCGAGAACGGCTGCGGCACCAGCCCATTCCACATCTCTGCGGACTGCTCCTGGGAGAACAGGCGCTTGTCGCTGCCCGGTATTTTGCCACGGCCAAGCTGGGTCAGAAGCCAATGCGTCATGTCGTCCGCGCTGATCGACAGCCCGCCAGCCGGTGCGGCATTGGCCGCCAGGGTCGCATTCTCATCCAGCGGCTTGAGCGTGCCCAATCCGACCAACCCGCCACCGGAGCGGCTGTGCGGCCGCGCCCGGTCCGCAGTGGACTGGAACTCGCGGTCGGATACGGTGGATTCGTCCATGTGGAGCGGCGCGAAAATCTCGTCGCGGACGAATTGTTCCCACGTGCGGCCGCTGACCTCTTCGATTAGCTGCCCGGCGACCATGTAGAGGACATTGTCGTAGGCGTAGGCGCTGCGAAAGCTGGTGGCCGGCTTAATGTAACGAAGCCGCCGCACCGTCTCCTTGCGCGGCAGGTTGCTGTTGGGCACGAACAACAGGTCGCCGGCGCCGAGGCCGAGGCCGCTGCGATGGACCAGCAGGTCCCGGATGGTCATCTCGCGCGTCACCCAGGCATCCCACATGCGGAAGTCGGGCATGTGGTCGATGACCTTGTCGTCCCACTTGATCTTCCCCTGATCGACGAGGATGGCGAGCGCAGCGCTGGTGAACGCCTTCCCTGTCGATCCGGTGGCGAAGATTGTGCGCGGGCCGACAGGCTGCTGCGTGCCGACCAGGGTCGTGCCCCAGCCCTTGGCAAGTGCCGTTTGGCCGCCTTCCACGATGGCGATGGTTACGCCCGGCGCGCCATATTCGGAGCGAAGCTTCTCGACCCTTTGCTCGAAGCCTGCCGGAGGCGCAGCCTGCGCGGCGCCGGCCAGCGCCGAGGCCGCGATCAGTGTGATACGAAGCTTCATGCGATTTCCCCCTTCAACGCCACATCGTCTTCCGCGCGTTCATTGCGGAGGATTTTCCAAACTCCGATCGTCAGGAGCGGCAGGACGAACACCGCCAGGAAGACGTAAGCGATCGCGCGGTATCCGCTGGCGATCAGCGCAACGAGGCCGAACCGGCCCGCCGCGAACATGCAGACCGCAAGCAGAACTAGGCCGATGGTAAGGCGTGCGCGGTGTGACAGCTCGCTCCCGCGCCGGGCCTGCCAAGCATTGCCGATGCGCTCGTTGATCGCGTGCACGGCGCTCGTGCCGCTCTCCAGCAGCGCGGCGAAGATCATCGCCTGGAACAGATAGTGGAGCCAGGGTTGCCCCATCTGCTGCAGGAGGAAATCGGAGGGCAACGGCGCATCCTGAATCGCGGGGTAGAAGGCCACCATCGGAATGAAGAAAAGCAAGGCCGGGAGCATCGTCAGCGGCCCCGCGATAATGCCTGACACCACGGCGTCGCGGTCGCTCATGAGGTGACGCAGCACCGGCAGGATGATGACCGCGCCGACGGTGTTGTAGCTCGCGTAGGTTAGGCCGTTCATGGCCCAGCCTTCGGTTTGCGTGTGCGCCGCGAAGGCAGGGCCGATCTGGTCGCCGAAGCTCGCGAACGCGAAGACGATGAAGAGCGCGTAGACGCCGTAGAGTAAGTAGGAAACGTCGGCGAAAAGGCGCTCGACCGCCGTATTCCCGAAGGCGACGACGCCTGCGATTCCCAGCATCAGCGCGACCGTTCCCGCCCATTCAGGGGCACCGAATACGGCGGCGGCAATGGCTCCGGCGGCGGCGCCGTAGACCGCGAGGATCAGCACGACGAGCAGTAGGTAAGCGACTTCGAAGACTATCCAGCCCGGACCAAGGATGCGCCTGAAGAAAGTCCGGTAATCGAATGCCCGAAGCCGTCGTGCGAGAACGAAGGTGATTACGGAAAGCACGCTCATCACGACCGTCGCGAAGGCTATGGCCATAAGTCCACCGCGCGGGCCTGCGGGAAGGAAGAATTCCGCCAGCTCGCGGCCGGTGGCGTAACCGCCGCCGATCACGAAGGCCTTGAGTGCCAGGCCGGGCAACAGGATACGCTTGAACCAGCTGTGCTCCGCGGGTTCGGTCACGCTTTGAGGCACTCGTCGACGAGCCGCTCGAAGGCGTCGCCGCCCCTCATCGGATCGGCAACCGGCAGCCCGAGGCGCGCGGACTCTGCGGCGCATGTAGCGGCAGCCTCTGTTTCCGGCATTGCCGAAGTATTGAGCGCGACGCCGCCACACCGGATCGCCGGATTGGTGCGGCGCCCGAGGCTGATCGTGAGCTGGATGATCTCATCCACACTTGGAACCGCAAACTCTTCATCGCCAAGGAGGCGGTCGCGCGTCGGATCGTGGCAGACGACGAAGACATCGGGCTGGCTGCCGTGGAGCAAGGCCAGCGACACTCCGGCATAGGCCGGGTGAAGGATCGACCCCTGACCCTCGATCACGTCCCAATGGTCGGGCGCGGCTGCCGGGGCTCAGCATCTCCGCGGCGCCGGCGGCGAAGTCCGCGACGACCGCGTCCATCGGAATGCCGCCGCCGGAGATCATGATCCCGGTCTGGCCGGTGGCCCGGAAATCCGCGTCGATGCCTCGCGCCCTCGAACGCGCGGGCGAGCGACAAGGCCGTATACTTCTTGCCGAGCGCGCAATCGGTGCCGACCGTCAGCAGGCGCTTGCCGCTGCGCTTCAGGCCCGTCGCGACCGGAATGTCTTGCGGCGGCGTGCGAATGTCGATCAGCCGCCTGCCCAGCCGCTCGGCGCTGTAGCGAGCTCGGGGATGTCGGCCGAGCCTCGCATGCATGCCGCTGACGATGTCGAGGCCGGCCTCGAGCGCTTCGAGCAAAGGCGGGACCCAGGACTTCGCGATAAAGCCGCCTGAGTTGGCGACGCCGATCACAAGCGCTCGTGCTCCCCGGTCGGCCGCCTCCGTAGGCGTAAGTTTCGGCAAACCGGTCGTCACCGTCGCTTCGGGAAGCGCGAACTCACCGACGCACAGCTCCGGCGCCCAGTCGCGGAGGCCGAAGGCGGTCTTGGCAAACCCGGGCTCGACCGTGTCGCCGAGAAACAGGAGATACGGCCGCGGCAAATGACCGACCGGAAGATCCGGTCTCGCTGCTGCGCGCGGCCGCACCTCCGCCCCCTCGATCATGATGCGATCACCCTCGTGCCTTTCATGAGCACTTACTGGCGGACGCTGAACGCAATGCCGACCGTGCGGGGACGAATGACCGAAGCGGCGAGGTTTCCGTTTACGTCGCCGAAGAAGCCAAGGTTCGTGATCCCTCGAGCATCGGTGAGATTGCGCGCGAATAGATCCACGCGATACCGCCCGAAGTCGACGCCAGCATGCGCATCGACCCGCTCGAAGGAATCCAGCTTCTGCTGCCCGTTCGCCGCGTCGAAGTCACTGTACCTTTTGCCCGTCTGGTGCCAGCTGATCCCTGCCCTGCCGGTCATCGTGTCGCTTAGCGGATGCTCATATTCGGCACCGATCGTAAACTGCACTTTAGGGTTATAGGGCAGCGGATCGCCCTTGAGACCACCGACGATCGCCGGGGCATCCTTCGTGAGATAGGCGTCGACGTATGATCCGTTCGCGTAGAGTGAAAGCTGCCTGGTAGGATTGAAGCTGCCCGTCACCTCGAAGCCCTTGCTGCGGGCGTCCCCGCCATTGGTATTGACGCCGAAGTCCCCGATTTGCGCAAGCAACTGCACGTCTTTCCAGTCGATCAGGAACGCACTGGCTTCAAGCGCGAACACCCGATCCGCAGACTGCGTCTTTACGCCGACTTCGTAATTTGTCGTCGTGTCGGGACCGAATTGCCGAGGCACTCCATCGGGAGCGAGTGGCGAGACGGCATTGGGTCCGCCCGGACGATAACCCTTCGCGACGCGCGCATAGACTCGCGTGTTTTCGTTGGGCTTGAACGTCGGAGCGACCGAATAGGTGAAGACGTTGTCCGACGAATCTCCCTCGAAGCTGTTGAAACCGCCGGCCAGCAATCCGTCAGTTTCCTGCACGACCGACTGCTTATTGTGACTGTACCGGCCGCCTGCGGTGAGATCGAACTTGGGTGACACATGCCAGGTCAGGTTCGCAAAGCCCGCATACTCCTTGTAGCGCGACGGGAGGGCAACGAGGACCAGGCCGTCAAGACCGGCGAAGAGGTCGCCGGTAAGGGCGTCTACTCCGTAGAGGTTCTGCGTCAGCTCGTTCTTCTCGCGCGTGTAAAAGGCGCCGACGACCCACTCCAACGTCTGCTTGCCCGTCGATGCCAGCCGCACCTCTTGGGTAAAGCGACGCTGGGTCATTCCCTGATCGACGGCGGCCCCCAGCGGAACACCGAAAAATCCGGTCAGCAAAGCTCCATATTGGCTGCTGGCGTCGACGGCGGCCGTCTGGTCGAGCGTGCCCACGCTGGTCGAAGAAATCAGCCCAACCGAGCCGAAATCATATTCGATGGTCCCATTGTAAATCCGGTAGTCGATGTCGTTCGGCGTAGGCAGGACGCGTAAGTGCTTGAGGCTGCCGTAGGCCGGCTTCAACGTGACTGGATCGAGATCGACTTCGTTCGTCCCATCGCTTCGAATATTCTCCAGGTGGACCGACGTCCGGATGGTCAATTTGTCGGTGGGCCGAACCAGGAACGAGATATCGACCGCCGTAGGACTTACCATCGTTCACATCGCTCCCGAGGTTGGGATCGTTGATGTAACCGGGGTCCTGCCGATAAAAGCCGCTCACACGGAAGGCCGCGTCGCCGGACAATGGGACGTTGATTGCCGCGCGGCTCCACCAAGCCGTGTCACCATGCGAGACCCCCTCGACACCGAGTTCCGCGGCGCCGCCGAATGCACTCGACGAGGGTTCGACCGTTACGAATTTCACGAGGCCACCTAGAGAATTGGCGCCGTAGAGAGTACCTTGCGGTCCGCGCAGGACCTCCACGCGCTCCAAGTCGAACGGATCGATATCGGGCGTAAGAACCGCCCCGTTCGCGAGCGCCGTTGCCGACCCGAAGGGAGTTTCGTCGACGTAGGTCGCGACAGTCGCGCCGACGCCGCCCGTGTTGACGCCACGAAGAACGATTCGGGAGGTGCCTGCCTGAGTTTCGACGACGTTCGCACTTGGAAGCCGCGTGAGATAATCAGAGAAACGCGTGGCGTGCAGGTTTTCAAGCGTCTCGGCGCTGACGACCGAAATGGATTGCGGGACGTCGAGCAACGCCTGCTCGCGCTTTTGCGCGGTGACGACGATGTCCTCGCCCCTAACCTCGGATTCTGCCGCCGGAGCAGGCGCATCCTGCGCGAAGGCCGCGGAGGGCAGCCCGCAAGCGAAAGCGGCCGTCGAACCCAATAAAGCAAGTCGCGATGTGTACCCGAGCCTATTCATAATCATTCCCCTTTGATCGAAGCCTGGAGCCTTCCCGCAAGGTCCAGGGTGGCGCCGAGAGCGCCGGAAAAATCTGTTTCGCGAAACTCACGCATTGTTCGGCCTCGCCAGCCCTTCAGGCACGTCGGTCAGATCCGCGCCATCGCCCTGCGCCGTGTGCGCCAGGACACGCTTGGCCGGGCGATCGAGCAGATAGAGCATGACTGCCGACGAAACCGCGATGCCGGCGAGCAGGACGAAGAAGGCGACGTGATCGAGCCTGCTCCAGAGGCGGCCGACCTGTCCGGCGGCAAGGCTGCCGGAGAAGATGGCGAGGTACCATGCGGCCACCGTGCTCGCGCCGAGCTTCGGCGGCGCGAGGCGCGCGAAGATGCCCAGCCCGTTAGGCAATATGTAAAGTTCGCCAAGCGTGAAGATGACGAAGAAAGTGAGCAGCCACATCCAGTGCGCGGGCGCTTGGCCGGTGATCACTTCGGCGAGGGCGACCAACAGATACGACGCGGCGACCAGCATCGAGCCCAGCGCCATCTTGTGCATGACGGAGAGCTCGCGACCCTGCTGCGACTGGCGACGCCAGCGTGCGAGCAGTAGCGGCGTCATCATCATGACCAGCAGCGGATTGAGCGAGAACCACATCGCCGCGCCGATTTCCGTGCCGGCTATGGTGCGGTCCACATCGTCGCGCATCCACAGCGCGAAGGTGTTGCCGATCTGCTCATAGGCGCCGCGGAAAACAGTGACCGCCAATCCGATTGCGAGCAGCAGCAGGAAGGTGTCGCGGCCGCGCGTCGTGCGCGGAGCGTTCTGTACCGGCTCGGTAACGAAGGCCCGCTCCTTCGGCAGATAGGGCTGCCCGAACAGGTAGATCATCAACCCCGCGAGCATGCCGACGCCCGCAGCGCCGAACCCGTAGTGCCAGCCGTAAGTCTCGCCGAGATACCCGCAGACGAGCGGCGCCATGAACGCGCCGACGTTCACCCCGACATAATAGACGTTGTACGCCCACGGCCGACGCGGGTCCTTGGGTCCGTAGAGGTCGTTGATCTGGCTCGGCAGCGTCGGCAGGAACAGGCCGTTGCCCAGCGCGATCGTCGCCAGCGCAAAGTAGAAGAGCGGCTCGAACGCCATCATGAAATGGCCGGCGGCCATGACGCTGGCGCCGATGATGACCGCCGCCTTCTTGCCCAGCCAGCGGTCGGCGATCACGCCGCCGACGATCGGCGTGAAGTAGGCGAAGGCGGTGTAGAAGCCGTAGATGCTGGACGACTTCTCCTGGTCGAACAGCAACGTCGTCGTCATGTAGTAGACGAGCAGCGCGCGCATTCCGAAGTAGGAGAACTGCTCCCACATGTTCGTGAGAAACAGGATGGTCAGTCCACGCGGCTGACCGAACCAGTTGGACTCACCGTTCATACGGCAAGCACAGCTGCGGGGGTGCCCCACACGTCGTCGGGACACCAAATCTCACCGTCGCGATATTCCACGCCGGGCACGCGGTCCTGTTTGAGGAAGGTCGGACCGTCGAGGTCGACGACGTCGCATAGCTGGCCGAGGATGAATGCCGGCGCCATGGCGAGGCTGGTGCCGACCATGTTGCCGACCATGACGCCGAGGCCGAGCTTGCGAGCCTCTGCCGCGATCAGCAGCGCCTCGGTCAGGCCGCCGCACTTGTCGAGCTTGATGTTCACGGTCTGAAAGCGGCCGACGAGGCCCGGCACGTCCGCAAGCGCCGAGCACGCTCTCGTCCGCCGCCAATCGGGATGGCGCTTTCGAACCCTTCAAGATCCGCCTCGCGCCCGCGGGCGATCGGTTGCTCGAGCAGCGAAACCTTCTGCTCGAACATTGCTGCGACGAGCGCCGGAAGATCGGCGATGCCGAAGCCCTGGTTCGCGTCGACGCCGATCCAGACGTCGGGACGCGCCTCGCGAACCGCTCGGACGCGGGCGATGTCGAGGTCGAGCTCGCCGGTCAGCTTGATCTTGATCGCACGCGCTGTGGCATAATTGCGGGCACCCTTCGCCATCGACCTCGGGAGTGTCGGCGCCCAGCGTGAAGGTGGTGATGAGCGGACGGGGAGCGTCGATGCCCGCCATCCGATACGCGGGAATGCCGAGCCGACTCGCTTCGAGCTCCCACATGGCGCAGTCGACAGCATTCCGGGCACCGCCTGCAGGAAGGAGTTGGCGCAATTCTTCCCGGCTGCCGCAGCCCTCGATCGCCGCGCGGTTAGCCTCGAGCGCCTTTACGATCTGCGGCGCCTCGTCGCACATGTAGTAGACGCCGCCCGCCTCACCGCGTCCGCGGTTTTGGCCATCGTCCAGCTCGACGACAACCAGGTCCGAAGCCTCGAACACATAGCCCGAGATGCGGAACGGCGCCGCAAGCGGGTGCGTCTCGACGCGATAGGCTAACGTCTGCCCCATCAGTAGTTCGTCGCGATGCCGATCAGGTGGTAGATGAAGCCCACCCACAGGGCCGTGAAGGCCGACAGCACGAGCAAGGCGCTCCACAGCTTCGCCTTCCACGTCGACTTGAAGCCGCCTGCGCGCTTCCAGACCGTCCAGGCGTACCAAAGCATCGCCAGGAAGCCGCCGATGAAGGCGACGATCGTGATGACCTGCAGCGTGATCACCACCGGCAGGAAGCTGGCGCTGAGCAGGTTCAGATCGCTGAACATGGCGGAGATGGCGAACACCCAACCGACCAATGTGCCGAGGATCGCCAGCGCCGCGATCCGGCTGTAGCGATAAGCCTTCAGTTCGCGTCCTTCGAGGCCGAGCGTCCCGCCGTAACGCTTCCGCACCACTGCCCGGACCGGCCAGAACAGGACCGTAAGGAATAGGACCGCGAGGCTCAGGTACAGCAAAGGCAGCAGCCAGGTGCTATTCTGGTACCAGGGCGTGCGATCCCAGACGATGATCGGCGCGATATTGCCGAGGCTGAAACGCACCGCCTCGCCGTCCACGACCTTCGCGACGAGCGTTTCGTGGCTGTCCGGATCACGCCACTGCATCGGCCCGGTCGCGACCCATTTGGGCGGTTGACCGCCCAAGCCGTTGAAGATGCCGCCGCCAACGACAGGCTCGCCATTTTCACCGACGCTGACCTTGGTCTGGCTGATCAGGTCGGCAATGCTGATGAAGCTGGAAAAGGACCGGCGCGAGGTCGACCAGGTTCCGGCCAGCTTTTCGGCATTGGCGCGGGCCGTCTTGTCATCGAGCTTGCGGGTATCGGCAGGCGCGGGGAAATAGCGATCGGCGAATTCCTCGAACAAGGCACCGCGAAGGGCCTGCGCCGCACCTTCCCGGCCACCGCTGTTGAAGGACACATAGAGCCCGACGCCGTCGTTCAGGAAGAGGTGCAGGTCGCTGTGGAATGCGACCGTGTCGCCGCCGTGAGACACGACCGGATGGCCGTTGATGTTGGACTGGTAGAAGCCCAGCGACATCTTCTGCGCGCCCGGGATCGGCGTCGTTGGCCGTCGCGTGCATCAGCTGCGCCGTCGCCGGCTTGAGCAAGGTCCGCCGTTGGCGAGGTGGGCGATCATGAACCGGCCCATGTCGTCGCCGCTGGCCGACAGGCTGCCCGCCGGCGCGACGCCCACATATTCGAAGCCGTAGGGCTTGGTGACGCCGTCCTGATAGCCCTCCGCCATGAACGGCTTCAGGTTCGCCGGAAGCGGCTGCGCGAAGGTCGACAGCCTCATTCCCGCCGGCGCGAGAATGTGATTTTGAATGTAGGTTTCGAACGGTTCGCCCGAGACGCGGCTCACGATGTAGCCCGCAAGCGCCGTTGCCCAGTTCGAATAGGCAGGCGTCGTGCCCGGGTCATAAACGCGCTTCGGGATCCAGCGCTTCAGGATCTGGTCGTAGGGAACGTACTTCTTCTGGTCGACGGCGATCAGGTCCATGACCTGTTCTTCGAAACCCGCCGTGTGCGTCATGATATTGCGCAGCGTGACCGGCTTGCCGTTCCGCGGCGGAATCTTGAAGTCGAGGTAGGTGTTGACGTCCGCGTCGAGGTTCAGCTTGCCCTGCTCGACCTGCTGCATGACCGCGGTCCAGGTGAACAATTTGGAGATGGAACCCGGACGAAACATGGTCGTCGCGGGATCGACCTGCTTCCGCTTTGCGACATCGGAGAAGCCGTAGCCGCGGCTGGTGAGGATCTGGCCGTCCTTCACGACGACCACCACCGCACCCGGGATATTCGCACGCCCGATCGAGATCGGCATGTACCCGTCGAGCCAGGCGTTGAGGTCCTGCGCCGTCAGCTGGGCAGGACCGCCGGGCTGTGCGATTGGCGCGGCCGTTTTAACCGTCAGGGCGTCCGCAACGGGCGTTGGCTTGGGACCGAGCGTCGGTGTAACGGTCTGCGCACTGGCGCTTGAGAGAATCGCGAGGCCAAGGATTGCCGCCACGAACGCAGCCAATTTCCCCATTTTCTTCCCCTTAGTCAGGGATTTGCTCAATCGAGCCAAATCGCCTTATCATGCCAATTGTATCTAATGAGGCCATAATGAGCCTGATCAGAAAATTGTCAATTCGATTACAGGAGCAGGATCGTTGAACGAGCGCCCCACGCTAGGCCGGATCCTGAAGGAGCTGCGGGCGCACCGGAACTGGACCCTGCGCGAAATGAGCGAGCGCAGCGGGATTCCCGTCTCGACCTTGTCGAAGGTTGAGAATGACCGCCTCACCCTGACCTATGACAAGATCCTGCAGCTCAGCGAGAATTTGCAGATCCGCATCTCGGAACTGTTCGCCGAAGCCGAGCCGGAAGAGGAAAGCGTGACCGCCCGCCGAAGCATCGGCCGGCTCGACGACGCAATCCGCGTAACCACGCCCAACTATGATTATTACTACCTCTGCACCGAATTGCGCCGGAAGCGCATGGTCCCCGTACTCACCCGCATCCGCGCCAAGTCGCTCAGCGAGTTCGGCGACCTCGTGAGCCATGCCGGAGAGGAATATATTCACGTCCTTGAAGGCACGATCGTCGTTCACACCGAATTCTACGATCCGGTGACGCTGCAAGACCGGCGAGGCGATCTACATCGATTCCAACATGGGCCATGCCTATGTCGCGGCCGAGGACTGCGCCGAGGCGCTGGTTCTCGGGCGTCTGCTCCAGCGACGACGAGGCCCTGGCCGCCTCCCTCATGCAGATGCACGAGCCCCTGCCCGGCCACTCGAACCTGAATCAGGATGAGGGGCCCGCCCGCGTCCGGTCTCTCAGGCGTCCGGCAGCCTAGTTCAGTCGGCGGTCCTTTCGGTCAACTGTTCCGCAGCCATCGGCGCGATGCGCTCGGCCATGACGCGGACTCCTGCGTCGTTCGGATGAATGCCGTCGCTGAGTAGCAAGTCCGGACGCGTGATCACCCCTTCCAGGAAGAACGGATCGAGTTCGGCATCATATTGCCTGGCGAGCGCCGGGTAGATCGAGTCGAAGCTCGATACGTAATCGCTCCCGAGATTCCGCGGCGCCACCATCCCGGTGATGAGGACAGGAATGCCGCGCTTGTCGAGCTCGCCGATGATCGCATCGAGATTGCGGCGCGTTTCGGCCGGGTCCAGTCCGCGCAACGCGTCGTTGGCGCCAAGGCCGACGACCGCCAGATCGGGATTCCGCTCCAGTCCATCGAGCGTGAAGGCAAGCCTTGCCCTGCCGCCGGCGGTGGTGTCACCGGAAACGCCGGCGTTGACCACTTTGGCAGCTATTCCCTTCTCCTCCAGCTCCCGTTCGAGCACGGCCGGGAAGCTCTGATCCTGCTTCAGGCCGTAGCCCGCGTACAAACTGTCCCCGAAAGCGAGGACCAGCTTTTCGGGCGCGGTTTGATCCGGGCTGCTGGCCACGGCATTCGCGTTTTGCCGCTCGGCAGTGGGCGTCGCCTCCTGCGAACAGGCGACTGCCAATTGAAGAATCAGCAGTAGACCAACATATCGCCGCACCATCTTCATTCCTTCGAGGTTCCCTTCATGCGCGCAGAAGTCATCCCGGATATCGCGATCAGTGCGCGCAATGTCACGCTGTCGCTGGGCACGGGCGAAGCGCGGACCGACGTTTTGAAGGGCATAGATCTCGACATCCGGAACGGAGAAACGATCGCAATCCTCGGCCCTTCCGGGTCGGGCAAGTCCTCGCTGATGGCGATTCTCTCCGGTCTGGAACGGGTCACCGGCGGCGAAGTGCATGTTGCAGGCACGAACTTCGGTTCGCTCGACGAGGACGATCTGGCGCGCGCGCGGCGCGGGCGCATCGGCATCGTCCTCCAGTCATTCCACCTGCTCCCGACCATGACGGCGCTCGAAAACGTGGCGGTCCCACTGGAGCTTGCCGGTGCGGCGGACGCATTCGACAAGGCTCGCGTCGAGCTTGAGGCCGTCGGCCTCGGTCATCGCCTGTCCCACTATCCGGCCCAATTGTCGGGCGGCGAGCAACAGAGGGTCGCCATCGCGCGCGCAGTCGCTCCGGGACCGCAGATCCTGTTCGCGGATGAGCCGACCGGCAATTTGGACGGCAAGACCGGCGCGGCAATCATCGACGTCCTTTTCGCCCGCAAGGAAGCTGCCGGGGCTACCCTTATCATCATCACGCACGATCCCTCGCTGGCTGCGCGATGTGAGCGAGTTCTCGAAATGAACGACGGGCGGGTCGTCGCGGATCGCCGCGCATGAGCGCCCTTCGCTGGCGCCTCGCGAGAAACCTGGCCCAACGCGACCTCCATCGCAGCCTGCGCGGGCTCAGGCTCCTCTTCCTCTGCATCTTTCTCGGGGTCGCCACTCTGGCTGCAATCGGCAGCCTGACGTCGGCGATCACGGGTGAGATCGCCGATCGCGGCCGAATAATTCTCGGCGGCGACCTGCAGGTATCGATGACCCAACGCCGCGCTTCGTCCGATGAATTGCGCGCCATGCAGTCGGAAGGACAGGTCAGCGAGACCCTTCGAATGCGCGTCATGGCCCGGGCGGGCGACGACGGGTCTGCCGTTCTCACCGAGTTGAAAGGTGTCGATGGGGCTTATCCGCTCTACGGGGTGCTGACGGCCGACGGCCGCCGCGTGAGCCAGGTTGCGCCCGGCCAGACCCTGATCGCGCCGGAACTTGCGGACCGGCTCAGCATAAGACGCGGCGATGTGCTCCGCTTCGGCAATGCCGATTTTCGGGTCGCGGGCATCATCGGCGAAGAACCGGACCGCGTCGGCGAAGGCTTTACGCTGGGGCCCGTCGCGATCGTCTCGCTCGATGGACTCGACCGCACCGGCCTGGTCCAGCCGGGCAGCCTTTTCACCAGCAAGTACCGCCTGCGCTTGCCGGAAGGGATCGAACCGCAGTCCGTGATCGATCGGCTTCGCGACCGCTTCCCAAGCGCAAGCTGGGAATTTCGCGACCGCGATCGCGCGGCTCCGGGTGCGAGCCGCTTCTTCGAACGCATGGGCCAGTTCCTCACGCTGATCGGTCTCGCGGCCCTGATTATCGCCGGCATCGGCGTCAGCAATGGCGTCGGCTCCTACTTGCGGCGGAAGCGCGACGGCATCGCGACGCTGAAGATGCTTGGCGCAGCGTCCGGCGACATCGGGCGAGTCTACTTCCTGCAAATCGGGATGGTGACGGTGCTGGCGGTGCTCTGCGGTTTGATCGTGGGAGCGGCGCTTCCGGCCATTGTCATCGCAATCGCCGGCGACCTATTGCCGGTGAAGCCCGGTTTTCGGCTTTATCCCGTGCCGCTCCTGACAAGCGCCGCATACGGAATCCTGATGGCCTTCATCTCCGCGCTGCCGCCGCTTGGACGAGCTCGGATGCAGCCGGTCGCATCGCTCTTCCGGGAGACCGTGGCTCGCCGTCGCAAGTTCGGCTGGCGAGCCGTGCTGCTCGCGGTCGTGGGGGCAGGTCTCGTCCTTGCGTTGGCTCTCGGCACCTCTCGGGAGCCCCTATTCTCCGCGGCGGTGCTCGGTGCGGTGATCGGCGTCATCCTTCTGCTTGCCCTGGTAGGCGCTCTCGTCCGGCTCGCGGCCCGATCCATTCCGCGCCCCAAGCGCCCGCTGGTACGGCTGGCCGTCAGCGGACTTTATCGGCCTGGAGCGCAGACTGTCGGTCTCGTCACCGCGCTCGGTCTGGCGCTCACGCTCTTCGTCTCCATCGCCGCAATCCAGACGAGCCTTTCCGCGGAGATCGCGCGCACCGTGCCTGCAAGAGCGCCGGACCAGTTCGTGCTCGACATCCCGTCTGACCGCCGCGCCGCCTTCGAGGACATCGTTCGTCGTCAGGCGCCCGGCGCGGACGTCAACATCGTGCCCAACCTTCGCGGGACCATCACCGCTTACGGTTCGACCCGCGTTGCGGATCTCAAGGAACTGCCGGAAGGCGCCTGGTTCCTGCGCGGCGAACGCGGAGTAACGTATAGCCCAACACTTCCGGAGGGCAGCCAGCTTGCCGCAGGCGAATGGTGGCCGGCAGATTATCGCGGTCCGCCTTTGGTATCGCTCGACCGGGAGGCCGCCGAGATTCTCGGCCTCGGCGTCGGCGACACGCTCACGGTCAGCGTGCTCGGCCGCGAGATCGAAGCGCGCATCGCCTCTCTTCGGGAAATCCACTGGGACACGATGGGGTTCAACTACATCCTCGTCTTCTCGCCATCGACGCTTGCCAGCGCACCGCACAATCTTGCCGCGACGCTCGACGTGGACCCGGCGCAAAAGAGCGGCATTTCACGCGCGCTGCTGAAGGATTTCCCGTCGGCGACGATCGTCGATGTCGGCGAGATCATCGGCGAAGTCTCGACCATCCTCGGCCAGATGTCGGTCGCCATCCTGGTCGCGGCTTCCGTCGCGGTGCTGGCGGGACTGGCGGTCCTGATCGGCGCGCTGGCGGCATCGCATCTCGCGCGGGCCTACGACAGCGTGATCCTGAAGACACTGGGTGCGACGAGGTTTCAGATCCTTGCGGTCCAAGCCCTAGAGTATGGATTTCTTGCAGTCGTGGTGACCGGCATCTCGCTTGGGCTCGGGCTGCTCGGCGCGTGGTACGTGATCGTGAAGGTCTTCGACTTCACCTGGCAGCCGGATTGGCCGGTAGTGCTTGCCACATTGTTGTCGGGGGCGGTGCTGACGATCGGCATCGCTTTGCTGAGCGCCCTGCCCCTGCTGAAGCTTCGTCCTGCTACGGCGCTGCGGTCTCTGTAGCCGGCCCGTTCAGCGACGAAGTCTCCGCCGAGGGATCGGTAGAGTTCGACAAGGTTCGTCGAAGCCTCGAGACGGCTGATCACAAGAATGCGCTGCGCCGAATAATAGGACCGCTGCGCGTCCAGGCTGCCGAGGAAGCTCTCGATGCCGTTCCGGTACCGCGCTTCCGTCAGCATATAACTGTCCGCCGCCGCTTCCCGCTGAGCCTGCCGGGCACGCAACTGTTCACCGATCGTGCCCCGGCGGGCAAGCGTGTCGGCCACTTCACGGAAGGCTTGCTGGATCGTTCGCTGGTAGGTGGCGACAGCCGCCGCCTTCTGGGCCTCCGTCAGGCGGACGTTCGCGCGCCCGGCGCCGGCTTGGAAGATGCTGTAGGTCGCGTCCCCGCCCGCGCTCCAGACGAGGGAGTCGCTGCTGAACAGGCTCGGTCAGTGCGGTACTTGCGAACCCGAGCAGCCCGGTCAGCGAGATGCGCGGGAACAAGGCGGCGCGCGCCGCACCGATCTGCGCGTTTGCCGCCCGCAGTTCATACTCGGCCTCGACCACGTCGGGACGACGCAACAAGATCTGCGAATCCAGCCCGGCAGGAAGCTCCGCCACCGTCGGGGCGGCCTGGTCGATCGAAGCAGGCAACAGCCTAGGATCGATTGGCGCGCCGACAAGCAATTGCAGCAGGTTCACATCCTGCGCCAGCGCAGTCTTCTGGTCGGCAGCGTCCGCCTTGGCGGCCTCGAGGATCTGCTCGGCCTGCCGGAGGTCGGTCCGTGGCGCGATACCGCCTTCGAGGCGAGCCCGCGTGAGGCGGACGCTCTTTTCAGCGCTTGCGACCGTGTCCTCCGCGATGCGCAGCAAGCTCGCGTCGGCCGCATAGGTCAGCCAGGCGTTGGCGATGTCGGCGACGAGGGCGAGCCGGGTGGTCCGCGCCGCCGCCTCGGTCGCGAAGTAACGGTTGCGCTGGACGTCGGTCAGCGAGCGCAGCCGTCCGAACAGGTCGACCTCGAAATTGGGGATGCTCAAGCCGGCCTGATAGCTGTCCTCGACACCGGACCCTGAACCCGACCCGTTCAGCGTTGCACCCGCGCTCGCGTCCACTTGCGGCAACTGCTGCGCTCGCTGGATGCGCACCTGCTCGCGCGCGGCCGCGATATTGGCCGCGGCAACCATCAGGTCGCGATTGTTGACGAGCGCCTGCTCGATCAGCGCCTGGAGCCGGGGGTCGCGGAAAATGTCGCGATAGGTGAGCGCGGGCAGTGCCGCTTCGGATTGGCGAAGATAGGCGTCTCCGACCGGCCATGATGCGGGCACAGCGGAATCCGGGCGCACATAAGCGGGCTGCATCGACGCGCAGCCTGTCGCCATCAGCGCGAGGAACGCAGCGAACTTCCTCACGCTTCGGCCGTCCGCCGCCGACGCATCCGTTCCCTGATGCTCGCAAGTCCATCGCGCACTCCGCGGCGCACGAGCACGAAGAACAAGGGGATGTAGAAGATCGCCAGGATCGTCGCGGTGAGCATGCCGCCGATGACCGACGTGCCGATCGCGATGCGGCTGTTCGCGCCTGCGCCCGTCGAAATCGCCAGCGGCAGAACGCCGAAGATGAAGGCGAAGCTCGTCATCAGGATGGGGCGAAGCCGGATTCGTGCCGCTTCCAGCGCCGCGTCGATGACACGCATACCCTGCCGCTCGCCACGCTCGGCGAACTCGATCATCAGGATTGCGTTCTTTGCGGCAAGGCCCATCGTCGTGAGCAGGCCGATCTGCAGGTAAACGTCGTTTTCGAGGCCCCGCAGCGTCACGGCGAACACCGCCCCCACCAGCCCGAGCGGAATGACAAGCAAGACGGCCACTGGAATCGACCAACTCTCGTACAGTGCAGCAAGGCATAGGAAAACGACGAGCAGGGACACTGCGTAAAGCAAGGGCGCCTGCCCCGACGACAGCCGTTCCTGATAGGATTGCCCGGACCAGGCGACGCTGGTGCCGTCGACCTCGGACGCAAGGCGCGCCATCTCGTCCATCGCCTCGCCTGAGCTGACACCCGCCGCCGGCTGGCCCTGGAATTCGAAGGCAGGCACGCCTTGAAACCGCGAGAGGCTGCTCGGCGCGGTGGCCCAGCTCGTCTGCGCGAACGACGAAAATGGCGCCATCTCGCCGTTGGACGAGCGGACGTACCATTGCCCGAGGCTCGCCGGGTCCGCGCGGTACGGCGCATCGGCCTGCACGTAGACCCGCTTCACTCGGCCCTGGTCGATGAAGTCGTTGACGTAGCGCCCGCCCCAGGCCGTCGACAGGGTGCTGTTGACGTCGTTCTGGTTGAGGCCGAGCGCGGTCAGTTTCTGCTGATTGACGTCGATCTTGTAGGTCGCGACGTCGGGCAGATCGCTGATGCGGACGGACGTCAGCTTCGGATTCGCATTGGCTTCCTTCAGCAGGCGGTCGCGGGCGGCGAGGAACTGCTCGCGGCTCATTCCGCTGCGGTTCTGGAACTGCATGGTGAAGCCGCTCGACTGCCCAAGTCCACGGATCGCGCCCGGCACAAGCGCGAAGACCTGCGCGTCGCGGAAATTTCGAAACGCTCCCGAGGCTCGTTCCACGATAGCGTCCGCCGTATTCTCCTTGCCGGAACGCTCATCCCACGGCACGAAGTTGATGAAGCCCTGCCCGGTGTTCTGACCCACGGCCCCACCGCCGCCACCGCCGCCCGCAACTGTGAAGAGCGTCTTCACATTCTTCGATTCATGTTCCGTGAAGTAACGTTCGACTGCGTCTCGTACCTCCAGCGTGCGGCCCTGTGTGGCCCCAGGCGGGAGACGATACTGGAGGCTCGCAGCGCCCTGGTCCTCGGTCGGCAGGAAGCCAGTCGGCAGGCGAAGGAACATCACGATCAACGCGGCGACAATCAGGCCGTAGATACCGAGGAACAGCCACTTGCGGTCGATCACCGCCACGATCGCGCTGCGATAGCGCACCACCGTCCGGTCGAAGCCGTTGTTGAACGCGTTCCGGCTGCGGTGAATCAATCGGCCAAACGCCGGCACCCGCCGGTCGAGCCAGTTCGGCCCTTCAGGCTCCTTGCTCGGCTGGCGAAGGAGCGTGGATGTCAGCGCCGGGCTCAGGATCAGCGCAACGAGCACTGACAGGGCCATCGCGGCGATGATGGTGATCGAGAATTGCTGATAGATGACGCCCGTCGACCCACCGAAAAAGGCCATGGGCAGGAACACGGCTGAAAGCACCATGGCGATGGCGACCAGCGCGACCTGGATTTCCTTCATCGACTCGATGGTCGCTTCGCGCGGGGTCATCTCGGGATTTTCGTGAAGCAGGCGCTCGACGTTCTCAACCACGACGATGGCGTCGTCGACGAGCAGGCCGACCGCGAGCGTCAACCCGAACAGCGTCAACGTATTGATGGTGAAGCCGGTCATGTAGAAGATTGCGAAGGTGCCGAGCAGGACGACCGGGATGGCGATCGCCGGAACGAGAAGCGCCCGCCAGTTCTGCAGGAAGACGAAGATCACCAGAATGACGAGGACGATCGCCTCGATCAGGGTCTTCACCACCTCTTCGACCGACAGCTTGATGAAATCCGTCGTGTCGTTGGCGTAAGCGATTTGAAGGCCTTCCGGAAATTCGTCCGAGAGCTGCTGCACGCGTGCCTTGACCAGTTCGGCAGTCTCAAGCGCATCCGCACCCGGCGCCAGCGAGATGGCGATACCGGCGCCCGGGTGACCATTGATCCGGACGACCGCTGCATAATTTTCGGCGCCAAGCTCGACGCGCGAAACGTCACCGAGCCGTACCGACGCTCCGCTGGGGTCGGTCTTGAGGACGATCTCGCGGAATTGCTCGGGCGTCTGCAGCTTGGATTGCGCAGTGACCGTCGCGTTGAGCATCTGCCCCTGCGGCGACGGCAGCCCACCCACTTCGCCCGCCGCGACCTCGGTGTTCTGCGCTGAGATTGCGCTGATAACGTCGCTGGGCATCAGCGAGAAGGCTGCGAGCCTCTGGGGATTGAGCCAGATGCGCATCGCGTGCGGCGCGCCGAAGACGTTGATGTCGCCGACACCCGGCACGCGCGACAGAGGGTCCTGGATGTTCGACGACAGATAGTCCGAGATATCCATGTTCGTGCGCTGGTCGGTCGCGTCGTAAATGCCGACGATCAGCAGGAAGTCCGGATTGGACTTGGTCACTCTAATGCCCTGCTGCTGCACCTGCGCGGGCAAGCGAGCGATCGCCTGCTGCACCTGGTTCTGGACCTGCACCTGCGCCGTGTCCGGATCGGTCCCTTTCTGGAAGACCGCCGAGATGCTGACCGAGCCGCGCGAGCTGGACGTCGAGCTGAAGTAGAGCAGGCCGTCGATTCCGGTCAGCTGCTGCTCGATGATCTGGGTAACACTATTCTCGATCGTCTCCGCCGACGCGCCCGGATAGCTCGCCCGAATATTGACCTGCGGCGGCGCAATGTCCGGGTATTGCTCGATCGGAAGGGCCCGGATCGCGCCGATACCCGCAAGCATGACGACGATCGCGAGCACCCACGCGAAGATCGGCCGATCGATGAATATCCGGGACAATGCCTAGCGCCCCTGACCAGCCCGGTCGTTTGCCTCCGCTCCGGCCCTCCGAGGTTCGATCCGCTGCGCCGCGCTTGCTGGTACGGGCTTGAGCTCGGCTCCACTGCGAAGGTTGGCCGTGCCCTGGGTGATGATCTTGTCGCCCGGCCGGAGACCAGCCGATACGACCCAGTTCGCCCCATCGGTCCTGTTGGCAACCACCTTCCGGCGCTCCGCCTTGTTGCCAGCTCCCACGAGGAAGACGAAGGCGCCGCCGCCGATATCGCGCTGCACCGCTGCCTGCGGAACCAGGAAAACGTTCTGGTCGACGGCCTGCGTGAAGAGCGCCTGGACGAACATCCCCGGCAGAAGCACGTTCTGGGGATTGGGAAAACGTGCCCGAAGAGTTACCGTCCCAGTGCTCTCGTTCACCATGACCTCGGAAAACTGGACGGTGCCGGTGTAGCCGTAATCGGCCCCATCCTCGAGCTTCAGCCGAACCTGCGTGCTGCCCGCGGACACCCCCCCAGCGGCCACGGCACGTTGAAGTTTCGTCAACTCCGCGCTCGATTGCTGAATGTCGACGTATATGGGGTCGAGCCGCTGGATCACGGCCAACGGATCCGCTTGATTGGCGGTGACAAGCGCGCCCACTGTCGAAAGCGATCGGCCGATCCGCCCGCTGATCGGCGCAGGAATGCTGGTGAAGCGCAAATTGATCCGTGCCGTGTCGAGTTGGGCGCTGTTCTGGGCAACCGCTGCGCGCGCCTGCCGGGCCTGCGCCGCGGCGTCCGTATATTCCTGCTTGGAGATGGCCTCCATTTCGGCGAGCGGCTTGTAGCGGTTCGCGCGGACCTGGGCTGCGTCCAAGGTCGCGCGCGCATTCGCGACATTTGCCTGCGCCTCGTTGACTGCCGCGCGGTAGAGGCTTGGATCGATCTGGAAGAGCGGCTGCCCTTGCCGGACGTAGGATCCTTCGGTGAAGTAGCGGCGGCGGACCAGGCCGTTGACCTGCGGCCGGACTTCCGAAGTCTCGAATGCCACCGTTCGTCCGCCGAGCAGCGACCGGACCGGTACCGAAGTCGGCTGCGCAACGACGAAGCCGACCTGCGCAGGACCGCGCTGACCGCGCCCATTCTCCACTTCCGACTGCGAGCATCCGGCCAGGATCAGGGCCATAGCAGGCAGAAGATTATTGCGAATTGTTCTCACAAACCTCGTCTACGGATGTGGATTGTTGCCCTCAATTGCTTTTCGTCGACGCGTAGTAGCCGTTGGTGGAACGCTCGTGACAATCACAGCGGCCCGACACGTCGCCAGTTGGCCTTTCGGCCAGTGAGGACGATCAACCCAAATCGACGACGCGGATGCCGAGTTCCTTCAATTGCTTCGGACTGACCGGCGCCGGAGCGTTCATCATCAGGTCTTCCGCCTTCTGATTCATCGGGAAGAGGATGACTTCGCGGATGTTCGGCTCGTCGGCGAGCAGCATGACGATGCGGTCGATCCCCGGAGCTGAACCACCGTGGGGAGGAGCGCCGAACTTGAAGGCGTTGATCATGCCGGAGAAGTTCGTGTCGACCTCTTCCTTCGAATAGCCGGCAATCTCGAACGCCTTGTACATGATGTCCGGACGGTGGTTCCGGATGGCGCCGGAGCTCAGCTCCACGCCGTTGCAGACGATGTCGTACTGCCAGGCGAGGATATCGAGCGGATCCTTGGTCTCCAGCGCCTCCATCTCGCCCTGCGGCATCGAGAAGGGATTGTGCGAGAAATCGATCTTCTTCTGGTCGTCGTTATATTCGAACATCGGGAAGTCGACGATCCAGCAGAAGCGGAACGAGCCTTTCTCGATGAGGTCGAGCTGCTCGCCGACGCGCGTGCGCGCCGCGCCCGCCAGCTTGGCCGCTTCTTCTTCCTTGCCGGCGGCGAAGAAGATACCGTCGTTGGGACCGAGGCCCATTGTCTCGGCGATGCGGTTCATGCCCTCTTCGCCGTGATTCTTGGCGATCGGGCCGCCCCATTCGCCGCTTTTGCGCGTCGCGTAGCCGAGCCCCGCATAACCTTCGCTGCGAGCCCACTCGTTCATGTCGTCGAAGAACTTGCGGCTCTTCTCCGCCGTGCCGGGTGCCGGAACCGCGCGGACGACAGCGCCCTTCTCAACCAGGCCGGCGAAAAGGCCGAAGCCCGAGCCTTTGAAATGCTCCGACACGTCGGTGATCAGCAGCGGGTTGCGAAGGTCCGGCTTGTCGCTGCCGTATTTGAGCATCGCCTCCCGATAGGGAATGCGCGGGTATTCGCCCGCCGGAGTAACGGTGCGGCCGTTCGCGAATTCCTCGAATACGCCGGACAGCACCGGCTCGATCGCGTTGAAGACGTCGTCCTGCGTGACGAAGCTCATCTCGAAATCGAGCTGGTAGAATTCTCCCGGCGATCGATCGGCGCGGGCGTCCTCGTCGCGGAAGCAGGGCGCGATCTGGAAGTAGCGGTCGAAGCCCGCGACCATGATCAGCTGCTTGAACATCTGCGGCGCCTGCGGAAGCGCGTAGAACTTGCCCGGATGGACGCGGCTCGGGACGAGATAGTCGCGGGCGCCTTCGGGCGAGCTCGCGGTCAGGATCGGCGTCTGGAACTCGGTGAAGTTCTGATCGATCATACGGCGGCGGATCGAGCTGATCACGGCCGAGCGCAGGATAATGTTCCGGTGGACCTGGTCACGGCGCAGGTCGAGGTAGCGGTACTTGAGTCGGATTTCCTCGGGATAGTCCTGCTCACCGGCGACAGGCATCGGCAGTTCGTCGGCCGCCGACTGGACTTGGACTTCGCGCGCGACGACCTCGATCTCGCCCGTTGGGAGCTTGGCGTTTACGACTTCCGGCCCGCGAGCGACGACGTCACCCGTCACGGAAACGACCGACTCCACGCGAAGAGAGTCCAAGAGTTCCAGCATTGGACTACCGACGGCGGCAACGATCTGGGTAATTCCGTAATGGTCGCGCAGGTCGACGAAGAGCACGCCGCCATGGTCCCGCTTGCGGTGGATCCAGCCGGAAAGGCGGACCTTTTCCCCGACGTTGGAAGCGCGGAGCTGGCCGCAATTGTGGGTGCGATAGGGGTGCATGTCGTCTCTCAAATCCTCGTCATCCCCGCGAAAGCGGGGACCCAGCAAGAAAGGACTAGGTTCCCGCTTCCGCGGGAATGACGAATTTCCTGGAATTCGGCCCGGCGCTTCCCTTCCAACTCACCTTTTGTCAACCCGCGGGCAGGCCGCTAAGGCCTCCGGAGACTCATGAAAATCCATCCCCTGATCACCCGCTCCGAAGACCTTCTTCCCCTCGTCGAGCGCCTCTCCAAGCATCCCTTCGTCGCCGTGGACACCGAGTTCATGCGCGAGAACACCTATTGGCCGGATCTGTGCCTGATCCAGATCGCGAGCCCCGAAGAGGCCGCGGCGATCGATCCGAAGGCCGATCTCGACATGACGCCCCTGCTCGACCTGATGGTCAAGAACACCGACGTCGTGAAGGTCTTCCACGCCGGCGGGCAGGACCTCGAGATCATCTACAATCTCACCGACAAGACGCCCCTGCCGCTGTTCGATACGCAGATCGCCGCCATGGCGCTCGGCCATGGCGAGCAAGTTGGCTACTCAAACCTCATCGAATCGATGCTCGGCCACAACATCGACAAGGGTGCCCGCTTCACGGACTGGAGCCGCCGCCCGCTCGACAAGCGCCAGATCGATTATGCGATCGCCGACGTCACGCACCTCGCCACGGTGTTTCCGAAGCTGCTCGCCCGCCTGAAGAAGACCGGGCGCGGCGGCTGGCTGGACGAGGAGATGGAGCGGCTCGCGAACCCTTTATCCTTCGCGTTCGAGGCGGAGGATGCCTGGAAGCGCCTGAAACTTCCGAGCCGCAATCCGGTGGTCCTTGGCCGCCTGAAGGCTCTCGCCGGATGGCGCGAAACGGAGGCCCGCACCAAGAACATCCCGCGTGGTCGGATCGTGAAGGATGATACGCTTGGTGAGCTTTCGGCGCATCCGCCGAAGACGCAGGACGACCTCGGGCGCGTCCGCGGTCTCTCCGCCGGCTGGAGGACGAACGATATTGGCGCGCGCCTGATGGCTGCCGTCGAATTGGCCAGGCCGCTGGAGCCGCACGAAATGCCCGACCGTGAGCCGCGCCGGCCCGGTCTTACCAAGGATTCGGTGCTCGTAAGCGACCTGCTGAAGCTGCTCCTGAAGATCCGCGCCAAGGAAGCGGGCGTCGCGCCGCGGCTGATCGCGCGTTCGGACGACCTGGAAGCGCTCGCCGCCGGAGTCCGCAAGGATCTCGCGATTCTGCAGGGCTGGCGGTTCGAAGAATTCGGCCGCGACGCGCTCGACCTCGTCGAGGGTCGCCTCGGTTTCGCGATCGAGAATGGGAAACTGAAGATGAGCAGAGTCGTTGAGGCTGTCGATGCGTAACCCAATCATTCTTTCCGCACTCGCGCTTGCGGCGTGCAGCACCGTCCCGGCGGATGGGACAGAACCTGTAGGCGGAACCTGCAAGGGCGAAGGCCTGAGCAGCTTCGTCGGCCAGGACGCGACGGAAGCGACCGGCTCTGAACTGCTGAAACAGTCCGGCGCGAACACTCTTCGATGGGTGCCGAAAGGCTCGATGGTCACGATGGAATTCCGCGCGGACCGCGTGACGGTCTACCTGGACGCGAACAACAAGATCGAGCGTGTCAGCTGCGGCTAGGCCGCGTCGCCGATCATTCTTGCCTGTGAGAGCGCCCGCCGGACCGTCGGCATGGTCACTCGTGCCCGCTCCGCAATCGCGAAACGATCGACTTCCTCGACTGCCCGCTCGGCGGTCCAATATTCGCGGTTCAGGCGCTCCGTCATGAAGCGCAAGGCCTCGGTCGGCACATGCAGGCCGCGATCGGCGAACAGTAATTGGATCAGCGCCTCGAACAGGCGATCGTCCGGTTGGTTGATCGAGGCCACCGGCGTTACCGCCAGGCGTGTCCGCAGGTCGGGCAGCTTGGGAGCCCAGGCGGGAGGCGCCTCATCCGCGACCATGACCAGCGGCAGACCGCTGTCCTGGGCGGCGTTCCAGGCGTGGAAAAGCTCCTCCTCGTCCCCACGGTCCGCCTGATCGATTACACGCCCGCCCACGCGCTCGGCAAAGGTCCTCGCGAGGAGGCTTCGGCCCGACCTTCGCGGACCGGTGAGGATGGTGGCCCGGACCGGCCACATGGTCCAGCGGCGGAAGTGATCGAACGCCTGGCGATTGGCGTCCGTGACGATGAACCGGGATTCGCCTTCAGTCTGCGGCCAGTCGAGCGGGAGCGCGATCTGGTCCGCCCCACGCTTCATTCGTTGCCTCGTGGGGGCTTGGGCGGGGGGCGTTTGCGGTGTCGGAGCGGGCTGCTGTGGCTGCGGCTGCGGCGGAGGCGGTGGTGCGATCGGTGGCGGCAGCGTTTCCGGCACGATGACATGCGCAGCACGTAGCCGTTCTGCTCGACGCTCCAGCCTCGTGCCGCCAAAGCGCTCCGCAGGCCGGAGACCTCGCCCTGATAGGTGACGTTGACGTAGCTCACGCCGCCCGGGTTGATGCTCACCGGTACCACCTGCTGGACCCCGCCAGTCGTCCGCAGATGCGCCATTGCGAAATTGTAGATGTTCACGTCGGGCGCGACGATCTGCACCTGATAGGCCCATGGACGCGCCTGCTCCACCTGGACTTCTTCGACGACTTCCGGCGGCGGTGGCGGTTCGGGGATGTCGAGACTGCGGTCGCGGACGAGCCTGCCGTCGGCGAGTGCATCGGCGAACATGCGATCCATCCGTTCGGCGCCCGCGCGCATGACCTGCAAGGAGCTTGCGCCCGCTGGAGCGCTGATCGTGAAGGAGCCGACGAGCTGCTTGTCCGGTCCATGAAAACCGACGAAGCGCGCGAATGCGGGACCGCCCGGATACAGGCGCTGAAATTGAACCTGCGCGACCAGGATGTCGTAGGCGCCGTAAAGATCGATGATGTTCCGCCACCAGCCGCGACCGGGACGATCGGCCTGTGCTGCATTCACCAGCAGCGGGTCGGCCCCCTGCCCGCTGACCCGGACATAATCGATCGGGCTCTGCGACGTCCGGAACTCCGCCCAGGCGCGTTGCCAGGGATTGCGAAGCTCGAGCGAGGTATCCGAGCCGGCGGTGATCAGCACCGGCACCAGCAGCATAGGCACGGACCGCTGCACGTCACCGCCGACGCCCAGCACTTGCGCGGATCGAGAGCGATCGAACAATATGCCCAGGTTCGCGATGTAACGCGTCGGCCCGATCTGCTCGCGCTCGACGACGATCGAACTGACCATCTCGTCGAGGGTCGAATCCGGAAGCGTCGGCGCTTCGGAAACCGGCCGATTGTTCGTCTTGGCCCAGAGCGCCTTGAAACCCTGCCGCTGCGCGACCCGCCATCCTTCGTAGCGGGCTGACTGCGCGTCCTTGCCGGTCACATCGACGCGAATGCCGGTGATTTCCAGCGTTCCGGAACTGTCGATCGGCGCGATTCCGCGGTCGCCAGCCTCCATCTGCGCGTGGACGACCCCGGCCACTAAAAAGCCGAGGAGCGCGAGAAGAGCAGGAAAGAACCAGGGGCGACGAGCCATTGGCGGTCGCTTTTGGCGACAACGGCGTGGAAATCCAAGCGGCTTGTGGCTAGGCGGCCAAGGATGTCCGAAAAGCCGCTGACCTACGCCGACGCCGGAGTATCCATCGACGCCGGAAATGCGCTCGTAAAAGCCATCGGCCCGCTTGCGCGATCAACCTCGCGCCCGGGGGCCAATGTCGAGCTCGGCGGGTTCGGCGGATTCTTCGATCCCAAGGCTGCCGGATATGACGATCCGCTGCTCGTTGCCGCAAATGACGGCGTTGGGACCAAGCTCAAGCTGGCGATCGAGGCGAACAAGCATGACGGCGTCGGAATCGACCTCGTCGCCATGTGCGCCAACGATTTGATCGTGCAGGGCGCGGAGCCGCTCTTCTTCCTCGACTATTTCGCGACTGGAAAGCTCGACGGCGAGGTTGCGACGCAGGTCGTCGCCTCGATTGCCGAGGGCTGCCGGCAGGCGGGTTGCGCATTGATCGGCGGCGAAACGGCCGAGATGCCCGGAATGTACGCAGCTGGAGACTATGACCTCGCCGGCTTCTGCGTGGGCGCTGTCAATCGCGACAAGGTGCTGACCGGTGCTCGAGATTCGCCCCGGGGACGACGTCCTCGGCCTCGGCAGCTCGGGCATCCACAGCAACGGCTTCTCCCTCGTCCGGCGAATCATCCAGGAGCGCGGCTGGGATCTTGGCGCAACCTATCCCTGGTCGGGCGGTCGATCGCTCGGCGACCTCCTGCTCGAACCCACACGGATATACGTTCGCTCGCTCCTGCCGCTCGTTCAGTCGGGTCGCATCAAGGGACTGGCGCACATTACTGGTGGCGGACTTCTCGAGAATATTCCGAGAGTTCTACCGGAAAGCTCTCACGCCGTAGTGGATGCGGGCGCATGGCGAATGCCGCAATTGTTCGAGCTGCTGCAGCAGGGCGGCAATGTCGAACCGCAGGAGATGGTGCGGACGTTCAATTGCGGCATCGGCATGGTCCTGGTCGTCGCTGGCGGCGAAGCCGACACTGTGACGTCCGAACTCGAAGGCGCCGGAGAGACCGTCTTCCGGATCGGCCGGATCGAGGAGGGGCAGCGCGGATGCACGGTCCGGGGTCCGAACGACAGCTGGAGCGCCACCCATAATGCCTGAGCGCAGCCGCGTTGCGGTCCTGATCTCCGGCCGCGGTTCGAACATGGCCGCCTTGATCTATGCCTCACGCGCCGACGACTGCCCATATGAAGTTGCCCTCGTCACCGGCGACAATCCGGAGGCGCCAGGTCTCGAAGTGGCTGAGGCGGAAGGCGTTTCTGTCGTCCGTCTAGCGATATCGACGAACGATAAAGCTAAGTATTTTGATGATTTACACGTACTTCTTGAGAAAGAAGGTGTAGACCTCATCGCGCTGGCCGGGTTCATGCGGATCATTCCGAACGACTTTCTCGCGAAGTGGGATGGCCGGATCGTCAACATCCACCCTTCCCTTTTGCCCAAGCATAAGGGCCTGAAGACGCACGAGGCCTGCCTGGCTGCAGGCGAGAAGGTGACGGGTGCGACCGTCCACCTGGTAACGTCAGACCTCGATAGCGGCGAGATTCTCGGTCAGGTCGCAGGTGGCGGTGCTGCCCACCGACACGCCTGAGACGCTGGCGGACCGCGTGCTCATTGCCGAACACCAGCTCTACCCGCAGGTCCTCGCGCGCTATCTGAACCGCGCGAGAGACTTCTACTGGCTCACCGAGAAGGTCGGCGAACTGGCCTTGGACCTCCCCGGCACCTTTCCCCAGACGAGCCACGGCTCTCCGGGCTGGAAAGTCGGCACCCAGAGCAACAGCAAATTCTTCGGCATCATGTGGAATCGGCATCATGGTGAGGAATCGGTCGGCGTCCTCGTCAAATGCAGTGGCCAGGAGGAAATGGCGGAGCTGATCGACGCACAGCCGGATGTCTACTTCCGCCCAGCTTATTACGGCCCATCCGATTGGATCGGAATCACCCTCGATCGCCCGCGGGTGGACTGGGGCCATGTCGCCGACCGGCTCGCCCAAAGTTGGGAGCTTGTCGCGCCGCGCCGCTTGTTGGAAGCTGGCGGCCGATGAAAGAACAGGAAACCGAAGCACAGAGGAAAGCGCGGCTCCGCTGGGTCACGCTGGGCGAGGCCATCGCGATCGCCGCGTTGATCATCTCGGCGGCCGGCCTGTGGCTGAGTTGGCGGACGTCAGGTGATGACAATGGCCCGACGGAAGTCGTCGAGAAAAGGCAAGCTGTCCCCCTCGCCCTGCGCGGCAAGACGGAAAACGACGGGCGAGTGCTGACGATCACGCCCGTCGAGGACAGCCACGCCCTCCAATCGCTCGACGTAACCGTCGCCGGAGCCGCCGCCATCGAAGCCGGCAGCGACGGCCAACTTAAGGCCAGCGACTTGGAGACCGCGCTTGGAGACAAGGCAGCCGAAGGCGACGGAGCGCATCGCGTCCGCGTCCGCATCGCGTCCAAATATGTCGAAGCCGGCGCCGACAAGTCGGCCACCGGCTCCTACGTGATCAGCTATCGCTGGGAAGGTGGCGGCCTGCTCGGCGGCCGCTCGCTTCGCTTCAGCGGATTTACGAGGGGCTAAGGGCTTAGCCGACGATCTCTTCGGGCTTAAAGAAGAAGTCGATTTCGATCTTCGCATTCTCGTCGCTGTCCGAACCGTGGACCGAATTGGCTTCGATCAATTCGGCGAACTCCTTGCGAATCGTGCCCTCGTCGGCATTGGCGGGGTTGGTCGCGCCCATCACTTCGCGGTTGCGCAGAACGGCGTTCTCACCCTCGAGAACCTGAACCACGACCGGGCCTGACGTCATGAAGTCGCAGAGGTCATTGAAGAACGGACGCTCGCGATGGACGCCGTAGAAGCCTTCGGCCTGCTCGCGAGTCATATGGATACGCTTCGAGGCGACGACCCGCAGGCCGGCGTCTTCCAGCTTCTTGGTGACGGCGCCGGTCAGGTTGCGGCGGGTGGCGTCGGGCTTGATGATCGAAAAGGTGCGCGTAGCGGCCATGGCCGTGCGGTCTCCTGTTTGAACGGGATTGGGATTGGCCGCAGCGCCTAGCCGCGCCGGGCCACGGCGGCAAGCCTAGCCTTTCTCGACCCACTTGCCGCGATCGTCCTGGGCCCAATAGCGGCGCTCGACGCCGTCGCGCCCGGCAAGTAGCTTCCACGCGAGCCGAGCGCCTTCGAGGCTCGACGCGTCGAACAGATAGAATGCGCGATCGTATTTGAGCGCGGCCTCGCGCCACTCGCCGTCGGCGATCAGGATATTTCGCGCGAGGTTCGGCGCATCCGTCGATGCTGCGAGCAGGATCGGCTGCCGCGCATCGTCCGTTCCGCCGCTGGGGCTGTGCGGCAGGAAGCTGGTCGCTCCCTGGTCCCACAGCATTCGATCCAGGCGCCCAAGCAATCCTTCATCGGCCGCGACGATCAGCAGCCGCTTGCCATCGGCCAACAGCCTTTGCGGCAATGCTCGCGATTACCTGCTCGAGCGACGTTCGGCCGAGCTGGTAGAAATCGACCTGCATTCAGGCGTCAGCGTCGACTCCACCGACGCTTCGACGAAGCGGTCGATGAGGCGAACTCCGTAACCGGTCGCACCCTTGTCGTAGGTGCTGCTCGGCTTGTCGGACCAGGCCATGCCGGCGATGTCGAGGTGCGCCCAGCGCGTGCCAGTCTCGACGAAGCGGGCGATGAACTGCGCCGCCGTAATCGAACCGCCCTCACGCGGGCCGACGTTCTTCATGTCGGCGATGGGCGAATCAATCAGCTTGTCGAACGAATCAGCCATCGGCTGGCGCCACAATTTGTCGCCCGAAGCCTGACCGGCGCCGAGAAGCTGGTTTGCGAGATCGTCGTCGGTGCTGAAAAGACCGCCATATTCATGGCCGAGGCTGATGAGGATCGCGCCGGTCAGCGTCGCCAGGTCGACGATGATCGTCGGCTTGTAATTTCGCTGCACGTAGGTGATCGCGTCCGCGAGCACGAGCCGGCCTTCGGCATCGGTGTTGATCACCTCGATGGTCTGGCCGGACATGCTGGTGACCACGTCACCAGGCCGCTGGGCATTGCCGTCCGGCATGTTCTCGACGAGTCCACAGACCGCGACGATATTCGCCTTGGCCTTGCGCTTGGCGAGGGCGAGCATTGCGCCGGCGACGGCCCCCGCTCCACCCATGTCCCATTTCATCGCTTCCATGCCGGCGGCGGGCTTGATCGAAATGCCGCCGGTATCGAAGGTCACGCCCTTGCCGACGAATGCCACAGGGGCCTCGCCCTTGTTCCCGCCATTCCAGCGCAGGATAAGAAGCCGCGGATCGCGTACCGAGCCCTGAGCAACGCCCAACAGCGCGCCCATGCCGAGCTTGCGCATCGCTTCGCCATCCAGCGTTTCGATTTCCAGCCCGGTACCCGACACGGCCGCGCGAACGCGATCGACGAAAGTTTCGGGGTAGATGATGTTCGCCGGCTCGGTCACCAACTCACGAGTGAAGCAGACGCCCTCATAAACAGGCTGCCAACGCTTCTCCCACAGGCTCGCCGCTTCGGCTGGCGCTCCGACGATCGTCAGCTGCTCCAGCGTCGGCTTCTGCTTGTCCTTGAGACGGGTCCGATAACGGTCGTAGCGCCAGGTCCGGAGTGCGGCCGCGAGGGCAACACGGGCCGCGGCATCCGCGTCATATTTCAGACCGCTGATGTCGAGCACCGCATGCTTCTCACCTGACGTGAGCAACCGGGCCGAAGTCGCTCCGCCAAGCTTCTCGGCCGTATCGGTGGTATCCTTTCCATCCCCGGTTCCCACGACCAGCAGCCGACGCACTCCGCTCTCGGCCGATACGTAAAGCTCCGCGCATGCTGCCGGCATCGCCTTCGAACCGCTGCCGGTTGAGAGCCGCCTCCACCGAAGTCCGGTCTCCGCCCAGACTATCCAGTGCTATCCGGTTCTTGCCGGCGACGGGAAGCACGAGCGCGAAATCCCCTGTGGGGCGGGTGTCGGCAAAAGAAATCTGCATCAAGGAGAAATCCTGAAATAGCGTCGTTCTGGCGGGTGCGGGCGTCTCTTAAGACCCACCTGCCGCAATAGCAAAGCCCTGCTTGCGCAGCGGATTGTGGACTTACGGCCAAGGTGCAATAGGCTCGCCATCTTGAACCGGATGAGCTGCGGGACCGACTTTTGCGTAAGAGACTAGTCTGGTGGACCGCTCTCCCGCTCGCGCTTGCTCCCGCGACCGCACGAGCACAGACCCCCCCGCCTCCCGAAACGCCCGCTCCTGCGGTCATCGGCCCGATCGCTCCAGGGACCGAAGAGTTCATCGAGTTCAGCGCGGGCCAGGTTACCTACGACAGCCAGTCGGACATCGTAACCGCTTCTGGCGCAGTCCGCCTGCAGCGCGACGGCAATCACGTCGCGGCGGACGAGGTCGTCTGGAATAGGAACACGGGCGAGGTACGCGCCAAGGGCAACGTCGTCGTGATGAGCCCGCAGGGGGACAAGTTCATCGGCGACAATGTCGTGCTGGCGGACACCCTGCGTGACGGAACGGTCGACAATTTGCTGATCGTCCTTGAGAGCGGCGGACGCATCGCTGCGCAGCGCGGCCAGCGCGCGGGCGACCTTACGACACTTGAGAACGCCGTCTACTCGCCGTGTCCCGTCACGACCGAAACCGGCTGCCCGCGCAACCCCAGCTGGTCCATCACGGCTGCCCAAGTCACCTACGATCCAAACGCACAGCGAGTCCGCTTTCGCGGCGGACGGATGCGGATCTTTGGGGTCACCCTGCCGCTCCTGCCGATCTTCAGCGTGGCGACCGGCGGCGAAGCAGGCGGCATCAGCGGCGTCCTGGTTCCGGAATTCAGCATCTCGGGCAGTCGCGGTTTCGAGGTTGCGCTGCCCTATTACCGCCGGCTCGGACCCAACCGGGACCTGACGATCACACCGCATTTCTACACGGAACTGCGCCCCGCCCTCGAAGCCAGGTACCGAGAACTGAACCGCGTCGGGGCCTTCCAGTTCGGCGGTCTCCTGACTTACGGCCGCATCGAACGCCTGACCGAACTCGGGGAGCCGGAAGAAACCGGCGAGAAAGGCATCCGCGCCTACTTCGAGGCCAACGGGAAGGCGCAGATCGATCCATTGTGGAGCATCACCGGCTTCACTCGCATCGCTTCCGACAAGACCGTCGCTCGCCGCTACGACATCACGCAGGACGACCGCCTGCGCAGCTCGATCAACGTCGAGCGGATCAGCCCCAACAGCTACATCTCGATCGCCGGCTGGGCATTCGAGGGGCTTGCGGGTCAACGACGTCCAGAAGCAGATGCCGATCGCGTTGCCCGCAATCGACGCACGGTTCAGGATCGATCCGCCCATGCTCGGCGGCACGCTGGAGTTGCAGGCGAACAGTCTCGCGATCCTCCGGCTCGAGGGGCAGGACACGCGACGCGCTTTTGCAAGCGCCAAATGGGACATCCGGAAGCTAACCGACTGGGGCCAGGAACTGACCCTTACCGGCTATGCGCGCGGCGACGTCTATCACACCAACAATTCGGCAAGCACCGAAGTCCCGCTCTATCGCGGTGAGGACGGCTGGCATACGCGAGCGATCGGAGCACTCGCCGCCGACCTTCGATGGCCGTTCATCGGACCCCTTTTCGGAGGGACCCAGCGGCTCGCTCCGCGCGTCCAAATAGTCCTCACTCCCCCGACGCCGAATCTCGACATTCCCAACGAGGACGCGCGGTCCGTCGATCTCGAGGACAGCAACCTGTTCGCACTGAACCGCTTCCCGGGCTATGACCGGTGGGAAGACGGATCGCGCGTCACCTATGGCCTGGACTGGACGTACGACCGTCCGAACCTGTCGATCATGTCGACGATCGGTCAGAGCTACCGGATCAGCAAGAAGGGCGAGATTTTCCCGGAGGGCACCGGTCTTTCGGGACGCGTCTCCGACATCGTCGGGCGAACCCGGGTCCGCTACGGCCGCTTCATCGACCTCACGCACCGCTATCGCGTCGACAAGGACAATCTCGCCGTTCGGCGGAACGAGGTCGACCTGACGGTCGGCAGCGACGAAACCTACGCCCAGATCGGCTATCTCCGCCTCAACCGCGGCATTGACGAAGCGGTCGAGGACCTTCGCGACAAGGAAGAATTGCGCGCGGCCGCCCGCATCAAGTTCGCCAAGCACTGGTCGATCTTCGGCTCGACGGTTCTGGACCTGACCGGGCAAGATGAGGACCCATTGTCTGTATCGGACGGGTTCGAATCCGTCCGCCACCGCCTCAGCATCGATTACGAGGATGAGTGCATTGCACTTGGCGTCTCGTGGCGACGGGACTATGAAAGGATTGGCGGTTTTGACGAAGGCAGCACCTTCTCGTTCCGGCTATCGCTCAAGGGTATCGGCCGCTAAGCCTGCGTTCAGCGGGGCTGAATATACGCCGATCCGCTCATTCGGTTGAACAACAAGGGATTTTCGGAAGTGCCAGCAGCATTCGACTTCTTTCCGGCGCGCCTTCGACTTGCAACGGCCGCACTCGTGCTGGCTGTGGCGACCGGAGCGGCAGCGCAGAATGCGGCCGAACCAACTCCGCCCACCGGCGGCAGCGCGAGCGCGCTTAAGCTGCCCGACAATCCGCAGATCTTCGGACAGGCAATGCCCTCGGTGGTGAAGGCCACGGCGATCGTGAATGGTGAGGTCATCACCCAGACTGACATTGAGCAGAGGCTAGCGCTGCTGGCCATTGCGAACGAAGGCAATTTGCCCGCCGATCAGGTGGAACAGTTGCGCCAGCAGGTGCTGCGGAATCTGATCGACGAAACCCTGCAAATCCAGGCGGCCAAGACTGCCGAAATCGAGGTCACCGACAAGGATATCGACAGGACCATCGTGCGCGTCGCTGAAGGCGTGAAGATGAATCCCGCACAGCTCACCGATTACTTGAAGGCCAACGGCTCCTCGATCCGCTCGCTCCGTCGTCAGGTGCAGGGCGAGACCGCATGGCGGCGCCTGCAGCAGCAGAAGATTGAGAACTCCGTGTCCGTCGGCGACGATGAAGTGAAGGCGGTCCTCGATCGCATGAACGCTTCGAAGGGCACGCAGGAATATCGCGTTGGCGAGATCTTCCTGTCGGCAACCAGCGATAGCGTTCCGCAAAAGATGGCCAACGCCAACCAGATCATCGCCCAGCTTCGCCAGGGCGCTTCCTTCGCAGGTTATGCGCGCCAATATTCCGAAGCCTCGACGGCGGCGGTCGGCGGCGACCTTGGCTGGGTTCGCCCGGAGCAGCTGCCGGACCAGCTCGGCTCCGTGTTGCGGTCCATGGGCCCGGGCCAGATCAGCGCTCCGATCGCGGTTCCCGGCGGCGTCTCGATCCTCGCAGTCCAAGATGCGCGCAAGATCCTGATGGCCGATCCGCGCAATGCCGTCCTCAGCCTGAAGCAGGTTTCCATCGCTTTCCCGGCCGGAACCAACCGGGCACAAGCGGAAGCGACGGTCGCCCGGTTCGCGCAGGCTTCCCAGAATGTCGGCGGTTGCGGCGGGGCCGAGCGCATCGCAGCCGAATTCAACGGCGAAGTCGTGCAGAGCGATCAGATCCGCCTGCGGGAATTGCCGCCTGCGCTCCAGGAAATCATGCTTCCGCTGCAGGTCGGTCAGGCCACCCGTCCCTTCGGCTCGATCGACGAAGGCGTTCGTACGCTCGTGATTTGCGGCCGCGACGAATCGGATCCGACCGCTCCGACGTTCGACCAGGTCTTCAGCCAGCTCAGCGAAGAGCGGGTGAATACCCGTGCCCGCCGTTACCTTCGTGACCTCAGGCGCGATGCGGTAATCGAATTCCGGTAAGTTCGACGCTCATCAGGCGGGGTTGATGGTTCAGCTTCCATCTCGACCGCTGGCAGTCTCGCTTGGCGATCCGGCCGGAATCGGTCCGGAAGTCGTCGCCAAATGCTGGGACCGCCGCGCAGATTTCGATTTGCCGCCGTTCGCGGCCATCGGAGACCCGCGCGCCATTGCGTTGGTATGGGATGGTCCGATCGAGGCGATCGACGATCCTCGACAAGTCGACTCCGTCTTCGACTACGCACTGCCGATCATTCAGATCGCTTCTGCCGAAGGGGATACTCCCGGGCGGCCATCAGTCGGAGGTGCCCATTGCTCCCTGGACTCGCTCGAGATCGGCGTTGGCCTCACCCGATCGGGGTCGGCGGCGGCCATAGTCACTGGACCGGTTTCCAAGGAGCAACTCTACTCGATCGGCTTCACGCACCCCGGCCAGACCGAGTTCGTTGCCGAACGCTGCGGCGTTTCGCACGGCAACGTCGCGATGATGCTTGCCGGCCCGAGCCTGCGGACGGTTCCCGTGACTACGCATGTCCCATTTGCCGACGTTTCGGGCCATCTGTCCGCAGCCCTGATCGAAGCGCGCGGGCGAACTACCCTGCGCGGCTTGCAGCGCAACTTCGGGATTGCCGATCCCACGCTCGCCATTTCGGCGCTCAATCCCCATGCGGGCGAAGGCGGACGCCTGGGAAACGAAGAGTCTGAGTTGATCGAGCCGGCGATCGCCGCGCTTCGTGCCGAAGGCTGGCGTGTTACCGGCCCTCACCCGGCGGATTCCATGTTCAACGCTGCGGCGCGCGCTCGCTACGATGCGGCCCTTTGCATGTATCACGACCAGGCGCTCATTCCCCTGAAGGCGCTGCATTTCGAGGATGGGGTCAACATCACGCTCGGCCTGCCGATCGTGCGCACCGCTCCCGATCATGGCACCGCCTTCGACATCGCCGGACAGGACATCGCGGACCCTCGTCCGATGGCATCGGCGATCCGGATGGCCGCCTTCTGCGCTGCCAACCGGGAAATGGCGGAGTGACGTCTCCGCCGGAGCCGCTGCGGGATATCATTTCGCGGCACGGGCTCCAGGCAAGCAAGGCGCTGGGCCAGAATTTCATCCTCGACCGGCAATTGCTCGCAAAGATCGCCGCGATTCCGGGACCGCTGGAGGGCCAGACGGCCTACGAAGTCGGTCCCGGTCCAGGTGGGCTCACCCACGCCATGCTCGAAGCTGGCGCATCCGTCGTCGCAGTGGAACGCGATCGCCGCTGCATGCCCGCTTTGGCTGAACTGAAAGCGGCCTACCCAGGCAAGCTGCATGTGATCGACGCGGACGCCCTGACCATCGACGAGCGCCGCGAAGCGGGAGATGGTGCGCACATCGTCTCCAACCTGCCGTACAATGTCGGAACAGCACTGCTGCTGCGCTGGATGAGCGGACCGTGGCCGCCCTGGTGGCGATCGCTGACCCTGATGTTCCAGCGCGAGGTGGCCGACCGAATCGTCGCCGCACCGGGCAGCAAGGATTACGGCCGGCTATCCATCCTTGCCCAATGGCGTGCTAACGCGAAGATCGTTCTTGGCGTTCACCGCTCGGCCTTCGTGCCACCGCCGAAAGTGATGTCGGCCGTCGTGCACATCGTCCCCAAGCCGATGCCGGAGGGCGTGAACCCGGCCATTCTCGAAAAGCTCACCGAGGCCGCGTTCGGGCAGCGCCGCAAGATGCTGCGATCGAGCGTCAAGGATCTTCCGGGTGCCCTGGATGCATTGGAAAGGCTCGGAATCGATAGCTCGCGACGCGCCGAGACCGTCAGCGTCGACGAGTTCGTGCAACTGGCCCGCGAGCTTGGCGCCCGCGCGTCCGCTTAATTGCTCTTCGGCGTTACCGGCGGGGTCGCCGACGCCACGGTCGGTCCGCGCGTAATCGTCGCCGACAGTTCAGCGAGCTGGGTGCACCCGTTAGGGCAAAGCTTTTGCAGCTTGGCCAGATTTTCCTTCGCGCGGGCCACCGCGCCAAGCTCGACCATCGCTTCGCCCTGGATGGCGATCGCGTCGCGGTCGTTGGGTTCGAGCAGGAGAGCCTTCTTCGTGAATCGGATCGACTGGCCGAACAATTTCTGCCGCTGAGCCACGCGAGCGAGCGAATTGTAGGCCGCCCGGTTGCGCGGATCGACGGCCAGGGCCGTTTCGAGCGTCTCGTCTGCTTCGACGAACCGGCCCGCGGCGAGATGCGCATTGCCCTGCTTCAAAAGCTCGACCGAACGGGGTGCAAGCTGGTCGTCAGGCCGTTGGCCGACTGCGGACGTCGTAAGCAGGGCCGCCGAGACACCGGCAATCAGAACAGAAGACAGTAAGCGCATTCTCATCTCCTCGAGCCCGGAGGTTCTAACATGGGCGAACCAGCCGTGCGACGAAAAAGCCGTCGGTACCGTCGTGACCTGGCGTCAGAAGCTTTCCGACGTGATCCAAACGCCCGGCGGCGATAGGCGTTTCCTCCACAATCCACGATGAACGGCGGCTTAGGAAGTCCTGTATCTGGCCTGCACCTTCGCGGGACAGAAGCGAGCAGACCGCATAGACGATGCGACCGCCCGGCCGAACGAGCTCCGCCGCCAGGTCGAGCAGCCGCGACTGAAGTGCTACGACCCGGTCGAGACGTTCCGGCGTCAGGCGCCAGCGCCCTTCGGGATTGCGCCGCCAGGTGCCGCTTCCGGAGCACGGAGCATCCACGAGCACGACATCCGCCTGCCCTCGCACGTCGGACAATTCCTCGAGTTCATGAGGTGGGTTCAGGAGCCGAACCGCGATTAGAGCCCTTGCCCTCTCCGCCCTTGGCCCAAGCTTGGACAGGCGAGCGCGGTTGCTGTCGGTGGCAAGAATTTCCGCGTCCGGCGCTGCAGAGGCCAAGGCCAAGGACTTGCCCCCCGCTCCCGCGCAAAGGTCGAGGACCTTGCTCCCATCGAGGGGCGAGCAGGCCAGAGCGATGAGCTGGCTGCCTTCGTCCTGCACTTCGATCATACCCTCAGCGAACGCCAGATGGTCGTCGACGCGGCTGTCCGATGGCAGGCGAATTCCCCATGGGCTCAGTCGCGTCGCCTCCGCCCCTTCGAACTGCGGCAAGATCGCGTCGCGGCTGACCCGCGCAACATTGACACGCAGGTCGAGCGGCGCTCGCTCCAGCAACGCCGGCCATTCTTCAAGACCGACGAGCGGCGACAATTCCGTACCCAGCCAGCTCGGAACCGTCCCCCGCTCAGCCACCGTCTCATTAACGCCCAAGGCCTCTGGCCCTCGCGTCTCGCCGAACAGGTCGAGCAGCGTCGCATCGCTTTCCGCCAGAGCAAGCATGGCCGCCCGTCCGCTGACCGGCCGCTCGGCCACTGCGCGGATCGCCCGGAAAACCAGCTCGCGGACGGCTCGCCTGTCCTTCGAACCCGCGTAGCGCCGCGTCTTGAAATAGCGTGTGACGATCGTGTCGGCAGGCGGTCCGTCGTCCCGGGCCGAAGCGATCACCTCGTCCAGGATCTCGATCGCCGCCTGGACCCGTGCGGCCGGAGTCATGACCTACCGTGTGGGATAGTTTGGCGCCTCGCGCGTGATCGAGACGTCATGCACGTGGCTCTCGGACAACCCCGCGTTGGTGATGCGGACGAACTGGGCGCGCTCCTGCAGATCGCGGATAGTCGCGGAGCCGGTATAGCCCATCGCGGCCTTCACTCCGCCGACAAGCTGGTGGACGATCTCGCGCACCGGGCCCTTGAAGGGCACCTGCCCTTCGATCCCTTCGGGCACGAGCTTGAGCTGGTCGCGGATGTCCTGCTGGAAGTAGCGGTCGGCCGACCCGCGAGCCATCGCTCCCGACCGAGCCCATGCCGCGATAGCTCTTGTAGGCCCGCCCCTGGTACAGGAAGGTCTCGCCCGGAGCTTCCTCCGTACCGGCGAGGAGCGATCCGACCATCACGGTCGAGGCTCCGGCCGCGAGCGCCTTGGCAATGTCACCGCTCGTACGGATTCCACCGTCGGCGATGACCGGCACGTTGCGTCCGTTCAAAGCATTGGCCGCCGACATGATCGCCGTAAGCTGCGGCACGCCGACACCCGCGATGACACGCGTCGTGCAGATCGATCCTGGACCGATGCCGACCTTCACCGCATCCGCACCCGCATCGGCCAGCGCCTTGGCCGCGTCGCCCGTTGCGACGTTGCCGGCGACCACCTGCACCGAGTTCGACAGGCTCTTCACCCGCTCAACGGCGCGGGCCACTTCGGTATTGTGACCGTGCGCAGTGTCGATGACGATGCAGTCGCAGCCCGCGTCAATTAGCGCTTCCGAGCGGGCAAAGCCCGCATCGCCGACGGTCGTTGCGGCAGCAGCGCGCAGGCGCCCTTCCGCGTCCTTGGTGGCGTTCGGAGTAGCGACCGCCTTCTCGATGTCCTTGACCGTGATCAGTCCGACGAGATGCTCGCGATCGTCGACCACCAGCAATTTCTCGATGCGCCGCTGATGAAGGATGCGCTGGGCAACTTCCGTGCTCGTGCCCAGTCCGACGACGGCAAGATTCTCCTTGGTCATCAATTCCGACACTGCCTGTCCCGGATGCTCGGCGAAGCGGACGTCGCGGTTGGTGAGGATGCCGCAGAGCTTCCCCGATTTCTCAACGATGGGAATGCCGCTGATCCGGTTCTGCTTCATCAGCTCCAAGGCTTCGGCGAGCGTCTGGTCCGGCGTCATCGTGATCGGATTGACGACCATGCCGCTTTCGAAGCGCTTCACCGCGCGGACCGCGGCGGCCTGCTCCTCGACGCTCAGGTTCCGGTGAAGCACTCCGATCCCGCCAAGCTGGGCGAGTGCGATCGCCATGTCGGCTTCGGTCACCGTATCCATCGCCGAGGACAGGAGCGGAATGTTGAGCGGGATTTCGCGGGTCAGGTGCGTGCTGGTGTCAGCGCCGCTCGGAAGCACGCTCGATTCGAGCGGCTGAAGGAGGACGTCGTCGAAAGTGAGGCCCAGCGGGATTTCAGGAGCGTTGTTCAGGTCGGCCATATCGGCCCATGCCAAGCTTCACCCGATTCGCCAAGGGGCGGCTAGAGACGAGCGGCGACAGCTTTCAGCCAGCGGCGGGCCGGGGCGGCGAGATCTGGCGGCAATTGGTCGAGCGGATCGTCTCGAACTGCCTCCACTTCCCAGCTCCACCGTTTGGGACGGTATTCGACGTCCCGGACGATGACGAGTGAGCAAGTGTCACGCTTGAAATCGACCTCTTCCTCAAGGTCGCACGCAGGCTCGACCAATCCATGCGACGTCATGCCGATCTCCTCGCGGAGTTCACGAAGTGCGGCATCCGACGCCGGCTCGTCCGGGTCCCGCCCGCCTCCGGGCATTCGCCATCCCGGCGCGTACCGGAGCTTGACGAGTATCAGCCGACGTTCGGGCGTAAGCGCGATAGCGTGCGCTCCATAAGTCTTCGGTCGCCGGAAGAACCATCCCAGAGCGATCGTCTTATGGATCGCCGTCGATGCGGCGCGGATGATCTGGTTCAGCATCCGTGGATCAGATCTGTCCCGCGCGCTCCAAAGTCCGCCGCGCCGCCTCCACGTGCATTCGCTCGATCATCTCGTCCTCGAAGCGCTCCGCACCTCCGCTAAAGGCATCGACCAGCCTGCGGGCGCGCTCGATTTCCGCATCGTCCGGACCGAAGGCGCGGTTGCACGGGTCGATTTGGTCCGGGTGGATGAGCGACTTGCCATCGAAACCCAGCCGCCGCCCCTCCGCCGCTTCCGCCGCGAAAGCCTCGAGGTCCGTCAGGGCGTTGAACACCCCATCGAAGCAGGCGACACCTGCAGCCCGCGCCGACACCACGACCGTCTGCAAAGCCATCTGCAACGGGGCGCGCCCTGCACCCGCCGGAAGCCCCAAGTCCGCCGATAGATCGTTCGTGCCCGCAATCAGCGCAGCGACTTCATGCGCAATGGCCGGCGGCGGCCAATACGCCCGCAGCCGTCTCGATCATCGCCAGGAGCGGCTTGCCGATCGCTTCGCGAACATCGCGAGCCAGATGCGCCGACGCAGCCCTCGGCAAGACGGCCACGTCCGCTTTGGATCGCGCGACGGCATCGATATCGACGGAATGCCACTCGGTGCCGACGCCGTTGATCCGGATCGCCACCGGCATCGGCCAATCTGACGTCACGGCTTCAACAGCAGCTTCGCGGGCACCGCCCTTGTCCGCCGGCTTCACCGCATCCTCGAGGTCGAGCACGACCAGATCCGCCTTGCTCTCCCGCGCCTTGGCAATTGCGCGCGGGTTCGACGCCGGCAGGAACAGGACCGATCGCACCTCGAACAGGTCGATGCTCACTCCGATTTTCCTTTCGTTCCGCTTCTGCTGACAGCAATATGCATCAAAGCGATGCAAGGGGGAGATGGAGATGCTGACGACGTTCATGATCGCGGTTGCGGTCCTGGCCCTGCTTTACGTCATGATCGGCGTGAAGATCGTCCACCAGGGCTATCGTTACACGATCGAGCACTTCGGCCGCTTCGTTCGCGTCGCCCAACCCGGGCTTCAACTTCGTCCCGCCCTTCTTCTATCGCGTCGGTCACAAGATCAACATGATGGAGCAGGTGCGTCGACATCCCCGGCCAGGAGATCATCACCAAGGACAATGCGATGGTCGCGGTCGACGGCGTCGTCTTTTTCCAGGTGATGGATCCCGCCAAGGCGGCTTACGAGGTCAGCGACCTCTACCTCGGCGCTGATGGCCCTATCGACCACCAATCTGCGCACGGTCATGGGCTCGATGGACCTCGACGAGACTTTGTCGAAGCGCGATGAGATCAATGCGCGCCTGCTGGCCGTCGTGGACCACGCGACCGAGCCGTGGGGCGTGAAGATCACGCGCGTCGAACTCAAGGACATCCGGCCCCCGCGCGACATCGTCGATGCGATGACCCGCCAGATGAAGGCGGAACGCGAAAAGCGCGCCGCCATTCTCGAATCCGAAGGCCTGCGCGCTTCCGAGATCCTTCGTGCCGAGGGCGAAAAGCAGGCCAACATCCTGCAGGCCGAGGGCTTGCGAGAAGCCGCCTTCCGCGAGGCCGAAGCCCGCGAGCGCGCGGCGGAAGCAGAGGCCAAGGCGACCACTTTGGTTTCGGAAGCCATCGCCGGCGGCAATGCCCAGGCGATCAACTACTTCGTCGCCCAGAAATATGTCGAGGCGCTTGGCATGTTCGCGACATCGCCGAATGCGAAGACCATCCTCTTCCCGGTGGAGGCCACGCAGCTGATGGGCACGCTCGGCGGCATTGGTGAGCTTGCGCGCGAAGTCTTCGGTGGGGACGATGCGCCGAAGCCGCCTCAGCGGCCCAAGCCCAATGTCACAGCTCGCGTCGGTCCGACGCCGGTGTCCCAGGCGCGCCGAGGATCGAAGGCTGATGCCGGACAATCTGGAGCCCGGCTGGCTGTGGATGATCGGCGGCATCCTGCTGCTGATCGCGGAAGTCATCGCGCCAGGTTTCTTCCTGGTGTTCATCGGCGCGGCGGCGCTCGCGGCCGGTGTCTTCACCCTGCTCTTCGACCTCGGTCTGCCCGCCCAGCTGACCCTGTTCGCGCTATACGCCGTCGTGGCGGTGATGATCGGGCGGCGCGCTTACGCCGAGCGCGAGCACCGAAAGCAGCGACCCGCTCCTCAACGACCGCAGCGCCCGGCTCGTCGGCAAGAGCGTGACGGTCATCGAAGCGGTCGACGAGCATTCGGGCCGGGTCCGCCTCGGCGACAGCGAATGGAGTGCGCGCGGTGGCCCCGGTCGTCCTGGCGAGCGCGTTCGTATAACCGGGGTTGATGGCAATTGCCTTTTCGTCGAACCGGATCGCCAGCTTACCGAATCTGACGGAGTAGAGTTTTGTCCGAACTGTTTCTGAGCCGCCGCCAGGCGGTTGCAGCCTTGTCGGCGAGTGCCGCTTATCCCCTGATCTCCGCCTGTTCGAAGGCCGTTGCGCCAGAAACGGCGCTTGCTCCACCTGCAACCGTCGCGCCCGCACCAAATGCGTCGGCAATTCTCGACTCGATCGCCGAGAACTTGCTCCGACTCTCGCCGGAAAGCGCGACGTCGCTAGGTATCGACAAGGGCGAGCATGCCGCGCTCCGTTCCCAGCTCGCCGACCGCTCGGCCGCTGGCCAGCAGCGTGTTGCGGAGACGATCCGTGCCGATCTCGCCCGGGTCAACGCCATCGACACGGCCGCGCTCGACCATTCGACGCGCACCAGCGTCGAAGTGGTGAAGAGCGCCTACACGACGGCCCTCGAAGGCTTCGCCCTCCCCTATGGCGACGTCGCCGTCGGCGGCTGGCGCAACACGCCCTACGTCGTGATCCAGAACGTCGGCGCCTATCTCGACGTGCCGCGCTTCCTCGACTCCGAACATCAGATCAACGACGCGGCGGACGCGGAGGCCTATCTTTCGCGCCTTCAAACCTATCCGAGGCAGCTCGATGGCGAGCTGGCGCGCGTCGCTGCTGCCCGTGCCAAGGGCCTGGTCCCGCCGGACTTCCTGCTCGACAAGGCTCTCGGCCAAATGAAGCAGAGCGTCGACGGCGCACGCAAGGGCGGCGGACTAGTCGAATCCCTCGAACGCCGCACGCGCGAAAAGAACATCCCTGGCAATTGGGCGGAGCGCGCCCGCGCCATCGTCCAGCAAGACGTGGTGCCTGCGCTCGAACGCCAGATCGCCGAACTCACCGCCCAGCGCGCGCAAGCGAAGAGCGCACCCGGAATGTGGGCTCAGCCCGGCGGCGACGACTATTACGCCTGGGCGCTCAAGGCCTCGACCACCACGACCATGAGCCCCGACGAGGTCCACCAGATGGGCCTCAACGAACTCCGCGAGCTGCAGGGCCGCATGGACCCGATCCTGCAAGAGCCTCGGCTACACCAAGGGCTCGGTCGGCGAGCGCATGCAGGCGCTGGGCAAGGACCCGCGCTACAAATTCTCGGACGGCGACAAGGGCCGCGCCGAGATCATGGCCTACATCCAGGAACGCGTCGCGCATCATCCGCACCAAGCTTCCGCAGATGTTCAACACGTTGGTGAAGGGCAATCTCGAAGTTCGCCGCCTACCGCCGGAAGAAGAACCCGGCGCGCCCGGCGCCTACGGCGGGGCCGGCTCGATCGACGGCACCATCCCCGGCAAGTTCTGGATCAACCTGCACACGACCGTCGCTGCACAACAAGTTCGACCTGCCCGACCTCACCCACCACGAGGCCATTCCCGGCCACGTCTGGCAGGGCGAATATGCCAACAAGCTGCCGCTGATCCGCACCCTGCTGTCGTTCGGCGCCTATTCCGAAGGCTGGGCGCTCTACGCGCAGCAACTCGCGGACGAGTTCGGCGTGTACGACGACTTCCCCGCGGGCCGTCTCGGCTACCTCCAGGGCATCGCCTTCCGCGCCTGCCGCCTGGTGGTCGACACCGGCCTTCACGCCAAGCGCTGGAGCCGCGAGCAGGCCGTCGCCTTCTTCGTCAACGAAATCGGATCGAAGGCGGAGGAAGTCGCGCAGCGAAGTCGACCGCTATTGCAGCTGGCCCGGCCAGGCCTGCGGCTACAAGGTCGGCCACAGCGAAATCAACCGCCAGCGGGACAAGGCGCAAGCGGCGCTCGGCCCGCGCTACGACATCAAGGCGTTCAACGACGCCGTGCTCATCGGCGGCAACGTCCCGATGGACGTGCTCGCCAAGAACGTCGACGAATATGTGAGAGCTGCGCTGGCTTAAGGCTGACGGTCCAAATCTTCCGCCAATTCCGGAAGCCTTGGTCGTTTCTATCGGTTGCTCCAAACGGCGGAAGTGATAGCGTCCTCGCACCGGCGCAGCTCGGTCAGGAATGCCCTGACGTGCAAGTCACCTTGAAGGTCCCAGCCGCTTCACCTTCGACCGGGGTTGTGGAAGCGACTTGTCCGCACTCGTAACCGATGCGGCCGATCGTACGCGCAATTACCGCATTGGATAATGGCAGCTTCGCGGACTGCGCCGCCGCAGCAACTTCTGCCGGAGCCTCCGCGACAAGTTCGCCGGATGCAGCCTGTTGATCGATTGGTGCGGAATCGGCCGAAGTCTCGGCGGGCAGTTCGATCTGGAGTGGCGGGCGGGTGGCATCGATCCCGGCAGCGATCGGCTGAGCCAGCGCCGGACGCTCAGGCCGCGCCGCCTCTCTGCTGGACGCTGGAGCGGGGTCCTGCAAAGCTTCCACGGTCGGAGGTGTTGTGGCCAATGAAAGAGGTAGCTCCGCGACCGTATCGCGCTGCGCTTGTTCGTTGTCGTTCCCTGATTCCAACCCCGTCCAGGCCCCAAGGACGATTGCGAGCAGCAGGGCGCCCGCGACTGCGGTATTGATGAGGAGCCCACCCACGTCGGGACGCAACGAGCGATCGACGCGTGCCTGCCGCTCCAGTTCATGCCATTCGATTCGGTCCGCGCGATGCCGATCCGTCAGTTTCAACCTGTGTATCGGCTGTCTTTCCTCGACGCGTGGCTTCGCTGGCTCACGCGAAAATGCGGCTAAGGATGGCGCTGTAGCGCCGCGGCGCGTCGCGTCTGATTGAACATCTCCGGCGGTCATCGCTCGGCCGTCGTTTGGTTTCGCGCGTCTTGGCCTGCGATCTCATCTTCGAACGAGGTGCGCTCCAGACGCCCGATCAGCGGATGACGCCGACTGAGGCCGAGGTGAGAGCGAGGCGTCGTAGGCCGTGCGTTTCACGGGATCTCGAAGAGCTTCATAAGCAACGCTGACTTCGGCAAGGTTACTCGAAGGGGCGAAGCGGAATCAGGCCCAGTTCCTTCGCGAACGCCTTGGCGATCTCCTCGCTGTTGGCCGCCCTTGCAGGCCAGTGTCTCATAGTGATCGGGTCGTAATTGGTCATCTCGACCATTGGTCTTCCCTCCCGTCAGCCCCGCCGGTCCTGACTCCTGAGTGCCGAAAACTCCTCCGCTTGTCGCCAAAAGCTAGTTCGGCCTGCCGCAAGCGGGGGCCGGCCAATGTTTTCCCTGTTCGACCGATTTGCCATGGGCCGAGAATGAACGAGGGCGACACCGGGACCTTGGGTTAGCGACCGCTGATCAACCGACGCCCTCTCGAGGTCGGGCGCCACGTGCGTCAGTCGAGCCTCGACGGAGAACAGTCGCTCGCGGCTGTAGAAGCGCAGCGGCCAGTCGCGGCGACCCATCGGCGACAGCAGCAACTGGTTCACGCTCGTCGTGGAGTGGAGCGTCGCCGTCCGTATCCTTGAGGAAGACGCGTACTCCGTCGAGGAAGCAGCGCGTGATCGTCTCGTGATAGCCTTCGGTGTCGCTGTTCACCCCGCCGACGCTTTCGTTGAAGCGGCGGATGATGTCCGGAAGCTCGACGTCGAGGTCGATGTCGGGCCGGCAGAGCAACAGATATGTCGTCGCCGCCAGATGCGCCTCGTGCGTCCACTCCTCGCGGGTCGCAGTGCATGCGAGAAGGCCTTCGCCGAGATGCTCGATCTCGGCGTCGGTCGTGAAAAGTCGTGGCGAATGGTCGGTCATGGGATCGGGTCCTGAATTGAGGGCCCGATCCTGATGACCGGGCAATTATGCGGCGGCGGGAACCTTGGGCGCGGCTTGTCGGACGCCCTCGTCCACTTGGTCCGCGAACTGCGCGAAGTTCTCGACGAACAGCTCGACCAGCTTGTCGGCCGTGCGGTCGTACTCCTCCTTGTCCGCCCAGGTGCTGCGCGGATCGAGGATCGAGCTGTCGACGCCCGGCACGGCGACCGGCACATCGAAGCCGAAGTTCGGGTCCTTGCGGAACTCGGCGTCGTTGAGGCTGCCGTCGAGCGCGGCGTTCAGAAGCGCGCGCGTTTCCTTGATCGGCATGCGCTTGATCCCACGCCATCCTTGCCGCCCGTCCAGCCGGTGTTGACCAGCCAGCATTCCGCGCCGCCCTCGGCGATGCGCTTCTTGAGCAGATTGCCGTAGACGCGGGGTGGCGCGGCATGAATGCGGCGCCGAAACAGGTGCTGAAGGTCGCGGTCGGCTCGGTCACGCCGATCTCGGTGCCGGCAACCTTGGCGGTGTAGCCCGACAGGAAGTGGTACATCGCCTGGTCGGGCGTGAGCCGCGCGATCGGCGGCAGCACGCCGAACGCATCGGCGGTCAGGAAGATGATGTTCGACGGCGGCGGGCCGAGGTTCTTCTCGCTCGTGTTCGGGATGAACTCGATCGGATAGGCGCCGCGGGTATTCTCGGTCTTGCTGGCGTCGGTGAAGTCCAGCTCGCGCGTGTCCTCGTCCATCGTCACGTTCTCGAGGATCGTGCCGAACATCTTGGTCGTTGCGTAGATCTCCGGCTCGCCTTCGGCCGACAGGTTGATCATCTTCGCATAGCAGCCGCCTTCGAAGTTGAAGACCGCCGTGATCCGACCAGCCGTGCTCGTCGTCGCCGATCAGCGTGCGGCTGGCGTCAGCCGACAGCGTGGTCTTGCCGGTGCCCGACAGGCCGAAGAAGATCGCGCTCTTGCCGTCCGCACCGATGTTGGCCGAACAGTGCATCGGCATCACGCCCTGCGCCGGGAGCAGGAAATTGAGGAGGCCGAACACGCCCTTCTTCATCTCGCCCGAATATTCGGTGTTGCCGATCAGGATCATCTTCTCGGTCAGGTTGACCGCGATCACGGTGTCGCTGCGGCTGCCGTGGCGCGCCGGATCGGCCTTGAAGCTGGGCAGGTTGATGATCGTGTACTCGGGCGTGAAGCCGGCGAGCTCATCGGCCGTCGGCCGCACCAGCAAGGTGCGAATGAACAGATTGTGCCACGCCATCTGCGTGACCACGCGCACGTTCACGCGATATTCCGGCTGGCTGCCGCCGAACAGATCCGCGACGTAGAGTTCCTTCTGCTCCTTCAGCGCGGCCATGAAATCGGCCTTCAGGTTCGCCCAGTGCTCAGCCGTCATCGGCTGGTTGATCGGACCCCAGTTGATCGTGTCCTCGGTCGTGCGCGTCGCGGACCACGAACTTGTCCTTCACGCTGCGCCCGGTGAACTTGCCGGTGTCGACCAGCAGCGCGCCGTCCTTCGTCAGTCGGCCTTCGCCGCGCTGGACGGCCTGCTCCACCAGCGGCGCCGTGCCGAGATTCCAGTGAAGCTCGGCGTCGGTCTCGATGCCCTGATCATCCAGGCCGAAGGTCGGCACACGGTCCGTCAACTCAAACTCCCCTTTCCAAAATGCAGTATGCGGCGGCGACCGGTTCTGGCCTGCCGCCGCATACGTATGCGTAGGACGCATATAGCCGCCAGAGGGGTTGCCTCGTCAAAGCGACCCGGCTCCGCCTTGTGTCACTCCGGCACGGTGCTAAGCCGTTCCGCGACGAAGGTTGCGGGACCAGAACTCAGGCGCATGAACAACGAGATCGCGCTGGTCGACGACGACCGCAACATCCTGACGTCCGTCTCCATCGCCTTGCAGGCGGAAGGCTTCGTCACCCGGGTCTACACCGATCCGACGGCGGCGTTGAAAGCTTTCGCAGACAAGCAACCCGACCTGGGCGTGTTCGACATCAAGATGCCGCACATGGACGGGATGGAGCTGCTGCGCCGCGTGCGCGAGTTCAGCGCCATGCCGGTCATCTTCCTGACGTCGAAGGACGACGAGCTGGACGAGGCGCTCGGCCTCGCCATGGGCGCGGACGATTATATCGCCAAGCCTTTCTCCCAGCGCCTGCTGATTGCGCGGATCCGGGCGCTCCTTCGCCGCCAGGAACTGGCCAAGGGCTCGACGAATCAGCAGCGAGCCGGAGCCGGAGCCGGTGTTGCTCGACCGCGGCCGGCTGGTCATGGACCCCGCCCGCCACAAGGTGATCTGGGGCGGGCGTGACGTCACTTTGACGGTCACCGAATTCCTGATCCTCGAAGCGTTGGCGCAGCGCCCCGGCGTCGTGAAGACGCGCAACCAGCTTCTCGACATCGCCTATCAGGACGACGTGTACGTCGACGATCGAACGATCGACAGTCACATCAAGCGGATGCGCCGCAAGTTCCGTGCGGTCGATCCGGAGTTCGACGCCATCGAGACGCTCTACGGCGTGGGTTACAAGTTCCAGGATGAATAGGAAACGGACCGCCTGGTTCGGCCAGTTGCCGCTGGCGCACCGCATCCTGGCGGTGAACCTGCTGACGATCGTCCTGCTCGCCTTGCGGCGTCCTCTACCTCGACGCCTTTCGCAATCAGCTCAGCGAAGAGCGCGTGAATCTCATTCGGCGGGAAGCCAGAATGAGCGCCGACGTCCTTGCGAAGACCCCAACGCAATCCCGTCCTGCAATCCTTGAGACGCTTGCGAGAGCAAGCGACAGCAGGGTGCGGGTCTACGGCGCCGGATGGAGTGCGCATTCTCGACAGCTGGGAGCTGACCGGCCCGACCTATCGCTTGCGCAATCCCGCGGAACAGAGATGGCAGAAAGACGCAGCGCGCGCGGTCGATCGCGCATTCAACGCCCTCGTTGGCGCGAAACCGTTGGACGATTTCGCCGAACCGGCAGACGACCGGCTATCCTCATGGCCGGAAGGTCTCCAGGCACTCAAGAACGGGAAAATTGCAACCAAGTCGCGCAACGCACCGGACCTGACGCCGATCTTTTCGGCGGCAGTGCCGATGGAGTCGGGCGTCGTCCTGCTGACCACGAACGACCGCGATTTCACGCGCATCGTGCGGAGCCAGCGGCGTTCCCTGTTCGTGGCGATGGGCGCCGCCGTCCTGCTGTCGATTCTCCTCTCTCTCTTCCTCGCGAGGACCATTGCCCGGCCTCTCCGCCGGCTCGCGCTCGCGGCCCATCGCGTGCGGCTCGGACGCGCTCGCGAGGTCAAGGTGCCGCGCCTGCCTTCACGAAGCGACGAGATCGGACTCCTGGCTCGGTCGATATCGGACATGAGCCAGTCGCTGCGCCAGCGGATCGACAACATCGAGCATTTCGCCGCCGACGTGACCCACGAGCTGAAGAATCCGCTCGCGTCGCTGCGTTCGGCGCTCGATGGTCTCGACAGGGTTCAAGATCCGGACCTCAAGTCGAAACTGCTGGCGGTCGCGAAGGATGACGTCATTCGGCTCGACCGACTTATCGGCGATATCGGAGAAGCCGCGAGAACCGATGCCGAGCTCGCCCGGATGAAGTTCGAGCCGGTCGATCTCGGCCCGTTGATCGAGCAACTCGTCAACTCCTGGGAGAATCGGCGCGAAAAGGGCGATGCGAGAATCGCTTTCGCCCGTCCTCGCAAGGATTCGGCGATCGTGCTGGGCGATGCCAGCCGCCTCGCCCGGGCAATCGACAATATCATCGACAATGCCATCAGTTTCTCGCCGCCTGGCGGTCTCGTCGAAGTCGTGGCGACGCGCGTCGGCGATACCGTTCTCATTCGAGTCGACGATGAAGGTCCCGGCGTTCCGGAAGAGTTGCGGGAAGCCATTTTTAACAGGTTTCACTCAGTAAGGCCTGAAAGCGAGCACTTCGGGCGGCACACGGGTCTCGGCCTGGCCATCGCCCGGGCGATCGTCGAAGGGCATGACGGGGAAATTGACGTGCAGGACCGCGATGACGCGCCATCCGGCGCACGTTTCACCATCCGGCTGCCCGCAGCGGAGGCATTATGAGCACTCGAATTCTCTCTTCGGAGACCGCGCACGCAAGCACCGTCGCAGTTGACGGCCGGGCAGTGCTGATCTCGGGGCCGTCCGGCTCCGGAAAATCCGACTTGGCGCTGCGTCTGCTGGACCGCGGCTTCACCCTCGTCAGCGACGACCAGACGATCGTCCGCCGCGACGGAAACCGCCTCATCGCAAGTGCTCCTCCGACCATCAAGGGCAAGCTAGAAATCCGGGGCGTCGGAATCGTCGAGATGGAGACGGTGACCGACGTGCCCGTCGCACTCTACGTCGAACTGACCAGCGAAATCGTTCGCCTACCGGACGATCGGCGCGAACGCCCGGTGCTCGGCGTGAACCTGCCGCTGATCAGCGTCGATGCCCAGACTGCGTCCGCCGCATCCAAGGTCGCACTGGCTCTCGACCGGCTCGGACTGAAGTTCTAACAACGGGGCGGTGTCCGTCTCGCCGTAGTCCCCCTCGCCTCCTTCTCGTGACCGGCATGTCAGGTGCCGGAAAGTCCAGCGTTCTCGATGCACTTGAGGACATGGGCTGGGACTGCGTCGACAATCTGCCGGTCTCGCTGCTCAACAGCTTCGTCCACGGGGACGAGATCGACCCAGTGCAGGCTCGTGCCTGCTGCGGTGGGAATGGACGTGCGGAGCCGGGGCTTCGATGCGGCGGCGCTTCCCGCGCTCATCCATTCGATCCAGGGCGTGCGGGGCGAAATCCTCTATCTCGACTGCGCCGGCACCGAGCTGATGCGGCGGTACAACGAGACTCGCCGGAGGCATCCGCTCGCCGCCGATCGTCCCGCCGAGGACGGAATCGCCCGTGAGCGCGACATGACCGCTCCGCTGAGGGCGGCCGCCGAGAGCATCATCGACACGACCGACCTTACGCCGACCGAGCTCCGCGACGAACTCCGCCGCCGTTACCAGGCCGATACCGACGAGCCGGTACTGACGATTGTCTCATTTGGATACGCTCGCGGCGTCTCCCGGACAGCAGACCTGATGTTCGACATGCGTTTTTTGGATAATCCTCACTGGGTGGAGAATCTTCGTCCAATGACCGGCATGGACCAACCCGTTCGCGAGCATCTCGAAAAGGACGCCGCCTGGACCGACGCCATGGGCCGGCTGGAGGCGCTTCTCACCGACTGGATTCCCCGCTACTGGGCCGCCGGCAAGAATTACGTGACCGTGGCCTTCGGCTGCACAGGGGGGCGGCATCGTTCGGTCTGCGCTGCGGAGGAGATTGCCCAACGGTTGCGTGACGCCGGTTTTTCGCCAAATGTCCGCCACCGTGACCTCTCCTCGCAGCCGAGCGACACGATTGAGGAAGATCCGGGGCACGCCGCAGCCGATGTATCCGGCGGCGATTTCGGAAGTGAGTTGAAAGAATGATTGGATTGGTACTGGTGACCCATGGCCGCCTCGCGGCTGAATTCGTGGTCGCCATGGAACATGTCGTAGGACCGCAGGAGGCGATCGAGGCCATCTGCATCGGCCCGGAGGACGACATGGAAGCGCGGCGGCAGGACATCGCCAATGCGATCGCCGCCGTCGACCGCGGCAAGGGCGTGATCATTCTCACCGATCTGTTCGGCGGAACGCCGTCGAACCTCGCCATCTCGCTGATGAAGAGCGAGAACATCGAGGTCATCGCGGGCGTGAACCTGCCGATGCTCATCAGGCTGGAGGGTGCCCGTAAGGTCATGGGCGTTCACGCAGCCGTCGCCGCGGCGCGGGAAGCCGGGCGCAAATACATCTCGGTGGCGTCTGAGATCCTCGGGGAAGCGGCCGCTTGAACGCGCTTAGGCGCGAGATCCAGATTACCAATCAGCGGGGACTGCACGCCCGCGCCAGCGCGAAATTCGTCAATCTTGCCAGCGGCCTGGACGCCAGTGTTGAGGTCGAAAAGGATGGCAACAAGGTCTGCGGCACGTCCATCATGGGACTGATGATGCTCGGCGCGGCGAAGGGCGACTCCATCGTCATCCACGTCTCCGGAATCGACGCCGAGGGCGCTCTCGAAAAACTCGCGACGCTTGTCGAGGAGCGATTTGGCGAGGAATAGGGCCGCCTGATGCCCCGCGAGATCACCGCCTTTTCCAACACGACGGTCAAACGCCTGCGCTCCCTTCGCGACAAGAAGGCGCGCAAGCAAGAAGGCCTGTTCCTCGCCGAGGGGCTCCGGATCATCACCGAGGCGCGGGACAGCGGCCGGCTTCCGGAAATCATCATGTTCTCGGCCGAAGGCGCGCGACATCCGCTAGCGGCGGACATCATCGCCGCGACGGAAGCAGCCGGCGGCGACGCGATCGAGACAACGCCGGACATCCTTTCGAAGACGTCGGGCAAGGACAATCCACAGATGCTGCTGGCCGCCTATGGCCAGCCCGACACGGCGCTGGACGCCATTGATCGCGACGCCGCGCCGATCTGGTTCGTCGCCCAGGCCCTTCGCGACCCCGGCAATATCGGCACGATCCTGCGAACCGGGGACGCCGCTGGCGCGGGCGGACTGATCCTCATCGACGACAGTGCCGATCCCTACTCCGTCGAAGCCGTCCGGGCCTCGATGGGCGCCATCTTCACCCAGCAGGTAGCGAAAGCCTCATGGGAAGAGTTTCTACCCTGGCTGCGCAGCGGCCCCGGCCAGCTGGTCGGAACCAGCCTCCAGACAGATCACGATTATCTCGGAGTGGAATATGCCGCTCCGTGCTTCCTGCTCATCGGGAACGAGCAGCAGGGACTACCCCAATCGTATGAGGAGGCGTGTGACCTGCTGGTGAAGATCCCGATGGCCGGGCGAGCGGACAGTCTCAACGCGGCGATTGCCGCCGCCGTCATGGCCTTTCAGGTTAGGGCAAGCTGGCGCTAGGATAAGGAATGGCGCTGATCCGGGAAGGTTGTTCTGCCGATGAAACGTCTTGCGATCCTTGCGCTCGACTGTCTCGCTCACCGCCTGCCTCTCGCACCCGCCGCCCGCACCGCCGCCTTATCGAGCGGTCGGCCAGATCGGCGGCTTGGACGCTGATTATCGACGATCGTTTCCTGACGTTCATTCCGGCGCCCGGCGCCCAACCGGTTCTGCAGCCGGCTGTGAAGCCGATCATCGGGTTCGCCGGCGAAATCTACCAGACGCCGCGGATCGGCGTGAATGTTGTCCATGCGCAGTGCAAGGACGGCCGCACCGACCGGGTCTATCCGGACAGGGTGCAGGTCGACGTCGACGGGAGGCGGTATGAAGGCTGCGGCGGTCTCTAGGGTTGTTCTTGTCGCGGTTGCAGCGGTTTTGGCAGGCTGTGCCACGGTAGAAGCACCAGCCACTCCGGTGCTGGAGGGCTCGGCCTGGCAAGTGACGTCCATCGACGGCGAAGCAACGCCACGGACCGACATGTACCGAATGGAGTTCAAGGACGGACGCGCGAGTGGGCGCTTCGGCTGCAACCGCTTCAGCGGGCCCTATAGCTCGACTGGCAGCACGCTCGCTCTAGGACCCACGATCTCGACCAAGATGGGCTGCCCGGAGCCGGCAGGCAGGCACGAAAGCGAAGGCTTGGCCGTGCTTCAGCAGGAGGCGCAGCTGTCTTGGGCCGGAAACCAGCTCATCCTCAGCAACGCCAGCGGTTCCATCAGTCTCGAACGGCTACCGTAGCCTGAACTTGACCAAGTTGATGGTGCGGCTGCCAATTGCCCGTCACCCCGATTTGCGCTCAAATCACTGATTTTACGAGATTGTATGCACACCGAAGGTGACAAACCTCAGCGACCCGAGGGTTACACCTGAAGGTGACAATCGCTGCGATCGAGCGTCGTTCGCTAGAATGTCAAAGAGCCTGCACAGGAACGTCAGCAGTCGAAGTCCTATTTTGCAAGCCGGCCGTTACTCCGCGGCGATCTGCGAGGGCTCGTCCTCATTGCCATAGCGCGGCAAAGATTCGATTGCCGGAACCACTTCGATCTCGCGAGCGCCCGGCTCGATGTTCAACTCGCGGAACTTGCGCGCCGTCACCAGAGACCGGCTTTCAAAGCTCGAGACGAACGCATTGTAATTATTCACTGCGCTGGTGAGGCCGGCACCGACCTTGCGCAGGTCCAGCGCCGCCTTCGCGAGGCGGTCGTACAATTCCTTGCCGAGCTCGCCGATCTGCCGCGCCTCCTTCGCCAGTTTCTCCTGCCGCCAGACGGCAGCGACCGTCCGGGCAATGGCGATCAGGTTGGTTGGCGTCGCCAGCAGCACGCGCCGCTCGAACGCGAAATCCCAGAGCTTGCTGTCCTGCTCGAGCGCTGCTGCCAGGAAGTGCTCGCCCGGGATGAACATCACCACATAATCGGGGGCGTCGTCGAACTGCGCCCAATAAGCCTTGTTGCCGAGCGCGTTGACGTGATTCTTGATGGCTGCGGCGTGTGCGGTGAGGTGAACGGCGCGCTCCGTCTCGTCCACGGCTCCGAACGCGTCCTGATAGGAGTTCAGGCTCACCTTGGCGTCGATCACCAGGCTCTGACCGCCCGGCACACGCAGAATGACGTCAGGGCGAAGGCGACCGCCCTCGTCGTCCGACCGGCTGACCTCGGTTGCGAAGTCGCATGCTCGGTCAGGCCGCAGCTTTCGAGCACGTTGCGCAACTGCTGCTCGCCCCAGCGACCGCGGGCCTTGGGCGCGTTGCGTAGCGCGTTGACCAGCTTCGCCGCCTCGGCGGAGACGCGCTCGGTGCCCGCTCTTCATCGCCTCGATATGGCCGGTGAGCAGGCCGAAGTCCTTGCGCCGCTCCTCCTCGACCTTGGTGACGACCTCTTCATAACGCTGCAGGCGCTCGTGCACCGGCTGCAGCAGCGCCTTGAGCGACTTGTCCCGAGCGCTCGCCTCGCTGTCCTGAAACGCTGGTCGGCGCGCTCGAGGAACTGCTTCTGCGCGCCTTCGAGCAGCTTGCCACCGACCTCCGCGAACTGGGACGTCAAAGCCTCGCGAGCTGCGGTCAGCTCGGCCAGGCGCTCCTCGAAAGCCCGCTCGCGTTCATCCTGCACTGCCTTGAGCGCCGCGAGTTCCTGTGCCGCGCCACGATTCGCGTCGCGTTCCTTCACCACTTCGTCGAGCTGCAGGCGGAGACTGTCGACAGTCTGCTTCGCCCCGACACCGTCGCGGCTGCCGATCAGCCAGCCTACGACTGCGCCTATTGCCAGCGCTATCAGAACGAAGATGATGGACCCCACATCCATGGCCGTGACTCCCCCGGAACAGAATGTGAACTTTACGGCTGTCGGACCCACTCCTCAAGCGGAACGTTCCGAGTTATCCACGGGAGAGAGGGAGAAAGCTCAATGTCCATTCGCAAAATGATCGCACTGCACCCCGATGTGCAGGGCCACCACGTGAACCAGCCGCTTGGCGATGCCGTCCACCACCTGATGTATTGCGCGAAAATGTGCCTGAGCTGCGCGGACGCCTGCTCGGCCGAAAAGATGGACATGACGCAGTGCATCCGGAGCTGCCTGGACTGCGCCGACGTCTGTGAGGCCGCTTGCCGGGTCGCGCTGCGCCGCAGCGGTTCGAACGAAGAGGTTCTGAGAGACGTGCTCGAGCTATGCGCCCGCGTCTGCGAGGCCTGCGCCGCCGAGTGCGAAAAGCACGATCACGAACATTGCAAGCTGTGCGCCCAGATCTGCCGTGAATGCGCCGCCGATTGCCGCCACGCCGCCCTCGCAGTCTTCGAACCAGTATAAGGAGTCGCGGCTAAGCCGCTTTTTTCACGCCTTCTTTGCGCAGCTTGTTCAGCTTGTTGAGGATCATGTTGCGCTTCAGGCGCGACAGATGATCGATGAACAATATGCCCTCGAGATGGTCCATCTCGTGCTGGAGGCAGACGGCCAACAGGCCTTCGATCTCTTCCTCGCGGACCTTGCCGTCGAGCTCCATCCAGCGCGCGCGGACGCGGTCCGGACGGTCGACCTCCGCATATTGGTCGGGGACCGACAGGCAGCCCTCGGTATAGGGCACGTCCTGATCCGAGTGCGTGAGGATTTCCGGGTTGATGAAGACCCGCGGGTCGCGGACGGGCTCGCCGCCCTCTTCTTCCGGTTCCTGCAGGTCGATCACCAGCACCCGCTTGGGCACGCCGACCTGGATCGCGGCAAGGCCGATGCCCGGCGCGTCGTACATCGTGTCGAACATGTCCGCGACGAGGGTGCGAAGCTCATCGTCCACGCCTTCGACAGGCTTGGAGATCTCACGCAGCCGCGGGTCGGGGACTTCTACGATCGGACGAATGGCCATGACGCTAATTTAGTCTTTCCAGCCAGTGGCTTCAAGCGATGGGTCTACGGGCCCTGAGAGCCTGCGCCAACGTGCCTTCGTCGAGATAATCAAGTTCGCCGCCGACCGGCAGGCCGTGAGCGAGCTGGGTGAGGCGGATGGGCAGCTTCTCCAGCCGCTCGGCAAGATAGTGGGCCGTCGTCTGCCCTTCTAGCGTGGCGTTCATGGCGAGGACGACCTCGTCGATGCCGCCGGCGCTGACTCGGGCAACTAGGCGGTCGATGGCCGAGATCCTCGGGCCGGATGCCTTCCAGCGCCGAAAGGCGTCCTCCGAGGACGTGATAGCGGCCGGGGAACAGGCGCGAGCGGTCAAGCGCCCAAAGGTCGGCGACCTCCTCCACCACGCACAGGCTTTTCTCGTCCCGGCGTGGGTCGCGGCAGATGCCGCAGGGGTCGGACGTGTCGACGTTTCCGCACGTCGAGCAGGTCGAAAGCCGCTCCGAAACGCGCTGCAAGGCCGACAGGAGCGGCTCTAGCGCAGTCTGGCGCTTCTTCATCAGGTGCAGCACCGCGCGCCGCGCCGAACGGGGCCCGAGCCCCGGCAGCCGTGCCAGCGCGCCTGCAAGCGCCTCGATCTCCTGGGAAGCCATTGCAAGTGAGGTAGGAAAATTCCGCCGCGTCCGCCATAGGGCGCCGCGATGCGGATCATCTTCATGGGCAGTCCCGACTTCGCCGTGCCGGCGCTGAACGCGCTGGTGGAGGCGGGGCACGAGATCGTTGCGGTCTATTGCCAGCCGCCGCGACCTGCCGGGCGGGGCAAGGCGGACCGGAAGACCGCGGTGCATGAGCGGGCGGAGCAGCTTGGCCTAGAGGTCCGCACGTCGCGCACGCTTCGCAATGAGGAGGAGCAGGCGCGTTTCGCCCAACTTGGTGCGGATCTGGCAGTTGTGGCGGCCTATGGCCTGATCCTGCCGAAACCGATCCTGGATGCGCCACGGCTGGGCTGCGTGAACATCCACGCTTCGCTCCTGCCTCGCTGGCGGGGGGCAGCGCCGATCCAGCGGGCGATCCTTGCCGGGGACGCGGTGAGCGGCGTGACCATCATGCAGATGGACGAGGGGCTCGATACCGGGCCGATGCTACTCACGAAAAAGCTGTTGCTTGATCGTAAGAGTGCGGGACAAATCACCCAAGAAATGGCTGAATTGGGCGCAGGGGCGCTGTTGGAATGGCTGGAGGATCGAACCGGCCATCGGCCACAGCAACAGCCTGCCGAAGGCGCCACTTACGCGCCCAAAATCGACAAGGCCGAGGCCCGAATCGACTGGACCAAGACCGCGACGGAGATCGGACGGCAGGTTCGTGCTTTCGCACCCACGCCGGGTGCGTGGTTTGAGGTGAAGGGCGAGCGCATCAGGCTTCTGGAAGCTATGGCGGTCGACGCTGCCGCCGGAGAGCCGGGCTGCGTTTTTGATGATCAGCTGAGCATTGCGGCGGGCAGCGGCGGCCTAAGGCCTCTGAAGGTGCAGCGGGCCGGTAGAAGCGTAATGACTGTCGGCGAACTGTTGCGCGGCTTTCCAATCGCGGAAGGCACGATCCTTCATTGACCCGCTGGCGGCTGACCATCGAATTCGACGGCGGGCCGTTCATGGGCTGGCAGCGGCAGGACCATGGGCCGTCGGTCCAGCAGGCGCTCGAGGAAGCCATTAATCGCATGACCGGGGAGCTGACGGCCGTTCACGGCGCGGGTCGCACGGATGCCGGGGTCCACGCGCTCGCCATGTCGGCGCACACGGACATCGCCAAGACGCTTACCGAGCACAGGCTTCGGGAGGGACTCAACGCGCTGGTGCGGCCTCATCCGATTTCAGTGCTCGCGGTCGAGCAGGTCGCCGAAGACTGGCACGCACGCTTCTCATGTATTGGACGCAAGTATCTGTATCGCATCCTGAATCGCCGTGCGCCGCCCGCGCTGGACCGCGGCAGGGTTTGGCATATTCCCGCCGAGCTTGATGCCGATGCAATGGCGCAGGGCGCCGCAATGCTCGTCGGCCGGCACGATTACACGACCTTTCGGTCGGTGCACTGCCAGTCGGACAGCCCTGTGAAGACGCTCGACCGGCTGGAGGTCATCACACGAGGCGAGGAAATCCATGTCGAGGCCGCGGCGCGCAGCTTCCTGCATCACCAGGTGCGGTCGATGGTAGGGTGCCTGGCGCTCGTCGGGCGAGGTCAGTGGCAGCCGGACGATATGCGCCGCGCACTGGAAGCCCGGGATCGCGCGGAGCTCGGCCTCAACGCCCCTTCGGAGGGCCTGTATTTCGTCGAGGCGGTCTACCCCTAGACGAGCATTTCGCGAGCGCGCGGCTGGCTGAGAAATTCCTGCGGGCTCGCGCTGAGGCCGTAGGCACCTGCGCAGAAGATAGCGACGAGATCGCCCGGCTCCGCCCGAGGCAAGGCTACGTCGTGCGCCAGCAGGTCCAGCGGGGTGCACAGGCAGCCAGTGATCGTGGCGGTTTCCTGCGCATCCGCTCCGAATCGGTTCGCAATGGCGACCGGGTAGTTGCGGCGCAGGAGCTGGCCGAAGTTGCCGGACGCGGCGAGCATGTGCTGCAGGCCGCCGTCGGTTACGAGGAAGGTCTCTCCACGGCTTTGCTTCCGGTCGACGATGCGCGTGAGATAAACGCCCGCCTCGCCCACGATCCAGCGGCCGAGCTCAATAGCAAAATGGGTATCGCCGAGGACTTTCGGACGGTTTTCCAATGTTCTGCCGAGCGAACTTCCGATGGCTTCGATGTCCAAAGCCTGATCGCCCGGGAAGTACGGAATCCCGAAACCGCCGCCGAGATTCACCTCAGGAGGTGAAGCGCCGGCCTGTGCGGCAATGTCCGCCGCCAGCGCAATTGTAGCGGCCTGAGCTTCGATGAGCGCATCGGTCTGGAGCGCCTGGCTGCCGGTGAAGATGTGCAGCCCGCGCCAATCGGCGCCGGCTTCGATCAGCCGTCGAATGAGTGCGGGCGCGCGGTCGTGATCGACGCCGAACTGGCTGGCCAGGCCACCCATTTTCATTCCCGCGCCCTTGAGCGCGAACGGAGGGTTCACGCGCACCGCAAGCTTAGGCGGGCGGCTACCAGTGGCGGCAATGGCGAGCGCCTTCTCCGCCTCGCCTTCGCTTTCCAAGTTGATCGTAACGGCCGCTCGGATTGCGGTTTCAAGCTGTCGGTCGGTCTTGCCGGGTCCGGCAAAACTGATTGGCAAACCGAGATGGGCGACGCGCCCCAGTTCTCCAGCCGAGGCGATGTCGAAGCCGTCGACCTTGCCCGCCAACCATGACAGCAACGGCGCGTAAGGATTTGCTTTTACGGCATAATGCAGGGCAACCTCTCGCGGCATCGCTGCGCGGAACAGGTCGATCTGACGGGCGATGAGTTTCGTATCGTAGACGAACAATGGGGTGCTGCCGGCCTCGGCGACGAGTTCGTCCGCGGTTCGCTTGCCGATCAAGAGCCGTCCCTCAACATCGCCCGTGAAGCTCGGGGGGATCGGACCCATCGGCTTCATGCGAACTCCCTCACCAGGGCTGCCCGATCGAGCTTGCCGTTCGGAGACACTGGCAGAGCTTCGCGCCAGACGATCTGCCTGGGCTGCATGTAGGACGGAAGCTCGGCCGCCAGATGCGCGCGCAGACGTTGCTCGGCGTCCTCGCCCTTCGCCACGGCGATCAGGGCGACGGCTTGGCCGAGCCGCTCGTCCTTCACGCCGACGGCCAGCACTTCGCGAACGGCTCCACTCGCAAGCGCGGCCTCCTCGATCTCCGTCGGGCTGAGGCGATTGCCGCTGACCTTGATCATCGCGTCGTCGCGGCCTCGGAACCGGACGAGGCCATCCTCGCCGCGGACGGCGCGGTCGCCGGACCATACGGCCGTGCCGCCATATCTGGAGAATGACGGGGCCGGCTTGAAGCGTTCTTCGGTCTTCATCGGATCGCGCCAATAGCCGTGGGCTACGAGCGGGCCGGAATGAACCAACTCTCCCTCCTCCCCTGCAGCGGCTTCGTCGCCGTTTGCTCCAACAATCAGCACCTCCGCGAACGGAATCGCCCTGCCGACGCTGTCCGGATGCCGGTCGGCGAGCGCCGGGTCGAGGCTGGTCGAGCGGAACGCTTCGGTCAGTCCATACATCAGGTGCAGCCGGGCATCGGGGAACAGCGAGCGGAGCTTGCGGACGACAGACTCCGGAAGATGGCCGCCGCTGTTCGTCAGCGTCCGGAGCGTGGCACCCTCTCCCTTGGACCAATCCAGCTCGGCGAGTTGCAGCCACAGCGGCGGCACGCCCGCGAGGACCGTGACGCCATGACGTCCGACCGCCCGCACGACGTCCCCTGGCAGGAGATAATCGAAGGCGATAGCGTGGCCGCCCGCGGCCCAGGTCGCGAGCAACTGGTTCTGGCCGTAGTCGAAGGCCAGCGGCAATACGCAGAGCGTACGGTCATCGGGGGCGAGATGGAGATAGTGGGCGACGCTGATTGCGCCGAGCCACATGTTCGCATGGCTGAGCATTACGCCCTTCGGCTTGCCGGTTGAGCCTGAAGTGTAGAGCAAGGCGGCGAGTTCGTCCGGATCATGCCTGGACGGCCGGAGAGCCTCCTCGCCAGATTGCCAATCCTCCAGGGCGATGAGTTCAGCTTCGAAGCGATCGCTCTGTCCTAGAGATTGCAGCCGGGCCTCATTCGCGATCAGCAGCTTCGCGCCACTGTCCGCCAGGATATGACCAGCCTGCGCGCGCTTCAGGACGGGGTTGATGGGGACATGGACAATTCCGGCCCTGGCGGCCGCAAGCGGCAGGATGCAGGCGAGCTCCGTCTTGCCCATCCAGCTGGCCACGCGATCTCCAGCCGCAAGTCCGCGCGCAAGCAGCGCAGCGGCCGTGCGCCCGACCTGCTCGTCGAGTTCCGAATGGCTGAGCGTTGCCTTGTCGACCGTCAGCGCAGGCGATCCCCGGACGCCGCATCTGGCCAGCCAGTCGAGTGGGAATGGCGTCGGGTCGGGCTCCACCCTGCTGTCATTGCTGCACGGAGCGCGCGACGCAACGATGTTGCCGTAACAACGGCCTTCGACTAGGGCCGCGGACGTGTTGAACAAGGTCGAAAAAGCCCCCGACGAGGTCATCGCCGAGGTGACCGTGCGGGAACTTCTGTCGGAAGTCCTCGGCCTCGCGCAGAGCCAGGTCAGCGGTTTCGCGGAATCGACCGCCCTTTTCGGATCGCTTCCTGAGTTCGATTCGATGGCCGTCGCAAACTTCCTGACTGCCCTCGAGGAGCGGATCGGAGTCCTGATCGAAGACGATGACGTCGATGCCGAGGACTTCGCCAGCTTCGGCAGCCTGATCGAGTTCGTGGAGCGGCTGCGCAGCCGCTAAGGCGTCACTCCGCGGCGAGCGCTTCGAATTCCTGCGCCGCAAGATACTTTTCAGCATCCAGCGCGGCCATGCAGCCCGTTCCCGCGGCGGTGACCGCCTGGCGATAGATTTTGTCCATGACATCGCCACAGGCGAAGACGCCCGGGATGCTGGTCTTGGTCGTGCCGATTTCGACCTGAATGTAACCGTCGCTGTCGAGCGTCAGCTGATCGGCGAATAGCTCCGTCGCCGGCTTGTGGCCGATTGCGACGAAGGCTCCCTCGACCGGCAGCCGGGTAACTTCCCCGGTCAGCCGGCTCTTGATGTCGAGCCCGACGAGCGCTTCCGGCTCGCCACCGGCGACGAACTCCTCGACTTCCGAGTCCCAGATGATCTTGATGTGAGGGTTGGCGAACAGGCGATCCTGCAGGATCTTCTCCGCGCGGAGGCTGTCGCGGCGATGGACGAGAGTCACGTCGTGGCTGTGATTGGTGAGGTAGAGCGCTTCTTCGACTGCCGTATTGCCGCCGCCGATCACGGCGACGCGCTTTCCGCGATAGAAGAAGCCATCGCAGGTCGCGCAGGCGGAGGCGCCCCTGCCCTTCATATGCTCTTCGGACGGGAGGTTGAGCCACTTGGCCTGCGCGCCAGTCGCGATGATCAAAGTATCGGCGAAGTACTGCGTACCGCTGTCGCCTGTGAGGCGGATCGGACGGCTGTTCAGATCGACTGCCGAGATATGATCCCACACCATGCGCGTACCGACATGCTCGGCCTGCGCCTGCATCTCTTCCATGAGCCACGGGCCCTGGACGACGTCGCGGAAGCCGGGATAATTCTCGACATCCGTGGTCGTGGTCAGCTGGCCACCGGGCTGGATGCCCTGGATGACGATCGGCGAAAGGCCGGCACGGGCCGCGTAGATGGCTGCTGTAAGGCCCGCTGGGCCCGATCCGAGAATCGCGACGCGGGTCGACATGGTGTTGGTCATTGCAGGCAATTAGGGACGGTTAATCGCTGCTGCAACGGTGCGCGATTCTCCCGATGAAGTGCGGCCCTGAAGCGCGAAACACGCTCCAGGGCAAGGATTCGATCAGCCAGCCTTGGGCAGGGGAACGTTGACGTCCCGAACAACCTTCCAGCTTCCGTCAGCCTGCTTCTTGTAGACCGTCAGATTATAACGGTCAGACGTCTCTACGACCTTGGTCTTCGGATTGGTGAAGGTGCTCTGATAGTTCACCTCGCCAAAAGCCACGGTGCCGTCTGCAGAGACTTCCGTCGTCTCCGCGCCGGATACATATTTACCGGCAGGATCGGCGGCGTAAGCCTTGTAGTCTGCCGCGATCGCCTCCTTACCCTGGAACGGAGCCTGGTTGGGAATCATCATGACCGCGTCGTCGGCATAATGCGCGGTAATCGCTTCCACATTCCTCGCTGCGATGTCCGCATTGAATTTCGAAAAGGCTTGCTTGACGGCTTCCGCATCGGCGGTCGAGGTTTCGGCAGCGGCGGCATTGGCCTCGGCAGGAGCCGCGGCGCGGTCGCAAGCGGCGAGCGAGAGGACAAGTGCGATGCTGGCCGGAATGGCGGATAAGGTTTTCACGATTTGCCTCCCCATTTCAGGAAGCCGGGAAGCCAATACCCATTGTTAGACATTGGCAAGTCATTTCGATGTTGTAACGGAATCCATTGGACGAGCGCCGCGACTGCATGAGCGGCTACAACACCCCTCCCCGCTGCCGTGCGCGCAGCGGAATCCTGCTACCTGAAGGTTCCGCTTGCGGTTAGTCGCAAGCGAAACGCGTGATCTTGCTACCCGCTTTTAGCTCGCAGAAACGGACGTTTTGCCCGTCGGTGCAAACCCGCCACTTGGTGCCGTTGGTTTGCGGGACCCACCGGCCGCAAACGGGTGCGGCGCTGTTGCCGAGGACAAGAACGGCGAAAGCAAGCACGACGATACGACGCATGCCAGTTCTCCTCTTTTGAGAACGGCGGCGATATTAGCAAAAATTGGCGCTTGGGACCAGCCAAACAGTGAGCGCTGGCGGGGGTGCTAAACCAGACGCGACTGTTTCAGCGCGGCTTCGATGAAACCGGCGAAGAGCGGATGCGGCTCGAACGGGCGGCTCTTCAGTTCCGGGTGGAACTGGACGCCGATGAACCACGGATGGTCGGGACGCTCGACGATCTCGGGCAAGCGACCGTCCGGGCTCATGCCCGAAAAGACGAGGCCGCCCTTCTCGAGCGGCTCCATATAATGGCTGTTCACTTCGTAGCGGTGCCGGTGGCGCTCGCTGATCTCATCGGAGCCGTAGATACCGCGGACGACGCTGTTGCCGTCCAGCTTGGCTGGATAGGCGCCGAGCCGCATCGTACCCCCGAGGTCGCCGTCCGCCGCGCGTTCCTGCAGGCCTTCGGAGCTCATCCATTCCGTGATCAGGCCGACGACCGGTTCCGGCGTCGGGCCGAATTCCGTGGTCGAAGCGTCCTTGATCCCGGCCGTGTTCCGGGCGCCTTCGATGCAGGCCATCTGCATGCCGAGGCAGATTCCGAAGAAGGGCACATTACGCTCGCGCGCGAACTGGACGGAGGCGATCTTCCCCTCTGAGCCGCGCTCGCCGAACCCGCCGGGTACCAGGATGCCGTGGAGCGGCTCCAGCTCGGCGGCGAGGTTGGCGTCCGGATGCTCGAACATCTCCGCGTCGAGCCAGCGGATGTGGACCTTGGCGCGGTTGGCTATGCCGCCGTGAACGAGCGCTTCGTTGAGGCTTTTATAGGCGTCGGGAAGGCCGACATATTTGCCGACGACACCGATGGTGACCTCACCTTCGTAATGCTCGAGGCGGTCCATGATGTCTTCCCAGCGACTGAGGTCGGGCCGCGGAGCGTCGTCGATACGGAAGGCCTTGAGGACTTCGTCGTCCAGGCCTTCCTTGTGATACTGCAGCGGCACGTCGTAGATCGACGTGGCGTCGAGCGCCTGGATGACCGCGGACGCCGGGACGTTGCAGAACAGGGCGATCTTCGCGCGCTCGCTCTCGGGAATGGGCTTTTCCGTTCGGCACAGCAGCACGTCGGGTGCGACGCCGAGGCTGGAAATTTCGCGGACGGAATGCTGCGTCGGCTTGGTCTTCAGTTCGCCGGCCGCCTTGATCCACGGCACCAAAGTCGTGTGGACGCTGACCGTCTGGTCTCGGCCGAGATCGTTGCGAAGCTGCCTAAGCGCCTCGATGAACGGCAGGCTCTCGATGTCGCCGACCGTGCCGCCGATTTCGCAAATGACGAAATCGACATCGTTCCGTGTCGGCGAGCGCGAATTCCTTGATGGCGTTGGTGACGTGCGGGATGACCTGCACCGTCGCGCCCAGATAATCGCCGCGACGCTCCTTCGCGATGATGTCGCGGTAGATGCGCCCGGTGGTGATGTTGTCCGACTGGCGCGAGGACACGCCGGTGTAGCGCTCGTAATGACCGAGATCGAGGTCGGTCTCGGCCCCATCGTCGGTCACGAAGACCTCGCCATGCTGATACGGCGACATCGTCCCCGGATCGACGTTGAGATAGGGGTCGAACTTCCGGATGCGGACCTTGTAGCCACGCGCCTGAAGCAACGCCCCTAGAGAGGCTGAGAGGAGACCCTTACCAAGCGATGAGACCACGCCGCCGGTGACAAATATAAACCGCGCCATGGGAGTCGAGGCTTAGGGGTGAAGGCGTCGCACGCGCAACCCGGCGTGCGAAAAAAAGTGATTACGCTGCCGCTACTGGGCGAGCGGAACGGCGTCGTTCTGGGCTGGAGCCGCCGGCTGCTGCTGCGGCTGGGCGCCTGGGGCCGGCTGAGTCTGGGCCGGCGCCGCGGGGGCAACCTGATTCGCGAGCGACGTATCGACCTGGATCGGCTCGCGCGCAGTTCCGGCGATGGCCGCAAGGACGATCGACAGAATGACGAACGTGGCACCCAGGACCGCGGTCGCGCGGGTGAGGAAATCGGCCGCGCCGCGCGCCGTCATGAAGCCGGAAGAGCTTCCGCCGACGCCGAGGCCGCCGCCTTCCGAACGCTGCATCAGGATGACGCCGACCAGCGATGCGGCAACGAGCGTCTGAACGATCAGAAGGAATTTGAACATGACAGCCTTTTCGGAAGGTACGGCGGCCATCTAGCTGTCGATGGCCGCCGTTTCAACGGCTGGGCGAAATCACTCGGCCGGTGCAGCGCTCGCGGAGGCCTGGGCCTCGAGCTCTTCGGCGGTCAGGCCGACGACGACTCCGTCTCCTCCTGCCGCCACGCCCGAACGCGGAACGCGGATCAGCGAGCCCGACTGCAGCTTGATCGTGACTGAATCCGCATCGAGCGTGTCGATGGTCCCGACGACGGCGCCGGCAGAACCCTTAACGGTGGCACCGGCGGCAATCGACGCCGCGGCGGCCGCAAGGCTCTTTTCGGTTTCCGCATTAAGCTGCGCCTGGGTCATCCCAAACAACAGCTTGCCCTCGTGAGCGGTGAAACTGGTCTTCGGAAGCGCGACCTGGTGTTTGTCGGTCTTGATGACGACATTGTCGCCGCTGACGCTGACGACGGTTCCGACGGCACCGCCAGTCGTATCTACAACCTGCATTCCAGCGGTCTGAGCGGTCGACGGCGTGGCGATGGTCATCGCCGCGAGCGCGATTGGTGCAATTAAGAGTCTCATGGTCTCCTTTCCCAAGTGTTGAGGACGTTATAGGATCAGCGCGCTGATCGCAGGCTGAACGGGCAAATCAAATTGATGCCGCGGCTTCCACGATCGGCAAGAACTTTTCAGCGCTAAGACTTCGCGCCGCCGACCAGAGCGCCATCGACATTCTCGACCGCGAAGATCTCCGCGGCGTTCGAGGCGTTGACCGAACCGCCGTAGAGGATGCGCACCTGGTTCCCGGCATCGCCATAAGCGGCCACGAGTCGGCCGCGCAGGGAATCGTGCATCTCGGCTATGTCGGCGGGCGATGCGACCTTGCCCGTTCCGATGGCCCAGATCGGCTCGTAGGCGATGGCGAAGTTTGCGGGGATGCCGGCGGCTCCCCCGTCCCCTTGTGGCAGGGATGCATCGAGCTGTGCCTCGACGGTCCGCACGGCCTCCCCGGCTTCGCGGACAGCAATGCTCTCGCCGATGCAGAGAATGACGGACAGGCCCGCGGCCAGCGCGGCCTCTGCCTTCACCGCACGACTTCGTCGCTCTCGTGATGACCTTCGCGCCGCTCGGAGTGGCCGACGAGGGTCAGGCTCGCTCCGGCATCTTGGAGCATGATCGTAGAGATGTTTCCGGTGTGGGCCCCCTTCTCGGCGAAGTGGACGTCCTGCGCACCGATCGGGAGGTCCGGGACCGCCCGTGCGGCGCGCTCGATCAGGATGGACGGCAGGCAAAGCGCGACATCGACTTCGGGAAACGCCTTGGCGCCGTCTGCAATGGCCCGGATCTCGGCGATGTCCGCCGCGACCCCGTGCATCTTCCAGTTTCCAACGACATATTTGCGGAGCGCCATCGAACATCCTTTTTCGAACTCCGTGGCCGTTAGCGTCGCGAGGCGTCTGTTGGAAGCGGCGCTTGATGGTCGGGAAAGCGGAACCTAAAGCGGCTGTCCACATCGGCTTCGCGAGACCTCAATGTTTGCTTTCATCCGCCGGCTGTCGAAATCGACCGTCGGCACCGTCGTTCTGGCGCTTTTCCTCGCCGCCATCGTCGCTTCCTTCGCGATCGGCGACATCCAGAACGTCCTCTCCGGCGGCGGATTTAGCGGCAGCAGCGATTCGCTCGTCAAGGTCGGGTCCCGGGAGGTCACGGACCGCGACATCAGCCGCGCGATGGACCGAAGGCTGTCCGAGGCGCGGCAGGAAAATCCCGAAGCGGACATGTCCGCCATCGCCGGTGATTTCGACCAGTTGCTGAGCGCGCTGGTCGATGCCGAGAACTCTCGAGGCCTTTGCAAGCAAGTTCGGATTCAACCTTTCGAAGCGTCTCGTCGACGGGCAGATCGCGAACATTCCGGCGGCCAAGGGCCTGAACGGACAATTCAGCGAGCAATCCTACCGCGCCTTCCTGCAGCAGCAGCGGGTGACCGATGAGGAGGTCCGCTGGATCATTCGCAACGGCCTCCTCCAGCAGTTGATGATCGCGCCTGCGGTGGTCGAACGCGCGGGCGCCCGTCGGCATGGCGCGTCCCTATGCTTCGATCCTGCTTGAGGCTCGCGAAGGCGACGTGGCGTTCGTGCCGACCGAGGCCTTCCGCGCCGGGCTCAATCCGACCCCGGCGGACATCCAGCGCTTCTACGCGGCCAACCAGCGCCGCTACATGCTTCCGGAGCAGCGCGTCCTTCGCGTCGCCAAGATCGGCCCGGAGCAGGTCGCGAACGTCCAGCCGAGCGAGAAGGAAATCGCCGACTATTACAATGCCAACAAGGCGGCCTACGCGTCCAAGGAAACGCGCGTAATCACGCAGGCGGTTGTGCCCGACCAGGCAGCGGCGAACGCAATCGTCCAGCGCATCCGCGGAGGCCAGGCCTTCGCGGCCGCGGCCGCGCCGGCGGGCTTCAGCGCGGCGGACATTTCCCTCGGCGCGCAAACGCGCGAGCAATTCACATCCGTCACCAATGCGCGAATTGCCGCTGCTGCCTGGGGCGCCGCCCAAGGCGCGATCGTCGGACCGATCCAGTCGGAAAATGGCTGGCACGTCATCAAGATCGAAAGCATCGAGCGAACCGGTGGGCGGGACCTCGCGGCAGCGCGTGCAGAAATTTCCGCGAAGCTCGCGGTCGACAAGCGCAAGCAGGCCATAGAAGCCGTGGTCGACACCGTGCAGAACTCCATCGATGAGGGCGCAAGCTTCCAGGAAGCCGCGGCCGCGGCCAAACTGAGCGTTACCGAGACCCCGCTCATCACCGCCACCGGAACCTCGCAGTCTGACCCGGCCTATCGCTTCCCAGCCGATTTGGGACCCGCATTGAAGACTGGTTTCGAGCTTGCCGAAAACGAGCCGCCGCTGGTCGAGGCTCTGCCGAACGACGGCGGTTACGTCATGGTCGCCCCTGCCCGCGTCATCGCCGCTGCGCCTGCGCCCTTGCAGAGCATTCGTGATCGGGTTGCCCAAGACTGGATCGCCGACCAGGCGAGCCAGCGCGCGCGCCAGCTTGCGCAGAGCATCGCCAGCAAGGGGCAGACGGCCGCGCTGGCCGATGCGGCCAAGGGAGCTCCTGTACCTGTTCAGGTCGGACCGATCGGCGGGCGGCGCATCCAGCTCAGCCAGTTCCAGGGGCAGGTCCCGCCGCCGATCGCAATGCTGTTCAGCCTCGGCCAGGGCAAGACGCGGATGGTCGCCGGCAGCAAGGGCGAAGGCTACTACGTCGTAAAGGTGAAGCGGATCATTCCCGGCAATGCGTTGAACCAGCCCCAGCTTATCGCAAGGACGCAGCAGGAAATGCAGCAGTCGCTGTCGCAGGAATATGGCGCCCAATTGATGAGCGCGATGCGCCAGACGGTCGGCGTGAAGCGCGACGACAAGGCGATTGCGACGTCCAAGGCCAAGATCACCGGCAGCGGCAGCTAATTACCGGCGCTTGACGCGATTCATTTTGTTGCCTACACGTTCCCCGTCTGTTCTTCGGGGGAATGCCGCGCGATGCTTACCGTCAAGCAGCACGAACTGCTCCTGTTCATCAACAAGCGCCTGAACGATTCGGGCGTGTCGCCGAGCTTCGACGAAATGCGCGAGGCCCTGGATCTCAAGTCCAAGTCCGGCGTCCATCGCCTGATCTCGGCGCTCGAGGAACGCGGGTTCATCCGGCGGCTTCCGAACAGGGCTCGCGCGCTCGAGGTGCTCAAGCTGCCGGACTCCGCCGCGCCGTCAGCGTCGGCTCCCCGTCCAGTGATTCCTGCTGCCGCGAACGACACCATCGAGATACCCATGCATGGCCGTATCGCGGCCGGCACGCCGATCGAGGCGCTGCAAGGTACCGAAGGCTTTGCCGTTCCCGCCGCGCTCCTCGGACCTGGCGAACATTACGCCTTGGAAGTGTCCGGAGACTCGATGGTCGAGGAAGGCATCCTCGACGGCGACTTCGCTTTGATCCGCAAGGTCGACACGGCTCGCGACGGTGAGATCGTCGTGGCGCTGATCGACAATGAGGAAGCGACCCTCAAGACCTATCGCCGCGAAGGGCGGACCGTCCGGCTCGACCCCGCGAACGCCCGCTACGAAGCGCAGCGCTACGACGAAAGCCGCGTGAGCATCCAGGGACGGCTTGCCGGTCTGATCCGCCGCTACTGACGTGGCCGACGCACGCATCGACTATATCGAGTTACCTAGTGCGACCGCGCACGAGCTTACGCGGGGGTTTTACTCAAAGGCCTTCGGGTGGACCTTCACCGAATATGGGGCGGACTATTCGGCCATGACGACCGGCGACGTCGACGTCGGCTTGAACGGACAGCCTGAGGAAGCGCTTGCGGCTCCCCTACCCGTCATCCGCGTCGACGATCTCGAAGCGGCCCTGGATGCCGTCACGAAGGCGGGCGGCGTCATCGCCAAACCGATCTTCTCCTTTCCTGGAGGCCGCCGCTTCCAGTTCATCGATCCTTCCGGAAGCGAACTGGCGGTTTGGCAATCCGCAGGGTGATTCGGGCGGACCGATCGGCGCTATCGACCGGTAAACGGTAGTTTAGTTCTCATCGCTTTATGGCGTACCTCAAAGCCCGCTGATGGGCGGAGGGGCGATAGTGCACGCGTTTCGAATCCTTGTATTGACCCTGCTGCTCGGCGGTCTGGGGTGGTTCTCTTTCGTCAACACCCAGCCCGCCCATGAAGTCGCGGCTGGTGCACTGGATGCTTTCGACAGGCGTCCGGCGCGATCGATCCTGTTCGTCGGCAACAGCCGGACCTTCCCGTACGGCATGCCATACATGGTTCGCGAAATGGCCGACTCCGCCGACGCGGCCGAGAAATATCAGATCCGCATGTACGCTTTGCCCGGCCGGTCGCTGCGCGAGCATTGGGAAGATCCCGAGGTCCAGAAGCTGCTCGCGGAGGAATGGGACGATGTCGTCCTGCAGGAACGAAGCGCGGGCCATTACTCCGACGCATCGAACGACTTTCACAATTACGGCGCCCTGCTCGTCCGGGCGGTCGCGGACAAAGGCGGGCGACCGGTCATGTTCGTCGGCTGGAATTATTCCCCGGAGTTGTTCGCCTCCGCTGGGCCTGGATCCCACTCAGCCTATTACCAGATGATCCAGAACGACCATTTCCGGCTGTCGCGCGAGACCGGAGCGCAGCTCGCGAATGTCGGCCGAGTCTGGCAATCGGTTCTCAACGCCAATCCACCGTTTCGGCTGGAGACCGACGGCAACCATCCGACCCTGCACGGATCCTATTTGACCGCGCTGGTCATCTACTCGCAGCTGTCCGGGAAGAGCGTCGCGGACGTCAGTTACAGGCCGGACGACCTGCCGGAAGCCGACGCGAAGCTTCTTCGCGACCTGGCCACGGCAAGCCTCCCCGCCTTCTGAGCGCCTATTCGGCGGTCGTCGGATCGATCATGGTCCGGACCTGGCTGACGCGGTTTGCCGGAAAGCCGCCGCGCTGGGCGTGCTCACGGATCATGTCCTCGTTGGGCGCCCGGTAGATGCAGTAGATTTTGTCGTCCGTGACGTAGCTGTGGACCCACTGAATCTCCGGGCCCAGTTCGCGGAGCACGGAACAGCTGGTCTGCGAGGCACCCTTGAGATCGCTCGCGCCGAGAGAGCCTACGCCCGGCATGTCGCGCTCGATTACATATTCCGGCACTTCACTTCCCCTTCTCATTGTCGTTGGTCGGTCTCGCGACCGTGTTGGTGACACCCGGCGGAACGATATCGAAAACGATCAGACGAACGGGGCCGGAGGTTGCACGACCCTCGTGCCATTGGCCCACGGCTTCGGACAGGACCTCCCCCGGCTTGAAGTCGCGAGACTCGCCGGTGTCGTGGTTGAAAACGCGAATCTCGCCCTTCTCGACATAGGCAAAGCGGGACCAGGGGTGTTGGTGGATGGAAGTCGCACCACCGGCGGGAATATCGACGGCGACCGCGACCAGTTCGGCATCGCCTTGAGGAAGCTTCAACGACTGGTTCGAGCTCGTCAGCCGGGTTCGAAGGATCGGGGTGGTGACCATCCTTTCCGCCTGAACCGCGGTTTCGACCGGCTGTGCCGCGGAAGGGCAAGTGGCGGCGAAGATCGCCAGCAACAGAACGACTTGTCGCACACGCTTTCCCCCGAAAGGACGTCCACGAGCGCCATAGCTTATCCGCTGCGGGCCGTCACATTGCCCACGGGTGCGATCCCGACCGCCCGGCGACCGTCTCGACCCTTGGCTTTCCGTCGAAGTAAATTGCGATTCCGCCGGTTCCCTCGAGCGCCTTCCGATCAAGCTTCAGCCATCGTGGTTTGCAGCCACGGGGAAGCCATCGATCGGACACGACAATGTCGGCCTCGACACAGGCTTGCACGAGCGCTTTCCATTCGATTCGGGTCGAGGTCCGCGTTGCGAGCACTCTGTATTCGCGGCCGCCCTGCTGCATGGTGGCGAAGCAGGCGTCGCGCGAGCAGGAGCTGCCGGGTGCGGCTTCGAGCAGGCCGGGCTCCTCGTCGAAGCCGGACGCCTCGCTCATCAGGTCCCGCATGAAGTCGCCGGTTCGCTCGCGGAGCATCATCGGCATGCCTTCGGACGAAACGAGCGCGAGATGCCGGCCGTCGCCCGTGACGAGAAGATCCGGAACCGGCGACATGGACGCCCCGAACGCGCCGATCGCGAACGGTACGAGTCCCAACAATCTCAGGCGACTGGTCCAGATGCATAGCCACAGGCTGCCAAGCACCATCAATCCGAAGGCCCAGGCTGGCATGGACGGCAAGGTCGTCACCGCACCCCTGGCGCTCGCCACTAAATGGGCAATCCAGATCAGCCCGTCGAGAGCCTGCCCCGCCGCCCACCAGAATGGCCTGCCGAGACCACCGAGGTCGAGGAACAATGCCGCCGCCTCCAGTGGCATGATGACGAAGGTGGTCAGGGGAATGCCTACCAGGTTCGCCGCGACGCCGAAGAGTCCGGCCTTGTGAAAATGATAGAGGGCGAACGGCATCAGCGCGATCTCCACCGCAAGTCCGGTGAGGATCATCCCCAGGAGGGTGCGACCGGCTCCGGCGATCACTCCCTCATCGCGCCGCGCCAACAAACGGCGGCCCCATGCCGACGAATGGAGCGCGATGATCGCGGTCACGGCCGCGAAACTGAACTGGAAGCTTGGTCCGGCGAGCGCTTCGGGCCTGAACAGCAGGACGATGAGCGCACCGACCGCAACCAGCCGAAGACTGATGGCGTCTCGACCCAACGCAAGTCCGCCCAGCACCAGCAAGGCGGCTATGCAGCTACGTACTGTCGGCACCTGCGCACCGGTCAGCAATGTGTAGGCAACGCCAGCGAGTGCTCCCACGCCTGCGGCGGCGAGCACCAGGTTGAAGCGGAGCGCGAGCCGTTCGCTCAGCGCCAGGAGCTTCAGTGTCAGGAGCATCGCCGCGCCGACCACCGCGGCAATATGCAGACCGCTAACCGACAGCAGGTGCGCAAGCCCGCTCCGGCGCATCGCCTCTGCGTCTTCCTCGCTGACCGCCCCCTGATCACCCGTTGCAAGCGCGCTGGCGATACTGCCGGCCGAACCGGGCAGTCGGTCGCGAATGTGGCGGCCGAGACGATTGCGGAGGGCATCGAGCCCGCTCGGTGTCGCCGGCTCGATGACTTCGACGTCACCCAAAGCACGGCCGACCGCGCCGAGCCCCTTGAACCAGGCGTCCCGGGCGAAATCATGCGTTCCAGGCAGTGCCATCGGTGGCGGCGGCGCCAGGCGCGCGCGAACCCTCAGTGTCGCTCCTGCAGCAATTCCCGCTGGAGCCTCGTCCGCCTTCAGCGACAGCCGTACTCGCGGCGGCAGATCTGTCCCGGCCGGAAGCATTGTGAGCCGCAGGTCTCCCTTCGCCGGGAGCGGCTCGACCCGCTCGACCCTTGCCGTGAAAGTCGTGACTTCCGGCCGTTCGAGGCGTGGCGCTGCGACCCATTCCGCTCTGGCCCAGACGAGAGCGCAGCCCAGCGCCAACGCGAGTCCCAGCCAGCCGAAGGCCCGCTCCAGCCGTCCGCCGTCGAAAGCAAAGCCCGAAATGGCCATGGCCGATCCGAGGCAAAGGACGGCGACCCATTCCCGAGGACCATCCAGCGCGAACCAGCATGCGATGCCGGCGCCGAAGCCGATCACCAGCCAAATGGGCAGTTGCCCACGTTCGCGCTCGAGGAAGGCTTCCACCCCCTCCCGCGCTGCGTCAAAACGCGCCTTCCAATAGCCCCGAGCATGCTGTGGAAGATGCGCACCCGCTATGTTAGGGGCGCTCATCCGTTGCATTGCACAATGGAAAAAAGAGGAAAGCGCGCACGAGCGCAAGCGGAGATATTTTGGCTAGTACGAAAAGTCCCGTCGTCACCCGTTTCGCCCCGTCTCCGACCGGTTTTCTCCATATCGGCGGGGCTCGCACGGCGCTGTTCAACTGGCTGTTCGCCAGGCACCACGGCGGCAAGTTCCTCCTGCGCATCGAGGACACCGACAAGGCGCGCTCCACGACGGAAGCGATCGACGCGATCCTCGATGGGATGCGCTGGCTCGGTCTCGATTGGGACGGGCACGAATATTACCAGTCGCAGTTCTGGGCCAGGCACGCGGAGGTCGCGCACCGGCTCCTCGAACGCGGCCACGCCTACCGATGTTACATGACTCAGGAAGAACTGGCGGCGCAGCGCGAGAAGGCCCAGGCCGAGCGGCGGCCGTTCCGCATCCACAGCCCCTGGCGCGACGATGCGAGCGATCAGGGCGACAAGCCCTTCGTCATTCGCCTGAAGGCACCGCGCGAAGGCGAAACGGTCATCGAGGACCAGGTGCAGGGCCGTGTTGCGGTGCAGAACGTCGAGCTCGACGATTTCGTCCTGCTCCGCTCGGACGGCACACCGACCTACATGCTGGCGGTGGTGGTCGACGATCACGACATGGGCGTGACTCACGTGATCCGGGGCGACGATCACCTCAACAATGCTTTCCGGCAGCTGGAGATCATCCGGGCCATGGGCTGGCCCGAGCCGACCTACGCGCATGTGCCGCTTATCCACGGCCCAGACGGGGCCAAGCTGTCGAAGCGCCACGGTGCGCTTGGCGTCGACGCCTATCGGGACGAGCTTGGACTGCTGCCCGAGGCGGTCTCGAACTATCTGCTGCGGCTCGGCTGGGGCCATGGCGACGATGAGATCATCAGCCGCGAGCAGGCGGTCGAGTGGTTCGACCTTGCCCACGTCGGCAAGTCGCCTTCGCGCTTCGATTTCAAGAAGCTGGAGAACCTCAACGGCCACTACATCCGGGAGGCCGACGATGCGCGGCTGGTCGAGCTGGTAGCTCCAAAGATTGGGCTGGATGCCCAGCAGAAAGCGTTGCTGCTGAGGGCAATGCCCGAACTGAAGGCCCGCGCCCACGACCTCAACCAGCTGGCCGAAGGCGCGACATTCCTGTTCGCCAGCCGTCCGCTTCAGGTCGAAGAGGGTGCCGCCGCATTGTTGACGCCGGAATCGCGCGCTCTTCTCGCCAAGGCGCGCAAGGCGCTGGACGGTGCGGAATGGAACCATGACGCGCTGGAACAGTCTGTTCGGGAAGTGGCCGAGGCCGAGGGCGTGAAGCTCGGAAAGCTTGCGCAGCCGCTGCGTGCCGCGTTGACCGGCCGGACCACAAGCCCGGGAATTTTTGACGTGCTGGCCTTGCTCGGCAAAAGCGAGAGCCTAGCGCGCATAGAAGATCAGATGCTGGAGCCTACTGAATGACCGACAAGACCGTTACCCTGGGTACCCCCGCCGGAGAGAAAATTCTTCCGGTACTGGAAGGTTCTGTCGGTCCGGACGTCGTGGATATCCGCAAGCTTTATGCCGAGACCGGCATGTTCACCTACGATCCGGGCTTTACGTCGACCGCGAGCTGCCAGAGCGCGATCACCTACATCGACGGCGAGAAGGGCATCCTGCTTCACCGCGGCTATCCGATCGACCAGCTGGCCGAGAAATCGACCTTCATGGAGGTTTCCTACCTCCTGCTGCACGGCGAGCTGCCGAAGAAGGACGAGCTCGAGAAGTTCACCTACACGATCAGCCGGCACACCATGCTGCATGAGCAGCTGGCCAATTTCTATCGCGGGTTTCGGCGCGACGCGCACCCGATGGCGATCATGTGCGGCGTCGTCGGCGCTCTGTCGGCTTTCTATCACGACAGCACGGACATCACAGATCCGAAGCAAAGGATGATCGCCTCACACCGGCTGATCGCCAAGATGCCGACGATCGCGGCGATGGCCTTTAAATATTCGGTCGGACAGCCGTTCCTCTATCCGGACAATTCCCTGTCCTACACGGGCAATTTCCTGCGGATGACCTTCGGGGTCCCCGCGGAGCCCTATGTCGTGAACCCGGTCATCGAGCGCGCGATGCGCCGCATCTTCATTCTCCATGCCGACCACGAGCAGAATGCGTCGACGTCGACGGTGCGGCTTGCGGGATCCTCGGGCGCGAACCCGTTCGCCTGCATCGCGGCGGGCATCGCCTGCCTATGGGGACCGGCGCATGGCGGCGCCAACGAGGCGGCGCTCAACATGCTGCGCGAGATCGGCCGCGTGGAGCGCATCCCGGAATACATCGCTCGCGCCAAAGACAAGGACGATCCGTTCCGGCTGATGGGCTTCGGGCACCGCGTCTACAAGAACTTCGACCCGCGCGCGAAGGTCATGAGGGAGACGGCGGAGGAGGTCCTCAAGGAGCTCAACATCTCCGACCCTGTCCTCGACGTCGCCCAGGAACTCGAGCAGATCGCGCTCAAGGACGATTACTTCATCGAGAAGAAACTCTACCCGAACGTCGACTTTTATTCAGGCGTCATCCTCAACGCGATCGGCTTCCCGACGGACATGTTCACGGCGCTGTTCGCCCTCGCCCGCACGGTCGGCTGGGTAGCGCAGTGGAACGAGATGATTTCCGATCCGGAGCAGAAGATCGGCCGTCCGCGCCAGCTCTATGTAGGAGCGACCGCCCGAGACTACGTCCCGGTCGACAAACGCTAGGCTGCCGGCAGGGAAACCGTAAAGCGGGAGCCCTGCCCCGGCGTGCTTTCGAGGCTGATGTCGCCGCCCATCGAATTGGCGAGCCGGCGCGCGATGGCGAGGCCAAGGCCGGTGCCGCCCTCAGTGCCCTTCGCACGTTCGAAGCGTTCAAAGATCCGCTGCTGGTCTTCGGGATCAATGCCGGGACCCTGGTCGGTTACATGAGCGCGGGCAAACCCATCGGCACGATCGAAGGTAATCGCCACCGTTCCGCCCTTCGGCGAGTGGCGAACGGCATTGCCGAGCAGGTTCACGAGAATTTGGATGACGCCGCGCGCATCGCCATGGGCCGGGGCCTGCCTGCCGGGTTCCGACACAACCGTGACATTCTGCGCGCGGGCGGTCGGCTCCAGAAGGCCAACCGCTTCGGTCGCCAGCGCGGCGAGGTCGATGCGATCCTGGTCCTGCCCGGCCTCACCGTTCATTGAGCGGATGACCGACAGCAGGTGGCGCGCCGCAGCTGCGATATCGGTCGCATAGTCGGCATAGTCGCTGCGGAGCGGCCCTTCCGTTTGCTGCACGATGCGATCTGCGCTTTCGATGATCCGATCGAGGGGCGAACGAAGGGCCTCGTCGATGATCTGATCGAGCTGAGCCGCGACCGTTTCGGTTACTGAAACGACGGGCGCGGCCTCGCCCAACGCATCGCCCTGGAAACCCGCGAAGCGACCGTCCGACGCAGTGACCGGCGTTCCACGGAGGACCAAAACTTCTTCGCTTCCCCGTCGAGCGCGCGCGCGTTGGCCGTTGAAATCCGTCCGCGAGGTCGCGGCGACGAGCAGAGGAAGCTCGCCGTCCTCATTCTCCTCAAGGCGCAGGAACCGGGTCAGCGGCTTGCCGATCGCTTCCTCAACGGTGGTGCCGAGCTTCTCGGCCAGACCGGCGGAGATGGAGACGATCGAAAGATCCTCGTTCGCCGCCCACTCTTCGGGCGATCCGCCAAGATCGACCTGCTGCTCATGCGGGACCAACGTGCCCAGGCGCGGCGCCGCGGGCGGACGATAAATCCAGCGTTCGAGCGACAGTGAGACTTCCTCGCCTTCCGGCGTGGCGCGGACCCACAGTTCGACGTCATGGTCGGCGCCTGCAGCGATCGCATTGCGGTAGATCGGCACGCCGAGCTTGCGGGCTAGCCGAGCGATCGAAATGATCTGCGGAAGCGCCAATTCGGATCCGACATGAGAACCCGCCTCCGTCTGCAGCGCGACCAGCTCCGGGTCGGCCGAGATCAGCCGATCGTGACCGTCGAGGCGGCCGCGCACGGGCGCGCGATCAGAAGGGGCGGTTGCCACCGTCGCCTCCCAATGTTCTTAGGGCCGCACGATAGCCAGGGTCGAGCTGGAGCCATTCGCTGACCGATCGGGCCTGCGCTTCGTCCAGCGCATCGAATTTGCCGATTTCCGTTCCGAGATCGCCGATACCTACGAGATCCCCAAGCAAAGCCAGAATCCGGGCCGCGAATTCGCGCGTTACGCCGGCGAGCTTCAACAGAAGCACCAGCCGCCCGCTGTCGCCATCCGCCAGATAATCCCAGGCGCTGCTCCCGCCGATGCCCGCCCGCTCGGCGAGGGCGTAAGCCAGAAAGGCGACGTCACCCTCCTCTGCCGCGCTCTCGAGGATTCGCTCGTCGAGAAGTCCGGAGCGATTGAGCGTTTTGACAAGCGTTTCGGTGAGCCCATCGACCGCTTTGCGCTCGTCCCGCGACTGGAGCAGCGCGGATGCGCCGTTCGCAAACGGAAGATGCCCGTCCGTCGAAGGCGCGGGAGCGTGCTGCCGAAGACACGCCGCCACCGAATGAATCAGGACCCGAGCGAGCGGCGTCGGCAGGTCTTCGAATTCGATCCGCGGTTGGCCCAGGCGATTGCGGCGACGGCCGCGCGCAAGAATCAGGGCCATGGCCGATGCGGAAAGCGCTTCGTCATCGTCCGCAATGAGCGCCTGAAGGAATCCGCCGCGTGGGTTCGACCGCGCGCGGATCGCATTGGCGATGCGCTCCTCATCGGCGCGCCGAAGGAGCAAGGCGATCAGGTCGGCATGATCGAGCAGGCCAGCGGAAGCCAGTTGGCGAAGGAGCTGCTGGCTGTCCTCGTCATTGGCCGCGACGGAACCTGGAGGAAGCGTGCCGCGAATCTCGTCCGCGATCGTGCCGAGAAGCTCCGCGAGCATCGCGGTCATCAGCGCGCGCTCCTGCTCGGTCAGCCGGTCGCGCGGATCGAGGAAGAAATCCTTGCGGACGGTAGGCAAGCGGCGTCGGCCCGCGGATCGCGCGGGATAGCCACCGTCATCGTCAGACGGAGACGCGATTGGCCATTCGTCCGGCACCATTTGATTGGCATTATCCGATTGAGGTTAATGCGTCGTCAATTCTCGACGCAGCCGATGGGACAAATATTGGACGAAGAAGAAGGAGATGCCGGCGTAGGCGAGGATCGCGATGACATAGGCTGTCCAGGCGCTCGCAAGGGCGAACAGCAAGAGAACCAAAATCGCGTTCCGCCGAGACAGGAGCCAGCCGGGCATGGCGATATCCGTGTGCGTCCGCTCGATCCGGTAGGCTTCGGCGAACGCCAAGGCCGCGATCGCGGTGATCGACGCTCCCCAGCCCGACCCATGCCGGGTTTCCCACCAGCCGAGGGCGAGGAGCCCGAGCCCCGACCCCGGCCAAAGCAGCCGCTGTGAGATGGCGTCGGCCGGCAGTGGCCGTAGGCGGAGCATGCCGAGCCTACGCGCAATCAGATCGAGCGGAGTGGAGAGCAGCAACATGCCGACGGCCGGCCACAGCCAGCCGCGCGTGAATGCGAAAGCGGCAGCGAGCGTCAGGAAAAGCGCCGCGTGCAGCAGCCAGTCCGGCCGGACGCGAGTCTCCATCAACTTCTCGGTCGCAAAATCCTCGATCAGCGGAAGGACGTAGCGGCTGGCGATGTCGGTGCGAGGAGCCCGCGACTTGGCAATAAGCGAGCGGTCGAAAAGCTCGAGATCGCCCGGGTTGTGCGCGAGCAAGGGCTCGAGATCCTCGGGGGTGGACCTCAGCCGCGCGCCCGCTTGCAAGGTGCGCCGGAGCAAGGTGGACGGCAGATCCCAGTCGCCAAGGACCGCCGCGGTAGCGCCAAGCGTGCGTCCCTCGACCAATGCGACCCCGCTCCAGCGGCTGGCGCCATCGATGCGCTCGTAGCTTTCGTGCCGCTCGTCATCCGGCACCGTGAGGACGATCGCCTCCTCCTCGTCGCCAAGGTCGGTGAGAAGCTCCAGCGGCGGCGCGACGCCGTCGCCGACTACCAGGATCAGCTCGCCGGCTTCAAAACGCGTCGCAGCTTCATTGCCGTCGCTGACGAGGACCAGATTGACGCCTTCGTGCCGCAGCCGCTCGAACGCCTGGTTGAGCGCCAAAGGTATTCGCTCAACGAGCACGACGATCGGGGACGCGCCCGCCGCGGCGGCGCAGCGAACCTGATATTCGACGAGTGTTCGCCCGGCGAGCGGAAGCAAGGCCGTCAGGCCTCCTAAATCGTCTTCCTGATAAGCTCCGATCAAAGCGCCGAGCGCCAAGCCAATGCCCTCCCCGTTCGTTCTTTCGCCAGTATCCGCGCTACGGACGCCGAACCGCATCTGTAACGGCTTTCGCGTGCCGACAAAGATGATAAACTCCCCAACCATGAACCCGAACCCGCAGCGCGCCGAACCGACCGCAACCCTCAAGGATTACGTCGACCCGCCTGCGGAACCGGAAATCTCGACCTTCGACCCCTACACCTGGCAGGAGTCGCAGGCGCAGTCCGAATTCCATGGCGCCGGCGGCCGGCAGGTTCTCGGAAGCGCTCTCGTCATCCTCGCCGCGCTGTGGCTCGCCTACATCGCCTGGGCAGCCGGAAGCGCGCTTGCGGGCCAGCCGATTTCATCGCCGGCAGTTGCGCAATGGCTTGCGCTGGCGGCGGGCCCACTGGCCCTCCTGGGGCTGTGCTGGATCATGTTCGGGCGCACGCGCCGCAAGGAAGCGGAGCGTTTCACCCGCTCAGTGATTGAGATGCGCGCCGAGGCGCGCTCGCTCGAAGGATTGCTTGGGGTCCTGTCTCAGCGGATCCATGACAGCCGCACCGAGCTGACGGTGATGGCGCAGAACCTCATGCAACTGGGCGACGAGACAACCGGCAAGCTCGGCGGGATCACGCGCGAACTGGACTTAAGCACCGACAAGCTGGCCAAGCATGGCGTGGCGCTCGATCGAGCAGCGGAATCGGCCCGAACGGATATCGCAGTGCTGCTCGAAGATCTGCCGCGTGCAGAGTTGACGGCCTGGACCATTGCCAAGGAGCTTCGGTCCGCTGGAGCGCAGACGGAGCAACAGGCCGCCAAGATCGCCGAACAGATGGCGGCTCTTTCAGCGAGCACCAGATCCGCGGAAGACGTGGTTTCCTCCGCCGTCCAGCAGCTGACCGAGCATCTGTCCTTGGTGCAGAGTTCCGGAACCGCCGCAGCTACGGCGATCAATGATGCCAATCTACGCCTCACGACCAGTGCGGACGACCTCATGGGTCGCGCAGCGGCGTCGCTCGAGCAGATCCGTTCCGGCATCGACGCCCAGGCCGCTGCCGTCGCCTCTCTGGTCGAGCAATCCTCTGCCGGTATCGGCCGGACTGGCTCGGAGGCAGCGGAATCGCTGGCCGCGAACGTGTCGCAGGCCAATGCGGCGATCGACGGCCTCACTTCGCGGATTGCCGAGCAGGAGCGCGCGTCGCAGCGGATCGTCGCGGAGACCAGCAGGGCCCTGTTGGAGCTAGACCAGTATTTCAGCGGCCTTGCCGAAACCGGCGACCAGCGTGCGGCGGCCTTCGTCAAGTCGATCGGACGCGCCCGCGGCGAGCTGCAGCAGCTGTCGCAGGAAACGGGGGCACAGGACAGCGCGGTCGAAGTCCTCGCAGAGCGTGCCGCAGCCCTGCAGAACTACGTCGGACGCCTGACGGCAGACGTTAAGGACCAGCTGTCGATGGCAATCGGAGACGCCGAGGCCGGTGCCGAACGGCTTATCCTTTCGACCGAGCGCATCCGCCCCGAGCTCGACTGGATGCGCGAGGCGGCCATCGAAGCGAGCGATCGAATCAAAGTCTCCGCCGCTGGGATCGCCGAGCAGCAGGATCGCTTCGCGGCGCTCCTCGCGAGCCTCGACTCCGGCGTCGGTACCGCAGGCGAACGCCTCAACAGCCTAGCGACGTCCATCACCGAGGCACAGGCAGAGGCGTCGCGTCTCAGCCACGAGACCGGCCCGGCGCTGATCGACGCCATGGTCCAGGTAAAGGAAGCGGCGGCGCACGCGGCCGAGCGCGCTCGAGAGGCCATTGCTCAGGTCGTGCCGCAAAGTGCGGCGAAGCTTTCGGAAGCGACTCGCGATGCGCTTCAGGCGGTGATCCGCGATGAGGTCGAGAAAAGGCTTGCGGAGGTCGAGGTAACGGCCGCCCGAGCCGTCGATGCGGCGCGTTCCGCGTCGGATCGCCTGACGGAGCAGATGCTTTCCATCGGCCGCACAGCGTCGGCCCTCGAGCAGCATATGGAGCAGATGGACGCTCAGCAGCGCGAGAAGGACAGCGAAGCCTTCGCCCGGCGCGTGGCGCTCCTCATCAACTCCATGCATTCCGCCTCGATCGACGTCGGCAAGATCCTGTCCGACGAAGTCGATGAGAAGGCCTGGGACGCCTACCTTAAGGGTAACCGCGGCGTGTTCACTCGCCGGGCGGTCCGCCTGCTCGAAGGGTCGGAGACACGGTCCATCAAGGCGCACTACGAAACGGACCTTGAGTTCCAGCAGGCCGTCCACCGCTACATCCACGACTTCGAAGCGATGCTGAGACGCGTGGTGGCGGACAAGGATGGCGGAATCATCGCCGTCACCCTGATGTCGTCCGACACGGGCAAGCTCTACGCCGCCCTCGCACAGGTTATTGACAAGCGCCGCTAAAGCGCTGGACTAATTGTAGAAGTCCAGATCGTCGGCTGTGATCCAGCCGTAGCTCCAGTTCACGTAGAAAACGGCAAACATCGCCGCCGCGAGCAATGCGGCACGCAGGAGATGGCGCTTCAGGTTGAACGTGTGCGGCGCGCTTTCCGCCTGGCCCGGCACATGCTCCGCGCCGACCTCCTCATTGGTCTTCACCCCGAACGGCAACAGGACGAAGACGCTCGCCGCGAAGAACAGGAAATAGATGGCGGAGATGGACGTCCACTTCATGTGGGGGCCTAGTTCGCGCGGACGAGCATGACTTCGACCAGCGGCTTCTTGCCGGTCCACGCCGTAGCGCAGCGCCGGACCGCCAAACGGACATTCTCGCGTAATTTGTCCTCTGGGTGCGAAGGATCGAAGGCGCGCTCGGCCGAATCGGTGGCGTCGGCGATGAAATCGTCCCGATCCTCTTCGACCGGCAGCCCGAACGGACGAATGAAGGGCCTCCCGGCGAGCTTGCCATCGGCTCCGACGGGCAAGGCCACGGTTACAAGGCCGCTGAAGCTCATCCGCCGCCGTTCGGTGATCGTCGTCCCGTCAGCAGGCAGGATGACATCACCATCGAGGACCAGGCGCCCTACCCGCACTTCCGTCAGCTTCTCGGGCCCGTTCGGCGCGAGCCGGATGAGATCGCCGTTGCGCTGAGTTGAAGCGCGCGGGACGCCGTGCGACAGCGCGAACCGGGCCTGCTCCGCCAAATGCCGGGGCTCGCCGTGGACGGGCACGATGATCTCGGGCCGGATCCAGTCGTACATCTGTGCGAGCTCGGGGCGGCCCGGATGGCCGGACACGTGGACGTGACTTTGTCGATCGGTGACGATGATCACGCCCAAATCCGACAAGGCGTTCATGACGCGACCGATCGCGGCTTCGTTGCCCGGGATAATCTTCGAGGAGAAGATGACCGTGTCGCCTTCGGTCAGCTTCAGATCGTGGTTGCCGAAGGCAACGCGGCCGAGAGCCGCGCGCTGCTCGCCCTGTCCGCCAGTGGCCATGATGAGCACTTCCCGGCGCGGCAGACGCATGGCTTCATCGAAGCTGATGGTCTCCGGAAAGTCCTGAAGGTAGCCGGTCCCCTTGGCGACGCGGGTGATCCGGTCGAGCGAGCGGCCGGCCATGCAGAGCTTCCGGCCGGTTTCGTTCGCGACACGGCCGATGGTCTGCAACCGCGCTGCATTGGAAGCGAAGGTCGTGACCAGCACCCGCCCCTTCGCGCGCTCGACTTCACGCAGCAGGCCCTCGTGAACCGAAGATTCCGATCCCGACGGCGCGTCCTGGAAGACGTTGGTGGAATCGCAGACCAATGCGAGCACGCCGCTTTCGCCGACCCTTGCGAGCGCCTCGTGGCTCGACGGCTCGCCAAGAACGGGCGTCTCGTCGATCTTCCAGTCGCCGGTATGGAACACGCGGCCGTGTGGCGTCTCGATCAGCAGGCCATTCCCTTCAGGAATCGAGTGCGCGAGCGCGATGTAGGTCAGCTTGAAGGGGCCGATCTCGAATGTCGCATCGCGGGCGATGACGTTGAGCTTCACCTGTCCGGTGAGCCCCTCTTCTTCCAGCTTCTCCGCGATCAGCCCTGCAGTGAATGGGGTCGCGTAGAGGGGCGTCTTGAGGTCGGCAGACAGATACGGGATCGCCCCGATATGGTCCTCGTGCCCGTGGGTGAGGACGATCCCGGCAAGGCGGTCGCGCTGCTTCTCGATGAAGTCGAGATCGGGAAGGATGAGGTCAATGCCCGGATAATCCGGATCGGCGAAGGTCAGGCCGAGGTCGACCATCAACCATTGGCCCTGTGTGCCGTAGAGATTGACGTTCATGCCAATCTCGCCCGACCCGCCGAGCGCGCAGAAAAGCAGTTCCTCGCCTGGTATCATCTTAAGCCGACACGACTTTCTGGTGCAGCAGGCTCAACCCCTGGATCGTAAGGTCGGGTTCAATGGCATCGAACAGGTCGGTGTTCTTGTCGAACAGGGTCGCGAGGCCGCCGGTGGCAATCGACCTTTACCGGACGGCCGATCTCGCGCTTCAGGCGCGCGACCAGCCCCTCCATCATCGCGACATATCCCCAGTAGATGCCGGTCAGCATCTGGCTGTCGGTGGTGCGGCCGATGACGGACTGGTCCTCCGGAACTTCGATCGCGATGCGCGGCAGCTTCGCCGCAGCATTCACCAGCGCGTCGAGCGACAGGTTGATGCCCGGCGCGATGATCCCGCCCTTATAGGCCCCGGTGTAATCCACGACGTCGAATGTCGTCGCCGTCCCGAAATCGATGACGACCAGGTCGCCCGGAACTTCTCATGTGCCGCCATAACGTTCAGAGCACGGTCCGCCCCGACGTTCTGCGGCTCGTCGACGTCTAGAGCGATCGGCCATTCGGCTTCCCCCTCGCCTGCGATGAGCGGTTCGACCGAGAAATACTTGCTGACGAGAACTTGCAAATTGTGCGTCGCGCGCGGAACGACCGTTCCTATGATCGCTGCAGACACGTCGTCCTTGCCATAGCCTTCGAGCTCAAGAAGCTGGTGCAGCCAGACGGCATATTCGTCCCCGGTACGGCGTGGATCGGTCGCGATCCGCCAGCGCGTCTTGATCTCGCGCCCGTCGACGAGCGCAAAAACGACGTTCGTATTGCCGGCATCGATCGCGAGAAGCATTGCCGCGCCCTAGCTGCCCACGCGGTGGTTCACAACTCGACGTCGCCGGCGCGGACGAGTTCGACACCACCCTCGCGGCGAAGGCGCAGTGCGCCGTCAGGCTCGATTCCGTCGAAGGTACCGGCGACCTTCTCCTCGGTCGAGGCATGGACGGTAGGCGAGTGCCGACCGGGTGCGCTCGCGCAAGCCAGGCACGGGCAAAGCTTTCGGGATCGGAGCTGCGCCAGAGGGCGACCATGCGCGAGAAACTACCGGCCAGCAGTGGTGCGAAGGATTGCGGCGACAGAACACCGTTCAAGGCCGCCGTGTCCCGGTCCGCCAATCGGGGAGCCGTGGCGAGGTTGACGCCAAAGCCGGCGACGACGCGATCCCCGCTTCGTTCAAGGAGGATGCCGGCTAGCTTCGAATTGTTGAGAAGCAGGTCGTTCGGCCACTTGAGCATTAGCGACTGATCGGGGACGGCCACGTCCACAGCCTCGATCAGCGCCAGACCCGCTGCGAGTGAGAGCGAGGGCGGGCCAGGATCGCCTGGCCTGAGTTCGACGATCGTGCTGCCGAAGAAGTTGCCGGTTTCGGCAATCCACGGTCGCCCTGCCGCCCGCGCCCGGCCTCCTGCTCCATTGCGACAAGCCAGTCGCCTTCTACGGCGTTCGGATCGGCGAGAAGGTCGGCGTTGGTCGAACCCGTGCGTTCGACGATGCGGATTCGGGTCAGAAGATCGATCCCGCTGCGCGATCGGTGATGCCGTTGAGCGGCCCGATCAGCAGATAGCCGAGCGGTGACACCGCAAGAGCGGCGAGCAGGATCAGAGCGCCCTGCACCGGCTCCTTGAGGCGCGCAAACGGGGCCGCCGCCTCGTCGAAGTACATCACCTTCGACGATCTTGATGTAATAATAAGCGCCAATGACCGAGCCGATGGCGGCTGCGGCGGCCAAGACGTTGAAGCCGGCATCGACCGCAGCCTGAAATACCAGCAGCTTCGGCCAGAAGCCGAGCAGCGGCGGAATGCCGGCGAGGCTGAACATGAAGACGGCGAGCGCCGCGGCGTAGGCCGGACGAGTCTGGGACAAGCCCGAGAGCGCGGCAATATCCTCGACCGGCTCGCCCTTCTCGTTGCGCATCCACAGGACGCAGAGGAAAGCGCCGAGCGTCATGACGACGTAAACCGCCATGTAGAACAACACCGACGACGCGCCTTGCTGCGTGCCCGCGGCGAGACCGACCAATGCGAAGCCGACATTGTTGATCGATGAATAAGCCAGCAGGCGCTTGATGTTGGTCTGGCCGTAAGCCGCGACTGCACCGAGGATGATCGACGCTAGGGCGGCAAATATGACAATCTGCCGCCAGGCATCCGTCGCGGAGCAAGTGCGTCGAGGCAAATGCGCGTGCCGAGCAGGACCGCGGCGACCTTGGGCGCGGAGGCGAAGAAGGCGGTGACCGGCGTCGGGGCGCCTTCGTAGACGTCCGGCGTCCACATGTGGAACGGAACGGCGCTGATCTTGAACGCGATGCCGGCCAGCACGAACACGAGGCCGAAGAGCAGACCCAGCGATGCCGTGCCCTCGCGCGCAAAGGCCGCGGCGATGCCGTTGAAGTTCATCGTGCCGGTGAAGCCGTACAGCAGCGAGATGCCGTAGAGCAGGATGCCGCTCGCGAGCGCACCGAGGACGAAATATTTGAGGCCCGCCTCGGCCGAGCGGTCGTCGGTGCGCCGGTAGGAGGCGAGCACGTAGGCCGACAGGCTCTGCAGCTCGAGGCCGACGTAGAGCGTCACCAGGCTGGTGGCGGAAACCATCACCGCTCCGCCAAGCGCGCTGAACATGACCAGCACCGAATATTCAGGAGCGTGCTCAGTATCGCGTTCGAACCAGCCGTGCGCAGCGATGATCGCGACCGCAGATGCAAGGAAGATGATCGTCTTGCCGAAGGATCCGAAGAGGTCGGCCGTGATCAACCCGCCGAAGACGCCGCCCGCGTCAGACGGTGCTCCAGCCAGTGCGACCGTTGCGGCGATCAGGGTGGCGACGGCCGCCCAGCTGACGAAGGCCTGAACTGCGTCGCCCAGCGAAGGCGGCGACCATCATCAGCACGATGGCGCCAAGGGTGACGATCACCTCGGGCAGGATGGGTGCGAACTGGTTCATCAATGTCCTGCTTCAGACGCGTGGTGCTCGGCTTGCGCCTGCGGCTGACCTCGGGTCAGCTGCATGTCGCCGGCGGGCGCAGCGCGCTCGACCCGCTCGAGCAGGCGGCCGACGTCGGCGCGGATCGGCCGCAGGAAGCTCTCCGGCATAGACGCCCATCCACAGCACGCCTGCCGCGATCGGAGCAGCAGCCACCATTCGCGCGTGTCGAGGTCGGTCATGGCCGCGGCGCCCTCGGTGCGCGCAACCCCGAACGCGATGCGCCAGTAGAGGTAGAGCATGTAGGCCGCGCCGAGGATGATGCCCGTGGTGGCGACGATCGCCGCCCAGCTCGACACCTTGTAGGTGCCGACCAGGCTCAGGAACTCGCCCACGAACCCGCTCGTGCCCGGAAGACCGACGCTGGCCATGGTGAAGAGCATGAACAACAAAGCATAGCCCGGCATGTTGTTCGACAGGCCACCGTACGCTTCGATCTCGCGGGTGTGCAGTCGATCGTAAATCACGCCGACGCAAAGGAAGAGCGCGCCCGACACGAGGCCGTGGCTCAGCATCACGATCATCGCGCCTTCGATGCCCTGCCGGTTGAAAGCGAACAGGCCGAAGGTGACGAACGCCATGTGCGCGACCGACGAGTAGGCGATGAGCTTCTTCATGTCCCGCTGAACGAGGGCGACGAGGCTGGTGTAGACGACGGCAATGCCGCTCAGGATGAAGACCAAAGGAATGAAGACGAAAGAGCCTTCCGGGAACATCGGCAGCGAGAAGCGGATGAAGCCGTAACCGCCCATCTTCAGCAAGACGCCGGCCAAGATCACCGAGCCCGCCGTCGGCGCCTGCACGTGCGCGTCGGGAAGCCAGGTATGCACCGGCCACATCGGCATCTTCACCGCGAAGCTCGCGAAGAAGGCCAGCCACAGCCACTTCTGCACATCCACCGGGAAGTCGTGCGCCATCAGCGCCGGGATGGACGAAGTGCCGGCGTCGATCACCATGTAGATCATGGCGATCAGCATCAGCAGCGAGCCGAGCAGGGTGTAGAGGAAGAATTTGTAGCTGGCCTTGATGCGCTCCGCGCCGCCCCAGATGCCGATGATCAGGAACATCGGGATCAGGCCGCCTTCGAAGAAGACGTAGAACAGGAACAGGTCCTGCGCGGCGAACACGCCGAGCATCAGCGCTTCCATCAGCAGGAAGGCCGCCATGTACTCGGGCACGCGCTTGGTGATCGCGCGCCAGCTCGCCCCGATGAAGATCGGCATCAGGAATACCGACAGCATGATCAGGACGAGGCGATGCCGTCGATGCCGAGCGCCGAGGAGATGCCACCGCTAGGGGCAAGTTCTCCACGAACTGCCATTGTGCGCCCGACGGGTCGTAGGCCGACCAGAGGTAGGCGCCGATGGCGAGATCGATGAGAGTGGCGATCGAGCGCGGTCCAGCGCGCGCCGTCCGCATTGACGAACAGGCAGATTACGCCCGCGATGAGCGGGATCACGATCAGCAGGGTCAGCCAGGGCAGTTCGGTCACTTCTGGGCCCACCAGATCGCCCAGCTCGCCGCGCCGATCAGGCCGAGGAGCATCACGAGGGCATAGGAGTAAAGATAGCCGGACTGGAGCCGCGCCGTGATCCTGTTGCCGGCGCCGACGGCAAAGGCCGCACCGTGCGGGCCGAAGCGGTCGATCGTGCCTTCGTCACCGCGCTTCCAGAACAGGCGGCCGAACCAGATTGCCGGACGGATGAAGATGCGGTCGTAGAGCTCGTCGAAATACCATTTGTTCTTCACGAACCGGTAGATCCGCCGAACTGCTTCACGAAGCCCGCGCGTCGCCGGGATTGCGGATGTAATTGTTGTAGGCGATCGCGAGGCCGACCAGCATCACGAAGGTCGCGGTCAGCTTCACCCACAGCGGAACGTCGTGCATCGCGTGCGCCAGATGCTCGTCGAAAGCGACGCTGCCGTTCCAGAAGTCGGCCGAGTCCAGGAACGTGTGGCTGAAGGCGTAGCCGGCGAAGACCGCGCCGACTGCGAGTAGGCAGATCGGCACCAGCATGGTGAGCGGGCTTTCGTGCGGATGATCCCCCGTGCCTTCGGGTGGCATGGCATCGTCGTTGGAGCTGTCACCATGCTCTTCATCTGGATGGTCGGCGTCGCCGTGCATTGCGTGCTGAATATGCTCGGAAGCACCCAGCGCGGCTTGCCCCAGAAGGTCAGGAACATCAGCCGCCAAGAGTAGAAGCTGGTCAGCAGGGCAGCGATTGCACCGAACCAGAAGGCGATCGTGCCATGAACCGTCCCGCTGGCCCATGCTGCCTCGAGGATCGCGTCCTTCGAGTGGAAGCCGGCAAAGCCCGCCCCCAGCCAGTAGATTCCGACGCCGGTGATCGCCAGCGTACCCAGCAGCATCACCCAGAACGTGACCGGAATTTCCTTCCGCAGGCCGCCATAGAAACGCATGTCCTGCTCATGGTGCATGGCATGGATGACCGAGCCGGCGCCGAGGAACAGCAGCGCCTTGAAGAAGGCGTGCGTGAACAGGTGGAACATCGCCGCGCCGTATGCGCCGACGCCCGCCGCGAAGAACATGTAGCCGAGCTGCGAACAGGTCGAATAAGCGATGACGCGCTTGATGTCGTTCTGCGCCGTGCCGACGGTCGCGGCGAAGAAGGCCGTCGCGGCACCGACGAATGTCGACGACAGCAAGCGCCGTCGCGCTCGTTTCGAACATCGGCGACAGTGCGGCAGACCATGAAGACGCCCGCGGTGACCATCGTCGCCGCGTGGATCAGGGCGCTGACCGGCGTCGGGCCTTCCATGGCGTCTGGGCAGCCAGGTGTGGAGCCCGAGCTGGGCCGACTTGCCCATCGCGCCGACGAACAGCAGCAGGCAGAGCACGGTCATCGTGTCGGCGGTCATGCCTGCGAAGCCGATGGTCGAACCGGCCATCGATGGCGCAGCGGCAAGGATCGCCGGGATCGACAGTGTCCCGAAGACCCAGAAGGTACCGAAGATGCCAAGGCTGAAACCGAAGTCGCCGACGCGGTTGACGACGAACGCCTTCATCGCCGCCGCATTCGCCGAGGGCTTATGGTACCAGAAACCGATCAGCAGGTAGGAGGCGAGGCCCACCCCTTCCCAGCCGAAGAACATCTGAACGAGATTGTCGGCCGTCACGAGCATCAGCATCGCGAAGCTGAACAGCGACAGATAGGCGAAGAACCGCGACTGGCTCGGGTCCTCCGCCATGTAACCCCAGCTGTAGAGGTGCACGAGCGAGGAGACGGTCGTCACCACGACCAGCATGACCGCAGTCAGCGTGTCGACGCGAAGCTCCCAGTTCACGACCAGGTCGCCGGAATGGATCCAGTCGAGCACCGGCACGACGAACTCCGTCGTCCCGCCGGTCAGGAAACCGATGAAGATCGGCCAGCTCAAGGCCGCGCCGATGAATAGCGAACCGGTCGTCAGGACCTTGGCGGCGGTCGTGCCGATCCAGCGCCCGCCGAGACCGGCGATGATGGCCGCCAGCAGCGGCAGGAAGACGATTGCCTGCACCATCAACCGTGCATCCGGTTGACGTCGTCGACCGCGATCGAGCCGCGGCGGCGGAAGAAGATGACGAGGATGGCGAGGCCGATGGCCGCCTCGGCAGCGGCGACGGTCAGCACGAACATCGCCATCACCTGCCCGACAAGATCGCCGAGATAGGCGCGGAAGGCGACGAGATTGATGTTCACCGCGAGCAGGATGAGTTCGATCGCCATCAGGATGAGAATGACGTTGCGGCGGTTGAGGAAGATGCCGAGCACGCCGAGCACGAACAGGATCGCCGCGACGGTCAGGAAGTGAGCGAGCGACGATCACAGCGTCATGCCTCCGCCCACGTCCGGATTTTCGAGCTTCACTGCGTCCTCAGGACGGCGGTCGACCTGCCGCGAGACATTTTGCCCGCGAACGTCGCCGCGGCTGCGGTGCGTCAGGACGATCGCTCCGATCATCGCGACGAGCAGGATCAGGCCGGCAATTTCGAACGGGAACAGGAAGCGGCTGTAGAGCACCTGCCCCAGGCCGACGATGTTCGGCTCGACCGCCTCACGCGGCGCGGCACCGCTAAGCGCCGGACCGGCGCGCCAGGCGCTCACGGCAAGGATGATTTCGGCGAGGAGGACGAAAGCGATGATAATCCCGAACGGAAGGTTCTTGGTGAAGCCCGACCGCAACTCCGCGAAGTCGATGTCGAGCATCATGACCACGAACAGGAACAGCACCGCGACCGCGCCGACGTAGACGATGACCAGCAGCATCGCGATGAACTCGGCGCCGACGAGCAGCATCAGCCCCGCCGCATTGAAGAATGCGAGGATGAGCCAGAGCACGCTGTGCACCGGGTTGCGCGCGAAGATGACCGCCACAGCAGAGGCGAGCATGACCGTCGCGAAGAGGTAAAAGGCGATGAGTGCAATCAAGTCTTGGGACCCTGTTCGGCGCGCTTATCGGTAGGGGGCATCGGCGGCAAGATTGGCGGCGATCACCCGTTCCCACTGGTCACCGTTGGCGAGCAATTTGGCCTTGTCGTAAAGCAATTCCTCGCGCGTCTCGGTCGCGAATTCGAGGTTCGGCCCTTCGACGATGGCGTCCACCGGGCACGCCTCCTGGCACAGTCCGCAGTAGATGCACTTCACCATGTCGATGTCGTAGCGCGTGGTCCGGCGGCTGCCGTCCTCGCGCGGTTCGGCCTCGATGGTGATCGCCAGCGCCGGGCACACCGCCTCGCACAATTTGCACGCGATGCAGCGCTCTTCGCCGTTGGGATAGCGGCGCAGCGCATGCTCCCCGCGGAAGCGCGGGCTCTGCGGCGCCTTCTCGTACGGATAGTTGATGGTCGCCTTGGGCTTGAAGAAATACTTCAAGGTCAGCCAGTGCGCCTTCACGAACTCCCAGAGGGTGAACGCCTTGATGGTGCGCGCGATCATGCTGTTCGAGTCCGCAAATCTTACGCTCCGAGACAATCACCCATTAGGACCTGCTTGCCGTCGTCGTACCAGAGGATTCCAGCCATCCTGCCATCACTGCCAAAGTCGAATACCGACCAACCAAGTTTCTCGGGTTTGTCGGTTTCGATCCATCTAAGCGAACCACTTCCACCGAATCCGTTGCTTCGTTCCATCGAGAACCGAAGGCGTCCCTTAAGTTCCGGTGGATATTTGATTTCAAAGATATCGCTGGCCGGCTCATCTTGCCGTGGACGATAAAGATAGACTGGGTAATGTGAGCTTGCTGGAGACTTGCTTCCGTACTGACTGGTTGTCTGCATTAGACAAGCATCGGATGCGCCCGAGCGACGCAAGGATCGCCTCACTGGGTGGCACATGAGCCAGATCCCGATCTCCACCGTAACGGGAGAACATAAGCCAGCCCGAGATGATGATGACGAAGAAGATGCTGAGCGGCAGGAAGATCTTCCAGCCGAGCCGCATGAGCTGGTCGTAGCGGTACCTCGGCACCGTCGCCTTCACCCAGCTGAAGATGAAGAAGAAGACGGCCATCTTCAGGAACAGCCAGAGGATGCCCGGAATATCGAACCACGGGATCAGGTCGATATTCAGCGGCGGCAGCCAGCCGCCCCAGAACAGCAGCGCGTTGAGCGCGCACATCAGGATGACGTTGCCATATTCGCCGAGCCAGAACAGCGCGAAGGCCATCGAGCTATATTCGGTCTGGTGACCGGCAACGAGCTCGCTCTCCGCCTCCACCAGGTCGAACGGCGTGCGGAACGTCTCCGCCATCGAGCTGATCAGGAACACGACCGCCATCGGGAACAGCAAGGGATTGAAGCCAAACCCGTTCAGCAGGCCGAACAGCTTGTGCCCCTCCTGCGCGAGGACGATCTCGCTCAGGTTGAACGTGTTCGCGTAGAGCACGACGCAGATCAGCACGAAGCCGATCGACACTTCGTAGCTGACCATCTGCGCGGCCGCCCGGAGCGCCGAGAAGAACGGATATTTGGAATTCGACGCCCAGCCGGCGACGATGACGCCGTAAACGCCCAGCGACGAGGCCGCGAGCACGTAGAGCAGGCCGACGTTGATGTCCGCGAGCACCACGCCCGCATCGAACGGGATCACCGCCCAGACGATCAGCGCGGTCGTGAAGGTGACGATCGGCGCGATGAGGAACAGGCCGCGGTTCGCGCCCGACGGGATGATGGTTTCCTTGAGGAAGACCTTCAGGCCGTCGGCGAAGCTCTGCAGCAGGCCCCATGGTCCGACCACGTTCGGACCGCGACGAAGCGCGATGGCCGCCCAGATCTTGCGGTCGGCATAAATGATCATCGCCACCGCCAGCATCAGCGGCAATGCGATCACGAGGATGCCGATGATCGTGGCGATGAACCACGACCATTCGTAGGTGATGCCGAAGGATTGGAACCAGGCGGTCACTCAGCCGCCTCCTGCACTGCGCGGCCATGCACCAGTTCTTCCGAACACGTGTGCATGGTCGGGCTGGAGCGCGTGATTGCGTTGGTCAGATAGAAGTCGCGGACCGCATAAACGACTGCGCCCTCGGCCTTGGCGTCGAGCTTCGGCGGCGACCAATCGAACGCGATCAGGCCTTCGGTCCCGAGCTGCGGATAGTCCTCGACCATCCGCGCGCGGAGCTGGTCGAAGCGATCGAACGGCAGCGGCGCTCCGAGCAGGTCCGAAACCGCCCGGAAAATCGTCCAGTCCTCGCGCGCCTCGCCGGGAGCGAAGGCAGCACGCTCACTACGCTGAACGCGACCCTCGGTGTTCACGTAGGTGCCGTGCTTTTCCGCATAAGCCGCGCCAGGGAGGACGAGGTCGGCCTGTCGTGCGCCATTGTCGCCGTGATGGCCGATGTAGACCTTGAAGCTGCCGCTGAAGCGCGCTGGATCGACTTCGTCGGCTCCCAGCAACAGCACGACTTGCGGCTTCGCGGCTTCCAGGTCGGCAATTCCGCCCTTCTGCGCATAGCCGAGAATGAGACCCGCCATGCGCGACGCGCTCGTGTGCAGCACGTTGAAGCCGTTCCAGCCGTCACGGACGAGGTTCAGCGAGCTGGCCAGCTTGAGCGCCGCGCCGAGAGCATTTGCCGCGAGCGCACCGGCACCGACGATCACCGCCGGCTTCTGCGCACTTGCGAACGCGTCGGCGACCTCCTTGGGAAGCTTGCCGAGCAGCTTCAGGTCGTTGCCGAGCCAGCTCACGCGCATGCCCAGATCGGCTTCCGGACCGATGGCAAAGACCTTCGCGCCCTTGCGTTGCGCCTTGCGCAGTCGCGTGTTGACCAGCGGCGCTTCCCACCGCGGGTTCGATCCGACGAGGAGGACCACGTCCGCATCCTCGATACCGGCGATGGTCGAATTGAAATTGACGGCTGCGAGGCTGGAGACGTCATAGGTCAGCCCGGTCTGCCGGCCTTCGAGCAAGGTCGAGCCCTGCGCCTGCAGCAGCTTCTTCGCCGCATACATCGTCTCTGCGTCGAGCAAGTCTCCGGCGACTGCGGCTACGCTTGCGCCAGCCGCCTTCAGCTTCTCAGCGAACTGGCCGAGCGCCTCGTTCCAGCTCGCCTCGCGCAGCTTGCCGTTCTCGCGCACCCACGGACGGTCGAGGCGATTTCGAACCAGCGCATCCACGTGGTGGCGCGTCTTGTCGCTGATCCACTCCTCGTTCACGTCGTCGTTGACGCGCGGAAGGATGCGCATGACCTGGCGCTGGCGGACGTCGAAGCGGATGTTTGATCCGACCGCGTCCATGACGTCGATGCCCGGCACGCGGCGAAGCTCCCACGGGCGGCTTTCGAAGGACTGCGGCCGCTGCAGCAGAGCGCCGACCGGGCAGACATCGGCGAGGTTGCCGGCCATCTCGGTCGTCACCGCCTTCTCAAGGTAGGACGTGATCTGGCTGTCCTCGCCGCGATACAGCATGCCGAGTTCCGGCACGCCCGCGACTTCCTCCGAGAAGCGGATGCAGCGCGTGCACTGGATGCAGCGCGTCATCGCGGTCTTGATGACCGGGCCCATGTACTTGTCGTCGATGGCGCGCTTGTTCTCGTCGAACCGCGAGAACGGGCGGCCATAGGCCACGGCCTGGTCCTGGAGGTCGCACTCGCCGCCCTGGTCGCAGATCGGGCAGTCGAGCGGGTGATTGATGAGAAGGAACTCCATCACCCCTTCCCGCGCCTTCTTCACCATCGGCGTGTCGGTGCGGATCGTCTGGCCGTCGGCAGCCGGAAGCGCGCAGCTCGCCTGCGGCTTGGGCGGCCCTGGAGCGACCTCGACCAGGCACATGCGGCAATTGCCGGCGATCGACAGCCGCTCATGATAGCAGAAGCGCGGGATCTCCTTGCCCGCAAGCTCGCAAGCCTGCAGCACGGTCGCGCCCTGCGGAACCTCGATCTCAACGCCGTCGACGGTGACTTTAGGCATCGTCACCGCCCTTCCGCATCTTCCTTTTCCCGGCGATGTCTCGATCCGCGTGATGCGCGGTCCGCTCGCTGCGAAACCGCGATAAGAGCGATCAGGACGAGGACAGCGATACCGGCGATAAGGCGATGCTCATTCCGCCGCCTCCAGCATGCCGCGTGCCGTGCGCTCGGCGATGCGGCGTTCGAGTTCCGGGCGGAAGTGCTTGATCAGGCCCTGGATCGGCCAGGCGGCGGCGTCGCCGAGGGCGCAGATGGTGTGGCCTTCGACCTGCTTGGTGACGTCATAGAGCTTGTCGATCGCCGCGACGTCGGCGTCGCCTTCGCGCAGGCGCTCCATCATCCGCCACATCCAGCCCGTGCCCTCGCGGCAGGGCGTGCACTGGCCGCAGCTCTCGTGCTTGTAGAAGTAGGAGATGCGGCTGATCGCGCGGACGATGTCGGTGGACTTGTCCATGACGATCACGGCTGCCGTGCCAAGGCCGGAACCGAGCGCCTTCAGACCGTCGAAGTCCATCGGCGCGTCCATGATCTCCGCCGCGGGAACGAGCGGAACCGACGACCCGCCGGGAATGACCGCAAGCAGATTGTCCCAGCCGCCGCGGATCCCGCCAGCGTGCAGGTCGATAAGCTCGCGGAAGCTGATCGACATGGTCTCCTCGACCACGCACGGCCGGTTCACGTGGCCGCTGATCTGGTAGAGCTTGGTGCCTTCGTTCTTCTCGCGGCCGAAGCTCTTGAACCAGGCGCCGCCGCGGCGAAGGATCGTCGGGACGACCGCGATGCTCTCGACATTGTTGACGGTGGTCGGGCAGCCGTAGAGGCCGGCGCCTGCCGGGAACGGCGGCTTCAGGCGCGGCTTGCCCTGCTTGCCCTCGAGGCTTTCGAGCATCGCCGTTTCTTCGCCGCAGATGTAGGCGCCCGCGCCGCGATGGACGAACAGGTCGAAGTCGTAGCCCGAGCCGGCGGCGTTCTTGCCGAGCAGGCCGGCTTCATAGGCTTCGGCAACTGCCCGCCGTAACGTCTCGGTTTCACGAATGAATTCGCCGCGGATGTAGATGTAGCCGGCACGCGCCCGCATGGCGAAGCCGGCGATCAGCGCGCCTTCGATCAGCTTGTGCGGATCGTGGCGGATGATCTCGCGGTCCTTGCACGATCCGGGCTCGGATTCGTCGGCGTTGATGACCAGGAAGTTGGGTTTGCCGGGCTTGGGCTCCTTGGGCATGAAGCTCCACTTCATGCCGGTCGGGAAGCCCGCCCCGCCGCGTCCGCGAAGGCCGGATTCCTTCACTTCCTCGATGATGCCGTCCTGGCCGCGCTGCATCAGCTTCGCGGTATCGTCCCAGTCGCCACGGGCGCGCGCCGCCTTCAGCCACGGCTCCTGGAAGCCGTAGACGTTGGTGAAGATCCGGTCCTTGTCGGAGAGAGGCGTCACGCTACCCATTTCGCGGCCCCTCGATCAGCTTCATTCCGCCGTAGACGATGAGGCCGGCCACGGCGACGCCCACCAGCAGGCCGAGGATCCCCTTCAGGATCTTCCAGGCGACGATGATGATGGCGATCGCAAGGACGATCTTCAGAACGTCCTTCATCACGCGCCCTCTCCGGCGGCGGCCGAGTTCCACTGCGGACGGTAGTCGTAGTTGCGCTCGGCCATCTTCTTGAGCGTGCTCGGACCGCCTTCGGGGCAACTCGTCTGCCGATCGACCTGCGGGCCGGGCTTCGGCGTTTCACCGCGCGCGAGCGCATCGAGGATCGCGCCCATGCTCTGCTCGGTCAGGTCCTCGTAATTGTCGTCGTTGATCTGGACCATCGGCGCGTTGGCGCAGGCGCCGAGGCACTCGACCTCCGAAAGCGTGAACAGCCCATCCTCGGTCGTATGGCCCTTCTGCAGCCCGCGCGCATTGCAGGCGGCGAAGACCTCGTCCGAACCGCGCAGCATGCACGGCGTCGTCCCGCAGACCTGCACATGATAGCGGCCCACCGGCGCCAGGTTGAACATGGTGTAGAAGGTCGCGACCTCGAGCACCCGGATGGCCGGCATGTCGAGCTCTCTTGCGACGAACTCCATCACCGGCAGCGGCAGCCAGCCCTGCGTATTCGTCTCCGCCCCGACCTGCCGCTGGGCAAGGTCGAGGAACGGGATGGACGCCGACATCTGCCGGCCCGTCCGGATAGCGCGCGACGATCTCCTTCGCGATCTTCGCGTTGGCCGGCGTCCACTGGAAGCCTTCCCAGCGCGCCCGGACCTCCGGATCGTCGATGTATTCCGCCCTGCCCGGCCATCAGCGATCGCACTCCCCGAACACGACGTCGATGGCGGACAGCACGGCCGTCGTGTCCGCGAGCATGTGGCCCTTCATCATGAAGTCCATCGCCTGCAGGTGGCTGAACGCCGGTTGGGCGGATCTTGCAGCGGTAGGGCCGGTTGGTGCCGTCGGCGACGAGATAGACGCCGAACTCGCCCTTGGGGCTCTCGGTCGCGACGTAAACCTCGCCCGCGGGCACGTGATAGCCTTCGGTGTACAGCTTGAAGTGATGGATGAGCGCCTCCATCGAGGTCTTCATCTCGGACCGCGACGGCGGAAAGACCTTCTGGTTCTCCGACCCGACCGGACCCTTCGGCATTTCCTTGAGGCACTGGCGCATGATGCGCGCCGACTGCCGCACTTCTTCGACGCGAACCATGAAGCGGTCGTAGCAATCGCTGTTGGTGCCGACCGGAATGTCGAACTCCATCCGGTCGTAGACCTCGTACGGCTGCGAGCGGCGAAGGTCCCACGGCAGGCCGGCGGCGCGGATCATCGGGCCGGAGAAGCCCCAGGCGATCGCGTCCTCCTTGCTGACCACGCCGATGTCGACATTGCGCTGCTTGAAGATGCGGTTGTCGGCGACGAGGCTCACCGCGTCCTCGAACAGCTTCAGCCGATTGTCGAGCCAGTCGCCAAGGTCGACCAGCAGCTTCTCCGGCAGATCGTAGCGGACGCCGCCCGCACGGAAGTAATTGGCGTGCATCCGCGCACCGGACGCCCGCTCGTAAAATTGCAGCGTGTCCTCGCGCACTTCGAACAGCCACAGGTTCGGCGTCATCGCGCCGACGTCCATGATGTGGCTGCCAAGGTTGAGCATGTGGTTTGAGATGCGGGTGAGCTCCGCCATCAGCACGCGGATGTACTGGGCGCGGAGCGGAATCTCGAGCCCCATGAGCTTCTCGATCGCCAGCACGAAGCTGTGCTCCATGCACATCGGCGAGCAGTAATCGAGCCGGTCGAAGTAAGGCAGCGCCTGGGTGTACGTCTTGTATTCGATCAGCTTCTCGGTGCCGCGGTGGAGCAGGCCGATGTGCGGATCGACCCGCTCGACGATCTCGCCGTCGAGCTCCATGATCATGCGGAGCACGCCGTGCGCCGCCGGATGCTGCGGCCCGAAGTTGATCGTGTAATTGCTCAGCCGGTCGTCGCCGGGATTGTGACCCTCAGGCGGTTCGGCAGTGCCGGCAGCGAGCGTGCCGACATTCAGTTCGACGGTGCGCGTGCTCATGCCGCACCTCCGCCAGGCCGGCGCCGGCCGGAGCCCTTCGGCTTCGGATCGGGCGTCTTGCTGTCCTTGCTGACTTCGCTCGCGGCCTTGGCCTTGGCCGGCTTGCGCGCCTGCTTCGTCGCCTCGGCGTTAGCCCCGGCGCCAGCGCCGGTGTCCGAAGGCCTCTCGGTTGTCTTCGGCGTCTCGGCCGGGGTCTTGGCGTTCGCCGGGGCGGTGCCGCTCGGCGCTGGCGCCGTCGACGGCGCTCCCGCCTGCTCCGGCTTCGCCTTCTCGTCGCCGGGAAGAACGTATTCCGGACCCTGCCAAGGCATCAGGAAGTCGAACGAACGGAAGTCCTGCGGCAGGTCGACGGGCTCGTACACGACCCTTTTCTCGGCTTCCGAATAGCGCAGCTCGACATGGCCCGTCAGCGGGAAGTCCTTGCGGTTCGGATAGCCCTCGAAGCCATAATCGGTGAGGATTCGCCGCAGGTCCGGATGGCCTTCGAAAAGCACGCCGTACATGTCGTACACTTCGCGCTCGAGCCAGTTCGCCACCGGCCAGAGCACCGTCGCGCTCGGCACCGGGGTCGTTTCATCCGTCGACAACTTCACGCGGATGCGGCGATTCTTGGTCAGGGACAGAAGCTGGTAATTGACCTCGAAACGTTCCGGCCGCTCCGGATAGTCGGCGCCGGCGATCTCCATCAGCTGCTGATATTCGAGCCCCGGCGTGTCTCGAAGCGCGCGCAGCGCGTCGATCACGCCTTCACGGCGAACGGTCAGCGTGATCTCGCCGACGTGATCCTTCACGTCGAGCAACATCTTGCCGAGCGCCTTGGTCGCGGCGTCGACGACCCCCTCGTCCGAAGCGGTCTGGGGAACGTGTGAAGCGAGAGCTACGGCCATCAGCGTTCGATCGTCCCCTCGCGGCGGATCTTCCGCTGGAGCTGGAGGATTCCGTAGAGCAAGGCCTCAGCCGTCGGCGGGCAGCCGGGCACGTAAATATCGACCGGCACAATGCGGTCGCAGCCGCGAACCACCGAATAGCTGTAGTGGTAATAGCCACCACCATTCGCGCAGCTACCCATCGAAATGACGTACCGCGGCTCCGACATCTGGTCGTAAACGCGCCGAAGCGCCGGAGCCATCTTGTTGCAGAGCGTGCCGGCGACGATCATCACGTCCGATTGGCGCGGGCTCGCGCGCGGCGCGACGCCGAAGCGTTCGAGATCGTACCGCGGCATGTTCACGTGGATCATCTCCACCGCGCAGCACGCAAGGCCGAAGGTCATCCACCACAGCGAACCGGTGCGCGCCCAGGTGAACAGGTCCTCAGTCGTCGTGACCAGGAAGCCCTTCTCGTCGAGGCTCTGCCGCAATTCTTCGAGCTTGGCGCGGTCGATGTCGCCGGGAACGAGCCCCGCCAGCCGGGCGAGCTCTTCCTCGGTGGGCATCGGGTCGTGCCGGGGATCGAGCATCACTCCCATTCGAGAGCTCCCTTCTTCCACGCATAGGCCAGACCGAGGCCAAGCTCAGCGAGGAAGATCATCATCGCGATCCAGCCGGGCCATTTTGTAAAGTCGAGGCTGACCGCCCACGGGAACAGGAAAGCCGCCTCCAGGTCGAACACGATGAACAGGATCGCGACCAGGTAGAAGCGGACGTCGAATTGCGCCCGGGCATCTTCGAACGCCGGGAACCCGCATTCATATTCGGCCAATTTCTGCGGATATGGGGCGTGCGAACCGGTAAACCGCGACACGATCATCGGCAGGACGACGAACGCGCTCGACAGCGCCAGGGCGATGCCGAGGAAAAGCAGGATCGGAAGATATCCGGCGGCTACGCTGGACAAGGAAAACTCCGGGCTCGAAAACTTGGCGGGGCTTTAGGACAGCAGGTTGCGAGGGGCAACCCGCCCGCCCTCACGAAAATGGCCATTTCTGCTAGCGAAGCGCGCCCGCAATCAGCTTCTGCAGCCGGCTGTGGATAGCGCCCGAAGCGGCGATATATTCGCGGCGCTCGAAGATGCGGTCGGATCCGCGATAATCGCTGACGAAACCTCCCGCTTCGCGCACCAGCAGAACGCCCGCTGCCGAGTCCCACGGATCGAGACCATCCTCCCAGAAACCGTCCATCCGGCCTGCCGCGACCCACGCAAGGTCGAGCGCAGCGGAGCCGAAGCGCCGCACGCCGGCGACATTCGGGCCGACTGCGTTGTAGATCTTCGCCCACTCCGCGCTTTCGCCGCGGCCGAGGTGCGGGATACCGGTGCCGATCACGCAATCAGCCAAATCCCGGCGGGCCGATGCACGCAGGCGTCGGTCCTGAAGCCAGGCGCCACTGCCCTTCTCGGCCCAGAAACTCTCGTCGGTCAGCGGCTGGTAAACCAAGCCATGCGTGATTTCCGGCCGTCCGTCGGGCCGTTTCTCCTCCACCGCGATCGAGATCGAGAAGTGCGGAATCCCATGCAGGAAGTTGGTCGTTCCATCCAGCGGGTCGACCAGCCAGCGCGGCTTGGACGGATTGCCCTCGATCTCGCCGCCTTCCTCGAGCAGCATGCCCCAGTCGGGCCGCGCATAACGAAGCTCGTCGACGATCGTCTGCTCGGCGCGCTTGTCGGCCAGGGACACGAAGTCCGCGGGGCCCTTGCGGCTGACCTGCAGCTGCTCGACCTCGCCAAAGTCGCGGCGAAGGCGCGGTGCCGCCTTGCGGGCGGCACGATCCATGACGGTGATAAGGCCGGAGTGGGATACCAAGTCAGATCTGCTTAGTCGGCGCGGCGAACATATTCGCGACTGTAAGTGTCGACGACGATGCGAGTTCCGCTCGCGATGTGGGGCGGCACCATGACGCGAACGCCATTGTCGAGAACGGCCGGCTTGTAGCTGGACGAGGCCGTCTGGCCCTTCACCACGGCGTCGGCCTCGACGATCATGGCTTCGATCGTGTCGGGCAGCTGAACGCTGATCGGCCTCTCATTGTAGAGCTCCATCACGACGTCCATGCCGTCCTGCAGGAAGGCGGCAGGCTCACCGATGAGGTCTTCTGCAAGCGAGACCTGCTCGTAATTCTCCTTGTCCATGAACACGAGCATGTCGCCGTCGTGAAACAGGAATTGGAAATCCTTGGTGTCGAGGCGGACGCGCTCGACCGTCTCCGCGCGAGCGGAAGCGGACGTTGTTCTTGCGCCCATCGATCAAATTCTTCAGCTCGACCTGCATGTAGGCGCCGCCCTTGCCTGGCTGCGTGTGCTGGATCTTCACGGCGCGCCAGATGCCGCCTTCATATTCGATGATGTTGCCGGGACGGATGTCCACGCCGCTGATCTTCATGACCGCCTACCTGCTTCGAGACTGATGAAAGAGCCGCCGCGAGCTTGGCCCGCGGATTGGCGGCGGCCTTAGCCGCTGGTCCGTTTTCCGGCAAGAAGCGGGTAAGGGTTGATTGGCGTGCCCTGATGCCACTTCTCGCCCGCGCGCATCTGGTTGATTGCGAAATGCAGGTGCGGCCCTTCCGGATTGGCATTTCCGGTGTGACCCACACGACCGATCACCTGGCCGCGCTTCACTTTCTGCCCCTCGGCGAGGCCCGGCGCATAACCCTGCAGGTGCGCATAATAATAGGTCCAGCGCTGGTCGGGTGAGCGGACGTAAGCGGTTATCCCGCCCCCGCCCGGCGACAAAAACAGCTTCTCGACCGTCCCGTCGGTGGCTGCGATTACCGGCGTTCCCTCATCGGCCATGATGTCGATGGCATCATGCACGCGGGCACCCCCGGCACGAGCCTGCGTGAAGGTATCGGTGAGCTGACTGGCTTTCACGCCGGCGACCGGGATCGCGAGGCCTGCCGGTCCGACCTCCACGCTCTCCGCAATTGCGACGGGCGGGCCGGATGCCGGATCGAGCACCGCAATGTCACCTGACGCCGTCACCTTTCCGGCTTCGGCGGGCGAGAAAACTCCGGTGTTGTAGGCAAAAACCCAAAAGGCGCTGGTCAGGGTCGCGGTGACCACCGCGGTCGAGATGACTCCAAACGCCTTCCCCATCGCCGCCCCTTATGCCTGAAAAATGGCGGTGAAGCCCGGCTTCATCATGCGCGCCAGCCTCAGCACGTCCCAATTGGCCATGCGGATGCAGCCACTCGATTCCGCGCGGCCGATCGTCTGCGGCTCGTTGGTGCCGTGAATACCGTAATGCTCCTTGGTCAGGTCCAACCAGGCGACTCCCACCGGTCCGTTCGGCCCTGGAGGAAGCTTCAGGTCCGTGTCGCTCTTGGCGTTCTCCAGCAGGTCCGGCTGATAGTCGAATGGCGGCATGAAGGCATAGGTCGTCGCCTTCCATCGGCCGATCGGCAGAGGATAGCGCTGCGATCCCATCGTCACGGGAAAGGCCGCGACGAGCTCGCCATCGTCTTCGCCGGCGTCACCGCGATAGACCTTCAGGACGCCTTCGCTCTTGTCGACGACCACATAGTCGCCCTGCGGCTGGTTGGCGTCCACGTTCAGGCTGTTCATCACGGCGCCCCCCTCGCCAGGTACGCCCTCATAGTCGCGCGACTGCGGAACGACGTTGGGGAGCCGGAGCTGCTGTCCGACCCCGATCAGCTTGTCCGGCCCATTGAGCGCGACGATCGTCGCCGGAGTGGTGTGATACCTCTCGGCCAGCTTCTCGAGCATGTTCCGATAGCTGAGAGCATCGAGCTCCGCCTGCTTCTCAGGTTCGGTCGGGAACGGATGGACGAACGGTCCCCGCACGTCGTCGGGGCCCAGTCGGACAGTCACGGTCGACGGCCGATTTGCCTTCATCAGGGCCTGGCGAGTTTGCGCATCCAGCTCACCCGTGGGCTGCAGGCCGCGGGCCTCCTGGAAACTGCGCAGCGCCAGCTCGAACGATTGTCCTTTCTTGCCGTCGATGACGCCCGGGGAAAAGCCGTGCGCCGACATCAGCACCTGCGCATGGAACAACCCGCCATCGATCGACGATCCCGGAGTACCAGGCGCGACCCAATTTTCAGTTTTCGGCGCACCTTCGGTTGTCGACTGGGCGATGGCAGCCCCGGCAACGAATGCCGCCGTGGCGATGGTGGTGAACAGGCGATAATGACGCACGCAACTCTCCGGATGAAACAGGGTTCGGGAGTGCAACGATGCAAGATACAAGTGTATCCCACGGGCGCGGGCGACAGATACGCGTTGGCTGTTCAGGCTGGAACTACAAGCATTGGCGCGAGCTTTTCTACCCGAAGGGGCTGCCCGCAAGGCGCTGGTTCGAATTCTACGCCGGGCATTTCGATACGGTCGAGGTCAACAACAGTTTCTATCGACTGCCCTCGCCGGAGACCTTCGACAAATGGCGCGAACAGGCTCCGCCGGGCTTTTGCTATGCGGTGAAGGCAAACCGCTACATCACGCAGGCGAAGAAGCTTCTCGATCCGGAGGAGCCGCTTAACCGGATGATGTCAGCGGCGCGACACCTGGGGAGTTGTCTCGGGCCCATCCTCTATCAACTCCCTCCGAGCCTTGGCCTCGATCTTGAGCGGCTGGAGCACTTTCTTGCGATCCTGCCGAAAGATGTGACCAGCGTCTTCGAATTTAGGGACAGGAGCTGGTACGTCTCGCAGACCTACGACTTGCTCGAACGATATGGCGCGTCATTCTGCGCTCACGACATGCCGGGTTCGGCAACCGAGCGCATCGCTGTGGGCCCAATCGCCTATATTCGCTTCCACGGCTGCGGAGGGAAATATTGGGGTCGCTATCCGGATGACCTGCTGCTGCGCTGGGCGAATTGGATGACGGAGCTCGCGAGCGTCGACCGACCGGTTTGGGCCTACTTCAACAATGACATCGACGGTCACGCCATACTCGATGCTCAGACGCTGAAGGCGATGATCGGCCAGCTTCGGAGCTGACCCGAAAAGAAAATCCCGGGCGAAGCAGGTGCCTCGCCCGGGATTCACACGCAAGTCGGTACTGACTTTATCCGCGCTCTGGCGCCGGCGGCGGCGGCGGCGGCGGTGGCGGCGGAACCGGGCAAGCCTCGGTCGCCAGGATCACCGATCCGTCCGGGCACGTCTGCGTCGCCGGGGGCGGCGGAGGCGGCGGGGGCGGCGGCGGGGGCGGAGGCGGCGGAGGAGCCGCTTCGACACCGCCGAAGTTGTAGATCAGGCTCGCCAGGAGGCTGTGCGACCGGAACTTCTGCTCGAAGTCGGCGAACGCCAGAGCGTCCGTCGTCACGACGACGGGAGCCGTTGCGCCCGTCGGAAGCACGGTCTCGGCATTTCCGTCGAGGAAGACACCCGTGTCATCAGCCAGATCGAGATTGCCGGTGCGGAAGTAGCGGTACTTCAGGCCCAGATCGATGTTCGGGCTGAGCGCGAAGCGGACGCCCGCAATGCCCTGGTAGGCCCACGCCTGATCGCTCTCGCCCAGCGTCTTCACCCGGGCACGGCCGAAACCGCCACCGGCGTAGAAAGACAGACCGTCTTCGTTGCCGAAGTCGACGAGGGCATTGATCATGCCCGAGAGAACGCTGACCTTCCCATCAAGATCGAAATCGGCGCTGCTGAGAGCTGGAAGCGTTCCGATGGGGTCGGGAGCGACGTCGCGATCGGGGCGGTTCAGCGCCGTGTTCAGCGACGAGATGAAACCGCTGTCCACCTCCAGGCTGTCGAGCTTGGCGCGCTTGTAGCCGATCTCACCTTCGAGCCGGAACATGCCGAAGTCATAACCGGCGATGGCGTCGAGGTCGTAGCCCTTCTTGTAGTCGATGCCGAACGCATTGTTATACGTGGTGTCGGCAGGCCCAACGGCGGCCGGCGTTCCGACGGTGACCGTGTCGTAATCGACGAAAACGTCGGCGTCCTGGTCCTTCGGGAAGAGGATACCGCCCTCGACACCGAAGTAACCGGAGCCGTCACGAGCTGCGGCCGGCGAAGCGACTGCAGCGACCGCGGCTGCGGCGAATAGATATTTGCGCATTTGGAACTATCCCTTGCTTGTTTGTCGCCGCCTCAATGGCCACAAAGCATGATAGTTTCGTGAAATGACGACGACCGTCGATTACTACAAAAAGTGGTGCAATTCGGCAACACCGTTCGGACGCAGGCGGAATTCCGCCAGTTTCTCTGGTCCTTGCCGCCACAACTCCTAAAGGTCAGCGAACAAGTCACTGAATTTCGTGAGAACTTCTGTCGGCTTGTCGACACTCCAAACGGCCTTGCATACCGCCAGAAAGTCAGCGCCGGCGTCGACCAGCGGTTTTGCATTGGCCGGGTTGATGCCGCCAATCGCCACGCACGGAATTTCGAACACGGAGGACCACCAGCTGAGGATCGCCGGGTCCGGGCGATAAGGCGATGGCTTGGTCGTCGTCGGATAGAAAGCGCCGAAAGCAACGTAGTCCGCCCCTGCCTCGCCAGCATCCATCGCGAAGTGCCGGCTATCGTGGCACGTCACTCCGATCTGCGCCTGCGGTCCGAGCAGCGCCCTCGCCTCCCGGATATCGCCGTCCTGCCGGCCCAGGTGAACGCCGTCGGCGCCAAGGCGCTTGGCCAGCTGCATGCTGTCGTTGACGATGAACGCAACACCGGCATCGGCGCAGATGCGCTGCAGCGGCTCGGCGAGCCGTGCAAGCTCATGTTCGGAGACGTCCTTCACGCGCAACTGGAAGGCAGCGACGACGTCGTCGCCGACAGCCGCCTTCAACCGGTCAGGGAAGTCCCCGCCAACTTCTTGCGGCGAAATGAGGTAGAGCCGGCAGGGTTGCGTCCGCTTTGGCGGTGGAAACTCTGCCGGGTCGAATTCGTCGTCCACGCTTAAGCGGCGGCCTTCTCGGTCGAAGCCTCATAGATTTCGTCAATCGCCTCGGACAGCGATCGGTCGAACTCCTCTTCGCTCGTGTCCTGGCGAAGATCCTCGAGCAAAGCGCGAGAGAAGCTGGCGATCATGCCCGGGTTCCTGGCGAGGTCGCGGCAGGCATCGGTACGCGAGAAGCCGCCCGACAGGGCCACGACGCGAAGCACGCGCGGATGCTTGACCAGAGCGTCGAACGTGCCCGGCGTCTCGGGGATCGACAGCTTGAGCATGACCTCGCTTCCTTCGGGCAGCAGGTCGAGGTGGCGCAGTATCTCGTCGCGCAGGAGGACATCCGCGGCGCCCCGCTCGGCGCTCTTGATGTTCACTTCCGGCTCGATGATCGGCACCAGCCCGTGGCTGAGGACCTGCTTCGCCACTTCGAATTGCTGGGCAACGACGTCTGCGATGCCAGCCGGATTGGCCAGGTGAATGACCGAGCGTTCCTTCGTTCCGAAAATGCCCTTCTGGACTCCGCGCGCGAGGAGATCGTCGAGGTCTGGCATGGGCTTCATCAGCTGCACGCCATTCGCTTCATCAGCGAGACCCTTGTCGATCTTCAGGAACGGAACGACGCCCTTGCTCCAAAGGTAGGCCGGAACAGGCTGGCCATGCGCTTCCCCGTCCATGGTCCGCTCGAACAGGATCGCGCCGAGCACCTTTTGGCCGGTGAACACAGGCGAGGACATGATCCGGACGCGCATCTTGTGGACGAGATCGTACATCTCCTCATCCGAAGACCATTCGTCGCCCTTGTAGCCGTAGCCCTTGAGCGCCGTGGGCGTAGAACCGCCGCTCTGGTCCAGCGCGGCGATGAACCCGTTCGCATTCTTCACCTTGGCGAGCATCTCTGCATTTTGCGCCATCTTCAGTCCCCTTGTTGCTCAAGTGCGGCAACGCCCGGAAGCGTACGCCCTTCCATCCATTCGAGAAATGCTCCGCCCGCGGTCGAGACGAAGGTAAAGTCGCCAGCTACGCCAGCGTGGTTCAAGGCGGCAACCGTGTCGCCGCCGCCAGCAACGGAGACCAAGCCGCCGTCCTTAGTCAAAGCAGCGGCCGTCTTCGCCAGCGCGACCGTCGCGGTATCGAACGGCGGCGTCTCGAATGCGCCGAGCGGGCCATTCCACACCAAAGTCCGGCAATTCTTCAGCACGTCCGCGAGCGCCTCGACCGCGGCGGGGCCGACGTCGAGAATCATCTCGTCCGCCTGCACCTCATGCACGTTACAGGTGCGCAGGCTGGCAGGGTTTGCCGCGAATTCCTTCGCGACCACGACGTCGTACGGCAGGTGGATTGTGCAACCCGCTTCGTCGGCTCGGTCGAAGATCGCGTTGGCCTCGCCGGTCAGGTCGTGCTCGCAGAGCGACTTGCCGACATTGACACCACGCGCGGCGAGGAAAGTGTTGGCCATTCCGCCGCCGATGATCAGATGATCGACCTTGCCGACAAGATGACCCAGCACGGCGAGCTTGGACGACACCTTGGCGCCGCCCACAACGGCCGCGACCGGCCGTTCCGGATTGCCGAGGGCGCGTTCGAGCGCCTTGAGCTCCGCTTCCATCGCGCGGCCGGCAAAGCTCGGCAGGATATGCGCAATGCCTTCGGTAGACGCATGCGCCCGGTGCGCAGCGGAGAAGGCGTCGTTGACGTAATAGTCGCCAAGCGCGGCCATGCCCTTGGCCAACTCCGGGTCGTTCTTCTCTTCACCGTGGTGGAACCGCGTGTTCTCCAGGATCCCGACATTACCCGGAAGCATCGTCGTCACCGCGCGCTCTGCCTCCGGCCCTTGGCAGTCTTCGATGAAGCGGACCGAGCGCCCCGCCAGGCGATGCACTGGCAGGACGAGCTGGGCCGTGGACATGTCTGGGCGGTTCTCGCCCTTCGGCCGTCCGAAGTGCGAGAGAAGGAGCACGATCGCCTCGCGGTCGGACAGTTCCAGCACCGTCGGCAACATTGCGCGAAGGCGAGTGTCGTCCGTGACCTTGGCGCCGTCCATGGGCACGTTGAGGTCGACGCGGACAAGGACGCGCTTGCCGTTCAGATCCTCCGGCAAATCGTCGAGAGTTTTGAACTGGGTCACGCTCAAAACTCCGTTCGCCCTGAGCGAAGCGCGGAGCGCCTAGTCCAAGGGCGCTTGGCACGACCCTCGCGGACCCGCCCTTCGACTACGCGCAGGACGAACGATGTTTCGCTCGGCATGAAGTCGTTACCCGAGCTTCGCCATCGCCGTGGCCGTGTCGACCATGCGGTTCGAAAAACCCCATTCATTGTCGTACCAGCTGACGACGCGGACGAGCTTGCCTTCGAGCACAGCGGTTTCGAGGCTGTCGACGGTCGAACTGGCCGAACTGTGATTGAGGTCGATCGAGACCAGAGGCTCATCGGTGTAGACGAGGATGCCCTTCAGGCGGCCGCTCTCGCTGGCGGCCTTCAGCGCGCCGTTGACCTCTTCAAGCGTCGTGTCGCGTTTCGGCGTAAAGGTTAGGTCGACTAGGCTGACATTCGGGACCGGCACGCGGACCGCGGAGCCGTCGAGTTTGCCCTTCAACTCCGGAAGCACCTCGCCGACCGCACGAGCAGCGCCGGTGGTCGTCGGAATGATCGACATTGCGGCAGCGCGTGCACGACGCGGATCGGAATGGATCTGGTCGAGAATCTTCTGGTCGTTGGTGTAGGCGTGGATCGTGGTCATTAGGCCGCGCTCGATGCCGATCATGTCGTTCATCACCTTGGCGACCGGCGCGAGGCAGTTGGTCGTGCACGAGGCGTTGGAGACGATCTTGTGCTCGGCCGTCAGCTTGTCGTCGTTGACGCCATAGACGACGGTCAGGTCGGCACCCTTTGCCGGAGCCGAAATCAGGACCCGCTTGGCGCCCGCTTCCAAATGCTTTTCGCCGCCGGCGCGGTCGGTGAAGAAGCCGGTGCACTCCAGCGCGATGTCCACGCCGTTGGCGGCGTGCGGAAGCTTGGCCGGGTCGCGCTCGGCGGTGACGTGGATGCGCTTGCCGTTGACGATGATGTCGTTGCCGTCGGCTTCGACCGTGCCCGGGAAGAGACCGTGGACGCTGTCGCGCTTGAACAGCCAGGCATTCGCCTTGGCGTCGGCGAGGTCGTTGATCGCGACCAGTTCGAGCCCGCTGTCGGGGCGCTCGAGGATTGCGCGGGCGACCAGGCGGCCGATGCGTCCGAAACCGTTGATTGCAACCTTCGTCATTGGATGCCTCTTTGAGTCATGTGGTTGAGTACCCTTGTGGCAATTGCCTCTGGGGTTAGCCCGAAGAATTCGTATGCGTCCTTGGCCGGGGCGGAGACGCCGAAGCGGTCGATGCCGATGCGCAGGCCGTGAAGGCCCGTGTAACGCTCCCAGCCGAAGGTCGTGCCAGCTTCGACCGACACGCGCAGGATCTCGCGGTTTGAGACGTCGGGAAGCACGTCCTCCCGGTAAGCGGCAGACTGCTCGTCGAATCGTTCGGTGCAGGGCACGGACACAACGTCGGCACCGACGCCCTGCTGTTCAAGGCGCTCGGCCGCCGCGAGCGCGATCTCGACCTCCGAGCCAGTGGCGAGGAAAATGACCTTGCGGGCGGCGTCGGCGGCTTTCAGGCGGTACGCGCCCTTGCCGCAGAGGTTTTCGTCCGATGCTTCGGTGCGGACCGGCTTCAAGTTCTGGCGGGTGAGCGCGAGCACGCTGGGCTCCTTGGCGGACAGCGCGAGGGCCCAGCACTCGGCGGTCTCGATCGCGTCGGCCGGGCGATAAACATACAGGCCGGGCATGGCGCGAAGGCTCTGCAGATGCTCGATCGGCTGGTGGGTCGGGCCGTCCTCGCCGAGGCCAATGGAATCGTGGGTCATCACGTAGATGACCTTCGCCTGCTGCAGCGCCGACAGGCGGATCGCCGGACGGGCATAGTCGGTAAAGACCAGGAAGGTGCCGCCGTATGGGATGACGCCACCGTGTAGCGCCATGCCGTTCATCGCGGCGGCCATGCCGAACTCGCGGATGCCGTAGTAGATGTAGCGTCCGCCGTAGTTGTCGGCGGTAAGCGGCTGCAGGGCCTTGGTTTTCGTGTTGTTGGACCCGGTCAGGTCGGCAGAGCCGCCGATGGTCGACGTGACGACCGGATTGATCGCTTCCAGCGCCATTTCCGAAGCCTTGCGGGTGGCGACCGGCTTCAGGTCGGCGAGCACGCTGTCGATGTAGGGCTTGAGCCAGCTTTCATCGGCCTTGCCGGCGATGCGGTCGAGAAATTCCTGCTTCTTGCCGCTGGCCTCCAGCCGCTCGATCCAGCTCGCCCGTTGACCGCCGCCCTGCTGACCGAATGCGCGCCATGCGGTCAGAATATCGTTCGGAACCGTGAACTCCTTCGGCTCCAGTCCGAGCTCGGCGCGTGCGGCCTCGACTTCGTCCTTGCCGAGCGCGGCGCCGTGCGTAGCCGCCGTGCCCTGCTTGTTGGGCGCGCCGTAGCCGATGATGGTCTTGCAGCGGATCAGCGACGGGCGAGGATCCGCCTTGGCCTCTTCGATGCCTCGCGAGACGTCGTCCGAATTCATGCCGTCACACTCGACCGTGTGCCAGCCGCAGGCCTGATGCCGGGCGACGACATCCTCGTTGCGCGACAGGCTGGTCGGGCCGTCGATAGTGATTTCATTGTCGTCCCACAGGACGATCAGGCGGCCGAGCTTCAAATGACCGGCAAGGCCAACCGCTTCGTGATTGACGCCTTCCATCAGGCAACCGTCGCCGGCAATGACGTAGGTCCAGTGATCGACGAGATCGTCGCCGTAGACGGCGTTGAGGTGACGCTCGGCGATGGCTGTACCGACCGCCATGGCGACGCCCTGCCCCAGCGGTCCAGTCGTCACCTCCACACCGGCAAGCTCGAAATTCTCCGGGTGTCCGGCCGTCGGGCTGTGCAGCTTGCGAAAATTCTTGATGTCGTCGAGCGTCGGCCGCTCGTACCCGGTCAGGTAGAGCAACGCGTAGATCAGCATCGAGCCATGGCCGGCGGACAGGATGAAGCGATCGCGGTCCGGCCAGTGCGGATCGGACGGATCGTACTTCAGATGCTTTGTGAAGAGCGCGGTCGCCGCGTCGGCCATGCCCATCGGCATTCCGGGGTGCCCGCTGTTCGCTGCCTCGACCGCATCCATCGCCAAGGCCCGAATCGCGTTGGCAAGGTGACGTTGGCTCGGCTGCAAGTCGCGCTCCATCTATGGGGTCGGCCCACACGCGAGATTCGGCGGGGCGGATTGCGGTCGCCCTTGGCCGGTGAGCCGTGACCCGTCAACCTTGGGATCCCTTTTGCTTGCACTCACGACTTGCCGGAAAGCCGCTTCTTGCGTAGCGGAATTGTCGATGGACGAGGGCCGTCTCACTTCCGCGCTGGATCGGGCCGAACGTGCGCTTGCACGGATCGAGCGCGCAGCCACGCAAGGTCGGTCACAAGAATGGCAAGGATGAAGCCCTTCGCGCCAAGGTTCGCGAGGCGGTCGCCGAGCTCGACCAGATCATCCGCATGGCGGAAAACGCCTGATGGCCGAGATCGACGTCTTCATTGCCGGACGCGCCTACAAGGTGGCCTGCCGCGACGGTGAAGAGGATTCGCTGCGCAAGGCGGCAGCGCTCGTGGACGCCAAGAGCCGGGAAGCTCTGGCGGGCCTCGGCACATTGTCGGAAGCGCGCCAGCTTCTGTTCGCCTCGCTCTTGCTCGCCGACGAACTTGTCGATGACGGACGTACGCTGCCTTCGCCTCCACCGGTCGATCCAGCGCTGGCGGAACGCGCCGAGCGCGTAGCGGATCGGCTCGAATCTCTTGCCGCGGCTCTTGAGAATGGGGCGTCGCGCGCCTAGATTGGGTTTGACGGGTACTGCCCGGTACGAAGCCACGAAAATCCCTGAGGCGATTAAATATCCTAGGGGACTGTCCCTGTCCGGACCCTGGTCCGGTGCACATGGTTCCCACCTGACGTTTGTGGCGTCAGAGGATTTCCGGCAAACGGCCACGGTGGTCCCGTCACTTCCCTTTGACCTTTCGAAGGATTCGCTGCGCAAATCCGCTCTGGATGCGCGCAAGGCATTCGTGCGCACGCTGGACGACGGGCACCGCGCCCTCCTCGAGCGACAGCTCGCGGAGCATCTGACGTCGCTTTGCGCTCACTCTTCGGTCGTCGCCGGCTATGCGCCCTTCGGAACCGAGATCAGTCCGATGCTGGCGATGGAGGAAGCGCGAGCCGTTGGCCGAATCGTCGCCTTCCCGGCCTTTTCCGACCCATCCAAGCCCTTTCGCTTTCACGCGGGCGATCCGCTCGAACCCGGACCATTCGGCATGATGCAGCCGAAGCGCCGTGCACCCGCGGTGGAGCCGGACCTCATTTTCGTGCCGCTGGTGGCGGTCGACGGACACGGCACGCGCCTTGGCCGTGGCAAGGGCCACTACGACCGGGCTCTGCTCCAGCTGAAGAAATCGGGCGCGAAGCTCATCGGGGTGGGCTGGCCGATGCAGCGCCTGAATTCACGTCATTCCCAAAGAGCCATGGGACATACCCTTGCACGGGTTCGCCAGCCCCGACGGCATCGAGTATTTCGAATGACCGAGCCGAAGCTGGAGACGACCTGCGGGCATTGCCGCGATCCTATTGCTGATCGCGCTGTGGGCGGTCCTCATCGCGACGTTCGCGGGCGAGATCGGTCGTCTTCCGATCCTTGTTCAGGCCCTGTTTTATCTAATTGTTGGAATAGCTTGGATCGCACCGTTGAAACCATTGCTGCGCTGGTCCCAAACGGGACAGTGGAGGCAGAGGCAAGACGAACAAGATTGAAGCAGGCGTATTATTCCACTATATCACTGGCCTTCGTGACACAGACTATCGCCTTGAACGCCGCGCAGATGTGGCGCGAGCGCCCGCGGGAAGTGCTTCTGGCTGGAGCGCTCGCGCTCGCCGGTGTCGCGGCGATTGCCGGCTCGGCCTATTCAACTCCCACCTTCGGCGAAGTCGGTACTACGTCCGGCCCTCCGGCGCCGCCTCCGCTGCTGGTGCGGCAGCTTCCTGTCGACCAGGCGCTGGCGATTAACCAGGGCATTGCGCTCGACACGGGCCCCAATCCGGCCGCCAAGCCATTCTCGCTCGGCAAGGTCGACGCGGCGACGCGCACACGAGCGCTCGAGTGCCTGACGAGCGCCGTCTATTACGAGGCCGGGCAGGAAAGCACGGACGGGCAGCGTGGCGTCGCCCAGGTCGTGTTGAACCGCGTCCGTCACCCCGCCTTCCCCGCGACGGTCTGCGGCGTCGTCTACGAAGGCTCGACCCGGCCGACCGGCTGTCAGTTCACCTTCACCTGTGACGGCTCGCTGATGCGCGGGCAGATGGCCAAATCCTGGCGTCGTGCGCGTTCGGTCGCGGAAGCGGCGCTTGCGGGATACGTCTACAAGCCCGTCGGGACGGCCACGCATTATCACGCCAATTACGTCGTTCCCTATTGGGCGCCGACGCTGACCAAGAATGCCGTCGTGGGTGCGCACATCTTCTATCGATGGGCAGGCAATTGGGGTCGCCCCGCGTCCTTCACGCAGGCCTACGCCCTTCGCGAGCCCAGCGTCGACGCGCTCCGCTCCGCCGCCATCCTGGCCGAGCAGCGCGACGTCGCCACCCGCGGTCAGTCCGGCGAAGTGGCCAAGGCGATCGCGGAAATTCCGGGCGCCGAAGCGCTCCCGCTCAAGCCGTCGATGCGCGGCGACAAGCGCGTGGCCGTCCGCTTCAACATGACGGCGCGCAAGGCGACCGAAGAGGTCGAGCACAAGCCTTATGTCGAAAAGGTGCAGGCGTCGGACAATCTGCGCTGGACGCTCGGCGGCGGCATGGCTGCTTCCGACGACAAGCCGCTGGGAAAGACTGCGCCGCCCGCGCAAGTCGCCAGTGCGACCGGAACCCCGTCGGGCTCACCCGAATAGGGCGCCTCGCGCGCTTCCAATTTCATGAATGGCGCGAGTGACGGGGCTCGAACCCGCGACCTCCGGCGTGACAGGCCGGCGCTCTAACCAACTGAGCTACACCCGCGTTTTTGGCGTGGCGGCGACCTAGGTGGCAGCCCGCGGGGTGTCAACATCGGTGGGCTCTTTTTCCGCCTCTTCCTCGCCGGCATGCGTCAAAGTGCCGTGTTCGAACAGGAAACCTGCGATGTCGGGCGTCCCGGCGGCGGAAAAGATCGTCTTCATGATGATCAGCAGCGGCACCGCCAGAAGCGCACCGGTCGTTCCCCAGACCCAGGCCCAGAAGCTCAGCGAGACGAGGATCGCAAGCGGGCTGATCGTAAGCCGCTTGCCGACGACCATCGGCGTGATGAGATTGGCCTCGACCATGTGCAGCCCCGTGAAGATCATCGGCGGAAGCAGCGCGGACCAGACGTCCGGGAAGGTCATCAGGCCGCCCAGGAACAGCAGGAGCGCCGAAACGATCGGACCCAGATACGGGATGAAATTCAGCACCGCGACGATGCCGCCCCACATGATCGGCGAATCCATGCCGAGCTGCCAGAGGATGAGCGCCGTCAGGGCACCCAGGGTCACGTTGATGAGCGTGATGGTGCCGATGTAGATCGAAGTGGCGTCGACGACCTGCTGGATGACGCGCGCGGTGGTCAGCGCACCCTCGAAGCTTCCGCGGCTGACGATCGTCTGCTTCCGCATCGCCGTCCAGCCGGCGAGGAAGAAGTAGATGACCAGCAGTGCGAAGAAGAGCTGGATGAGCAGATGCGGCGCGGACGAGGCGAGCAGGCCCGACAGCGAATTGGGAGTCTCGACCCGCACCGTCCGGCCGCTGTCCTGGGTCGTCACCTGCGACAGGATTCGCTCCATGAACCGGTCGAAGGACTTGTAGAGGTCCAGGACGGGTTCGAGCGCCGCCCTCGCCTTCGGTATCCGTTCGGGAATCAGGGCGACCCAGTCGATTGCCGGAAGGACGATCGATCCGACCGCAAAGAGCGCCAGCAAAAGGAAGAAGATCACGCAAACAGCGGCACCGAGGCGCGAGGGAACGCCGCGACGCTCCAGCCACTCCAGCATCGGCACGAGCGTGATCGCGATGACCAGCGCCGCCGTCACCGGGAGGAAGAACTCCGCCCCTGCCCGAAGCGCGAACGGCAAAGCGATGATGATGCCGACGCCAGCGATCAGCGCGATGGACGCAAGGAGCCGGTCTCGCTTGGCGCTGCTCTCCACGAACGCATGCGGCACCTCCGGCTGGGCCGAGGCTTTTTGCTTGGTGGTGCGCGCGTCCATGTGAAGACGATATCTTCGGCTGTGCGTGCCGTCACGGAGTAAATCCGTCACGTCGATCGACACGCCTGCGGCGGTCGTCGGCCGACGCTGCGCCGTCTCTCGCGCTACTCGAAAATTGCGTTCGCAATTTCCTCCTTACGCTCGGCGGCTTGCTTGGTGCCCCTGGTCCGACTCGAACGGACACTCCGTGAAGAACTCGATTTTCGAGTCGAGCGCGTCTACCATTCCGCCACAGGGGCCCCGTAGCCGCCCTTAGCTAGCGACCACGTGGCGGAAGGACAACCACTGCGGCCCACCGATGCGCGCCAAAACTGGAACATGTTCGAAGACGGCTCGCCCGGCCGCGGCATATTTCGGGCTGAGCGAGTTGCCCCAGCTTCAGGACACGAGTCGCCAAACCGAGTGTCAGGGCGCATCGATAAATAGGTGGAGCGAGCCGTGGATGCCCGCCCCACCTGATCCGATCGCGGCTGCTATCAGGCTCCACGACCATAAGGGTCGGGACCAAAACGATTGCTTCCCTGTGTCCCCGGCAGAACGAAGAAGACGAGCAGAACGATCGCGCCGATCAACGGGATAAGCCCGATCAGCAACCACCAGCCCGAGCGGTCCGTATCGTGCAGCCGCCGAGCACCGACAGCGATCGACGGGATCAGTACCGCCAGGCCGAAAAGCGCGGTGACGATACCGTAAGGTCCGACCGCGCCGTCCAGTCCCAAGAGACTGTCGAGGATCGTCGCGACGATGTAGCCGATGATAATGAGCAGGTAGAACCACCAGTACTCGGCCCTCGGCGCACGCCCCGAGAAGTCTGCGTATTTCTTGAGCGGACGTGTTGCCCAATCAATGGGCGTCATTTCAGTCGTCATTTGCTCCCCCCTGTTTGAAAGCAGGCCGATGCTAGCCTGTTGTTTCTCGACCGCAACATCTTCCGTCATCACTAATTCCGTGGCGCCTGCCGCCGATAGCTGAGCGCCTCCGCAACATGGATTCGTCCGACCTGCTCGGCCCCGGCCAAGTCGGCAACGGTGCGTGCGACGCGAAGCACCCGATGAAAGCCGCGAGCGGACAACCGCATTGCCGCCGCCGCATCGGCGAGCAACTTGCGTCCGGGATCGTCGGGGGTTGCAACTTTCTCCAAAACCTCGCCATCCGCCTCCGCATTCGTTCGAACGCCAGAGCCGTTGTAGCGATCGGCCTGCAGCTGACGGGCGGTCGCAACCCTGCGAGCAACCTCGGCGCTGCCCTCGGCCGGTGGCGGAAGCGTGAGATCGGCGGCCGAAACGCCCTGCACTTCGACGTGAAGGTCGATGCGGTCGAGCAAAGGACCCGAAACCCGTGCCTGATAGTCCGCGGCGCACCTGGGAGCGCGGCTGCAAGCAAGCGCCGGGTCTCCCAGATGGCCGCACCGGCAGGGGTTCATCGCTGCCACAAGCTGCACCCGCGCCGGGAAGGTGACGTGAGTATTGGCTCGTGCAACGCTGACATTGCCGGTCTCGAGGGGCTGCCGAAGCAAATCCAGAACACCGCGCTGGAATTCTGGCAGCTCGTCGAGAAACAGGACACCGAGGTGGGCAAGGCTGATTTCGCCCGGCCGGACGCGAAGTCCGCCGCCGACTAGCGCGGGCATGGAAGCGCTATGGTGCGGCGAGCGGAACGGACGACGGCGGGTCATCCGCCCGCCCTCCAGCTCGCCGGCGACCGACGCCACCATCGAGACTTCGAGGGCCTCCGCGGGCTGTAGCGGCGGAAGAATGCCGGGAAGGCAGGCTGCCAAAAGCGACTTGCCGGCTCCGGGCGGCCCGCTCATCAGCATGTTGTGACCGCCAGCCGCGGCGATCTCGAGCGCGCGCTTGGCGACCTCCTGTCCCTTTACCTGCTTGAGGTCCGGCCCGGCTCTCGGCGGCTCGGCCTCGCCCGGCTGCGGCGGAGTCAGCACCGACGTACCCTTGAGATGCGCGAGCAGAGCAAGCAAGTCCGGCGCGGCGACGACTTCGACGTCACCGGCCCACGCGGCCTCGGCGCCTTGGGATGCGGGGCAGATCAGCCCCTTGCTCTCCGACGAGGCCTGCAGCGCCGCCAGCAGCACGCCCGGCGAAGGCGCGATTCGCCCGTCCAGCTTCAGCTCTCCAACGACAACGTAATGCGACAGCGTCTCGGCGTCCGCCGCGCCGATCGCCGCCAGCAGACACAGGGCGATGGGCAGGTCGAAGTGCGAGCCTTCCTTCGGCAAATCGGCGGGCGACAGGTTCACCGTGATCCGCTTGGGCGGGAGCGCCAGGCCGATCGACGCCAGCGCCGCATGGACGCGCTCGCGGCTTTCGGCGACGGCCTTGTCGGGCAGGCCGACGATCGTGAATCGCGGCAATCCGGCGGAGAGCTGAACCTGAACTTCTACGGGACGCGCTTCGAGCCCAAGGAACGCAACAGTGGCGACAGTGGCCGTCATCCGGCCCTGCCACTGTTCAGCAATACGATACGCAGACACCCCCCTAGCTCGGCACGCTGTTGCTAGCCCGCGGTCGGCCCGCACCGCAAGTCCTTGCGGCAACTGCCGTGCTGCCCCACATCGTCGCGATGATCAGCGAAGGATCAATGGCGCGCCTTTTTCGACCATCCCGCGGTCGAATGGACGATTTTCGCATTGGGCGTCCTGCTCATGATCGCGGCCATTCCGGTGGGAGCGCTTCCAGGTCCGGGCGGCGTATTCGTCTTCGCGATCGGCCTGGCGATGGTGCTCCGGACCAGCATGTGGGCCAAGCGCCACTACGTTCGCTTCAAGCGCTCGCGGCCGAAAGCGGGAGGCTGGGCGGACTGGGCGCTTCGTCGCCGCAGTGCACGCCGCCGGCTCAAGCGGGAAAAGGAGCAGAAGGAGCGGAGCGAGGCCGAGACCGGCATCGTCGCGGACATGGTTCCGGACCCGCCGCTCACACCTCCGGAAACCTGGGCGGATCGGGAGGGCCGCGCCAATCGTGACCGCAGTGCTAATTGACTTCCGGCCCGCCCTCCCTTATCGGCCCGCTCCAACAGCGGCTGCCTCGACGGCGGCCCTTTTTCTTTAGATTTTGAGAGAATGAGCGATGAAGCGCACCTTCCAGCCGAGCAACCTCGTCCGCAAGCGCCGGCACGGCTTCCGGTCGCGCATGGCGACGGTGGGCGGACGCAAGGTCCTGAACGCGCGCCGCGCACGCGGCCGCAAGAAGCTCAGCGCCTAAGTCACCCTCCGCAAGCGCTCGGACTTCCTCGCTGCGAACGCCGGACGGCGCGCGGCGACGCCGGACTTCGTCCTGCTCGTCCGCGACCGTGAGGACGGCGATTCGCTCAAGCGCGTCGGGTTCACCGTCAGCAAGAAGATCGGCGGATCGCCGTCGTGCGCAACCGGATGAAGCGCCGCTTTCGCGAGCTTGCGCGGGAAATCATACCTGCGCAGCGGTCATTCCGGATCGGATCACGTCCTGATCGGCCGCTCCGGCGGCATCGAACGCGACTTCGGCGAACTTCGGCACGATCTTACGCGCGCTCTGGAAAAGGCGCGGCCGTGATCGCCAAGCTCCTCATCCTTATCGCGCGCGGATGGCAGAAGGGCCCGTCGCGCGTGCTTCCGCCCAGCTGCCGTTACCAGCCAAGCTGTTCGGCCTATGCGATCACCGCACTTCAACGCTATGGCGCCGCGCGTGGCGGATGGCTCGCGTTCAAGCGGATCATGCGCTGCCACCCCTGGGGCGGCCAGGGCCCCGACCCTGTTCCCTGATTTGAGGATCAAACCCTAAGTGAACGAGAACAAGAACTTGATCCTCGCGGTCGTGCTCAGCGCGCTCGTTCTGCTCGGCTGGAGCTTTCTGTCCGACAAGTTCGTGCCGTCGAACCCGCCGCCCGTGAAGGTGGAGAACGGCAAGGTCGAGCCGATGGCGCAAACCGCAGGCGAGCCCCGCGCCGAACACGCCGGCGGCGATGCGCAACCGCGCAGTCGTTCTTCGCGACACCCCGCGCGTGCGCATCCAGACGCCGGCGCTTCAGGGTTCGATCAACCTCCAGGGCGCCCGGATCGACGACCTCGTGCTCATGCGCGAGCGCGAAGGCATCGCCAAGAATTCGCCGCCGGTGCGTCTGCTGTCGCCCGCGGGCGCCAGCGGCGCCTATTTCGCCGGCTTCGGCTGGAGCGGCGCAGGGCGTCCAGGCGCCGCCGGCAGACGCGCAGTGGACCGCGAGCGCGCCGGTGCTTGCTCCGGACGGCCCGGTGACGCTGACCTGGACCAGCAACGGCGGTCAGCGCTTCGAGATCATCTTCGCGGTCGACGACAATTATCTGTTCACCGTCCGAGCAGCGCGTGTCGAACCCGACGGCAACGCGATCGCCGTTCGGCCCTACGGTCTCATCAGCCGCGCCGACCAAGTCGCCCGATCCCGACAGCTGGACGGTTCACGTCGGCCCGATCGGCGTCTTCAACGACGCGGCGAACTACGACGTCGACTTCGACACGCTCGACGAGGAAGCGGCCGGCCGGCAGTTCACGCACGCAGCGGCGGCTGGCTCGGCTTCACCGACAAATATTGGCTGACCGCCCTCGCCCCCGCCGGCAATCGCAGCTTCGCGGCGTCCTTCCGCAAGGCGCCGACCGGCGCCTACCAGGCCGACTTCTCCGACGCGCCGGTGATCGTCGAGCCGGGCAAGGCGGTCACGACCGAAACCCGCCTGTTCGCCGGTGCCAAGGAAAAGACGCTGCTCGACCGCTATGAGGACGCTCGGCATTCCGAAGCTGTCCAAGGCGATCGACTGGGGCTGGTTCGAATGGTTCATGCGGCCGATTTTCGACCTGCTGAACTGGCTGTTCAAGCAGATCGGCAATTTCGGCGTGGCGATCATCTGCCTGACGCTCATCGTCCGCCTGCTGATGTTCCCGATCGCCGCACAAGCAGTTCAAGTCGATGGCCGCGATGCGCAAGGTCCAGCCGAAGATGAAGGCGATCCAGGAGCGCTACAAGGACGACAAGCCGAAGCTGCAGCAGGAGATGCTGAAGCTCTACCAGCAAGAGAAGATCAACCCGGCCGCCGGCTGCCTGCCGATCCTGCTGCAGATCCCGATCTTCTACGCGCTCTACAAGGTGCTGATGGTGTCGGTCGAAATGCGCCACCAGCCCTTCGCGCTGTGGATCAAGGACCTGTCCGCGCCCGATCCGCTGACTCCGATCAACCTGTTCGGCCTGCTCGACTTCACGCCGCCCTACTTCCTGCTCATCGGCGTCCTGCCGATCCTGCTCGGCGTGACGATGTGGCTGCAGTTCAAGCTGAACCCGGCGCCGATGGATCCGACGCAGCAGCAGATCTTCGCGATCATGCCGTGGGTGATGGTCGTTCGTCATGGCGCCGTTCGCCAGCGGGCCTGCAGCTCTACTGGGTGACCAGCAACGTCCTGACGATCCTGCAACAATGGTGGCTGTACAAGAGATACGGCCTGCACTTCTCCGACACGCATCCGGCGACGACCTGACGTGGATGAGGATCGGGAAGAGGCGGAATTGGCCGAACGGGCCCGCAAGCTCTTTGCGGGACCGGTCGAGTTCCTGAAGTCCGCGCCCGAACTCCGGTTCCTGCCCGATCCGGACTATGCCGGAGATCGCGTTCGCCGGCCGGTCGAACGTCGGCAAGAGCTCGCTTCTGAACGCGCTGACCAACCGCAAGGGGCTGGCGCGCACGTCGAACACGCCGGGCCGGACGCAGGAACTCAACTTCTTCGACGTCGGCCAACCGCCGCAGATCCGGCTGGTCGACATGCCCGGCTACGGTTTCGCCGAGGCGCCGAAGGACATGGTCAAGCGCTGGCGCTTCCTCGTGAACGACTTCCTGCGCGGCCGGGCGGTCCTGCGGCGCGCCATCGTGCTGATCGATTCGCGGCACGGGATCAAGCCCGTCGACGTCGAGATCATGGACATGCTCGACAAGGCGGCCGTGAACTATCAGCTGGTGATGACCAAGGCCGACAAGGTGAAGCCGACCGAGCTCGGCCAAGACGCTGGAGCGGACGATTGCCGAATCCGCCAAGCATCCGGCAGCGCATCCGCAACTGATCGCGACGTCGAGCGAAACCGGCCTCGGCATTGCCGAGTTAAGAACGGCAATCCTGGAAGCCGCGACATCCTGAGGGGACGGACTTGATCAAGCTCATCATCGGCAATCGTGCTTATTCGAGCTGGTCGATGCGCGGCTGGCTGGCGGTTAAGCACTCCGGCGAGGAGTTCGAGGAGATCGTCGTCCCCCTCTTCGACGAGGAATGGGACAAGCGCCGCGAAGGCGACGAGTTCGCCCCGTCACTCGGCAAGGTACCGATCCTGTGGGACGGCGATTGCGTCGTCTGGGACAGCCTCGCGATCATCGAGTTTCTCGCGGACCGGCACGGCAAGGAAAAATACTGGCCGGACGACGAAGTCGGCATGCGGCATGGCCCGCTCCATGGCCGCCGAAATGCACTCCGGCTTCGCCAATTTGCGCCGCGAGCTGCCGATGAACGTGCGCAAAACCTTCCCCTTCAAGCCGCTGGCCGAAGAAGTCCGCAACGAAATCGAGCGAATCCTCCAGCTCTGGGCGCAGGCGCGAGCGCGCTTCGGCAGCGGCGGGCCGTTCCTCTTCGGCGAATGGTGCGCGGCGGACATCATGTACGCGCCGGTCGTGACTCGCCTCATCACTTACTCGGTTCCGATGCCGCCCTTCGCCGAGCTCTACATGAAGGCGGTGCTGTCGCATCCGGACGTGAACAAATGGATCGACCAAGCCCAGGACGAACCCTGGGTCATCGAGCAGTACGAGCACGAAGCGGCCTAAGACCGGACCGACTCCGCTCGTCCTGAGCGGAGGCGCTTGCGCCGCAGTCGAAGGGCGCTTGCAGGATTGTCCGGACCACGCCCTTCGACTTCGCTCAGGACGAACGAATGGCGGCGACGGGCGCAGTCAGTAAGGCGTCCCATCCTTGTGCGTGTAACTGCCGTCGGCGGTGAACAGCATGTCGATGTCGGAATAACCGCCGCCGGTATTCGTGCCGCCGCCGAACACGACGAATGCACAGTCGGCGTCGCTTTCATTGATCACGTGATGGCCGAGGCCAGTGCCCTTGGGCCAGGCGGCGCAGGTCACCCGGCCGCAGCACCGTCCGCCCATCGTCTTCAACCAGCACCGCTTCTCCCGACAGCATCACCAGGAACTCGTCCTCGCCATCGTGCCAGTGGCGCTGGCTCGACCAGGCGCCCGGCTTCAGCACGACATGGCTGACCCCGAAATCGGTGAGGCCCGTCGCCGGCGCGATCCTGCGATACCAGCGTCCCGCGACTTGCCTGTCGAAGGGTGACGGATAGCCGGTACGGTTCACCTGCTCGATCGACTGAAGGTCCACCTTGGGCATCCCCGTCTCCTTTGCTACGCCGCTGTCATGTCAGTCGACCCCATCGCGCTTGCGCAAGAGCTGATCAACTGCCCGAGCGTGACTCCCGCCAGCGGCGAGGTGTTCGACGTGCTGGAGGCGGCGCTGCAGCCCCTCGGTTTCACCGTTCATCGCTTCGTCCTCGGCGAGCCGCCCGACGGCCCAACCGAGAACATGGTCGCGATTCGGGGTGAAGGCGGACCGCATTTCGGATTCGCCGGACATCTGGACGTGGTGCCCGCCGGCGACGGGTGGAGCACCGATCCGTTCGAGACGGTCATCGAGAACGGCATCCTCAGCGGCCGCGGCGCAGTCGACATGAAGAGCGCCATCGCCGCCTTCGTCGCGGCAGTCTCGCGCGTCGAGCGGGGCAACGGGACGATATCGCTCCTTATCACCGGCGACGAGGAAGGCTACGCGACCTACGGCACGCCCGCGCATCATCGACTGGCTCAAGGAACGGGACATTCGCCCGGACATGATCCTGATCGGCGAGCCGACCTCGGTCGAGCGGCTCGGCGACACGGTGAAGATCGGCCGGCGCGGCTCGGTCAACATGTGGATCGACGTCCCCGGCACGCAGGGCCACGTCGCCTACCCGCACCGGGCGGACAATCCGATCCCGAAGCTCGGGCGGGTGCTTGCGGCGCTCGACGCCGTTCATCTGGATGACGGCACCGACGCCTTCCCGCCGTCGAACCTGGAATTCACGGCCGTGACCACGCCGACGCAGGCGAGCAACGTCATTCCGGCGGTGGCGACCGCGCAGCTCAACATCCGCTTCAACAATCTGCAGCACGGCGCCGACCTCGTCCGCATGGTCGAGGAAGTCGCCGAGCGCGAGGCGCCGGGCGCCACCGTCCGCGCGCGCATTTCCGGCGAGGCGTTCCTGACTCCGCCGGGTCAGCTCTACGACGTGATCGTCGCGGCGATCGAAGAAGAAACTGGCCTCACACCGGAACTTTCGACCAGCGGCGGCACCTCCGACGGCCGCTTCCTGATCGAGCTATGCCCGGTGGTGGATTTCGGCCTGCCCAACGGCACGATGCACAAGCTCGACGAATGCGCGGCGGTGGAAGACATCGAACAGCTGTCGCGCATCTACGAACGGGTTCTGCGGAAGATCTCGGACTAGCTCAAATCAGAGGTTCTGCGCCAACTCCGCCCAGTTCACGTCCGGGATGGGATTGTAGGGCGGGTAAAACCGTCCGTGCCGACTGTAGAGACCGTAAACATAGGTGAACGGCGCGCCGTAAACCTCGGGAATTGGCGCCTTAATCGCCCCACTCCACTTCTGATCGGCCTTCTTTCGCACCTCGCCAAGGTCGAGCGGTCGTCCGTCCGCGGTAAGCCCGGCCCAACGGGTCTTCGAGTCGACGATCATCCATCCACGACGCGTCTTCACTTCAGTCAGGGCATGCGAGATCGTGTTCGGTGTCGCGAGGGCGCGGAGCGCGGTTCCGGCCTCCACCGTACTGTACATGGACGCATGCCGAGTGCGAAAGCCGTAGGAGCGCAACACGGTTTCGATCGCCCTGCTCCGATCGAAACAGGCGCCATGCCGCGCTCGAAGCAGATCAGTGATTTCACGAGGCTGATTGAGCGCGATCCCCCGCTCCTCTGGCGAGGCTTCCAGCACCCTGTCCTGGACGAGGAGGATAAGCGCCACTTCTTCCGCGAAGGTGCGGGGCTGTATCGGACGCTCGGGCAAGAGATCATCGACTGCCTGCGCGTTGGCGGGGGTCATCCCGACCGGAACCTGATGGAAAGCGGTTATGGCAAGCGTGACCAGCAAGCCTGCGCAAATGACCAGCAACTTGTTCACAAGAAAGCGAAACTAGGGCCGAACGTGACAGGCGGTCAACGGGCAACCCGATCCGTCACAGGGTTCGACCTTAGGCTACGATGCGTGAGGGAGCCGCATCCCGAGTCCACGCCAGATACTCATCCTCGAACATCGGATGCGCGAAAGACGTAGCCCTGGATCGTGTGGCAGCCCATGGCGCGCAGGATGTCGGCTTGCGCGGAGGTCTCGACGGCCTCGGCGACGATCTCGCAGCCGATGCCGGCGATGAGGTGCATGACGGCCTGGACGATCACCCGGCCCTTTTCCGACTGCTCGATGTCGACGATCAGCGAAGGGTCGAGCTTCACCCGGTCGATCGGCAGCGTCCGCAGGCGCGACAGGTTCGAATAGCCGGTGCCGAAATCGTCGATGGCGATCCGCGCGCCATCGGCCCGCATGGCCGCGATTTCGGCGATGACCGCGTCGCTGGCCTTCATCGCCGCGGTCTCGGTGAACTCCAGCTCCACCAGCGACAGCGGCACCCCATTGTCCTCGAAGACCTGCCTCAGCCGCGCGAAGAAGTCGGCGCGGTCGAGCTGGCGTGGGCTGACGTTGAAGGCGACACGGCGATCATAGCCGTCGCGATGCCATGCTCCGAGCGTTGCCGCGACCTCTGCCATCACCCAATCCCCGATCTCGGAAATCAGGCCGGTGGTCTCGGCGATTGGAATGAAGTCGCCCGGCATGCGCAGGCCGTCGCGCGGGTGCGACCAGCGAAGCAGCGCCTCGGTGCCGACCAGCTCGCCAGTGATGAGGCTTAGCTGCGGCTGGTACGCCAGGATGAACTCGTCGCGCTGGACTGCGTCGGTGAGCGCACGCTCCGTTTCGATCCGCTGCTGATGCTCCGCAGCCAGTTCGTCGTCGAACAGGCAATGCTGCCCGCCGCCGAGCGCCTTCGCGCGGTACATGGCGATGTCCGCGGAGCGCATCAAAGATTCGACGCTGTTCCCGTGATCGGGTCCCAGCGCGACGCCGATGGACGCGCCGATGTCGACGCTGTGGCCGTAAAGCTCGAACGGCTCCGCGATGGCGACCGCGATCCGGCGAGCGACCCGCTCGACGTCCTTCACGGACGAAATCTCGGGGAAGAAGACGCGTGAACTCGTCGCCCGCCAGTCGCGCAAGGAGCGGACGGCGGCTCGGGGATTCGTTGAGTTCGGCCGTGACGACGACGCGCAGCCGGTTCGCGACCATGATCAGCAGCTGGTCGCCGCGCGCATGGCCAAGGCTGTCGTTGACCATCTTGAACCGGTCCAGGTCGACGAACAGCATCGCGCACTGGCTGCCCGGCGCGGAATCCGCGAGCAGCTTGTCGGCTTCGGACCGGAAATGCAGTCGGTTCGGCAAGGACGTGACCGGGTCGTACATGCCCAGCGCCTGCGCATTCTCGATCGAAGCGCGCACCTCGGCGAAGAGCGTATCGACCGCCGCTGCGAGCTTCGGCATGTTTCGGCGGACGATGGCAGGCGGCGGCGAGATGAGGTCGCCGTCCTCGACGGCCATCAGACGTTCGCCGAGCGCGGCAAGCGCGCGGGCGCTCTCGCTGTTAGGCCGCTCCGACGCAATGTAGCTGACCAGCAGGCAGAAAGCGCCCGCAACGATCGATGCGACGACCTGGTCGTTGAAATTGGTGAGGTAGAGGAAGGCGCAGATCGAGAAGACGAACGAGGCGAAGCCGGCCGCGCTCGAAAGCACGGCGTTGCTGATCTTCTGGGCCGTGCCTGGCTTCATTCCTGTGGTTCGTCCCGAGGTCGGCCACGCGCCGATTGACGAGGTCTAAAAGAGCACGGTTAAGAAATGGTGCAGCGAGAAGGTTACCGTCGCCGAAGGATGATATAGAGGCTGCCGCCCCCGCCATGGCGCGGATGGGCACCCCGAACCGCCGCAATACGTCCTGCGTGGCGCGACACCGCAAGCCAGTCGTGAACGGCTGCCCGGATGCGCCCTCGCTGCACCGGCGGCTCACCCCGCCGATGGTGCCCAGTTATTAACAAAATGACCCGATCGCCGGCCGATTCGGCCTGTTCGAGGGCGATATCGATCGCCTGCCAGGCACGATCCAGATTGAGGCCGTGAAGGTCGACAATGCGGTCCGGCTGGACCGAACCGGACTTCAGCTTTCGATCCCAGGTTCCGTCGAGCGTCGTTCCCGGCCGAGGAGGACGGACGGGCGCGGGCGGCGGCTTAGGCGGCGGCGCCTTTTTCGCCGCGGCGATTGCTGGCGCCGGCGGTGACATTTCGGAAGCTGGAGCCGACTTGAGCGGCTCGCGCGAAAGCGGCCGGATGGTCGCGGTTACGCGGGCCCAGAGCTGGGCTTCGTCAGGGTCGAGGACGCGCGACATCTGCGCGAGCCGGCGCGCTACCCTTCGGAACGAGGATCAGAGCGACGCCTTTCGCCGACATTCCGCCCGCAATCTGAGTCGCCTCCGCCCCATGCACCCCAGAAGGTGTCGAAGCGGTTCGGACCCTTGATCGCGCCGCCCGTGTCTTGCGCCACCCAGAAGCCGTACGCCTCGGGCCGGTCGAGCGCGAGAAAGACGGGTGCGCCCAGCGGAACGAACTTCGGATCGGTGGCCACCGTCGCGCGCGGCGCAACCGGCACATTGATCGCTCCAAGCGGTCCCGGCCCGGTCAGCTCGCGGAAGAAGATGTAGGACAAATTCTCGCGCATCAACGCCTTGCCCGCTTCCGGATTGGTCCGAATCCAGTCCTTGATGCCCTGCATCGAAGCTCCGCCGGCAGGCAGGATGTTCCGTTCGCGGAGCAGACGTCCGACGCCGACATATTCGCGGCCGTTCTGGTCGGCATAGCCGATGCGCATCACGCTTCCGTCGGGAAAGCGGACGCGGCCGGAGCCCTGGATCTGCAGGAAGAAGAGCTCGACCGGATCGGCGGCGTAGGCGAGGATCGGCGCCTTGTCGGCCAACGCGCCGTCCTCGATCTCCGAACGCGGATGGTAGAGGACGCAGACGCCGGTCTCGTCGATGCGGCCCCTGCCCGTCTGGCCGTCCGCTCGAGTGCAGCGGATCAGGTCCTTGGGAACCGCATGGATGGGGACGTAGCCGGGCAACGGTGTCCGGGACCCGACGATCTCGGGCTCGTAATATCCCGTGGCGAAAGCCTTGCCGTCGCCGACGGAGACCCAATCGAAGCGGTCACGGAAGAAGGCCGCGGCATTCGCCGGCGCGACGGATTGCGCTTCTGTGCAGACCGCGGCCCAGGATGCAGCCGAGACGAGGCCGGACTGGTCCTGACGCCTCATCAGCACCGGACAGCTGGCGCGGAAGGCCTGCAGCGCACGGCTGGCGTCCACCTGCGTCACGAAATGCGGGGCTGCGGCGAGGCTGATCCCTGCGGCAAGCGCATTGGCCGGTGGAGGCGGGACGATCGGCGCTGGCACAGGAGCCGGTGCCGGCGCGGGTGCAGGAGTTACCGGAGGCGTCTCGACCGGACGAGACACACAAGCGGAAAGGACCAGGAAGGCCGCGAGCGTCAGCCCGCGCTTGAAGAAGCTCACTCTTCCTCGTCGGTCTCGATCAGCAGCCAGTTCGGATCGCGCGAACCAATCTGGCGGCGGAAAGTCCACAAGTCGCGAGTCTGCACAGCGTCGCTGAGCGAGCCGGCAACCACTTCGCCTTCCTTGTTGCGGGTGACGGCGGCGATGTCGGCCTCGAACCGAACCGTGACGACGGCGACATCGTGATCGGCAGAGGCCGCTGTGATCAGCGCCTGCTCGACCTGGACCAGCCGATTGTCGAGGACGAGCCCGTCCTTCTCGCGCTGCTCGATTGCGGAACTGAACGTTTCGTAGACATGGTCGTCGACGAACGGCTCGAATACCGGCGGCATCGCCCTTCCAATAGGATTCCAGCACCATCCGGTAGGCGGACTTGGCGCCCTCGAGGAAGCGGGCGACGTCGAACGACGGGTCCGCGGCCAGCAAGGCACGGACGCCCGGGCCGGCGGTCGGGAGGTAGGCAAGGTCGCCCGCATCCGTACTGGACGGCTGCACGACGGATGGCCGATTGACCTGCTGACCGACCACGGCTTCCGGATCGGCCGGCTTCAGGATCGGCTGCTGCTCATGGCCCGTGCGCTCTCCGAGCACGCTGTAAAGTCTGAGGCCGATGAACAATGCGACCAGGGCAAGAATGACGATGACGGTCAACGCTTCGATTCCGATCCTTGAATTTCTCCGCAGAACATAGTGCGCGAAACCTTTCAATTCAAAGCCTGCTTCGGCACATTGCCGCCATTGCACGCCCGTTGGGCGACTGCTAGGCGGCCATCGCGAAACGCGCGCGGGTCCCCGGCGGGTCCGCACCTCCCAGATCAACCAAGGCGAAGAAGACATGGCCGACCAGGATTTGCTTACGCCCGGAAACGGCTCCGGCGACCCCAGCGAGGGCCCTCAGGCCGCGACATTGGGTCAGTATATCAAGGATTTGTCGATCGAAAATCCTAACGCGCCTCATGTCTTTCAATGGCAGGATCAACCGCGCGTCGACGTCCAGTTCAATATCAATGTCGAGAAGGTTTCGGACGACGTCCATGAAGTCGTGATCAAGCTGGAAGTTTCCGCCCGTTCGGACAGCGGCGTCCAATTCATGATCGACCTCAGCTACGGCGGCCTCT
>CAWJWR010000008.1:0-321760 GCA_963846645.1 uncultured Alphaproteobacteria bacterium | reverse complement strand
TCGGCCTGCGCAACTTCCCGGAAGAGGCGCTTGGCCCCTTCCTTCTCGTCGAGGCGCCGCGCCTCCTCTTCCCGTTCGCGCGCCAGATCATCTGCGAGGCGACGCAGAATTGCGGCTTCCCGCCGCTGCTGCTCGACGGAATTGACTTCGGCGCCGCCTATCTCCAACAGCTGCAGCAGGCCCAGGCCCAAGCGAACGGCAGCGGCGAGCCGGGTGCGGACGAGGTGACGGTGCCGGAAGGCGACCAGAACTCCGTCAACTGACGATCCGGCGCGCGGCCAAGCAATGAACCTCCTCAAGGCTGGCGGCACCATTGGCGGACTGACGCTGGTCAGCCGCATCCTCGGCTTCACCCGCGAGATGGTGTTCGCGCGGGTGATGGGCGCCACCGCGGCCGCGGAAGTGTTCATCTGGGCGTTCCAGCTACCGAACCTGCTCCGCCGCCTGCTCGGCGAAGGCGCGTTCAGCCAGGGCTTCGTTCCCCTATTCGCGAGGCGGATCGGCAAGGACGGCGACCTGACCGACGCGAGGCATTTCGCCGAAGAGGTGCAGGCGGTCTTCCTCCCCATTCTGGTCCTGATCACCGCAATCTTCGTCGTCGCCATGCCGGCGGTGGTGATCGCGGTGGCCAGCGATCGCTGGACGAGCGATCCGGACAAGTTCGCGTTCACGGTCTTTCTGACCCGGATCACCTTCCCCTACCTGATCTTCATCAGCATGGTCTCGCTGTTCAGCGGAATCCTCAACTCGCTGTCGCGCTTTGTGGCCGCCGCGTTCGCACCCGCGCTGCTGAACGTTGCTCTGCTCGCGGCACTGCTGCTGGTACCGCAAGGCGGCGAGCAAACCGCAGTCGCCATGTCCTGGGCCGTCCTTGTGGGCGGCGTTCTTCAGCTTGGGCTTTGCGTAATCGCGACGCACCGCGCCGGACTGCGTCTGCGCTTGCTCCCGCCGCGGATGACTCCGCGCGTGAAGGAGCTTTTGATCCTCATCCTTCCCGCGACGATCGGCGCGGGCGGCTATTACATCAGCCAGCTCTTCTACGCTTATTTCGCGACGCGCCTGCCGGAAGGCAGCTTCGTCTATCTCAGCCAGGCGGATCGCCTGAATCAGCTGCCGCTTGCACTCGTCGGCTCCGCAATCGGTACTGCAATCCTCCCGGCCATCAGCCGCCACCTCGGTATCGGCGAAGAGCGGCAGGCGGCCACCATTCAGGGCCGCGCGACCGAGCTTGCAATGCTCCTGACCATTCCTGCCACCATTGCCCTCATGGTGGCGGCAGGCCCGATCATGACCGTGCTCTTCGAGGGCGGACGCTTCACGGCCGAGGACGCCGCGACTTCCGCGCTGGTTCTCTCGATCCTTGTCACCGGCCTGCCGGCCTACGTGATCATCAAGGTGCTCGCGCCCGGCTTCTACGCCCGCAAGGACATGAAGACCCCGGTCGTAATCACGCTGGTCACTTTGGCGCTTGGCGTGATCGCCAACTTCATCTGGATCGACGACGTAGGCATTGCGATCCTTCCGCTGACGACATCCGCCGCGGCCTGGGCCAACGCCATCGCCCTCTACGTTCTGCTCGCCGCACGTGGCCACTTCCGAATCGAAGGCTGGCTCGCCACGCGGCTGGCGAAGCAATTGCTCGCGGCCCTGGCCATGGGCGTCACCATCTGGCTGGTCGGGCAATTTCTCGGAAATCTCTTCTCCGGCTCGGTCGGCCAGCGGCTAATCGGAACGGTAGCGCTGATCGGCGCCGGCGGAATCGTCTATTTCGCCCTCGCCTGGATCACGGGCGGAATGGATCGGGAAGACCTATTGGTCCTGCTTCGCCGAAAGAAGGTCGAAGAATAGATGCGCGTCGTTTCCGGAATTCAGCCGACCGGCGGCCTGCACCTGGGCAATCTGCTTGGCGCAATCCTGCGCTGGGTGCGCATGCAAGATGAGGCGGAGTGCCTCTTCTTCCTCGCCGATCTCCATGCCCTGACGATCGACGTTGCACCGCAGGAGCTTCGGTCAAACATCCGCGAAATGGCGGCGGCACTGATCGCCAGCGGGATCGATCCCGATAAGTCCATCCTGTTCCAGCAGAGTGCAATCCCGGCCCACGCGGAGCTCGCCTGGATCCTCCAGTGCACCGCGCGCATCGGCTGGGTGAACCGCATGACGCAGTTCAAGGAGAAATCCGGCAAGTCGCGCGAAGGCGCCAGCGTCGGCCTCTACACCTATCCCGTGCTGCAGGCGGCGGACGTGCTGCTCTACAATGCGACGCACGTTCCGGTGGGCGAGGACCAGAAGCAGCATCTCGAGCTCGCCCGCGACATCGCGATCAAGTTCAACAACGATTACGACGTCGACCTGTTCGTCCCGCCCGAGCCCTTCATCGGCAGCGGGACAGCCGCGCGCGTGATGAAGTTCCCGCGACGGATCGGCGAAGATGTCCAAGAGCGACCCTTCGGACATGAGCCGCATCAATCTCACCGACAGCGACGACGAAATTGCGCAGAAAATCCGCAAGGCCAAGACCGACCCGGAGCCGCTTCCCGAAGATCCGGCCCTGCTCGAAGGGCGACCCGAGGCGAAGAATTTCGTCGGCATTTACGGCGCCGTCACCGGCGAGACGACCGAGCAAGTCCTTGCCCGGTTCGCGGGACAGGGATTCGGCTCCTTCAAGCCCGCCTTGGCCGACGCGCTCGTCGCCCTGCTCCATCCGCTGCGCACGCGACTTGAAGAGCTGCGGAGCGATCCGGCCGAGCTCGACCGGCTTCTGCAGGACGGCTCGCGTCGTGCCGCCGAGCTTGGAAAGCCTGTCCTTGCAGGGGCTTACAGCGCGGTCGGATTATCCCGGTAAACGCTCGCTTCATCGACAGTTCACCAGTCGGAGTGGTATAACATCCTCGGACCCAAGGGGTTTTCGGGAATTGAGGTGTTTCATGCGTATTCGTAACTTAGCGGGTGCCGCGATGCTTGGCGTGGCCGCACTCGGCCTTTCCGGCTGCGCCACCGGCCTGCCGACCAAGGTCACGCGCTATTCGGCCGCCATTCCGCAGGGCCAGACCTTCTACGTCGTCCCGGGGCCGGGCGTTCAGTCCGGGCTAGAGTTCAACAGCTTCGCGGCGCTCATCTCGTCGCAGATGGAGGCCAAGGGTTATCGGCCTGCAGGCGCGCCGGGTGTCGCCGACATGCTGGTCGAGGTCAGCTACAACGTCGACCAGGGCACGAAGGAATATAGCGTCGATCCGTTCGCCCGCTCCTATTATGCCGACCCATTCTATCGCGGCTTCTATGATCCGTTTTACGGCGGGTTTTACGGCCGTCCGTACTGGTCGCGCTTCGGATATCGCGGCCGGCGCTCGCCCTTCTACTACGGCTGGGACGATCCGTTCTGGTATAGCTCCGGGTTCGGCCCGGATCCGATCCGCGCCTACACGGTGTACAAGAGCCAGCTGGACCTCGACATCGTCCGCCGAGCGGACAAGTACCAGCTGTTCGACGGCCGCGCCCGCGCTCGATCGCAGACTGATGAACTAGGCACGCTCGTGCCCAACCTCATTGAGGCGATGTTCACCAACTTCCCCGGGACGAATGGGGAAACGGTGAAAATCACGGTGCCTGCGAAAAAGAAAGCTTAAGCCACCCGACTTTGGGACTTGAGAGCCCGTCCGGACCGTCCGGGCGGGCTCTTCTTTTGCCAAGTTCAAACCGGCCGGGCGACGCGCAGCGACTTGCGTCCCCTGCGCATGACGCTTCCCACGACTCCGAATCCAAGCAGCATCGTCAGCCAGGTCGCCGGCTCGGGCACGACCCGCGCGTTGATCGTCCCTGATCCCAAGAGGAAGTCCGCGATCTCGTTGTTCGTGCCGTCTACCGTCGGGTCCACACGGATGCGCGACCAGAATCCGAACGTGTAATCCTCCGGCGCGAAGCCTGTGGAAAATAGCAGCGACAGCGGGATCGTGGCGGACAGAGTATCTCCATTCACTACCGTGCCGCCAATCACTGTGGTGAAGGTCGGAGCCCCGGCAACGGGGATCGTCACCACCGTTAGAACCCCGTTCGGAAGCATGACGAGCACCGCGTCGAATACGATATCGGGCGCGATGTCGGGGTCTCTCAACAAGTCTATGCGCGGCGTTCCCGCCCCCCGATCGATGCCCCAGGCATATAATTGGCCCGGGATCGGATCGATGTCGCTGGCAAGCGTCGCGCTCAACAGGAACGAGGTGCCGTCGAACGCGACGTCACCGCTCATTATGTCGACATCTCCGCCGACGGGTCCCGTATACGTCGCGAGCAAATCGTTGACGGGGTCCACGACCGTCGCCGATGCCGAAGTTGCGGCGGCCATTGCCGCGCCAATTGCGGCAAGTCTGCACAAGAGCCTCATTACTTCCTCCCAATCAAACTCCGATGCAGAGAGCTTGTGCGGATGAGAGTGACGTTCGAAAGGACGTGCGCCTGATGATTTACCGGCGAAACGCCGATTTACCGCTTCAGGCCTGCCTGATCGGAGAGTTCATCCCTGCCCGGCGCCAATAGGCATCCAGCCCGATCGCCTTGGTCAACTCGGCCAGGCGCGGATCGCTTCGAAGGGATTTCATCGAGGGCGCGTAGAGGCTGTCTGTGTACCGCCGCGTGTAGGGGCCGATCGGCGCGGAGGAGCCGAACGTACCCCGGTTCAGGAAGTATCGGTCCAGACTGGCGAACGTCAGATCCGGTCGACCCAGAAGGGCGAATACCGGCGCCGCGAGTGCGATCCATTCGACGTCGGCCTTCGCTGCATCGATCTGATCGCGGACGGCGATCTCCATATCGGCCGGCCGGAGTGTCTCGGCCGCCCGGGCAAGGCGGAGGAGCGGCTGCACCTCGGAATCATTCATTCCGGAGGGCCTCGCTTCGGGATCCATGATGAGCGCGGTCGCCGACGCTGGTCGCCCGCTGAACAACAGATGGTCGTATCTCGCGTACCAGACGAAGGGATTGGCGGGCCAACGGTCGGACGCTTCCTTGAGCAGCGCATCTGCGTCCTAAATCCGCCCCGATTTCGACAGCGCCATTGCAGCGAAAGCGTACGGCCCGGGGATCGTCGGGTCCCGGGCAATGACACCTAGGTGGAGCTCGGCGCCCTCGACCAGCCGCCCAACTTGGTAATAGAGAATCGCCAGCCTGCCGTTCGCCAGCCAATGCTCCGGATATCGGTCGCGAATCCGTCTCAGCTCCGGCTCCAACTCCGACCAATTGCGGAAATATGGTTTGATGCACGCAAGAGCGAGTTGCGCGTCGGCATTGTCCGGATCGAGTTCCAGCGCTCGCGAAGCAGCGGAACGGATTCGGCGCAGGCAAGCTCGCCCTCTGGGCTTCGCTGAACCCGTCGAGACTGTGCGTATAGGCTAAAGCAAGTGCGCCCCAGGCGGCGCCATATTTCGGATCGACCCGTACCGCGCGCTCGAAGTAGGTGACGGCCTGGCGGGTCTGGTCAGGCCTGCTCGCCCGCTGGGCAAGGTCTCCCAGGCGGACCAGTTCGACGGCCTCGGGGTCCGGCCGGTGGCGCCACGGCTTGAGCCAGACCGCGCCCAGCACACCCGCTCCTGCGACGGTCGCGCCAAGACCTGCAACGGCATGGCGTCGATTGAAGGTTCTCGGAACCTCCGCGTCGCCGTTCTTCTCGAGATGAGCGTCAGCCGACCCGTGCACTAGCCGATAGCCGACCTTCGTGATCGTTTCGACGCCGAAGGTCCCGCCGCCGATGTCCGCTGCCACCTGCCGCAACCTCGAGATCGCCCGGTTGATCGCATCCTCGCCGACGATGCGGCCGTCCCAGCACCACTCGATGAGTTCATCGCGAGTGACGATGCCGCCGCGCGCCCGGCCGAGAGCAACGAGGACCTGCATGACCCGAGGTTCGAGACGTCTCCCGGCGACCCTTGCGCTCCACCTGCCGGGTAGAAGGGTCGACGCACAGTCCACCGATGGTGAAAGGCAATTCGTGCGCGAGGACGATATGGCCCGGTACCGCCAGGCCGTCGTGCTTCTCTTCCCCCATTCCAACAAAATAGACTGCAAACGTGCAACAAGAAAAGGCCCGGCTGAATCGCTCCAGCCGGGCCTCGCCTTCTTCAGCCGTTGGGGCGACTGAAGCCCCTCTCCCCGGGATCAGCCTTCGAGCTGGCGCGTCAGCAGACGGATGTCGGCATCGAGCTCGGCATCCGCGGCGCGCAGCTTTTCGATCTGGCGGACGGCATGGATGACCGTCGTGTGATCGCGGCCGCCGAAGCGACGGCCGATGTCGGGCAGCGACTTGGGCGTCAGCTGCTTCGACAGATACATTGCGACCTGGCGCGGACGAGCCACCTCGCGAGCGCGGCGGGCCGACGTCATCTCCGCCTTGCGAATGCGATAATGCTCGGCGACTTGCGCCTGGATTTCGTCGATCGTGATCCGCCGCTGGTTCGCGCGAAGAACGTTCGCAAGCACTTCCTCGACGAAAGCGATGTCGATCGCGCGGCCGGTCATCATCGCATAAGCGGCGATGCGGTTCAGCGCGCCTTCCAGCTCACGGATGCTCGACGTCACCCGACGCGCGAGGAACTCGACCACGTTGCGCGGCATGTCGACGGCGGGAAGCGCGGCAAGCTTCGTCTCGATGATGTTGAAGCGCAGCTCGAAGTCCGCCGCATTGATGTCGGCGACGAGGCCCCATGACAGACGCGAGAGGATGCGCGGTGCGATCCCGTCGAGATCCTGCGGGGCACGATCGGACGTAATCACCAGGCGCCGGCCCGCGGTGATGATCTCGTTCATCGTGTGGAAGAATTCTTCCTGCGTCGAATCCTTGCCGGCGATGAACTGGACGTCGTCGATCAGCAGCAGGTCGGCGCTGCGCAACCGGCTCTTGAAGCCGATCGTGTCGTTTTCCTTCAGCGCGCGGATGAATTCGACCATGAACTTTTCGGCCGACATCGACACGACGCGTGCGGACCGGTTCTGCGTAAGGAACGCATGACCGATCGCGTGCAGCAGATGGGTTTTCCCGCGCCCCGTGCCGCCGTGGATGAACAGCGGATTGAAGCTGACCGACTTCGCCGTCGCCAAGGTATGCGCTGCGGTCGCCGCAACCTCGTTCGCCTTGCCGATGACGAAGGTTTCGAATCGATAGCGCGGGTCGAAATTCGGCGCCGATGGGTCGCGTCCGCGCTGCGCCGGCTCGGGCGCTTCTTCGAGAATCAGCAGAGAAGTCGGGCGCGGTCCGTCGGTGCTGGCGATGATCCGCACTTCGCGAACCAGCGGGAGGGTCGTCTTCCACGCGAGCGCGAGACGATCGCCGAAATGCGAACGTACCCAATCGGCCATGAACTGGCTCGGCATCACGATGTCGAGGGCGCCGCTTTCCGGGTCGAAGCTGCCAAGTCCGGCAGGCTTCAGCCAGCCGTCGAAAGTACGGGCACCAAGGTCACGGCGCAGTCCGGTCCGGATCGAGTCCCAGGCGGCCTCGAGCGGTGCAGCAACTTGCCCTTCGATCCGCTCCTGGCACGATTCCGAACTTTGCACCTGCACTGGTCCGCGCCTCCCCTACATTCCCGTTTGCAAGAGACAAAAAGGGACCGTTGCGACCAACGCGAGTCGGTCGCCCAAGGCTGCTTTTCTCTCTTGCCCCCCGGCGCAGATTCGCAACCGGAAAGGCCGTTTTGCGAGCCTACAGCCGCTGATTCAAGCGCGATATTTCACAGGAATGAAATAATCAGCCTTGACAGCGCAAACCCGGGAGTTTTGCGTTGTTTTGGCGGAAAACTGCCATTTTCGTGGTTAGAATCGCATTAACCTTTGTGCAAATCGCGGGAATTGCTGCATTTTTTTGACGGCGCAAAAAGAAAGGGCCGCCGGCATTGCCGACGGCCCGTATCGAAGCGGGACTCAGGCGCTGGCTTAACCGAGCGCCGCAACCCTCTTGGCCAGCCGGGAAAACTTCCGCGAAGCCGTATTCTTGTGCAGAACGCCACGTGCAACGCCGCGGGCCATTTCCGGCTGGGCCTTGCGAAGCGCGTCGGCAGCTTCATCCTTCTTGCCTGCGTCCAGCGCCGACTCGACGGCCTTGACGAAGGTCCGGATGCGGCTGACGCGGCTGTGATTGATGGCGGCCCGGCGATCGTTCCGGCGGATGCGCTTCTTGGCTTGTGGCGTGTTCGCCATGAATGTCCCTCTAAAACCCTGTGGCTCAATGAAAAAGCGGCGCGTAGCCCGGAGGCCGCGCCGACGTGCCCGCTCCCCTAGCCATAGAGCCCCGAATCGTCAACCTCACCTCTGGCAGGCGGGGCAATAGAAGGTCGAACGCCCGCCCTGGACGAATCGGCGCACGGTCCCGCCGCATCCGCAGGGCTGACCTTCGCGGTCGTAAACATGGAAAGTCTTCGAGAAATAGCCGAGTTCGCCATCAGGGCTGACGAAGTCGCGAAGGGTCGATCCGCCGGCCTCGATCGCCTCCGCCAGAACGTCCTTGATGGCGACCACCAGCCGCTCGATCCGCTCAAGCGACACGGAGCCGCCTGCTCGTTTCGGATGGATTCTGGCGCGGTACAGCGCCTCGCATACGTAGATATTTCCAAGTCCGGCAATGATGCCCTGGTCCAGAAGCAGCAGCTTGATGGCCGCACTTCTGCCGGCGAGACGCCGCTTCAGTTCTGCAGCTTCGATCGTCATCGGCTCGGGGCCGAGCGCCGCAAATGCAGGCCATTCGGTGAGCGTCCGCGGTCGGCACGAGATCGACCGAGCCGAATCGCCGCGGGTCGTTCAACGCGAGCCTTTTCCCCTCGTCCGTCTCCATCAGCAGATGGTCGTGCTTGCCGAGCTCTGCATGGTCGATGCGCCAGCTTCCGGACATGCCGAGGTGGAAGATCATCGTGTCGTCGCGGTCGGTATGGATCAGGCCGTATTTGGCGCGGCGCCCAAGCCCGGTGACTCTGGCACCCGTCAGCCGCTGGCCGAGGTCCTTGGGAAACGAACGTCGCAAGTCCGCCCGCCGCATCTCGACCCGCGTGATCCGCCGGCCATCCAGCACGCGCTCGAGACCGCGTACGGTCGTTTCGACTTCAGGTAACTCCGGCATGGAGGACGATATGGCGGACCGCCCGCAAGCCCGCTAGAGCCCCGCTCCATGTCTGAGAGTGCGTCCCCCAAGGTCAATTTCGGCGAGGAACTCGTCAGCCCGGAAGAAAAGACCCGCCGCGTCGGCGAGGTCTTCAGCTCCGTCGCGCGCCGCTACGACGTGATGAACGACCTGATGTCGGGCGGGCTTCACCGGCTTTGGAAGGACCGCTTCGTCGCCCGCGTGAAACCGCGCGCAGGCGAGCATGTCCTCGACATGGCGGGCGGCACCGGGGACATCGCATTCCGCATGGTTCGCCAAGGTGCGCAAGTGACTGTGTCCGACATCAACGCGGACATGCTCGCGGTCGGCGCGCAACGGGCTGAAAGACGCGGCCTCAAGGGGCTGCAATGGAAGGTCGAGAATGCCGAGGCGCTGACGTTCGACGACAGCAGCTTCGACGCCTACACGATCGTGTTCGGAATCCGGAACGTGACGCGCATTCCGGACGCGCTGAAGGAAGCGCATCGCGTGCTCAAGCGCGGCGGTCGCTTCTACTGTATGGAATTCTCCCGCAGCGACTGGCCCGGCTTCTCCGAACTCTACGACGCCTGGTCGAAGAACGTCATCCCGAAGCTCGGCAAGGCGATCGCGGACGATGAGGCGAGCTACAAATATCTCGTCGAATCCATCCAACGCTTCCCGCGGCCCGAACAGTTCCGCGCGATGGTGACCGACGCCGGCTTCGTCCGGGCGGCGGCGGAGCCGATGCTCGGCGGCCTGGTCACCATCCACAGCGGGTGGAAGATTTGACCTCGAGGGTTACGCATCTCTGGCGTCTGTTGAAGTGGGGCCGGACGCTGGCCCGCCACGGTGCCTTGCGCGGGATCGAAAGCGATCCGTTGACCCCGCCCCAGGTTCGCCGACTCGTCCGCATTGCGCGGTTTGGGGCTCGGATCCCGCCGACGCCCGATTATGCGGCGGCGCTGCAGGCGATCGGCCCGGCGGCCATCAAGCTCGGCCAGGCCCTATCGACCCGGCCGGACCTTGTCGGACAAAAGGCCGTCGAGAACCTCTCCCGGCTCCAGGACAATCTGCCGCCTGCGCCTTTCGAGCAAATCCGCAAGGTCGTGGAAGCGTCGTTCGACGCCCCGCTCGATCAACTGTTTGAGAGCTTCGATCCGGTGCCCATCGGCGCCGCTTCGATCGCTCAGGTCCACAAGGCGGTCACGACCGACGGGCAAGGTCGTCGCAGTCAAGGTTTTGCGTCCCGGCGTCGAAGAGGAAATCACCAAGGCCATCGAAACCTACGAATGGGCCGCTGCGCATGTCGAAAGTTTTGGCGGCGAACTGCAGCGCCTCCGTCCTCGTCTCGTCGTCGCGCAGTTTAGGCAATGGACCGCGCGCGAACTCGACCTGCAGCGCGAAGCCGCCTCGGCGTCGGAACTGCGCGAGAACATGGTGGCCGAGCCCGGCTATTACATTCCCGAGATCGACTGGCGGCGCACGGCCCGCCGTGTCCTTACGCTCGAATGGCTAGACGGCATCAAGCTCAACGATCGCGACGCGCTGATCGCCGCCGGCCATGATTGCCAGGCGCTTTCCGCCATCCTCGTCCGAGCTTTTCTGCGCCAGGCCGTCGTGGACGGCTTCTTCCACGCCGATCTCCACCACGGAAACTTGTTCGCACTGCGCGACGGGCGCATCGGGGCGATTGATTTCGGCATCATGGGCCGCATCGACCGCCGCGCCCGGATGTGGCTTGCCGAAATCCTCTACGGCCTCATCACCGGCGACTATCGCCGCGTCGCCGAAATTCATTTCGAGGCGCAATACGTTCCGCCGCACCACAGCGTTCAGGAATTCGCGACCGCGCTCCGGGCGGCGGGTGAGCCGATCCGCGGTCTTCCGGTGAAGGACATCTCCGTCGGCCGAATGCTCGAAAGCCTGTTCTCCATCACCCGCGACTTCGACATGCCGACGCAGCCGCATTTGCTCCTGCTGCAAAAGTCGATGGTCATGAACGAGGGTGTAGCGACCGCGCTCGATCCCGACATCAACATGTGGGAGACGGCCGAGCCGTTCCTGCGCGAATGGCTGCGCTCGGAACTCGGCCCCGAAGCCTATTATGCCGACCGCCTCGTGGAGCTCGTCCGTTCGGTCAAGCTGATTCCCGAGCTCATCCAGCGGATGGACCAATATTATCCGCCATTCGGGGCTGCCCCGCCGCCCCCGCCACTTCCGGAAATCGCCGTGTTCGAACGGCCGAAATGGGCAGGCCATATCGTCGCTGCGATTCTCGGCGGAGCGGTAGCCGTCGCAGGCGTTTTGCTACTCTCCTGAGCTCGGAATTCCGACGATTGCGCAAGCGTTTGTCGCCATGGTTCCGTGAGATGCGCCGGTTGGACGCGCCAGTGAGGCGGTTCACTGATCGTACCGGAACGACGCCCCTCACCCACCGTTGAATCCACGTGGGCCCATCGCCCCAATTCCTAACGGATTCACCCAGGAAAAGGAGGCCTGTAATGGCGGGTAGATATAGCGACGACAACAATCGCGACCGATGGCAGAACGAGGATCGTGAGCGTTCAAGCTGGCGCTCCGGCGGCCAGGGCACGAGCGAGCGCGAAGACGAACGCGGATTCTTCGAACGTGCGGGTCAGGAACTGAAGTCCTGGTTCAGCGACGACGATGATCGCGGCGGCCAGCGTGGCCAGTCGTGGGATCGCGACCGGGACATGAACCGCGGCCGCTCCAGTAGCGACGATTATCGCAGCGGCGGTTCCTCGTGGGATCGCAATCGCGCGGGCCAATACGGCCGCAGCGGATCGGAAGACCGCAGCACCTTCGGCGGCATGGCGCAAGGCGGCTATGGTCGTTCCGGTGGTCCCGACTGGGGTCAGGACCGAGGCAACTATGGCCCGTCGCGAGGCGGCGGCGAGTGGAGCTCGATGAGCGATCGCGACCGCTCGAGCTTCAGCGACCGCAGCAGCTCGCGCGGCCGGGATCATGTCCAAAGCTGGGGCGAAGCCAATCGCGGCCAAAGCAATTGGGATCGTGGCACTGACGACGGCTCGTATGGCTACAGCAGCGGCATGAGCGGAACGCTTGGCGGCTTCGGCAACCAGACGTCGTTCGGAAGCGGCCAGGACGATCATTATCGTAGCTGGCGCGACCGCCAGCTCGCCGAGCTCGACCGCGACTATGACGAATATTGCCGCGAGCGTGAGCAGCAGTTCCATAGCGACTTCGACAGCTGGCGCCGAAGCCGGACGAGCCAGAGCCCGTCCGCGACGACGAACGCATCGAGCGGCGGTACCGCATCGAACGCTGGCGTAGGCACGACGACCGCCTCGATGACCGGCACCGCCGGCACGGGTTCGGCGACCGGCGCTGCAACCGGCACTGGCGGTTCGATTCAGGCCGATACGACCGGATCGACCGAAACGGCGGTGCGGGCACCGGAAGCGCCGCAGGCCGTTCCGGCTCGCGTACACGCAGCTAAGTCGGCTCCACGCTGACTGAGGAAAGCGGGGCTCTTCGGGGCCCCGCTTTTCTTGTGCGCACTCGAACTCCCGCCGCGCAGGGAGGCATTGCGCACTCATGGCGCGCGTACTGCTGATCGTTGGCGGAGGAATTGCCGCCTACAAGTCGCTCGAACTGGTCCGGCTATTCAAGAAGGCCGGGCACGAGGTCACTCCCGTCCTGACCAAAGGCGGCGAGCATTTCGTCACGCCGATGGCCCTCGGCGCGCTGGCGAAGAGCGAAGTCTACACCTCGCTCTGGGATCTCAAGGACGAGATCGAGATGGGCCATATCGAGCTCAGCCGCGCCGCCGATTTCGTGCTGGTCTGTCCGGCCACTGCCGACCTGCTGGCGAAGATGGCGGCGGGACTTGCCGATGATCTGGCGACGACCTTGCTGCTGGCGACCGACAAGAAGGTCGTCGTGGCACCGGCAATGAACGTGCGCATGTGGCAGCACCCAGCAACGGAGCGAAATGTCGCGCAGCTCAAGGTCGACGGCGTCACGGTCATCGATCCCGACGAAGGTGAGATGGCGTGTGGCGAATACGGACCCGGCCGCCTGCCCGAGCCCCAGGCGATCGTCGACTTCCTGACGAAGAACGGCTTCCTCGGCGCGAAGTGACCCTTCAGGGCAAGCACATCCTCGTCACCGCCGGCCCCACCCACGAGCCGATCGATCCCGTGCGCGTCATCGCCAATCGCTCCTCGGGCCGCCAGGGCTTCGCCATCGCCGCGGCCGCTGCCGATCTCGGCGCGCGCGTGACCTTGATCGCCGGCCCGGTATCGCTTGAAACGCCGCCGGGGTGGATCGCATCGACGTCGAAACCGCCGAGCAGATGGCGGAGGCGGTCATGGCCGCCCTTCCCGCCGACTGCGCGATCATGGTCGCGGCCGTCGCCGACTGGCGCGTCGAAATCTCGTCGACCAAGCTCAAGAAGGGCGATGGCCCGCCCGCAGCTGAAGTTCCTGCCGACGCGCGACATCCTCGCCGAGATTTCGAAGCACGCGCAGCGACCCGCGCCTCGTCGTCGGCTTCGCGGCGGAAACCGACCGCGTCGTCGACAACGCCATCGCCAAAAGATCGAGCAAAGGCGCCGACTGGATCGTCGCCAACGACGTCTCCGGCGATGTCATGGGCGGCCACCGCAATCGCATCCATCTTGTGACCGCCGAGCGGGATCGAGGATTGGCCGGAAGATGTCGAAACAGGAAGTCGCGCGGCTGCTCATGCGACCGCGTCGCACAGGAGATCGGATGATCGAGATCAAGCTTACCAGGCTGCCGCACGGCGAGGGCCTGCCGCTGCCGCAATATGCGACCGAGCATGCCGCCGGGCTGGACGTCGTCGCGGCCGAAGACCTGACGCTGCAGCCGGGCAAGCGCCACGCGGTCTCGACCGGTTTCGCCATCGAAATCCCGCACGGCAATGAGGTGCAGGTCCGCCCGCGCTCCGGCCTCGCGCTCAAGCACGGCATCACCTGCCTCAACACGCCGGGCACCATCGACAGCGATTATCGCGGCGAAGTGAAAGTCATCCTCGCCAACCTCGGCGACGAGCCGTTCGAAATCCGCCGCGGCGAACGCATCGCCCAGCTGGTGCCCGCACCGGTGCTGCGCGCGCACTTCACCGAAGTGCATGAGCTGGAGGAAACGGCGCGCGGCAGCGGAGGGTTCGGAAGCACCGGCCGGTGACCGAATTCAGCGACGACGAACTGGAGCGGTACGCAAGGCAGATCGTCCTCCCGCAGGTCGGCGGCGTCGGGCAGCGACGGCTGAAGGCGGCGAGCGTCGCAATCGTCGGTGCAGGCGGCATCGGCAGCGCCGGTCATCCCGAGCCTCGCCGGCGCCGGCATCGGACGCCTGACGATCATCGACGACGACATCGTCGACCGGACGAACCTGCAGCGACAGCCGATCTTCCGCGACGATCAGGTGGGGCAGCCAAAGGCGCAGCTCGCCGCCGACTTCGTCCGCGCGCTCAACCCGCACATGTCCAGGTCGCGGCCGTTCAGGAGCGGCTGACCAGCGACAATGCCGAGACGATGCTGGACGGCCATGACCTCGTCATCGACGGCTCCGACAATTTCGCGACGCGCTTGACCGTCGCCGACACGCTTACGCGCCTGAAGATCCCGCTGGTCTCAGCGGCCGCCGTCCAATTCCAGGGCCAGGTCGCGCTGTTCCGCGGCTGGGAAGCGGACAAGCCCTGCTACCGCTGCTTCGTCGGCGACGCGTTCGACACCGACGATTGCGACACCTGCGCCGAGCAGGGCGTGCTCGGCGCCCTGACCGCCACCGTCGGCAGCTTCGCCGACGCTCATGGCGATCCGAACCATCGTCGGCATCGGCGAAGACGTCGCGGGAAGCCTGTTCCTGTTCGACGGCGCCCGCCTCGACTGGCGGAAAATCCGCCTACCGAAGGACCCGAACTGCCGGACCTGCTCGGCCTAGGCCTTCTTCTTCCGCGCCGGCTTCTTCTTCTTTTTCGCCGACGGACCCTTCGCCGCCTTGGCGTCGATCCACTCGATCGCCTGCTCCAGCGTCACCGACTTCGGGTCGGCGGTCTTCGGCAAGGTCGCATGGGTCGTCCCGTCGCTGACGTATGGGCCGTAGCGGCCCTCCATCACCTTGAGCTCCAGGCCGCTCGACGGATGCGCGCCGAGAACCGCGATCGGCTCGCGCGACGCGCCTTGCCGCCGGCCGGCACCGGAGGCCGCATCGGCGAGCTTGGCGACGGCGGCGTTCATGCCCGTCTCGAACACCTCGGCGGTCGAGCTCAGGCGCGCATATTTGCCGTCATGCTCCAGATACGGCCCATAGCGGCCGATCGACGCCTTGATCGGCTTGCCCGTTTCCGGGTGCGGCGCCGATCTCGCGCGGCAGCGACAGCAATCGCTCCGCCATTTCCGCATCGACGTCCGCGACCGGCACATCCTTCGGGATGGACGCGCGCTTTCCGTCACGCTCCAGATAGGGCCCGAAGCGGCCGCTTTTCAGCTCGATGCCATTGCCGAGATCCTGCGGACCTTCGCTGGCACCTGCGTCCGCGCCGCCCTGGCCGAACTTCTGCGTGTACCGGCACTCCGGATAATTCGAGCAGGCGACGAAGGCGCCGAACTTGCCGCCGCGCAGCGACAAGCGCCCGTTCGCCGCAGGCCGGGCACACGCGCGGATCGCTCCCGTCCTCGCGTCGGCGGATAGAGCCAGGGCGCCAGAAATTCGTCGAGCGCGGCCGTGACCTCCGACGGCTTCTGCTCCATGACCTCGCCCGCCTTGGGCTGGAAGTCGCGCCAGAATTCTTCCAGCAATTTCTGCCAGTTGAGCCGTCCGCCTGAGACGTCGTCGAGCTCTTCTTCAAGCTCCGCCGTGTAATCGTAACTGACGTAGCGTTCGAAGAAGCGCTCGAGGAACGCCGTGACCAGGCGCCCGCTTTCCTCCGGAATGAACCGCGCCTTCTCGACGCGGACATATTCGCGATCCTTCAGCGTCTGCAGGATCGATGCGTAGGTCGACGGACGACCGATGCCGAGCTCCTCCAGCCTTTTGACCAGGCTGGCCTCGGAATAGCGCGGCGGCGGCTGGGTGAAATGCTGCGTCGCCTCGACGCCGGTCTTGGCCGGAGCGTCGCCGCTGCGCAAGCGCCGGCATGCGCGCGCCCTCTTCGTCCTCCGCCTTCTCGTCGCGACCTTCCTCGTACAGCGCAAGATAGCCGGGGAAGAGCACGACCTGCCCGGTCGCCCGAAGCAACGCCCTGCCCGCGCCGTCGGTCAGCTCGACCGTCGTGCGCTCCAGCCGCGCCGACGCCATCTGGCTCGCCAGCGCGCGGTTGTAGATCAGCTCGTACAGGCGCGCATGATCGCCCGAGGCGGCCTTGGCGCGGCTGAAATCGGTCGGCCGGATCGCCTCGTGCGCTTCCTGCGCATTCTTCGCCTTGCTGGTGTAGCGGCGCGGCTTGTCGGGCACATACCCGCTGTCATAGCGGTTGGCGATCGCCTTGCGGGCGGCGCTGATCGCCTCCTCCGCCATGTCGACGCCGTCGGTCCGCATGTAGGTGATGAGGCCGTCCTCGTAGAGCGACTGCGCGACGCGCATCGTGTGGCTGGCCGAAAAGCCGAGCTTGCGCGCCGCCTCCTGCTGCACCGTCGAGGTGGTGAACGGCGGCGGCGGATTCTTGCCGAACGGCTTGGTCTCGACCGACGCGACGGTGAAACGGCCCGCTTCGACCGCGGCCTTGGCGGCGTCCGCCTCGGCCTTGCTGCCGATGGACAGGCGGTCGATCTTCTTGCCGTCGAGCTGGACGAGGCGCGCCGTGAACGGCTGGCCGTCCGCCTCGAAGGTGGCGCTGACCTGCCAATATTCCTGCGTCTTGAAGATCTCGATCTCGCGCTCGCGATCGACGATCAGGCGCAGCGCAACCGACTGTACGCGGCCGGCGGACTTCGCGCCCGGCAGCTTGCGCCACAGGATCGGCGACAGCGTGAAGCCGACCAGATAATCGAGCGCCCGCCGCGCGCGATAGGCGTCGATCAGGTCGACATCGAGCTCGCGCGGATGCTTCATCGCCTCGGTGACGGCGGAATTGGTGATGGCGTTGAACGTGACCCGCTGCACGTCCGCTGGGCAGCGCCTTCTTCTGCCGAAGCACTTCCTGCACGTGCCAGCTGATCGCCTCGCCCTCGCGATCGGGGTCGGTGGCGAGGATCAAGGTATCGGCCTTCTTCGCCTCGTCGGTGATCAGCTTGAGCTGCTTCGACCGGTCCGGCGAGACCTGCCAAAGCATGTCGAAGTCATGCTCCGGATCGACCGACCCGTCCTTCGGCGGCAGATCGCGCACATGGCCGTAGCTGGCGAGCACGCGGTGCCCGCTGCCCAGATATTTTTCGATGGTTTTCGCCTTAGCGGGCGATTCGACGACTACGAGTTTCAAAATTTGCCCTCACGCATACGCGTATAAGGTGGGGGTCGCCGAATCCGCTCGTCAAGCCGGGCGCAGGCTGACCTTCCCGCCGGCATGACGGTCGAGCCGGCCGGCAAGGTCCAGTTCGAGCAACGCCATCTGGACCGCGCCGCTCGGCACGCCGGACAGGCGGATGATCTCGTCCACCGGGACTGGCGATGGGCCGAGCAACTCCTCGACTGAGCTCGACGCGCCGTCGTCGCCGTCCATCCACTGCGGCTCGGGCGACTGATATTCGGACCGTGGCGAGGCGAAGCGCGGCTGGATGGGCCGTACCGCCTCCAGCACGTCGGCCGCATTCTGGATCAGCGTCGCGCCATCGCGGATGAGCTGGTTGCAGCCCTGGGCGCGCGGATCGAGCGGTGAGCCGGGAACGGCCATGACCTCGCGGCCAGCCTCCGCTGCGAGCCGCGCGGTGATCAGCGATCCGGACCTGGGCGCGGCCTCGACGACGACCGTGCCGGCGCTCAGCCCGGCGATGATCCGGTTGCGATACGGGAAGTGCCGTGCGCGCGGCTCGGTGCCGGGCGGCATTTCCGCGATCACCAGGCCGCGTTCGGACATGGCTTCCTGCCGCGCCTGGTTCTCGGGCGGATAGAAGACGTCGAGCCCGCCGGCGATGACGCCGATCGTGCCGGTTTCGAACGATCCGTCATGCGCGGCGCTGTCGATCCCGCGTGCTAGTCCGGAAACGACGACGACGTCCTGCTGCCCGAGGTCGTACGCCAGCTGCCGCGCGAACCGGCACGCGGCTGCCGATGCGTTGCGTGCGCCGACCATTGCGACGAGCGGCCGTTCGAGCAGCTGCAGGTCGCCCTTAACGGTCAGCAGCGGCGGCGCGTCGTCGAGTTCGGCCAGCAGCTCGCGGATACAGTCCCTGTCCGATCGACAGATAGCGGCCGCCCAGCGCCTCGACCCGTGCGACCTCGCGTTCGGCATCGGCCTGGCTCACGAGACGCGGAGGCTTGCCGCCACCCCTGGCTGCGAGATCGGGCACGGCTTCCAGCGCCGCGGCGGCAGAGCCGAACCGGGCGATAAGCTGGCGGTAGGTTACAGGCCCGATGCCGGGCGAACGGACCAGCCGAAGCCGGTCGACCAAATCATTGCTCACGCGGTCTTCTTACCTACTTTCGGCTCCTTGCCCGCTTTCAGGCGGACGATGTTTTCACGATGCTTCCAGACGACCAGCAGCGCAAAGCCGAGGAACATCGGGAAGAGAAGCTGCTCGCCGAGCACGGCGGCGCTGACCGGTGCGCTCACGGCCGCGAGCATGCCGGAAACGGATGAAATGCGAATGAGCAGCAGCATGCCCACCCAGACGATTGCGTAGATCGCCGCTCCGATCGGCAGCAGCGGGATCAGGATGCCGAGCAGGGTCGCAACACCCTTCCCGCCCTTGAACCTCAGCCAGACCGGATAGAGGTGCCCGACGAGCGCACCGGCCGCGGCGAAATTCTCCGTTCCCGGCCAGAACTGGCGAGCAACAGGATCGCGGCGGTCGCCTTGAGGCAGTCCAGGATCAGCGTGGCCGCTGCCAGGAACTTGCTGCCGGTGCGCAGGACATTGGTCGCGCCGATATTGCCGGACCCGATGTCCCGAACGTCGCCCTTGCCCCCGAGCCGCGTCAGGACCAGGCCGAACGGGATCGACCCGAACAGATAGCCGAGTGCGAGAGCGAGAAGCAGTTCCGTATCCATGAAGTGCGGGTGGTAGCAGATGGAAACGCGCCCGCAATTGCGTGAACGAAGCTTGCGTGCAAAGCGCCGGGCAATGGACGCGAACTCGCCCCTGCTCTTCTTCAATTCCGGCGTTGGCGGCCTGTCGGTCCTCGAGCCGACGCGAGCGCTGCTTCCCAACGCGCCCATCGTCTACGTCGCCGATAATGCCGGTTATCCGTACGGCAAGCGCAGCGAGCAGGAGATCGCGAGCCGCGTCCCGGCGTTGCTCGGGCGGCTTGTAGAGCGCTTCCACCCGCGGCTGGCGGTGATCGCCTGCAACACGGCATCGACCATCGCGCTCGACCACGTGCGGTCCGCGCTGGACCTGCCCGTCGTCGGCACGGTCCCGGCGATCAAGCCGGCAGCGGAAATTTCGAAGACCCGCGTCATCGGCGTCCTCGGAACGGAAGCGACCGTCCGCCAGCCCTATGTCGACAATCTGGCCGCCGAGTTCGCCGCGGACTGCACGATCATCCGCCATGGATCGCCCGCACTGGTCGACCTCGCCGAGGCGAAGCTTGCGGGTGACGAGGTCACTCTGGATGCCGTCCGCGCGGCTGTCCAACCGATGTTCGATGCCGAGGATGGCGACAGGATCGACGTCGGCGTGCTCGCCTGCACACACTTCCCGCTCCTTCGCGACGAACTGAACGTAGCTTTTCCGACGGTCGAGTGGATCGACGGCGGCGCCGGCATTGCCCGCCGCATCGCTTTCCTGACACGGGAGCAACCGTGGCCCGCCGAGACGGCTTCGGGCTTGATGATTTTCACAGCCGAGCCCCGCTCGCCAATGCTCAGCGCCCTCGCCCGGTACGGCATTGGGGAAATCAGGACGCTCTAATTGCAAGTCGTTCGCAATGGAATTTGAGAGACGCTGGAGCTAAACGCGCGGCCAACAGGGGGATAAGGGAAATTCCCTAGTAGGTCCGGTGTCCCTCTCGGGTAAGCAGCGAAGCGATGGATTACGACAGCATCTTCAAGGCGGCCATCGAGCGGCTTCACGATGAAGGGCGCTACCGCGTCTTCATCGATATCCTGCGCACCAAGGGCAATTTCCCCAACGCGCAATGCTTCGGCGGCAACGGACCGAAGCCGATCACCGTCTGGTGCTCCAACGATTATCTGGCGATGGGCCAGCACCCTTCCGTCATCGACGCGATGGACAAGGCGCTGCGCGAAGTCGGCGCCGGATCGGGCGGCACCCGAAACATCGGCGGCAACACACACCTGCACGTGCAGCTGGAGGAAGAGCTTGCCTCGCTGCACGGCAAGGAAGCCGCGCTGCTGTTCACCTCCGGCTACGTGTCGAACGAAGCGGCGCTGTCGACGCTCGGCAAGCTGCTTCCCGGCTGCATCATCTTCTCCGACTCGCTCAACCATGCGTCGATGATCGCCGGCATCAAGAATAGCGGCTGCGAGAAGCGCGTCTTCCGCCACAACGACCTAGTGCATCTCGAAGAATTGCTGGCGGCCGAAGACCCGGAAACGCCGAAGCTGATCGCGTTCGAGAGCGTCTATTCGATGGACGGCGACATCGCCCCGATCGAGGCGATCTGCGACCTGGCCGACAAGTACGGCGCCCTCACCTATCTCGATGAGGTCCATGCGGTCGGCATGTACGGCGAGCATGGCGGCGGCATTTCCGAGCGCGACGGCGTGGCCGAGCGGCTGACCCTGATCGAGGGTACGCTCGGCAAGGCGTTCGGCGTGATGGGCGGCTACATTGCGGCCAGCAGGACGATCGTCGACTGCATCCGCAGCTATGCGCCCGGCTTCATCTTCACGACGTCGCTGTCGCCGGTGCTGGTCGCCGGCGCGCTGGCCAGCGTCCGCCACCTCAAGGCGTCATCGACCGAGCGCGACATGCAGCAGTCCTCCGCCTCCGCGCTGAAGGCGAAGTTCGCTTTGGCGAAGCTGCCGCTGATGCCCAGCGTCACGCACATCGTTCCGCTGCTGGTCGGCTGCCCGGTCAGGGCAAAGCGGATCAGCGACATATTGCTCGCCGAGTACGGCCTCTACGTTCAACCCATCAACTACCCGACCGTCCCGCGCGGCACCGAGCGCCTGCGCTTCACCCCCGGCCCGCATCACACGGCCGAGATGATGGACGAGCTGACCTCGGCGCTGGTCGAGATCTGGGACCGGCTGGAGCTCCAGCTCGCGGCTTGAGCAACGCGGAGCCGGTTCGCGTCCAACGATCGAGCAGGTGAAAACGATGACCTTCGGCATTTACGAGGCTTCGGTACCGGTCTTCGTCAATGGCCTCGCGAACATGCGCGACTGGCTTGGCAAGGCCGCGCAGGAATTGGATGAGGCGACCCTCATGGAGGCGCGGCTGGCGCCCGATATGAAGCCGCTACCGGCCCAGTATCAGATGGCGTCGGACTCGGCGAAGAATGCGCTCGCGCGCCTCACGGGCCAGGAGCCGCCGTCGATGCCCGACACCGAGCAGAACTTTGCCGAGCTTCGGCAGAGATGCGACCGAACGATCGCCTACATCGAGCAGTTTGACGCAGCGTCCCTGGCGGGCAGCGAGGATCGCGAAATCGTGCTCAAATTTCCGAACGGGAGCGGCTATCGCTTCGTCGGCGGCGAGTATCTCGCGAACTTCGCGCTTCCCAACTTCTTCTTTCACGTGACGACGGCCTACGCGATCCTGCGCAATGCGGGCGTTTCCTTGGGCAAGCCCGATTTCCTCCGTCATCTGGGACCGCCTAACCTGCCGGGATGAAGTAGGACTAACGTCTGCTTTCGACCCATTGCAGACATTAGGTTAGGCCGGTTCGCGAACCGTAAAGAGAGCGTTCTTCTGTCCACGAACTGTCTGCCAAGTTCTCGCGCATATTGGCGTCGAAAGCTTCGAACGATACCTCAGCCGGGTCCACCGTTGCTGCCCCGTCTCGGATTTTAAGCCGCGCGAGTTCGGTGATTGCCTGATGAAATGACCACGCTCCTACTGTCAGCCAATCATCGTCTTGGACCACTACCTCAACCGCATCGTAGACATGCACGACGCTCCAGATTGCTTCGCCATCCTTCCGATCCGCGTCCGTCTTGAGAATGATGAGGTCAGGCCACAGGGCGCGGACGAGTTCAAAAAGTTGACGAGGCTCCATCGCCGCAACGGTTACGCGCTAGCTTCCCGAGATAGAAGTAGGCGGTTGGCTAATGTCCGCTTTCCACCCAAAACAGACATTAGCGAAAATGCTGTCCTACAGGGGTGAAGACATGCTCAACGGCGAAGATGCTTTCGCATCTATCGCAACGCTCCAGTGTCACCCTCGAAGTTGACAAAGACCTCAGCCTCCCTCGCTGCGTCCTGGCGAAAGCCGTTCGGCATCGTCAACTTGGTCAACTTCCGGACCGGCCGCATCACCGTAAACATTCGTGAACATTCGACCGACTTTTAAGCCGCGGACGGTGGCGCGTTACGGCGGGGGACGCTAGGAAGTCCGCATGCGCATTGCCATGACCGCCGACCATGCCGGCTTCGAGATGAAAGACCAGCTTGCCGACTGGCTGCGGGCCGACGGACACGAGATCGTCGACCTCGGCACGAACGGCCCCGAGAGCGTGGATTATCCGCGTTACGGAGCCATTCTCGCCGATGCGCTCGCCGACGGCCGGGCCGAACGCGGCATCACTGTTTGCGGATCGGGAATCGGCGTTGCCATTGCCGCCAACCGCAACCCCGCCTGTCGCTGCGCCCAGGTGTCGGAACCGCTCTCCGCCGCGCTCGCCCGCAAGCACAACGACTGCAACTCCATCGCGCTTGGCGCCCGCCTGATCGGCCTGGAGATGGCCAAGGCTTGCGTCACCGCCTTCCTCACCAGCGACTTCCTCGGCGGCCGCCACCAGCGGCGCGTCGATCAACTCGCCAACCCATCGGAACAGGAACCCGCCTGATGGCCTCCGCCGCCAATCTCAACGACGTCCAGCCCGACGGCTTCTTCACCCGCAGCCTCGCCGACGCCGACCCGGCCGTGTTCGAGGGCATCAAGGCGGAACTGACCCGAGAGCAGACGCAGATCGAGCTGATCGCGTCGGAAAATATCGTGAGCCGCGCCGTCCTCGAAGCGCAGGGCTCGGTGCTGACCAACAAATATGCGGAAGGCTATCCCGGGCCGTCGCTACTATCAGGGCTGCGCACCGTCCGACACCGTCGAGACGCTCGCCATCGAGCGCGCCAAGCAATTGTTCGGCTGCGGCTTCGCCAACGTCCAGCCGCACTCGGGTGCGCAGGCCAATGGCGCCGTGATGATGGCGCTGCTCCAGCCCGGCGACACGATCATGGGCATGAGCCTGGCCGCCGGCGGCCACCTGACCCACGGCGCTCCGCCCGCTCAGTCGGGCAAGTGGTTCAACGCCATCCAGTACGGCGTTCGGCAGGACGATCATCTCGTCGACTTCGACGAGGTCGAGCGGCTGGCGAAGGAGAACAGGCCGAAGATGATCATCGCCGGCGGCTCGGCCTATCCACGCCATCTCGACTTCGCCCGCTTCCGCGCCATCGCCGACGAGGTTGGCGCGATCCTGTTCGTCGACATGGCCCATTTCGCCGGCCTCGTCGCGGCGGGCGAGCACCCCTCCCCCTTCGGTCATGCGCATGTCGTCACGACGACCACTCACAAGACGTTGCGCGGTCCGCGCGGCGGCATGGTGCTGACCGACGACGAGACCATTGCGAAGAAGGTCAATTCGGCGGTGTTCCCCGGCCTCCAGGGCGGTCCCCTGATGCACGTCATTGCCGCCAAGGCTGTGGCGTTCGGCGAAGCGCTGCAGCCCGATTTCAAGACCTACGCCAAGGCGGTCATCGCCAACGCGAAGACGCTCGCGAACCGGCTGAAGGAGCGCGGCGCGGATCTCGTCGCCGGCGGCACCGACACGCATCTGGCGCTGGTCGACCTCCGCCCGCTCGGCCTGACCGGCAAGGACGCCGACGAAAGCCTCGAGCATGCGGGCATCACCTGCAACAAGAACGGCGTTCCGTTCGACCCGCTGCCGCCGATGAAGACCAGCGGCATCCGCGTCGGCTCCCCGGCGGGCACGACGCGCGGCTTCGGCGAGGCCGAGTTTCGCGACATTGGCGACATGGTCGCCGACGTTCTCGACGGCCTTGTGAAGAACGGGCCGGAAAACAACGGCTCGGTCGAGCGCGAGGTGAACGGGCGCGTGCGCGAACTTTGCGCGCGTTTCCCCATCTATAGCTGATGCCCAAAGTCACCTGATGAGATGCCCATTCTGCGCCCACGAGGATAGCCAGGTTAAGGACAGTCGCCCGTCCGAGGACGGCGTGGCCATCCGCCGCCGCCGGCAATGCGAAGGCTGCGGCGCGCGTTTCACCACCTTCGAACGCGTTCAGCTCCGCGATCTGGTCGTCGTCAAGAAAGACGGCAAGCGCGAACCCTTCGACCGCGCCAAGCTCGAACGCGCCATCGGCCACGCCTGCCGCAAACGCGACGTCGATCCCGCGAAGATCGATCGGCTGGTCAGCGGCGTACAGCGTCAGATGGAGACGCTCGGGGACGAAGTGACCACGGCGAAGATCGGCGAAGCCGTGATGTCCGGCCTCAAGGCCGTCGACCACGTCGCCTACATCCGGTTCGCAAGCATCTACAAGGACTTCAGGGAGCCCGGTGACTTCGCCGAGTTCGCCGAGCGGGTCGAGAAGGAAGCGGTGCCACCGAACCACGACAAATTGCTGTGAGCCCGCCCAAGCCCGTCATCGTCCTCGTCCGCCCCCAACTTGGCCAGAACATCGGCAAGGCCGCGCGTGCCATGCTCAACTTCGGCCTGACCGAGCTGCGGCTGGTCGCGCCTCGCGACGGCTGGCCCAACCCCGATGCCGGACCATCCGCAAGCGGTGCCGACATCGTGCTTGAGCAGGCGAAGGTGTTCGACACCGTGCAGGAGGCCGTAGCGGATTGCTCCACGGTCTTCGCCTCCACCGTACGCCGCCGCGACCTCATAATGCCGGTGGTCACGCCAGAGCAAATGGCCGACCAGATCGCAGCGTCTCCGGCACGGACCGCGATCCTGTTCGGACCGGAACGCTCAGGCCTGGAGACCGAGGACGTCGCTCTGTCGCAGGCGATCGTCACCGTTCCGATCAACCCCAAGTTCGGCTCGCTGAACCTCGCCCAGGCGGTCATTCTGCTCGCCTACGAATGGTCGAAGCGATCAGAACTGGCGGTGCCGCCATCGAAGGAGCTGGAACCACCCGCTCCGCACGGCGAACTCGAAGGCATGATCGTCCAGTTCGAGGAAGAGCTCGCGGCGAAGGGCTATTTCTACCCCGTCTCGCGGATGCAGGTGACCAAGAACACCATCCGCACCATTTTCACCAAGACCGGCTGGTCGTCGCGCGAAGTGAAGGCCATGCGCGGGATCGTCAGGGCGCTCGTGAACCCGCCCCGAGCCCGCTAGCTAGTGCGAATCCGGTCGAACTCGACGAATTCGTGGGCGATCGATCGCTCGATCAGCTCTTCGTAGATGCCCGCCATCAGGGCACGATCCACACCCGCCTGCTCAGCGGCGCGGTCCACGTTGGCGAGGACTTCCGCCTTGCGGTCCTCGTCGCGGACGACCCCGCGATCCGGCTTGATCCGCGCTGCGGCGTCCATGAAGCGGAAGCGACGGGCGATCAGGCTCACCACCTGGCGGTCGATCGCGTCGATGCCGGCGCGGACTTCGGTCATGGTCTGGCAGTCTTCGGGTTCGGGATGAGGCTTGCATGCGCCGCCTATTGCCGACCCGCGCGCGTCCACGCAAACTTGACCTTCGAGGCCCTGTCGCCTAGGTGCGCCGCTCGCAATTGATCCCACACGTCCGGTGAAGTGGTGATCGCGTCAGGCTTCATGCCTGCCGGTGCGGTCCGGGCACGACATGAAGCAAGTTGGAGAAACGACGTGAGCAAGCGCTCTAGCGCCAAGTATAAACTCGACCGCCGCATGGGTGAGAACGTCTTCGGACGCCCCAAGAGCCCGGTCAACCGCCGCGAATATGGTCCCGGCCAGCACGGCCAGCGCCGCAAGTCCAAGATTCAGCGACTTCGGCATTCAGCTCCGCGCCAAGCAGAAGCTGAAGGGCTATTACGGCGACATCACCGAGAAGCAGTTCAAGCGGACTTACCAGGAAGCGAGCGCCATGAAGGGCGACGCTTCGCAGAACCTCATCGGCCTCCTCGAACGCCGTCTCGACATGGTCGTCTATCGCGCCAAGTTCGCGCCGACGATCTGGGCGTCGCGCCAGCTGGTCAGCCACGGCCACATCCGCGTCAACGGCGTGAAGTGCAACATTGCCTCGCGCCGCGTGAACGTCGGCGACGTCATCGAGCTCGGCTCGAAGGCGCAGGAAATGGCGCTGGTGATCGAGGCGCAGAGCCTCGCCGAGCGCGACGTCCCCGACTATGTCGCTCCGGACGGCACCTCGAAGGTCAGCTTCAACCGCGTTCCGACGCTGGACGAAGTGCCCTACCCGGTCCGCATGGAACCGAACCTGGTCATCGAATTCTATTCGCGCTGATTTTCGGTCAGTGCGAAGCAATCGGGGCGATCCTTCGGGGTCGCCCTTTCTGTTTGTGGTTGCTAGTCGCGCGTGATGACCCACCCTCCCCTTCCCGAATGGGCGCCGCACGAGGCGGTCTGGATTGGATTTCCGTCAGACCCGGAACTCTGGCTTGCCGATTTGGTCGAGGCCGAGCGAGAGGTCGCTGCCTTCGCCAAGGCCGTTCACGCGGACGGCAAGGGGGAGCAGGTCTGGCTCGTTGCGGCGCACGAAGATGCAGCGACCAAGGCGCGCGAACTCGCACCGTTCGCGAAGGTCGTCGTCGAGAATTTCGGCGACATCTGGCTGCGCGACAGCGGGCCGATCGTCATGGGCTCGGGCAAGCAGCGCCGGGCGCAGGGATTTCGCTTCAACGGCTGGGGCAACAAATACGACCTCGAAGGCGACCAGGACATCGGTGAGCGGATCGCCAAGGCCGCTTCCCTTCCCTACGCGCAGGCCGATTGGGTGCTCGAAGGCGGCGCAATCGACGGTGACGGATCAGGCACGGTCGTCACGACCGAGCAATGCCTGCTCAACCCGAACCGCAATCCCGGAGCGACGCACGAGGACATTGAGGGCCGGCTGGAGCACGACCTCGGTTTCGAGCGCGTGATCTGGCTCGGCGACGGACTGCTCAACGATCACACGGACGGTCATGTGGACAATCTGGCGCGTTTCGTCGCTCCGGGCCGCGTGGCGATCCCGACGGCGGCGAAGGACGATCCCAATGCCGCCGTCTACCGCGACGCGGCAAAGCGCTTGAGCGCGGCAAGGCTCGACGTCGTCACTCTGCCCTCGCCCGGCCGGATCGAGAATGAGGACGGCGACATCGTCCCGGCCAGCTACATGAACTTCTACATCGGCAATGCGGCCGTGGTCGTGCCGCAGTACGGCGCTCCGAACGATCGCGCGGCAGTGGACGTCGTGCAGGCGCTGTTTCCTGGCCGCGTTGCAATCGGACTTCGTGCCGACCATGTGCTGACCGGAGGCGGAAGCTTCCACTGTATCTCCCAGCAGGTTCCAGCATGACCAAGCTCACCGTCGCCGCGCTGCAACTCGCGTTCAGCGAAGACACTGTTGCCAACATCAAGGCCGTCGCAGATCTCGTCCGCGAGGCCGCCTCCAAAGGGGCCGAGGTTGTCCTCCCCCCGGAGCTGTTCGAAGGCCCCTATTTCTGCCGCGTCGAGGATGAAGGCCTGTTCGCGAATGCACGACCGACCGCCGAGCATCCCTCGGTGGTGGCGATGCAGGAGCTGGCGAAAGAGCTGAAGATCTGGATCCCGACGAGCTATTTCGAAGCGGACGGGCCGCACTATTACAACTCGCTCGCAATGATCGGTCCGGACGGCCAAGTCGAGGGCGTCTATCGCAAGAGCCACATTCCCGACGGCCCCGGTTATGAGGAGAAGTTCTACTTCCGCCCCGGCAATACGGGTTTCAAGGTTTGGAAGGGCCCGCACATGTCGACGCTCGGCGTCGGCGTCTGCTGGGACCAATGGTATCCGGAGACGGCGCGCGCGATGATGCTGATGGGTGCCGAGATCCTGTTCTACCCGACCGCCATCGGAACCGAGCCGCACGATCCGGACCTCGATACGTCGCGCCTGTGGCGCCGCGCGATGATCGGTCATGCGGTCATCGAACGTCGTCCCCGTCGTCGCGGCCAACCGTATCGGCACGGAGAACGGCCAGCGCTTCTATGGCAACAGCTTCATCTGCGACGAGCGCGGCGACATCCTCGCGGAGTTTGGACCGGATGACACCGGCGTCATTGTCGCGACCTTGGACCTGGCCGCAGGCGAAGAAGCACCGCGCCGCTTTCGGCTTCTTCCGCGACCGTCGGCCGGAACTTTACACGAGGCTTGTCGAGGACGTTTGATCAGGCGCGCGGGTGCGCGTGCCGGTAAACGTCCAGCAAACGCGCCGCATCCACCGCCGTGTAGATTTGGGTCGACGAAAGGCTGGCGTGGCCGAGTAGTTCCTGGAGTGCCCTGAGATCGGCTCCGCGCGCCAGCAGATGCGTCGCGAAGCTGTGGCGCAGCGCGTGCGGGGTTAGCGTGTCGGGCAACCCCAGCCGCTTCCTCGCCGCCGCAACCGCACGGCGAACGAGGTCGGCATTGAGCGGGCCTCCGCGCGCTCCCAGGAACAAAGGCCCCTCACGCTCGATCGGCCAGGGACATTGTGCGACATAATCTTCGATCGCCTCGCGGATTGCAGGCATGACCGGAACGACGCGTGTCTTCGACCTTTTGCCGGTGACCCGCAGGGCCTGGCCGATGGGACGCACGCCGCCCGTCAGCGACAATGCCTCGGCGACGCGTAGTCCTGCGCCGTAGAGCAGCAGCAGGATCGCGAGATCGCGAGCTCCGATCCAGTCTTCCGAGGCCGCTCCGGATGCATCTTCGGCCAAAGCCACCGCTTCGTCAGGAGCGACCGGACGCGGCAGAGTCTTCGTCCGGCGTGGTGCGCGGGTACGCGGCACTTGCGGCAATTCCCCTTGCTGCTCCGCTACATAAGACAAAAAGTTGCGAACGGCACTCAACTCGCGAGCAGCCGAGGATGCCCCAAGGCCGTCCCGACGGCGATCGGCGAGGAAGGCGCGAAGGTCCTGCGACGACAATCCGATCAATGCGCGAGCGTCGATGGCCTCACCGCGATACTGGCCGAGGAATTCGATCAGCCGATGCGCGGTTGCGACATAGGCGCGGGCGGTATGCGCCGAACGCCTGCGATCATGAAGCAAATGGCCCAACCAGCGCTCCACGACAGAGCGGGCGGGATGATCGGTCAGTTTTCGGAATTCACCAGCCACCGCCGGATGATAGCGGCAAGGCTGCGTCCTAGGAACAAGAGCAATTCCGACCCGTGCCGGGCATCGAGGTTCGATTCCGACCGCTGTCCCAAAGCAATCAGGCCAATCGGCAAGGTCGATCCGCATTCGATCCGGATCACCGCCTCCGCGCGGATCAGGTCGCAGGCGGGGCCGAACAAGGGATGGCCGTGAGCGACCGTACGCATTGCAACGCCATAGACCTGCTCGATCGAGCGCATCAGAAGCAGCGGTTCGACGCGATGGACGCCGTTACAGTCAGCGCGGAATGCCTCGTCCCCGATCACCAGGGCAAGCGAAACGGCGTCTATTCCGAGGATCAGGGGCCATTCCTGCGTCACGACATGCAGCAGGTCGTCGATGCTGTCGGCTTCCATCGCAGCAATCACGGCCTCGTGGATCGCGGCGACCGCGCCGGAATGCCCACGCGCAAACGCGATCAGGTCCTGGTTCGCCTCTTCGACGACGCCAAGACGTTCACGCAGTTGCGCCAGCGCGTGGTCCTTGAATGGGATCACTCGAGCCATGACGCAAAGCTTACGCCGGGCACGGTTAATTTCCTACAACCGCCGGCCGAGAAGGCATTCTAGCGCTGAGCGAGCTTCGCCACTTCGCCGCGTGCCTCCCGGATTTCGGCACGCGAGCCGTCGCTTGCCTTGGTCATTTCCGCAAGCTCGGCGAAATAGCGGCGCGCCTTGGCGGCATCGCCGGCTAGCTTCGCGGAATGGGCCGCGCCGTAGAGTCCGACGAGGCGCCGAGGCGCACGCTGAAGCGATGCCTCGTAGGCAACGAGCGCCTCGTCCGGCTTCCCAAGCTCGACCAACAGTTCGCCAAGCTGCTCACGGGCGGGAAGGATCGCGCCTGGCGTAACCGGATGCTTCTCGGTCGCGTCATCGAGATCCGCGGCGCGGCGCATCGTAGCGAGTGCGTCCTCCTTGCGACCCTCGGCATAAACCGCCCAGGCCTCCGCGACCTGACGCTCGATCGAGACCTGTTTGCGCCAGTCGTACGTCCCCGGCGGCACTACCAGCGCATCCTCGATCGCCTTGATCTGTCCCACTTCGTCACGCGCCTGTGCTGCATCGCCGCTTCGTGCCGCACCGACTGCGCGTGCGAAATGGATATGGGCCTCAGCCCAGCGGAAATTCTCAAGCGGTGCGAGCTTGAGCACGTTGGGCGGAAGCTGGAGCGCCGCGGCCTCTTTCCAACGCCGGTTCTCCAGAACGATGCGCGCCGGCACTGCCATGCTGGCGTAGGCGACCGAGAAGATCGGCTCATCGACCTTCTGCATCGAGTTCAGGTCCGCGAGCACACGCTGCGCCGCCTCATCCTGACCGGTCTGCAGATAGGCGTAGGCGAGATAATCCATGGCGTGCAGCTCTTCGCGGGAAGCGCCGTCAAAGCCCTTCTTCTTCACCAGGTCTCGGGCTGAAGCTGCCGACTTCAGGTTCGACGCGATGGATTCGTCCCACATGCCCAGACGCGTGAAGATGTGGGACGGCATGTGCTGCGCATGCGGGGAATCCGGAGCGATGCTGGCGTATCGCCTGGCCGCCGGAACGGCGAGCTGCGCCAAAGGTGGATAGTCGAAGCTGTGGATGAGGTAATGGGCAACGCCCGGATGGTCCGGCTGATCCTGCAAGACAGTGTTGAGGATGCTCGCCGCATTCTTCTCGTGCGCAAAGGTCGGGTCCTTGGACATGGTTCCGACCGCCGTTTCCGACAAAGCGTAGAAGATCGCCGCCTCGCGATCGGCGGGGTACTTCTTGTGAAGCTCCGCCATGGCCGCATTGTAGGCGAGCACTCGGGTCTTGTGATCGAGCTTGTCGGAGTCGCGGTAGAAAGCCGCGATCGCAGCGACAAAGTCGCGCTCCCGCTGGCTCTTCGCGGGACGCGTTTCCGCTTTCGCAACGGCCGCTCGGCCACGCTCCATCTCGGCCGGCGACGGCGGGGCCCACAACGGATGATAGAGGCTCATCGCGGTCCCCCATTGCGCGATGGCGCAATCCGGATCGGCGGCCGCGGCCTCGTTGAAGGTCTTCTCCGCGGGCTCGTATTCGAACGAGTGAAGCCACGAGACGCCGCGGAGGAATGTTGCGTGAGCCTGCGGACTGCAGGTGGTCTCGAACGTCACCCGGCCGAGCTGTTCGGATTGATGCTGGTGATCGGTGTGGGGTCCGGGCTCCGCGAGCGCTAGAGCCGAAACGAGAAGAAACGCGTTCATCGGCAAGGCCTCCTGTGCCAGCATAGCACGAGAGGCAATCCGCGGCGACCTCCGTTAGATGCTCTGCCCGGTTTTTTCCCAGTCGGCGAGGAAGCTCTTGATGCCGTTTTCCGTCAGCGGGTGCTTGAAGAGCTGGTGGATGATCTTCGGCGGAGCCGTCATGACGTCAGCGCCGATCTTCGCCGCTTCGACCACGTGGATCGGGTGGCGCACGCTCGCGACCAGGATCTCGGTCCCGAAGTCGTAATTGTCGTAGATCAGGCGGATGTCGGCGATCAGTTGCATACCGTCGAACCCGACGTCATCGTGACGGCCGACGAACGGAGAGATGAAGGTCGCGCCCGCCTTCGCCGCCAGAAGCGCCTGGGCGGCCGAAAAGCAGAGCGTCACGTTGACCATCGTGCCCTCGGAAGTCAGCGTCTTGCAGGTCTTCAGGCCGGCTTCCGTTAGCGGAACCTTGATCGCGATATTGTCGGCGATCTTCCGGAGGATCTCCGCCTCGCGCATCATCCCGTCGTGATCCAGCGCGACCACTTCCGCCGACACCGGGCCGCTGACGATGCCGGCGATCTCGCGCGTTACCTCGATAAAGTCGCGGCCGGACTTGTGGATGAGCGACGGATTGGTAGTGACCCCGTCGAGAAGGCCCGTTTCGGCAAGGTCGCGGATTTCATCGATCTCGGCGGTGTCGGCGAAGAACTTCATGGTTTGCTTAAGCCCCGGCTTTGGTGGAATTGAAGGGCGCATAGCCGGTGCATTGCGGGCCGTCACCCAATTCGACGGCGATCAGGGAGGGTCAATGAGCGAGCACGTCCGGGTCGAACGCGATGGCGACGTTTTGGCCATCACCCTTGCAAGGCCGGAGCGCCGGAACGCGATCACCGTGGCCATGTACGCCGCCTTGGCCGACGCCTTCGAATCCGCGGCGGGCGACGACGGGCTGCGGCTGATCACGCTGCGCGGCGAGGGCCAGGACTTCACCGCCGGCAACGACCTGGGCGACTTCATGGCCGAGATGCCGCAAGACGGGTCGGACATTCCGGTATGGCGCCTCCTCCGGGCGCTCGCGAAGAACCAGGTCCCGATCGTCGCGGGGGTGCACGGCAATGCGGTGGGCATCGGAACGACGATGCTGTTCCACTGCGATTTCGTAGTCGCGGAGGAGGACACGCGTTTCATGATGCCCTTCGTCGACCTCGGCCTGGTTCCCGAAGCCGCGAGCTCACTGCTCCTGCCGCGGCTGGCAGGGCGGCGGAAGGCGGCGCGTTACTTGCTCTTGGGGGAAGCGTTCGGGTCCGAAGAGGCGCTCGACTTCGGCCTCGTCAGTCACGTTGCCTTGCCCGGCCTGCTTGAAACGGTGATGGGGCAGATCGTCGCCGCACTCCGCGCAAAGCCCGCCCAGGCCCTGCGCCTGACTCAGAGCTTATTGCGGCGCGGTCAGGCGGACGAGGTGCTCGAGCGCATGGAGCTGGAGAACGGTCATTTCTCGGAGAGGCTGACGTCCACGGAGGTCAGGAACGCTATCACAGCCTTCTTCGCGAGCCGGGCGAAACCCGTCAAATGACGACGTAGGCGCGTTTATCGCGATTGAGCGTGATCGTCGGTCCGGGGAAGAAGATGAAGTTCATCTGCTTCACATAGGTAACCCGCAGGTCGCGATAGCCGGTGCCCACGACAGGGTCCTGCACGGTGAAGTTGCCGCCGCCCTTGCCGAATAACTTGGATGTCATGCGCGCCTTGATCTGGGCGTCCGTTGGCGGATTGCAGGTCGAGCCGGTCGGCACGCAAATCGTCGCATAGCGCGCGCCTTCACCCAGAGCGTGCTGCATTCCGGCATTGGCCTGGTAGAGCAGGCCCACCTGGAAGATGCCGTAGATCATCGACACCAGCACCGGGAGCGCCAGCGCCATCTCGACAGCAGCCGCGCCGTCTTGGTCCCGGCGAAGGAGTGTCAGCAACTTCATTGGGTCCTCATTCCGGCGATGCCATGCAGCGTGAAAGAGCCGTTTGAGTTCGCGCCGGGATAACGCTTGCTCGGGAAGAGCGGTGTGAAGGTGCCGGTGACGTCTACCTTGACCCAGCGGGCGTAGGTCTGGCCAGTTGTGCAAACAAATTCGTAGGTCGTCGCACGCGTGCCATTGCATTCAAGCCAATAGTCGATGGCTACGTCAGTGGTTGCCACGCCGGCCGCGGCCGCGGCTTCGGCCTGGAGCGTGCCATAGGTGCTGGAGGTCGCCTGGTACTGCTGCACCTTCTCAATGGCGCGCTGCGCGGCCTGCTCCAGCTTGAGCTTGTGCGAATAGGCGCGGCTGAGATCGACCATTCCGACCAGCAGCGAGGCCATGATGGGGACGACGAGCGCGAGCTCGACGATGGAGGCACCGCGATCGTCGCGCGCGAGACGTGCGAAACGGATCATTCGACCAACCTTATCCTTTTGCCCGCGAAGGAGCTTGAGCCCGAGCCAGTCGGGCAATTATTGGTGATCGCGCTGTTGCCGGTGAAGACGACGCGCTTGGACACGAGCTGCAGGCACTTCGAATCCATTCCGGCCGTGCCCTGGAACGTGAGCTCGGCGCGGGGGAAGTAGAACGCGCCCTCCAGATACGAGTTGTTGTTGCCGTTTATCTTCACCGAGTTGTTCGCGACCGCGCGGCGGTCCTGGTAGAAGATGATGCCCTTGTAGGTGCCCGTGTCGGGCGCCTTCAGGTCGATCTCGCCGCCGTTGATGTCGGGGCTGCCGATCTTGTTCATATCACTCGTGCTAGTCGTGAATATGAACGTGCAGTTCATGCAAGTCAGCTTTGCGCCGGTGTTGTTCATGCTCAGGTCGGCGCCGTCGAAGACGTAGACACCAGGCTCCATCGTAACCGTGCCCTTGATGTCGAGCGTGCTCTTGAAGCACCGGACACCCGGATCGGCGTCATCCGTCGGATTGGTGATCGTCATCGGCGGATCGTTGGGCTGGTTGTTCGGCGCGTTCGTACAATTGCTCGGCGTCGGCATCGGAACATCCTTGAAAGGATCTTCCTGAGCGAGCGTGAACGGTTGCAGCACTGTTCCTGGGCCCCAGTGCGAGCTGGCCGGAATGCCGCCGACAGCCGCGATCGGGCTGGCATAGACCTCCGACGAACCCGTCGCGACAGCGGCGGTCATCGAAGTAGAATTGGTGATCATCCCGCAGCCAAGGTCGACGTCCGTGCTGCCCGTGGCATTGATGCCGGTAACGGCCTGGTCCTCCAAGCTGACGACGCAATACGTCCCGCTGGGAACGACGGTCGCGAGCGCCGTCGCGCGGATGACTGGCGCGGTGCTGAGGAATAGCCCCGAAAAGCTGAGCTTGCGTGACACATCCATCGCGACGCGGACCGCATTGGCATCGGACGCATACGTACCCGAGCTCGGCGGATTGGTGACCGTGCAATTCGGCATCATTTTGAGCTTGAGATTCTTTTTGATGTCGTAGGCAACGGGGTTGGCGTAGGTCGCACCGGAGATGTCCGTGCAGCTGCCGACCGAATGGCCCGAGACCTTGGCGTAAACGCCCGCCATTGCAGCGGAGTCAGCCGTGCGCTGAAGCTGCCGCTTCCACAGCGTCCACTGGATCGTGTCGCTGGCAAGGCCAGCGGACCCGAGTACGAGCGGGAGCGCTGCCCCGGCGATTGCCAGGGAGTTACCACGACGGTCGCGCCACAGGCGCTTCAACGATGAAATCATCAGATGGACCTCAGGTAGACGATGCGCATTGCAGCTCTCTATCGCCTTCAGGGTGTCTCAAAGGTTCAAAGTTTTGGTTAACGGAACCTAACCTTGATCGTGCGCCTCTCGCTTGAACCACGGCGTACTATGCCTATAATACAGTGAATGTTGCGCTTGCGTGGGGTCCGGCAGCCGTTCACTTTGCCGCTCGAACAAGCGCCTGGACGAGGAATATTAGATGGCCACGGACCCGACGACCGAGACCCAGACCGCGACGAAGCTGAAGCTCGATCCGCCCGAAGCGCTCAATCCGCTTGCGCCGGCGGAGGCGGCCGGCCTCGTCCCGCTGAAGACCGAGGAGACCAGCGAGCTCGACCGGCGGGTCGATCAGTTCGTCGACGAGCTGGCTGCGCTCGACGCCAACAGCCCGGAATTCGGCAAGAAGGTCGACCAGCTGACGGCGATGGGCCGCAAGGAAATCGCCGAGGCGGCTGGCGCTTCGAACCGCTTCCTCGACCGGCCGGTCAAGGCGATCGACAAGGACACGGGCATCGGCGCCGACCTCACCGAGCTTCGCCGCACCGTGCAGGAGCTCGATCCCAAGGGCGCGACCAAGACCCGCAAGTTCCTCGGCATCATCCCGTTCGGCAACACAGTCGACCGCTATTTCGACAAGTATCGCAGCTCGCAGACCCACATTTCGAAGATCCTCGGCAGCCTCGCCAACGGCAAGGACGAGCTGCTGATGGACAATGCCGCCATCGATACCGAGCGCGCGGGCCTGTGGAAGACGATGCACAAGCTCGAGCAGATGGTTCACATCTCGAAGAGCCTGGACAAGAAGCTCGAGGACAAGGCGGCCGAGCTGGACGCGACCGATCCGGCGAAGGCCAAGGCGATCCGCGAAAGCGCCTTGTTCTACACGCGCCAGCGCACGACCGACCTGCTGACGCAGATGGCGGTGACGGTGCAGGGCTATCTCGCGCTCGATCTCGTCAAGAAGAACAATGTCGAGCTGGTGAAGGGCGTCGACCGTGCGTCGACGACCACCGTTTCCGCGCTTCGTACCGCGGTGACCGTCGCGCAGGCGATGACCAACCAGAAGCTCGTGCTTGCAGCAGATCACGGCACTGAACACGACGACCGCCGGCATGATCGACAGCACCGGCGAGATGCTGCGCACCCAGACCGGGCGCGATCCACGAGCAGGCGGCGTCGTCGACCATCCCGATGGAAACGCTCCAGCGCGCTTTCCAGAATATCTATGAAACCATGGACCAGATCGACCGGTTCAAGCTTCAGGCGCTCGACAATATGAAGCAGACCGTCACCACGCTCTCGTCCGAAGTCGAGAAGTCGAAGGGCTATATCGCCCGGGCGGAGGGCGTGAACCAGGGGAAGCTGGAAGGCGCCACCTCGCCGCTGCATGCCTATTCGAGAGCAAATGACGACCGAGCGCTTCGACAAGGTCATCGCCCGCGCCGACCGCGTGATGCAGCAGCTGGACGAGCGCGACGGCGCGTCCGCGACGCGGCGCGGCGCGAGCGGCAGCGGCTCAATGCCGATCGGTGATGCGCCGGGTGACCCGCGTCGGCGTGGCAATCGGCGTCATCAGCCTCCTCACGATCGTCATCGGCCTCATCCAGCCGATCGGCATGTTCGGCTTCCTCGCCGCGATTGGTATCGCGATCGGGATCGCCGCGCTGCTCGGCTTCATGCCCAGCGGCAAGGACAGTCCGGCCGCCGCCCGCCAAGGACCTGCCCAATGGCCAGATGGTCCAGCGGTTCGACTCCTATCTTTACCGGCAGAGGGCCGCCCTCCCCGCGCCCGCGCGCACGGAGTTGGACGCCATCAGCAAGGTCCTGCCGTCGCTCAAGCAGGTGCTGGAGCGCGTCCCCGACCTCGACCCGGACGCGCAGGATGCGCGGCGGTTGATGTCCGTGCACCTGCCCGGGCCTGATCGATCGCTACGTGAACGTGCCTCCGGCTTTCCGCAGTCAAAAGGACGGCGAGGACGTGACGGTCGACGAGCGCCTGGTCGAAGGGCTGGCCGCGGGCCGTGCCGCGCTCAGCGAAGTTTCGGAGAAGCTGGCCCGGACAGATGTGGCCGCATTCGAAACGCAGGGCCGTTTCATCAAGAGCCGCTACGGCGAGGAACGGATCGACGGCTGAGCACCCTGTTTCCGCCTGCCTGCCATGCTAATGAGGCCCAGGGGCAAGTGAAGGGGGCATCACGCTGGCATGGCGACGGATTCCGCAGTGAGCGCCGAGGCTACGCACGCGCCGAGGCCATGGTTCCCCGACCGCGCGCCTGACCTTTCGCGTCGAGGGCTGGTTCTCTTCCAGCTAATCTGGATTCCAGCGCTTTTGCTAGCGATCGTGGGTCCGCTCGCTGGAATCTGGCTTCGCATCGATCAGGCCGGGCAGAATTCCGCGCTCATCGTCGGAAGTCGCGCAGGCATGGCCCTTGAGGAAGACGACTTGACGCGAGTCCGCTTTCCCATTGGACCCGCGGCCACGGCGGCGGGCGTCCGTCCAGGTGACGACATCATTGCCATCGACGGACTGGAGGTCGCGGACGTGGTGCCGATTTCGCGGCGCGGGCGAGCCCGCCCGAACGACGCTACGGATACGGACTACGTCCTCTTCTCGCCAATCGTCGAGGGCATCGACGAATCGGAATATACGTTCCGCCTGCGCTCAAGGGACGGCAGCGAGCGAGACTATCGTGTCAGGCTCGGTGAGGAGCATGTCGGCCAGGCCGCCGGATGGCTTGGCTTTCCGCCAGCGCTTCTGGCCGTCGTCGACGTGCTGCACCTGATCACATACCCATTTCTGCTCTTCGCCGCCTGGATCCTGCATCGGCGGAAGCCGGAAGACCTGATCAGCTCGGTCCTCTCACTGGCGATCCTGCTCACGATCGCAGCGGAACAGCCGTCGGCGGCCTTCCTCCAATATGTCCTGAATATGCCAGGATGGGCGCATCGCCTGCTCTACGATGCCGGCAACATCTGCCTTCTAGCCGGCGTCCTCCTGTTCCCATTCGGACAGTTGCGTCCGCGGATCATCCTCGTCCCACTGGCGCTGCTCCCCGTTCTCTTCCTTCTGCAAGGCGAATGGTACCGGGCGGCCTTCGTTCTGTTCATGGCCGTCGCCGTGGCGACCCTTTTCGGCCGGCTTCGTCGAGACTCCGCCCGGCGATGCGCGTCAGCAGATAAAATGGGCTCTGTTCGGCTTCTGCGGCTACACGATATTCCTCGCAGCGGCGCTCACCACGGATGCGGCGAAGCTCCAGGCCAACTCCTTCGGAGGCCAGCTCCTTCTTGAATTGCTGGGCGGGCTGACCTTCGGAATTGCCTTTCTCGCACTGCAGATTGGGCTGCTGATCGCGCTCCTCCGCTTTCGGCTCTACGACGCCGAGGCAGTCATCAGCCGATCCGCGACGTTCGCTTTGGTGACGATCTTCATCGGCGGGATCTTCGCAGCGAGTAACGAGGCGGTGAAGGTCTTCATTCAGGGACTTTACGGTCCGGATTCGGGTCAAACGCCAGGCATATTCGCGGCGGCAGTCGCGACGGTGCTCGTGAGCCCGGCTCAGGAACGCATCCAGCGCTGGTCCGAACAGCGCTTCCAGCGAAATCTGGTCAAGCTGCGCGATGATCTTCCCGACTGTCTGCGCGAGCTTCGCGAAAGCGCGCCGATGGAGGAATTGCTCGACGAAACCTTACGTCGCATTGAAGAAGGGGTGCGTACGACGCGGCTCGCCGTGCTGCTCGACGGAAAGTCGGCGGCGACGCGCGGCATCAGCCGGAATGCTTTGGCCGAGTGGCTACAAGCTTACCAACCCACTGAATGTCGAGATGCGGTCTGCAGTTCGACCGATGCAACATTCCCGATCCGTGTCCCGCTCGAATCGAAGACGGATGATGGCGGCCCAATAGGCTGGCTGCTCGTCGGCCCAAGGCCGGACGGCTCGCTGCCCAGCAAGGACGAGCAGCGCGCCTTGGCCGACGTCGCGGGCCCGATCACCCGGGCGATACGAGTGGTGGGTCGTCGCGAGCAGCGCGAGCATGCCTTGGAGCGACGCATTGAGGCTTTGGAAGCGCACATGAAACCGAAGGTCGTTCGAAAACGGACAAAGCCGTTAGGTCCGAATTGATTGACCCCCCTATAATCCAAGCATAATTTGCCGGCACCCCAGGGGGTCCCGAGTCATGTTGCGCGTATCGATGATTGCAGCCTTGCTGCTGGTAGCCCCGGCACCGCTCGTCCTTCCCCTAACCGCCGCGCGAGCCCAGACTGACAGGCAATGCGAGGAAACTCCGCAGAAGAAGGCCAAACGCTCCATGTTCGGGAGTGTCCTGGGCGGTCTTGCAGACCGGGTGGTTGGCCGGACCGGGATCAACAATGTCACCGGCGGGCTGATCCCGGTCGGATCGATCGTCGCCGACGAGCTTATCAAGCTCCTCGACTGCAAGGAGCAGAAGCAGGCGGCAAACGCGACCAACGAGGCAATCCGCGGCGGCGTCGGCACGGAAGTGCGCTGGCAGAGCGAGACCCGCCAGAATGTATCCGGCGCATCCAAAGTCACGGCTCAGGAGGCCCTTGCCGACGGCACACAGTGCATGACCGTCACGGACGTGGTGATCATTGACGGCGAAGAGACCACGGTTCCGAAGCGGATGTGTCGCGCAAAGGGCGACAGCGGCTACCGGAAGGCGTGACTTGAGCGTCCTTCCCCTGGTGCTTGCGGCCGTGGCGGGCATCTCCGATGCAGGCGGGGCGACCGCCACTGTCCATTCAGAAGCGGCGATGGTCCCCGCCAATTCTTCCGATCCAAACAATCCGACCTGCCCCAAGTCGCTGAACTGGTCGACCTATCGCCAGATGCGGTTCACGCTCTTCGAAACCGAGGCACGCCGTATCCTAAAGGCGGAAGGCGTGATTGACGCAGACGCCGGGGCGAGGCTCGCGGATGCTCTGAAGGAGCATCATCCAATCGACGAGATCTGGCTTCGCTCACCTGGCGGCGATGCACGCGTCGGCAACCAGGCCGGAACGATCATCCGAAAGCTGGGTGTTCCAACCAGGATTCCCGGTGGCTGGGCATGCTTCTCCGCCTGCAACTTCATCTTCATGGGTGGCCCGATCCGCTTCATCGACGATGGCGGGCTTTTCGTGGTCCACATGTTCACACACCTGTCCGACAAGGATTCAGTCCACGACGAAGTCTCGCAGAGCGCCGACGAAGCACTCGCCCTGATTAGCGGCATCGAACAGGACTCGGCCATGCTCGCGAGCGAGGACAATGATTTCCTCATCCGCATGGGCGTTTCACGAAAGCTGCTGACGGAAGTGATGTACAAGCAGAAGGCGGTCGCGGCCGGCGATGACAAGTCGACCCGGCGTTGCCTGACGATCCGCGAGGCCGTCAAATACAATGTCGCCAACGCACAATGAGCCCGGAGGTCGAGCCATGAACCGCCGATTACCGATCCTGGCAGTCGCCACCGCCGGCGTCTTGATCGCACTGTCTGGCCCGGCCTTCTCAAAGGCGCTGGTCGTGCGGTCCGCCGGCCCATCGGCGAAGACCTATCCGCCAGGCAAGGCCCTTCCCGACAGTGCAAAAATCTCGCTCAAGCCGGGCGACAGCCTGACCATCCTGGGACCAGGCAGCAAGCGAACATTCCGTGGACCCGGCACCTTCGCTACCGCTTCGGGCGATGCACAGGCAATGACTGCGTCGAAACGGGCCCGCTTCGGCGCAATGCGCACCGGCGACCTTGCGCTCAATCCAAGTCCCTGGAATCTCGACGTGACGCAGAGCGGCACGGTGTGCGTTGCCGCCAGCGGGGTCCAGATGTGGCGCCCGAATTCCGAGGAAGCGGCCCAGCTGAGCATTAACGTCGGCGATGGCCCAGGAACGACGGTCGCGTGGCCGGCGGGGAAGTCGACACTCGCGTGGCCGTCGACAATCAAGATTGCGGACGGTGCAGAATATCAGTTGGCGCTAGCCGGTGGAGCGGCCTCGGAACGTGTCCGGATCGCGGTGATGTCTGCTGTTCCTGAAAGTGTGACTGACGCGGCTCAGGCACTGATCTCGCGCGGATGCCAAAATCAACTCGACGTCCTCGTCGACGGAATCGAAGATGAGTGATCTAGCCGACCACACCCATCGAGCGCAGGCGGTCGATCTCTAAAGCATCGGGTACGATTTCAGCCAGCACCTCATTGGTGTGCTCGCCGAGGCCGGGCGGCGGGAGGTCAGAATCAGCGCGGTCGCCGTCGATGCGCACCGGTGAACCCACCAGCGGCATGCCGGTGATCGTTCGGACGGTCTGGCGATGCTGTGCCTGAACATCGGCAAATGCCTGGCTGATCGTGTTGATCGGACCGGCGGGAATTCCCGCGGCTTCCAATTCGACGAACCACTCGTCGGCGGTCTTCCGGCCGATGCAGTCCGCGACCAGCCGCACAATCTCAGCGCGGTTCGCAACACGCGCTCCATTGTCGGCGAAGCGCTGGTCCTTCACCCATTCCGGATGTCCACACAAGTTCGCCAGCTTGGCGAACTGCCGATCGTTGCCGACGGCGATCACCAGCGGCTTATCGGACGCCTGGAATGGCTGGTACGGCACGATGTTCGGATGTGTGTTGCCCTGCCGAGGCGGGTCCTTGCCGGAGACAAGGGCGTTCGACGCCTGGTTGGCGAGAACGGCGAGCTGGGTATCGAACAGCGCCATGTCGACGTGCGCGCCCTCCCCGCTCCGCTCCCGCCGGAACAGCGCGGCAAGGATTGCGACGGTGGTGTAGAGGCCGGTGAACAGGTCGACGACAGCGACGCCCACGCGCATCGGTCCTCCGCCCGGCTCGCCATCAGGCTGACCGGTGATGCTCATTAGCCCGCCCATCGCCTGGATGATGTAATCATAACCGGCGCGTTCCGCGTAGGGCCCGTCCTGGCCGAAGCCGGTGATCGACGCGACGATCAGGCGCGGGTTGGCGGCGCGGAGGCTTTCGGCGTCGAGGCCGAACTTCTTCAGTCCGCCGACCTTGAAGTTCTCGACGACGACGTCGCTTTGCGCGGCGAGCTTGCGAACGAGGGCGGCGCCTTCAGGCTTTGAAAAGTCGATCGCGGCCGATTTCTTTCCGCGATTGGCGCTGAGGAAGTAGGCCGCGACACGCTGGTCGCCTTCGCCATGCCACGGCGGTCCCCAGTGCCGCGTGTCGTCGCCAACACCCGGCCGCTCGATCTTGATCACCTCGGCGCCGAGGTCCGCCAGCAGCTGCGTACACCAAGGTCCGGCAAGCACGCGCGAAAGGTCGAGGACGCGGATCCCGGCGAGCGGCGGTGTCACGGCTTGCGCCTGCTCCACGGCTTGCGGTCGGCGAGCACGGCGTGCGCGGCGTTATGCCCAGGAGCTCCGGTCACGCCGCCGCCCGGGTGCGCTCCGGAACCGCAGAGATAGAGGCCCGGCAGCGGCATTCGATAATCCGCCGCGCCGATCATCGGACGCCCGCTGAACAGCTGATCGAGGCTCATTTTTCCGTGGAATATATCGCCGCCGATCAGGCCGAAACGGCGCTCGAGGTCCAACGGCGAATGGATCTGCCGGCCCAGGATCGACTTGGCGAACCCCGGAGCATGGGCTTCGACCGTCGCGATGACGGTGTCCGCAGCCTTCTCGCGCTCATTATCCCAACTGCGGCCTGATCCGAGATCGTAGCGGAAGTGCTGGCAGAACAGCGAAGCGACATGCTTGCCCTTGGGCGCCAGCGTCGAATCCAGCGTCGACGGGATGAGCATCTCGACGACCGGCTTCTTCGACCAGCCATCGTTTTCCGCGTCCAGCCAGGCCTGATGCATATAACTCAGGCTGGGCGCCATGATGATGCCGGCGGTCAAATGATCGCCCTTCTTGGGCAGCACCGTAAACTTGGGCAGCTCGGACAAAGCGACATTCATCCGGAAGGTCGCGCTTTCACCCTTCCAGTGATGCATCCGGCTGTGCACGTCCGCGGGCACTGAGCCCTGCGGCACCAGCCGGTCGAACAGCAGCTTCGGGTTCACGCCGGCGATGACGGTGTTCGCGCGCCACGCCTTGCCGCCGGCGACGACGCCGGCGGCTCGGCCCTTGTCGACGATGATCTCCTCGACCGGCATGCCTAGCAGGATGTCGACGCCCTTCTCGCGCGCCGCGCGGGCCATCGCCTGGGTGATCGAGCCCATTCCGCCGATGGCGTGACCCCAGGCGCCGGGGACGCCCGCTGCCTCGCCGAACAAATGGTGCAAGAGCACGTAAGCGCTACCCGGCGCGTAGGGTGACGCGAAATTGCCAACGACACCGTCGAAGCCGAACAAGGCCTTGACCAGATCGCCCTTGAAGTAGCGATCGAGGATTTCGCCCGCGCTTCGCGTCGCAAAGTCATGGACGATGCGCGTGTCCTCGGTCGACAGGCCGACCATGTCCTTGCCGAGCGTTAGCAACGATCCCAGACCGGTCATGCCCGCGCCGACTTCCGGCGGCGCGCGCAAAACCCACTTCTTCAGCAGCGGCACGACCTTCTCGAGGTCCGCGATGTAGCGGTCGTAACCCTCTCCGTCCGCCTTGTTCAGCCGCACGACCTCCTTGCGGGTGAGGCCGTTGCGGCCCGCCTGCAGATATTCGCCGTCGCCGGGCAGGAAGTTATCGCGCTTGCGCAGCACGACCTTCAGCCCGTGCCTTTCAAGCTCCAGGTCGCGGATGACTTTCGGGTTAAGCAGGCTGACCGTGTAGCTGGCAGCCGAGTTGCGAAAGCCGGGCAGGAATTCATCGGTGACTGCAGCACCGCCGACCGTGTCCGACGCCTCCAGCACGGCGACCTTCATGCCCTTCGCCGCGAGGTAGAAAGCGCAGGTCAGGCCGTTGTGGCCCGCGCCAATGACTATAGCGTCGAAATCCATCCCATCCCCACCCGTGTGCTGCGCCGCCTATAGTGAGACGCGACACGCGCCGCCAGCCGTAGCGACCTTGCCAAAATTTGGCACGGCCCCTCCCGTTTTTGCGTAAAATATGCCGCCGTGTTGGTCTACTAATACGGTCGATCGACCAGCGGAGTGGGGTATGAACAAGATGGCAATTCTGGCCGGCGCAGCTGCGCTCGCAACGGTCTCCGCAAGCGATGCTGCCCTGGCGCAAGGATCAGCGGTAGCCACATCCTCGCAGATCGATGCGAAGGCCGTTGTCGCGGACGTACAACGCATTCTCGACGCGAACTACGTCCTGCCGGAGATGCGTCCGAAACTCAGGGCAGCACTTTCGCAGGGGCTCGCTGCGGGTCGCTACAACGTCAGCGACCCGAGCGTTCTCGCCGAGCGCATCAACGCCGACATGTCAGCCGTCGCTCATGACGCTCACCTCGGCATGCAATTCGACCCTAAGCAGTCGGCGCAACTAGCAGCCCACCCTGCCGGTGCCGGCGCGGACGATGCTCCTCCCTCGGCGGAAGAGATCCGGTCCGCAGACCGCCTGAACCACGGCATCCTCCAGTTAAAGGTCCTTCCCGGAAACATCCGCTACATGGAAACGGTAGGTTTCTTCTGGGGCGGCGAGAAGACCAAGGCAGCCTACGACAATGCGATGCGCTTCCTGAAGGAGGGTGACGCGGTCATCATCGACATGCGGCAGAACGGCGGCGGAAGCCCCGACGCCGTTCGATACCTGATCAGCCACTTCCTTCAGCCAAACACGCCGATCGTGACCTTCTACATGCGGGGTCAGGAGGGCGACACTTGGAAGAGCCTTGGGCCGCAGCCGGCGGGCAGCCTGGCAGGGAAGCCGCTCTACGTTTTGACAGGCGGCCGCAGCGCCAGCGCCGCCGAGGAATTCGTCGGCCACGTTGCAGGGTACAAGATCGGTGAGCTGGTCGGCGAAACCACTGCAGGTGCAGGCTATCGCAACGAATTCTTCCCGGTCGCAGGCGGCTATGTGATCAGCGTGTCGGTCGGCCGGGCAGTCCTCGCCTCGACGGGCAAGGATTGGGAGAAGGTTGGCATCGCTCCCACGGTGAAGGTCGAGCAGGACAAGGCGCTGGAGATGGCGCAGGTTCGTGCCCTGCAAAAGCTGGCATCGACCGCTACCGGCGATGACAAGGCGATCTTCGAAGCAAGCGCTCAGGTGCTCGAAGCGCAGCTGACGCCGGTCGCGACCGCGCTTCCAGCCGCCCAATACGCCGGCGTCTACGGCGTCCGGCACATCACCAATGACGGCGGGAAGCTCGTCTTCCAGCGCGAGGGCGGCCCGAAGGGCCAGCTCGTCGCCGTTGCGGCCAATGAATTCGCCTTCGTCGCCGATCCCATGCAACGCGTGAAGTTCAAGGTCGCAGGGGATGCCGTCACCGAGCTGGAGCTGATCCGCGGTGACGGCAGCAGGGTCGTGGCGGCGCGGAACCCCTAGCCGCCCGCTACGACTTATCGCATCAGGACGAGTTCTTCCGACATCGTTGGATGAAGGGCGACCGTCGCGTCGAAGTCGGCTTTCTTGAGCTTGGCCTTCACGGCGACGGCGGCGGCCTGAAGGATTTCCGGCGCGTCGGGACCGATCATGTGGATGCCGACCACCTGATCGGTCTCCCCGTCCAGCACGAGCTTGTAGAGCGAGCGCTCGTTGCGGCCTGCAAGCACGTTCTTCATCGGCCGGAAGTCCGAGGTGAAAGTCCTCACCGTTCCCAGGCGATTGCGAGCCTGGCCCTCGGTCATCCCGACGCTTGCCAGCGGTGGATGGCTGAAGACGGCGCTGGGGATGCAATTATAGTCCACGCGGTGCGGCTTCTGGCCAAAGAAGGTGTCGGCGAAGGCTTGCCCTTCGCGGATCGCCACCGGTGTTAGCTGGACCCGGTCGGTGACGTCGCCGACGGCGAAGATCGACGGCACGCTGGTGCGATTGTCCTCGTCGACCTTGATCTCGCCCTTCTCGCCGACCGCGACGCCCGCCGCTTCGCAACCGAGGTCTTCCACGTTCGGCCGGCGGCCAACGGCGAACAACACCTCGTCGGCCTCGATATCGTCGCATCCCGTCATGCTGACGTGGAGCGAGCCGGCCTCGCGCTTCTCGATCGCGTCGATGGTGGCGTTGAATTTGAAGTCGATGCCCTTGCGGATCGAGATCTGCAGCAGGCGATCCACGATCTGCTGGTCGTAGCCGCGCAGGATCACGTCGGAACGGTTCACGAGCGTTACGTGACATCCGAATTGGTGGAAGATGCCGGCAAACTCGCTGGCGATATATCCACCGCCGGCGATGACGATCCGCTTTGGCAGCTGCTCAAGATGGAAGGTCTCGTTGGAGCTGATCGCATGCTCGATGCCCGGCAGCTCTGGCATCAGCGGCCGCGCGCCGGTCGCGATCAGGATCTTGTCGGCGGTGACCGTCTTGCCGGACGCCAGCTCTACCGAATTCGGCCCGGTCAACATCGCCCGTTCCTTGAAGATCGTGACGTCGTGATTGGTCAGCGTGTCGGTATACGCCTCTTCAAGACGGCAGACCTCGCCCAGCACATTGTCGCGCAGCACGGCCCAGTCGAAACGCTTCTCCGGGACGTCCCAGCCGAACATGGCGGCGTCGTCGAGATCCTCGGCGAAATGTGCGCCGTAGACGAGCAGTTTCTTCGGAACGCAGCCCCTGATGACGCAGGTGCCGCCGACCTTATGCTCCTCGGCAATTGCAACGCGAGCACCATATGCGGAGGCGACACGCGAGGCGCGTACGCCGCCCGATCCGGCGCCGATCACGAACAGATCGAAGTCAGCCATTCCTATTCTCCTGGCGTCCGTTTTGGCGGAGAAGCCGCCGGCGCTCCAATGTCATCTAGGCATCGGCGCGATGCGTTGCGAGCTATAGGCCGGCGCGTTCGATCAGCGCCCTCGTGGACGGATCGAAGCTGTCCTCATCAGCGGAATCGTCGAGCTTGCGGGCGATGTCCTTGCCGAGTTCCACGCCGAACTGGTCGAACGGGTTGATTTCCAACAGCACCGCGTTGGCGAAGGTGCGGTGCTCGTAGAAAGCGATCAGCGCGCCCAGCGTCCGCGCATCGAGCCGGTCGAGCAGGATCGTGGAGCTGGGGCGGTTGCCCGGATAGTTGCGGTGCGGGTCGTCGCTCCGGCGACCGCGCATCAGCGCCGCGCCCTGCGCGAAGGCATTCAGAAGGAGCTGGCGATGATGATCGGGCGGCAGGCTGTCCTCGGCCTCGGTCACCGCGACGAACTCGACGGGGACGAGGACGGTGCCCTGATGTAACAGCTGAAACACGGCGTGCTGCGCGTCGGTACCCGTGCCGCCCCATGTGACCGGAGCGCTCGGTTGGCCGACCGGCGAGCCGTCGGTCTTCACCGACTTGCCGTTGGACTCCATCTCCAGCTGCTGGAGGTAGAACGGCAGCAGCCGCAGGCGCTCCTCATAAGCGAAGGCTGCCCGCGTCTGGCATCCGAACTTGCGGACGTAGAGGCGGTCGATGAAAGCCGCGACCAGCGGCGCGTTCTTGGCCGGCTCGGCGTAGCGGAAGTGGCGGTCCATCTCGGCCGCACCTTCGAGCAGCTCCTCGAACGCGCTCCAGCCAAGCGCCAGCGCGGCGGACAGGCCGACCGCGCTCCACAAGGAGTAACGGCCGCCCACGCCCTCGCTGAACTGGAGGATGCGCGTCTCGTCGATGCCGGCGTCGAGCGCGGCCTCGGGCCGAGCCGTCACCGCGATCACGCGGCCGAAGGGATCATCGACTCCCGCGGCCCGCAACCAGTCGAGCGCGGCGTTCATGTTGGCCAAAGTCTCGGCTGTCGTGAAGGTCTTCGACGCGGTTACGACCAGCGTCGTCGTTGGATCGAGAGTCTTCACGGCATCGTCGAACGCCTCTCCGTCGATGTTCGACAGGAACCGGACCTCGAGCCTCGATCCGCGCCTCCCCAGCGCATCGAAGAGCAAGGCCGGCCCGAGAACCGATCCGCCGATGCCGATGTGCAGGACGCCGGTCACATCGCCGAACGCTCCAGCCTCGATCGCATCGACCAAGGCGCGCATGCGCGATCGGCGAGAGGCCGAAAGCTCGACGGCGACCGCCTCGCCCGTTCCGCGCTCGACGACATGCTCGGCGGCTCGGCCCTCGGTCGGATTGACGATCGCGCCCGAGAACAAGGCTTCGCGAGCCGCCGCGAACCCGGCCGCATCCGCCACCTTCACGAACCGGCCAAGCAGATCCGCGTCGAGATGAGTCTTCGACCAGTCGAAATAGAGTCGCCCAGCTCCAGCGACATCGCGGAGAGCCGGTCACTGTCGCGCTCGAACAAGGTTTCGAGCGGTTGCACGTCGTACGCGTCGACCGCGTCCCATTCCTGGCCTGTCATGCCCGGCCTCATAGTCGGGCAGCCACCAAAAACCATCCCCGCTTGACGCGCCGCGCCCCGCTCGAAACAAGCGCCCTCAATGGCACTTCGATATGCTCGCCGTCAGGGCGCCTCATCCGACAAGAAGCAGGGCCCCGGCGCGCTGCTGCGCCTTGTCCTGTCCGTTCTGCTCATCGCCTGGGTGATCCGGAGCTTCGTCTTCGCGCCGTTCAGCATCCCGTCGGGCTCGATGCTGCCGACCTTGTTCATCGGCGACTATGTGATGGTCGCGAAGTGGCCCTACGGATTTTCCCGCTACAGTTTCCCTTGGGGCTTCCCGTCGTTCGACGGGAGGTTGTTCGGCAATATTCCGGAACGCGGCGATGTCGTCGTCTTCCGCGCGCCCGGGTCCGATGAGGACTTCGTAAAGCGGGTCGTCGGCGTGCCGGGAGACAGGATCGCGGTGCAGAACGGGATGCTGATCATCAACGGCCGGCCCATTCCCCGGCAGCCCCAGGGCACGTTTGCAATGCCGATCTCCGCCAACAGTCCCTGCCGGGTCGTCGGCGGCGCCTCCCAGATGATCTCTCAGGGCGACGACGGGAAACCGGCCTGCCTTTATCCCGTCTACAGCGAGACCTTGCCGGGCGGCCGCACTTACCAGGTCATCGACCAGGTCGAGAACCCGCGAGCGGACCAGATCCCGACGACGGTCGTGCCTGCCGGGCATGTGTTCCTGATGGGAGACAATCGCGACGACAGCCTCGACAGCCGCTTTTCCGTGGAAGAAGGCGGCATCGGCTTCGTTCCGATCGAAAATCTGATCGGCCGCGCGACCTTCATCTTCTGGTCGACCGACGGAACGGCGGACTATGCCAAGCCGTGGACTTGGTTCAGCGCCCTTCGCGGCAACCGGATCGCCACCGGTTTCGACGGTCCGGAAAGATGAGCGAACTTCGCGAATTCCTGCGCGACGTCCTTGATTACGAACCGAAGGATCTCGGCCTTGTTCGAGCGGGCGCTGACGCATTCGAGCGTCGGCAAGGACAGCTACGAACGGCTCGAGTTCCTCGGCGACCGCGTGATCGGGCTCGCAATGGCGCGCTGGCTCTACGAGCGTTTCGAGAATGAACCCGAGGGTAAATTGTCGCGCCGCTACAACGTCCTCGTTTCCCGCGAGACGTGCGGGGAGATCGGGCGACAGCTCGGCCTTCCGGCGCTGATCCGCCTGGGCAAGCAGGCCCGCGAGGACGGGGCGAACTGGAGCGACAATGTCGTCGGCGACGTCGTCGAGTCCCTGATGGGCGCGCTCCTGATCGACGCGGGTCTCGAAAAGGCCGAGGCCTTCGTCAGGAAGGTCTGGGCGCCCTACCTGGATTTGCAAGGCCGCGCGCCAAAGCATCCGAAGTCGGCGCTGCAGGAGCTCGCCGCCGCGCGAAACTGGGACGCCCCGGAATATGAGGTGTCCCAAAAGAGCGGCGCTCACCATGCTCCGCGGTTCACCGTTCGGGTATCGATCAAGAATATCGGCGAGGCGTCCGCGGAGGGCTCCAGCAAGCAGGAGGCTGAAACCGCGGCGGCTACTGCGCTGTTGGAACAGTCACAATGACCGAACAGAATACGCGCGCCGGATTCGTGGCCGTGATCGGCGCCCCCAACGCCGGCAAGTCCACCCTCGTCAATGCGCTCGTCGGCCAGAAGGTCGCGATCGTCAGTCCCAAGGCGCAGACGACGCGGGCCCGCCTGATGGGCATCGCCATCCTCGGCAGCTCGCAAATCCTGCTCGTCGATACGCCCGGCATCTTCCAGCCCAAAAGGAGGCTCGACCGGGCCATGGTCGCGGCGGCGTGGGGCGGCGCCGGCGATGCGGACCTGATCCTGCTGGTGATCGACGCCGACACCGGAATCACTCGCGGAGTCAATGAGATCATCTCCAGTCTTGAGACGCGCGAGCATCCCTTGTGGATCGCGCTGAACAAGATCGACCGGATCAAGAAGCCGCAACTGCTGGCGCTATCGGCCGAGCTTACCGAAAGGCTGAACCCGGACAAGGTGTTCATGATCAGCGCGACCAGGGGCGAAGGCGTGTCCGACATCAAGGACGCGCTCGCCGAAGCGGTGCCCGAAGGCCCCTGGCTCTATCCCGAAGACGAAGTGTCCGACGCGACCGACCGCATGATCGCCGCCGAGCTGACCCGCGAGCAGATCGTCAACCAGCTGCACCAGGAACTGCCCTACGCAACGGCCGTCGAGACCGAGACGTGGGAGGACCGTCCCGACGGGTCGACCGTCATCCACCAGCAAATCCTCGTCGCCCGCGACAGCCAGAAAGCAATCGTCATCGGCAAGGGCGGCGCACGGTTGAGAACGATCGGCCAGCTGGCCCGCGAGGAAATCGCCCAGCACCTCGGCCGCAAGGTGCACCTGTACCTGCACGTAAAGGTCAATCCGCGCTGGGACGAAGACCGCGGGCTTTACAAGGACATCGGGCTCGAGTGGGCGGATTAGCCAAGTAGATCGTCGACCCACTCCGGGACGAGCCTCCCCGCCGGACCAATGCGGCTTTCGTCGAAGAAGGTGCTGCCGAGGCTCGGGTCCAGGTTCATCTCGAGCGTCCTGGCCCCGCAGTAACGCGCGGTCTGGACGAAGCCCGCCGCCGGGTAGACCGCTCCGGACGTGCCGATCGAGACGAACAGGTCGGCGTTGCGCAGCGCTTCCTCGATGCGATCCATTCCGTACGGCATCTCCCCGAACCAGACGATGTCGGGCCGAACTCGGCCATTCTCACCGCACAATTTGCAGCCGGCGCCCTCGCCCATGTCTCCCGACCAGGGCTGACGCTCGTCACAGGCGAGGCACCAGCCCTTGGTCAGTTCGCCGTGCATGTGCAGCAGCCGCTTCGAGCCAGCCCGTTCGTGCAGGTCGTCGACATTCTGCGTGACGAGCAACAGGTCTCCGTCCCATTCGGAGTCCAGCCGGGCGAGCGCCTCGTGCGCAGCATTCGGCTCGACTTCGCCGAGGCGCGCGCGACGGGCATCGTAGAATTCATGGACTAGCGTCGGGTTGCGGCGGAAGGCCTCGGGCGTAGCCACGTCTTCGACGCGGTGTCCTTCCCACAGTCCGTCGGCAGCGCGAAAGGTGGCAAGGCCACTTTCGGCGGATATCCCGGCGCCGGTCAGGATGACGATGTTGCGTATATCGGCCATGAGGATGACTTAAGGGGCTAGGCTAATGTCCGCTATGGGTGGAAAACGGACATTACCGCCCCCTACCGCGCAACTATCCCGCGCCTGCTTTTCACCTTCAGGTTATCTACCACGATCACGTGCGGGGTAACTTCCGTGAACCGGCACAGCGAGCGGCGTCCTGTCAGTTCCACCTCCAGAGCGTCGTAAGGCGCAGTCGAACGCACATCTGCATTCGTGACAAGCTCGGTGTCGCTATCTTGCCTGATGATGGACTCGCCAGTGGGTCGCATGCCCTCGAAGAAGTCGTTCTTTTCGAAGCCTACAACCCACAACCCTGTGATCTTTACTGGCTCCGAAAAGGGTAAGCACTTCAACAGCATCGCCCGCTCACCCCTTGAGCCGTTCTCCTCCATGCAGCGCACCGTGCTGGGCCCTCCATAGTGGTTACAGTCGATGGGCCTCTGATCGGCGCAGGACGCGAGGGAAGCTAAGGCAAGCAGTTGAAGGAAGCGCACAGCGTCATTCTCACTGCATCTCCTAATGTCTGCAATGGGTCGGAAGCAGACAACGGGCATTCAAAACGCCGCGAGGGATGAAAAGGAACGCGATCTGCTAAGATTGACCGAAGTTAGTGCCGACACCGACTCGATGACGTAGGCTTGCCGCCTGATTTAGAAGGTTTTTTCCGGGCTCGCGGGGAGTTCTGGTGAAGGCGGCCCGGGGGCAGACATTCGCAGGATCATTCATTCACGGCTGCCTGAGCGCTGGGCTCACCGGGTGCCGCCCATTGTGGTCGAGGTCGCCGCGGGATGCTTGCTCGCGGCCGCGGCAGTGATCATTCGAAAATCCCTGTCGTTGATGATCGGCGATGTGGCACCTTACGCTACGGGGTTTGTTGCAGTTGCCCTGGCGGCCGTGCTGGCGGGATGGCGTGCCGGGCTGGTGGCCATGATCGTCGGCCAGATCCTTTTCTGGATCTTCATCCTCGAGCCTGCCGGATCGCTCGACGTGTCGGGTCAGGCGCGCCGCATCGGCTTGGTCGTGGCAACCGTCTCACAGGCAATCCTCCTGATCATCATCGCTCTTTACCAAAGGGAGGTCGACAAGGGCATTTCGGAGAGGGAGCGGCGTCTGGCCCTGCTGGACCACGCGTTGAACGAGATCGATCACCGGACGCGCAACAATCATCAGACCGTGCTCGCCCTCATCCACCTGCAGGCGCAGCGATCGTCCAACGACGGCGTGAAGGAGGCGCTCCACCAGGTCGCGGATCGTATCCAGGCGATTGCCCACGCGACGGAGAAGCTGGCGCTTCGCAGCGGCGATCTCGATCGGGTACGCCTGGACGACCACCTCTGCGGACTTTGCGAGCAGATCGAGCGCGGGCTGTCGACCCGGCACGTCCAGATCGAGTGCGAGATCGACGAGATCACGATGACCGCCGACCGGGCGGTCATGGTCGCCATCATCGTCAACGAGCTTGTCACCAATGCGCTGAAGCACGCATTCGACGGACGCGACGACGGTCGCGTTCTGGTCACCGGGCAGATGAACGGCGTGCTCAGGCTGACGCGTGGCCGACAACGGCGTCGGGATGAAGTCGGGCGGGCGGCCGAAGCGTGGCGGACTGGGCACGAAGCTCGTGGACAGCTTCGCCAGGCAGCTCGGGGCGAAGCACGAGATCACGTCGTCCGAAGCGGGCACCAGGCACGATATCGTCATTTCCGAGGTCGCCTGACTTGCATCCGGACGGCGCTGCGGCATGTGTCGGAGCGTGAGTGAGGGTCAAATCCGAGTCGGTATCGGCGGCTGGACTTACGAGCCGTGGCGCGGCGTCTTCTATCCGCAGGGGCTCTCGCAGAAGCGCGAGCTCGAATATGCATCGCAGCAACTCAGCGCGATCGAGATCAACGCGACCTTCTACGGCCGGCAAAGCCCGAAGAGCTGGGAGAATTGGGCCGAGGACGGTGCCGGACGATTTCCAGTTCGCGATCAAGGGCTCGCGCTACTGCGTGATGAAATCGAAGCTGGCGGAATCCGGCGAGGGGATCGGCAATTTCTTCGCGCAGGGATTTGCGGCGCTGGGACCGAAATTGGGCCCGATCCTCTGGCAATTTGCCGCTCGCCGGAAGTTCGATGCCGACGACGTTGCGGCGTTCATCGACCACCTTCCGGTCGAGTTCGAAGGAACGAAGGTTCGCCACGCCATCGAGCCACGGCACGAAAGCTTTCGCGACGAGCGCTTCTTCGATCTCTGCCGGGCGAGGAATATCGCGATCGTGTTCGAGGATTCCGACGATTATCCGTGCATCGAAGCGGACACGGCGGACTTCGCTTATGCGCGGCTTCAGCGGATGAACGAGGACGTCGTCACGGGCTATGACGATGCGGCGCTGGACGGTTTCGCCGAGCGTGCTCGCGGCTGGGCGCAAGGCGGCCGCGACGTCTATGTCTTCATGATCAACGGGGCGAAAGTCCGCGCGCCTGCGGCGGCGCTGGCAATGCAGCAGCGGCTTGGCATCGTTCGGCCCTCCACCTAAGCCCGGCGCCATGCGCACCGACGAGCAACCCATCCGGATCAGCCTGTTCGCTCCGAAGGGCAGGATGGGGAAAGCGATCGTTGCCGCCGTCGCCGACGATCCCGGGTTCGAGATCGATCAGGACCGGGGCGATATTCTGGTGGACTTCTCCGCGCCGTCCGCGCTGCAGGCCAGCCTCGACCGCGCGATCGCCGCGGGAATTCCGATCCTTGTCGGGACGACCGGCCTCGACGATTTCGCCGGCCGCCGGATCGCGACCGCCGCGAAGGATATTCCCGTGCTGCGAGCGGCCAATACGTCGCTCGGCGTGGCCCTGCTCGCCGATTTGGTCGAGCGGGCGGCGGAGGTCCTCGGGCCCGCCTGGGACATCGAGATCGTCGAGATGCACCATCGGAAGAAGGCCGATGCGCCGTCCGGCACGGCATTGGCGCTTGGGGACGCTGCTGCGCGTGGCCGAAAGTCGAAGCTGAAGGCCGAGCGTGGGCCGCGACGGGACTGGACTGAAGCGGGAGGAAGGCGCGATCGGCTTCGCTTCCCTGCGCGGCGGAACGGTTGCCGGCGACCATGACGTCATCTTCGCCGGGCCGGAGGAGCGGCTGATCCTGTCGCACCGCGCCGAGAACCGGATGATCTTCGCGCGCGGTGCGCTCGCGGCTTCCAAGTTCCTCGTCGGCAAGCCGGCCGGCGTCTACACGATGCGCGACGTCATCGACGCACTGTGACCCGGGACCAGGTTTTCGAATTCTTCCGCCGGCTGGCGGAGGAGAACCCTGCCCCGACTACCGAGCTCGAATATGTGAACACGTACACCTTGCTGGTGGCGGTGGTCCTGTCGGCACAGGCGACCGATGCGGGCGTCAATATCGCGACCAGGCCCTTGTTCGAGCGGGTGCAGACGCCGGAGCAGATGGTCGCACTTGGCGAGGAAGGCGTTCGCGACGCGATCAAGACGATCGGCCTGTTCAACACCAAGGCGAAGAACGTCATCGCTTTGTCGGAAGCGCTGATCCGCGATCATGGGAGCCAGGTGCCCGGCACGCGCGAGGAGCTCGAGAAGCTTCCCGGCGTCGGGCGAAAGACGGCGAACGTCGTTCTCAACACCGCATTCCATCAGGAGACCTTCGCGGTCGACACGCACATCTTCCGCGTCGGCAACCGCACCGGCCTCGCGCCCGGCAAGGACGTACTGCAGGTCGAGCTGAAGCTTGAAAAGATCGTGCCGCAGCCCTTCCGGCTGAACGCGCACCACTGGCTGATCCTGCATGGCCGCTACATCTGCAAGGCGCGCAAGCCGGAGTGCTGGCGCTGCCCGGTGATCGACCTCTGCCGCTACAAGCCGAAGACGCCCCCGCCGGGGACTAAGCCCACCGCCGCTCGAACCGCGAGCCGAGCGACGTCAGCAGCTCGTACTGCGAAAGCCCCGACGCCTCGGAAGCCGTCGGCAGGTCGTAGTCGATCTCGACCCAGTCGCCTTCCCTGAGGTCCGGCGCGGCGTCGCAGCCGACTGCGATGAGGTCCATCGATACCCGGCCCAGCACCGGCAGGGCATATTCGCCAGCGAAGGCCGCGCCTTTCGAGGAGAAGCCGCGCAGATATCCGTCCGCATAGCCGATGTTGAGGATGGCGGCTTCCGTATCGGCCTCGGCAGCGAACGTCGCGCCATAGCCGCAGCTTTCGCCCGCGCGGATGGTGCGCCTTTGCACGACCTGCGCCTCGACACGCGCCACTTGCTGGATGCGGCCCTGAGCCTCCGGCCGTGGAATGCCGCCGTATAGCGCCAAGCCGGGACGCACGAGATCGAAGCTGTAGTCGCGGCCAAGGAAGATGCCGGCGGAATTGGCGAGGCTGTAGCGTCTTGCCGGGACCGTCGAAGCGACCTCCCGGAAGCGCTGGAGCTGTCTGGCATTCAGGTCGTTCATTCTCGTCCGCGCAGGCCAGATGGCTGTAGAGCGTGTCGATCGAGAGTCCCACGAGCGCCGAGACCTGATCCGGCCTGAGCCCGAGGCGGTTCATACCCGTGTCGATCATCACGTCGCATGGGCGGGCCGGTGCCGCTTCCTTCCAGCGCGCGACCTGCACGACGGAGTTGAGCACTGGCGTTGCCGTGGACTGCAGAGCGGCACCCATATCGTCCGGCCCCACGCCGTGAAGCACCGCAAGCCTAGCCCCTTCCGGAACCTGTCCAAGTTCCTCGGCCTCCGCCCAGATCGAAACGAAGAAGTCGCGGCAGCCTGCGCCATGGAGCGCATCCATCGCCTGACGCGCGCCGAGCCCATATCCATCCGCCTTGATGGCGGCGCCGGCCGGGACTCCCGCCTGCTCCGCGAGCGCACGCCAATTGCTGACGAGCGCGGCGCTGTCGACGGTCAGGCGGAGTGGACGGTGCATCGAATGCGGACTAGCTGGCGGCCTGTTCGCCGTCGAGGCGCGCCTTCGCCTGCTCCCAGTTTCGCCCGTCGAACTGCTCCACCGACAGCTCAGGCGCATCGTCGAGGCAATGGGCGTTGACGCTCCAGGCATCCGGGTGCGAGCGCGGCTGGTAGAAGCTCTTCACCCCACAATTCGAACAGAAAAGATGGTCGGCCGCGCCGCTCCCGAAGCGATAGCTCTTCAGGGAATCTCGGCCGGTCAGCAGCTCGAACCGGTCATGCGGAACCATGACGTGCAGGAAACCCGTCATCGAGCAGATGGAGCAGTTGCAGGCGAGCGCGGGCACCGGCGGTTCGGGCATGCTGGCGGAGAAGCGAACGGCGCCGCAGTGGCAGCCCCCTGAGACTTCGATCATGCCCATGCCCGTAGGTGCATCGCCGTAACCGGACAAGGCGAAGGGCGCTCCGGGGAGAGGCCGGAACGCCCTTCTTGGGAGTTTGGTATTCGGTTCAGCGGCTGGCGGTGATGGCCACGATGGCTCCGCGGTTCGCTTCGGCGAGCAGATTCGCACGCTCGGATCCGGCACGGGCGATCGCGTCAGCGCGGCAGTCGCGAGCCTTGTTCAGCCCGACGAGGTCCGAGTCGGACGGAGTGCCGCAAACTTCGCGAGCCGCCTGGGCGAGCCGGCGATCGAGAGCGCGCTGGCCGCTTTGGCTGGAAAGGTCGAGGTCCGAGGTCTGCACATAGCTGACGTAGGTGCGGGCGTCGGCGGTTACGGGCTCGGCAAGGGCCGGCGCGGCCTTGAGCGCACCAGCGGTGATGAGGGCCGAAGCAATGGCGATGGCATATGGGTTCTTCATGGTCGCTATCCCTTGTTTTTCGGGTCCGGGGCTTTCCGGCGCGACACTCCAACTAGTCCTCAAAACCGGTTCGTGTAAGCAACGATATCGTGCTATCATTCTGCAAAATTGCAGAACCTCGATAGCGCCTAAAGGCGCTAAAACGGCGGCCAATGCTCGACTGGAACGACCTCCGCTATTTCCTCGCCGTTGCGCGCGACGGGAGCACGCTTGCGGCCGCGCGAGCGCTTCGGGTCAGCCAGACGACGGTCGCCCGGCGGATCGCTGCGCTGGAGGAAGCCCTTGGCATTCACCTGTTCGAGAAAAGGCAGGCCGGATACGCTCTGACGCCGGTCGGACAGGAATTGCTGGCGCACGCGGAGCAGGTCGAAACCGCGCTCAGCGGATTTTCCGAAGCGGCCGCTGCGCAATCGCGAACCGTCAGCGGCAACCGTGAAGATCACGACCGAAGAGGTCTATTCGATCACTCTGCTTGCGCCCCTGCTGACGGACCTACACCGGCTCCATCCGGACATCGTGATCGAGCTGGATACATCGCAGACGGTGCGCGACCTCGGCGCCGGTGAGGCGGACATTTCGCTTCGCAGCACCAAGGGGCAGAACCAGGCGGCAGGCCTCGTCGGCCGGCAGCTCTGCGTCGATGACTGGGCGCTCTACTGCAGCCGCGACTATGCCGCCCGCAACGGGGTGCCGAGGAATCGTGCCCAACTGAAGAAACATCCCTTCATCGGCGGCGGCGGCGGCAATCTGTGGATTCACTATCAAGCCTGGCTCCAGTCGCTCGGGCTTGAGCAGCAGGTTGCGATGCATCACGCGACATCCGGTGGACTCCTATCGGGTGTGCGCTCGGGCTTTGGCATCGCGGTGCTGCCCTGCATTGTCGGGGATGGAGATCCGGACCTGGTCCAATGCCTTCCACCGCGCAGCGAGCACGACCGAATGCTCTGGCTGTTCACGCATGAACGCGTGCGCCACATGCCGCGGGTGCGGATGGTCGTCGACTTCCTCTACGAGGGGCTAAGCCGGCACGTACGGCAGCTGGAGGCCATGCGGCACGCGGCCGAATAGATCAGGCGATCGGGCCGCCGCGCCACACCGCCATGGGCTGCTCCCCTACAGCAACCTCGACGGCCGCTTTTGCCAATAGTCGCGTCGAGTCCAGAGTCGGCAATGGCGATACGTCCGGGGTCACCAGCAGGGGGATTTCCGTGCAGACGAGGGCGACCGAGTCGCAGCCATCCTGCTTCAGCTTCTCGATGATCCGGACGTAAGCGTCGCGCGATGCATCGCTGAAGACGCCAAGGCACAGCTCGTCGAAGATCACGTCATTGACGATCTTCTGATCCTCCGCCGACGGGACCGCCCAACCAATGCCGCGACGGCCGAGCGCGCCGGGGTAGACGGGTCCGTTCATCGTATATTTGGTCCCGAGAATGCCGACCTTCCGGCGGCGCTCCTTTCGCTGCTTGCTCGGCGACGACCTCGCCGATGTGGAGGCCGGGCAGCGGAAACGGCGCGCCGTCCAATTCCATCGCGATGTGCGCCGTATTGTCGGGAAGAACGAAGAAGTCCGCAGCCCGCCGCTGCGAGCCGCTCCGCGTCCTTCATGAAGAAGGCGCGCAGCTCGGCATTGTCGCCACGTTCCCATGCATCGAGCACCAGCGCCATCGGCGAACAGGTCAGAGTGATCTCGGGATGCATGTGCGCGCCGAGCTTCGCTGACGCCCTCCATGCATGCCGTGTGAAAGCACAAGGTCGCGCCCTCGAAGCTGTGGGCGAGGATTCCGATGTGCTTCATCATTCAACCGTGACGCTCTTCGCAAGGTTGCGCGGCTGATCGACGTCGGTGCCCTTCAGGACAGCCACGTGATAGGCGAGAAGTTGCACCGGGACGGCGTAGACGAGCGGCGCGATGAGCGGGTGGACCTCGGGCATTTCGATCGTCGCGATGCACCCCTCGCCCGCTTCCTCGAGACCTTTCGCGTCGCTTATCAGAACGATCTTGCCGCCGCGTGCGCGAACCTCCTGCATGTTGCTGACGGTCTTTTCGAACAAAGGTCCTGACGGAGCGAGGACGATCACCGGCACGTCCTCGTCGATGAGCGCGATCGGGCCGTGCTTCATCTCTCCCGCCGCATAACCCTCGGCGTGGATGTAGCTGATTTCCTTGAGCTTCAGCGCGCCTTCCAGCGCGAGCGGATAATCCGGGCCGCGGCCGAGGTAGAGCACGTCGCGTGCAGGCGCGATCAGGTGGGCCATGGCCGCGATGTCGTCGTCATGGCCTAGCGCCGCGTTCAGCGCAGCCGGGGCCTCCTGGAGATGGGCGACGATCTGCTGCTCCTCCTCGCGAGACAGGCGGCCCTTGGCCCGGGCGAGGTTGGCGGAGAGCGCCGCGAGAACGGCGAGCTGGCAGGTGAAGGCCTTGGTCGACGCGACGCCGATCTCCGGCCCGGCATGGGTGGGAAGCAGCAGGTCCGCCTCGCGCGCCATGGAACTGGTCGGCACGTTCACGACGACGGCGATGCGCTGCTTTTCCTTACGGGCGTGGCGGAGGGCTGCGAGCGTGTCGGCCGTCTCCCCCGACTGGCTGATGAACAGAGCCAACCCGCCCGGCTCCAGCACCGGCTCGCGGTACCGGAACTCGCTCGCGACATCGATGTCGACCGGGACGCGGGCGAACCGCTCGATCCAATATTTGGCGACCATGCCCGCGTAGAAGCTGGTGCCGCACGCGACGATCGTGACCCGGGATACCGCCGAAAGGTCGAGATCGCCGGTCGGCAAAGCGACCTCTCCCTCGAACGGCCGCACGTAGCTTTGGAGAGTCTGCGGCAACCACGATCGGCTGCTCGAAAATCTCCTTCTGCATGTAGTGCCGATAATTGCCCTTCTCGACCGCCGCCGCCGAAGCGCCGGACTCGACGATCTCGCGCTCGACCGGCTCATTCTCGCGGTCGAAGATCTCGATGCCGTCGCGGCGGACGATCGCCCAGTCGCCCTCGTCCAGATAAGCGATGCGCTGGGTCCAGGGCGCGACGGCCAAGGCGTCGGAGCCGAGGTAATTCTCGCCGTCGCCAAAGCCGACGGTGAGCGGCGCGCCCATTCGCGCTCCGATCACGAGGTCGGGATGATCGCGGAACAGGAAGGCGATGGCGAAAGCGCCCTGAAGCCGGGGAAGAATATTCGCCACCGCATCCTGCGGCGACGCGCCGCCCTCGACCTCGCGGGCGACGAGATGGGCGACGACCTCGGTATCCGTCTCGCTCTTGAACTCGCGCCCATCGGCGATGAGCTCGTCGCGAAGCGGCTTGAAGTTCTCGATGATGCCGTTGTGGACGATGGCGACCGGCCCGACGACGTGCGGATGAGCATTGTCGACGGTGGGAGCGCCGTGGGTGGCCCAGCGGGTGTGGGCGATGCCGATCGTTCCGCCCAGCGGCTCGCTCGCCAGCTCGCGGGCCAGGTTTTCGAGTTTTCCTTCCGCTCGACGGCGCGCCAGCTCGCCATGGTCGATGGTGCAGATGCCGGCGCTATCGTAGCCGCGATATTCGAGGCGCTTGAGGCCGTCGAACAGCCGCTGCGCGACCAACGTTTTCCCGACAATCGCAACGATCCCGCACATAGGCCCTCGGTGACGCAATTCCTGCGGACGATGCCTAGCAACTTCCATTGCCGCCGCAACGGTGCGCGGAGGCAAGCATTGCTCTGGCATGGATAATCCGCTGTGTGACCGGGATGGCTGCTCGGAACGACCTGTCGCTTAGCGTTGTCATGCCGGTGCACAATGCGATGCCGCATGTCGACGATGCCGTGCGGAGCATCCTAGAGCAGACGTACGCCGACTTCGAACTGATCATCTTCGACGACGGGTCGACCGACGGATCGACCGAGCGTCTCCGGGAATGGGCCGAGCGCGACAGCCGGATCAGGCTCACCGAAAGCAAGACGAACCTCGGGCCCGTCGGAAGTTCGAAAGCCGTGGTCGAGCTTGCGTCCGGGCAGATCATCGCCCGGATGGATGCCGACGACGTCTCCCATCCGTGCCGGTTCGAGCGCCAGATACAGGTGCTGGCGGATCGGCCGGACGTGGGCCTGGTTGCCTGCGTCTGCGACGTGATCGGGGCCGACGGGGAAATCGTCCGCGGGCCTGACGTCTGGCGGCTGGGACGCCGATCCTGGTTCGCGCCATTTGCGCACGGGTCGGCAATGTTCCGGCGCCAGGTGTTCGACGCGGTCGGAGGCTATCGCGAGCCTTGCACCTTCTGGGAGGATCAAGACCTATTTGTTCGGATGCTGGCGTTCAGCGGCAGCAAGGTCGTGACCCTGCCGGAGACGCTTTACCGCGTCCGATATTCCAGGGTCAGTACGCGCGTGGCTTCGGACCAAAGGCAGGTCGAGCGAGCCGTGGACCTCATGTACCGTTCGGTCGAGCGTCTCACTGAAGGACGCCGTTACGACGATTTGCTCATCGCCTCGGCCGAGCCCAGGTCGCTCGATCCGAGGGTCTTCATCGCCACCGGGTCGCTCGACCTGTGGGCGAACGGCAAGCCCCGCTTGTTCCGGCGGCTTCTGAAGGAAGCGCGGCTGGGTCCTGATTTTCGGTCGCTGAGTGCCCTCGTCTGGACCAGCTGGGCGTCGCTCCATCCGCCATCGCTTCGGCTGTTCATGAAGATGCTCGTGAGCCTACGGAACATGCTGTCGCGGGACAGGCATGCGGAGGCGGTCGAATGGAATCCGCCGGGCCTTGCGACGCTTGGCCGCAGCGATTTAGCGGTAGACAGAAAGACTGACGAAGCTAAGTAAGGGCCGGCTCGGACGGTTGAAGTCGCGGAAACGACGGTTTGGGAATCGTTGAAGAGTCGCAATGTATCAAGAAGTAAATGCGCCAAGCCTGGCAAAACAGGCCGATCCTAACCTAAGTGAATATGGGCCGCATTTCTTTTGTATTGGTCCGGGCAATTCGGGTACAACATGGATTGCTGATCATTTAAAGCTTCAGCGCGACGTCTGGTTGCCGCCAATTCAGGAACTCGGTTATCTCAATGCCGGGTTCGAACGCTATCGGAACTCACGGCATCTGCAACTGCACTGGGACTGGTGGAGCGTCACCAAGAGGGTCGTCCGCAACAAGGGCTTCTCGCTAAGGGCCGACCGGCAGTTCCTGGAAGCGGCGCGCGCCCTGGCCGAGACGCCGGATGCAAAGCCGAACTTCACCCGGTATCGCAGGCTTTTCGAACCCGCCGCCGGCAGGATCACCGGGGACATTACTCCGAACTATGCCGACCTCGACGTGGCCGACATCAAGCGCTTCATGCCGGTTCTCGAGAACGCCAAGATCTTCATGATCGCCCGCGACCCGGTGCAGAGGTTCTGGTCCGCCTTGTCGATGTACTGGCGCGACCGGATCTATGGCGGAAAAGACTATGGCTCACTGGAATTCGTCCAGTTCGTCCTCGAACGGCAGGCGCGGCAAAGCTATTTGAGCTCGTGCTTCTTGGCTCTGACTTCGGCGGCCCGATATTCCCCAGCGATGTAGAGGATCGACCGTTCGGGCGAGGTCACTCGACCGGCTCCAGCCGAAGTGCGCGCTCGAACACATCCTCGAACATCTCGAGCGTTCAGCCGGCCGGTGTTCTGGTTGTAGCGCGAGCAATGATAGCTCGAGAGGAGAATGCGGCCGTCCGGTGCGGTCGCCTCGGCGCCATGGCCGAATTTCGTCGCCGCAGGGGGAAGCCCGACCGCTCGCGCAGCGGCGACATGGGCGATCTGGCCCAGCGCAACGAGGACGCGAACCTTCGGAAGGGCAGACAGCGCCGCCTCGAAGTAATTGCGGCATGTGGCGATCTCGCCCGGCTCCGGCTTGTTCGCGGGCGGCAGGCACTTCACCGCATTGAGGATGATTGCTCCACGAAGCCTTAGCCCGTCGCCAGGATCGGCAGCATATGTGCCTTCTGCAAGACCGAACTTCTGCAGTGTCGCGTAAAGCAAGTCTCCAGCGAAATCGCCCGTGAAGGGCCTTCCGGTACGGTTCGCACCATGCTTTCCGGGAGCGAGGCCGACAATGCCCAGCCACGCGTCCGGATCGCCGAACGCAGGCACCGGCGCGTTCCACCAGTCAGGGAACTCCGCACGGCATTCAGCGCGGAAACGAACCAGCCGCGGGCACAGGGGGCAGTCGCGCGGCGCTTCGGCCTGCGGGATCGGCGAGCGGTCGGCAGGGCTGGCGAACTGCATGGCGCTGCCGTAGGCGAGCCAGCGTGTCCGGCGCAACGCAACTCTACGTCATAGCGATAGGTTCGAACCGGCCTCACGGTCGCTATGGACGGCCGCCCCAGGTCGTCGCGGCCGCGATCGCCCGGCTGGACGAGAGGTTCGGCCTGTTCGACGCATCGCCGATCCTCATCAACGCAGCCCATGGCGGCGCGGGCCGCGATTTCGCCAATTCGGTGGCGCTGGTCGAAAGCGGCGAGGAGCCGCCCGAATTGCTCAAAAAGCTGAAGGCGCTGGAGCAAGAGTTCGGCCGCCGCGGCGGCCGGCGCTGGGGATCGCGCGTACTCGATCTCGACATCGTCGCCTGGAGCGGCGGCAAATGGGCCGCACGGGGCCTGCATGTACCCCACCGCTCAGCGACCAAGCGAAGCTTCGTCATGGGCCCACTGGCGACGATCGCGCCCGGCTGGCGGCTCAATGGATACCTCACCGCTTTTCATTTCGCCCATCGCCTTGCCCACCGCCGCCCCCGCAGGTAACGGAGCACCGCTGGTCGGGCCCTTAGCTCAGTCGGTAGAGCAACTGACTTTTAATCAGTAGGTCGCTGGTTCGAATCCAGCAGGGCTCACCAGCACTTCCGCTTTTCGGACATGCAGGCCCGCGCTCGCCGAAACACGATTATGTTGTTGCAATGCGCTGCTTCGTCGGTTGTCGGTTGTGGATGGCCGGTCGTGAGAATGAATTCATGGGTCAGCAGGCGTTAAGGCCGGGAAGGCGAACGCGCGGCTTATGACTATTTATAGACGGTCGTTAGTTTTCACGGACACCCGCTGCCACCGCGCTAGCCCTGGTCTTTGCCGTCCCGGCGTATGCACAGGTACAGCAAACGCCTGAAGAGGAAGTGCCGGCGCCTGTGGGCGCGGGCCTCGCGCAGCCCGCTACCGATCCGGCTGCGGCGCCTCCCGTCGAGGAATATGAAGACGACGGCGAGGCGATCGTCGTCACTGGCGTGCGCCGCGGTACCGTCATCGGCGATATCCCGCCCGAGAATAGCCTCACCGCTCGCGACGTGCGCGCCACCGGCGCGACCGACATCACCGAATTGCTCGAAGCGCTCGCCCCGCAAATCGGCAGTGCTCGCGGCCGTGGCGGCGAGCGCCCTGTCCTGCTTCTCAACGGGCAGCGCATTTCCAGCTTCCGCGAAATGCGCGACATCCCGACCGAGGCCATCGAGCGCGTCGACATTCTGCCTGAGGAAGTCGCGCTCAAATACGGCTACCGCGCCGACCAGCGCGTCGTGAATATCGTGTTGCGTCCGCGCTTCCGCTCGACCGTCGTCCAGGTCGAAGGCGGTGGAGCGACCGAGGGCAATTACGGCCGCGGCGAACTCGACGTCGACCGGCTGATGATCGGCGAGAACGGGCGCACGATGTTCAGCATCGACGCCGACGCCAACGATGAATTGCTCGAAGCCAACCGCGATATCGATCTCGATGCCGATGAGCCCGGCCCCGACGAACGCGCCTTCCGCACGTTAAACGGTTCGCGCCGGTACGTGCGGGGCAGCGCGAACTCTCAATCGCCAGATTTTCGGTGACGTCTCGGCAACATTCAACGGAGAGGTCGAAAACAACGTCAGCCGTTCGCTAGTCGGCCTCAACGAGGCAGCTCTGGAGCCTTTGGTCCGGAACAGCACCAGCAACACCGCGCACCTCGGCGCGGCGCTCAACGGCGATAAGGGCAAGTGGCGCTGGTCGGCGACCGGCAATGCCGATCTCGCGCGCTCGGTCACCCGCACGGATCGCGAGGACGAGACCGAACGCGATCGGACGCGCACCTTCACGTCCTCCGCCGATCTTGACCTCACCGCCAACGGCCCCTTGTTCAAGCTCCCGGCGGGCGATGCCAGCATGACCGTCCGCGTCGGCGCAAGCACCTTCAACCTGGACAGCGAGCGCCGGGATTCGGACGACACGCCCGAGCTCAGCCGCACGCGCGGCAGTGCAAGCGCGAACTTCGATTTCCCGATCTCGCGCCGCAACCGCGACTTCAGCGCCCTCGGCAATCTGACCCTCAACGCCAATGCCGAGGTCGAACAGTTCTCCGACTTCGGAACGCTGACGACCGTCGGAGCGGGCCTGAACTGGTCGCCCGTAGACAGGCTGAACTTCCTCGCCAGTTGGACCCGCGAGGAAGGCGCGCCCGGCGTCTCGCAACTTGGCGACCCGTATCTCGAGACGCCGGAAACCCGGATCTTCGACTTCACGACCGGCGAGACCGTACTCGTCACTGCGATCACCGGCGGGAATCCCGATTTGCTGGCGGACAGGCGAAACGTGCTGAAGATCGGCGGCAACTGGAAGCCGCTCGAAGAGACCGATTTGCGGCTGCGCGCGGAATATGTCCGCTCGCGGCTCGACCGTCCGGTCTCGAGCTTTCCTGGCGTAAGCGAGGAGCTTGAGGACGCTTTTCCCGATCGGTTCCTACGCGATGAAAACGACGTGCTCGTCGCCGTGGACTTCCGTCCGGTCAATTATGACCAGGCGAAGCGCGAAACCTTCCGGTGGGGCTTCGACTTCACCAGGCCGCTGACTTCGGCCCGGCCGTCGCAAGCTGCGATCGACCGTCTCCGCGCGCGACGGGCTGCCGAAACCGGGCAGGCTGGCAACCAGCCCGCCCAGAACGTCCCGAGCGGTCCAGCGCCGAAGGCGGACCACCCCCGGAAGGTGCGGGTCCCCCTCCGGCGGCTCCGGCGAGGGCGGCGGTCGGTTCGGTGGTGGCGGCGGAGGCGGCGGCTTCGGCGGACGCTTTGGCGGCGGTCGCCAGGGTGGACGCCTGCAATTGTCGGTGACCCACACGGTCAATCTCGTCGACGAGGTGACCATCGCCCCTGGGCTCCCGAAGCTCGACTATCTCGACGGCGACGCGGTCAGTTCGACCGGCGGACGACCGCGCCACGAGCTCGAAGCGCAGGCAGGCTATTTCAACAATGGCCTCGGCGCTCGTCTCTCTGCCAATTGGCGCAGCGCGACACGCGTCGACAGTAACGAGGGAGACGACCTGCGCTTCTCGTCGCTGGCGACCTTCAACCTCAGGGTGTTCGCGAACGTCGGCGAGCGGCTCGAGCTTGTCTCGAAACACCCCTGGCTCCGCGGCACAACGGTCCGCTTCGAAGTGAACAATGTGTTCAATGCCAAGCCCGAGGTCCGGGATTCCTCCGGAGGCGTGCCGTTCAGCTATCAGCCGGACCTGCTCGACCCGCTCGGCCGGACCGTATCCATCTCGATCCGCAAGCTTTTCCTGCCGCCGCGAGGCTCATTCCGCCGCCAGCAGGCGCAGTCGCAAAATTAATCGACGAAAGGGGTCGTTGCGGAGGCAGGGTCAATACTCTGGTAAGCCTAGCTTGATACGCCTTGGGGGTATGAATTCGCCACCCCCGGAGTTTCGAGTGGAAGAGCAACCGGTTGAGACGACACTATATTCGCTGTCCGACCGGACTCCGGGCCCTGTCGAGCGCCGTGACGGTGAGCGCTACCTGACCTTATTCCGGGTCGGCACGGTGATGATCGAAGATCGCCGCGAACTCTGCCTTATCAAGAACATTTCGGCCGGCGGAATGATGATCCGCCCTTATTGCAAGCTCGAGCCCGGCATGGCTCTTTCGGTGGAGCTGAAGCGCGGCGAGCAGATCCCGGGCACCGTCAGCTGGCTGCGCGGCAACTCGGCCGGCATCTCCTTCGACGAGAGCATCGACGTAGTCGAACTGCTCGCTACGTCGATGGAAGGTCCCCGCCCGCGCATGCCGCAAGTCGAGGTGCGCTGCATCGCGTCCGTCCGGCAAGGTTCCAACGTTTACGGCATGCGTGCCCATGATGTCTCGCAAGGCGGGCTCAAGGTTGAATCAACCCGCGACCTGGATGTCGGTGCGGAGGTCCTCGTGACCCTTCCCGGCCTACCGTCGAAGGAAGCCATCGTGCGCTGGAGGGACGGCCCGACCTACGGAATCACCTTCCGCAAGCTAATCGCGCTGGCGGAACTGGTCGAATGGCTCCGCGATCAGCGTGAGCTGCTTCGGACGATGAACTGATTTAGGCTTATTCGCCCGGTCGCGATCCCGACGGACTCCACATCCAGCTTTCGGCAAGGCGGCGCTGTTCGGAGTTCAGCTGAGTGGTCGTGATCCCTGGCCGCCAGTAGCGCGGCTGGATCTTCGGACGCGGAGCCGGGATGTGGCGAAGAACCTCCGCCGGATCGAGCTTGTCGGAGAAAGCAATGCCGGCATAACGGCCGCTGACCCAGACGACCCGGCCGGGCGCGTTCAGGTCATTGCGGATGAAGTGCACGGTCGTTCCCTCGATCGGGAGCTTCTCGCTTTCGACCAGGGCCCCTTCCTCGGAAAGGTTGCGGAGCTTCACCGCCTGCGACCCACCGCCGTGTTCGAGCGTAGCCGACAGCAGCACTTGCGAGCGCTGCGACTTGCAATTCTGGCCGTTGGTGATCTCGTTCATGCGCGGCAAGATAAACCGCCACGGTAAAGCTTTGCTTAAGTGCGTTCCGCAATCCGAAAAAGCAGCATCAGATTGTTTGCAGGCATTTGCCGCCATTCGACGAACTCGAAGCCCTTGTCCGCTGCGGCGGCAGCGAAATCCTCCACCCGCCGAAGGCCCCATTGCGCATCTCGCGCTTTCAGGTTCTCATCGAAAGCGAGGTTCGACGGGGCCGTCTCGATGTCATCCTTGAGCCACGGACCGTAGAGAATGAGCGGACCGCCCGCTGCCAGAAGCCGAGCCGCACCCGCGATGAGCCCGAGCGACGCGTCCCACGGGCTGATGTGCACCATGTTGATATTGAGCACGGCGTCCGCCCGGTCGATTGGCCAGTCGGCCGCGCTGGCATCGATGACGATGGGGGCGCGCAGGTTCGGGCAGTCCGACTCCCCACGCCAGGCCTTGATCGAGGCCAACGCAGAGTCATGCGTCTCGCTCGGCTGCCATGTCAGATCGGGGAACCGCCGCGCGAACCAGACGGCATGCTCCCCGGTGCCGCTGGCCACTTCCAGCACCGTTCCATGCTTCGGAAGCCAGTCGGCCAGCACTTCGGCAATCGGCTCGCGATTGCGGAGGGCGGCCGGCGCCGAGCGTTTCGCGTCCTCGCCTGCGGGCGCCTCGTAGAAGCGACGGTCGCTCAAGCGCTCGCTCTCGCAGAAGCTCGCGCCCGCCTTTCGCGGACCAGCAGCCAGACGAGCAGTCCGATCGGGCCGGCCATCAGGGTGACGAAAAGGATCGGCAGCTGCACGAGGCGGCTGAACCCCTTCGCGTCGGCGTCACGCGCGATCCACAGGCCGACGAACAGGTCGAAGGCGAGGTAGTGCGTCCAGCCAAGGACAATGCCGCCGTCGCTCATGAACAGCGCCCGCAAGCCACCGATCGTATAGTTCGTCAGGTCAGTTTCGGCCGCGCCCGGCACTCGCGCGGGATCGACAAAGCCACCGAACAACCCGGCGAACATCACCGCATAAGCAAGGCAGAGCATTCCGACGCACGCGAACAGCACCAGCGAATGCACGAACGGCTTTCGCGGCAGGAATGCCAGCGCAACCCAGCCGGTGAGTGCAACGACGTTGGTCAGCGTGAAGATGGCCGACCAAGGCATGCCTATTCCGCTGCCTGGGCAGGTTCGGGCTCCTTGTAGACCAGCACCGGCTTCCGCGCGGCGAGGGTCTCGTCCAGGCGCCTTCGCGGTGCATGAACCGGTGCAGCCTTGAGGCTCGGATCGCCTGCCCGGGCTCGCTCGGCGATAGAGCGCAGCGCCATGATGAACTGGTCCAGGCTTGCCTTGGATTCGGTCTCCGTCGGCTCCACCAGCATCGCGCCATGGACCACCAGCGGGAAGTACATGGTCATCGGGTGGAAGCCTTCGTCGATCAACGCCTTGGCGACATCGATCGTGCTCAACCCCTCGCCGAAACCGCGATCGGAGAAGATCGCCTCGTGCATGCACGGACCGCTTTCGCTGAACGGGGCATCGAGCACGTCTTCAAGCGAGCGCAGGACGTAGTTGGCGTTGAGCACGGCATCCTCGGCAACCTGGCGCAGGCCGTCCGCGCCGTGGCTGAGCATGTAGGATGCGGCGCGGGTAAACATGCCCATCTGCCCATGGAAGGCGACCATCCGGCCGAAGTTCTGCGCGTGGTGCTCGCCGGCGGTTTCCTCCTCGACGAGGATAAAGCGGTCGCCCTCCTTGTCGACGAACGGAAGCGGTGCGAACGGCGCCAGCGCCGCGCTCAGCACTACCGGCCCGGCACCGGGCCCCCCTCCGCCGTGCGGCGTCGAGAAAGTCTTGTGCAAATTGATGTGCATCGCATCGATGCCGAGATCGCCGGGCCGGACCTTGCCGACGATCGCGTTGAAGTTGGCGCCGTCGCAATAGACCAGCGCACCTACCGCATGGACCGCGTCGCTGATCGCCTTCATGTCCGGCTCGAACAATCCGCAGGTATTCGGATTGGTGATCATCACCGCCGCGACGTCGGGTCCGAGCCGCGCCTTCAGCGCCTCCAGATCGACCCTGCCCGCTGCATTCGCCGGAATGTTCTCCACCCGATAGCCGGCAAACGCAGCCGTTGCCGGATTCGTGCCGTGGGCGCTTTCCGGCACGAGCACGACTTCACGCGCGTCGCCGCGCGCTTCCAGCGCTGCTCGAATACACAGCAGGCCGCACAGCTCGCCATGGGCCCCAGCCTTGGGGCTCATTGCCACGGCGGGCATGCCGGTCAAAGTCGTCAGCCAGCGACCGACGAGGTCGATCAGCTCAAGACCGCCCTGCACCGTGTCGATCGGCTGCAGCGGATGGATGTCGGCAAAGCCCGGCATCCGCGCCACCTTCTCGTTGAGGCGCGGATTGTGCTTCATCGTGCACGACCCGAGCGGGAAAAGGCCGAGATCGATCGCATAATTCTGGCGCGACAGGCGGGTGTAATGCCTGACCGCCTCCGGCTCGCTGAGTCCGGCAAGCCCGATCTCCCGATTCCGCTCCATTCCACCGAGACGCGACGCGTCCGGCTCGAAGTCCGGGAAATCGACTCCGGTCTGATCTACCGAGCCGATCTCGAACAGCAAAGCTTCCTCGAGCATCAAGGCCCGATTGCCGGTGACGGTCTGCGCCTCGCCCTGCTCGTTCGCGGGGGTGGAGGGCCGCCAGCCGGAAGGATTGACGGTCACTGGCACACCTCCTTCAGGCCCGCTTCCAGGGCCGCGATATCCTCGTCGGTCACGGTCTCGGTCACGGCGACGATCAATCCGTTCTGCAGGGCCGTTTCATCCGGATAAAGGCGCCCGAGCGACACGCCGCCGAGGATGCCCTTGTCGGCAAGCGCCCGCACGACCGGACGCGCCTCGACTGGAAGCTCGACGGTGAATTCGTTGAAGAAGCTGTCGTTGACCACGCGGACGCCCGGGATCGCGGCCAGCCGGTCGGCAACCTCGCACGCGCGCGCGTGATTCAGCTGAGCAAGCTGGCGCAGGCCCTTCTCGCCAAGCAGGCTCAGGTGCACCGAGAATGCGAGGGCGCAAAGGCCTGAGTTGGTGCAGATGTTCGACGTCGCCTTCTCGCGGCGGATATGCTGCTCGCGCGTCGAAAGCGTCAGGACGAAGCCGCGCTTGCCCTCCGCATCGACGGTTTCGCCGGCGAGGCGTCCCGGCATCTGACGGACGTACTTCTCGCGGGTGGCGAACAGGCCCACGTACGGACCGCCGAACTGCAGGCCGACGCCGATCGACTGGCCCTCGCCGACAACGATGTCCGCGCCCATCTCGCCGGGCGAGCGAATCAGGCCGAGCGCCACGGGTTCGGTGACGACCGCAATCAGAAGCGCGCCATTCGCATGGCAAGCTTCGGCGAGCGGCGTCAGGTCGCCAATGCGGCCGAGCACGTCCGGATATTGGACGACGACGCAGCTCGGGCTGTTCGCTTCGACTTCGGCGATCAGGCCATCGTAACCCGGATCGGCGCTCAACGTCGGCGCCCAATCGGCGATATCGTCGCCGGTGAAACGCGCCATCGTGTTCACCACCGACACGTAATGCGGGTGAAGACCCTGGTGCAGGATCGCCAGCTTCCGCTTTGTAATGCGGCCCGCCATGACGATCGCTTCCCAGCAAGCGGTCGACCCGTCGTACATCGACGCGTTCGCGACCTCGCAGCCGTAGAGGCGCGCGACCTGCGTCTGGAACTCGAACAGGACCTGCAGCGTGCCCTGCGCGATCTCCGGCTGGTACGGGGTGTAGGCGGTCAGGAACTCGCCGCGCTGGATGATGTGATCGACGCTCGCCGGGATGTGATGCTTGTACGCGCCGCAGCCGAGGAAGAACGGCGCCTCGCCCGCCGACAAATTCTTGCGCGCGAGGGCCGACAGTTGCCGCTCGACAGAAAGCTCCGAAGCGTGCGGCGGCAGCTCTTCGATCGGCCCCTTGAGCAAAGCTTCCGCCGGCACGTCGCGGAACAGATCGTCGATTGTCGCGGCACCGATCGTGTGCAGCATGACGCTGCGGTCGGTGTCCGACAGAGGCAAATAACGCATTTAGCTGGGCTTCCTCATGATGAAGCGAAGACGGACATAGTCGGCATTGTCGACGCCGATGGTCTCGGCGACGGCCTGGCCGATTTCGGCGCGCTCCTCCTCAGGAACGCCGGCGCGATCAAGCCAGCCGCGGCGGAAGGTCGTCACCCAGGCGGCAACACCGTTCGGGAGTGGCGTCGGCCGTTCGATCAGGCGCGCGTCGATATCGGTGAACCCGGCCTGCTCATAGACGCTCGCGAACTCCTCGACCGAAGGATACCAGTTCGACGAGTCCAGCGGCGGCGGATACCCTCGGGCGACGAGCTCGGCATCCAGGGTCTCGCGCATCAGCTTCAGATTGCCTTCGCCGCCCATCTCGCCGGCGAAGCGGCCGCCGGGTTTCAGCGCGCGGAAGATGGCGCTGGCCACCCGCTCCTTGTCGAGCATCCAGTGCAGCGCTGCATTGGAAAAGGCCGCGTCGAATTCGCCGTCGAACGTCATGTCTCCCGCATCGACGTGATGCACGTCGATGTCGGTCGCGGCGGCGACAGCGACCAGTTCCGGCGAATCGTCGACCCCGACGACGTCCGCGCCGCGCTCGATGATCTTGTGGGTCAGCGCCCCGTCTCCGCAGCCGACGTCGAGGATCCGCTCCCCGACCTTTGGATCGAGCAGGTCGAGCGCTGCGGCCCCAAGGTCCGCGACGAAGCGGCCGACGCGCGCATAGTCGGCGGCGTTCCAGCGGCTGGTCGAGGCGATGGTGGCGCTCAGAGCGTCTTCACCCAGTCGCGGTAGGAGGCCTCGTCCATCAGGCCTTCGGTCGCGGATGGATCGTCCAGCTTGAGCTTGAAGAACCAGCCCTCGCCCTCCGGGTCGCGATTGATGAGCGCGGGATCGTCGGCGACGGCCGCATTGCCTTCCACCACTTCGCCCCCGGCCGGTGCGTAGACGTCCGAAGCGGCCTTCACCGAACTCGACGACGGCAGCTTCCTGGCCCTTGTTGAGCTTGCGGCCCGCTTCGGGGACTTCCGCGAAGACGATATCGCCCAGCGCCTGCTGGGCATGATCGGAGATTCCGACGGTCGCCGTGTCGCCGTCGACACGGATCCATTCATGCTCACGGGTGAAATAGACCGTCATGCACTTGCTCCCTTGCGGTGATAGCGGTGGGGTACGAACGGAAGCGCGGCCACGCGCGCGTCGAACAGCTTGCCGCGCTGCTCCAGCTTCAGGGCCGTTCCGACTTCGGAAAGATGCGTCGCGACATAGCCCATGGCGATCGGCCGCTGCAGCGAGGGCGAGAAACCGCCACTGGTCAGCCGGCCCACCTCATTGCCTTCGCCATCCAGCACTAGGGCGCCCTCGCGCACCGGCTGGCGGCCGTCGATTTCGATGCCGACGCGCTTCTGCGGCGCGCCATTCTGCATCTCGGCGAAAATGCGCATGAACCCGGGGAAGCCGCCTTCCGACCGGCGGCGCTTGCCGATGGCGAAGGTGAGGCCGGCCATGACCGGTGTCGTGGTCCGGTCGATATCGTGCCCATAAAGAGGAAGACCCGCCTCCAGCCGGAGCGAGTCGCGGGCGCCAAGGCCGATCGGCTTCACGCGTTCATCACCGACGAGCCAGTCCGCGAGCTGATGAACGGCGACGGAGGGAATCGAGATCTCGAACCCGTCCTCGCCGGTGTAACCGGAACGGCTGATCCAGACCGGATGGCCGACGGCGCGGAACGGCCCGCCTTCCATGAAGCTCAGGTTCGAAACGCCCGGCGCAACCGCTTCCAGCACCTCGGCCGCCTTGGGGCCCTGCAGCGCGAGGAGCGCCTGCTCCTTCATGTGATCGACCACCGCGCTGCGCGGAAGGAGTTGTTCGAAGACCTCGAGGTCGCCCTGCTTGGTCGCGCCGTTGACGACGAGATAGAAGGCTTCGCCGCGGCGCGTCGCCATCAGGTCGTCGATAATCGTTCCGTCTTCAGCCAGCAGCAGTGAATAGCGGAGCTTCATGTCGCCCAGCAGCTTCAGCTCGCCGGGCAGAAGAGTCTCCAGGGCGACGTCGACCTGGCTTCCGTGGACCAGGATCTGGCCCATGTGGCTGACGTCGAACAGGCCGGCATTCTCGCGCACCCATAGGTGCTCGGCCATGATTCCTTCGTACTGGACCGGCATCTCATAGCCGGCGAACGGGACCATCCGCCCGCCCTGCCGCCGGTGCCAGTCGTCGAGCGGGAGCTTCTGATGCTGCGCTTCGGCAATGCCTGCGCCACCGTCCGGATCGCCGCGAAATGGTTCGCCGCGGGCCTGCGTCTCGTCGGTGGGACCGTTGTGGACTTCTCTGCTCATCAAGGCGCTCCGGTTGCGACAGCCGCACGGAATCATCCCGTCCGACGCCGTCGCCCCCGTCTGTCGCGCGACCTGAGAGCTTTCACTGGCCAAAGCCAGCTTACCCCTTCGGTGGCCCGCCGGACTCCTGGCGAGCACTTTCCAGACTGTCAGGCGCGCGCGGTCCTTTGGCCTGAGAGATTCCGGGGGCGGTTGCTCCTTCGGCGCCGAGACAACCCTTTGAAGGTTATCCCGAACTCTCCCGCGCGGCCTTCCGGCGGCAAGCCACCGGAGACGGGGGGAGCCTTGGCTAGACGTGCGCGAGGAGTCAACGTTGCGCGGGGCGAGAAATTCGCCCCGGCGGCGAAACTAGCGCGTTACGTTGTAGCGGAGCTGCTGCTCGGTCAGCTGGAAGCCGACGAGATGCTCGAACGTGGCGTTGGCCACCGCCGCACGAATGGCCGGATCGGTCAGCGGATCGACCGCTGCCGAAGCGTCGCCGGCCTTGCGCGGTCGAGTCAGCTGACGCCGTGTCTCGACTGGCAGCTCGGCGGCCGAACGGTGCACCTGGACGGTCGCCTGGCCCGAAGTCTGAGCCCGCAAGCTGCCCGGGGCGAAGTTCAGCCCCACTCGGCCGACGCGCTTGGCAACGACCTGATTGCCCGCCTGCAAGACGACGTCGAAGTAGGGGAGCACGACCTGTCGCGCCTCGGCCGCATCGCGGCGAGTGGCCACCACGTCGAAGGTGACCGTCGAGACGATCTGATCGCCCGCCTGCTGGCAGTTGGCGCGCATGTTGGTGATCGTCGCGGTCACGTCGATGGCGTCTGCAGCGATGCTGTTCGACGGATTGAACGTCGTCATGTCCCCCGTGCCGGCAGGGATTCCGGGAATCGGGCAAGCGCTGCGCTCGGTCCAGATACCGCCTTGATCGATGAGCCCCTTCTTCCCGCAAGCGGACAAAAGGACGAGGGCGGCAAGCGCTACGATGCGAAACTTCACGGTGACGGGGTTCCTTGGCGGCCTGGAAAGGTTGGAGCAGTTCATAGGAAGCGCCTTCAAAGGCTGCAAGCGATGCCTTACATGGCCTGTCCATGGCTGAACCTCGTCCGAACATGCGCGTCCTGATCGCTGCACCTCGTGGCTTCTGCGCCGGAGTCGACCGCGCGATCCAGATCGTCGAGCTAGCGCTCGAACGGTACGGAGCGCCCGTCTACGTCCGGCACGAGATCGTCCACAACCGCTTCGTCGTGCAGCGGCTGCGGGACATGGGCGCAATCTTCGTCGAAGAGCTCGACGAAGTCCCGGACGACCGTCCGGTAGTCTTCTCGGCCCATGGGGTGCCGAAATCGGTGCCGGCCGCGGCGCAAGATCGCGGCCTTACCTATGTCGATGCCACCTGCCCGCTCGTGTCCAAGGTGCATCGTCAGGCGCAGCGTCTGATCGACGAAGGACAGCACATCCTTTTCATTGGCCACGCCGGCCATCCCGAAGTCGTCGGCACCTTCGGTCAGGTTCCGACGGGATCGATGACCCTGGTCGAGACCGTAGAGGACGCCGAAACTGTTTTCGTGCCCACGTCCGACAATCTGGCGTTCCTGACCCAGACGACACTTTCCGTGGACGATACGGCGGCGGTCGTCGGCGCGCTCCAATCGCGCTTCCCCGCGATCCGGGCGCCGAAAACCGAGGACATCTGCTACGCCACGTCGAACCGGCAGGCGGCGGTGAAGGCGATCGCTGCCGAGTGCGAGCGAATGCTAGTGATCGGCGCTCCCAACAGCAGCAACTCGCTGCGCCTTGCGGAAGTCGCCGAACGCATGAACGTCCCTGCCCGACTGATCGAGCGTGCCGCCGACATCGATTGGGAATGGCTTGGTACACCAGAAACAATGGGCCTTACCGCAGGTGCATCCGCGCCCGAGGTGCTGGTTCGCGAGGTGCTGGATGCTCTTCGAGAGCGTTTCGAAATCACTGAGGAAATCGCCGACCACACGCCTGAGCGCATGATCTTCAAGCTCCCGCGTGAGTTGGTCGCCTAGTGGATCTGCCGAGCGTCGACATGTTCACGGATGGAGCGTGCCGCGGCAACCCGGGACCGGGCGGCTGGGGAGTCCTCCTGCGCACGGGATCGAAGGAGCGCGAACTGTCCGGCGGCGAACCGCTTTCAACGAATAACCGCATGGAATTGACGGCAGCCATCAAGGGGCTCGAAGCGCTCAAGCGCCCTTGCCGTGTGCAACTGTACACCGACAGCAATTATGTTCGCGACGGGATCACCAAGTGGATTCACGGCTGGCGCCGCAACGGCTGGAAGACCGCGGATAAAAAGCCGGTGAAGAACGCTGAGCTATGGCAGGAACTGCTGGACGCCTGCGCCCCTCACCGCATCGAGTGGCATTGGGTGAAGGGTCATAGCGGCCATCCCGAGAACGACCGGGTCGATGCTCTGGCCTGTGCGGAAGCGGACAAGCTGAAGGCGGCCCGCTCGGTCGCCTGACCCTTCGACTACATCGAGACGAGAGCGCCCCGGTACGTCGTGTCTTCCAGCGTCTGACCCGCACCGAGAGCGACGCAATTCAGCGGATCCTCCGCCACCGTCACCGGCAGGCCCGTTTCATATTCGAGGACGGTGCTGATCTCGCGAAGCAGCGAGCCACCGCCGGTCATCATGATTCCGACATCGATCACGTCGGCGGCAATTTCGGGCTGCGTATGCTCCAGCGCCGAACGGACGACGTGAACGATTCGCGCGACCGGCTCGGCGACCGCGTCCGCCACCTGTGCCTGGGTCAGCGTGATCTCGCTCGGAACGCCGCGCGCGACGTCGCGGCCTCGCACGTAGGTCGTGATGCTCTCGGAGTCGGGGTTCCGCTTGGCGGCGCCGATCTCCATCTTCACCCGCTCGGCCGTGCCTTCGCCGATCAGCAGATTGTAGTTGCGGCGAACGTAGGACGTGATCGCCTCGTCCATCTTGTCCCCGCCGACGCGCGACAACTCGCAATAGGCGAGGCCCTGCAGCGAGATGACTCCGACCTCGGTGGTGCCGCCGCCGATGTCGACAACCATCGAACCGATCGGATCTCGGACGGGAAGCCCAGCGCCGATCGCGGCAGCCATCGGTTCGTCGATCAGTGAAACCCGGCTCGCGCCGGCGTTCGAAACCGCGTCGCGGATCGCGCGCCGCTCGACCGACGTTGCTCCCGAAGGAACGCAGATGACGACTTCCGGATTGCCCGCGAAGCGGCTTCCGCCCGCCTGCGCCTTGCTGATGAAATGCTTGATCATCTGCTCGGCGACCTCGAGGTCGGCGATCACACCGCTGCGCAGCGGGCGGATGGTTTTGATATTGTCGGGCGTCTTGCCCATCATCAGCTTGGCGTCGTCGCCGACCGCACGCACCTTCCGAACGCCGTTGTTCCACTCCATGGCGACCACGGACGGCTCGTTCATGACGATCCCCCGCCCCTTCACGTAGACGACGGTGTTCGCCGTCCCCAGGTCGATCGCGATGTCGCGAGACGCGAACTTGAAAATACTGCCCATGCCCACGGCGCTTAAGTCTCCACGATTCGAAAGCCCGGCGCCCTCAGCCAGGAGTGGCCATGCTAGACGGCTGACCGACGGCGCATACCCACGCTTCCAACGGCTGACCGGCGCTGCTCATCGCCTCGCCGTAAACGCAAGCCATTGCGATGACGAAAGATTTAATGCTGTCCGAAGCGGTCGGGCGCGAAAATGGCGGTCCGGATGTGAGCAATGTCGGGCTCGGCCTCGCGGCCTGTCAGCACATTCGCGGCCAGTCTTGCCGCCGCAGGCGCGGTCTGGATGCCGAACCCACCCTGCCCTGCGCACCAGAAGAAGGATGGTACGTCCGGGTCGAAGCCGTACACCGGGATCCGATCGGGCGCGAAGCTCCGCAGGCCGGCCCAGCTTCGTTCCACGGTCTCTACCGGCCAGTCGACAACCTGCTCGAACCGATCGATCGCGAGCGCAATATCCATTTCCTCCGGCGCTGCGTCGCACGGATCGCTGTCGATCTCGTCGTGCGGGCTAAGCCAGATGCTCCGGTCGGCTCTCGCCCTTGAAATAGAAGGTGCCTTCAGCGTCGTCCACGAGCGGAAGATCGCGCAACCCGGACCGTCCCACGCGAAGCTGAACCATCGTCCGTCTCTTCGCGGAGATGCCTAGCGGGCGCACACCGCAAGATTCGGCAACCGAGTCCGCCCAGGCTCCCGCGGCGTCGACGATGATCGCGGCGTTGGCCTGCGACCCGTCCGCCAAACGAACGGTCCAGGACCCATTCTTGAATACGGCGGAATCGAGCGAGGCATCGGTTGCCACCGTCCCACCCAAGCTTCTGAAGCGGCGGAGAAACGCGGCGTGGAGACTGGCTACGTCGATGTCCGAACAACCGGGCTCGAGAAGAGCCCTGCGCCATTGCGGACGAACCCCGGGCAAGAGCTGCTCCAGCTCGTCGCGCTCGACGACGCGCGTGGCGATGCCCGCGGGTATGCGCGGAAGTTCGTCCTTCGTGAGATGAAGGTCCCCGCGTTTTCGGAGGAACCCGTTCTCCGAGAATTCCCTTGGCGGGTTTGCGAGAAAGTCGTGCGAAGCCGCGCTCAGCAGGGCAACTTGCGGCCCGCCGTAGCTCTCGAGCCAAAAGGCCGCGGAGCGGCCCGTCGCATGCATTCCGCAGTGCGATTCCGCCTCGATGATCCCGGTGCGAAGGTCGCCGGCAATCTCCGCGCCGAGGCTTGCCCCGGCAATGCCGCCACCGACAATCAGGACGTCGAAATCGCTCATCGCTGCCGGCGGTTACGGTTTGGAAAGCCCTGCCGTCTAGGTCTCACGCCATGACAAACGGCATGTTTACCGAAATCCTGCTGGGCGTTCTCGCGATCACGCTCGTGGTCGCGGCGATAATCGACGTGCGGACGTTCACGATTTCGAACCGCCTGAATGCCTTCATCGCGCTTCTGGCGCCAGTGTTCTGGTGGTCGAGCGGACTTCCGTTCTGGCCGGAGGCTGCAATCCAGGTCGGCGTTGCCGTTCTCGTCTTCGTCGTCCTCGCCGGAGCTTTCTATGCCGGGATGATGGGCGGCGGTGACGTCAAGCTCGCTGCGGCGCTCGCTTTGTGGTTCTCGCCGGCGTCCACTTTGACGTTCCTGATCCTGATGTCGATTGCCGGAGGCGTCCTGACCCTCGTCGTCGTGGCGATCCATCGCATGAAGAAAAAGCTGGGAAAACCGGAGATTCCGTACGGTGTCGCAATCGCCTTCGGAGCGCTCGCGATACTCACCCAACGGTTTCTTAACCAATTTGCCTGATGTCTTTGAACGTATTGGGGCCCGGGAAGGGGAGGCGATTTCGCCATGAATGTTAAGAAGATCATGCTGCTCGTCGGAGCGCTCGTGATCGCGGCTGTCACCGCAATCATGGCCAAGAACATGTTCGCGGGAGCCGGCGCCGAGCAGGCGCAGGCAGCGGCGGCAACGCCGGCTGTTCCCCTCGGACCGAAAGTGCTCGTGGCGCGCAAAGAGTTGCCCGTCGGCACGATCATCGACGCGGAAAGCCTCACCTTTCAGCCTTGGCCGAAGGAGATGATGCAGAGCGCCTATTACACGGAAGGCCAGCCGGACTCGGATATGTCCAAGCTGCTTGGCACCGTGGTGCGCTACCCGATCACTGCCGGTCAGCCGATGACCCGCGGCGCACTCGTCGGTCCGAAGGATCGCGGCTTCCTCGCCGCGGCGCTCGGCCCGGGAATGCGTGCGATCACGGTCCCCGTAAACGCAACGACCGGTGTGGCCGGCTTCGTCTTCCCGGGTGACCGCGTCGACGTCATGCTGACCCAGGAAGTCGCCGGTGGCGGCGACGGTCCAGCGCTCAAGGTGACCGAGACTGTCATCCGCAACGTCCGCGTCCTCGCAACCGACCAGCGTACCGACAGCAAGGGTGAAGACGGCCAGACCCTGGTCCGCACCTTCTCCAACGTGACGATGGAAGCGACTCCTCGCATCGCCGAGAAGATCGCCGTTGCGCAGAGCCTGGGGCAGCTGTCGCTGGTTCTTCGCTCGATCGCCGACAATTCGTCCGAGCTCGAGCGCGCCATTGCCTCGGGTGACGTGAAGGTGCCGGAAGGTACCAACCCGGCGCAGGAGCGTCAGATGTTGCTGGCGGTCGCCAATCGGCCGATCGACACCAACACGACCTTCTCGACCGGCGGTGACGTGTCGCGCTTCCAGCGCCGCAGCGTCCCGGCCCGTGCACCCGCTTCGGGCGGCGCGGCTGAAGGCAATGCAGTTTCGGGATCCGCAGGCGTGGCGACCGGTCCGGTCGTCCGTGTTGCCCGCGGAAATAGTGTCACCGTCGTTCCGGTGGGAGCTCGCTAACATGACCAGTCGTTCCAAAAACAGCCGGGCTCGCCTCGGCACCGCCTTCGTCGCTCTGGCCATTGGCCTCGGCACGGTGGCGGCCTCGGCTCCGGCCGCCGCACAGTCCAACCGCAGCTATCGTCCCAGCCAGGAAGTGAAGCTGTCGGTCGGCGAAGGTGAAATGATCCGCCTCCCGCGCAACGTTGCGGACGTGTGGACGTCGAACCCAGGCGTTGCCGATGTCCACATCACCAACCCGCGCCAGATCAATCTGTTCGGCAAGGAATTTGGTGAAGCGACGGTCATCGCGACCGCGGCCGATGGATCGGTCGTCTACGGTGCCAACGTTCGCGTCAGTCAGAACCTTCCCACGATCAACGATGTCCTGCGGGCGGCCATGCCGGAAGCAGACGTCCGCATCATGACGGTCGGGCAGAGCGCGATCCTGTCGGGCACCGTCGCCTCGCCGGATGATGCCGCACTCGCGGGCAACCTCGCAATGCGCGAGCTCAATCCGGGCGTCGACTTCTCCAAAGAAGGCGCGATGTGCAAAATCTGCGTCATCAACCGGCTGAAAACGGCGACTCCGCTGCAGGTCAACCTGCGGGTCCGCATCGCCGAGGTGAACCGTTCGCTGCTCAAGCAGGTCGGCTTCAACCTTCTGAGCCGCGACGCGACCAGCGGTTTCCAGTTCGGAATCGGCCAGGGTAATCCGGGCACCTTCGGTTCGCCCGGGTCGGGCGATACGCCAGCGGTTCCGAAGGGGTTCAATATCAACCCCGTCGGCACGACCCTAGGCGCCGCCGGCACCCTGTTCGGGCTTGACCTCTTGGGGACCCTCGATCTCGCCGAAGTCGACGGCCTGGTGACCACGCTGGCCGAACCCAACCTGACCGCCCTTTCGGGTGAGACGGCAAGTTTCCTCGCCGGTGGTGAGTTCCCGGTTCCGATCTCGCAGTCGCTGGGCTCGATCTCTGTCGAGTACAAGCAGTACGGCGTCGGACTTGCCTTCACGCCGATCGTCCTCGCGGATGGCCGCATCTCGATGCGCGTTCGTCCGGAAGTCAGCGAGCTGTCGGCCGAAGGATCGATCAAGCTTAACGGCTTCGACGTCCCTGCCCTGGTTACTCGCCGGGCAGAGACGACGGTGGAACTGGGTTCGGGCCAGAGCTTCATGCTTGCAGGCCTGATCCGGAACAACACGACCAACAGCATCGACAAGGCGCCGTTCCTCGGTGACCTGCCGATCCTTGGTACTCTGTTCCGCTCGACCAGCTTCCGCCGCCAGGAAACCGAGTTGGTGATCGTGGTCACGCCGTACCTGGTGCGGCCGGTGTCCGGACGCATGGCGCTGCCGACCGACGGCTACCGCGCTCCGGCCGACGGAACCCGCGTTTGGGAAGGCCAGAGCTACAGCAGCCAGGGCCGGCCGGCCGCGGCTGCACCGGCCCCGGCTCCCGCTTTTGGCGGAGCCGCCGCGACCACCGCTGCGCCTGGGTTCAAGCTGTGATCCGCCGCTTCTTCAGGAAGGATGCCAAGATGGCTTCGAAAACTGCACTTCTGCTTGTCGCAGCGGCACTCTCCGGCTGCGCCCATCATTCCGGCCCTGAACCGGCTGCGGGCGCCGAGGCGGTGAACGTTCCGGTCGTCAGCCGCGCGGACTATGTGTTCGACGCCGCTGCGCCGAACGGAACGCTCGATCCGTCGGAGGCGGCTCGCCTCGACAACTGGCTGCGCACCCTGGGCGTGCGCTACGGCGACAGCGTCTACGTCGACGGCGGCGCCTATTCCGAGGCTGCGCGTGCGCAAGTCGCGGGGATCGCTGGCAACCACGGGCTCCTGGTTTCGCCCGGTGCTCCGGTCACGGCCGGCTCGGTAGCGCCCGGCAACGTCCGCGTCGTGGTTAGCCGCAACATTGCGAGCGTGCCCGGCTGCCCCAATTGGGAAACGCCGTCGCAGCCCAATTACAATAACAAGACCATGCCGAACTTCGGTTGCGGCGTGAACTCGAACCTTGCTGCGATGATCGCCGATCCTCAGGACCTGGTCCACGGGCGCGAAGGCGATGGCGTGGTTGACGCCATCACTGCCACGCGGGCCATCGGCGTTTATCGCAACACCGCTCCCACAGGCACCAAGGGCCTGCAGGAAGTCAGCACCAAGTCGGGAGGCAATTGATGAACGCCCCGTTCCAGGCACGCGCTGGGCTGCGCGATCCGTTCCAGGCCTTCGTCTGTGACGACGCAACGGCGGACATGCTCCGTCCGGTGGCGGTCGAGCACGGCTGGTCTCCCGAAAAGGTCAACAAGGGCGGTCTGCGCAATGCAGTCCAGTCCCTGTCGGTCTCCGCGAGCCCGAACATCCTGTTCGTCGACCTCTCGGAATCGGCTGACCCGCTGAACGACATCAACGCGCTTGCGGAAGTCTGCGAGCCGGGGACGATCGTGATCGCGTCGGGCCAGGTCAACGATGTCCGCCTCTACCGCGACCTGGTCGCCAGCGGCATCCACGACTATCTGCTCAAGCCGTTCACGGTCGATCATCTGCGCGACACGTTCGCGAACGCGCAGACGATCCTGTCCGGTCCGCGCGGCGAAGCGCAGGTCGACAAGCCGCACATCATGGCCGCCGTCCTCGGCGTCCGCGGTGGCGTCGGCGCCTCGACCATCGCGACTTCGCTGGCCTGGCTGCTGGGCGAAAAGGCCAACCGTTCGACGGCCCTTCTGGACCTCGACATCCACTTCGGAACGGGCGCTCTCGCGCTCGATCTGGAGCCGGGCCGCGGCCTGACGGACGCCATCGAGAACCCGAGCCGCATCGACGGCCTGTTCATCGAGCGTGCAATGGTTCGCGCCAACGAGCGTCTTTCGGTCCTGTCGGCCGAGGCGCCCATCCATCAGGCGCTGATCACGGACGGAACGGCATTCTTCCAGCTCCAGGAAGAAATGAAGAACGCGTTCGAGTCGACCGTTGTCGATCTTCCGCGCCACATGCTCATCCAGTTCCCGCACATGGTGCATGATGCCCACGTGGCGGTGGTCGTGTCCGAGCTCACGCTCGCCGCGACCCGCGACACGATCCGCATCCTCGCCTGGCTGAAGGCGAACGCTCCGCAAACCAAGGTGATCGTCGTGAGCAACGGCGTTCCTTCGGGCGGCGCGCTCGAAATCAGCCGCAAGGACTTCGAGCAGTCGATCGAGCGTCCTGTCGACATCGTCATCCCGCACGACGGCAAGCTCGCCGCGCAGGCTGCGAAACTTGGCAAGCCGCTCGCGGAAGTCGCCACCGGCAAGATGGCCGCTCCGTTCACGACCCTTTGCAACATGGTTCTGAGCCATGCCACCGAAGAGGGCGCAGGGGCGGAAGTGTCGAGCGGCGCCAAGTCGCTGGTCGATAATCTGAAGTCGATGCTGAACAAGCCGAAGGCGAAGGCAGCGTAATTGGGGTCGCGCGTGGCTTCGGTCACGCGCGCCTGAAGGGGAATGGGCGGTCTAATGCTGATGATTTTCCTCATCGTCCTGGGCGGCCTCGGCGCGCTCCTGCTCTTGCTGAGCGCAATGCAGGGCCCTTCGCCGGGCAAGGCGTTGAAGCGCCGTGTCGAAGCGATCAGGGAACGCCACGGCGATGTGATCGCCGCGAACGCCCAGGCCCAAATCCGAAAGCTCTTCGCGAACCGCGACAACAAGGTCGAAGGCTTCGCCACGTCGATCATCCCGAGGCCCGCGCTCCTGCGCAAGCGGCTGGAGATGACCGGACGCGACATCACTTTGTCGCGCTACCTCGCGGTCACGATCGGTATCGCCGCGATCGTCATGGTCGCGCTCATATTCAAGGGGATGCCGATCCTGCTGGGCCTATTCGCCGGCCTCTTCGTCGGTCTTGGCCTGCCCTATTTCATCGTCGGCAAGATGATCAAGCGGCGTGTCGCAAAGTTCAACTCGAACTTCCCGGACGCTATCGAGCTGATGGTCCGCGGTCTTCGGTCCGGTCTTCCGATCACCGAAACTCTCGGCATTGTGGCCGGCGAGCTCAGCGGCCCGGTCGGGGTCGAGTTCCGCGCCGTCGCAGACAAGATGAAGATCGGGCGTACGATGGAAGCGTCCTTGCAGGAAACTGCGGACCGTCTCGGCACGCCGGAATTCCAGTTCTTCGTCATCACGCTGGCAATCCAGCGCGAGACGGGCGGCAACCTTGCCGAAACGCTTTCCAACCTGGCGGACGTGCTGCGCAAGCGCGCCCAGATGAAGCTGAAGATCCGCGCCATGAGCTCGGAATCGAAGGCGTCGGCCTACATCGTCGGCTCGCTGCCCTTCATCGTCTTCGGCCTCGTTTACATGATGAACCCCGATTACATGGGCGGCTTCTTCACCGATCAGCGCCTCATCGTGGCCGGCCTTGGCGGCATGGTCTGGATGGGCATCGGCGGCTTCATCATGGCCAAAATGGTCAACTTCGAGATCTAGGGGGGACGTTAAGATCATGCCTAACGGAGGCCCCACTCTTCTCGGCGTCGACGTCATCTGGGTCGCAACGATCCTGAGCGGCGTCGCGACTCTCGCCGTCCTGACCGCACTTTATGCGGCCACGACGGTCAAGGATCCGATGGCCCGCCGCGTCAAGGCGCTCAACGAGCGTCGTGAGCAGCTGAAGGCCGGCATCGTCGCGTCGACCAACAAGCGCAAGAAGCTGACCAACCGCAACCAGGCGGCGGATCGCGTGCGTTCGGTCCTGGGCAGCTTCAAGATGCTTCAGGACGACCAGATCCAGAAGGTCCAGGTCAAGCTGTCGCAGGCGGGTATCCGCAGCAAGGACCTCGCTTTCTTCATCATTGCCGCACGATTCATCGCTCCGGTGATCGCCGGCGTGGGTGCGGTGTCGCTGATCTACGTGGCGGACTATTTCCCCGACTGGTCGTGGATGCGCCGTTACATCACGGTCGCCGGCGTCCTGATCGGCGCCTACAAGGCACCCGACGTCTGGCTGAAGAACAAGGTCACCAAGCGTTCGCACGCCGTCCGCAAGGGCCTTCCCGACGCGCTCGACCTTCTGGTCATCTGCGCCGAAGCCGGTCTTACCGTCGACGCTGCGTTCGGTCGCGTGGCCAAGGAACTGGGCCGTGCGTATCCGGAGCTGGGCGACGAGTTCGGCCTGACGGCGATCGAGCTTGGCTTCCTTGCCGAGCGGCGCAACGCCTTCGAGAACCTCGCCTCGCGCGTCGATCTGGAAGCGGTTCGCGGCGTCGTGACGACCATGATCCAGACGGAGAAGTACGGTACTCCGCTGGCATCCGCACTGCGCGTGCTGTCGGCCGAGTTCCGCAACGAACGCATGATGCGTGCCGAGGAAAAGGCCGCGCGCCTCCCGGCGATCATGACCGTTCCGCTCATTCTGTTCATTCTTCCGACTTTGTTCGTCGTGATCCTTGGCCCTGCGGCCTGCTCGATCAGCGACAACTTCCTGAACGGCTGACCAAGCCGTACCGGTGGGGGGTGCCGCCCGCGTCGAAAGGCGCGGGCGGTTTCCGTTTGGGAACCATTGGCCTATCCCGAGCTTGTTCGCCTAACGGAACAATCAGGGGATTTCGCAATGACCGCCTTTACCCAGGACCAGTGGATCATCCTTGCTTTGGTGTTCGTCCTAGGAATGCTGCTCGGCGTCTTCCTGACCGCGGGCGGACGCAAGAAGTGGAAGACGCGGTACCACGACGAGCGCACGCGCCTCGAAGCGCGCGAGCGCGAATATAACGAGCGCGAGAAGCATTGGGCCGGCCAGGAAAAGGAATGGCGCGAGCGCGACAGCCTTCGCGGCGCAGCCGTGAAGGACCGCCGCGACCCGGCGGACGACCGGCCGCTCTAGCTAGCCTTCGATCTTCGAGAAGTCGGCGACGCGGTCCACGGCGTCGCGGAACCGCGCGAGCAGGTTGAGCCGACGCTCGCGCTTGGCGGCGTCCGGATCGTTAACAGTAACCTTGTCGAAGAATGCGTCGATCGGACGGCGAAGCTGCGCGAGCGCGCGCATCGCCCCAGTGAAATCCTCGGCCTCGACAGCCTTGCTCGCCTGAGGGTCGGCGGTATCGAGCGCCTGAATAAGGGCCGCCTCTTCCGGCTGGAGATCCGGCCCGCCTGACGCAGCGGTAGGCTCCCACTTCTCCTTCTTCAGAATATTCGCCGCGCGCTTATACGCCGTGAGGAGATCCGCCCCGCCTTCCCCTTCGACAAAGCTCTGCAACGCCTCTACTCGCGCCAGCAGGCGGACGAGGTCATCCTCACCGCCAAGCGCGAACACCGCATCGATCAGGTCGTGCCGAACGCCGGCATCGCGCTGCTGCACCTTCAGACGTTCTGCGAAGAAGTCGAGAAGATCGGCACTGTTCAAGCCGCCGGAAAGGCCTTGCTCATCATATACTAAGCCGCCTTCTGCCTTCATGAAAACCGGCAGGAGCGGCAAACGGATCGCATTTTCGGTAATGAGCTTAATCACCTGAAGGGCGGCACGACGCAGAGCGTAGGGGTCCTTCGAGCCTGTTGGCTTCTGATTACGCGCAAAGAACGAGGCGAGCGTGTCTATTCGATCTGCTAGACCCACAACTTGCGCCAGGCGGCTACTGGGATCGTCCCGATATTGGCAGCTAATGGCTTCTGCTTGATCCTCCGACAGATGACGAGCGAGGTAGCCGCCAACAACTCCTTGCAACTCTGGGAATTCGCCCACCGTGCCGGATACTAGATCAGCTTTTGCCAGTTCCGCTGCTTGACCGGCCAATTGCGGATTGACCTCCGGAACGTAATTCTTTGCAATGTGGGCTGCCAGTTCCGCGATACGCGCCGCCTTTTCCCGATAGGTCCCCAGACCTTCAAAAAACACACTTCGTTCAAGCTGAGATAACCGGTCTTCCAGCGGAACCTTCAGGTCCTGCTCCCAGAAGAAGCGCGCATCGGCGAGGCGCGCGGCAAGCACGCGACGATTGCCTTCGACGATCGCCTCGCCGCCGTCGTTTGCATCGATGTTCGCCGTGCAGATGAAGGCCGGGGCAAGCAGGCCCGCGTCGTCCGTGCAGGCGAAATACTTCTGGTTCGTCCGCATGGTGAGAACGATGACTTCGCGCGGGACGTCGAGGTAGTCGGCGTCGAAGCGGCCGAGCAGAGGCACCGGCCATTCGGTCAGGCCCGCATTCTCGACCACCAGGCCTTCATCCTCGACAATCTGCAGTCCGGCGTCCGTCGCCGCTTTCTGTGCGCCGTCGCGGACGATCCTCTCGCGCTCTTCGTGATCGACGATCACATGGCAGGCGCGCAGCTTCTCGGCGTAATCCTGCGTGCTGCCGATGGTGATCGGCCCCGGATGGTGGAAGCGATGACCGACGGTCGTCGCGCCGGCGGTGACGCCTTCGATCTGCACCGGCACGATGTCCTCGCCGAGCAGGGCGACAATGCCGTGCAGCGGGCGCACCCAGCGCAGCGCGGTCATGCTCTGCGACGCAGCGCCCCAACGCATCGACTTCGGCCACGGGAATCCGCGCACGATCCTCTCGACGATCGGCCCGAGCAGGTCGCGCATCGGCTGGCCCGCCTTCTCCACCACCGCGAACCAGACGCCGTCGCGATCCTGAAGCTGCTCGTGCGGCAGCCCGACCTTGCGCAGGAAGCCTTCGAGCGCCTGCGGCGGCGCATTCGTGCGCGGGCCCTTGATCTCCTCGCTGACGGCCTGGGTTTCGATCGGCAGGCCTCGCGCGATCAGCGCGAGGCGCCGCGGCGTCGACCAGACGTCGATCGCCTCGGCAGTAACGCCAAGTTCGTCCAGTTCCTGCGCGAACAGCCGCGCCAGATCGTTGCGCGCGCCCGCCTGCATCCGCGCCGGGATTTCCTCGCAAAGCAGCTCCAGCAGGAAGTCGCTCATGCCTGCCACCCGTTGCATTCCATCCACGTCGTGCAGGCGGCCTTCGCGAGGTCGCGGACGCGGCCGATGTAGGCTTGCCGCTCGGCGACCGAGATCACCCCCCTCGCTTGCAGCGTGTTGAAGATGTGGCTGGCCTTGATCGCCTGCTCATAGGCCGGGATCGGCAGCTTGTTCGCGACGCAATTCTCGGCTTCGGCCGCGGCCTTCTTGAACAGGTCGAACAGGCTCTCCGTATTCGCGACCTCGAAATTGTAGCGCGACTGCTGCTTCTCATTCTCCAGGAACACGTCGCCATAGGTCACGCCGGCGTCGTTGAACTTCAGGTCGAAGACGTTGTCGACGCCCTGGATGTACATCGCCAGCCGCTCGAGCCCGTACGTCAGCTCGCCTGAGACCGGTTTACAGTCGAACCCGCCAACCTGCTGGAAATAGGTGAATTGCGTCACCTCCATCCCGTCGCACCAGACTTCCCAGCCAAGACCCCAGGCGCCGAGCGTCGGGCTTTCCCAATCGTCCTCGACGAAGCGGATGTCGTGCTTCAGCGGATCGATGCCGATCTCCGCCAGGCTGCCGAGATAGAGCTGCTGAAGGTCCGGCGGGCTCGGCTTCAGGATCACCTGATACTGGTAATAATGGCCGAGCCGGTTCGGGTTCTCGCCGTAGCGCCCGTCGGTCGGACGCCGCGACGGCTGCACATAGGCCGCCTTCCACGGATCCGGCCCCAACGCGCGCAGCACCGTCGCCGGGTGGAAGGTCCCTGCCCCCATTTCCATGTCGTACGGCTGCAGCAGCACGCAGCCCTGCGCGCTCCAGTATCGGTGCAGCGTGAGGATCAGGTCCTGGAAGCTGAGGGCCACGGATCGTTTCTCGCGATTGACGGTGTTCGGCGGGCTTTGGCGGATGCTTTCGGCGTCGGCAAGTGGACGCTGGGGGGCGGCGTACATACATCCCCGGTCAACCTAAGGGTCTCCAGAGGAACGGCATGGTGAAGAAACTGATCAAACGGGGCCTGGCGGCACTCGGCCTCGCCTCGCTCGCGATCGCTCCGACAGCCGTTGCCGAGGCCCGCACCAGCCGGGGTCCGGCCCTCTGGCAAGTGTCCGACAAGGACACCACCGTCTATCTGTTCGGCACCATCCATCTGCTCCCCCGGGAATCGCGCTGGCGGACCGCAAAGTTCGACCAAGCCGTCCAGAAGTCGCAGTCGCTCGTCCTCGAAACTTTGATCGATACGTCGAACCCGCAGCAGCTTGCGGGCGTCATGGCGGCGCTGGGTTTCTCCAGCGGCCTGCCGCCCATCGCCAGCCGGATCGATGCGGCCAAGCGTCCGCAGCTCGAGGCCGCGATCGCAAAAACCAAGATCCCGCGCGAAATGTTCGACCGGATGGAAAGCTGGGCCGCGGCATTCACTTTGATCGGCGTGCAATTCCAGACGCTTGGGGTGGAGGGCGAACAGGGTGTCGAAGCCGTGCTCCGCAAATCCTTCGCCGCGTCCGGAAAGCAGGTCGGCCAGCTCGAGACGAACCTGGAGCAGCTCTCCTTCTTCGACCGGCTTCCCGAAGCCGATCAGCGGAAATTGCTCGAAGGCGCGATCGACAATCCGGAAGCGACGCGCACGCAGTTCGATGGGATGCTGAAGTCGTGGCTGGCCGGTGACGTCGACGCCATCGGCAAGACCTTCAACCGCGACCTGCAAAGCTCGCCGGAACTGAAGGCCGCACTCCTCACACGCCGCAATTACAACTGGAGCCAGTGGATCGAGCGGCGGATGACACAGCCGGGAACGGTGATGGTCGCCGTCGGCGCGGGGCATCTGGCGGGCGACGATTCCGTCCAGCGCTACCTCCAGAGCCGCGGCTACAAGGTGAAGCGTCTGCAATAAGGTGTCGGGATACTCCGCTAGCTCGTGAGCGACCCAGGTTAGCGGGCCTCTTGTAAGTGTCGGCTCGGGTCGCCCCTAAGACCCGAGCCCCATTTTCCCCTAAAAGAATGCCGTGGTTTAAGCGCTCAACCCAAAGTCACCATATCCTGACACTATGTCAGGATGTCTTGACACACCCCCGAATCGCTGCGATGTCATGTTTACCTGACGAATCGTCAGGCGAAGGTGACATGGGGTTGGGTTGGAAAATCGCCTGAGAGTATTGAGAGCGGAACGCGGCTGGAGCCAGGCAGAGCTTGGCGGCCGCCTCGGCGTCTCGCGTCAGGCGGTCAACGCGATCGAGACGGGAAAGCACGATCCGTCCCTCCCCCTCGCCTTCAAGGTCGCGCGGCTGTTCGCGTTGCCGATCGAGGAGATTTTCAGTGACGGCGCTGGATCAGGGGAACGGGGCAATGGCTGACACAAACGGTGGCGTAGTGTGGCGGTGGGTGCGGATCATCGTCCTCAGCCTGGCGATCATGTTCCTGCTCGGCATGGCCTCGGGCTATGTCGCCGCGCACCTGAAGCACGGCGGCTCCATCCTGAAAGTCATCGGCTTCGTTGGGCTGGTCATCGCCGGCATCGCCGCCTGCGGCTGGATCATCTTCCGCGACGCCAAGGCTTTGACGCCGCCGTTGAGCGAAGGTGAAGGCGAACGGCTCTACGCTGCGCAGCGGAAACGGTTCTGGACCATCCTCGGCGGCCTCCTGCTCCTCGGCTTCGCGACCGGCATCGTCGGCAGCGTCGCCCTGAATGTCGCGGATAATGGATCGGGCGCCTGGCCGGCCTGGGCGCCTCTGGCCGGAACGATCGGCGTGGTGCTGGTCGCGATCGGCGTCGCCTACGGCAGCTGGCGCTTCTTCACGAGCGTCGATGAGGTCGAAGTCGCCGACAATCTGTGGGGCTCGCTCGTGGGCTTCTACGTCTACGCCATCCTCTTCCCGGCCTGGTGGGCGCTCAACAAGCTCGGACAGGTTCCGGAGCCGAACGACTGGACCATCCTCATGGCCTCCATGTTCGCCGCGCTCGGCGTCTACTTCTACCGAAAGCTGCTCACTGCCTAAGTCAATACTCTGGAAATAAACGAAAACTCTCAGGAGATACCGAAATGCTCAAGGCTAAGACTTCACTGTTGCTCGCAGCCTCGTTCCTGTTCGCGGCGCCTGCCGCTGCTCAGACCGCTCCGGCTACAGCGCCCGCGCCTGCCGCCCCCGCTGCGGCACCGGCACCCGCCGCCCCCGCTGCGGCGGTCGCCGCCCTGCCCGACGCCGATCCGGCGATCTGGGTGGTCAAGGATCCGGACACCACCATCTATCTGTTCGGCACGTTCCACGCGCTCGACGGAAAGAGTGACTGGTTCAACGAGGAAGTGAAGACCGCTTTCGACCAGTCGGCCGAAGTCGTGCTCGAGCTTCCGCCGATGGAAGACAAGGCCGCGCTTCAGCCGGTCATCATGAAATATGCGCTCGACACGACCGGCAAGCCCTTGTCGGAGAAACTGTCGCCCGAGGGCAAGGAAAGGCTCACCAAGGCGCTTGCAGGGCTCGGCGCTCCGCCGACCGCATTCGACAAGTTCAGGCCCTTCTTCGCCACGCTGACGGTCGTCATGGCCGGCGCACAGAAGATCGGCTTCACCGGTGAAAACGGCGCCGAGGCGATCCTCACCAAGGCAGCAAAGGCCGGCAACAAGCCGATCAGCGGCCTGGAAACCATCGACTATCAGATGGGCCTGTTCGCAAACATGTCCGAAGCCGACCAGATCACCATGCTCGAGGAAACGCTCAAGGAGATCGACCAGCTCGGACCGATGTTCGCCGAGATGAACAAGCATTGGTCCTCCGGCGACGCCGACGGCATGGCCAAGCTGATGAACGAAATGAACGTGCAGTCGCCCGCCATGTACAAGTCGCTGCTCGTCGACCGGAACGTCAATTGGGCGGAGTGGATCGACAAGCGCCTCGACAAGCCGGGCGTCGTCTTCATGGGCGTCGGCGCTGGCCACCTGGGCGGCAAGCGACAGCGTCCAGGCGATCCTCGCCAAGCGCGGCATCGAGAGCGCGCGCATCGCCGCCAACTAAGACGAACTTTCCCGAAAGAGCGGCCGGCGGAGCGATCCGCCGGCCGCTCAGTTCGTCGCGAATTCTTCGCACATCACGGAATTCGCTAGACTTTTCTTAATCTGTTGGTGACCATCATCCTCGGGTATCGGGCGGGGGCCTTGATGACCGGATGCTGGAAGAACGCGGTTGCGCGGTGGAGATCAACGGGGGCGATTGGATCGCCTTCGAGCGCTGACTGACGTCCAGCCGACGGACCATTGAATCCCCCTTTGCCCATTGGGTGAGGACCGGGATGTTTACAGCACTCGTGGCAGCCGCCATCGCAACGACGCCGACACCGGTCCTGCCGGTGGCGCAGGCGCCCTCGGGCAATGCGAGGCCCGCCCTCTACGTCGTCAACGACGAAGACACGATCATCTATCTGTTCGGCACCTTCCACGCGCTCGACGGCAAGAGCGAGTGGTTCAACGACGAGGTCCGGACGGCGTTCAGCGGCTCGCACGAACTGGTGCTCGAAACGCTCGTGCCTGCGCATCTGAAGAAGCCCCGGGCGCCGCGCCAGCCGCACGGCTTGCAGCCAGTCGGCCCGTTCGCCGGCTCAGCCAGTTTCCTGACGACCAGCAAGACGGTGATGTCAGCGGGCCGCTCGCAGGGCATGTCGACGGCTCATGGCGCCGACACCGTGCTCCGCGACGCTGCGGACGACGTGGGCAAGCCGGTCGGTGGCCTTGAGAGCTTCGAATTCCAGATGGGCATGTTCAGCAAATTGCCCGGCGCTCCGCCGCCTGCCGATCGCGCCGCCGCCGCTCGGACGAAAGCTGCGGTGACCGCAATGCTTACGGAGCTACAGACGGCCTGGAACAAGGGCGACATCGAGAGATTTGCGCCGATGCTCGACCAGATGGAGACGCGCTCTCCGGAGATCTACCGGCTGATGTTCAACGACCGCAACGGCCGCTGGGCGAACTGGATCGCGCGCCGCCTGCAACAGCCGGGCGTGGTGTTCGTCGCGGTCGGCGCGGGTCACCTTGCCGGCAAGGACAGCGTCCAGCACAAGCTCGGCAAATACGGCATCCGCACCGCCCGGGTTAACTGACAACCCCGAAACTTGCGTGAAAGCCGCCCCTCCCTTATAGGCGCGCGCTCCCAGCCATGGTCATCCCTGGAGGCGTGGCGGGCGTAACTCTATCAAGGAACACGCAAGATGAGCGAACAGCTGACGCTGCCCGCCGAAACGCGCGAACGGAACGGCAAGGGAGCCTCCCGTGAACTGCGTCGTGGTGGACGGGTACCGGCCGTGGTGTACGGCCAGAAGAAGGACCCTCTTTCGATTCACGTCGAAGAGAAGCTCCTTTCCAAGATTCTTTCGAGCGGGCACTTCATGAACTCGGTCATCATGATCGACGTTGGTGGCAAGGTGACGCGGACGCTGCCGAAGGCCGTGGACTTCCACCCGGTTTCGAGCCGTCCGATCCACGTCGACTTCCTGCGCATCAGCGAGCACACCAAGGTTCACGTGAACATTCCGGTGCGCTTCGACAATGAAGAAGCCTCGCCGGGCCTCAAGCGCGGCGGCGTTCTCAACGTCGTCCAGCACGAAATCGAGCTGGTCTGCGACGCGGCACACATCCCCGAAGAGCTTCATATTCCGCTCGACGGCCTGGAGATCGGTGACTCGATCCACATCAGCGATGTGAAGCTTCCGGATGGCGCGGAGCCCGCGATCACCGATCGCGACTTCACGGTCGCCACAGTCGTCGCTCCGTCGGCAATGAAGTCCGAAGAGGAAGAGACTGCGGCTGCGGATGCGGTCCCGACCGTCGACGGCGAAGAAGCTGCCGAGGGCGAAGGCGAAGCGAGGGCGGCGACGAAGCCTAACAGACACCTCCCCTCCCGCTTGCGGGAGGGGTCGGGGGTGGGCATGTCAGTATTCATGCTCGCGCGACAGGCCCGCCCCTCCGCCGCTTCGCGGCTCCTCCCCTCCCGCATGCGGGAGGGGTAAATGCAGATTTGGGTGGGCCTCGGAAATCCCGGCGCGAAATATGCGCTGCACCGGCACAATGTCGGCATGATGGCGGCCGACATCATCGCCGAGGTGCATGGCTTCGGCCCATGGCAGAAGAAGTTCCGAAGCCTGATCGCCGAAGGGCGCATCGGCCGCCACAAGGTCCTGCTGGTGAAGCCGCAGACCTTCATGAACGACAGCGGCGACGCGGTTCAGCAGGCGCTGCACTTCTACAAGCTCGACGAAGAGGCGCTGACCGTCTTCCACGACGAGCTCGACCTCGCGCCGTTCAAGGTGAAGGTGCGCGTCGGCGGCGGGCTCGCCGGGCACAATGGCCTGCGCTCGATCAACGCCTCGCTCGGCCCCGACTTCCGCCGCGTGCGCATCGGCATTGGCCATCCCGGCCCGGGGCAGAAGGAAAAGGTCACGCCCCACGTGCTCGGCAACTATCACAAGATCGGAGATGGAGGAGCTCTCCGACCTGCTCGCCGCCATTTCGGCCGAAGCGGAATGGCTCGCCGACGGCGATGACGTGCGCTTCATGAGCGAAGTCGCGCGGCGCCAGCAGGACGCGCTGTGAGCGTCCGCAATCTCTTCGCAACGTGCCTGTACGATGCCGAGCTCGCCAACGAGAGCCTGCTGGCGGACCTTGCCCACTCGATCCGTAGCCTCGCGGCGGACGATGCGGCCGGCCAGCAATGGTCGAGGGAAAAAGGCTACGCGGGCTATACCAGCTATGCCTCGCTCAACGACCTACCCCGCCGCGACCCCGCGTTCGCCGACCTTGGCAAGCTGTTGGGCAAGCACGCGGCGACATTTGCGGAAGAGTGCGCCTTCGATCTCGCACGCAAGCCGAAGCTCGACAGCCTGTGGGTCAACCTTCTGCGCGGCTCCGGCCATCACGGCGGGCACATCCACCCGCACAGCATCATCTCCGGAACGCTATACATCGAGGTCCCGAAGGGCTCCGGCGCAATCCGCTTCGAAGACCCTCGCCTGCCGCTGATGATGGCGGCGCCCACCCGGCGAGCCGATGCACCCGAAGAGCTCCGTCCCTTCGTCACCGATCCAACCGCGATCCGGCCTCCTCCTACTGTGGGAAAGCTGGCTGCGGCACGAGGTCCTTCCCGGCACCGGCCGCGACGAGCGGCTGTCGATCAGCTTCAACTTCGCCTGACGTCAGTCCTTCGAAGGAATCCTAAGTCCCCGCTGCACCGCCGGCCGCGCGAGCCCGCGTTCCAGCCAAGCGTGAACGTTCGTAAGCTCATGATAATCGACGAGGTGCGCGGCCTCGTAATGACCGACCAGGTTCCGGACCCATCCCAGCAAGGCGATGTCGGCGATCGTATAGTCGCCGTCCATGACCCATTCGCGTCCATCCAGGCGCTCGTTCAGCACTCGCAGCAGGCGACGGGATTCCTCGGCGTACCGCTTGAGCGGGCGCTTATCCTCCCAGTGGCGTCCGGCGAACTTATGGAAGAACCCGACCTGCCCGAAATACGGTCCGACATGTCCGACCTGCCAGAAGACCCACTGCATCGTCTCGTAGCGGCGGGCGCCGTCCGGCAGCAGCTTGCCCGTCTTCTCGGCGAGATAGACGAGGATCGCCCCGGACTCGAACAATGCTAGTGGCTTTCCATCCGGCCCGTCCGGATCGATGATCGCCGGGATCTTGCCATTCGGGTTCAGCGACAGGAATTCCGGCGTCCAGGTCTCCTGATCGCCAATGACGACGAGGTGCGGCTCATAGGGGAGCCCCGTCTCCTCCAGCATGATCGATGCCTTCACCCCGTTCGGCGAATTGATCGAGTAGAGTTGCAGGACGTCCGGGTTCCTGGCCGGCCAGCGCTGGGCAATCGGAAAGGACGTCAGATCGGCCATTCGTGACTCCTGTGCAATGCCCACGAACTAGGTACTGGTCCGCAACCATTCAAATGTCATGGTCACCCCGGACTTGATCCGAGGTCTGCCTTCTTTACTAGCGGCCCCAAAGGCAGGCGGTTCCCGGCTCAAGGCCGGGATGACACGTAATCATCCGGAGTAATCATGGGCTTTCGCTGCGGCATCGTTGGACTGCCGAACGTCGGTAAATCCACGCTTTTCAATGCGCTGACCGAAACTGCGGCGGCGCAGGCGGCGAACTATCCCTTCTGCACGATCGAGCCGAACGTCGGCCGCGTCGCCGTGCCCGATGAGCGGCTGAACAGGATCGCAAGCATCGCCAAGAGCGCGCAGACGATCGAGACGCAGATCGAGTTCGTCGACATCGCCGGCCTCGTCCGCGGCGCCTCCAAGGGCGAAGGCCTGGGCAACCAGTTCCTCGCCAACATCCGCGAAGTGGACGCCATCGTGCACGTGCTGCGCTGCTTCGAAGGCGGCGACGTGACCCACGTCGAAGGTCGCGTGGACCCGATCGCCGATGCCGAGACGGTCGAGACGGAACTGATGCTCGCCGATCTCGACAGTCTCGAGCGCCGCGTACCGAACCTCGTCAAGAAGGCGCAGCAGGGCGACAAGGAAGCGAAGATCGAGGCGTCCGTCCTCGGCCAGGCGCTGGACCTGCTCCGCGATTCAAAGCCCGCGCGCCTGACCAAGCCGAAGGACGCGGAAGAGGAAAAGGCGCTCCAGCGCGCGCAGCTGCTCACCGCCAAGCCCGTGCTCTACGTCTGCAATGTCGACGAAAGCGAAGCCGCCGAGGGCAATGCGAACAGTGCGCGCGTGTTCGAGAAGGCGAAGGCCGAGGGTGCCCTCGCCGTCGTCATCTCCGCGGCGATCGAGGCCGAGATCGCGACATTGCCCTCCGAAGAGCGCGAGGCCTTTCTCGCCGACCTCGGCCTCGAGGAAACGGGCCTCTCGCGCATCATCCGCGCAGGCTACGACCTTGCTCGGCCTCATCACCTTCTTCACGGCCGGCCCCAAGGAGTCGCGCGCCTGGACCGTCCATCGCGGCGCCAAGGCTCCTGAAGCGGCGGGCGAGATCCACACCGACTTCGAGCGCGGCTTCATCCGCGCCGAGACGATCGCGTTCGACGATTACGTCGCGACAGGCGGTGAGACTGGTGCGAAGGACGCCGGAAAGATGCGTTCGGAAGGCAAGGAATATGTCGTCCAGGATGGCGACGTGCTGCTCTTCCGCTTCAACGTCTGACGGTCGGCTTCCAGCGTTCCATCGCGGCGAACACGAGCCCGACCCAAAGCAATCCAAACGCCCAGCCGGCAATGACGTCGCTAGGCCAATGGACGCCAAGTGCGGGCCGACTGAAGCCGATGAGCAAAGCGAGCGCCAAAGTCCCGATTGCCGCAATACGCCGTTGCGCGGGGTCATCGAACAGCAGGAGCGCCAGAGCGAAATAGGCGACGATCGCGTTTGAGGCATGGCCGCTCGGGAAGGACATGTAATTGACCTCGACCACCCGCAAATGCTCCTCGGGCCGCAATCGCGCGAAATAGTCCTTCTGGAGAATGACGAGGATGCGGCCGCCAAAGCTGCAGATCAGCAAGGTCAGCGCGGCCCAGTGCTTCCGCTTGTAGAAGAGCCACGCCGCCCCGAGAAGCGTCACAGGCACCACCGTCCACCAATTGCCCAGCTTCGTCAGCCAGATCGCGGCCAGCGCAATCCACGGCTCATCGCCGACGTAGAGCGCCAGCAGCACATCGCGATCGATGTCTCCCGCCCCGAGCAGGAGCATCGCCGCCCACAGCGCAAGCAGAAAAACGGCAAAGAGGGCCGGGCGAACCTGAGCAGCGTCGAACGTCATCAAGGACGCCCAACGCTGCCAAGCCGCAGATCGCTCCCGATTAAAACTTCGTGCCCAGCCTCAAGCCGATCGTGCGCGGACGGCCCGGTACGATGTGGACGTTCGTGCAGATGCTGCACGATAGCCCGCGCGACAGTTCGTTGCGCTTGTCGAAGAGGTTGGTCGCGAACAACTCGACGTTGTACCGGCTCCAGGCGAACCCGGTGAACAAGTCGACGAGAGTGTAGGAGCTCAGCGTTCCGGTCTGCGCATTATCGGCCGTTCTCAAGGCAGAGCGAGCCGAGCCCTGGTGAACGATGCCGATTTGGGCATGAGCCCTGCCCGGCCCGAGATTCCAGGCGTAACGCGCCGTCCCCGTCACCTTGAACTTCGGGGTAACCGGCAGCCGCGTCCCCTTGGGCGCGGTAATCTCATCGTCCTCAATGCCGTCGCAGTCAGGGGCCGTGTCTGCCGCAATCGCGCAAATGTTATCCTTGGTCTTGGCATCGGTGTAAGCCGCCGCTGCATTCAGGGTCAGACCGCCTGACTGGTAATTGATGTCGGTCTCAATGCCGTTGATGCGCGCGTCGCGGCCGTTCTGGACGACCGTCAGACTGTTCTCACCCAGGAAGCTGAACTGGAATTTCTCCCATGTCTGATGGAAAATCGCGCCGTTCCAACGGATCGGACCGAACGAGGTTTTCCAGCCCAGTTCGTAATTGACCAGGAAGTCCGGATCGTAGGGCTCAAGACCGGGCTGCCGGTTGATGCCGCCAGGCCTGAAGCCCTTGGACCAGGTTGCGTATAGGAGGACGTCCTCCTTCGGCTTCCAATTGGCATTGAAGCGGTACGTGAAGCCGGTGTCCTTGCTCTGCTTGGGCTTCAGTTTGCCGTCTTCGAATGTGGCTACGTTGGTGCACGGCGTGCCGGAGATCACGCCGTCCATGATCAAAGCCGTGTCGGTTCCGTTTAGCTGCGACTCCCGCAAACTGTCGCCGCTGCCAGTGTAGCACTGCGCCACACCCGTTCGCGTACTGAACACGGCATTGGGTGGAACGTCGTTGTCCTCACCCTGGATGAACTCCGGGTTCCGCCCGAATCCGGCGAAGCCGAACACGGTGTTGTTGAACTTGTACCAGCGCCCGCCGCCCGTCAGCGTGATTTGCGGCGTGACATCGAAGCTGGCCTCCCCGAACAGGGCATAGTCGCGGTCGATGCGCTCCTGCTTGGTCAGCCAGATCAGGCCCGGGCGACCGTTCACCGACAGGTCGTCCGCCAAATTGTCGACGCGATATTCCTGCAGGATGTCGTTCGACTGACGCTGATAGAAAGCGCCGCCGATCACTCGGAACGGCCGATCTGCAGGGCTGGAAAACCGCAGTTCCTGGCTCAGCTTCTTGAAGTTGTTTCCGCCCGTAATGTACTGGCGCGGATCGATCGGATCGCCGTTATTATCGAAATAATACTGGTAGTTAGCAAGGCCGCCGTAGCTCTCGTAATAAGCATCGTAGGCGTCCGTGTAGTCGGTATAGTCGTTGGTTGCCGAATTTGGGCGATGCATGTAGGCGCCGGCATAGGTGACGTCGAAATTGCCGACCTTGCCCTCGACGGTCAGCGCATATTGCGTGAACTTGTCCTTGCCCGGCTCCTTGCGGAAACGCTGCGTCTCCAGGTCGCCCAGCCGCTCGTCGAAGTACCATACGCCCCGGGTTTCGGAGTTCTGGTGCATGATCGTCGGCGTGACCGTCCAATTCTCGTCGAGGTCGATCTTCAGCGCGGCGCGACCGCCATAGGTCTTGTTCGTGTTGATGTTGTTCTTCACGAACGCCGCATTGTCGGCCTGGAAACCGTTGCGGACGCAACCGATTACCTCGTCGTCCTCGTCGGTAATGACGTCGCCGCAATAGCTGCGCGTACCCGGGACATTGTCGATGTAGCCGGCGTCGCTCTGGTAGAAGGCGACCCCGCGGAACGCGATATTATCCGCGATGGGCAGGTTGATCATGCCCTCCAGGCTGCCGCCCATGCCGCCATGTGCGACCGAGTTGATCTCCGCGTCTACCCGGCCCTCGGTAACGCCGAGTTCCGGCTTGTTCGTGATGATGCGGATCGTGCCGGCCTGGCTGGAGGCGCCGTAGAGCGTGCCCTGCGGACCGCTGAGGCTCTCGATCCGGGCGATGTCGTAGACGTGGACGTCGAGCGTTCCGCCGATGGTCGTGATCGGCTGCTCGTCGAGATAGAAGCCGACCGACGGCAGCGAGCCCGTGTGATTGCCGTCGCCGCCGGTCGCGACGCCGCGCATGTAGACCGTCGTGAACCCCGGGGCCGCGGTCTGGAAGCTGACCGAAGGAAGCTGCTTCGTGTAATCTTCGAAGTTCGAGATGTTCAGCTGGTCGAGGCGGCGGGTGCCGATGGCCTGCACGCTGATCGGCACATTCTGCAGGTTTTCCTCGCGCTTCTGCGCGGTGATGATGATTTCGTCATTCTCTTCGGGAAGCGCCTCCTGAGAAGCCGCAGCCGGTTCGGCCGCCGGAGGCGGTACCTGGCTCGTGTCCGTGGCCTGCGCGAAGGCGGGTGCCCCCATCGCCGTCGTCGCCAAAAGTCCGAAAGTAATTGCCCGAATTGTCCGTGCGGCCATGACTGCCCCCAATCGACCTAAGTGATGGCATTGCGGCAGAGCGATGACGGCTTGTCAACGCCGAAACGTTGCGCCTCCGACACATCTTCGACGGACTGTGACAAAGGGGCTTCAGAAAGTGTGCGGAGCGTCCGGATAGGCGTCGAGCACGGGCCCCAACGCCTGCCTGAGCGCCCCTAGATGCGCATCATAGGCCCGCCACTCGTCAGTTGCGTCGCGGTAGATGGGACGGCGTACCTGTTCCGAGCTCGGCGTCCGCACGGCTCGGTCCGTTTCGTAGAATGTCAGGCAGGCCGGCTCGAAATCGAGACCGCAATAGTCCAGCAGCGCGCGGATCTCGGCTTCGGTGTCGTCGACCATCCGCTCGTAGATCACGCGATGGACGCGCCCCGGCAGGACGTCATCGACATGGGCCATCAGCCGAACATAGTCGGAATAATAGCGGCCGAGGTCGTCGAGGTCGTAAGTAAAGTCCTGCCCACGCGCGAAATGCTGGCGAAAGTTGGAAAGGCAGCAGCCCAGCGGATGCCGCCTCGCGTCTATGATCTTCGCATTGGGCAGGACCATGTGGATGAACGGCACGAACATCCAGTTGTTCGGCAGCTTGTCGATGAAGAACGGCCGGTCGCTCCTTCGCTGAACGGCGCTTCGGCGTAGATACTCCTCTCCAGCCTCCCGGCGTTCGTCCGCGCTGAGCGCGACGGCCGACACGGGATACTTCCCGCGGCCGCGAGCGATCGCGGGCATGTCGGGCAACTCGGACGTTCCCTCGACGAGGCTGTGGGATGAAAGAATCTGCTCGATCAGGGTCGATCCGGCGCGGGGCATGCCGACGATGAAGATCGGATCGGCGGCAGCATTGCCGCCCGGGCTAGCCAGGACCTCCGCGGTGAATAGCTCGATGCTACGGTCGATCAGCTTGCTTTGATGATCCGCATTGAACGGATGATACTTGCGTCGAAGCGCATTGCCCGCCGAATAATGAGCGAATGCCTCGTCGCTGCGCCCAAGGTCATGAAGCGCTTTTCCGAGCGCGAATTCGACATGGAAACGATCGTCGTCCTTGAGGTCGGCGAGGCCGAGCGTCTGTTCCATCGCCGCAATGTCCTCATTCGAGAAGCGGACGGTTTTCAGATTGGCGAGGCTCCACCACACTTCTCCCATCGCCGGATTGATCGCGAGAGCCTTGCGATAAGCGGCGACGGCCTCGTCCTGGCGCCCGACGGTTTTCAGCATATGGCCGTAGCTGGTAAGCACGCGCGGCTGATGCGGCGCTCGCTCAAGCACTTGCCGATAGATTTCCAGCGCCTGCTCGAAATCGCCAAGCCGACCCAGCGTTGCGGCCTTGAGGTTGAGATGCCCTACCCGATCCGGCTCGTCCTCGAAGATCCGGTCGAGCAGGTCGAGCGCTTCGGCGGACCGTCCCAGCCGGCCCAGGACCATTGCCAAATTGGCCCGCGCCGCCGTGAAGTTCGGGTCGATCTCCAGCGCGCGCCGAAGCAGGACCTCGGAATCCTTGAGCCGCCCGAGTCGCGCCGCAAGCTCGGCGAGCATGCGGATGGCGCGGACGTCGAAGGGGTCGTCCTTGAGGTGCGGCTTGAGCAGTCGCTCGGCGACGTCGAGGCGGTTCTCGTTGAGCGCCATCGCCGCTTCGATCAGCCGCGGATGCCAATGACCTGCTCTTGTCGGCTCGTTCCCCACAGGCGGTTCGTAGCGCGGCCTTTGCACTCGCGCCAAGCGGTAGTGACGGCTATGCGCCCCGCATGCGCTATTTCGAAGACTTGGAAATCGGAGCCGAGACCTATTTGGGGTCCTACGAAGTAACCCGCGAGGAGGTGCTCGAATTCGCGCGGAAGTATGATCCCCAACCCTTCCACCTGTCTGACGAGGAGGCGGCGAAGACCCACTTCGGTCGGCTTGCCGCGAGCGGGTGGCACACTTGCGCCATGACCATGGCGGTCAACGTACGATATCAAGCCACGCACGAGCAGGAAGGCCTCGGTTCGCCGGGCATCGACGAACTCCGCTGGTTGAAGCCGGTCTACCCGGGAGACACGATCCACGTGCACGGCAAGATCATCGAGAAGACGCCGTCGCGCTCGCAAGCCGGAGATCGGCTCGTTCCGGACGGAAACGACCGTGACCAACCAGGACGATGTCCCGGTAATGCGCTTCACGTCGATCGTGCTGATCCGTCGCCGCCCGACGGAAAGCGATACCGGGACGGCATGACGCCGCCCCGGTAACTTATTCAGTCCTTGTCGGTGTTGCGACGGGTGCGTCGCTCCGACCTGCGCTCGTTGCGAGTTTCCGCCCGTGAAGCACGGCGCTCCGCGCGTTGCTCAGCGGTCTGGGCACGCCGTTCGGCCCAGGCAGCGCGCTGCTCGGCAGTCACTTCCCGCCGGACGACCTGATTCGGCTGGCCAGCACGCTGACGAACCGTGCGGTTGGTCGCCTGCGGCCCGTTCTGGAAGTCGGCCCAGTTCTGCAGGACTCCGCCAGTGCCGCTTGTCGTGTTCGTGGCACCCCGACGGCGCCACTCCCAGTAACGACGCTGAGCATCGCTCCAGCGATGCGCGCGACGGTCGCGGTCGTACACGTAATAGCCGCTGCCCGGGTAATAATAGTCGCCGTACCAGCCGTAATAGGGCTGGCCGTAGCCGTAGCCATAGCCGTAGCGATTGTAGTTGGCGCCGTAATAGCCGCCGTAATAGGGATCGTAATAGTCGCCGTAGCCGTAGCCGCTGCCGTAACCCACTCCGACGCCGAGGCCGCTTCCGTAGGGGCCGTAGGCGCAGCCGCTGAGGCCGACGCCCGCAACGATCGCCAAAGCGGCCGTCTTCAGATTGAATACGCTCATGTCACTTCTCCAGTACATCCGGAGGATGCTGCCCACTCACTCCGCCTTGGCAGGTGAACGACCACTGAATTAAGCGCATGATATTAGGCGGATGTTCCGTCCAACTACTCGCCGCAGGTGGCGGCAGCCGGCGGCCTTAGCCCGCGATCCCGGCTTCGTCCTTGGCGGCCGCCGACTTCGCCTGGTTCTTCGGATCGAGCGCTCCCGTCACACGGACCTTGCGCTTCTCCGTGGCCCAGATGTTCCGGTACGCCAGATAGCCGAGAATGGTGGCGACCAGCAGGAAGACCATGACCGCGAGGCCCGTTGCGTGGCGGTTCTCCAGCTTCGGCTCGGCGGTCCACACCAGGAACGCGGAGACGTCCTTCGACATCTGGTCGACCGTCGGCGCCGGATTGCCGGGAGCATACGTCACCTGCCCGTCGGCCGTCAGCGGCGGCGGCATGGCGAGGTTCAGGTTCGGGAAGTAGGGATTGTAGTACAGGCCCTCCGGCGTCTTCGCTGCCGGGAACTTCTTCAGCAGTTCGGCCGGCTGCTGGCTCTCGTAGCCCGTCAGCAGCGAATAGACGTAGGCCGCGCCGTCGTGGCGTGCCTTGGTCATCAGCGACAGGTCCGGCGGAAGCGCATTGTTGTTCGCCGCGCGCGCCGCGATTTCGTTCGCATAGGGCGACGGGAAGCGGTCGGCCGGAAGCGCCTTGCGGGTCGCCGGCTCGCCCGTCTCCGGGTTGATGGTCGGAACCTCGATCGGCCATTGCGCGGCAATCGCCTTCACTTCGGCCTCGTTGTAGCCGAGCGCCTCGAGATCGCGGAACGCGACCAGGCCCAGGCCGTGACAGGCCGCGCAGACTTCCTTGTAGACCTGGAAGCCGCGCTGAAGCTGCTTGCGGTCGAACTTGCCGAAGGCGCCGTCGCTGGCGAGCGCCAGGTCCTTCGGATGATGGTGGAATTCTTCCTCCGCGGTCGGCTCGGGCGCGTTTGTGGTGACGTTGTTGAAGAACGAGATCAACAGCACCACCGAGAAGACGGCGCCGACCAAGCCCATGAAGATCCGAAGAAGCATTCTGTAGTGCCCTCTTACTCGGCCGTCGCCGTTGCGCCGCCCCGTGGCGCCATTCCGACCGGAGCAGCTTCCGCTTTTTCACCATGCAGTCGCGACGAGCTGATCGAGTCCGGCAACGGAAGCGGTGTTTCGAACGCCGAAATCAGCGGCAGGATGATGAGGAAGTGCGCGAAATAATATGCCGACGCGAGCTGGCTGAGCCCGACGTAGAACGGCGTCGCTGCAGCACCGCCGCACCAGCCGAGAATCAGGATATCGATGACCAGCAGCCAGAAGAAGCGCTTGAATACCGGGCGATACGAGCCCGAGCGAACCGGCGACTTGTCGAGCCACGGCAGGAAGAACAGGATCAGGATCGACCCGAACATCGCCAGCACGCCCCACAGCTTCGCGGGCAGGATGAAGTCCACCGTGAAGGCGCGAAGGATCGCGTAGAACGGCCAGAAGTACCATTCGGGCACGATGTGCGCCGGCGTCGCCAGCGGGTTGGCCGGAATGTAATTGTCCGGATGCCCCATGAAGTTCGGCGCGAAGTAGACGAAGAAGGCGAACAGGGCGAGGAAGCCCGCAGCGAACCAGCCGTCCTTCGCCGTGTAGAACGGATGGAACGGAAGCGTGTCCTTCTCTTCCTTCACGTCGACGCCGGTCGGATTGCTCGAACCCGGAATGTGCAGCGCCCAGATGTGCAGGATGACGACCGCGGCGATCACGAACGGCAGCAGATAATGCAGCGAGAAGAAGCGCGTCAGCGCCGCCTGGTCGGGCGCGTAGCCGCCGAGCAGCCAGACGCGGATCGGCTCGCCGACCAGCGGGAACGCTGAGAAGAAGCTGGTGATGACCTGCGCGCCCCAGTAGCTCATCTGCCCCCAGGGAAGGACGTAGCCCATGAACGCCGTCGCCATCATCAGCAGATAGATGACCAGGCCCAGCATCCACACCAGCTCGCGCGGCGCCTTGTACGAACCGTAATAAAGGCCGCGGAAGATGTGGATGTAGGTGACGATGAAGAAGAAGCTGGCGCCGTTCATGTGGATGTAGCGGATCGCCCATCCCGCGTTCACGTCGCGCATGATGTGCTCGACGGAATTGAAGGCTCCGTCGGCGCTCGAATAATACCACATCGCCAGCACGATTCCGGTGACGATCTGGATGGCGAGGAACAGGCCGGCAAGGATGCCGAAGTTCCACCAGTAATTGAGGTTGCGCGGAACCGGATAACCGCCGCCGACCGCGCCATAGACCAGGCGGGGCAGCGGCAGCCGCTCGTCCAGCCAGCGCATGAACGGGGCTTTCGGTTCGTAGGGTTTTGCCCAGGCGAAGCTCATGTCTGGTTCTTTCCCCTCAGCCGATACGAACAATGGTGTCGGATATGAATTCATAGTCCGGAACTGCCAGATTGGTCGGGGCCGGACCGGTGCGGATGCGCGCCGCCGTGTCGTAGGCCGAGCCGTGGCACGGGCAGAAATAGCCGCCATACGGTCCGCGGTTCTCGCCCTCGCCGGTGCCCAGCGGAACGCAGCCGAGGTGCGTGCACACGCCCAGCGTGATCAGCCAGTTCTGCTTGCCCGGCTTGGTCCGCTCGGCGAGCGTCTGCGGATCGCGCAGCTCGCCGGGATTCACCGAGTTCGCGGCCTGGATTTCCTGCGTCGTCAGGTTGCGGATGAACACCGGCTGCTTGCGCCAGACGGTCTTGATGGCCTGGCCCGTCGCGACCTTCGAAATGTCCACTTCGGTCTGCGCGAGCGCGAGCACGTCGGCCGGCGGGCCCATCTGGATGATCAGCGGAAGCGCGACTGCGACGACGCCGACTCCGGCGAAGCTCACGGCCGCGACGTTGAGGAAATCCCGGCGGCGGACGCCGTCCCCAGTTTCAGCCGGTTCCGACCCTTGTGCGGATTGTTCCAGCGTGGCCATGCTTCCCCTTGTGACGCCCAGTGACGCAAAGTGCTGTAACGTGCCGGACAGGCACATAACGAAGTCGCCCGTGAGAGGACCTCAAGGGCGAATGGCGGGCCTGATAGCCTCGCCTTTTGGCACTGCCAAGGGGCGGAATATGCTTCGTTTGCGATTAGCCGCCCTCCTCGCTTAAGCGCGGCGCATGCGGGTCGCCCTCTACCAGCCTGAAAGTGCCGGCAATGTCGGCGCGGTCTTGCGCCTCGGCGGCCTGCCTCGGAGCAGCCGTCGACCTGATCGAGCCGATGCGGATTTCGCCTGGGACGATCGCCGCGTCCGGCGCACCGCAATGGATTATATCGATCACGTCGAAATCGTCCGGCACGCAGAGTTGGACGCGTTTCGTCAGACCGATCGGCGCGGCCGGCTCGTCCTGTTCACGACCAAGGCGACCGTCTCGCCGTACGACTTCGCGCTTCGGCGGCGACGACATCCTGCTGTTCGGACAGGAAAGCGCGGGCGTCCCCGAGAACGTGCATGAAGCCTGCGACGCCTCGGTGTGCGCTCCCGATCCGCGCCGAAGTCCGCTCGCTTGAACCTCGCCGGCGCAGTCGCGCATCGCGCTTGGCGAAGCGCTGCGCCAGACCGGGAGATTGGCCGTCTTGAAGCCGATCTGGACGATCAGCAGCAGGCCGCGCGCGACTGGTTCGAGTCGCTTCGCGACCCGCATCTGCGCCGCATTCGAGGAGATCGAGCGCGAAGCTGGCAGCGAGGCCGCCTTCGAATATATTCCGTGGGAGCGCACGGACCCGGACGGTTCGCCCGGAGGCGGCGGCGTCCGCGGCCTGATGAACGGCAAGGTGTTCGAAAAGGTCGGGGTCAACGTCTCGACCGTCGGCGGCCGCTTCTCGCCCGAGTTCGCCGCAACCATCCACGGCGCGGCTGAGGACCCGAGCTTCTTCGCCACCGGGATCAGCCTCGTCGCCCATATGGCGAACCCGCATGTGCCGGCCGTGCACATGAACACGCGCTTCCTCGCGACGACGAAGCGCTGGTTCGGCGGCGGAGCGGATCTCAATCCGGCGATCCCCTACGAAGAGGACACCGACGGCTTTCCACGCGCGCTTGCGCGGCTGCCTGCGCGGCGCACGACCCGACCTTCTATCCGCGCTTCTCGAAGTGGGCGCGAGGACTATTTCTATCTCCCGCACCGCGGAGTCGCATCGCGGTGTCGGCGGCATCTTCTACGACCATCTCGAATGCTTCGAGCCTGGCTCGGGACCGACCTTCGACGCCAATTTCGCCTTCACCCGCGACGTCGGCGAAGCCTTCCTCGACATCTTCCCGAAGCTCGTCCGCGAGCGCGCCGACACGCCGTTCACCGACGAGGACATGCAGCGGCTGCTCGAATTGCGCGGCCGCTATGTCGAGTTCAACCTGCTCTACGATCGCGGCACGCTCTTCGGCCTCAAGACCGGCGGCAATATCGACGCCATCCTGATGAGCCTTCCGCCGCTGGCCGCCTGGAAGTGAGCTACGAACCGGTCCGCGACGATGATCTCGTGGCGGTGGTGACGTTCCTCGAGATGCGCGAGCCGCCGGCGCCCGAAGTGCCGCCCTCGCCACTCTCGCTCCACCGAATCGAGAATCCGCAGCCCGATACCTATCGCACGCTCTTCCGAAAGGTCGGCGCGAAGTGGCTGTGGTTCTCGCGGCTAATCATGGAGGACCCGGAGCTCACGGCGATCATCTGCGACCGCGATGTCGAGCTATTCGCGATACGCGACACGTCCGGCACCGAAGTGGGCATGCTCGAGCTCGACTTCCGCGAAGCGGGCGAGTGCGAGCTCTCCTTCGTGGGGCTGATCCCGGAACTGTCGGGCCAAGGCCACGGCCGCTGGCTCCTTGGCGAAGCCGTGACTCGCGCCTGGCGCGACGGGGTGAGACGCGTCCACGTCCACACCTGCACGCTCGATCATCCAGCAGCACTCGCCGCTTATCGCCGCGCCGGTTTCACGCCCTACAGGCGCGCGATCGAGCGCTTCCCCGATCCGCGCTTGCTCGGCATTCTGCCGCTGGACTGCGCGCCTCAGTCGCCGGTGCTCGGCACGCTCGCTTCCACGCCGCGCCCCGCAACCTGAGTGTAGATCCGCGTCATCATCACTGCCGCGAGAACCGAAAACGCACCCTGCGCCGCCGCCGTGATCAAGGCGAGGATCAACGCGCTCAACGAAAACGGCTCGATGGTAGAGCTGACAAGGCGCGCAAGTATGCCGCCAACGATGCTTGCGGCCAAGATCAGTGCAATAGCGGCGATCAGCAGCAGGACGATGAAGCCCAGCAGGCGCCAGTAATTCCCGGAAGTCAGCAGCCAGCTGCGCTTCAGGATCGCCAGAGGACCGACATTCTCCGCGCTCGCCACTGCGGACACCAGCATGAAGCGGATGGAAATTGCGATAATGAGCAGGGCCATGAGCAGGACAAGCAGTCCGAACGGGCCGCTCGCCTGTCCCTGCTGCAGGTTCGCCGGATCCACTCCGAGTGCGACAATGAAGATCATGACGATCGGGATCAGCACCAGGCCCATTCCCAGGATCATGATCACGAAAGCGCCGAGCGCTGCCGGAAAGCGCCGCAACCCGTGCTGAATGGCGTCGCCGACCGTAGTCGACGGTCCGAGCGCCAGACGGACGATCGAAAGCTGGCCCCAAATGGAGAGCAGGAACACGGCAAGCATCATGATTTGGACAATGCCGGAGTTGGCTGCACCACCCCCCGTCCCCGCAGGCGCAATGAGACCCGCAACCGCCTGGGGCAGGACGATCAGGGCAAGAGCAACGGCGCTGATCAACTTCCCGTCGCGGCGAAAGATCTCGCGCGTCTCGTCCCACGCCCGCGAAATGGAAAGATTAGCAGCCACCGTGATCCCCTTTTCAGTTCCGGCGACGTTATGCGGGGGACGCGTCGCGCATGCAACGCGCTTGCGGCAGGCCCGGCCAGAGGCCATCTCGCCAGGGTGGCGATCGACGAAGACATCGAGTGGAAGGTCAGCGACAACCTCGTCCCCTACGAGGAAGCGAAGACGTTCATGGAGAGAGCGCGCCGCCGCGATTCATGCAGGGACGGCCAACGAATGCGTCTGGCTGCTCGAGCATCCGCCGCTCTTCACCGCTGGCACCAGCTCCGATCCGGCAGAGCTGTTCAACCCGTCGGGCTTCCCGGTTCACGATGCGGGCCGCGGCGGCCGCTACACCTATCACGGCCCCGGCCAGCGCGTCGGCTACCTCATGCTGAACCTCGATCGCCGGGGCCGCGACGTGCGCCGGCTGGTCCACTCGCTCGAAGGCTGGATCATCGCCACCTTGGGCGAGCTTGGCGTGCAGGCGCATCGCGCCGACGGCCGCATCGGCATCTGGGTCGGCGAAGGCGCCCGCGGAAGCGAAAATCGCGGCGCTCGGCATTCGCATCAAGCGCTGGGTGACGCTGCACGGATTCTCGATCAATGTCGCGCCCGATTTGTCGCACTTTGGCGGCATCGTTCCGTGCGGGATCAGCGAGTTCGGCGTCACCAGCCTTCAGGCGCTTGGGAAAGAAATGGCGATTACGTGCGTTGATGAGGCCCTGAAGCAGTGTTTTCCGTCGTTTCTCAGGGACTTGTCACACACGTGTAAAGTCTCTTGATGGTGGGAAGCGCTTCAGACTATTGTGCGCGCGATTTGCGAAGTGGGTTCCGCCTGCTCCAGATCGGATAATCAAGGGAGTTTTGAATGCGTGCTCTTATCCTGGTCGCCGGTGCGGCCCTGGCGGTTTCGGCTTGCAGCAGCAACGAAGCCGCAGACAACACGATGAACGTTGACAACCTCGCGGTTGACAACCTCGTCGTGAACGACACGACTGCGATCGACGCGACGAACATGGACATGAACATGGACGCCAACATGTCCATGGAAGCCGACACGAACGCTGTGGACGCCAACGCCGCTGTGGACGCCAACGCGACCAACGCGATGTAATTCGACGGCGCTCTTCACGGAGTGCCGAAGGATCAAGGGGCTGCCGGTTCGCCGGCAGCCTCTTTTTTACGCCAAGACTCCCGAGCTTGCTCGGGAAGGCGGACCGTCCGAAGGACGGTGGAGGGGCCTCAGGGCAATCCGATCAGCTTGTGGGCCTGCAGCGATAGGCGCCAAAGCGGCCGCTCCATCACCAGCCTGATCGACGCGTCCAGCGCCTGCTTCGCGATCCTCGCAATCCATCGGCTGGATCAGGAAATTGCGGAAGTCCCAGCCTTCGAGGGATTGCGGATCGATGCCCTCCTGCGGCCAGACCAGCTTCAGCTCGTCGCCGGCGCGCTGGACCACGTCCGTTCCCGCCTTCGGGCTCACGCAAAGCCAGTCGATGCCTTCCACCGCCGGCAAGGTGCCATTGCTCTCGACGGCCACGCGAAAGCCTTGGGCATGAAGAGCGTCGATCAGTGCGGCATCGAGCTGGAGCATCGGCTCGCCGCCCGTGATGACGACAAGCCGGCGATCGGCATTGCCCCATATGGCCGCGACATGATCCGCAAGACTTTCAGCATCCGCGAACTTTCCCCCGCCCTCACCGTCGGTGCCGACGAAGTCGGTGTCGCAGAAATTGCACTGGGCTGTGGCGCGATCCTGCTCACGCCCCGACCACAGGTTGCACCCGGCAAAGCGCAGGAAGACCGCACGGCTGCCCGATTGCACTCCCTCGCCCTGAAGGGTGAGGAAGCATTCCTTCACGCTGTACGCCATCAGTCCGCGACCGCGTACCGCGTCGGATCGGCAAGTCCTGCTTCCTCAAAGCCCTTGGCGCGCAGCCGGCAAGCGTCGCACAACCCGCAATGGCTGCCGTCGGGCAGCGGGTCGTAACAGCTGTGGCTCAGCGCCGCATCGAGCCCGAGGCGGCTTGCCTCTCGCGCGATGTCCGCCTTGGTCATGTGCTGCAGCGGCGCGTGGATCGTAATCTGCTCTCCCTCGGTTCCGGCCTTGGTTGCCAGCCGCGCAAGCTGCTCGAAGCCGGCGATGAATTCTGGCCGGCAGTCGGGATAGCCGGAATAGTCGAGCGCGTTCACTCCGATGAACAGGTCGCTCGCACCTTCGGCTTCGGCCCAGGCCATCGCGATGCTGAGGAAGACAAGGTTTCGCGCAGGAACGTAGGTGACGGGAATACCCGGCTGGACTCCCTGTTTCGGCACAGACGCATCGCTGGTCAGTGCAGAGCCGCCGAACGCACGAAGGTCCAGCGGCAGGATGATGTGGCGATCGGCGAGCGCGGACGCGATCCGCTTCGCGGCCTCGATCTCGACCCGGTGACGCTGGTTGTAGTCGACGGTCAGAGCGAGCACCGCAAAGCCCTGCTCCCGAGCAAGCGCGGCGCAGACCATCGAATCGAGCCCCCCGGAAAGAAGCACGACTGCTTTCGACTGTAGCTCCGTGTCAGTCATCGGCCGCCATCTAGGCGGTCATCGCCGACAAAAGAAGGGCCGCCCATCGGCTGACGAGCGGCCCAGTTCCGGGCCTAAACCCGTTGGGAGGAAAGCGTGCCAAAACCGGCACGACTCCGATTTAGCTTACCCAGGTTAAACCCTTGCTTAATGAGCCTTCGAATTGCTCAACAATTTCCAAGTCTTCGCGCCTGAAGCACGTAATGGAACGGAGCATTGTCGGAGATGCCCTGTGTTTCGATCCGCAGCGAGCGCGGAGTGAGCAGTTCAACGGTGGATTGGCCGAAGGCGCCCCCGCCGCAGGTGTAGTGGATTTCCGCACGCGACTGCAGGTTGCGCACCAGATCGCGAGAGCAGTTCGACCGCAGATGCTCGTACTGGGCGAGCACCACCGGATCCGGGAGGCAAACGGTCCGGCGCCCGCCGTTAGCCCGGCTGACTTCCCAAAGCCCCCCGCCCGTCTGCATGAACACCGTCGGACGGACAGTCGCCGCCACCGACAGCAGCAGCACTGCCGCTCCAGCCACTCGGATCATCGCTCGCAACGGGCGTTTCATCGTGCCCATTTAGCACAAAATGCTTAACGAGATCGAGACGGAACGTCCGAGGAGGACACATCTTCCAGAGTGATCGGGAAGGTGGTCGAGCAGAATGCGCAGTCGACGGTGATGAAGCCGTCCTCGCCGACCATCGCCTGCCGCTCCTCCTCCGGGAAGCGCGCGATTACCGATCGCACATATTCCGGATCGCAGCGGCATCCGCGCCGCAGTTCTACAGGCGCGAAGGTCCGCACCTCCGCTTCCTCGTGGAACAGACGCCAGACGAGATCGTCCAGCGGCAGGCCGGGATCCATCAGCTCCTCCGCCTTCACCGAACCGGCCAGGATGGCGACGTGCGGCCAGTCCGGGTGATCGAGCTGGGTATGGATACGCTCCCTGCCCTCTTCGCCGTCCGGAAGATGCTGGAAGAGGATGCCGCCTGCGAACCAGTGCCGATCCCGCTTTTCCGCCGCGAGCCGGACCAGGCTGGGGATTTGCTCCGACTGGGCGAAATAGCTCTGCGCCGCGGACGCCAGGCTCTCGCCTTCCAGTGGGACGATGCCCTGGTAGCGATCCTTGGTCATCGGCTGATCGAAGGTGATCGCCAGATAGCCCTTGCCGAACAAGGCGAAGAGCGACGGATTGGGCCCGACTTCCGCCAGCCGCTCCGGATCGTGCCGGACATAGCCGCGAAGCTCGCCGCCCAGGTAATCGCAGACGAGCAGGTCGATCGCGCCAGCCTCCGTCTGCGCCTGCAAGGTCATCTGCCCCTCCGGATCCTTCAGCAGGGTACCCAGGAGCGCCGTCAGTGTGAGCGCTTCGGCAAGCAGCCGCTCGATGATCGGCGGATAATTGTGCGCGGACAGGATGACGTCGAGCACCGGGCCGAGACGAGCCGCGCGCCCGCGGGCGTCGCGCGCCGGAATCGTGACGCCGATGGCGACGTCGAGGGACAATGCTTCTGCGGGCATGTCGCCTAGATAGGAGCCGCCAGCGCGCCTTCCAACCGCTCAGGCGGCGGCCGCCGGAACCTCGTATTGCGCGGCCGCCGCCGAGAGGCCCTCGACGAATTCCTTGATGTGGCTTTCGTCGATGATCAGCGGCGGAAGCACGCGCATGACGTTGTCGCCGGCTGCGACGGCAAGCAGACCCTGGCCGCGGAGCCAATTCACGAACTGGCGGCTGTCCGTCTTCATCTTGATGCCCAGCATCAGGCCCTTGCCGCGAACGCTGTCGAACAGATGGTCGTGGTTCGGGATCATCTGCTCGAGCGCCGAACGCAGGCGCTCGCCCATCTGCCGGACGTGCGCGAGGAATTCGTCGTTCGCGATGACGTCGAACACGGCCTGGCCGGCGGCCATCGCCAGCGGGTTACCGCCGTAGGTGGAGCCATGCGTACCGATCGACCATGCCGGACGCCGCCTTTTCCGTCGCCAGGCAAGCCCCGAGCGGGAAACCGCCGGCAATGCCCTTGGCCGAGGCCATGATGTCCGGCTCGATACCGTATTGCTCGTAGGCATAGAGCGTGCCGGTCCGCGCGACGCCGCACTGCACTTCATCGAACACCAGCATCAGGTCCTTTTCGTCGCACACGGCGCGCAGGCCCTTGATGAATTCGTCGCTGGCCGGGCGAATGCCGCCTTCGCCCTGAATAGGCTCCAGCAGGAAGCCGGCGGTATTTTCATCGACGGCCGCAAGCGCCGCGTCGAGATTGTCGAATTCCACGACCTTGAAGCCAGGCAGCAGCGGCGCGAAGCCGTCGCGCAACTTCTCCTGATTGGTCGCGCTGATCGTCGCCATCGTCCGTCCGTGGAAGGCGTTCGAGAAGGTTATCAAGTCGTGCTTGTGCGGGTTGCCCTTGGCATGATGATAGCGGCGCGCCGTCTTGATCGCGCACTCGACGGCTTCTGCGCCGGAGTTGGTGAAGAATACGGTGTCCGCGAACGTCAGGTCGACCAGCCGCTGCGCGAACGCTTCGCCCTGTGGGCTGCCATAGAGGTTCGACACGTGAATGAGCGTCGCCGCCTGCTTGGCGATCGCCTCGGTCAGGTGCGGATGCCCGTGTCCGAGCAGATTGACCGCAATGCCCGATGCGAAGTCGAGATATTTCTCGCCCTGCTCTCCGAAGAGATAGACGCCCTCACCTCGAACCGGCCGCACCTCGCAACGAGGATAAACGGGCATGAGCGGAGTGATGGCCATTTCGGGCAAGTCCTTCTGTGGTGGTTGGGACGCGGCTGTCGCTGCCGCTGCGCCTATAGCCAGACCGCCGAAAAAGGAAAAGGCGCGCCGGTTATTGCCCAGCGCGCCTTTCCATTAAACGTTAAGCGGATGGCTTAGTCGTCGTCGCGTTCCCGGCGGCCGTCATAATCGCGGCCACGGTCGTCTTCCCAGCGGTCGTTGCGGCCGTCGCGATCGCGATCCTGCCAATTGTCGCGACGGTCGTTGTAGCCGTAGCGATTGCCGTCACGGACATCGCGGAAGATGCGCTGCTCGAGCCGCTGGACGCGATAGTTGATCGACGCATATTCCCGCGGGTTCAGGCCGTTGCGGGCCGACTTACGCAGGCGGCGTTCGATGTCCCGCGACTCGTCGCGCAGACGGCGAGCTTCGCGCTCCGTGATCCGGTCACGAGCGTCGAACCGCGCGATACGATGCTGCAGACGGTCGACGCGGACCTGCAGGCTGCGAACCGCGCCGTAGCGGTTGTCGTAACCGTAGCCGTTATAGCCGTGGTTGTAGCCCTGCCCGTAACCCGGAGGCGGCGGCGCCGGATAATATTGCGCAGCGGCCGGAGCCGCGATTGCGAGAGCCGAAGCGGCTGCGGCGACAGTGAGAAGGACTTTACGCATCGTGGCTCTCCTTTGAGCGGTTGATGCACATGTTTTGCGCTTCGTCACTTGTTCGAAGGCTGAACGCCGCCGTTATCCGCCGTTCAACTTGCTTAACGCCGGTCAAGCATGCGGCGAGGCCTCCGCTCGGAAGCCTCGCCGTACAAATTTCAACGCGCGGTGATGGTGATGGCCGTCGCGACGTGGCTGGATCCCAACGCCTTGCGAGTGACGATGCGCTCCAGTGCTTGGCGACCGCTGGCAAGTGCGTTGCGCTTACAAGCCATTCGAGCGGTTCGGACGGCGACCGGTTCGACGGACGAACTGCTGCAAAGGCCATTGGCAGCAGCCCGGATGCGGCCGTCGGCCTGTTCCTGGCCAGCGATTGTTTCGAGATCGATGCCGGCCAGCGAAACTCGTGCGGTCGGCGTCAGCATGCCCGTGACAGTGAGGTTTTCAGCATTGGCAGATGCAGACAGGCCGAGTCCGGCAAAAGCCGCGAGAAGCAGCTTCGAATAATTGCGATCGAACATTGCAAGTCTCCTTTGCAGCCGGCCCAGCTGATCTGGCGGCGGCAAACCTCTGAATATGCAGGTTCGGAATGCGGCGGGAGAAACGATGTTGCCCGTCCGTTATTCAAAATTGTATAACGATCAGATGTTCGAATGGAGCGACCTGCGTCATTTTCTGGCGGTCGCGCGAGGTGGCAGCACCCTAGCGGCCGCGCGAGCGCTGCGCGTCAGCCAACCAACGGTCGTACGCCGGATCGCTGCGCTCGAAGAGGCTCTCGGCATCAGCCTGTTCGAGCGACGACCGAGCGGGTACACGCTCACCGAAGCAGGCGAAGCTCTCCTCGATCGAGCGAAGAAAGTAGAAACCGCCGCAGAGTCCGTGAAGGAAGGCGCGCTCGCCCAGGCGCGCGACATCGCCGGAACGGTCCGAAATCAGCCTGTTTGAAATCTTCGGCGTATCGGTTGTCACGCCCCTGTTGCGTGAATTGCGCGATGCACACCCGCAGATCCGGATCGACCTGGACTTATCGGATTCCGTCCGCGACCTGCAGGCCGGCGAAGCGGACATTGCTTTGCGTAGCGGCATACAGCTTTCTGGCCAAAGCCTCGTCTGCCGCAAGGTGTGCGATGAGCGCTGGGGCTATTACTGCAGCAGCAGCTACCTTGAAGCCCATGATCTTCCGACAACGCCTGAGATGCTTCGGGACCATCCCATCATCGGCGACGGCACCGAGGATTACTGGCCTGCGTTTGCCGAGTGGCGGCGGGCGGCCGGTATCTCGAACAGCTCCAATTATCTCGGATCGGCTCCGGCCTTGCTTGCAGCCGTTAAGAACGGTGTAGGAATCGGGCTTCTGCCTCACCTTGCCGCGCGGGCAGATCGCAACTTGATCCTGTGCGTCGACGGCCCGGAAACGGGTCATGCCCTGTGGCTTGTGACGACGGAGCGATTGCGGCGGTCACCGCGTGTGAAGCTTGTAATGGATTTCCTCGCGAGGCGGATCGGCGAATCGCTCGGTCTACTGCTTGATCTTCCAGCCGCGCTTCAAGAGTACGTAGCAGGTCGCCCACAGTGCCACGTTCACTGCCAGCAGGCCGAGCGCGCCAATCACGATCGGCGAATCCGAAGTCCCGAGAAAGCCGTACCGGAAGCCCGAGATCACGTAGAAGAAGGGATTGGCGTGGCTCAGCGCCTGGAAGGTCGGAGCGAGCTGCTCGACGGAATAGAATGTGCCTGAGAGCAGCGAGAGCGGGGTGACGACAAAATTCGTGACCGCGGCCGCATGGTCGAATTTGTCCGCCCAAAGCGACGTCAGCAGCCCCATGAAGCTCAGCATGAGAGCGCCCATCAGGCCGAACCAGAACGCCCAGAGCGGATGCTGGACGTTCACCGACACGCCGGGCCACAACAGCATCACCAGCCACACCGCAAATCCGACCAGGAACGCGCGCGTGACCGCCGCGCCGACCAGCCCCGCGATCAGCTCGCCCGTCGAGAGCGGCGGCATCAGATAGTCGACGATATTGCCCTGCATCTTGCCGACCAGCAGCGAGAAGCTGGAATTGGCGAAGGCGTTCTGGATCATGGCCATGACGATCAGCCCCGGCGCGAGGAAGCTCGGCGAAATCGGTGCCCATCACCGTGCGCCCGCCACGGCCGAGCGCGACCGTGAAAATCGCCAGATAAAGGAGCGTGGTGATGGCCGGCGCCCAGACCGTCTGCATCTGCACCTTGAAGAACCGGCGCACCTCCTTGATATAGAGGGTCTTGAGCCCACCCCAGTTGACGCCGGACAGCACCGGCTCGCCTGGCGGGGTTTGAACCCAGATCGGAGACTTGTTGCTAGGGTCGTTCACGCAGGGTCAGCGCCTATCGGCTGGCGCCGGCACCTGCAACGGGCCAAGGGCGAATTCGGAGATTGTTTGATGTCGTGGACTGAAGAGCGGATCGATCGCCTGAAGGCGATGTGGACGGAAGGCGCAACCGCCAGCCAGATTGCCGACGAGCTTGGCGGCGTCAGCCGCAATGCCGTGATCGGCAAGGCGCACCGCCTTGGCCTGGAGGCGCGCCCGTCTCCGGTGAAGGCCGGCGAGGAAAAGGAACGCCCTGCACCGGCAGCGGTCCGCGCCCAAGCCGGCCCCGGCCGAGCGCGCGGCTCCGAAGCCTGCCGCTACCGCTGCCGCCGCAGCGCCGGAACGCGCGGCCCCGGCCCATCCCCCGCGCACTCCGCAGCGTACCCCGTCCGAGAATATCCAGTATCGCTCGATCGGTCCGGGTGGCTTCATCCGTCAGGGACCGGGCGATCAGCAGCCGCCGATCCCGCCCGCTCCGCCGCGCCGCCTGGTTCCTGCGAAGCCGAGCCCGGAAGTCGCCGACAAGACCAGCCTGCTCGAGCTCAACGACCGCATCTGCAAATGGCCGATGGGCCATCCGGGCGAGCCCGACTTCCACTTCTGCGGCAATCCCTCGAACCCGGGATTCCCTTATTGCGTCCAGCATTGCGGCGTAGCGTATCAGGCGCAGCTCCCGCGCCGCGACCGCCGTCCGCCGCCGCCGCTGCCGTTCGGCGGACCGCGCGTTCGCTAGACCTGCTGCCGACCTGCGCCATCGACTGACGCGACTGGCGCCTCGGGTCCAGGCGCTGGTTCGTCGTCCTCCGCGCTGAGGAACTGGCGCATCAGGCGAATGAAGGATGGCCATGCGGCTTCCTTCTCCAGCAGGATGTGGTTCTCACCGTCCATCGGCACGAAGGTCGCGCCGGGGATGTGCTTGGCCAGGTATTGGCCCGCGCTGAACGGCACGACCTGATCGTCCTTCGAATGGAAGATCAGCGTCGGCACGCTCACCTGAGGCAGAAGATCGCAGACATCGATCTGCGCCAGCGCGCGCTGCAGCTTCACCGCATTCTCCGGCGAGCAGCTCACGCGCTGCATCTCGTTCCACCAGCTGATCTGCTCCGCCGTGCCTTGCGGAATGTAGAGGCTGGTGAAGACCTGGCGGTAGGTCGGGTGGTCTGCGCCCCAGCCGACCTGTGTTAGCGTCAGAAGCGCTTCGCGACGGGCTATCTCCTCGGGGTTGCCGCGCGCCATCCATCCCTGCGCATAACCGCCGACGATCAGCAGCCTGCGCACCTTCTCCGGATGCCGGACCGCGTAAGCGATCGCCACCGATGCCCCTTGGCTGATACCCAGCAAGTCGAACTTTCTTACATCCGCGCAGTCGACGACGCATTCCAGGTCGTCCACGAAGGCCTCGAACGAGATTTCCGGCGTGTCCCAGTCGGAGAGCCCATTCGCCCGCTCGTCGTAGCGAATCAGCGTGTGGTTGCGCGTCAGCTCGCGCAGCCAGTGCCGCCACACCGGGCTCTTCCAGTCATGCTCGATGTGATTGAGCCAGTTCGCAGCCTTCACCAGCGGCGGTCCCTCGCCGACGACGGAAAAGGCCAGCCGTGTGCCGTCCTTGGCGTTGCAGTAGCGGACGACTTGCTCCGGCAGGCCTGCGCTATGACGCTCCCGTGCCTGTTCCTCGACGTGCCGGCGCCAGGTCGCGGGAGGCTCGCCGTATTCGCGCTTGAACGCCCGGTTGAACGCCGCCTCGGAATTAAAGCCGACCGCATAAGCGACATTGGCTGCGTTCTGCCGTCCGTCGCGAAGCATGTTCGCCGCCACGCGCATCCGCCAGCGCGCGCAATAACGCATCGGCGGTTCGCCGATCAGCTGGGCGAAGCGCTCACCGAGCACGGTGCGCGAAACGCCCGCTTCCCGCGCAAGCGTCTCGATATCCAGATCTTCGGCATAGCGGCTGTGGATGACGGACAGGGCCTTGGCGACCGCCGGATCCTTCAATCCGCCAAGCCAGCCGCCCTCGCCCGGAAGCAGCCGGTCCATGTAGCGCCGGATCGCTTCGGCGAAGAAAAGCTCTGACAATCGCGCGACCAGTTCCGGCGAACTTCCCGCCTCGTTCAGCATGCGCATCGACGTCTCGATCCAGTCTCCATGCACATCGTCGCTTCCGTCGAGCTTCAATATGGACGGCAGGCTGTCGAGCAGCGGATGATGCTCGGTCGAGACGCCAAGGAAACCGCAGTACAGACCCGCCTCCGCGCCCCCGTGATCGATAACGATGCGCGCCGGTCCGTCGGGCGCCTGCTCTATGAGGTCGTGTAAGTCGACCGGAGGCAGCCCCGGCCGGCTGTACAGAAGATGCACGTCATTGCGGGGCAGAAGGATGATGTCGCCAGCCTTCGCCGCGATCGGCGCTTCTCCGTCGACCGACGCATAAAGCCTGCCCGACCGGACATAATGATAGGCGATCAGTTCATTGGCGCGGACGTCGAAACGCGCGCAATCCTCATCCCGGAAGCGGGAGAGCAGGCAAAAGTCGCCGCTCGTCTCGGCATCGATGACCACGCCCCCGGTCAGGCGCAGCGATCCCAGAATGTCCGTCAACACGTCCATGGATAGCCCCGCAATGCTATCGCGCCGGTGTTTCGATCAATTACCCGTCTAGCGCGTCATCGGCAACGTTCGGCTTACCCTCAGGTCGAGGCCGCGGGGCAGGTAAACGGTGGCCTTACGGGCGGCCGGCGCTCGATCCCGTCGGCCCGCAACCGAGCCTGCAGGTTCGGGAACGGCCGCACGTCAAACTCCGGATAGACGAGATATTGCATCAGCGTCGTCAGCCGCTCCGGCTTGTCGAGCGGCTTGAGGACTTCCGCCGCCCGGCGCGCGTCGCCAAGCAGATTGGCGCTGTGCCATGCATCCGAAGTCGGGCTGTCCGACGCTCCTGCAATGCGCGCGGCAATCTCGCGGGCGCCCTTGCCTCCGTCTGCGCAAGCTTGCCGGAGCTCGGCGAGCAGGATGTTCTCCGGTGGCAGGGAACTGCTCCGCATCCGACCGAGGACGGCACGCGCCTCGTCCCGGTGACCGCCCCACAGCAAGGCTCGATGCGCCTGATACTGGATCAATGCCTCGCCCGGGCTTCGCCGAAGCTGCTCGCGAGATCTTTTCACCGCGTTCGGAATATCCAGCGACAGCACGGACGCCGTGAGCGCCCGCGACAATGGCTGTCCCGTCTCGAACGAAAGCGCGTGGATGCGCTCGGCCGCCTGCGCCATGAACCGCCGGTCGTCGGCATAGCCGGCCAGGTCGACGACTTCTTCCCATGCGTCGACGTCGCGCGGCCGCTGGCGCAGGTAGAGCTGCATCAGCCGAAGCGCCTCGCGGAACCGAAGGTCCATCAGCGCCCTTGCCGAGCGATATTTGAAATTCTCCGGCCGGCCCCGGCTCGAAGCGATCGCGGCATCGACACGCGCGAGATATTCCTTGAGCCGTTCGTCCTCGCTTCCGCGCTTCTCCGTCTGATTGGATCCGACCCGGGTCGCGTTGCCGAACCAATATTGCGCGGCCGCCCATTGCGCCGCGGCAAAGCCAGGGTCGATCGTCCGTGCCCGCTCGAAGGCTTCGGCCGACCTCCTTCCGAACTCGTCATCGCCCGTTTCGAGAGCACGCCGGTCGTACGCCAGGGCCCTGAGGTACTCCTCGTAGGCTTCGACCGACCGTGTGCCCTGCTGGACCATCGCCTGAAGGCTCTCCGGCAACATCACGGTCTTCATCGCGTGGGCGATCGCGAGCGCAATATCCTCCTGGATCGAAACCGCATCGCGCATCGGGCGGTCGTAATTCTGCGACCACAGATGGAATCCATCCGAAGCGCGGATGAGCTGCGCAGTGACCCGCAGCCGATCTCCGTCGCGGCGGACCGATCCCTCGAGGACGTGCGCCACGTTGAGCCGCCGGCCGATCTCCCGAATGTCGCCGGGCTGGATCGACATAGTCGAAGTCCTCGCCGCGACATGCAGGTCAGGCGTCCGCGCAAGGCTGTTCAGTATTTCTTCGGTCAGGCCCTCCGCGAACCATCCCTGGTCGCGCTCCGGGGACAGGTCTTCAAAAGGCAAAACGGCGATGGACTTGGCGTGTGAAGTCGTGGCCGCGGCGGCCGTTTCATTTCCCCCGCTTCGCATGAGCAAGAAGGCCGCAGCCGCGACGACCAGCACAACGGCTGCAACCGCGCCCCAAAGCCATCGGTCGCGAGGCAGAGCCATCGGCGAGCGTACCTGCGGCGGCTCCACGGAGACCTCGTCGCTGCTCTGGACGTCGGACAGAAACCGGTAGCCACGTCCGTACACAGTCTGGATGACCTGCGGGTTTCGGGCATCGTCGCCGAGCGCCTGCCGGACTTCCTTTGCCGCCGTCGTCAGCACCAATTCCGAGACCGCTATTCCCGGCCAGACAATGTCGAACAACTCGTCCTTGGTAACCAGAGTTCGCGGTCGTTCCATAAGCGCGCGAAGCAGCCCCAGCGCCTTTCCGCCAAGCCGGACCTCCTGGCCATTTCGCCAGACGCGCTCGTCCTTGCGGTCGAGCCGAATCGGTCCCGAAATGAGGTAGCGGTGCTGGTCCATTCTCTCCGGCTGGAAAGCTGCAATTTACGCCATCGCACAAGGCCGACGCGGACCGCCTCAGAATTCCCTCAGAATAAACCAGTCTTGGCCCGTCGCCTACAGGATTGCGCAACCGGCTGATTCGCAATGTTTTTCCTGGCGGGTTTGGCTGGCTATTCGTCGAATCCATAATTCAGAATGTTCCAGCACTGCCGCAGGACTTCGCCGCCCGCCGCTGACGCAAAAGAGGTCATCGACGGCCGGCTGGCGCTCGGTCGAACCCACTGAACTCGCGCCGATAAAGGAAGAGCAAGATGAAAAATCGCCTCGCCGCTTCTGCGGCTACATTGACCTGCGTCGTCACGACGTTGTTCATCGGATACCCGCCGGCGCACGCCGCCACGACCCCCGCGCCAAGTGCGAAGGTCGGGATTGCCGACATCGACCTGGCGTCGCCCGCCGGCCGCAGGCTGCTGAACAGCCGTGTGCGCATGGCCGCTGCCAAGGTCTGCCTGACGACCAACGTCGAGCCCGTGAACGTAAGGACCGCCCGCATGAAATGTTATCGCTCGGCGATCGCCGATGGCGCCCGTGTGACGGATCGCGTCGTCGCCATGCGTGGAGACCGCGTCGGCTCGCACACGGTGGGGACCATCTGAGAGTAACACGGCGCATAAGTATGCGGCGTTTCAGTCAACTTATCCGGCGGTGCGGCAATTTTGCCTAACACCGCCTTAGAGTAGAGACTGGGGCGCCAAGTCCAGGAACCGATACCGGAAACCCCGGAAGCACTGCTTCGGGGATCGGGACGCTCTGTGCCTAAAAAGAAGGGAAATCGAGATGTTGCACTTTGACAAGGAGACAGACGCGCCTCGCGCGGTCGTCATATTCTTTGCCGTTGTTTCCGGCGTCTCTGCGGTTGCGACTGCAGTCATGCCCGCAATTGTTCAAGCCTAAGTCAAAGAGGGGTACATCATGTATCACGACTTCAACTACGAAGCGACGCTGGCATCATCGCTGCGGGCGCAATGGCAGCTCGACGACGTGCTGAGCGAGGACCAGGATCTCGACTTCAGCCGGAACTTCCTTCCGGAGAGCCTCGCGCGCACCGCGCAACTGAGCGGCCTCAACGCCTTCGAGCAGAAGACGCTGAATCAGATCGCGGCGCACGAATACCTCTGCATGTTCGGGGTGGTGGAGGAGTTCATCCTCCCCTTCCTCCTCGACCATGCACGGCCACACCTGCTCGATGACGACTGGCGCGTCCGTGCTCTGCTCAACTTCGCGAGCGAGGAAGCCAAGCACATCCATTTGTTCAAGCGCTTTCACGCGACCTTCGTCCGGGGCTTCCCGGTCGAGGTTCAGATGATCGGCCCGTCCGAAGCGATCGGCGCGGAGGTCCTTCGCCATGATCCGCTCGCAGTGGGTCTCGTCATCCTGATGATCGAGTGGATGACCCAGCAGCATTACCTGGGAAGCATCAAGGACGACGGCGACATCGATCCCTTGTTCAAGAGCCTGCTGAAGCATCACTGGATCGAGGAATCGCAGCACGCGAAGCTCGACACTTTGATCGTCGATGCGCTGGCGGAAGGTCGCTCCGAAGCCGAGATCGATAAGGCTATCGACGAAGTCTTCGAGATTGCGATGTTCCTCGATGGCGGCCTCAAGGCCCAGGCCGAGTTCAACATCGACGCGCTCGAAAAGGCGATCAATCAGACCGTCCTGAACCGCGAGGAAATCATCGCCCAGCAGCATCAGGCTGGACGCTGGACCGTCATCGGTTCGGGTCTCGTCCACGAGCGCTTCAAGGCGACCGTCGAGAACATCTCGCCCAAGGCGGCCGCCCGCCTGGCGGAAGCCGCGCCGATCTTCGCCTGAACCCAATCAACCCAAGGAGAACAACCATGCTCGACACTGTGAAGAATGCGCCCGTCAACGGGCTCGACCTTGCCGCTCTGGGCGAAGTCGTCGAAGCGATCGAAAAGGACCATTCAAAGGCCATCGTCGGCTTCGACGTCGTCACCAGCTGGAAGGGCCAGACCCGCAGCGAGACCAAGGTCACCGGCTTCACCATGGCCGGCGAGCGCATCGAGCGCAATCACACGATCGTCGCCGACGAGCCGTGCGAGTTGCTCGGTGCCGACGGCGCGCCGAACCCGCAGGAGCTGCTGATGGCGGCGTTCAACGCCTGCATCACGGTCGGCTACGTTGCCGGCGCGGCGCTTCGGGGCATCAAGCTGGAATCGCTCGAGATCCGCACCCGCGGCGAGCTCGACCTGCGCGGCTTCCTCGGTCTCAGCGACCAGGTCCCGCCAGGCTACGCTAACGTCGATTACGAAGTCCGCATCAAGGGTGACGGATCGCCGGCGGATTTCGAGGAAATCCACCAGACCGTCATGAAGACGTCGCCCAACTACTTCAACATGAGCCGTCCGATCAAAATGAACGGCACGCTCAGCGTCGCCTGACCAGTATCGGCGCCGCGAGAGTCGCGCGCGGCGCCGACCGTTTCGAACTCAATAGGGGAATAAGAATGGCCGATCTCGGCATGCAAAAGATTAATCCGAACAAGGCGCTGTGGGAGAAGGGGGACTTCACCCGGATTGCGGAAACGATGCGCGAGAGCGGCGAAAATCTCGTCAAGACACTTCGCATCGAACCGCGCATGAAAGTGCTCGACCTTGGCTGCGGCGACGGCACCACGGCCCTGCCCGCTGCTCGGCTCGGCGCGGAAGTGCTCGGCGTGGATATCGCTTCGAACCTCGTCGCCGCCGGCAACGCGCGGGCGAAGGCGGCGGGTCTCGACAATCTGCGCTTCCAGGAGGGCGATGCTTCGAACCTCAACCGGATCGACGACGACAAGTTCGACCTCGTCGTCAGCATCTTCGGTGCGATGTTCGCGCCGCGGCCCTTCGACGTCGCGGAAGAGATGGTGCGCGTCACCAAGCCGGGCGGACGGATCGTCATGGGCAATTGGATTCCGGGCGACCCGACCCTGGTGGCGCAGATCCTGAAGATCAGCGCGGCCTACACGCCGCCTCCGCCGGAAGGCTTCGTCAGCCCGATGACCTGGGGCGACGAGGACAAGGTCCGCGAGCGCTTCGAAGCTGCCGGCATCAAGCCGGAGAAGATCAGCTTCGAGCGGGCGACCTGGTTCTTCCGTTGCGACGGTCCGCCGGCCGAATTGCTGGCGATCTTCCGCACCTACTACGGCCCGACGATGAACGCCTTCGAGGCGGCAGCAAAGGACGGCCGCGAAGCGCAACTCGAAGCGGAGCTGACGGACCTGTTCAATGCCCAGAACAAGGGCGGCGACCGCACCGTTATCCCCGCAACCTTCCTCAAGGTGACCGTCAGGAAATCCTGATCGCGCACCCAAGACATTAGGACAAACCGACAAGTGGAACACGCAGTCAAAACGCCAGCCGACCGTGACGCTGAAGGTCGTTTCGAACGGCGCCGGCCGCTCCTGCGGCTCGTGAAGCCCGCATCGCCGCATTCACGCGCCGCAACGCGGTTCGCCGAGACCTGCGCGGCGATCGGCGGAACGACCATGCTTCACGACCTGATGCCGGACGTCGTCACGATCAGCTTCGGCGCGAAGACCGATGCGATCAGCCAGCGCCTGCGCAACCGCGGCTGGGATTTCGTCGGCACCGGCGACTGGCAGGGCGAGCGCGTACTCGACGTCTCCTTTGCTCGAGACCGCCGCGCGAACCGGACTGCGGACGACCTTGCCGAAGCCCTGATCACGGTCGTCGGCGAGCTGGAGATGGCCGAAACTCGAACCTGGTAACCCCCGCGCCGGCGCTCCCCTCCCCACTCCCCAGCCGGCGCACAAAGGAAAGGCCCCGGAGCAACCAAGCTCCGGGGCCTTTTTCAATCCTCCCCGAGCTCACTCGGGGAGGGAGGCCATTCACCAAAGAGTGAATGGTGGAGGGGTTAGGCGTCCGCCTTCTCGGCCCCCGCGTCGACGGTCTGCCGCGAAGCAGGCTGGTCGCCGCCGCCAATGGCGGAACGCTCCTGTGCCTCGCTGCCGCCGATGCTGATCTTCCGCGGCTTCATCGCCTCGGGGATCTCGCGCACCAGCTCGATCGCGAGCAGTCCGTCCTTCAAGTCCGCACCGCGCACCTGGATATGGTCGGCCAGCGCGAAGCGGCGCTCGAAGGAGCGCGTCGCTATGCCGCGGTAGATGTAATCCTGTCCGCGGTTCTCGCTCTCCTCGGCCTTCTTGCCGCTGACGATCAGCACGTTCTGCTGGGCGGTGATGTCGATTTCATTCGGCTTGAAGCCGGCGACCGCCAGCTCGATGCGATAATCGTTGTCGCCGAGCTTGATCAGGTCGAACGGCGGGTAATTTTCCTGGCCCTGGCCGGCATTGCTGTTCTCGAGCATGTCGAACAGCCGGTCGAAGCCGACGGTGGAACGCCGATAGGGCGCAAAGTCGAAAGCACTACGCATGTCTTGTCCTCCAGTTTGAGCAACAAGGCGGGGTGCAGGCTGAGGCCGCGGCCCCGTCACCGGACCCATCTGGCGTCCGGCGACGCTGATCTGGTTAGAGAACCGCCGTTTTCAAGACCGTGCGCAACGGCTGATGGAGCCGGCTCAACCGTTCGTCGATCAATGCTTAAGTCGCTTCCAGCAGCTGTGCACTCTCAGGGCATCGAGGGGGACATCCGATGACGCTGAAGGACTTCCTGTTCCTGCCGGGCAACGCCCGTCTTCGCCGACTTCGGCCTGCTCCTGCTCCGCATCGCGACCGGCGTGTTCCTGATCTACCAGAGCCACGACAACGTCTTCAGCGCCGCACGGATGGACGAATTCGTGAAATTCCTCACCCAGTTCGGCTTCCCCGCGCCGGAGCTAATGGCGCCGCTCTCCGTCTACTTCCAGTTCCTCGCCGGCGTCGGCTTCATCCTCGGCCTGTTCACCCGCTGGCTCGGCCTCATCACCTGCTTCCAGTTCATCGTCGCGGTGTGGATGGTCCACTCGCCCGACCCCTTCAACACCTGGTGGCCGGCGCTCGTCCTCGTCTTCCTCGGCCTCTACTTCGGCCTGCGCGGATCGGGCCGCTTCGGCCTCGACGCCCACTTCGAGGACCGCCGCCGCCTCTAGCTGTGGAAAACCCGCCCCCCTCCGCTTGGCACGGTCGGAATCAGGGTCCTATAGCTATCCGCACATGTCCGACCTGTTCGCTTCCAACGCCGCCGCGCCCGCACCCGAAAGCTACGACGCTTCCTCGATCGAGGTCCTTGAGGGCCTGGAGCCCGTCCGCCGCCGCCCGGGCATGTACATCGGCGGCACCGACGCCCGCGCGCTCCACCACCTCGCCGCCGAGGTCATCGACAATGCGATGGACGAAGCGGTCGCCGGCCACGCCAGCCGCATCGAGGTCACGCTGGAGCCGGGCAATCGCCTGACCGTCTTCGACAACGGCCGCGGCATCCCCGTCGACCCGCACCCCAAATACCCGGGCAAGTCCGCGCTCGAAGTCATCATGACCACCCTCCACTCGGGCGGTAAGTTCGAGGGCAAGGCGTACAGCACCTCCGGCGGCCTCCACGGCGTCGGCGTCAGCGTCGTCAACGCGCTCTCGACCGAGACCATCATCGAGGTCGCCCGCGACAAGAAGCTCTACCGCCAGTCCTTCTCGAAAGGCCTCGCCACCTCCAAGCTCGAAGAAGTCGGCGCGGCCCCCAACAAGCGCGGCACCACCGTCACCTTCACCCCCGACCCGGAGATCTTCGGCGCCGAGTCCGACTTCGACCCCGCCCGCCTCCTCCGCCTCGTCCGCTCCAAGGCCTACCTCTTCGCCGGCGTCGAGATCCGCTGGCGCTGCGACCCGTCGCTCGCCTCCGCCGACGTCCCCGAAAGCGCCACCTTCCAATTCCCCGGCGGCCTAGCCGACCATCTCGCCGAGCAGATCGGCGACCGCCCCGCCGTCACCAATCAGCCCTTCGTCGGCAAGCAGGACTTCCCTTCCGCCGACGGCGCGTCGCAGGGCAGCGCCGAATGGGCCGTCGCCTGGCCGCTCTATTCGGACGGCTCCGAAAGCTATTACTGCAACACCATCCCCACCCCCGACGGCGGCACCCACGAAGCGGGCCTCCGCGCCGCCCTCACCAAGGGCCTGCGCGCCTTCGGCGAGCTGGTCGGCAACAAGAAGGCCAAGGAGATCACCGCCGACGACGTCTTCAACGGCGTCGAGCTGATGCTCTCGCGTGTTCATCCGCAACCCGCATTTCCAGAGCCAGACCAAGGACCGCCTCACCAGCCTCGAGGCCGCGCGCTTCGTCGAAAATGCCGTCCGCGACCATTTCGACCATTATCTCGCCGACAATATGGACCGCGGCCGCGCCCTGCTCGGCTCGATCGTCGAGCGGATGGAGGAGCGCCTCCGCCGCCGCGCCGAGCGCGAGGTCAAGCGCAAGACCGCCACCTCCGCCCGCAAGCTCCGCCTTCCCGGCAAGCTCACCGACTGCTCGTCGCGACGATCCCGAAGGCACCGAATTGTTCATCGTCGAGGGCGACAGCGCCGGCGGCTCGGCCAAGCAGGCGCGCGACCGCAAGACGCAGGCGATCCTCCCCATCCGCGGCAAGATCCTCAACGTCGCCAGCGCCACCGCCGACAAGATCCGCGCCAACAACGAAATCGCCGACCTCAACCTCGCGCTCGGCTGCGGCAACCGCGACAAGTTCGACGAGGATTCGCTGCGCTACGAAAAGATCATCATCATGACCGACGCCGACGTCGACGGCGCCCACATCGCGACCCTGCTGATGACCTTCTTCTTCCAGGAAATGCCGGAGCTGGTCCGCCGCGGCCACCTCTACCTCGCCCAGCCGCCGCTCTACCGCCTGACCGCCGGAGCCAAGACCCTCTACGCCCGCGACGACGCCCACCGCGCCGAGCTCGAAGCCACCGAGTTCAAGGGCAAGAAGGTCGAGGTCAGCCGCTTCAAGGGCCTCGGCGAGATGAACCCGAACCAGCTCAAGGAAACCACCATGGACCCGAAGACGCGGTCCATGCTGAAGGTGACGCTGCCGTCAGCCTATGAGGACCGCCAGCCGGTGAAGGATCTGGTCGAGCGGCTGATGGGCCGCGACCCGGCGCAGCGGTTCCAGTTCATCCAGAGCCGGGCGGCGGCTGTGGATGAAGAAGAAATCGACGCCTGACCGCCCCCTCCTCCCTTCGTCATTCCCGCTTCCTCCCTCGTCATTCCCGCGAAAGCGGGAACCCAGCGCAAACAAAAAATGCACTCCAACTTCGCACCCACAGTCTACCTGCTCGCCTCGAAGCGAAACGGCACCCTCTACGCCGGCGTCACGTCCGATCTCCCCGCCCGCATCCACCAGCACCGCATCGGCGCGGTCCGTGGCTTTACCCGCGACTACGGCGTCAGAATGCTTGTCTGGTTCGAGCAGCATTCGACAATGGAATCCGCAATCACGCGCGAGAAACGCATCAAGAAATGGAACCGCGCCTGGAAGCTGACCCTGATCGAAGCCGCCAACCCCGAATGGCGCGACCTGGCGGAAGACCTGGGCTTCCAACCGCTCGTCTGAAACGTCCCTGCCCCCGCCGCTGCCCCCTCGTCATCCCCGCGAAAGCGGGGACCCAGCAAAAACAAAAACTAGGTTCCCGCTTTCGCGGGAATGACGAACTGCGGGATGACATGTCTGCAACGGGTGGTCGCTCAAAATGCTTGCGATGCAAAAAGGAGGCGACGGTCATCGTGCTGTCGCCGGTCTAGTGTCTGCTTTGGGTGGAAAGCAGACATTGGCGCTCATCGGAATGCAAAATAGAGCCCCATCACCGCTACAGTCACAACGGCAATGCAGCCCCAAAGGGGAATGCGCTTCGCGAACCTATCGCTGTAGGGGTCATGCTCCCGCCAGAAGTCGCTCTCCCTCGCCCAGACTGTCGCAGCAATCTGGTGAAGTCCCATCGAAGTGTCAGCAGGCTGCCCCACAGTCTCCAAATACCTCAGCAGCAGAGCTTTTAGTTCATCCGGTCTATTCGGTTCTCCAGTGCGCTGGATGATGATGCGGTTGCGCTCGGTGCCAATCGTAAAAGGCTCGCCGTTGGGCCCAAAAGCAGCAGGGTAAACGCCGTTCTCAACGTCGATTGCTTCGAGGCATCGCTCCGCCGCCATGACGGACGGAAATACCAACAAGGGTTCGTCGGCAGCGACGAACAGTGCGCGTTCGGGCACGGTCGGTGCTTCGTAATCGAAATCGTTGCTGTCCGTGCTCATGGCACCCATTTTTCATCCCAACCGAATGTCCGCAGCGGACGTCAGGCCGAGATATGTCCACAGACTATGAGGATCGGTGGTTCACCAACCTCGATACGCCGGAAGTTCACGAATGCTGACATCTCCAGAATGTCTGTCAGGAGTTGAGGCGCACGTTCTTTGAGGGCCTGCGCATCTTTGAGATGGACCGTGAACGTCTCGTCACCGGCAAGGCTTACAGAGGAGCATTCTTCATTGGGCCAAGTCATGCAGTCGATCCACGCACTACTGTTTCGGCCGTAATACTCTGGAAAACCCAAGGCGTCGGCGAACACATCGTGCAGCGTGTCCCGGTCCGAGATTAGTGAGCAATCGACAACGACCACCTTTGACATGGGCTCGTTATCGTCGGCGTTGCTAATGTCTGCAATGATCGAAAGCGGACATTGCAGCCGTACTAACGTGCGACGACTGATGCACGACGACGAACCTCCAAGTTGTCAGCAACGATCAGGTGCGGCGTGAGGCCGGTGAAGGGGCACAATGAACGCCGACCGGTAAGCTCCACCCAGAGCGCATCGTAGGGCGCTGACGATCTCAACCGCTCCAGTCGCTCCTTGGTCACCACAACCTCTGTGTTGCTCACGCGACCAACTGGCGGCGGCTCGTCTGGCCATTCACCCGCGAAGAAGTCGTTCTTCTCAAAGCCAAGGACCCACACACCTTTGATCTTTTCCGGAGATGAGAACGGCAGGCAGGCCAGCAGCATCGCAGGCTCTCCCTGCGCCTCATTCCTCTCCATGCAACTGAGCGTCTCCGCAGTGTCGAGCTTGGTGCAGTCGACGAGGTCGGGCTCGCCGCACGACACGAGTGCCAGGAGGGGGAGAAGCGAAGCTAAACGCACGTCCTCCTTTTCGATGAGGGTGCTAATGTCCGCAATGGGTCGAAAGCAGACATTAGCTTTTGTGTGGCGCGAGCCGTCACGGGAGTGAATCCCGTGACGTCGGACGGGGCTCGGCGCTGCCGACCCGCCGGCCGGCATGCACTGGCTCTTCGCGCTGCTCCGGCGACGCTGAAGCGTCGGCGTCGCTGCGCGCGGTAGTTTATGCTTTCCTACAGCCCTCGCTTTATGTTCCTATATGGTTCATGGAACATGATCAAAACTCACCAGAGCCCGAGGCTCTCCCCGCCATCGGCCGTCGCGACGGCTGGACGCCGTTCGCCCGCCGCCTCTTCCTCGAAGTCCTCGCCGAGACCGGGCGGGTCAGCCGGGCCTGCGAATATGCGCAGCTGACCAAGCAGTCTGCCTACGCGCTCCGCGCCCGCGACCCCTTGTTCGCGGCAAGCTGGGATGCGGCGTGCGAGCTTGCCCGCGCTCCCCTCGCAGACGCTTTGTATGAAAAGGCGCTCGACGGAGTGACCGACACGATCACCAAGGACGGTGAGGTCGTCGCGGAGCGCCATCGCTATGACAGCCGCCTGTCGATCGCCGTCCTTCACCGCCTCGACAAACGCTGCGACCGCGCGCTCGAAACCGGCGCAAACCACCTCCCCATCCTCCGCCACTGGGACCAGTGGATCACCCTCGTCGGCCGCGGCGAGGAGCAGGCGGCCGAGGCCCTCCTCGATTCCGCGCGGCACGGTCAATTTGGTCAACTTCTCCTCGGTGAAAATCCAACAGAGGAGGAAGAAGAAGAGCAGTTAGTCGAGGAGCCCGAACACTGCTGGTGCGACGAGGAAGGGGTCTGGATGACCGACTTCCCGCCGCCCCCCGGCTTCGACGGCTACCAGAAGCGCGAATGGGGCTCCTGGGGTTACGAGCGCGAATGCACGGCCGAGGAAGCCGCGGTACTCGCCGCCGACCGGGCCGCCGGCGAAGCCGAAGAGCTCGGAGAAGGCGAAAAGCTGCGCGACGCCTGGTTCGCGATGCTCAAGAAGGAGCTCGACGCTAACTCCAACTAGCTGCCGGCCATCGTCGACCAGGCCACGAACAGGAAGATGGCCAGGATCGCCGCGATCACTGCGAATTGCACCAGGCTTCTCTTCGTTCCGAAGAACGGCTGGGCTGGCGCATCGAACCGATCCGATTTCATTCCCACGAACCTCGCGACACTCACCTGAAGAAGCGGCCCGGGCAGGTAAGTCCGGACCGCTTCAACTCCACCGACAGGGGCGCATCTCCGCTCGTCGAGAGAAGCGCGCGGCTATAAACCATCACTCCTAACTCTCTGTTCCTACGGTTGTTTTCAAAATTTTTAGTCGGAACGCCGGAACCGAATGCACGTTCTGCGCGCACCAAAAAAGGGATGGAGAGTATAATGCGTTTCAAATCTTTTCTTCTGGCTTTTGCCTTGCCGGTTGCGCTGGGCGCGTGCGGCCAAAGCGGCAGCGAGGAAACCGTCGCGACCGATTCCAACGCCATGATGGAGTCGGAGAATATCGCGCTTGGAAACGACGGCGCTTCCGTCGCCTCGTCGGGTGCCCAGGACTTCGTCAACAAGGCCGCCGCGAGCGACCGGTTCGAGATTGAATTGTCCCGGCTGGCCGAAGCATCCGCCACCTCCCCGGCGGTCAAGGAATTCGCCGCCATGATGATCAAGGCGCACACGGACTCCACCACGAAGCTGAAATCGACCCTCGCCAGCAATCCCTCCAATGTCACCATCAACGACGCCCTGAATGCCGAGCAGCAAGCCCAGCTTGATGAGCTGAAGGCGAAGAAGGGCGCCGATTTCGATACCGCCTACGCCGCCGCCCAGGTCGGCGGTCATGAGAAGACGCTGGCGGAGCTCCGGAACTATGCGTCCAACGGCGACAATGACGCGCTCAAGACCTTTGCCCAGGACCTCGTCCCGATCGTTACCGACCACCTCAACCAGGCGAGGAAGCTGAAATAGGGATGATCGCCCCCGCGTATGCCGTGCAAATGCGAGTGAGTTCAGTGAACGTAGAAATGCTGCTCCCATGGAGCGTCCACCCCGGATCCCGCCGCGACGGCCTTGGCGGCGCATTGCGAAGAGCGATCCAGGTCGAAACGAGCGTGCCGGGGGACCTTCTCGGGCTGCTCGCGGACCTCAGGACCAAAAAGAGAGGAACGGAACATGCCAAGAGAATTGATCGACACGGGCAACGACAAGCGCTTCGTCCGGCGTGATTCTGAAGGACAGTTCAAGGAGTCCGACGACGTCGGCCGCAGCTTGGCCCAGGATCAGAAGCGGGACTCGAAGACCCGGCCCAAGAGAGGCGAAGGCGACAAGGGAGACCGCTGATGGACGACAGGCCGCAGCCCGCCTCCCGCCCCGACGGCGCGCATCAGTCCGGCGAGTCCGGCGGCGGCCCCTATCCCAATCCCCACAGCGGGAGAGAGAACTCCAACTTCAAGGGCGGAGACTTCGAACCGCAGTTATTACGGCGGAACCCAGGACGATGCGGAGAACGAGAACGCCGTTACTAAGGAGGATTGAGCGCAGGAAACCTGACTTTAGGACCAGTCCCCGGTCTCGACCGGAGTCAGGAACACGCCTCCCGCCTCACTTCCGAGCGCCCAGCGGATCTGCGCCTCAAAATCACGCCCTCGCCCCGCGCGAATAGTCACGAACTCGCCGATTCGAGGGCATTCGGTCACTCCGAGGCGAAAGCCCCCGCTCGAAACGTCAAGGATGGTGACGTCGTGCTCGACCCCGTCGGAATCGACGAGCTTCGCAAGCTGGCGGATATCCACCCTCGGCGCACGCTTGCTGTATCCCGGAATACGATCGATGGCGCGATCTCCCTTTCGCTCATTGTTCATCCCTGAGCAGCAGTCCGTTGCCGACTGAAATTCTGAACGACAGACTTGATCGGGTTGAGATCGCCGGCCCGTAGGTATCTCGTGTTTTCGGCATCGCAGAAACGCAGGTCGTCGATTTCGACGTCAGCCAGATCGGCCTTGATCCGGGCGGTGTCCCAGCTCGTCAGGAATGACCGATAGGGCTTCCTGGTTGCAGGATTGGCGAGCAGATACGGGCAATCGTCCCACCTGGGCAGTTCTCGAACGACCTGGATCGCCTCGCGCGAAAGCTCGACCCGGCGCTCCTGACCGCTCTTTGCAGAGGGAATGATCCAGATGCCCGTATCGAGATTGAATTGATCCCAACGCGCCTCGAGCAGATCGCGCTGCCGGACCCGAGTTAGAATGAGCAACGCCACGATATATTTAAGCTGCGGGTTGGCGCTCGCCTCGACGGCTGTTTCCAGCCGGACGATTTCATTTTTGGTCAAAGGCCGCTCATGCAGGTCGCGGCTGGGCGCGTGTGACACTTCGCGGGAAAGCAGATCTCGGTTCGAGACCATTTCGCTGGGCGTGGCGATCGCTTGCGTTGGGGCGACGAACATCAGCCCGAGTTTCGGGCGCAGGGACTCAAGGACGGCCGAATTGTCCGGATTGGGAAGGACTATCCTTTCACCGCCGCCGATCGCGGGCAGGCCTGCTTTCTGAATGACATAGGCAGGCACGCGATGGGCTGTGCACAATCCGCCCTGGTCGTCGCTGACGAGCGGGGTTTCAAATTCGACGCCCTGCTGCCGGTTGCGAGAGCGCCTCACCCTGGCATAAACGAGGTGGCCGTCGCCAAAGTCGACAATCAATTGGCTATCGAACGGCACATCGTCGAGACCTTCGACGAGCGCACCCGTCTCGGAGAGGTTGCGGATCAGGATCGAACGCTGGTGATTGCCAAAGATCACTCGCACCTTGCGGAACATCGAAATGCGGTCGCTGCGCTGCTTGCTCGGACCGGATGGTGAGATCGTCCAGTCGCCGGCTTCCAACCGCTCCTTGAGCTCCTCGGTAGTAATCGCCTTGCTGTAGATGTGGCCCTGCACGTGACTGACGCGAAGGCTCTGGATCAGCGCAAGTTCGTCATGGGATTCCACGCCCTCCGCGGTTGTTTCCATCCCGAGCGCTTCCGCCAGGGCGACGATGGCCGCGATGATGGCGCTGTTGCGGGATCCCGGAAGTGTCGCCGCGCGGACGAAGCTCTGATCGATCTTGATCTTGTCGAAAGGCGCGGTCCGCAAATAGCCCAGCGACGAATAGCCGGTGCCGAAATCGTCGAGGGCAAGACGGACGCCGATCTGCTTGAGCGCCGTGAAGACCGTGTCGGCTGCGGCGGAATCGGCGAGGAACACACCCTCCGTGATCTCCAGCTCGAGGCGCTCGGGCGACAGGCCGGACGACGCCAGCACCGAGGCAACGACGGCCGGCAAACTGCCGCTGGCGAATTGCAGCGGCGACACGTTGACTGCCACACGCAAATTCCCCGGCCATTGCGCTGCATCCTCGCAGGCCTTGCGCAAGATCCACTCACCGAGCGGTCCGATGAGGTTGGTTTCCTCCGCGATCGGAATGAACAGCCCGGGAGAGATAAGTCCACGCTCCGGGTGAAGCCAGCGCAAAGGCCTCGACGCCGGTGGTGACATTGTCCCTCGCGTTGACGATCGGCTGATAGTAAACGTGGATTTCGCCCCGTTCGAGCGCGTCCCTCAGATCCTCCTCGAGGACTCGTCTGTCACCCGCAGCCTGCAGAAGGTCGCTGGAGAAGAAGCTGACGCAGCCGCGCCCATCCCCTTTAGCAGCGTAGAGTGCGAGGTCGGCATTCCGGATGAGGTCGTCGCTGGTCGTGCCGTCGCCCGGACTGAGAGCGATTCCGATCGACGCGCCGATCGTGCAGCGGCTGCCCTCCAGGGAATAAGGTTGAGACAAGCTCGCAATGATCTTTTCGCCGAGCGCGCGAAGAACTTCTCGATCCGCGCAGTCGCGGACAATCACCTGGAACTCGTCACCGCCCAGCCGGAAGATGCGCTCCTTGTCGCCAACGATTCGAAGCAGCCGTTCGCCGACCTGCTTCAGAAGGGCATCGCCCGCCGGATGACCCAAAGTGTCATTGACCTGCTTGAAGCGGTCGAGATCGAGCATGAGCACAGCGCACGGGCGCCTGTGGACTGCCTGTCCCACCAGATTGGACTCGAGCACTTCGCCCATTCGCAACCGATTGGGCAGCCCGGTCAGCGCGTCATACATCGCCAGTCGCGAGACGTGATCGGACGACTTGCGCTGCTCAGTGATGTCGATTCCGCCACCGCGAAATCCTGCGAATTGTCCGCTCGCGTCGAACTGCGGCGTTCCCGAAAGCGACGACAATCGCTGCTCGGTTCCCCATGCTGCGCGAACGATCAGCTGCTCGAAGCGTGATTGCTTCGTGAGCATGAAGGGCAAGTTCCGGCCATCGCCAGACCCTTCGTCTTCCTTCAGAAACAGGTCGACCAGCGGCGAGCCCATTATCCCGTCGGGTCTATCGGTCAAAAGTGCACCGACGCGCTCGGTGAGATAGGTGATGAGGCCGTTCTTGTCGGTCGCCCAAAACCAGCCTTGGCAGGAATCCTCATACGCCTGCAAAATGAGAGACGCTTCTGATTGCGAGATGCCGAGCTTTCTCGACACTGGAACGGGCTTCCCGTCAGCGCGAGCCAAGATGGCGCTACTGCTTTTCCAGAAACCTGCCTTGGCCATTCGAAAGCTTCCTAAACTTGCCCAGAGACCCGCTTAGGCATTCTAAATTACAGAAACGTAACGATTTAACCCGTCATTAAGCGCAAACATTTGTTTGTTTGTAAGCTTCCCTTTCCCTGCGCGATCGCGCTTCCCGCCCCTCGGGCCGTCCGAATTCCGACCGTTCTGCAATGTCAGAGCTCGAAAGCCCGAACCGCTGCGCAGAGTAACGATGGCCGAAATGGTCGGATGAGCTTGCAATGCGCGCCATTCGCGCTTCGACTGAATCCGTCAGTTCCATGCCCAGGACGCCGTAGATCCGCCGCACCTGCCCTCGCCAGTCGGCGTTCATCGCCGCATAGTCGATCGGCAAGACGGGCGTCGACGGCAGCCGCTGCGCGAGGGCCAGTTGCGCTCTCTCCTGTCGTAGATGCGTCTTGCGCCGCCATTCGCGTCCGATGCGAAGCGGGTCGGCCAGGTCCGATTGCACGCGTTGCTGGTTCCAGACGAGTGACGCGCTCGACGCTACGACGGAGCTCATGTCGCGCTTCATCCACAGAATCCGCGCGCCCGGAAAAGCCTCCAGCACGACGTCGAGGTCTTGCATGAACTGCGGCGCTTTCAACAGCACCGTCCGGTCCGGCGGCTCGCCTCGCCGCCAGCACAGCGTCTGCACCAAGTAGCGGAACTCGCGATAGACGGGCCGCAGGTCCCGGCCTTCGCACCAGCGGGCGAACGCCGGCACATTCCATTGCGCCTCGAACATCGCACCGTGCAGCGACAATCCGTGCAGGCCGAACTCCTCTTCGGGCGCCAGCGCCGAGCTGGGGTGGATCCTGCGCAGCTCCGGATTGCAGAAATTGAGCAGCCCTCGCACCGCACTCGCGAACCCGATGCCCTGCAACCGACCAGCCGGCAGCGGCTGCAACGTCTCGTGCATCCGGGTGAAGGCGAAGCGCGGATCGCAGGCGAGCAGCCGGTGCAGGCGGGTCGTTCCCGACCGCATGTGGCCGAGGACAATGACCGGTGCATTGACCGGCCGCTCCAGTATCTCGGGGCGGCTGCGCCACAGTCGCGCGGCGCGAATCCGCTGCCGGAGCATTCGCACCAGCAGTCCGTGAGCAATCGTCCGGCCCAATGGGTTGAGCGCGGCACTGCGTTGGATGTCGCCGGTCAGCCGGTTGAGCGCATCTTCCCAGCAGCCGCTTTCGAGCTCGCCCCGCTCCCGGCGCATCGCCGCGGCGGCAAGCTGACCGGCATCGAGGCTCGGCTCAGCCGACAACCCGCTGCTCCAGGCGCACCGCAATGCGCGGTTGAGAATCTCGACGCGCCGGAGGTCTTCGTCGGATTTGTGGCCTGGGACCATGGCAATCGACGCGGTTGGCACTTGCTTTTCCCGGACTGGAGAATTGGACTGCCTCGCTAAACGGTCCGCACGCCTCCGGTATCCTACACCGCCGAGCCGGTTTGCGGCTTGCGTTGCGCAACGGCGGCATATCGCCCATATCGCCGGTGCAAACGTCGCCTGCGGCGGATCGGGGTTACCCCCTCTTCCCTTTCATGCTTCCTCGCTCGCGCGGAGCCGATTGCCTCCGTGAAGCAGCTATTTTCGAAGGGAAGCCACCTTGGTCTTCGCCCACAGCAATATTCATCACCTTCCGCCCACGCTGCGGCTGGTCTCCGACAACGCAGCGCCCCGAATCGCCGGCGTCGCCCGCTTCATCGGATTGGAGGGCGTGTCGGACTGCGGGGGCAATCGCCAGAGCGTCGATCTCTCGTCCATCCGCTTGCTGGCGGAATAGATCTTGGCAAAGGAACAACTCCTCACCATCGAAGGCGTCGTCGAAGAGATATTGCCGGACGGCCGCTTCGCCGTGATGCTCGACAACGAGCATCGCATCATCGCCTACACCGCCGGCAAGATGCGGCGCTTCCGCATCCGCTCCATCGTCGGCGACCGGGTGCACGTCGAAATGACGCCCTACGATTTGTCCAAGGGCCGCATCATCTATCGAGAGAAGATCGGCGGCAGCCAGGCCCCAGGCGCGAAGCGGCGGCAGTTTCGCCGTTGATGGCGCTTCGACCGCCGTCTTTACGGCCGCGAGTGCTGAACGATCTCCACCTCAAGCTCGGCAATAAGGCGGCCAAGCGAAGCGGCCGGCAATGCGGCCGTCGTTGACAGCTCACGCCGCGCGTGCAGCAAAAGGCTGCTCCAATATTTGACGGTGTCCGAGTGAACGCGTTGCCCGCGCAGCCGGCCCGCGCTCCGGACCGCCGAAATTAAATTCGCTTCGGTGCTGCCATGCAATTGCATTCAATATCCCTCCAACAAGCGGCCTAAGCCCGCGGTACGAAGCCCCAGCCCGGGCCGTGCCGCTGATTTTCCGCATCCTCTTTCATCAGACTCGACTTGAGCTTGGTGCGGATCTGCGCGGCACCATCGACGCTCATGCAAACTAGGCGGACACCGCCGGTCGGTATGTTCGCGATCGACGAAATTCCGATGTTCTGCGCGGAGCAATGGGCCTCGATTGCCTGCTTGGACATCTTCAGATGTACGGCCCGGCTCAACTGCGCACCGCCCGCTTCGCGCCGGTCTGGTTTTCGGTGAGGAAAATTATGGTCATCTGTCACTCCTGCTGGGCAAGCGGGAGCGCTACCTCTCGATCGCGAGCATCTTGCAGAGCAGGCTCGCGGTATCGAGCAGGTAGCACGGGACCGAGGCAGAAGCGAACGTAACACTTACAATTGCTGTGCTACTAACCTATGTAGGGTTGGCTATTGGTCGCAAACTGCGGGTTTTTCGGGCGCTTTGCGGCTCCTCATTCCTTCTCTTCGCTTCTTCTGGCACCGGGAAACCGATTGGCGGTGACCCGAAATGAAGGAATTGATTATGCCGACAGGCACCGTGAAATTTTTCAACGAGCAAAAGGGTTATGGCTTCATCGCGCCGGAAGGCGGCGGAGAGGACGCCTTTGTTCACATCAGCGCCGTCGAGCGTGCGGGCATGTCGACCCTGCAGAAGGAGCAGCGTGTCAGCTACGAGCTCGAGAAGGACCAGCGCGGCAAGACCAGCGCAGTCAATCTGCAGAGCGCCTAAATCGAATTCCTCCAGTCCGCTGTCTTCGGGCAGCGGGCTGGAGATCGCAGGACAGACGAATGGTCGACCCAGTACGCCACCGAGAACTCGATGCTTACCTGACGCGGGCGGAAGCCGCGCGGACGGAAGCGGAGGCGGCAACCCTCGATAATGTGAGGGAACGCTGTCTCAGATCCGAAGCAGCCTGGAGAGAAATGGCTGCTCGGGTAACAGAAACCGAAAAGATGCGGGCAACCTCCATCGCCGCCAAGCTGGCGAACGAAAGCAGCGTGCTCGCAACGTAAATTGAGTAAGAATGAGTAACAGCATCAACAAACTTAAAAACTTCGAGACTAAGGTCCGCCGGCAATGCGCGGATCATCTTTCCACTCCATCCTTGTTTCGCCTGCTATCGCGGCGCGAAGCGAATCAGGCGCGAGCCATCGCCTACGAAGCCGCAAGAGCGGTCGTCGGGTAGGAAATTCAGGGGCGAGGATTCAGTCCTCGCCTCGCAGGAGCGACAGGTCATATGCTTAGCACAACCGGCGATGTCGAAACGTCGGACGACCCTTCTGCCGGATCCGCTTCAGCATCACGTCGCGACCATAGCCCGGCGCTCGACGCGAAACGGCTGGTGCGCGAGCTTTCGAATTATCGCGAGCCCAGCCGCCGTCAAAGCGCCTTCGAGCTGGCGATCACCCTCGTGCCCTATCTGGCGCTCAGCGCGGCCATGTTCGCGCTGGTCGATGCCGGCTACTGGGCCGCGCTCCTGCTCGCCATTCCGGCGGGCGGCTTTCTGCTCAGGCTGTTCCTGATCCAGCACGACTGCGGTCATGGAGCATTCTGGCCAAGCCGATCGGCCAATGATTGGACCGGCAGGATCCTGGGCGTGTTCACGATCACGCCCTACGAATGCTGGCGGCGGTCCCATGCCTTGCACCACGCCGGAACCGGCAATCTGGACGCTCGCGGCTTCGGGGACGTCGACACGGTCACCGTCGATGAGTTCCGCAATTGGACCAAAGGGCGGCAGTTTCTCTACCGGGTCTACCGCCATCCAGTCGTCCTGCTGGGTTTCGGCCCGATTTATCTCTTCGTATTGAGAAATCGGCTTCCGGTCGGGCTCATGACCGCCGGCTCACGCTATTGGGTCAGCGCAATCGGAACGAACGTGGCAATCGCCGCTGTTGCGGCAGCCGTCTACATGTTGGTCGGCATTGGCACCTTCCTAATCGTCCAGCTGACAGTAACCTTGATCGCGGCAACCGTCGGCGTCTGGCTCTTCTATGTTCAGCACCAATTCGAACATGCGCATTGGGAATCGGGTGACCGCTGGTCGTTCCACGACGCTGCCCTGCAGGGCAGCTCGCACCTGCACCTTCCGCCCGTGCTGCGCTGGTTCACGGCGAACATCGGCGCCCACCACATCCATCACCTGGTAAGCCGCGTACCATTCTATCGGATCCCCGAAGTCCTCCGGGATCACCCGCAGCTTGCGGAGACCAACCGGCTTACGATCGCCGATACCTGGCGGACCTTCAGTCTGGCGCTATGGGACGCGGATGAGGGTCGCATGGTGTCATTCGGCCATCATGCGGAGCGTGCTGTTGAGCGCGCCCCGGAACACTCGATCGATGGGCTGACCTGCTTCCGTTAACCTTTGGTCAGCCATAAGGCGGAATGCATCAGTACCGCCTCTTTTCCCATGACGGCCTCGGCAATTTCAGCCTTCTCCAGGAATTCAGGGCGACCGACGACGAAGCCGCGACGAAGCTGGTCGGTCGCTGGGGATCGCGCTCGCTGGAACTCTGGCAGTCCACCCGCGTCGTCAATCGTTGGGACGCTTAAAGCGACCAGCGGTCGATTGACGAATCAAGCGCTCGGTCGCGCCACATGCCCCTGATGTCGGCGAGCGTGCCGCCCGGCTTGAGCATCCCTTCGAGGTCCTCAGCCGAAAGGTCGCGGTAATCCGAATGGGCCACGGCCCCGACGACGAGATCGTATTTTTCGCGGTCCGGCGCGCCCAGCTCAAGTCCGAACTCATCCCTTAATTCGGCTGCGTCGGCGATCGGGTCGGCGACGTCCACATCATGGCCAAGCTCGCCCAGCCTTTCGACGAGGTCGAAAGCGCGGCTGTTGCGCAGGTCGGGCACGTTTTCCTTGAAGGTCAGGCCGAGCACGAGCGCCCTGCCCGCTCGCCCGCCGCGCCGCTCGTGCAGCGTGTCGGCGATCCACCTTCCCATGCCATCATTCGTGCCGCGGCCGGCGAGGATCACCTGGGGATCGTGCCCAAGTTGCTGGGCCAGGTGGCTGAGATAATAGGGATCGACGCCGATGCAGTGCCCGCCAACGAGCCCGGGCTCGAACGGAAGGAAGTTCCACTTCGTCCGCGATGCCGCGAGCACGTCCCAGATGGACACCCCTACCTTCGCGAAAATCTGCGTCACTTCGTTCATGAAGGCGATGTTGATGTCGCGCTGGGCGTTCTCGATCGCTTTCGCGGCTTCGGCGGCCTTGATCGACGCCGCGCGGAAGGTACCGCCGCTGGTGATCGACCCGTAGATCTCGTCCATCTGGTCGAGGACCTCGGAATCCTCTCCGGCGATCACCTTGGTGATCTTGTCGATCGTGTGCGCCTTGTCGCCGGGATTGATGCGCTCGGGGCTGTAGCCCAGGCGGAAGTCGCTGCCCCTCGCCAGCCCAGAAACGCGTTCAATCTCCGGTCCGCACACCTCTTCCGTGACACCCGGATAGACGGTGCTTTCGTAGATGATCGTCGGCCGCTTTCCCGGATCAATCAGTGCAGCGATGGTGCGGGTCGCGGACAGAACGGCGCTCAAGTCCGGCTGGTTGTCCCCGTCCACCGGCGTCGGCACGGTCACGATGTAGACGTCCGCTCCGCCGCAATCGTCGGCGGAATGGGTCAGCGTCAGTGAAGACACACGGAGGCTCGCCTCATCGACCTCATTGGTACGGTCCAGTCCTTGCCTAAGCTCGTCGATGCGCCGTTCGTCACGATCCAGCCCGACGACCTCGAACTTCCGCGCAAGGGCCACGGCAAGCGGCAGGCCAACATAGCCCAGGCCGACGACGACGATGCGCGGCGGCGACATCCGCCTAGCGCGCGGCGGCTTCCGGACCGTTGCTCACCAGCTTGAGCCGCGAGCCGCCACCGATCTTGCCGCGGCCAATGCCGATATATTCGAGGCCCGCCTCTTCCGCGTCCGCGCGGTTGTAGACGTTGCGCAAGTCGACGACGACATTGCCGCGCATCACCTTGGCGAAGCGTTTGAGATCTAGCGCACGGAATTCGTCCCACTCCGTCACGACGACGAGGGCATCAGCGTTCTTGGCGACTTCATAAGGGTCCTCGGCGAATTCGGTGCCGGCGAGAAGACCGCGCGCATTGTCGATCGCGACGGGATCGAAGGCAGCAACATCGGCTCCAAGCTCGAGAAGCCTCTTCACGAGTGGGATCGACGGGGCATCGCGCATGTCGTCGGTGTTCTGCTTGAACGCGAGACCGAGCACCGCGATGCGCTTGCCCTTCACGCTCCCGCCGAGCGCATTGGCAACGCGATCGGCCATGCTCGCCTTGCGGTCATCATTGACCTCCACGACCGTCTTCACGATCCGCTGCTCGACGCCGGCCTCATTCGCGGTTTGCAGCAGCGCAAGCGTGTCCTTCGGGAAGCAGCTTCCGCCATAGCCCGGACCTGGGTGCAAAAACTTGGGACCGATCCGATTGTCGAGGCCGATGCCGCGCGCCACGTCCTGGACGTCGGCGTCCACCGCTTCGCACAGGTTGGCGATCTCATTGATGAAGCTGATTTTCACCGCGAGGAAAGCGTTGGCGGCATATTTCGTCAGCTCGGCCGTGCGGCGCCCCGTGAACAGGATCGGCGCCTGGTTGAGGAAGAGCGGACGGTAAATCTCGCGCAGCACTTCGCGTGCCGTGTCATCCTCGGCGCCGACGACGATGCGGTCGGGAAGCTTGAAGTCGCGGATGGCGGCGCCCTCACGCAGGAATTCGGGGTTCGACGCCACGGACGTGCCGGCGGGCGCACCCTCCTCCTTCAGGAGCTCAGTGATCCGGTCGCCGGTCCCCACGGGAACGGTCGACTTGGTCACCACGACCGCCGGACCCTTCATGACCCGGGCAAGTTCGCGGACGGCGTCGAAGACATAGGTCAAATCGGCGTGACCGTCGCCGCGCCGTGCAGGCGTTCCCACCGCGATGAAAACGGCTTCCGCGCCCTCGACGCCCTCGGCCAAATTGGTCGTGAAGCTCAGGCGGCCGCGATCGACGTTGGCGCCGACCAGCGCTTCCAGCCCCGGCTCCCAGATCGGCATGACGCCGTTCTTCAGCGCATCGATCTTGCCTGCGTCCTTGTCGATGCAGACGACATCGTGACCGAAGTCCGAGAGGCACGCGCCCGACACCAGTCCGACGTAACCCGTGCCGATCATTGCAATTCGCATGTATCACTCCTGACGCCCAAACCGCGGGCCGCGCGCGTCTTAGACGGCAGTTCGGCGCATTGCCAGCAAAGCGGGACAGCGCGCGGAGGCCGTCACAAAATGAGGCAGCGGGTGCAAACCACGCTTATGACCGAGACGGCAGTTTTTGTGAGCGCGAGCCTTGGCCGACGGCTATTGAGGCTTCATGACAATTGACTTCGATCGCGCAATTCTGCTGCCCGTCGACATGCAGCAGGCGTTCGACGCGCCGCCATGGCCCCGCCGCTGGAACGATTTGGTCGATGCAAACGGTCTTGCCCTGATCAAGACGTGGCGCTCCGCGGGCCGACCGATCATCCACGTCCGGCATGACTCCGTTCAGCCCGGATCCACGCTTGCCCCCGGCACTCCCGGCAACGCATTCCGGGCCGGCTTCGAGCCTCGCGAAGGCGAGGCGCTTGTTACCAAGAGCGTCAATTCGGCCTTCATCGGAACGGACCTCGATCTTCGCCTGAAGAGACTCGGTGCCAAGCACGTGGTCGTCTTCGGCATTTCCACCGACATGTGCGTTTCGACCACGGTGCGGACGGGCGCCAATCTGGGCTGGGACATGATCCTCGTGCCCGACGCCTGCGACTGCTTCGACCTGCCCGACGGGCAAGGCGGAACGATCGCCGCGGAAGACGTGCAGCGGGCCCATGTCGCGACTCTCGCGTTCGAATTCGCGCGAACGCTTTCAACCGCGGAAGTGACGAACCTGCGCGCTGCAGCCTAGGTTCAGCTAATAGCCTCGATTTCGCCCGAAAGTTCGGCTAAGGGCGGCGCCTTCCCGATGGAAACGAAAACCCTGCCTCGACCCCCACGCGTGGGCCTGGTGTCGCTCGGCTGTCCCAAGGCATTGGTCGACAGCGAGCGGATCATCACCAAGCTGCGCGCAGATGGATACCAGATGTCCCCCGATTATGCGGGCGCGGACGTCGTGCTGGTGAACACCTGCGGCTTCCTCGATTCCGCAAAGGAAGAGAGTTTGGAAGCGATCGGCGAGGCGATTGCCGAGAACGGGCGGGTCGTCGTCACCGGCTGCATGGGCAATGAAGCGGACGTGATCCGCAAGCGATTCCCTGACGTTCTCGCGATTACCGGACCGCAACAGTATGAGGAAGTCGTCTCGGCGGTGCACGATGCCGCTCCGGCAGCTACTTCGCCCTACCTAGACTTGGTACCGGAAGCGGGCCTGAAGCTCACGCCGCGTCACTACAGCTATCTGAAGATTTCCGAGGGCTGCAATCATCGCTGCAGCTTCTGCATCATACCGAGCATTCGCGGCGACCTCGTCAGCCGCCGTCCCGATGCCATCCTTCGCGAGGCTGAGAAGCTGGTCGAAGCCGGCACGAAGGAATTGCTGGTCATCAGCCAGGACACGTCGGCCTATGGCGTCGACATCCGCCACCATCCGCGCATGTGGAAGGGTCACGAGGTTCGCGCCCACATGACCGACCTTTCGCGTGAGCTGGGCAAGCTCGGTGCCTGGGTGCGGCTGCACTACGTCTACCCCTACCCGCACGTCGATCAGGTCATCCCGCTGATGGCCGAGGGCCTGGTGCTGCCCTACCTCGACATCCCGTTCCAGCATGCAAGCCCTAAGGTGCTCCGCTCGATGAAGCGGCCGGCCAACGAAGCGAAGGTGCTCGAGCGGCTGAAGAACTGGCGCTCGATCGTGCCGGACATTGCGGTTCGCTCCAGCTTCGTCGTCGGCTTCCCCGGCGAGACGGACGAGGATTTCGAGTATTTGCTCAACTGGCTGGAAGAAGCCCAGCTCGACCGCGTCGGCGCGTTCAAGTTTGAGCCGGTCTCGGGTGCCGCGGCGAACGCCCTGCCCGACCCTGTTCCCGAAGAGGTAAAGCTAGAGCGTTACGAGCGCGTCATGGCCCTCTCAGCACGGATTTCCGCTGACAAGCTGGCCGCCAAGATCGGTAGAACGCTCGACGTCCTCATCGACAATGTCGACGCAGACACCGGCGGCGCGACTGGTCGGTCCAAGGCGGACGCTCCAGAAATCGACGGCGAGGTTCACCTGCGCGACGCTGGATACCTGTCTCAGGGCGACATCGTGTCTGTGACAATCGAGGACAGCGACGAGCACGACCTCTTCGGAGTTCCCGCTTAGTCTACTTCTTCGTCAGCTGGTCGATCGCCTTGTCGACGACGCGGGTGATGCGTTTGATCGCGAAGGACAAAGCCTCGAGCTCGATCAGCGCTTTCTCCATGTCTTTCGTATTCGTCTGAGGCTGGTCCGGGCCGGGGCTCCGCAGAAGGGCGGCGCTGACCGCGGCGGTGGAAATCGGGCTGTTGAACTTGCAGCCGAAGAAGCGGCCGCTGCTCCAGGCGACCTGTGCCTGAGCGATGCCGGCTTCGGGAATGACGACGTCGATCGTCTCGCCCTGCTCCAGCGAAATGGGGCTTTCGACGAGCAGCCCGTCTTCGGACAAATCGTGGATGACGACCTGCGTCTGAGACGCGGAAGCGCTGGCGCCCTCGACTTCGAGGTTGAGCTTGCGCCGGGACGATGAGCGGCGCTCTCCCGCTTCCGGTCCGACATCGATTTGAGCGCGCAACGACACCCCGCCTTGCTGACGGCACATGGCTAACAAGTGGTTAATTCGGACCGTCGCCCGGCTTGCCCTCAGGGCAGTCCGCCGTTTGGAGCCCGCCGTGCGGAAACGGCTCCTTTGTGATATCAGCGCCTGCCGAGGGTGGGGACTGGCAGGGAGAGTTGCCATGACGCCCAAGAGGAAGATCGTACTTTCATTCGCTTCGGCCATTGGCCTGGTCGGCATGGCCATGGCCGCGCCGGTCGCGGAGGGCGGCCGAAAATATGTGGAAGCGCTGACCGGCCAGGCTGAAATTGACGCTGGCGCATTGAACGCGGACATGGATGGCAGCGGGACTGCTCATGTTACCGTGAATGTCGGCCAGGGCCGCGTTTGCTGGAACCTCACCGACCTTGCCAACCTCGATACGATAACGGCGGCGCACATCCATGAGGCGCCTAGCACGGCGGCCGGCCCCATCCGGATATCCTTCTTCCACTTCGGTCAGCCGTTCGATGCCGAAGGTTGCACCGAAGGGTCGGCGCAATTTCCGTTCGATCGCGCGCGGCTGACCGATGTCATCCAGAACCCGCAGAACTATTATGTGAACATCCACACGACGGCGTTCCCACCCGGGGCAATCCGTGGGCAATTGAGCAAGAACAAGAACAAGTAGCAGCCCCTGTCACCCGCCTTTGGCTTTGGCTAAGGGCGGGTCATGACAGACTTTTCCCAGCTTCTCGTCGCGGATCGCAGTCAGAAGACCCATCCGATTCACCTCGTCGACAAGGAGCTGTTCGAGGATTGGTCGAAGACCCGCCCGTCGGAGGATCGGGCGCTGATGAAGGCGCACAGGTTCGACGGCAAGACGGGCTTCGCGTTCGTGATCCTGCCGCGCCCGGCCGATGAGTTCGAGGTCGTCTCGGCGGTTGCGGACGCCGCCGATCTTTCGCCCTGGTGCCTTGCAAAGCTCGCCGAGAGCTTACCGGAGGGCGCTTACAAACTCGCACAGGGCGAACCCGGACCGGCCACGCTCGGCTGGCTACTCGCCCAGCATCGCTTCGACGCTTACCGGTCCAAGAAAGATGAACCGGAGCGCGGCCCGAGGGTCCTCGTCACCGGAGAGCCCGCGCGGATCGAACCGTCGATCCGGCAGGCGGAAGCCGTCGCGCTCGTCCGCGACTTGGTGAACACACCCGCCGGCGACCTCGGTCCCGCCGAGCTTGAGGGAGCCGTCCGCGAGCAGGCAGAGCGCATCGGCGCCGAGGTGCGAGTTACGTCTGGCAAGGATCTGGACGAAGGCTATCCGCTGGTCGCCGCGGTGGGCCGCGCAGCTTCAGCGGACCGCGCTCCCCGTCTGATCGAGCTCGAATGGGGCCGGCCGGACCATCCACGCGTCGCCATCATCGGCAAGGGCGTGTGCTTCGACAGCGGCGGGCTCGACCTTAAGCCGGCGAGCGGAATGCGCCTGATGAAGAAAGACATGGGCGGTGCGGCGCATGCTTTGGCGCTGGCCACTCTGATTGCAGGCGAGCGGCTGTCGGTGCGGCTGCATTTGCTCATCCCGGCGGTGGAGAATGCAGTGTCGGGCAACGCCTTCCGGCCCGGAGACGTGGTCAAGTCGCGGCAGGGTCTGACGGTGGAGATCGACAATACGGACGCCGAGGGCCGCCTCGTCCTCGCCGACGCTTTGACCAAATCGGGCGAGTCCAACCCGGAGCTGATCATCGATTTCGCAACGCTGACCGGCGCGGCGCGCATTGCGTTGGGCCCTGACCTCCCCGCCTTGTTCTGCAACGACGATGGGCTCGCCGACGAACTCGCCCGCGTCGGCAAGGAGCTAAACGATCCGCTTTGGCGAATGCCGATCTGGGACGCCTACGACGACATGCTCAAGAGCGACGTCGCGGACATGGCAAATGCCGCCGGCTCGCCCATGGCGGGCGCAGTCGTCGCGGCGATGTTCCTGAAAAGATTTGTGCCGAAGGACGTACCCTGGGCGCATTTCGATACATATGCCTGGCGCGACAAAGGAAAACCGGGCCGTCCCAAAGGTGGCGAAGCCCTCGGGCTGAGGGCTGTTTTCGCTGTTCTTTCAGACCGTTACACTCGTTCCTGACAACACTGACGCCAGTCGTTCGCGGCAACTTTCGAGATCCGATCCGGACCGCACCTGCAACATTTCCGCGACTCACCTGTTTACTTGGCCGTCAGGCGACGGACGGGAGAATGGGAGCCGCAATGGGCGACGAATCGCTGGCTGGCTGGATGAGGGCGCTTATCGCGTACGTTCGTTCAGGCGAGCCGGATCTTACGAACCGCCAGATGGCGCTGCTGATGCTGGTGTACCTTACACCGGGGCCTCACACGGTGCGCGGATTGGCAAAGGTTCTTGGAGTATCCAAGCCGGTGGTCACCCGCGCCTTGAATACATTGGGCGCGCTCGGTTATCTGCGCCGCGAGCGGGACCAGGACGACCGCCGCAACGTCTTCGTCGTCCGCACTACCAACGGGGCCGAATTTCTTGAAGGGTTCAAACGCAACCTCCGGGAGGGCGACAGGGTCGCTGCCGCCCAGCGGCCGGTCATCGGACAGCAGCCCGCCTTCGCACACGGCCGCTGAGTTCGCACTTTCGGGCCGTTCAAACCCGCCCGATCCGAAGTTCAACGCCTATCGCCCCGACCTGGCCGACGTCGCGCTGGCCGGACGCGTGATCGCCTCACACTATGCGAAGCCCATCGAGAAGACCGTCATCGCAAATGCGCCGCTGCGTGTCGCCGCATCCGACGACAGCGAGGAATTGGCAGAGCTCGAGCCTGAGGATCCGTTCAGCATGCTCGACGATACGCTCGGTTGGGCGTGGGGCTACGCCGGCAGGGATCGCAGGGTCGGTTACGTCAGGTTGGAAGCGCTGAGCGTCTAGCTACATCTCCCCGCGCTGACGGCGAATCGCGTACCAGCGCTTCACATTCGCCTGGTGCTGCTCGAACGTGTCGGCGAACACGTGGCCGCCCGTCCCGTCCGCTACGAAATAGATCGCCTTGGTTTCCGCAGGGTCGAGCACGGCCGCGATGCTCTCGCGGCCCGGATTGGCGATGGGCCCGACGGGTAGGCCTGGCTGGCGATAGGTGTTGTAGCCCGTCACCGCCATCAGCTCGGAACGGCGGATACGGCGCCCTAGCGGCTTGCCCTTGGTGATCGGGTAAATGACCGTCGGATCGGCATCGAGCTTCATGCCGATGCGCAGGCGATTGCAATAGACGCCCGCGACCGTGCGCCGCTCCGAGGCCTTGCCCGTCTCCTTCTCGACGATCGAAGCGAGAGTCACGACGTCCTGGCGTGAGCTGACAGGGCATTTGCCGCTGTTCTTGGGCATGAGCTGGTCGAGCGTCTTGTTCATCGCCGCCTGCATCCGCTGAACGACCGCAGCGCGGGTTTCGCCCCGTTCGAAGCTGTAGCTGTCGGGAAGGACCGTGCCTTCGCCGATCGCGGGCGTCGCGCCGGTCAGGAAAGAGTTCGCGTCCAGCTTCTCCGCGACGATGATCGAGGGCATCCCCTCCGTCACCGTGATCAGCCGCTGAACGGGCCGGCCATGCTGCAGCAGGTCGAGAATTGCCGATCCGCCAGTGCCTTTCGGGATTTCGAACTCGCCGGCCTGGATCGGATCGGAGGAACCGAACAGACGCGCCATGATGCCGAAGGTCCGCGCCGAACCGGGGATTGCACCTGCTTCGTGGAGTTCTGCCGCAACATAACCGAGCGTCGAGCCTTCCTTCACGACGATCGTGTGCGGCCCGGGTTTCGGACCCGGCGCAAGCCACAACATCCAGAACCCGCCTACCCCGACGAGCAGTCCGAGAACGGCGGCAATGAGGACCGCCCGGCGGAGCATACGCTTAGCTGACCGACTTCATGACGAGCGACGCGTTCGTGCCGCCGAAGCCGAAGCTGTTGTTCAGCACGGCGCGCACTTCGCGCTGCTTGGCCTTGTGCGGGACGAGATCGACGCCAGCCGTGCCCTCGCTCGGATTGTCGAGGTTGAGCGTCGGCGGGACGATCTGGTCGCGCAGAGCGAGGATGCAGAAGATGCTCTCCACCGCGCCGGCGCCACCGAGCAGGTGGCCGATCGCCGACTTGGTCGAGCTCATCGACAGCGAGCCGATGGCGTTGCCGAACAGCTTGCGGACGGCGCCCAGTTCCAGCTCGTCGCCGAGCGGAGTCGAGGTGCCGTGCGCGTTGATATAGTCGATGTCTGACGGCTGCAGCCCGGACTTCTTGAGCGCCATCTCCATCGAGCGATAGGCCCCCGACCCTTCCGGGTGCGGCGCCGTCACGTGATAGGCGTCGCCGGACAGGCCGTAGCCGACCACTTCGGCGTAGATTTTCGCGCCGCGGCGCTTCGCATGCTCATATTCCTCGAGCACGACGACGCCCGCGCCCTCGCCCATGACGAAGCCGTCGCGGTCCTTGTCATAGGGGCGGCTGGCCTTTTCCGGCTGGTCGTTGAAATTGGTCGACAGCGCGCGCGCCTGCGCAAAGCCGGCGATGCCGATCGGGCAGATGGTCGCTTCCGCGCCGCCCGCCAGCATGATATCCGCATCATCGTCCTTGATCATCCGGGCAGCGTCGCCGATCGAGTGCGCGCCGGTCGAGCAGGCGGTGACCACCGCATGGTTGGGACCCATCAATCCGTATTTGATCGAGACCTGGCCCGAGACGAGATTGATCAGGCGCCCGTGCACGAAGTGCGGGCTGACCCGGCCCGGTCCCTTTTCGGCCAGCACGAGGCTTTCGCTTTCGATGCCAGGAAGACCGCCGATTCCCGATCCGATCGAAACGCCGGCCCGGAGCCGCATCTCTTCCGGCATGTCCGTCAGACCCGCGTCCTCGATCGCCTGCCCAGCGGCGTCGATGCCGTAGACGATGAATGGATCGACCTGGCGCTGGACCTTGTGGTCGACGCGCTTGCCCGGGTCGAAGCCATATTCATGGTCCGCCGGCTTAACTTCGCAAGCGATGCGGCACTTCTGGTCGCTGGGGTCGAAATGCGTGATCGGCCCGGCGCCGCTCTTGCCGGCAAGGATGTTCTTCCAGGTGGTCTCGACGTCGCCGCCGAGCGGCGTCACGAGGCCCAGACCAGTCACCACGACACGGCGCATGCTTTCACTCCACGGTAAGCTTCAAAAACAAACGGCTTCCCAGCAGGCTGCGGGAAGCCGTTCGTGCCGCAGAAGACTTTCTCAGCGGCGGCAGATGACGGACCCTTCAGCCCTTGTTCTGCTCGATATAGTCGATCGCGTCCTTGACGGTACTGATCTTCTCGGCGGCGTCGTCGGGGATTTCGACACCGAATTCCTCTTCGAACGCCATGACCAGCTCGACGATGTCGAGGCTGTCGGCACCGAGATCGTCGATGAAGCTCGCGTCCTCGGTGACCTTTTCCTGCTCGACACCAAGATGTTCGACGACGATCTTCTTCACCCGATCGGCAGTCTCGCTCATGGAAGCTTCCTCCGTTTTGTCTAAATTTTGGCCAGCCCTAGCCCCGCAGAGAACCCCCGGCAAGTAGGGCGCGCTGCTTGTCATTGCGAGCGGAGCGAAGCAATCCACCGTCGCATGGATTGCTTCGTCGCCTCCGGCTCCTCGCAATGAATGCGGGCACGCCCTCCCGCCCGCTCACATCCGGCGAGATCGAACTGGCGCGATCGGTCTTCGGTGATGCGATCGATTATCCGAAGGTGCGGATATTCCGCCGCAAGTGGTGGCCGTTTCAGCCCCGCAGCATCGCCATGGCGCCGATGGGACACATTCACTTCCACCCGCACTCGGACCTGTGGTCGGAGGATTTCGCGAAGGAGCCGCTGCATCGGCAAGGCCTCTTCATCCACGAGCTGACGCACGTCTGGCAGTCGCAGAAGCGCGGGCGCTTCTACCTCCCGCTGATGCGCCACCCCTTCTGCCGCTACGGTTACGAGTTGAAGCCCGGCCGTCGGTTCGAGGATTACGGCCTCGAGCAGCAGGCGGAAATCGTGCGCCACCGCTTCCTCATGGATCGCGGCCGGACGCCCGCCGGTCTGCCCTCCACGCGAAATCCTGCCATTCCTGAGCCCGCCCAACGCAAACGCCTGACGTTGCCCCTCCGGCGCAAGGCCGATAGGGCGGCCGTTCGTTTAGGGATCCCAAATGCGCCATTCGACCGACGACCTCAGAATCCGCGAGATCAAGGAGCTGGCGCCGCCGTCGCATGTCCTGCGCGAGTTTCCCGAAAGCGACCGGGCCAGCGAAGCGGTGTTCAGCGCGCGCCAGTCGATCCATCGGATCCTGACCCGCGAAGACGACCGCTTGCTCGTCATTGTCGGGCCGTGCTCCATCCACGACCCAGCCGCGGCCCGCGACTATGCGAGCCGCCTGCTTGAACAACGCGATCGCCTGAAATCCTCGCTCGAGATCGTCATGCGCGTCTATTTCGAAAAGCCGCGAACGACCGTCGGCTGGAAAGGCCTGATCAACGATCCGGATCTCGACGGCAGCTTCCAGATCAACAAGGGCCTGCGTGTCGCCCGCGAGCTTCTCCTCGACATCAACGAGCTTGGGATGCCGGCAGGAACCGAATTCCTCGATATGATCACGCCGCAGTACATTGCCGACCTCGTGTCCTGGGGCGCGATTGGAGCGCGCACCACTGAATCCCAGGTCCACCGTGAGCTCGCGTCCGGCCTCTCCTGCCCGGTCGGTTTCAAGAACGGCACGGACGGAAACATCCGCATCGCCTGCGACGCCATCAAGGCCGCGAGCCGTCCGCATCACTTCCTGTCGGTGACCAAGGCCGGGCATTCGGCCATCGTCGCGACGACCGGCAACGAGGATTGTCACGTCATCCTTCGCGGAGGCAGCCGCCCGAACTACGACCGGGAAAGCATCGACGCAGCCTGCGCCACCGCCTCGGAGGCGGGCATCGATTGCCGGCTGATGATCGACGCCAGCCACGGCAACAGCTCCAAGGATTTCCGCCGGCAGCGCACGGTCGTCACCGACGTCGCTCGCCAGGTCGGCGATGGCGAGCGCCGGATCTTCGGCCTCATGATCGAAAGCCATCTGGCGGAGGGCCGTCAGGACCTCGGCGACGGGGGCAATCTCATCTACGGACAGAGCGTGACCGACGCCTGCCTGGGATGGAACGATACGGTCGAACTCCTCGACGACCTCGCTGCCGCAGTCGAGCAGCGCCGCGCAAAGGCCTCCATTCCGTAAGGTCAGACGCATTTTTCCCGGAAATCTGCCATGTCACCGGCGGGCAACACCGTGGCAACAAAGCTGACACTCATCCCCCGTGCAGCTTCCATCCGGTCGCCATAAGCCATAATCATTACGGGTACGCGCCAAAACAGAGGGGGTTTTCATGCGCACTTCGGCTCTATTGCTGATCGGTACAGCTGCGGCTGCACTGGCCATGCCGTCTTTTGCTCAGACCACGGAAGAAGCCACGGCCCAGGCCGCAACGCCAGACGATGCGTCGCAAGGCGACGAGATCATCGTCACCGCGACCAAGCGCGCGACGACCGTTCAGGACGTGCCCTTCTCGATCAACGCGCAGACCGAAGAAGATATTCAGCGCGCCAATGCACAGACGATCGAGGACCTCAGCCGCAACATTGCAGGCCTGACGGTGCAGAACCTCGGCCCTGGCCAGAGCCAGGTGTCCGTCCGCGGCGTCTCGGCGGGCCAGATCGTCCGCGACCAGCCGGGCGTGAAGGAGCAGGTAGGCGTCTACATGGACGAAAGCGTGACTTCGCTTTCGCTGTTCACGCCCGATTTCGACCTCTTCGACCTAAATCGCGTGGAAACGCTCCGCGGCCCGCAGGGCACCCTGTTCGGTTCAGGTTCGGTAGGCGGCACGATCCGCTACATCACCAATCAGCCTGAGCTCGGCGCCATGGAGGGCGTGGTCGAGGCTAACGTCAACACCGTCGACGAAGGCGACCTTGGCTACCATCTCAAGGGTGCGATAAATCTTCCAATCGGCGACACGGCTGCCATTCGTGCGGTGGCATATGGCACCAAGTACGGCGGATTCATCGACGCCGTGGGCCCTGCCGGTGGCAAGAACGTCAATGACGGCTCTCGCGTTGGCGGTCGGATATCGATGCTATGGGAACCTGCGCCGAACGTACGCATCACGCCGCGGGTCATCTACCAGCAAGTCCGCGCCAACGGCTTCAATCGGGAAGAGGACTACAACTTCTTCGCAAACCAATTCACCGACAGCTTCGATGATGAGGATATCGGCAAGAAGAAGCAGTTCCTGGTGCTTCGTGAGAAGTTCAAGGACGACACGCTCCTCGCCGACCTGACCGGCAGCGTCGATCTCGGCGGCGTCGAGCTCACCTCCGTCACCAGCTACATGAACCGCGACATTCTGGTCAGCCGCGACGCGTCGGCGCTTACCGGATCCGTGTATGTCTCCTTCGCGGGAGCCGCTCCGGCAGCGATCGGCGGGGCCGAGCTGGCATCCAACCTTCGCGACACGACCGATCTCAAGATGTGGACGCAGGAACTGCGTCTTGCAAGCACGGGCAGCGGGCCGTTTCAGTGGGTGTTCGGCGGCTTCTACTCGAACGTTGACCGTGTCTATGCTCAGCGGCTTCCGACGCCTGGTTCGGATCCCTTCGGACAGGCTTTCCTCGACGTCATCGCTCCGGGAACGCCGATTTCGGCTACGCGCAACGGCTTCCCGGCGGACTCGCCGTACAACGCCGATCTGCCGTACGACATCAAGCAGAAGGCCGTCTTCGGCGAAGGAAGTTACGATTTTGGCCAGTTCAAGCTGACTGCCGGGGGGCGCTACTACGACTTCAGCGAAAGCCGCGACTTCATCTCGGGCGGCATCTTCGCGAACGGCGACACGCGCATAGGGGACAAGACGGAGTCGAACGGCTTCAATCCGCGCGTCATCGCCACTTGGGAGCCGACGAACAACCTCAGCGTCAACGTGCAGGCCGCAAAAGGCTTTCGCCTCGGCGGCATCAACGACCCCCTCAACCTTCCGCTGTGCAGCGCCGAGGATGAGTTCGATCTACGGACCGTTCCAGTCAGGGTCGTACGATGACGAGACGCTGTGGAACTACGAAGCCGGCGTGAAGTACTCACGCCGCGGCGTGACCTTCAACGCGGCGGTCTTCCACAGCAAGATCAAGGACTTGCAGGTCACCGTCGACGCCGGCAGCTGCTCGTCGCGCATCGTTCTGAACGTTCCGAAGGCGCATACGACCGGGGTAGAGGCAGAGTTCTCGCTGAGCCCCATGCCTGGTTTCGACGTGTCCTTCGCGGGCAGCTACGTCACGGCCGAATTCGACTCCACCGTGCCGGAGCCGCTTGCAACGCGTACCGGCATCCGTGACGGCAACCGCCTTCCAACGGTGCCGAAGTTCCAGATGGCCGCAACGGCGACGTACGGACAGCGATGGAACGACAATGCCGAATGGTATGCCACAGGCAGCGTCCAGCACGTCGGAGACCGGTACACCCAGCCTGGCGACCAGGAAGAGGCCAATGAGATCTTCAACTTCCTGTTCTACGATCGGGAGACGGGCATTTTTGGCAGCAGCACCCAGGATTTCGGATCGCTGAAGCTACCGTCGTACAATTTGGTGAACTTCTCGGCTGGGATCAAATGGGACAGCGGCCTTGAAGTACAGGCCTACATCAACAACTTGCTCAATGCGAACCCGCTGTTGTCGCTCGACCGTGAACGCGGTGGACGCGCCCGCATCGGCTATAATATCGGAACGCCGCGCATCATCGGTCTCACGCTTCGCCAAAGATTTGGTGGGCGGGCGCCAGTGGTCGCAGCTCCACCACCGCCGCCGCCTCCCCCGCCGCCGCCTCCGCCGCCCCCGGCGACGCAGACGTGCGCGGACGGATCGGTGATCCTGACGACCGAAGCGTGCCCGGTTCCGCCGCCTCCGCCGCCTCCGCCACCTCCGGCGCCGGAACGCGGCTGACGCTTAGGGATGGATAGCGGCGAACCGACCGGATCACCGCTATTGAAGGTAACGCGCCGCTCGCTCCTGAAGGGAGCGGGCGGCGCTGCCGCTTTGGCGGCTGGGAATTCGGCAATGGCTCAGGGCAACAAGCAGCGCATCGTCGTCATCGGCGCCGGCGTGTTCGGATCGTGGACGGCGCATCACCTGCAGAATGCGGGGCATCGCGTCACGCTCGTCGACGCCTGGGGCGCATCGCACAGCCGGGCGTCGTCGGGTGGCGAATCTCGGCTGACCCGCGCGGGCTATGGCCGCGACGCAATCTACACGCGCTTCGCGCACGACAGCCTGCCGCAATGGCAGGCGCTCAGCGCCCTCTCAGGCCTGCCGATCCTCGTCCAATGCGGCGTAGTCTTCTTCAGTCACGTCGAGGACGATTACTTCCGCGGCAGCTTCGATGTGCACAAGCAGCTTGGCCTGCCGGTCGAGCGCATGGATCGGGCCGCCATGCAGCGCCGCTTCCCGATGATCGACTTCACCGGGATCGAGGTGGGCCTTCACGAACCCAAGTTCGGTGCGCTGATGGCGCGGCGCTCGGTGCAGACCCTGGTCGATCGCTTCGTTCGTGCAGGCGGCGAATATCGCCTCGGTGCCGCCCGGCCCGTGCAGGCCGGCGGGTCACGACTTGAGGCGGTGAGGCTGCAATCGGGCGAAAGCCTGACTGCCGACCGCTTCGTCTTCGCGCTCGGCCCGTGGCTTCCGAAAATCTTTCCCGACGTGCTGGGCAAGAAGATCTTCGCCACTCGGCAGGAGGTCTTCTATTTCGCGACGCCGGCGGGCGACAAAAGCTATTTGCCGGGAGCCATGCCCGGCTGGGCCGACTTCAACGCCGGCGACATCTTCTATGGTTTTCCAGACCTGGAAAATCGCGGGGTCAAGTTCGCCAACGACAAGCACGGCGTGCTCGTCGATCCGGACACGCAGGACAGGCGTCCGACCCAGGCCGCAATCGATGAGATCATCGCCTTCCGCGACCGCCGTTTCCCGGGACTGCGCGGTGCCCAGCTAATCGGCTCCGAAGTCTGCCAGTACGAGAACAGCTCGAACGGCGACTTCCTGATCGACATGCACCCCGGCCTGTCGAACGTCCTGCTTGTCGGCGGGGGCTCGGGCCACGGATTCAAGCATGGGCCCGAGGTAGGCCGCTATGCCGCAGCGCGCCTGTTCGACGGCGTGAAGGCCGAACCGAAGTTCAGCCTCTCAACCAAGGGCGAAACGCAGAACCGTGAAGTCCACTAGAAGGCAGCCTAGGGTTTGCGCGCCACTCCCACGAGAGCTGGCCGCAGCAGGCGGTCCTTCAGCATGTAGCCCGGCTGCATTTCCTGCACGATCGTGCCGGGCTCCACCTCGTCGCTGGGCACTTCCATCATCGCCTGGTGGCGGTGAGGATCGAGCGCCTGGTTCAGCGCGTCGATCCGGCTGATGCCCTGCCGGGTGAAGACCTGGTCCAGCTCGCGCAGCGTGGATTCAATGCCGGCGAGGAAATTGCTCGCCACCTTGTCGGCGCGAAGCTCGTCGGACACGGCGTTCAGCGCGCGCTCCAGGTGATCCTTGATCGCCAGCATGTCGCGGGCGAACTGGGTCGTCGCATAGTTTGCCGCCTGCTGCTTTTCCGTCTCCAGGCGGCGACGCACGTTCTGGATTTCGGCAGCGGCGTAGAGCGCCTTGCTGTTCGCGTCCTCCAGCTGCCTCTCGAGCTCCGCAACGCGGTCGTGCTCGGCGACTTCCGGTGCAGCTTCGGCGGTCTCGCGGCGAATTTCCTCCGCCTCTTCAACTCTGTCTTCGTTCTCGATCATGCCATCAATCTCGTTAGGGCCTTGGCCGTGAAGTCTACCATTGGGATGACGCGCGCGTAGTTCAAGCGCGTGGGGCCGATAACACCCACAACTCCCACCACGTCGCCTTGGCTCCCGCGATAGGGCGCGGCAATGACGGACGAGCCCGAGAGTGCGAACATCCGGTTCTCGCTACCGATGAAGATCCGGCAGCCGGGGGCATCGCGCGCCTCGCCCAGCAACCGGGCAATTTCCTGCCGGTCTTCCAATTCCTCGAGCAGACTGCGGACGCGCTCCAGGTCGGCGGCGGTGCTCTCGTCGATGAGATTGGCCTGCCCGCGAACGATCAGGACCGGCCGCCGGACATGATCTTCGCTCCACGCTGCAAGGCCGGACGCGATCAGCTCCGCCGCGGCCTGATCCAGCGCCTCACGGCGATCGCGAATTTCGGCAAGCAGCCGCCCCTGCGCTTCCGCGAGGGTCATGCCCGACAAATGCGAATTGATGAAGTTGGCGACTTCGTTGAGCGCGTCCGAACTGATCATGCCGTCCAGAGGCACGATCCTGTTCTCGATCGTCCCGTCCGCGCCGACGAGGACAGCGAGTGCGCGATCAGGTCCGAGTGGCACCAATCCCAATTGCTTCAGCCGCATCTCGCTTTTCGGCGCGAGAACAACGCCCGCAGCCTGCGATAGACCCGACAGCGCCGACGAAGCAGCCGCCAGCGCATCCTCGATCGGCTGATCGCGGCCGATATTCCGCTCAATCTCACGGCGTTCGCGCGGGTCTGGCGCTGCGACCTGCATGATGCCGTCGACAAACAACCGCAGTCCGGTCTCGGTGGGGATGCGGCCTGCAGAAGTATGCGGATGCGTGAGCAAGCCCCGCTCCTCGAGATCCTGCATCACTCCACGAATGGACGCCGGCGACAGGTTGACGCTGCCTGCCAGCACCTTCGACCCAACCGGTGCGCCGCGGTCGAGATAGGACTCCACGACGAGACCGAAGATCTCGCGCATCCGGTCGCTGAGTTCACCGATATGCTGGGCCATCCTGCCCTCGCATCTAGGATTGGCGTCCCGCGCGGTCTAGTGGAGCGACGAATCCACCAACAGGAGCAAATGATGCGCCCAAGCGGCCGCGCACCCGACCAAATGCGAACACTGAGCTTCGAGCCCGGCTTTACCGTTCATGCCGAGGGCTCGTGCCTCGTCTCCTTCGGCGACACGCGCGTGCTGGTCACGGCCTCGGTGGACGAGAAGGTCCCGCCTTTCCTCCGCGGCAAGGGCCAGGGCTGGGTCACGGCCGAATATGGCATGCTCCCCCGCGCCACCCACACGCGCGGCAATCGGGAAGCGGCCAAGGGCAAGCAGTCGGGGCGGACGCAGGAAATCCAGCGCCTCATCGGCCGCTCGCTCCGCGCCGTGGTCGATCTACCGAAGCTCGGCGAGCGCCAGATCATCGTCGACTGCGACGTCATCCAGGCGGATGGCGGAACGCGCACGGCGGCCATTTCCGGCGCGTGGGTCGCGCTGCGCATCGCCGTGGACAGGCTGCTCGCCTCGAAGGCGCTGGCCGCGGATCCCATCCTTACTCAGGTCGCGGCGGTGAGCTGCGGCATCCATCAGGGAACCGCAGTGCTCGACCTCGATTACGTCGAAGACAGTACGGCCGGATCGGACGGCAATTTCGTCTTGACCGCCGACGGCGCGATCGTGGAGGCGCAATTGACGGCTGAGGGCGAAACCTTCGACGAGGAAGGCCTGTTGAGGCTGCTCCGCCTCGCCCGCATTGGTTGCACCGACATTTTCGCTGCTCAGCTCAAGGCCACGGGCCGGTGAGGCCAATCGGCGACAAGCTGGTCATCGCGACCCACAATCCCGGCAAGTTGCGTGAAATGCGCGACCTGATGGAGCCGCTCGGGATCACCTGCGTGGGCGCGGAAGAGCTTGGACTGCCGGAGCCCGAGGAAATCGGGAACAGCTTTGTCGACAATGCCGACCTGAAGGCGCGCGAGGCGGCCGATCTGTCGGGCCTCCCTGCCCTTGCCGACGACAGCGGCCTGTGCGTCGATGCGCTGCACGGTGCACCGGGTATCTTCTCGGCTCGTTGGGCCGAGGACGAGCAGGGCAATCGCGATTGGATGCGGGCAATGGAAAGGGTCTGGCGCGAGGTCGAGGCCGCCGGCCCCGACGCAGGCCATGATGCGCATTTCGCGTGTGCGCTGGCCATTGCCTGGCCCAACGACGGACAGGCCGAGAATTTCGAGGGTCGCGTCGACGGAACGCTCACTTGGCCGCCGCGCGGCGACAAGGGCTTCGGCTACGACCCGATCTTTGTGCCTGCAGGTCATGACGTGACCTTCGGCGAGGTGGAGCCAGCCGAGAAGCACCAAATGAGCCATCGTGCCGACGCCTTCCGGAAACTGGTGAAAGCGCTCCGATGACCATTCCCCTCCCGCTTGCGGGAGGCGCTAGGGGTGGGCCTGTATCGGTCCCGACAATCCCGCCCCCCGACCCCCTCCCGCAAGCTGGAGGGAGAGATTTGGCCCTCTACGTCCATTGGCCGTTCTGCGTCAGCAAGTGCCCCTATTGCGACTTCAACAGCCACGTCCGATCGACCATCGACCAGCACGAGTGGCGCGACGCGCTTGTCGCCGATCTGGCTTACGAGGCGAGGCTCCTCCCCGGCCGCACGCTGACGTCCATCTTCTTCGGCGGCGGCACACCATCGCTGATGGAGCCGACGACCGTCGCGGCCGTCATTGGCGCGGCCCGACAGCATTGGAACGCAGCGGCAGACATCGAGATCACCCTTGAAGCCAACCCCAATTCGGTCGAGGCCGCGCGTTTCGCCGATCTCTCCATCGCCGGCGTCAATCGCCTTTCGCTTGGCCTGCAGAGCTTCGATGACCAGAAGTCTCGCTTTCCTCGGCCGCGCGCACTCCGCCCACGAGGGCGAACAGGCGCTCGAAGTCGCCCAACAGCATTTCCGGCGGGTCAGCTTCGACCTGATCTATGCCTTGCCGGGAGACACGGAATCCGATTGGTCGACAATGCTCGACAAGGCCATCGCCAAGGGCACGTCGCACCTCTCGCTCTACCAGTTGACGATCGAGCCCGGCACGCGCTTTGCCTCGATGGTCGCGAAGCACGAGTTCGAGCCGCTCGACAGCGACCAAGCTGCCGACCTCTTCGGGTTGACCGCCGAGCGGACGGCAACGGCAGGCATCCCGGCGTACGAGATCAGCAATCATGCCCGTGTTGGCCAGGAAAGCCGGCACAACCTCACCTATTGGCGATACGGCGACTATGCGGGAATTGGACCCGGCGCCCACGGGCGGCGGCTGGGCGCGCGCACGGTGCGGCATCGCAAGCCGGAGAACTTCCTGTCGGGCGTCCGGCGCAACGGCCACGGCATGGTCGAGGAAGAGACGCTTAGCCTGGCGGAAGCGGCGGACGAAGCGCTCGTCATGGGCCTGCGGCTCACCGAAGGAATCGATCCGAAGGCCTTGTCAGCGAGATTCGGCAAGGCAGTCGTTGACGACGCCTCGGTAACTCGGCTCGTTGCCAGCGGCCATTTGGAACGCGACGGCGACCGGGTCCGCACAACCCCATCCGGACGGCTCCTGCTCGACCGCGTACTTGTCGAAATCGCCGCCGCCTGAGGCCTATTGCGGCGTCGTCTCCGCCGCGTAACGGTCGGCGGCGGACGTCACGAAGTCTTCAATCTGGTACTCCGAGTCCTTCTCGGATTGCTTCTTCGGCACTTTGTTCTTGGCATCGAATGCCCAGACGGCCGACTTAAAGGTCGTTTCCTGCGCCGTGCATTTTTGCCGGATGAAGGCCGCGATCGCATCGGTCGCCACCTTCTGCGTTTTGGCCTCGGTTGTCGCTTGCTTGATACAGGTCCTGAGCGCAGTTCGAGCGCCGTCAGCCGCGGCACTCTGGAAGGCAGCCGCATAAATCGCAGAGGCGATCACCATTTCAATCATGACTCTCTCCCCAGAGCCGTCGACGGAGCAAGGTTACTCCTTTTTTGGCCCTAGGAAAGCATTTAGCGCCATGGAGTTAACGTACAGCAATCGGCGACTTGCTGCACCGCCGGTCCGATGCGATGCAGAGGTTGCAATGGACCCGCAACGGCTTCCTCCTGGCCTGTACATCGTGGCGACGCCCATCGGGAATCTCGGCGACCTCAGCCCGCGCGGAGCCGATACGCTCTGCCGGGTGGATCTCGTTCTGGCCGAGGACAAGAGGGTGAGCGCCAAGCTCTTGGCCCAAGCCGGCGCGAAGACCCGGATGGCGACCTATCACGATCATAGCAGCGAGGAGGAACGCGACCGAATTGTTGCCCGCCTCGGCGAGGAGGCGATAGCGCTTATCAGCGATGCTGGGACGCCGCTGATTTCGGACCCCGGCTACAAGCTGGTGCGGGCGGCACGAGCCGCTGGCCATTCGGTTCATACTGTGCCCGGTCCTTCCGCCGTGATCGCTGCGCTGACGCTTGCCGCCTTGCCGACCGACCGCTTCTTATTCGCCGGGTTTCTTCCCGCGAAGGCCAAGGCGCGGGACGATGCAATCGCCGAACTGGCGGGGATCCGCGCGACGCTTGCCTTTTACGAGAGCGGCCCGCGCCTCTCCGATACGCTCGCGGCCCTTCAAGCGGGACTGGGCGACCGTGAGGCCGCCGTTGTTCGCGAGATCAGCAAGCTGCACGAAGAGACCGCCACCGGGTCGCTCAGCGAGCTCGCGGCGCGATATGCGGACAAGCCTCCCAAAGGCGAAATCGTGATCGTTGTCGGTCCCCCCGCCGACCGGCCGGAAGCCAGTGACGACGACCTCGACGCAGCACTCGACGAGGCGCTCCAGCGACTGTCTCCGTCGCGCGCGGCGGCCGAGGTTGCGGCGCTGCTCGATCTCCCCAGGAAGCGGGCTTATGCCCGCGCGCTCGAACGCTCAAAGTGAATCGCGAAGCTGCGGAAAAGCGCGGCCGCGGTGCCGAGACGCTCGCCTGTTGGTGGCTGCGCCTCCATGGCTGGCGCATCGTCGCCCGCCGGGCGCGCGTGCCCGGTGGCGAGGTCGACATCGTTGCGCGCCGCCGTCGCACCCTTGCCTTCGTCGAGGTCAAGGCACGTGCGTCCGAAGAGGCTGCGGCGCTTTCGCTCGACGCATGGCGACTGCGCCGTGTGGTTGTCGCTGCCGAGCGCCTCGCGCCGCGCTACCTCAGGCCCGGCGACGACTTGCGCATCGACGCGATCTTCATCGTGCCCGGCAGACTGCCGCGCCACGCCCCCAACATCTGGCAAGGGTGACAAAGAGTTGAGGCTCGCTTAGGCGCAGCCAATGGCCGTTCGCGTCGCAGTCCAGATGGACCCGCTGGAGCACATCAACATCTCCGGCGATTCCACCTTCGCAATCATGCTCGGGGCGCAGGCGCGCGGGCACAAGCTCTACCATTATCTCGCCGACGCCCTGACCTGGCAGGACGGGCGGCTGTACGCCGGCGCGCACGAGGTCAGTGTCCAGTCGGTAGCCGGCGACCACTTCAAGCTGGGCGAGTTCACGATCCTCGACCTCGGCCGCGACACCGACGTCGTTCTGATGCGGCAGGACCCGCCGTTCGACCTCGGCTACATCACCGCGACGCACCTGCTCGAGCGCATTCGGGACGAAACTTTGGTCGTGAACGATCCGGCGACGGTCCGGAATTCGCCCGAAAAGGTCTGGGTGCTCGACTTTGCGCGCTTCATGCCGCCGACGATGGTGACGCGTTCGCTAGGTGCCGCTCGCGAGTTCCTGAAGACCCACGGCGACATCGTCGTGAAGCCGCTCCACGGTTTCGCCGGCGGTTCGGTGTTCCGGATCGGTCCGGACGGCCGCAACCTTGCCTCGCTCATCGAATTGTTCAACCGGACCTACCGCGAGCCGCACGTCATCCAGAGATTTCTTCCGGAGATCGTCGATGGCGACAAACGGATCGTGCTCGTCGACGGCGAAGTCGCGGGCGCGGTCAATCGTGTCCCGGGAGAAGGTGAGATCCGGTCCAACCTCGCCGTCGGCGGCAAGGGCCAGAAGACCGATTTGACGGCGCAGGAGCTGGAAATCTGCGCTGCGCTCGGCCCGGAGATGAAGCGTCGCGGGCTGCTGTTCGTCGGCATCGACGTCATCGGCGGGAAGTGGCTCACCGAAATCAACGTCACGTCGCCTACGGGAATTGTCGCGATCGACAAATTTAACGGCACCGATACGCCTGGGCTCATATGGGACGCCATCGAAGCCCGCCTGGAAGCGCGTCGGAGCAGTTAGAGTATGAGTGACTGGGTCATCCGCCTGATCGAGCAATCGGGCTATCTCGGTGTCGGCTTCCTGATGTTTCTGGAGACCGTCTTCCCGCCGATCCCGTCCGAAGTGATCATGCCGGTCGCCGGCATGGCCGCGGCAGAAGGCAAGATGAGCTTCGCGCTCGTCGTCGCCAGCGGCACCTCCGGCGCAATGCTCGGCAACATCGTCTGGTACCTCGCCGCCCGGGCGCTGGGAGTGCAACGGCTGGAGCCGATCATCCGCCGCTACGGCCGCTGGATCACCATGACCTGGTCGGAGGTCGAGCGGGCGCAGGTCTGGTTTCGCCGCAACGGCGTCTTCTTCGTCTTCCTCGGGCGCCTGCTGCCGACAGTCCGCTCGCTGGTTTCGGTCCCGGCCGGCCTGCTGAAAATGCGGTTCAAGACATTCTTCATCGCCTCGACCATCGGCACCGCGGGCTGGACGACCCTGCTCGCCAGCGCCGGTTACAAGCTCCGCGAGAATTTCAGCGAGATCGACCAATATGTCGGCACCGCATCCAATGCGATCATCGCGGTGCTCGTCATCGGGTACGTCTGGCGGCTCTGGACCCACCGTGAAGCCCCCGAGAGCGAATAAGCGTCCGCCATTGCAATCGGCCGAGCCGCTCGCCAGCCTGATCTCCAGATGAGCGGCAAGACAGTCCTTCTCCTCGGCTCCTTCGCGCCCTCGCTCGTCCATTTCCGGGGGGCGCTGATCGCTGCCATGGCGGAGCGCGGGCACAAGGTGATCGCCGCTGCTCCGTCGATTTCCGACGAGGTTGCAGAAAAGCTTCGGCAGCTCGGCGCGGAGCCGCGAGAGCTTCAGCTCGTCAACGCCAGCCTGAACCCTGCAGCCATGCTCCAGTCGCTCCGGCAGGTGCGCGCGCTCATTCGCGACGTCCGGCCGGATGTGATGATCAGCTACACCGTGAAGCCGGTCGTACTGGGCGCACTGGCCGGAAGAGCCGAACGCGTCCCGCGCATCGTCTCGCTCATCACAGGAGTTGGCTATGCCTTCACCGGCGGACGCGAACTCAAGCGCCTGATCAGCCGGGCGGTCGCCGTGCCGCTCTACCGCCTGGCGCTGGCGAGATCGGACGCCGTGATCTTCCAGAACCGCGACGATGAAGCACTCTTCCGCGAGCTGCGGATGATTCCGCCTGATCGCCGGACGGAGATCGTCAACGGTTCGGGCATCGACCTCGATCACTTCACACCCGCCCCGTTGCCGGATCGTCCATCCTTCCTGATGATTGCGCGCTTGTTGAAGGACAAAGGCATCCGGGAATTCGCTGTCAGCGGCAAAGCGCCTGAAGGCAGATCACCCGGACGTCTCGATCTCCCTTGTCGGCTATCTCGACCCCTCTCCAGATTCCCTGACGCAGCCGAGCTCGACGATCTCGTCGGACACGGCATCGACTACAAAGGCGCGTTCGAGCGACGTTCGCCCCGCCCTTGCAGAGGCCTCCGTTTACGTGCTGCCGTCCTATCGCGAGGGGACGCCCCGATCCGTGCTCGAGGCCATGGCCATGGGACGCGCGATCATCACCACGGATGCGCCGGGGTGCCGCGAAACCGTGGAGCAAGGCCGCAACGGATTGCTTATCCCTCCACGCGATGGCGATGCACTATATGATGCGATGATCCGCTTCGTGTCCGAACCTGGTCTGGCCGCACGAATGGGTCCGGAATCGCGCACCATCGCCGAGAACAAATACGACGTGCGCAAGGTGAATGAAGAGATGCTTCGCCATGCCGGCCTCTGACAAACCCATGCAGCACGCGATCAAGCGGCTGGTGGACGTCGTGGCCGCCGGCCGCCGGGCTCGATCATCCTCTCGCCGATCATCGCCGTCGTGGCGCTATTGGTGAGGGCGAAACTTGGAAGCCCGGTCCTGTTCAGAGCAGGAACGGCCCGGGCTGGATGGCCGACCGTTCACGCTGATCAAGTTTCGAACCATGCTCGACGCGCGAGACGTGGGCGGCAAGCTCCGGCCCGACGCCGAGCGAATGACCGCGTTCGGCCGCTGGCTACGGTCCTCCAGCGTCGACGAGCTTCCGGAACTCTGGAACGTCCTGAAGGGCGAGATGAGCCTGGTCGGCCCGCGGCCCCTGCTGATGCACTATCTGCCCCTCTACAGCCCTGAGCAGGCACGGCGTCATGACGTTCGGCCCGGCATCACCGGCTGGGCCCAGATCAACGGCCGAAATGCGATCCGCTGGGAAGAGAAGTTCGCGCTCGACCTCTGGTACGTCGACAATTGGAGCCTCGCCTTCGACGCGAAGATCCTGCTCGCCAGCTTGGTGTCCGTGTTCTCGCGGCATGGAATCTCGGCGGAAGGTGAGGCGACCATGCCGGAGTTCACTGGCTCACCGAAAACCGAGGACCGGGTCAGCCAATCCTGACGTGTCGTGCCTCGTCGCTGCGGCTTCCCCGCGGCGGTTGCGCCATCATCCCCAGGCAGGCCCCGAACAGAACGGCGAGCGCGGTCGTCCGCAGTGGATAATCGACGATGCTGTGCGCCAGCATTGCCGCCGCGGCGATGGTCGCGGCCTTTCCGAACAGGCTGGCGAACGGCGATCGCCATACCCTGACGATCTGCAGGACGAACCAGGCCAGGAACGCCAGCAGCAGCAGAAGTCCCGGAACGCCCGTCTCCAGCAGCAGCTCCAGATAGTCGTTGTGGACATGGTTGACCCAGGCGACGGTCGTTTCGGCAGGATTCTCGTGTAAGGCGTAGACGCCGGTGAAGGTGCCCAAGCCGGTCCCCAGTGGGAAATTTTCGGCGACTGCGCGAAGCGTCAGGGCCCAGATCTGACCCCGCGAATAGAGCGAGTCCGTCTCGATGTTTACGGGGGCAGCCGATCCTATCCAGCTGGTCGAAAGCACCGCGACAGCGGCGACGAAGGCCAGAGCGGCGATCGGGATCAGCAAGCGCCGGTATCGCCACCCAGCGGGCACCAGCAACGCGCTGAATGCCGTGACCGGAGCCGCCAAGGCTAGCGCCGCCAGCGAGCCGTTAAGGACCAGGCCGACTCCGATTAGCAATAGTCCGCCGGCTCCCAAAGCCACCATCGCAATTGCGACTGTTCGGCTCCGCAACTGCGGATGCCCGGCCGCGAACAGCGCGGCTGCAAAGGGAATGGCGGCCAGCAGCAAGGTGGCCATGTGATTTCGGTTGGAGAAGAAGCCCACAGCGCCGGGGCTCGTGTATCTGGTGCAACTACACGCCAGTTCGGACGGGTGTCGATCCGAGGAGAGGGTCATGATCGCGCGCGGTTCGTTTCGTAACATATACGACGGCATTCGTGGCGATCTCGATGCTCGCCGGCAACGCCGCGAGCGCCGCTCCGCGCACTGTCGATCCCCTCGTAGCCTTGAGTGTTTTCGGAACGTCCGAGTCGCGCGCAGCCGTTTGCGCCGCTGGCGCTCAGGCTGCTGCGGCGGCAGGTGCGGCAATGGCCGCCCAAGCTGCAACGGGCCAGGCCGGATGCGTATTGCCGGTGATGGACGCCGCTCCGCCGCCGGTAGTGACTGAAGCAGCACCCCCGCCACCTCCCGCCGCGGTCGCGCCGATGGCAATGGCCGGCGGCAGCAGCATCGGCGCCCTGCCGCTTCTGGTCGGTCTCGCAGCGATTGTCGCCTTGGCCGCCATCGTTCTGAAGCACGATGAAAGCGACGGCGAGATCAACCTGCCGATCAGCCCGTAACGTCCGTGAGCAGCGCCGAAATGGCCGTTCAATAGGCTTAAGTCGTAGGGAGACTGTCATGGGCAAGCGTGAAATCACCAAGGCGATCGTCGGAGCGATGCTTCTGGGCGCCCCCACTGCAGGACTTACGCAGAATTGGGTCCCCGGATCCGAGATTACCGGACAGTCCGTTCAGGTCGAAACCAACGGCGTCACCAACACGGTCTATTTCGATCCGGGCGGAGCCGCCCGCATCCAGACCCCCGCCGGCAATACCGTCCCCGGATCATGGGCAGCGGCCAACGGCCAGCTTTGCCTGACGACCGGCGGGGCGCAGGAATGCTGGCCCTATGCGCAGCCGTTCCAGGCCGGCCAGCCGCTTTCACTGACGAGCAGCTGCAATGCCGCTTCCCGGTGGACTGCGCTGAGCACCAACATGGCGCCCGTCCAGGCGGGCGCAGGGGAGCGCGGCCGCTAGGTCGAGTTGACCGGCGCGAGCAGCCCGAACTTCGGGATGTCCACGTCGAACGTCCCGCCATCCTCGTCGACCATCCGGTAGCTGCCGCTCATCGATCCTGTCGGCGTATCCAGCGGGCAACCGGAGACATAGTCGTAGCTCCCATCGGGTGCGATCAGCGGCATTTCCCCGACCACTCCTTCGCCATGCACCTCGTGGACCACTCCGCGCCCGTCGGTGATCTTCCAGCTGCGTGACAGGAGCTGCACCGACCGCTCGCCGCCATTCTCAATCCGCACGTGGTACGACCAGAACCAGCGGTTGATCGAAGGATCGGACTGCTCAGCCAGATAGCTGACCGCCACGCGAACAGTGATGCCGTGCGTCGTCGCGACGTTGGGGAAGAGCATCGCAAGCGTGTCGAGGCCGGTCACAATGCAAGAGCTAGGACAGTCCGCTTGCGCAAACAATTGCTTAGATGAGGCCGCCCGCACGAAACAGGCGTTCGGTCAGCCGGGAGCGTGCCTCAGCGAGGCCGGCGGAGCGGCCGGCGAGCACGTCGCGCGAAAGGAAATGCCCGCTCAGCTCAAGGCCGTCGCGGATCTCATCCCAGCTCGCGCTGCCGCCTTCGCGAACGAAACGCGGCAAGGTGAGCAGCTTGCCGGCATGTGGCTCTGCCTCCGCCGCACTGACGGCCCGTCCGGAACGCGGGCTGACGGCGACGAGATTGTCGTTGGTCCCGCTGACCGCGCAGCTGTCGAGGTCGAGGCCGAAGCCAAGCTCCGCGAGCAGGAGAAGTTCGTAGCGCACCAGCTGGCTCGCCCAGCCAAGTGCCGACGGCGCCGCCTCGATCAGCCCGAGCAAGGCGTCCAGCCCATCGTACAGATCGCGGATAATGCTGACCTTCCGGCAATGTTGCGGCGGTCAGCGCCGTCGCCCAGTCGATCGCCGCGGCCGGCAAGCGGCTCCGACAGCAGAGGTGCACGGCTGTGAATCAGCTCGATCTCGGCATGCGCGAGTTGCTCCTCGGTGCGTGAACGAAGCCGCGCCTGCACCAGGTTGCCCGGCACGAGCACCGGCCGCATCCGCCGACCGCGTGCGCCGCGCACGTACGCTGCCTGCAGCCCGTCGTCCGGAGTCATCAACCGCACCACCGCGCCATGCTCGGCATGCATCCGCAAGCGCGCAGACGATTGCGGGCGTTTCGATGTTCAACCGTCAGCCCGCTGGGTGGAAATAGTCATAGAGCTGGCGCGCCATCGTCTTGCTGATGCCAGGCGCCCGCTCGAGATCGTCGAGCGCCGCACCCTTGACCGCCCTCGCCGTGCCGAAGTGCATGAGCAGCGCTCGCTTGCGGTTCGGTCCAATGCCCGGAACGTCGTCGAGCGTCGACGTCGTCAGGCTCTTCGCCCGCTTGGCGCGATGCGTGCCGATGGCGAAGCGGTGCGCTTCGTCCCGCAGGCGCTGCAGGTAGAACAGCAAAGCGCTGTTGGGCTGCAGCGTGATCTCGCGACCACCGGGAAGGTGGAAGACTTCGCGCCCCTCGCGCCCGTGATGCGGCCCCTTGGCGACGCCGACGACCGGGACGTCGTGGATGCCCGCATCCTCCATGACTTCGCAGACCGCGGAAAGCTGGCCCTTGCCGCCGTCGATGAGGATGAGGTCGGGCCATTCACCGCTCTGCCGGTCGGGATCGTCCTTCTCCAGCCGGGCGAAGCGCCGTTCGAGCACCTCGCGCATCATCCCGAAGTCGTCGCCCGGATTGGTCTCGGGATTCTTGATGTTGAACTTGCGATAGCTGTTCTTGCGGAAGCCCTCGGGCCCGGCGACGATCATCGCGCCGATCGCATTGGTCCCCATGATGTGGCTGTTGTCGTAGACCTCGATCCGCTTCGGCACCTCGGCCAGTTCGAACGTGTCGGCCAGCTCGCGCAGCACCTTGCCCTGCGTCGTCGGTCTCGGCCAGGCGACGGTCGAGCGCCTCCTCCGCGTTGCGCCGCGCCTGGTCGAGCAGCTTCTTGCGGTCGCCACGCTTGGGCATCTCGATCGCCACGCGCGCGTTCCGCCCGCTCTGCACAGGGCTTCTTCCAGAAGCTCGCGTGTCCGGCAAGCTCACGGTCGACGAGGATGCGCTTGGGCGGCGGCAGATCCTCGTAGAACTGGACGAGGAAGCTCGTCAGCACTTCCGCCTCGGGCACGTCGTTGGTGTGCGCCGGGAAGAAGGCGCGATGCCCCCAATTCTGTCCGCCGCGGATGAAGAAGCCTTGGATCGACACCGTCCCGCCCTTGCAGGCGAGCGCAAAGATGTCCGCATCGCCGAGCCCTTCGGCATGTACCGTCTGGGACCCCTGGATGTAGGTCAGCGCGCGCAGCCGGTCGCGATAGACCGCGGCAAGCTCATAGTCCTGCTTCTCCGCCGCATCGGCCATCTGCTTGGACAAGCGCGCCTGCACGCCCGTCGACTTGCCCGACAGGAAGTTCTTCGCGTCGTCGACCAGCTCGTCATAGTCGGCCTGGCTGATCCGCCCCACGCAGGGCGCCGAGCAGCGCTTGATCTGGTACAGCAGGCACGGCCGCGAACGGTTCTCGAAATAGCTGTCCGAGCAGCTCCGAAGCAGGAACAATTTCTGCAGCGCGTTCAGCGTCCGTGTCACCGAACCGGCGCTGGCGAACGGCCCGAAATACTGCCCCTTCGTCCGCCGCGCACCGCGATGCTTCTGCACGCGCGGGAAGGCGTGATCCTCCCGCAGGAGGATGAAAGGAAAGCTTTTATCGTCGCGGAGGAGGACGTTGTAGGCGGGTCGAAAGCGCTTGATCAGCTGCGCTTCCAGCAGCAGCGCCTCCGCCTCCGTCCGCGTGGTGACGATCGTCATCGACCGCGTCTGCGACACCATCCGCTGCAGCCGCTTCGGCAGCCGCGCGACCTGCGTGTAATTCGTGACCCGGTTCCGCAGCGCCCGCGCCTTGCCGACGTAGAGCACGTCGCCGCGCGCATCCTGCATCCGGTAGACGCCGGGCCGGACGGGCAAGGTCTTCAACACCTCGCGGATCGCGGCGACGCCGACCTCCAGGTCCGGCTGGTCCGACCCGCGAACGGCATAGGTCGCCTGATCCTCGTTGAAGCGCTCGGACGCTCCAGGATGGTCGGGACGGTCTGCCGGCGTGCGGTTCATCCCACCGATTTAGGCTGCGATCTCCTACTTTGCGAGGATCGTCCGCCTACGCCGCCGCCCTCGCCTGTTCCTCTTCGGCTCAGCATCCACTCGACCGCGGCGCGGGCGTGGATGGCGGTGGTGTCGTAGACCGGGAGGACGTTGGCGCGGACGTCGACGGCGAGCACCAGCTCGGTGCAGCCGAGGACGATGGCCTGCACCTTCTGCTTGGCCAGTTCGGTGATCAGCGTCTTGAGCTTGCGCTGGCTGTCGCGGACGACGCGGCCGGCGGCGAGTTCCTCGTAGATGATGCGGTCGACCTCGGTCCGCCAGTGGTCGGAGATCTCGTGGACGACGATGTCGCGCCGTTGATAAGGCTCGCGGGCGAAGGGCTCGACCATCGTGAAGCGCGTCCCGAGCAGCGCGATACGGCTGCGGCGATCGTCGACGAGGCGGTCGGCGGTGACCTCGCGAATGTCGATCAGCGGCAGGCCGGTGGCGAGGGTCACTTCGGCGTGCGCGCGGTGCATCGTGTTGGACGCCAGCAACAAGCCCTCGGCGCCCGCTTCGCCTCAAGCGCTTCGCAGCCTCAACGATCATCGCGTTGCCGCCCGCGAGATCGTTCGCGCGGTGGAAGGCGGCATAATCATCGAAGTCGAGGCTCTCGATCAGCAGCCTCGCGCTATGGAGACCGCCCAGGCGCTGACTCACTCCGCGATTGATGTGCTCGTAATAAAGCGCGGTCGACGACCAGGTCGCCCCGCCAATGATCCCAAGCTTGCGCAACCGCTGCCCCTTCCCCATTCTCACACTGTCGTGAACGGAGCAGACGCGACACCGGCTCCCGAGCCCAACTTTTCTCGCACGAGAGGAAGTTGGCAAGACGTAAACGTCTGATTTTACGCGAATTGAATCAGCGATGCGGCGAACCGTTCACAGTGCGAGCATCATCCGATGTGCTTGACGATTTCCTCGACCATCTTCTTGGCGTCGGCCAGCAGCATCATCGTGTTGTCGCGATAGAAGAGCTCGTTATCGACGCCGGCATAGCCCACGCCGCCCATCGATCGCTTGATGAACAGCACGGTGCGCGCCTTTTCCACGTCGAGAACGGGCATGCCGTAGATGGGCGAGCTCTTGTCCGTCTTCGCGGCGGGGTTGGTGACGTCGTTGGCGCCGATGACGAAGGCGACGTCGGTCTGGGCGAACTCGCTGTTGATGTCCTCCAGCTCGAACACCTCGTCGTAGGGCACGTTGGCCTCGGCCAGCAGGACGTTCATGTGGCCGGGCATGCGGCCGGCGACCGGGTGGATCGCGAACTTCACGCGGACGCCATGCTCCTTGAGCAGGTCGGTCATCTCGCGAAGCGCGTGCTGCGCCTGGCTGACCGCCATGCCGTAGCCGGGAACGATGATGACCTGGTCGGCCTGGCTCATCAGGAAGGCCGCGTCCTCGGCCGAGCCCCGCTTGTATGGACGGTCGATCGCTTCCGCCCCGGCCCCCGCAACGGCGTCGCCGCCAAAGCCGCCGGCGATCACCGAGATGAAGCTGCGGTTCATGGCGCGGCACATGATGTAGCTGAGGATCGCGCCCGAGCTGCCGACCAGCGCGCCGGTGATGATCATCGCGCTGTTGTGCAGCGTGAAGCCCATCGCCGCCGCGGCCCAGCCCGAATAGCTGTTGAGCATCGAGATCACGACCGGCATGTCCGCGCCGCCGATGGGGACGATGAGCAGGAAGCCGATGGCGAAGGCGAGCGCCATCACCAGCCAGAAATCCATCGCCGACTGCGAGTGCCAGAAGCCGTAGGAGAAGAAGGCGATCGCCAGCACGATGGCGAGGTTGATCCAGTGCCGCGCAGGCAGGAGGATCGGCTTGCCGCTCATGTTTCCGTTGAGCTTGAGGAAGGCGATCACCGAACCGGAGAAGGTGATGGCGCCGATGGCGACGCCGAGGATCATCTCGATCCGGCTGGCGCCGAAGATCGCGCCGGTGGCGTCTACGATGCCGAAGGCAGGCGCATTGAGAAAAGCGGCCGCCCCGACGAGCACCGCCGCCATGCCGACGAGGCTGTGGAAGGCCGCGACCAGCTGCGGCATGGCCGTCATCTGGATCTTGCGGGCGGTGACGAGGCCGATGACGCCACCGATGACGATGGCCCCGAAAATCAGCCCGAGCTGGCCCATGTCTGGAAGAAACCAAAGACATCCGCCGGGCTCTGGCTCTGCGCAAAACTTAGGATAATGACTGACAAGAGTGGTCACGATCGCGATCGCCATGCCGAGCATTCCGGCGCGATTGCCTCTGCGGCTACTCGCCGGACTTGCCAGCCCCCTCAGTGCTAGGATGAAGCAGACGCCGGCGACGAGATAGGCGAGAAGGACCCAGCTGGGGGTGTGAGCCACGGCTTCAGGCATAGGTACCCCCGTCATGCTGAACTTGATTCAGCATCCATGAACATGACGCCTTGCACAGCCAAACGCTGTGTTCATGGATCCTGACTTTCGTCAGGATGACGAATGGAGGAACCGCTTCACGCATCACGGCCGCTCCTTCTTCTTGTACATGGCGAGCATTCTCGCGGTGACCGCGAAACCGCCGAAGATGTTCACGCTGGCGAGCCCGACGGCGACGAGCCCGAGCCACTTCGACGCGGGACTGGCCGCGGAGGCGGCGGCGATCAGCGCGCCGACGATGATCACGGAGGAGATGGCATTGGTCACGCTCATCAACGGCGTGTGGAGGGCCGGCGTGACCGACCAGACGACGTAATAGCCGACGAAACAGGCCAGCACGAAGATCGACAGAATTGAGATGAAGTCCATTCAGTGCCTCTCACACGGTCCGAAGTTCGCCAAGTTCACCCCTCTACGCGCGTAGCCGCGCACGCGCGCAAGGCTTTGAGGCGAAGGAAGCGGGATCGGGTGCGCCACGGTTGCAGGTCATCCGGTCGTGACCATGCACAATTCGGCAGCGATAGGACAGTACCAAAGCGGAGGCAGTTTTTACCGTTAACTGAATTACGGTTTCCGATTTGATAACCTTTTTACAGCACACCCGTCGGACCAAGATCGAAGGAAGTCTGCTCGGTGCGCTTGCGCAAGTCTCAGAAGGTGGAAGGTCCGCGCTGGAAACTGCTGCTCTGGACGGCAGTGGCCTCGCTCATCTTCGGCCTGATCGGGTTCGGCGAAATCCCGGAGGACATGCTGCGCGTCGCGCGGAACAGCCTTCGCAATCACGAAGCCAGCGGCGAGATCGTGTTCGTTGCGATCGACGATCGCTCCCTGCGCGAGGTCGGACGCTGGCCCTGGCCGCGACGGCAATATGGCGAGATAATCGAGAAGCTTCATGAAGCCGGAGCGAAGCGGACCTTTCTCGACATCATCATCAATGGCCGCAGCGATCCTGCCGACGACGCCGCAATGGCAAGCGCGATCAGCACGTCCGGAAACGTTACGCTGCCGGTCAGCACGCGCTCCGGGATCACGGATTACCGCAAGCAGTCCGACCTGCTGCCGCCCCTCATTTTCAGCCGCAACGCCGAAGTCGCGGTCATCGGCGTTGCCTATAATTACCAGAGCGCCATCTGGCGCCTCGATTATGGGCAGAAAGGTCGCCGGAAAGACCGTCCCGTCGTTCGCCACCAAACTGGCGAATGCCGACCCGGCGACCGGCGGGCAGTTCATGCTCGACTATTCGATCGACCCGGCGACGATCCCGTTGATCGCCGCCGCGGACATCCTGAACGGCCGGTTCGACCCGCAGATGGTCAAGGGCAAGGACATCGTGGTCGGCACCGCGTCGGAAGAAATCGGCGACCATTGGTTCATTCCTGGACGGGGCAAGATGGCCGGAGCCTATGTTCACATCATCGGCGCCGAAACGCTGAAGCGCGGCCAGCCCGTCGCCCTCGGCTGGCTCGCGAGTCTGCTCATTGCTCTCGCCGCCTGCTGGATGGCGATCAGAACGGCGTCGGCCCGCAATTCGAACCTGGTCCTGGCAGGAACCGCGGCAGTGTTGCTGGTCGGTCCGATCGGTCTGGAAGCGAACCTGATCTTCATCGACATAGTGCCGGCTCTGTTCGCCGTGATCGTGATTGGCGTGAACCTGGGCTGGCGCCGGTGGAAGCAGCGCGGACTGGTCAACACGGTATCCGGACTTGCCGAACCTCAGCGCGCTGCGGGCAAACAAGGCCGGCCGCGACAAGGCCCTCATCGCAGCCCGTATTCTGAACTATTCGGAAATTGCCTCCGCCTTGCCGCCGGAACAGGAGCGGCAGCTGGTCGAGCAGATCGTTTCGCGCCTCCGGGTCGGCGCGCCGGACCGGACTCTTTACGAAGGCGACGCCGGAATCTTCGCCTGGTTCGAGGACCCCGAACTGCCGTTCGGCAATCACGTCGAAGCGCTCTACGCTCTGTTCCGCAACCCTGCGCGCGTCGGCGGCCAGACCATCGACCTGGCGATCAGCTTCGGGGTGGAGATCGGCAGTGGCCGGTCCCTGACCAACCGGTTCGCTAGCGCGCTCGTCGCGGCCGACGAAGCCGCGCATGCCGGCCTCAAGTGGAAGTATCACGATCCGGAAGTGCTCGAGGACGCCTCCTGGAAGCTGTCCATCCTGAGCCAGCTCGACGAAGCCGTCGACAAGGGCGAGGTCTGGGTCGCCTACCAGCCGAAGTTCGATCTCAAGCAGCGCCGGATCATTGGCGCCGAGGCCTTGGCCCGGTGGACGCACCCCGAGAAAGGCCCGATCGCGGCCACGGAGTTCATCGCAGCAGCCGAGCAGCACGACCGCATTGGAAAGCTGACCGATTTCGTGCTCGAGCAGGCCATCGCCGGCGCAGTTGCGATCAACCGGAAGCAGCCTGGCTTCACCGTTGCAGTCAATCTTTCCGCCCGGCTGCTCAGCGACAAGGGACTCATCCTTCGTCTTCGCGCCATGCTTGCACGGCACGGACTGGACGCTAGCCAGCTCACGCTGGAGCTGACGGAAACGGCGGAGGTCGCGAACAGCGGAACGGCCCTCGACATGCTGGCGGCGCTCCGCGGCCTCGGCGTGACGATCGCCATCGACGATTATGGCACCGGCCTGTCGACGCTGGACTATCTGAAGAAATTCCGGCGAGCGAGATCAAGATCGACCAGAGCTTCGTCAAGACGATGCTCGACAATCGAAGCGACCTGGTGATGGTCCAGTCGACCATCGCCCTGGCCCACTCCTTGGGGCGGAAGGTCGTCGCGGAGGGCGTCGAGAACCAGAATGTTCTCGATGCGCTGATCGACATGGGATGCGACGTGGCCCAAGGCTACGTCATTGGCAGGCCGATGAGCATCGAAAGTCTCGCCAAGCGAGTTTCCAGCGAACGCCGCACCAGCGTCGCCTGACTTCACCATCTAGTTAGCTGCGGCCGATTGGCTGACCATAGGGTCCGCCGACGGCTGCTCTGCGTCGCGCGCACTCCCCGAGAACCAACCTCAAGCGGCGGCACCGTTTCGCCAAGTAACGAGCAAATGTTAAGAAAGGTTAACTTCTTGCTAACCAAGTTTGTTAGGGTTAACATCCTTGTAGCTGCCGAATCGCAGTGTGAATGGACAGGGGTTAGAAATGAAGAAGCAGGCACAGAGCAAAGGCTTTTGGAGCTGGCTCCTCGGTTCCGGTTGGGGCAACGCGGGCAGCCAGGGCTGAGTCCAAACGGCCGTTCTCGAAACGGCCGTTTTTCAGTTCCGTTTGAACGGTTTAGCAAAGCGTCCGTGAAATATCGGACGCTTTCGTTCGTCCGCGTTTCGTCGTTTGCAAGGGCGTCCCAGCGCTTCGGTTGGACGCGCGAGGCCTCCCCATTCGAGTCGGACGATTGCAGTGCAGTTCGCCCGAATCACCTTAACCATGTGATTCGCTGGAATTGCGAAAATCGCACAACTAAAGCGCTCGGGTGCTTCGTCAGTGCTCCTCCACCATTGCCGTGACGGCTCGTCGACAGGGCCTGTTCGAGGTCACGTCGAACATCTCCGCCTGGCTCGACGAGCAGGATATCGAGACCGGCCTGCTGACCCTCTTCTGCCGCCACACGTCCGCGTCTTTGCTCATCCAGGAGAATGCGGCCGACGCCGCGCGACGCGATCTGGAGACCTGGTTCGCCCGCATCGCGCCCGAGGATTTGTCACTCTACACTCATAATGACGAAGGGCCCGACGACATGCCCGCGCATATCCGGGCGGCGTTGACGGCGACGCAATTGTCGGTGCCGATCCAGAACAAGCGCATGGCGCTCGGGACGTGGCAGGGCATCTATCTATTCGAGCATCGCCGCGAGCCGTCCCGCCGCGAAATCGCCTTGCACCTGATCGGCGAATGAGCCTCGAATCCGCCCGCGCCTGGCTCGCAGCAAATGCGCCTGATCTGCAGCTGATCGATACGCACGAAACCACGGCCACGGTCGAGACGGCCGCGAAGGCGCTTGGCGTGGAGCCGGGGCGGATTGCCAAGAGCCTCGCCGTGCGTGTCGGCGGCGAGGTCTTCCTGCTGGTCACGCGCGGCGATGCGCGGCTCGACAATGCGAAGACCAAGGCGGCGTTCGGCAACCGGCCGCGAATGCTCGGCGCGGACGAGGCGTTCGCGGTGACGGGTCACCCGGTCGGCGGCGTCTGCCCCTTCGGACTGGCGACGGGCTTGCCGATTTATCTCGACGAGTCTCTGAAGGCGTTCGACGTCGTTTATCCGGCGGCTGGGTCGCTCAACTCGTCGGTCAAAGTGACGACGGATCGATTGTTCGAGCTCGTCGGCGACCGCTGGGTCGACGTGTGCCGCCTACCCGAGGAAGCGGGTGGGGCTTAGGTCTTCCGCCGCAACGGCCTCGATCGGCCAGGGCGAGCCGGCGACGAGGCTTTCGACGATCTCCGCCATGATCGGTGAAGTCTGCAGGCCGAAACCGCCCTGCCCTGCAAGCCAGAAGAAGCCTTCCGCGCGCGGATCGAAGCCGGCGACGATGTGCCGGTCGGGAGCGAAGGTGCGGAGGCCAGCCCAGCGGCTGTGGATGCGTTGCACTTTCATCGTCGTGCGCTCCTCGACGCGATGGGCCGCTAGCGCGACGTCATACTCGTCTGGCTGGGCGTCGCATGGATCGGTCTGCCCCTCGTCCATGGGTGAGGCGAACAGCCGACCGGACTTCGGCGCGAAGTAAAGGTCGTCGCCGACGGTCTTGGCGAAAGGCCAGGCGGTTACGTCGATGCCGGGCGGTCCGTCGAAGGTGATGATCGTTCGGCGGAGTGGCCTCAGGCCGATCGGGTCGAGACCTGCCATCGAGGCGACCGTGTCGGCCCAGGCTCCGGCGGCATTGATGAGGATACCCGCTGAGAACGTCTCGCCTCGATCGGTCGAGACCGTCCATCGCTCGGCTGAGCGGTCCATTCCCGTGACACGGGCGTTTGCGACGACCTCGCCGCCGTGGAGTTTCAGCACCCGGACGTGCGCCTGCATCAAGGCATGCGGATCGAGGCGGATGCCGTTGCGGTCGACAAGCCCGGCGACCGCGCCTCCCTCGCCGGTTCGGATCACGGGACAGAGGCCGCGGATGCCGTCTTCCCCCACCCGCTCCAGGGTCGAGAACGGAGCGATCGCGTCGTCCAGCGCGTCGAGGGCGGCCACTTCGTTTTCGCGCCCGTGGATCAGCACCGGCATCCGATGGCCGAGAGGGACGTCGGTGAATTCCGGCGGCGGATTGTCGAACAGCGGCCGGCTTGCAAGGGTCAGCGCGCGGACTTGGGGATCGCCGAGTGCGTAGTGCAGCATCGTCGCGCTGCGGCCCGAGGAGTGGTAGCCGACGGCCTTTTCGGCTTCGAGGACGATAACTTTGGCGTGCTTGGCAAGCGCAGCGGCTGCGGAGAGGCCCGCGATGCCGCCGCCGACAATGATGATGTCGGCCGAAGACAATCTAGCTGCTCGCGAGCCTTTCGCTGACGACCTTTCCGCCTTGCGTCAGGCGGATGGCCTTCACGATCTCGTCGTCGTCGGGAAGGACGAGCTTGCCCTGTTCCTCGTCCCAGAAGGCGGAGAGGAAGTTGAACAGGTTGCGCGCGAAGAGCGCCGACGAGTCCGCGGCGAGGCTGCGTGCCAGGTTGGTTGCGCCGATGATCGTGACGCCGTGCTTCACGACATTCTCGCCCGGAACGCAGCCTTCGACGTTTCCGCCCGCATCAGCGGCGAGGTCGACGACCACGCTGCCCGGCCGCATCGACGCGAGCTGGGCGTCGCTGATGAGACGCGGCGCCGGCCGGCCCGGGATCAAAGCGGTGGTGACGACGATGTCCTGCTTGGCGATGTGGCCGGACACCAGCTCGGCCTGGGCCTTCTGATATTCCTCCGACATTTCCGTCGCGTAGCCGCCTTTGCCCTCGCCCTCGATGCCGGCGACATTTTCGACGAAGATCGGCTTGGCCCCGAGCGACTGGATCTGCTCCTTGGTCGCCGAGCGGACGTCGGTCGCGCTGACCTGTGCGCCGAGGCGTCGGGCGGTCGCGATGGCCTGGAGCCCGGCGACGCCCACGCCCATGACGAACACGCGCGCGGCGCTGATCGTGCCGGCGGCGGTCATCATCATCGGGAAGGCGCGCCCGTAGACGCGGCCCCGTCGATCACCGCCTTGTAGCCGGCGAGGTTCGACTGGGAGGAAAGAATGTCCATCGACTGAGCGCGGGTGATGCGCGGCATCCATTCCATCGCGAGGGCTTCGAGGCCGGCGGCAGCGTATGCCGTGGATGGCGTCGCCCCGCCGGAGCGGATCGAGCGCGCCGACCAGCAACGCGCCGGACTTCGCGCCTTTCAGCGAGCCGGCGTCCGGCCGCTGACGCAAAGAATGATGTCCGCGTCCCCGAGCAGCTTCTCGCGCGGGCCCGACGTGCGCCCGCCGCCTCGAAGTCCGCGTCGGCGATCGATGCGGCTGTCCCCGCGCCCGTTTCGACGGCGACTTCCGCGCCGAGCCCGATGAACTTCTTCACGGTCTCGGGCGAGGCGGCGACGCGAGTCTCTCCGGCGCGGTCTCGCGGACGACGGCGATCTTCATCCTAGCTGATGATCAGGATGACGATCATCGCAAGGATGAAGCAGATGATCGCCCCCCATTTGAACAGCCGGACGAAGCCTTCGTAGTCGCGGACGTGGTGAGCAACCTCCTGCGTTGGCGGATTGTTCAGCAGCGGCTCTTCGTGCGCCATTTCCTACCCCTTGGATGCAATGCGTTGAGGCGTTCCATAACAAGGGCGTTCGCCACCCCCAACCCCTGAAGTCTTAAGACGGCATTTACTCCTTCTGGTCTACGGAATCCCGAAGGAGCGGAAATGCGCGACGAAGAAACCAGATCACTGCTGCTGGTCGAAGCAGACCCGGCTGAACGGAGGCTCGTCTCCGCAGTCGCGACGCGTGCGGGCTGGATCACGCTCGGCGCGGACTGCATCGAGACTGCGCTCGGACTGCTCCAGGGCCCACATGGACGCGAAGTCCAGGCGGCCCTGCTGGCCAGCTGGGATGACGAGACCGGACCGGCGACCATCGCCGCGCTACGCTCCAAGCGCTCCAATCTCCCGGTCATCGTCGCCGCCAAAAGCGAGTCCGTCACCGAAGCCGTCAACGCAATGCGCGCCGGCGCAACCGATTTCCTGTCGCGTCCGGTCGCGGCCGAACGCCTGGTCGAGGCGCTCGCCGCCAATGCCGACCGCCGCAAACCCGTTGGCGAGCTGATCCCGGTTTCCGAGAAGCTGACCCCTTCGCTGTCGCTCGAGCAGCTGGTCGGCGCCACGCCCGAATATCGCTCTGCGCTCGCCATCGCCGCCAAAGCCGCCCGCAATCGCCTGCCGATCCTGATCATCGGCGAGCCTGGAACGGGCAAGGAAACGATCGCTCGCGCGATCCACTCCGCAAGCCTTCGCGCCAAGGGCCCGATGGTGATCGTCGACTGCAAAGCCGTACCCGCAAATGTCGTGGACAGCGAACTCTTTGGCCATGTGAAGGGTGCCTTTCCGGGCGCCTTCGCGGAGCGAGGCGGCCGCATGCTCGAGGCGGACATGGGCACGCTCGTTCTCGATGAGATCGCCGCCCTTCCACGCTCGACTGCAGGAGACGCTCGACCGCGTCCTGGCGACCGGCGAAGTCCGTCCGGTCGGATGCAACGGCAGCTCTTCGATCGACGTCCGCGTGATCGCGACATCGAGCACGCCGCTTCCCGACAGCTTCAACCAGATGCTCGGCGAGCGGGTCTGCGTCACCGTGGTGCACTTGCCCCGCTGCGCGATCGGAGCGGCGACATTCCAGCCTTGGCCCGTCACCTGCTGCAGCGGTTTGCGGAGCAGGAGCTGATCCCGCCTTTGTCGATCGGCAATGACGCGCTGGCGGTGCTCATGCGCTACGGCTGGCCCGGCAACGTTCGTCAGCTTGCCAGCGTGCTGTTCCGCGCCGGCCTGCATTGCGAGCGCGACGGCCTGACCGCCGAAGACTTCCCGCACATCGCGACGCAATCCCGGTTCACCGGTCGCAGGAGCGACTTCGCCCCGAACATCGGGCGTGCAGGCCACCGACGCCGCAATGAGCGGCGCAACCGGCGTCACCCTGTTCACCAACGACGGCCACCTGCGCACGCTCGAGGAAATCGAGGCGGACATCATTCGCCTGGCGATCGGCCACTATCGCGGCCGCATGACCGAAGTCGCCCGCCGCCTCGGCATCGGCCGCTCCACGCTCTACCGCAAGCTCAGCGACATCGGCATCGACACTGCTGCCTGACGCGTTAGCGTCGGATGGTGCGGTCATTGCTCGTCAGCCTGTTGTTCCTGTCCGCTTGCTCCCGATCGGGTGCGGCGAGCGAAGAGGCTGCATCGGCGTGCGCGACCCGGCTGTTCGAGGGCAGCCGCTTCACCGTCTGTGAGCTCGAACGCGGCAAGGTGGAGATCCGGACGTCCGGGCCGGGCGGCCCCCATCGCACCTTCGCCGCCTTGCAGGCATCGTTGAAGCAGCGTTCCGAACGCGTCGCCTTTGCGATGAACGCCGGCATGTTCGACGAGAAGGGACGAGCGATCGGCCTGCTCGTCGAGGACGGAAAGCAGTTGCGGGCCATCAATCGCCGGAAGGGCGGCGGCAATTTCCACCTCATGCCCAACGGCGTCTTTCTCGTTCGGAAGGATGGCAAGGCAGAGGTCGTGACAAGCGCCGACTACGCGCCCGCCAAGGACATCATGTTCGCTACCCAGTCAGGCCCGATGCTGGTGATCGACGGCAAGCTGCATCCCGCCTTCGATCGGGACGGCACGTCCAAACACTTCCGCAATGGCGTGGGCATTGCGCCAGATGGCACGCCGGTCTTCGTGATCAGCGCCGATCCGGTGTCGTTCGGAAAGTTCGCCCGCTTTTACCGCGACAGCGTCAAGGCGAAGAACGCGCTCTTCTTCGACGGCGCCGTCAGCGCGCTCTGGGATCCGGCGGCGCACCGCATGGACTCGCACGCGCCGCTAGGACCGATGGTCATAGTTTTCAGGCCTTGATGAGGTTGCCTGCCCTGCCGCAGGCTCGTCTCATCAGAATGGGGGATGCAGGCTCTGGCTTCGCCTCGAATGCCGTGCTCAGATTCCATTGTTATGGGCCGGGGAGGGCCAAATGTATTATCGTCTCTATCTGATGCGCGGAGGTCGCTTCCGCGATGCGATCGACTTCCATGCCGCGAACGACGCTGAGGCGCTGGCCGAAGCCGAGCAGCACGCGGAGGGCTCGCCCGCCGAATTGTGGTGCCGCGCCCGCCGCATCGCTTCCCTGAGTGCCGCCGCGGCCTGAGCAATGCCGAGTGGCTTTCCCGCCACGGAACACATTCGAATCAAATCACAGGCGAAATAGTCGGCACATCCCGCCCCATCCATCGTTGAACCTCACATAGGTTAGGATGGAGCAGTTTGGCCAAGGATCGGATCATTGCCGTGGGATTGCTGACTCAGCGCGACGTGGACGTGCTGGGCCAGGGCTTTTCACGTCTTTGGCCGGTCGACGAGACCCCCTGCTTCGCCGACCTTCTGCAGGCGATCGACGATTCCGATCGGGAGCTTCAGCGGAAACCGGAGATGAAGGCGACGATGCCGGCCGCAGGCGGCGGACGCCATTAGGCGTCAGTAGACGCGGCGCTGGGCTGCGATCAGCATTCTCAGAAGCATGGCCACCGGCCGGGGCACGCCGACCTTTCCTTCCAGCCACAGGCTGACTGCCGACCGCGATACGCCGATGGCGTTCGCGAGGTCGCTCTGCGTTCGATAGCCGAGGGTGCGCATGGCGCTGCGCAATTCCTCCGGCGCCATCGAGGCGAGCATTTCCCTGTCTTGCGTATCGGCCCTCATTGCGCTGCTCTGTAGCGATCCCGCAGCTTGTGGCAAAAGTGTTCAGACGGCGTCTGCACCGCGGTCGCCAGTGCGGATACGGATCGCCTGGTCCACGTCGAGCACGAAGATCTTGCCGTCGCCGATGCGTCCGGTGCGCGCGGACTCGGCGATCGCCTCCACGACATTGTCGACCAGGCTGTCCTCGACGACGACCTCGATCTTCACCTTGGGCAGGAAATCGATGACATATTCGGCGCCGCGATAGAGCTCGGTATGGCCTTTCTGGCGTCCGAAGCCCTTCACTTCCGTGACGGTGATGCCGGACACGCCGACCTCGTGAAGCGCGTCCTTCACATCGTCCAGCTTGAACGGCTTGATGACTGCCTCGATTTTCTTCACCGCGTCCTCGGGTTGGAGTTGCTGTACGTCCATGCCCAATCAGGGCCGCATTTGAAAGGCAGTGGGCGCGAAAGTCGACTGAAAGCCTGACATGAAAGCCATCATCCTCTCCGCCGGCCAGGGTTCGCGCCTTGGCCACCTTGTCGACGAACGGCCCAAGTGTCTGATCGAATTCAGCGGCCGGACCCTGCTCGACCGCCAGCTCGACACGCTTGAGGCGAATGGCGTGCACGAGGTGGTGGTCGTGACCGGCTTCCACGACGAATTGGTCAACCAGGCGATCGCCAGGCGGACCGGCGGGCCCAGGGTGCGGACGATCTTCAACCCCTTCTACAAGGTCGCCGACAATACCGGCTCGCTCTACATGGCGCGCGAGGAATTGAGTGGCGATTGCCTGGTGTGGAACGGCGATACCCTGGTGTCGGGCGCTCTAATGGCCAAGGTCGTCGGCAACGACCGGCCGGGCATCTGCGTCACCATCGACCGCAAGGACGGCTACGACGACGACGACATGAAGGTGGTCGCGGGGGACGACGGTCGCCTGCGCGCCATCGGCAAGCGCATCAGCGAAGGCGTGAATGCGGAGTTGATCGGCCTCCTCGCCTTCCGCTCAGGCGGCGCCGAGCAATTCCGCGACGCCATCGAGCGCGCCATGCGCACCAGCGAGGGACCACCATCTGGTATCTGCGCGTGATCCATCACCTCGCGCAGACGGGCGAGGTGTGGACGCTGGATATCAACGGCGCCGAATGGGGCGAGGTGGACTTTCCGCCCGATGTGGAAGCGGCGCAGGAGCTTACGGCGCGGTGGGATGCGGCGGGTGAGGCGGTCGCTGCTTAAACGCTAATGGCTGGATTGGATGGAAAGCTGACGTTAGATCGCTACTGTCCGGCCAAGCTCCATCGCGCTTCATGTCGAAGTCCGCTGACGCAGAATCGACGCCCCGGCGGAGACGTCGTCGTAGGTGTAACCTCTTGAGAAACAGAAGCCGATCACTCCAGTAAGACCTAGATACCGCCATCCCGCCTCAAACTGCCGACGCTCTGCGTCCCGCGTCGAGCGGAGATCTTACCGTTCCAGCGCAGATTCTTCCGACATCGTTACGCTTGAGAAGAACCGCCCCATCTCAAAATCGGTGATCTGGCAGCCGCGACGACGCTAGCGCAGTCCGTCCGCTGCCGCTCGATAGTCATGTGCAGCGGCTTCGAAAGCAGCCGCGCGACTGGCCATAGGGCACGCATCTAGCCGAAGCCTAACGCAGGAAGCTAATGTCTCAATGGGTCGAAAGCAGACCCAAGCGATTCCCCTACGCAGACGGCGGCAGAAACCTACTCGCCACATCCCGCGCCAACCGCGCCGGTCGCTTGGTCACCGCGTCGAGGCAGCACCAGCAGCTTTTCACTTCGCTGAGCACGTCCTGGCCGCGACGGACGACGGTGGTGAAGTAAGCGCGGGCGCCATCGACCTTGTCGGCGATCACTTCGGCGACGACACTGTCCTGCAGGAACGTCGGCTTGCGGTAGGAAATCTCGTGCTTGAGCGCGACCCACAGGTGTTTCGCGACCGCCTCCGGAGGCGCGACGCTCTGCCAATAGTCGATCACCGCGTCCTGCACCCACTTGAGGTACACGCTGTTGTTGACATGACCCATGTGGTCGATGTCGGAGGGGTCGATGGCGACTGAGTATCGAAACATGGGCAAGCTCGTGCTCATGGGAAGGAAAGTCCCATTAGCTGACAAAAGTGTCAATTAATGATTAGTTCCGCTTGGCCTTAAAGATAAGGCGGATGGTCGCTGCCAGCGGGGCTTTTCGTGAAGATCTCGTGCCCATCCTCGGTGATCCCGATCGAATGCTCGAACTGGGCGGAGAGCGAACGGTCGCGCGTGACCGCCGTCCAGCCGTCGTCGAGCATCTTCACGTCGGGCCGACCGATGTTGATCATCGGCTCCACGGTGAAGAACATGCCGGGCCGGAGCTCCGGACCTGTACCCGGACGGCCGGCATGCACGACTTCCGGGCTGTCGTGAAACAGCCGGCCGACGCCATGGCCGCAGAAATCGCGGACGACCGTGTAACGGCGGCCTTCCGCATGGCGCTGGATCGCGGCGGAGATGTCGCCGAGGCGATTGCCCGGCTTCGCCTGCTCGAGCCCCATCATCAGGCATTCGTAGGTGACGTCGACCAGCTTGCGCGCCTTCAGCGGAACGTCGCCGACGAGGTACATGCGGCTGGTGTCGCCGTGCCAGCCGTCGACGATCGGCGTGACGTCGATGTTGACGATGTCGCCGTCCTTCAGCGCGCGGTCGGCCGGAATGCCGTGGCAGACGACGTGATTGATCGAGGTGCAGCAGCTCTTGGTGTAGCCGCGATAGCCGAGCGTTGCCGGCACCGCGCCTTCGCGGAGCATGTGCTCGCGGACGATCGTGTCCAGCTCTTCCGTGGTCACGCCGGGAACGACGTGGGGAACCAGCGCGTCGAGGATTTCGGCGGCGAGGCGGCCCGCCTTGCGCATGCCTTCGAAGCCTTCCGGCCCATGGAGCTTGATCACGCCATTGCGGGCTTCGACCCGGTCTTCGGCATCGACGGTGATATATTCGGTCATCCGTCTCACATAAGCGCACGCGGCGAATTTTGCACCCACCCTACGGCACGAAAGCCCCTTTGAACTTGCCCCTACCTCGCGCGTATGAGGTCGCCATGGCTGACGAACGGATCTGGACTGCCGCACTCCTGGTGATCGGGGACGAAATCCTGTCCGGCCGGACGCAGGACAAGAACATCGCGCAGGTCGCGACCTGGCTGAACCGGCAGGGCATTCGCCTGGCGGAGGTTCGGGTCGTGCCCGACGATCTTCAGCGGATCGCCGATGCGGTGAACGTGCTGCGCGAAGCATACGACTATCTGCTGACCACCGGCGGGATCGGCCCGACGCACGACGATATCACCGTGGATTCGATCGCTGCGGCATTCGGCGTGCCGGTCGTCGTCCACCCCGAGGCTCGCCGGATCCTCGAAGCCTATTACGAGACGCGCGGCGGAGTGACCGAAGCCCGGATGCGCATGGCGCGGGTGCCGGACGGCGCCGAGCTGATTCCCAACCCGTTGTCGGGCGCACCCGGCGTGAAGATGGAGAACGTCTACATCCTCGCCGGCGTACCCAGCATTGCCGCGAACATGCTCGAGGCGCTGGACGGCAAGCTGGAAGGCGGCCGTCCGATGGTGTCGGTCACGGTCGGCGCCTACGCGGCAGAGAGCGAGGTCGCCGACCTTCTGCGCGAGACGGAGGCGGCCCATTCGGGGGTGGCGATCGGCAGCTATCCCTTCTCCAAGGACGGCCGATACGGCGCGAACTTCGTCATGCGATCCGAGGACGGCGACCTGGCGACGCAGACGGCGATGGATCTTCAGCGGAGGCTCGAAGAGGCCGGCTTCGAGCCGTTTCCGGGCGGCATTTAGCGACGCTATTCCCGTGTCTGCCATGACGGGCTAAGCTCGCGGCGGGGGAAAATTCGACCATGTCGAATGAAGAGCGGCGGCCGACGATCTTCCTGAGCTATGCGCACGCCGACAAGGCGCGCGCGCAGCGTATCGCCGCCGCGCTCGAAGAAGCCGGATACACCGTCTGGTGGGACGCTCTGATCGAAGGTGGCTCGCGGTTCGCAAGCTCCATCGACGAGGCGCTCGACGCGGCCGACGCGATCATCGTGCTCTGGTCCAAGAACTCGATCGAATCCGACTGGGTGCGCGACGAGGCGTCGCATGCCCGCGACCGGCAACGGCTGGTCCCGATCTCGCTCGACAATTGCCGCCCGCCAATGGGCTTTCGCCAGTATCAGATGATCGACATGACCCGCTGGCACGGGCGCACGGACTCTCCGCAGTTCGAGGCGATCCGGCGAGCGATCGCCACTGCCGCCGGTCACAAGGTCATCCCCCATCGCAAAGCCGCCCCGGCCGTGGACCGGCGCAAGGCACTCCTGATTGGCGGAGCGGCGACGGCCGCGGCGGCGGGAGGACTCGTCGCCTGGCGGACGGGGCTGGTCGGCGGCTCCGGCGCGCCCGAGCGAAGCGTGGCGGTGCTGCCGTTCAAGAACCTCAGCGGCGATGCCAGCCAGGCGTTCCTGTCCGACGGGCTGACCGAGGAAATCCGCGCGGCCCTGGCGAGGAATACCGGGCTGCTCGTGCTTGCCGGGGTCTCGTCCGACACCGAGCGGGACAATCAGGACGATGCCCGGTCGATCTCCAGCCGCCTGGGGGTATCGTATCTCCTCGACGGCTCGGTCCAGAGGATCGGAGACCGCGTCCGGGTCGCGACCAACCTGACGAACGGCAGGACCGGTTTCTCGGAATGGTCGGAACGGACCGAGCGCAAGCTGGACGACATCTTCTCGTTTCAGAGCGACATCGCGCTCAACGTGTCGCGAGCGCTTTCCGTGCAAATGGCGACCGACGCCCCTGCCCTTGGCGGCACGCGCAACGCGAAGGCGTACGAAGCCTATCTGCGCGGCAAGGCGCTCTATAACCTTGCCCGGGATGATGCGACCGACCGCGAGGCGCGCGCCAATCTCGAAGTAGCGGTCGCAACCGATCCGGAATTCGCGCTCGCCCATGCGGGCCTATCGCGCGCGCTGGCTTCCATCGCGTCGCAAAGTGCGCAGGCCAGCGATTTGAAAACGCTCTATTCTTCGGCCGTCGAGCATGCCGAGCGGGCCATCGCGATCGCTCCCGGACTGGCGGAGGGTCACCTGGCGCTCGGCTACGCGAAGTTCGCTGGATTCCTGGACCTTCGCGGGGCGGAACCGTCCTATGAAAAGGCGTATGAGCTTGGCCGCGGCAATGCCGACGTGGTGCTGCTTTATGCGCTCTACGCCGTGCGCGCCCGACGCTATCCGGTCGCCCGCGACGCGATCGACCGAGCGCTGGCTCTCGACCCCCTGAACCCGCGCACGCATCGGGCAGCAGGCACGGTCGCTTATGCCTCGCGCAATTATACCGACGCCATTGCGCGGTACCGACGCGCGCTGCAGCTTAACCCGCGGATTTCGATCGCCCGGGCGTTCATGGGGGACGCCTTGATGCAGACCGGCAGGATGGAGGAAGCGCGGGCGGCGTATGCCGAAGAGCCGGCGGCGATGTTCCGCCTGCGCGGGCTTGCCGTTCTCGAGCATCGCGCCGGGAACAGACCCGCTGCACAGAAAGCCTTCGACACGCTCGTCCGCGATATCGGCGACGCGGCTATGTACCAGCAGGCGGAGGTGCTGGCGCAATGGGGGCGGACCGACGAGGCGCTGGCGCGGCTCCAGCGGGCGCGAGAGATCGGCGACTCCGGTCTGAGCTATGTCGCGACCGATCCTTTGCTCGACCCGATCGCGAAAGATCCGAGATTCCTGCGCTTCATCAAAGACTTGGGCTTTGCTTGAATGGACCTATCGCAAGAGCGGGATTCGTGAGACCTTCGACAACCCACGAGGAGAGCGACCATGCTGACCTACGATGCACTTCCCCCTGAGGATGAAGACGAAGACCGCGGCAGCGGCGACGATCGCGGAAGCGGTGACGACCGGGGCAGCGGTGACGACCGGGGCAGCGGCGACGACCGCGGCAGTGGCGACGATCGCTAGCGGAGCTCGTTGACGGACGGGTCGGCCGCCATCGCACGGTCGATCCAGTCCCGGAAATTCTCGCGGTCGATGCGCAGGTAGATGCCGGCGCTATTTTCACGGAAGCAGCCGATACCCCAGTTTACGACGCCGACGAGTGCCGGCTCATCCCCTTCGAGCACGAGCGGTCCGCCGCTGTCGCCGGTACAGGTATCCACCGTGTCACCGGGCTCCCGCGGCCCGGCGCAAAGCTGATATTCAGCCACTTTTCCTTCGTACTGCGGGTAGTCGGCGCAATCGACGGTGGTCAACTCGGCCGCCGTCAGCTCCGACGAAAAGCCCTTGTCCTTGCCCTCTTCGAGTTGGCCCCAGCCCGTGGCATAGACCAGTTGCCCGGCCTCCAGCGGCGGTCCCTCGTATAGTGGAATGGCTGCGATCGGACCCGCGTTCGAGAACTCTCGTCTCCGCGTCGGCGACGTAATGGACGAGCGCGATATCGTAGGCGTGCGCTGCCTTATTCCAGTCGGCATGACGGACCATCCGGTCGATGCGGAATGTGACGCCCTCGTCATTGTCGAGATAATCGGCGCCGAGCCGCACTCGGTAGCCCTTGTCGACCTTCTCCTGACTGATGCAGTGCGCAGCCGTCAGCACCCAGCCCTCGGCGATGAACGTACCGCCGCAGCGATGCGCCAAGGTCCCATGCGTCGCGCTGCGCGAGTTCCTCTTCGGTCCAGTTGGCGAAATTGCTGAAGATCTGCGCCTGCCACGGCGAGGCGCCCGCTGGTGGATTCGGCTTCCGCCAATTCCGGCGCTTCCTGCTCTGGTTCCTGGGCGTCCTGCCCGGCGAATGCGAGCAGCGCCGCAAGCGAAACGTGAAGCAAGCCCATAGCAGATCCCCCTCAAGGGTCCGAACGCCACGGGGACCGAAACAAATGTTGGCCTGGAGCGGGTAGCGGGAATCGAACCCGCACGATCAGCATGGGAAGCTGACAGGCTACCACTACATCATACCCGCTCGGGCCGGCTCCGAATTAGGTCTTGCCTCCGCAAGCGTCAACGCGCTCTACAGATGCGCCGTGGGGGATCGCGAACATCATCCGCTGAAGGTCGATGCGGAGGCGCTGTCCGGGCGTCGCCTGCGCTATTTCGACTTCGTCATGGTGGCATTCGTCACCATTCTCCTGCTGTCGAACGTGCTTGGCGCCGGGAAGGTCGCCGTCGTCGACCTGCCGCTGATCGGCGACTGGCCTTTCGGCGCGGGCATCCTCTTCTTCCCTCTGTCCTATGTGATCGGCGACGTTCTGACCGAAGTGTACGGATATGCGCGGGCGCGGCGCTGCATCTGGGCCGGAACGACGGCGCTGCTGTTCATGGCGTTCATGGCAACCGTCGTCGTCGCACTACCGCCCGCGCCGGACTGGACCGGGCAGCAGGCTTACGAGCAGGTGTTCGGCCAGGTGCCGCGCATCGTCTTCGCATCGATTCTTGCCTTCTGGGCGGGCGAGTTCGTGAACAGCCTCGTTCTTGCGAAGATGAAGATCTGGACTGAGGGCAAGCATCTGTGGACGCGCACGATCGGAAGCACGGTCGTCGGCCAGGGCATCGACAGCCTGATCTTCTATCCGCTCGCCTTCTGGGGCGCGGCTGGCTGGACGAACGACCTGGTGATCAAGGTGCTGCTGACGCAGTGGGCGCTGAAGGTCGGGTGGGAAGTGCTGCTGACGCCCGTGACTTATGCGGCGGTCGGTTTCCTGAAGCGGCGGGAAGGCGTCGATGTCTTCGACGAGGGCACGGATTTCACTCCGTTTCGCGCGAAGATTTGACATATGTTACGCGTACGTAACTTGTAAGAAGACGTCTCACGAGGGTCGATGCGCATGGACAAGGCAATTCCGGGCGGTTCGGGATCGGAGGGCTCGCGCGAGAGAAAGAGCGCGCGCGTCCCGCTTAGGGCCGAGGTCCAGCTCCGCCGCAGCGGGCAGAGCAATTATCTCGTCAATGTCCACGACGTTTCGCGCGAAGGCTGCAAGCTAGAGTTCGTCGAGCGGCCGAGTCTCGACGAGACCGTATGGGTGAAGTTCGAGGGCCTGGACGCGATCGAGGCCAGCATCTGCTGGGTCAAGGGATCCGACGTGGGCATCGAGTTCGTCCGGCCCATCTATCCGGCTGTGTTCGATATCCTGGTCGGGCGCCTGCGCAACGGCTGAACTCCGTTTCGTGAAAATCGAACGGCGATCGTCCAAACTTAACATAAGTTAGCTTCGTATTTCGAACGGCTTGGCTACGATTGCTTCAGGTCAACGGTCGTTTTGCATGCCTGGCCGTGGACCGGGGTTCGCCGCGCTACGAGCGACGCAGCGCTGCGGACCCCATCCAGTCGCACCCGCTTTGCCCGCCCTCACCTGCTGGACATTGCTGTTAAATTGCCATTTACTCGGCCTTGAGAATCGCCCGCGCGGCTCGGCAAGGACGTTCAGGCGGATCTCACCCTTGCTTGTCACAAGGATGAAGCGGTCTGGATCGATCCCAAACCCGGTCCGGGCCGCTTCTTTCGTTAACCGCTCTCGTAAAACGATTGGGCGGCTGGCCGTTAACCTTCCAGAACCATTTGTTCACTCTCCTGCTGCATGAGGGGGAGGTGAAATGGCGCTCAACATGAGTGAAATTGCAATTCAGCCCTTCGTAGAGGCCGATCGACGGCGCGCGGAGCGTGCGGCGCTGCGCCTCAACGCGACCATGCGCGAAGCCGGCCGAGGGCGGGTCACCGCGCGCGTCATCGACATCTCCACGCACGGCTGCCGCATCGAAGCGGGATCGGGCGCATCGGTCGAGAGCTGGCTGTGGTTGAGCATCGCCGGCCTCGAGACCCAATATTGCCGCGTCGTGTGGCGCTGCCAGGAATTCGCGGGCCTCGAGTTTGCGACGCCGCTGTCGGAACCGGTCCTCGACCGGCTTCTTCAGGATACGAAGCAGCTTACGGAATCGACGATCTCCGAGCTTCGCGACATTGCGAACCGGACGCATCGCCTGGCCTCGAAGGAAGGCAGCGCCGATACGAAGACGCTCGCCGAACTGTCGCGCAAGTGCGCGGTCGAAGCGGTCGTCGAAGGCCTTCGCCTGGGCGAGGGCAAGAGCGGCAATTCCGCACCGCTCAAAGATCAGTCCTAACGCCGCTCAAAAAAAAGGGCGGCCAGCGCTTCCGCGCTAACCGCCCCTCTTTCGGTTCTGGAAATTCAGGCCGCGGCGGCTTGTCCGCTCAAGATTGAGCCAAGCCCACCCTCGGACTCGATGCGCTCTGCCAACGTTCCGCGCGGAAGATCGTGTTTCAGCGCCCAGGCCAGCACGGTCTCAAGCTGCGAGATGGTCAATTCGTCGCACAGGCCGTCGAACGCGAGCTTCACGACTGGCTTCATCGGCGAGCGGAGCTGGATCTTGAGACCCTGCAACTCGACGAGCTTCAGATAATCCTCGGCATTTTCTTCGGCATCGAGCGCGAAATCATAGGCCGCGCTCAAACCTTCGTAGAGAGCCGCGTTCGCACGCAGCTTCGCCGCCCGGGCCTCATCGGCCTTCGAACGGACTTCGGCCAATCTGGTCTGCATAAATCCCTCCGGTACGCTTCTGGTTTCTTTGGCTTGGCTTTGTTCATGCTGGATCGGTTCGGGTTCGTCGAAAGCCTCAGCAGGCTCTTCGATCGTCCGGACCGGCTCTTCGACCGCCTCGACCTCTTCGACAGCCGGTTCGTCGTCCACGAACTGAGCTTCTTCTAGGAGCTCAATTTCCTCAGGTTCCGTGGGAAGCTTCGGATCCATCTGCACGACATTGCCGTAGAAGCCGCTCTTGCCTGCGAGGGTGTCGAACAGCTTGGAGAAGCCGGGCCGCTTGGACGGAGGTGCTTCAGCCGCAACTTCTTCGGCGAAGGCGTCCTCCTCCTGGACGAACGCCTCGGGCGCCTCCTCGAAGACTTCTTACTCAAGCGGATCGGCCTCCACAATGGCTTCGACCGGGTCCGGCGTAAGTTCCAGGGCCTCTTCGCCTTCGCTGGGAACCAGCTCGGCCCCCTCTTCCTCGGTCGCGACTGCGTCCTCAACGATTTCATCCGGGATGACTTCGAGAGGCTTTTCGGCGCTCTTGCCCACCGCCTTCAGGCTGACCAGTCCGTAGACATAATCGACATAGGTCCCCGTCGAGCTGAACGGCAGGAGGGTGACCCAGCAGCGCGTGGTGCCTTCGGAGCTGACGAACTCGTCCTCGAAGGCGAGCGCCTGCCGTGCATTCGAAATGATAGGGAGTTGCTTTGCGATGCATGACAAGAGCGACGGCCGCGGAGCTTCGCTGATCCGCTCTGCCGTCACGCCGTCCTTGATGGCCTGACCCAGATGGCGGATTTCGGCGTCTTCGCCGCCGCCGATGAGCTCCAGGAGCGCACTGGACGGGCCGGCGTCCGAGATTTCGAGCGGATCGAGATCGCAAATCGGCGGAAATTGCCGATCGGCGCAAATCGACAGCCAGTAATTGTAGACTGTCGCGTGCCTGCGCTTTTCCGAGCTGGAAATGCCGTCGTCGAACGCGCTGAACAGGGCCTCCGCGGAGGGATCCTCCGCTGCTTTAATGCCTGTAACGGGCGCACCCATACTAACCCTCCGCTCACGAATCCCCGCGGAGGTTCTGCGCGCCCGAGCCTTAAGAACGGTTAACGCGCGCGACAGCTTGTTCGAGAAATGCGCCACATCGGGAATCCGCCCTTGGTTCCCGTGAAAAATTCACACTGCCGATGACTCTTCGCACCTGCAGCGGCAATCGCTTTCCCCACGAGCCGCTTTCGCGGCGAATCACAATAAGATGAGGGCAAAATGGCTTCGGACGCTGGCAAAATCCTTTCGCGCATCAAGGAAGAGGAGATCGAATGGGTCGACCTCCGCTTCACCGACCCGAAGGGCAAGTGGCAGCACCTGACCATGGCCGCAGGGCTGATCGACGAGGACCAACTCACGGACGGATTCATGTTCGACGGGTCTTCGATCGCGGGCTGGAAGGCCATCAACGAGTCCGACATGATCCTGAAACCGGACCTGGAAGCGGTCTACATCGATCCGTTCAGCGCCACGCCGATGATGGTGTTGTTCTGCAACATCGTCGAGCCCGCGACGGGCGATCTTTACAGCCGCGATCCGCGCTCGACCGCGACCCGCGCGGAAGCCTATCTGAAGGCGACCGGCATCGCCGACACCGTTTTCGTCGGTCCGGAAGCCGAGTTCTTCATGTTCGACGACGTGCGTTTCGAGGACAGCTACAACGCGTCTTCCTACCGCATCGACGATATCGAGCTGCCGACCAACACCGGCCGCGAATATGACGGCGGCAACCTGGGTCACCGTCCGCGCGCCAAGGGCGGCTATTTCCCCGTTGCTCCGGTCGACAGCGCCCAAGACATCCGCGCCGAGATGCTCTCGACGATGATCGAGATGGGCCTGCCCTGCGACAAGCATCACCACGAGGTCGCGGCCGCTCAGCACGAGCTCGGCCTGACCTACGGCGAGCTCGTCACCACCGCCGACCGCATGCAGATCTACAAGTATGTCGTGCACATGGTAGCGCAGGCCTACGGCAAGACCGCAACGTTCATGCCCAAGCCGATCGCTCAGGATAATGGCTCGGGCATGCACACGCACATGTCGCTGTGGAAGGGCGGCAAGCCGCTCTTCGCGGGCAATGGCTATGCGGGGCTCAGTGAGACGGCGCTCTACTTCATCGGCGGCGTCATCAAGCACGCCCGCGCGCTGAACGCCTTCACCAATCCGACGACCAACAGCTACAAGCGCCTGGTCCCGGGCTTCGAGGCACCGGTGCTCCTCGCTTATTCCAGCCGCAACCGCTCGGCGTCGTGCCGCATTCCGTACGGCACCGGCGAGAAGGCGAAGCGCGTCGAGTTCCGCTTCCCGGACGCGATGGCGAACCCCTACCTCGCCTATGCGGCGATCATGATGGCCGGCCTCGACGGCATCCAGAGCCGCATTCACCCGGGCGATCCGATGGACAAGAACCTCTACGACCTGCCGCCGCAGGAGCTGGTCAACGTCCCGACGGTTTGCGGCTCGCTTCGTGAGGCTTTGGTCAATCTGCAGAACGACCGCGCCTTCCTGACCAAGGGCGACGTGTTCAGCGACGACCAGATCGACGCCTACATCGAACTCAAGTGGGACGAAGTGATGCGCTGGGAGACCACGCCGAGCCCGGTCGAGTTCGACATGTATTACTCGTCGTAAAGGCTCATATCTTATTAACTGACATCAGTTAGTTGTGGCCTCATGGGTGTCGAGGCCACGCGTAACAGCTTTCGTGCCGCCGTGCTTCGCGGCGAGAAGAAGCCGTTGATTGTCACTGACAAGAACCCGCGCTCCGAAGGCGAACATGACGCTTTGGACGGAGTGCGGGTTCCGCGTGCCGAGACGCGCCGGGGCGACCATCGCGGAGGCGACCGCCATCGCCTCGAAGGCGAAACCGCCAGCGCCATCTACGACGGCCGTTCCAACGACGTCGAAATCGTGAACCTGTCGCGCGGAGGCGCGAAGATCCGCTGCGAGTTCAAGCCTCGCCTGTGGGACATGGTCGAGCTTCGCTTCGGCGAAGGACCCGGGCTTGAGGGAGCCGTGGTGTGGATCAAGGGCGATTGCATCGGCCTGGAATTCGCGCACGAAACCAAGCTCGACTGCTCGCCCGAGCTGAGGGACGCACTTCTGCTGGACGTCATTCAGCGGAATTTTCCGGACGAGATCCGCCTGGAGCAGCCGGAAATGCTGCTTGGCGAGGACGAGGCCCCGGAGGAGCTGGGCGCCCGCGACGAGAAGCGGCACCCGCTCATCTGGAAGGGTGAGATCCACTACGCGCACGACACCAACCCGGTGCGCATCCGCAATGTCTCCGCCGGCGGTGCACTGGTCGACGTGGCCGTCGACTATCCGCTAGGTGTCGAAGCGCTTCTCGACCTCGGCGACGCCGGCCAGCATTTCGTCACCATCCAGTGGGTCTGCGGCGACCAGGCCGGCTTAAGGTTCACCCAGCCCTTCGACATGGCTTGCCTCGCCAAGGCTCGTCCGGACGTCACTCCGCACAGCTGGAACGTGCCCAGCTTCCTCGATCGCGACGACGGCGAAGATTCGGCCTGGGACGAACGCTGGGGCCGCAGCTCGATCGCGGAAATTCGCGACGAGCTAGAGGGCTATCTCAAGCACTGATCAGTCTTCGATCTCGGCTGGGTCACCGCTTTCGCCGGGATGACGAAAGTGGATCACGCTTTAGCCCGCGCCTTTTCGGCCCGGCCGTGGCCGTAGACCCAGTAGAGAAGCAGCCCGACCACGTTCCAGACGAGGAAGTAAGTCTGCGTCTTCACCGGCAAGCTGTAGAAAAGATAAGCGCAGCCGAGGATCGCGCCGATGCCGACGACCCATGGCAGCGGCGTGGTGAACTTCCGCGGAGCGTCGGGCTCTCGCTTGCGCATGGCGAGCATCGCTGCAGAGACGGCAATGAAGGCCGTCAGCGTGCCGGCGTTGGCGAGCGCGGCAATCTCCGCCAGCGGGAACAGGCCGGCGATCACCGCGACCACGACCGCCGTGAACAAGGTGATGCGGACCGGCGTGCCGCGCGACGACACGCGCGCGAGGTTGGTCGGAAGCAAGCCGTCGCGCGCCATGGTGAAGAAGATGCGGCTCTGCCCGAAGAAGAAGGCGAGGATGACGGTCGGCAAGGCGATGACCGCCGAAACGCCCAGTACCTTCGCTGCCCAACCCTGGTTGATCTCGCGAAGGATGAGCGCGAGCGGCTCCGCGCTGTCGGCGAACCTCGTGTAGGCAAGCGCGCCGATCGCGACCGCGGCGACGGCCATGTAGATGATCACGCACAGGATCATCGATCCGACGATGCCGATGGCCAGGTCGCGGTCGGGGTTCTTGGCTTCCTCCGCCGCCGTGGCGATAGCGTCGAAGCCGTAGAAGGCGAAGAAGATGATCGCCGCCGCCGCCATGACTCCGACTTCCGAGCCCGACGGGCCGCTCCGCGGGAAGCCGTAGGGCATGAAGGGCTGGAAATTGTCGGCGTTGAAGACCGGCAGGGCGACGATGATGAAGAGCGTCAGAGCGAGCAGCTTCACCACGACCAGCGCCGCGTTGAGATTGGCGCTCTCACGCGTGCCGTAGATCAGCAGGCCGGCGACAACGGCGATAATGAACACCGCGGGCAGATTGACGATTCCGCCAAGCTCCGGCCCATTGACCAGACCGCTTGGAAGCGCGGCGCCTATGCTCGCGAGGAATCCCGATGCGTAACCCGACCAGCCGACCGCCACCGCGCTGACGACCAGGCTGTATTCGAGGATCAGCGACCAGCCGACGATCCAGGCGATCAGTTCCCCGAACACGATGTAGCTGTAGGTGTAGGCGCTGCCCGACGCCGGGATACATGGTCGCCATCTCGGCATAAGCGAGCGCGGCGAAGGCGCAGATCAGTCCGGCGATGGCGAAGCTGAGGATGACGGCCGGGCCGGCCTTGGCGGCGCCAACGCCGGTCAGGGTGAGAATACCCGTCCCGACGATCGCGCCGACGCCCAGTGCGATCAGGTGCGGCCAGGTGAGCGACTGGTGAAGGCGATGCTCCTCCGGCATGTCCTCGCGAGCGACGACCTGCTTGCGCACGTTCCAGTTCTTCATGCTCGCCCCCGCTCGGTCGTCATCCCGGCCGTGATCCGGGATCCGCTTGTCCGGGGACGGTTGAAGAAGAAGGCGGTTGCCGGGTCAAGCCCGGCATGACGAGTCGGCGCGAAGTTGACCAATTTGACTGTGCCGCGCGCATTGAGGTGTCACCCTGTTTCGGTTGCCGAGCAGGTCAACCTCCCTCACTGAAACCGAACCTTCGTTTTTCACGAGGGTGACAAGCGACCGCACCACAAAGGTGACAACAGCAGTGGCCGATCGATCCCGAGTTGATCGCCCGAATTGCAAGGAAGCACAGGTGCGGGGCTGTAGGACAGAGGTTTGCGGGGGCTTATGTCCGCTTTCGACCCATTGCAGACATTAGACCGGCAGCTAAGCTCAGCCCGATGCAACCGTTGACTGGGCTACCTGCTCGGTCGTCGACAATTCTTGTTGGATGCACTGGAACGCCGGACAACCGCGCTCGAAAGGCCGGCTGAGTTCTGCGGAGTGTCCTACTCGACGTTCCGGGATCCGTATTTGGCTTCCAGTCCTCCCAATGGAGTGATTTTCAGCAAGATTGTGATGACGCTGCGAGATAAGCCAGGATTCGGCGGGTCCGTCACCACCTGGTTGCTGAAGCGTCCTGCCCGCTTAAACTCACGGCTAGTGTCTGCTTCGACCCATTGCGGACATTAGCGCGAGCTGCAAATCTGACAGCCATGCGAGTGTTCATTCTTTCGGCATTTGCGCTGGGCGCCTGCGCGACCCCACCCGTCTTGATACTACCGAAACTGCGAAGTCCTTCGTTGAGGCTTGCATGTGTGAGCGGCGTCCCATCTCCCGCCCGCAACGGGCGACAGCGCTGGGGCTTTCCGGCTCAACCTTCACCGAGAGGGTCGGTTCGAGGCAGAGTTTGCTCAAAAGAAACTGGCGGGCGAATGCTGGCAGAGCTTCGGGACCCTGGATGCTGGAGTTCGCATGACGGACAGCAAAACGAGCGAGGAGCTAGAGATTGTCGAGTGTCCGCTCGACGAGCCCACTGTGATGATTGACGGAGACCCCGAAGGGTATCGCGTTCACCGTCCTACCTAATGTCAGCTTTCCACCCGTTCTTGCCGCGACAGCTTTCGGCCCATTGCGGACATTAAGTCCGCTGATACGATGAGGCTGATGAGCGGCCTTAGCCCTTACGCTGGAATGACGATTGCGAACGAGCGGTTGTTTGCAGCCGGTAAGCTGAACCGCTTTGAACTTGCTATCCGCCTCGGCTGGCGGTGGTGGGCCGTCAGGAGTTTGCGGTCAGTGGACCTCGAGACGCCCGAGCGCACGGTGGATGCCATTCTCGCAGACCCGACGCGATACGGTCGAAAAAACGAGCGGCCATAACGGCAGCTTTCCACCCATTCCCGACATTAGTGTGAGTGGCTAGGTTGGCAGAATGAACTGGAAGCTGGGCGGCCTGATCACCGTCGCCTCAATCGTCCTGATCTTTGTCGCGAACGTCCTATTCCGGCATGTTCATGCACGGCGACTAATGTCAGCTTTCCACCCATTCCTGCCATTAGGTGTAGCGTCCGCTTTCCACCCAAAGCTGCCATTAGCGATTGCAGTCCGCTAAGGGGCTGGAATGGCACGCACCAAGCTGCAACGGCTTCGGCAGCTCGCCGTGTGGGGCGTAGCTCTCATTTTCGCTTTGATAGGCCTAACAGCATACGTTCTCGTGACCGGTTTCATTCGAGGTTTGTAGTCACGTGCCCAAGCCGAACGGTCGCTTTCCAGCCATTGCGGCCAATAAGCGCACCACTTGATGGCGAAGGCGTGGTGTTGCTCGACCGTCACCCCCACCCAACCCTCCCCATCGAGGGAGGGCTTCAGAGCGCTAATAATCCTTGCTGACGCGGACGTTGGCGCTGGTGCGGCCGATGGTGGAGATGGACGACAGCAGGGATAGCCAGCGGGTCACCTGATACTCCGCTCGCGTCGCGGAATAGCCCTGGCCGTCGGTGATGACTTCGACGAACAATTTGCGAGTGACGTATTTGCCCGCGGCGACGGCGGTCTTCTGGCCGGTGGCGATGTCGGCTGGGAGGATGCGCAGGCGATCGAGGCCGACGGCGCGGCGGACGCTGTTGATCGGATCGAGACCGCCGCCACCCGACTGCAGCGCCGCCACCGCGGATGCGAGCTGCAGGGCCTCGGGCGCCGAGAGGTTGGTGATCGACGTCCCGAACAGGATGCGCGAGAGAAGCTCGTCCTGCGGCAATTGCGGAACGCTGGCGAAGGTGATTTCCGGGCGCAGTCCCGTTCCGCCGACGATCACCGTCGCATTCAGGCCCTGCACGTCCGCCTCGGCGCGAATGTCGAGCAAGGGATCGGGCGGGCTCTCGCCACGGAAGCGGATGAGACCGCGATCGAGCCGGAAGTTGCGGCCCGCGAAATCATAGTCGCCGCGAACGAGATCCGCCCGTCCGGTGAAGCGGGGCGAATTCGCGGTCCCTCCGATCTGGAGGTCCGTAGTCCAGATGCTGTCGATGCCGAGCCCGCGCACCCGGATGTTGCCGCCGGCGGCTTTGACGTCCAGCCGCCACGGCTGCAGGTCGGCGGCCTCGATGACCTCGTCCTCGTCCAGTCCCGTGTGCCTGACCTTGAGCTGCGGCACGGCCGCCGCTGCGCTCGCCTGGCCCAAGGTGAAGGTGCCGCTGTTGAGCCGGACGTCCCCACTGATCGTTCCGCCACGCCCGTCGGACCGGATGGTGAGCGGACCTGTCACCCGCGCACCGACATCGTCGCGGTTGAGAAGCTGCGCCTGCTGAGCATTGAAGGACAGGTTCAGCGCCGCAACGCCACCGGAGAAATCGACGGTGCCGGTGCCCTCGATCTTGCCCCCACCGGCAGTCGTCCCGGCAAGCCGGTTGAACACGAGGCGGGAGCCGTTGAAGCGGCCGTCGGTCTGCAATTGTTCGATCAAGGTGCCGGTGACCGCGCTTTCGAGTCGCGCATTGCTCGACCGGACAGAGCCGCGGATGGTCGGATCGACGAGGCGCCCGCCGATGTCGGCGCCGATCGCCACGGGGCCGGTAAGGTCGAACAGTTCAATGCCGGAGAGCCGCCACAAAGTGTCCGCCGGCCCGGCGTAGCGGAGCTGCGCGAAGAGCGGGGCATTGAACAGCTCGGCCATCAGCTCGCCGTTCCCGATCGGTGCGAAACGCGCCTGCGCCCGTCCGAGCGTCTGCCCGCCGCTGACCGCGACGGCGCGCATTGCCGCCTGGTTGCCCGTGACCACGGCGGCGAGACCGACGTCGATCGGCTTCGACGCGAGGACCAGGCCGGCGCGGCTGAGGCCCCGGATCTTGAGATCGGCGCGGCCGCTGCGATTGCCCTTCCATGCATAGTCGAGACGCCCGCTCGCGACGCCGGTAAGGTCGAGGTTCGGCCAGCCGAGGTCGAGAACTTCGAGCGGCATGGACTGGAGCTGCGCGTGGACTTCGGGCCGCGAGCCGCTCCGGCCGGAAAGCACTGCGCGGCCGCCTGAGAACGAGATGCTGGTCGGAGCAAGCTCCCACCCGTCGCCCGAGCGCGTGAGGACGGCGGCCTGGTTGAGGACGAGCGCGCGGCGCTCGACCGAGCCCTGGCCCGTGAGCTGGATTCGATCGGGCGCGATGGTGGCGAGCGTGCTGAATTCGAAGGCGGCGCCGCGGCGGCCGGCGAGGAGCGCGCGCACCTGGCCTTCCCCGTTGACGAGCTTGGCGTTGGCCGTGAGCCGCGCGAGGCTGATCCCGCTCATCTGCAGGCCGCGCGCATCGACCGAGCCGTCGAGGGTGGTCCGGCCTTCCGCCAGGATGATGTTGCCGTCGAGGCGGCCCGAGCGCACGGAAAGCGTCGGGAAGCGAGCGTTCCTCGCCCGCAAATGCGCTTCGATCTTCTGGGCATCGCCGACGGGCGCGAAGGCGAGCGTTCCGTCGAGCCCTCCGCCCGACAGGTTGAGCAGGCCGGTGAACCCGCCGGGGTCGGCGCGAAGATCGCCGCTGGCGTGCGTGCCGCTGACGTCGAGCGCGGCCATCGAAATGGTGGCCCGGCCGCCGCGCGGAAGCAGAATTCGGCCGTCGCTCGTGAACGGTCCGAGCATCGACTGGCCGTTGGCGCGATAGTCGAATCCCGCCGCCGTCGGGTTCAGCAGAAGCTGCATGTCGCGGATGCCGAGCGTGTCGTTGGGACGCTCGAGGAAGAGCTGGACGCGCGGCCGTTCGATACGCCCGTCGAGGACCAGCCGCACGGGCCCGTAGGTCGCCTGCCGCCCGCGCGCGACGATGTGGAACGTGCCGTCGCGGTTGCGATGGCCCTCCCCAGTCAATCGGAGCTTGGGTGAGTAGAATTGCATGCCCGAGAAGCGGAGAATTCCGTCCGGTCCGCGTTCCAGCCGCGTCTCGATGCGCGGCAGGCCGCCCGTCAGGCTGGCGAAGAAGCTGTTGTCGAGGCGACGGACCCACGCCTTGCCGGTGCCGACGATGCGCGAGCCCTTGCCGCCGGGCCCCGGCACGACCGTCAGCTCCGACTGGACGTCGACGATGCCGAGGCCGTCGATGAAGTAGCGCGTCAGGCCGCCGGAAATGACGACCTGGAAGCGTCCGCTGACGAGGTCGATCAGCAATCCGAGCTTCGCGTTGAGCTTGGCGCTGCGCAGCTGCAGTCCCTCGCCGCGGACGAACTTGGGCGTGATCGTCAGCATGCCGTCGAGGCGAGCGTTGGCGAGGATGGCGCCGGCAACGTCGCCGACACCCGTGATCGCTCGCGCTGTCAGTCGAAGCGGGACACGAAGCGGCCACGGCGTCAGCCTGCCGCTGCCGTCCGCTTTCACGTCGACGAAGCCCGTGTCGTCAAATTTCAGGACAGGTGCAGTCAGGCGATAGGAAAAACGCGCGGTTTCGTAGGGGCCGTTCAGCGTCCACAGCATGCGCACGTCGCGGCCCGTCATGTTGGGGAACAGCGCCTGGGGACGCAGCAGGTCGAGGCCGAGGGTCAGGTCGCGGTAGGCGCCTTCGCCGAGGTCGACCGAGCCGCTCGCCACGGCGCGAAGCGAGACCGAGCCGACGGTGAGCTTGCCCTTGAGGATCTGGTCGGTGAGCGTCGCATCGCCGACCACCTTGAGCGTCGGCGCGGTCAGCCGCATCGAGCTTGCCGGTCAGGAACTGCGCCGGCGCCAAGGCTCCGCGGCAGCCCGTAGCGGCCGTCGCGAACCGTCAATTGCAGGCGTGCCGTCGGCCGTCCCGCCATGTTGAGAGCGGCGATTCCCCGCCACGCGGTCCAGCTGCCGTCGCCGGTGACCAGCGAGGTCGATCGAACGATTGGTGCCGAGCAGTGCCGGCACCACGCCGTTGGCCGGCGATTGCGACCGGATTTCGAGGTCGAAGCGGTCGCCGTCGGGCTCTGCGTCGAGAAGGATCGCCAGGCGGTCGCCGCCGCGATCCATCGCCGCGCGAAGCTCGATCCGGGCCCTTCCCTGCCGGATGTCGGCCTTGCCGCGCACCGTCCCAGCACGCGCCACGCCCGACACCGCTGGAGCGAGTTCGAGGCGGTGAATGGCCAGCTCGCCGATGTGGATGTCGAACTTCGGCAGCAGCGGTCCGCTGCGGCCGGTGCGCTTCAGTTTGCGGCAAGCGGTGCAGGGTCAGCCGGTCGGCCTCGATCCGCTCGAGGTACAGCGAATTGCGAAGCCACCGGCCGGGGGTCCAGTCGATTTCGATCTCCGGCGACGTCACGAACACGCCGCGCTGGTCGAGCACCGCGACATTCTTCAGCCGGGTCTCGCCGAAGATCGATCCCTCGATCCGCCCGATGCGGAATCGCAGGCCGGAAGCGGTCTCGAGTTGTCCGATACGGTCGACGATGAACCGGTGCCCGGGCGCCGTGTCGAGCACGATGAGACCGACGATTGCGGCGGCCAGGAGGACCACGAAAAATGCGATCAGCTCGGAGAGCAGTCGCCGCGTCCAGTGCCGCTTCAAGCGATAGCGGCGCTGCTCGGCGGCAGGAGCGCTAATCGCGTCTTCCACGCTCAGAACGCCTGACCGAGAGACACGACGACCGCGACCCTCGCGTCGCCGGAACGGGGGTTCAGCGGTGTTCCGACGTCAAGCCGGATCGGACCGAAGCTCGAGTAGTAGCGGACGCCGATTCCAGCGCCGAACTGCCAGTTGCGGACGTCCGGGGTCACGTCCGTTGTGAGTGATCCCCCGTCGATGAATGGGACGATGCCGAAATTGCCGCCGAAGGCCTTCAACCGCACGCGGGCTTCAAGCGAGAATTCCGCAAGTCCCCGCCCCCCGATCGGGTCGCCGAAATTGTCGCGCGGGCCGAGCTGTTGATATCCGTAGCCCCGGACCGATCCGCCACCGCCCGAATAGAAGCGGCGGGACGGAGCGATTTCCGAAGCCTTGGCGCCGACGATGGTGCCGACGCGAATCCGCCCGGCAACGACGACGCTGTCGGACACGGGCCGGTAGGCGCTCGCGTCAATCTGGACGCGGCCGTAGGTGAACTTCCCGCCATGCGCGGAAATCTCCGGGCTCAGACGGCCGCCGAGACGGAAGCCGGTCGTCGGATCCAGCAGGTCATTGCTTCCGTCGTAGCGCAGGCTGACGGGAAGCGCCGCGATCAGGAAGGTCCGGGTTTCCTTCGTCGAGGGATCGTCGAAGATTCCCCGCTCATCCGTGGCGATCAGGTCGGCGCCGTAGCTCCAGGTCCATTTCTTGCGCCAGATGATGTTGCTCTGGCGTTCGATCAGGGCGCTTAGCTGGATCGTCTTTGCGCGGTAGGCGTCGCGGTCGACGTTGCTGGCGAGCGCAAGGATGTCGAATACCTGGTCGCGGCGGCGGAAATTGCTACGCCGCAACTCCGCCGAGACGAGCTGTTCCTGGGTGCCGGCGACGCCGCGAACGGTTAGCGCCCCTTCGGGGTTGATGAAATTGCGGTGCTGCCAGCTGGCTTCTGCGCGAACACCCTCGCCCGTGCCGTAGCCGAGCTCGCCCGCGACCGTTCGCATCGGCGCAGGCTGGAGCCGCACGTCCACGTTCATCACCTGGCGGTCGGCGGAAGGGACCAGCCGCACGTCCACTGAGGCGACAAGACCCGTGGCAATCAGCGCGCGGCGAAGGTCGTTGATCTCCGAACGCTTGAAGGGGTCACCGGGATCGAAACGGGCGATGGTCGCGATGTGGCTCGGCGAGAATGGCGGTTCGCCGCTGACGCTGATCTCGCCGAAGCGCGCGACTGGGCCTGGCTGGACCGGCAGCACCAGGCTGGCCGTGAAGGACCGATGGTCGATCTCGATTTGCTGCTCGCCGATCTCGGCTGTCGCGAAGCCTTCTTCCCCAAGCGCAAGCTGAAGCGCTGTGCCCGCGTCGATCACGTCCTGTGCGATGACCGGTTCGCCAGGCTGGACGCCGAAAGCCTGACGGAGGTTCGCCGCCTCCTCGCCGGCCGCTTCGAGGCCGGGAAGTTCCACCGACTGGAAGGTGTACTGCCTGCCCGGCTCGGCTTCGAGAACGACCTCGATCATTTCCTGCGCGGTCTCGATCCGGGGGACCACCGCCGCATCGTAATAGCCGCGCGACCGAAGGAGCTCAGTCAACAGCTCCGCATCCGCCCGCGAGCGGCGATCGATCTGCGCGGCATTGGAGCTTTCGCCCCGGCCCTCGCCGAAGCGCCGACTGGGTGTCGAATGTCTGGACCAGTTCGGGCCCGCCATCGACAGCCTGGAGACCATCGATGCTGACGGAGTAGCGGCGAGCCTCCGCTGAATCGATTTCGGGGTCGGCCAGTGGCGCCTCGACAGTCTCTGGGATGACGCTGGGGTCTTCGATCGGTGCCGGCGCATCCGGCGCATTCATGTCCGGCCAATCAACGCCAAGGTCGGGCAATGGATCGAGCGGTGCGGTCGGATCGAGTTCCGCGGAACCCGGCGTCTGTGTGAAAGCGGGCGCGCAGGGGCACGTCAGCGCCGCGGCCGCACAGGCGGCCAGCCCACGTTTTCCCCACGCTCTCATATGTTAAGCCCTAAACGGCGCCCCTGAACGGCGCCAGTCCGGAGCGGTCTTAGTGGACGGTTCCGCGCACTTCTTCGTCGGACAGTGTCGCGATGACACGCTCGATCTGCCGCCAGTGGCAGAATCGGATGACATTTCCGGTATCGCGGCTCTGCTCGGCGCGCGCAGCGGCCTCGAGCCCGGCGTCGTCGCCGAAGCGATCCATGAGCTCCGAAGCCTCGGCAAGGGCCGAGCGACCGGCGATGAAGGGTGATTCCATGCGCGCTTGTTAACGCACCAGCCCTTTCCCGATGGCCGACGAAGCTGGTCAACCGATCGTTCACCATGTTCTTCGACCGCGAGGGCTGGAGCGGCGCGCCGACCTCTGCCATGGCCGTTGCATGGCAAGACGAACACCCATGGCCGGCGGCTTCTTCCTGATGGCGGCGATCATCGGGGGCGGCCTCTGGGGTATCATGATCGGCAACCCGATGAAGGGGCTGCTGATCGGGACCGGGGTCGGCATTGCCGCTGCCGTCCTGGTCTGGCTGGTCGACCGCCTGCGCGACTAGTCCAGATCGATGTCGTGAAGCGGACGTCAGCCGATCTTGCGCCCCGCCCAGATCACCCGGCCGATGCATTGCAGTTCGTCGATGTCGCAGTCTGGCCAGTCCGGATAGGCCGGATTGTCGGACTGGACGGTAACTCGCCTGCCCGCTGGGTGAAGCGCGAGCCGCTTGACCACCAGTGCCTCATCCGCGCGTAGGACGTAGATACCGTCGCGAACTCTCTCCGCGCAGTCGCCGGGATCGACGAGGATGTCGTCGCCGGCATTCAGCGTCGGCGCCATCGAATCGCCCTCGACGCGGATGATCGATAATCGGCTCGCGGGTGAAGCCGTCAGGCTCTTCAGCCAATTCTCGTCGAACGCGAAATAGGGCTTGCTCGCCTGCTCGTAGGGAATTGCACCCGGGCCGGCCGAGGCCCGCACCGGGCTGCGCTTCACCGGCACGAGACCCGCGACGGGTTCCGTGTCGGCCGGTCCGCCCAACAGGGATTCCGGAATTGAAAAATAGCGCGCAAGCTTGCGCCGCTCCGCCTCGCCCAGCCTCTTAGGCACTCCCCGCCTCACAAATTGCTGAATGTAGGCCGGATTGCGTCCGAGCATCCGCGAAAGGCCGGCGAAGTCTTCCCCGCGTTCGGTGCACAGCCGTTCGAGCACAACGCGCGGGTCGTTCAACATGGTTTCTGCATAGTTATAGGAATGTGCCTAGACAAGTAGGAAATGCGTTGGGAATTGATGGGAGCCGAGTCGTGTTTGGGGCAACGAGGAATAACAAGTGCATCTATTACGTGAAGTCGAGAAGTTCCTAAATCGGAGTCAAACCGCGCCGACGCGGTTCGGCCGCGACGCAGTCGGAGATCCGCGGTTCGTTTTCGATCTGCGAAGGGGCCGGGAGCCGCGCCCAGCCACAGTACAGCGGGTTCGCACCTTTCTGGAGACTGCGCAATGAACAGGCTCCCCATGTCCAAGGCTGGAGCCGCGCTTCTCCGCGCGCTCCTTTCGCGCACCCTCGTGGACCCTGATAGGATTTTGCTTACGGACTATCGTTCATCGGATTGGCAGTCGTTGACGTTCGTTGGGGAACGGCATGAAATGCGATTCCGCATTCCGGCTCCAGATGCCCAAAGGATTTATGACTCGCTGACGGGCAATTTGACCGATGACGAGTTTGCGATACCGCGGCAGATCCTTGCCGACATTGCCGTGTTCGGATCGCCGACGACTGGATCGGACGGATCGATCAGCTTCGCGCTGGAGGCGCTGACAATCGCCGACTAGCGGAGCGAGCGGCGGAGAGCTGCGAGCGCGTCGTGCAACTCCTGCGTGGCATCCGGCGGAATCTGCCGGGTCGAGGAGCGCAAGTGACGATCGATCCGCGCTTGCATCTCTCCTGCCGTGTCGCTCGCTTCGAACAGCTGGACGACGCGCGAGTCGGAATTCGACGGCGGCGAGGACGTCGTCGAGGACTAGCTCGTCACTGGCTGGTTTCGCCGACGCCGCGCCGAGTTGCTCGACGATGGCGACGACGTCGGCCTGCTCGAGCAGCTCGCCGACCGGCGAAAGTTCGAATTTCGCTTCCGGCGTCTCAAATTGCGTGAGCGAGAATTCGCGGCCACGAGATCCGAACGCATGCAAGCCAAGCCAGGCGGCACCAAAGGCGGCGCTGCCGGATGCCAAGGGCGTCACGTCCAGCGGCGGAAGCGCCATCCAGAGCGCCGTCGCAAAGCCGACCGCCGTCCCGAAAATGGCTGCCGGCGCGAATTCGAACGCCACTGCCCAGATGATGCTTTCGCCCCCATTCTTCATGGGAGCAGATGTAACCAGAAATCCTTTCCAGCCGGTTAGGCAGTCGCCTCGATGGTCGCTTTCTCGGCTGCAGGAGCATTCTCGATCAGGACGATCACCGCTTCGGTGAAGGCGGGGACGTCGTCTGGATTTCGGCTGGTGACGATATTCCCGTCCGTGACTGCTGGCTGATCGACGACGATGGCGCCGGCATTCTTCATGTCGGTGCGGATCGACGGCCAGCTGGTCGCGGTCCGTCCGCGGAGGAGGTCGGCCTCCACGAGGAGCCACGGGCCGTGACAGATGGCCGCGACGGGTTTGCCGGCGTCGGCGAAGGCCCGAATCAGCTCGATCGCCGCTTTGTTCGTTCGCAGCTGGTCCGGATTGCGGACGCCGCCGGGCAGGATGAGCGCGTCATAATCCTCAACGCGGACATCCTCGATGGTCAGGTCGGGCCGGATGGTCTTGCCCGGATCGTCGTGAACCGTCGCCTGGATCGGCTTCAGGTCGGGCGAGGCAAGCTTCACCTCCGCACCGCGATCACGAAGGATCTGCAGAGGGCCGAATAGCTCCAATTCTTCGAAGCCGTCGGTTGCGACGATCAGGACCCTGGCGTCGGACAGTCGTGACATTTCGAGTCATACTCCTCAAACAACAGGAACCCACCCGCTCGCCGCTCGCTTAGTCGTGCCGATGAGCGATTCAAAGACCAACGGCGGCAGGTTGCGCCATAGCAACGACGGAGAGCCGGGATTCACGCGCAAGAAGCAAGGCCGGTACTGGGCCTATTTCGACGAGAACGGCGAACGCGTCACGGACCGCGACACGATCGACCGCCTGAACGCCATCGCGCTTCCGCCGGCCTATGAGAACGCCTGGTTCTGCAAGGACGAGAACGGCCATTTGCAGGCCACCGGCGTCGACGCGCGGGGCCGCAAGCAATATCGCTATCACGCGGGCTTCCGCGCCCGGCGCGACAAGAAAAAGTACAGCGGGACGCTGGAGTTCGGCGCGGCGCTGCCCAAGCTGAGGCGCAAGGTCGAGGCGGACCTGAAGAAGCGCGGGCTCTGCCGGGAGGCGGTTCTGGCCGCGGTCGTGCGCCTTCTCGACACGCAGTATCTGCGCATCGGCAACGAACAATATGCGCGCGACAACAAGAGCTTCGGGGCGACGACGATCCGATCACGGCACGTCCGCAGGAAGGGCAGCAAGCTGCTGATGCGCTTCGCCGGCAAGCACGGAATCGTCCACGAAGTGCCGATCACCGGTTCGAACCTGCGGCGGATCGTCGGGAAGTGCCACGAGCTGCCCGGGCAGCACCTGTTTCAGTACGTCACCGACGAAGGCGAGGCCTGCGCCGTCACGTCCGCCGACGTGAACGAATATATCCGCGAAGCGACCGGCGGCGATTTCACCGCCAAGAACTTCCGCACCTGGGGGGCTAGCGTCATCGCCTTCGAACAGATGCTGATCGCGGAAGAGCAGGAAAAGGCGCGCATCAGCCTGAAGACGGTGCTCGAGCCGGTGGCCGAGGCGCTCGGGAACACTCCTGCGATCAGCCGCAAGTCCTATGTTCACCCAAAGCTGATCGAAGCGGCGCGCGACCGGTCGCGCGATCCGCTGAACGGAATGGATCGGCCGAGGAGCCGCAAATGGCTGACGTCGGCAGAGGTCGGCCTCCTCGACTTTCTTGCGGGGAAGAAGCACCGGAAGCCGAAGACCGCAGAAGCCGTTGAAAAGACTGCGGATGCGGCGGTCCGCGCGGCGGAGAGCGGTCGGCGAAGGTGCGCAAGACTGCCGAGCGTGCCGACGCCACTGCTTGAATAGCGCTGCCGCCACCGCCAGAAGCGCCTCATGACGCCAAATCTCGACCCCATCCGGCGACCCAAAGCGTGCTGTCCTGGCTCATTGCGAACCGCGACGGCGTGCTCGTCGGCGCTCTGGTCGCCACGGCCATCGTCGCGCTGATGCTGGTCGCGCGGATGATCGGCCACCGCATCGTTGCCAAGGAGGCCGAGGCCCCCACCTTCGGGTGGAAGGCCATCGTCGGCCGCGTGCTGTCGAAGACCACCGTCTTCTTCATGGTCATGGCGACGATCGACATCGTCGCGACCTACGCCCAGCTGCCGGCACGGGCGCAGCGGCTGGTCGACATCGGCTTCACGATCGCCTTCGCGCTTCAGGGAGCGATCTGGGCGCGCGAGCTGATCCTTGCGCTGATCGCCCGCAAGGTCGGCGATGGGACGTCGAAATCGGCGCTCGGAAACGCGACGTCGATCATCCGGGTGCTGGTCAGCGTGGCCCTGTTCGCGCTGGCGATCGTCGTCATCCTCGACAACCTTGGCGTCAACGTCACGGCGCTTGTGGCGGGCCTGGGCATCGGCGGCATTGCCATCGGCCTCGCCGCCCAGGGCATCTTTTCCGACCTGTTCGCGGCTCTCGCCATCCTGTTCGACCGTCCATTCCGGCGTGGCGACACCATGCGGTACGGCACGACGACGGGAACGGTCGAGAGGATCGGCCTCAAGACCACGCGCCTGCGCGGCGTCGGCGGCGAGCAGGTCATCATGGCCAACACCAAGCTGCTCGAGCAGGAGGTGCTGAACATCACCGAGGCTCGGGTCCGGCGGATCTGGCTTCCGTTCGGGCTCGTCTACCAGACGCCCGTCGACATCCTCGAGCGGTCTGCAGGAGATCGTCGCCGAGGCGGTTGAGGGCATCAAGGGCTGCAAGGTCATTCGATGCTGCGCGACGGCGTTCGGGCCGAGTCTCGATCGATTGCGAACTGGTCTACGACACCGCGCCCGCGACCCGGACACGCTAGCGCGGCACAAGTCGGCGATCATCCTTGGCATCAAGCGCATCTTCGAGCGCGACGGCATCGAATTCGCCTATCCGACGCAGACGACCTTCACCGCCGCGCCGGACGGCAGGTACGTCATGCCCTATGCGGTCCAGAGGAATCGGAGGGCTGATGCCGGTCGTCCCGCTGGAAGAGATACGAGACCGCATCGGCCAGGAGATTGGCGTCTCCGGCTGGCTGACGATCGACCAGCAGCGGATCGATGAGTTCGCCGACGTCCACCGAGGACCGGCAGTTCATCCACGTCGATCCGCAGGCCGCGGCTCGAACCCCGTTCGGCACCACCATCGCCCACGGATTCCTGTCGCTGTCGATGCTTTCGCGCATGGCGGCCGAGGTCATGCTCGATTCCGGACAGCACGAAGATGGCCGTGAATTATGGGCTCGACCGGGTGCGCTTCATTGCGCCGGTGAAGAGCGGCAAGCGCATCCGCGGCCGCTTCCGGCTTGACTCCGTCGAGGAGAAAGCGCCCGGACAATTGCTGTTTCGTCACACCGTTACCGTTGAAATCGAGGGCGAGGAAAAGCCCGCACTAACGGCCGAATGGCTCGGCCTGTTGTTCGTCTAGGAGAGAAGAATGTCCGTCCGCGATGCCGTGATCGTTTCCACCGCGCGAACCCCGATTGGCCGGGCCTATAAGGGCGCCTTCAATGCGACGCCCGGCGCCACGCTCGGCGCATTGTCGCTTGCACCGGCGATTGAACGGGCCGGGATCGAACCCGGCATGATCGACGACGTCGTCTGGGGGGCGGTTCTCACGCAGGGCACTCAGGGCGGCAACATCGGGCGGCAGGTCGCGCTTCGTGCCGGCTGTCCGGTCGGCGTCAGCGCGATGACGATCGACCGCCAGTGCGCCTCGGGCCTGATGGCGATCGCCACCGCCGCCAAGCAGGTCGTCATCGACCGCATGGATATCGTCGCCGCCGGCGGACAGGATTCGATCAGCCTGGTGCAGACGCCGGAGATGCGCATCGGCGGAGATCCCTCGCTGATCGCCATGCACAAGGACGTCTACATGCCGATGCTCGGCACGGCGGAGACGGTCGCGCAGCGCTACAAGATCGGCCGTGAAGCGCAGGACGAATATGCGCTGCAGTCGCAGCAGCGGACTGCCGCCGCGCAGGCCGCGGGCCGCTTCGACGCCGAGATCGTCCCTGCCACCGTCACGATGAGCGTCAAGGACAAGGAAACCGGCGAGGTCTCGCAAAAGGAGATCACGCTGACCAAGGACGAGGGCAATCGGGCCGACACGACGCTTGAAGGCCTGGCGTCGCTCCAGCCAGTGCTCGGGCCCGGCACGCATATCACTGCCGGCAATGCCAGCCAGCTGAGCGACGGGTCGTCGGCCTGCATCATCATGGACGCGACCTGCGCCGCAGAAGCGCAAATCGAGCCGCTGGGCCGCTACATCGGCATGGCGGTCGCCGGAACGGAGCCGGACGAAATGGGCATCGGTCCCGTTTTCGCAGTGCCGAAGCTGCTCGAGCGGTTCGGCCTCAAGGTCGACGACATCGGCCTGTGGGAGCTGAACGAGGCCTTCGCGGTGCAGGTCCTCTATTCCCGCGACAAGCTCGGCATCCCGAACGACCTTCTCAACGTCGACGGCGGCGCCATCTCGATCGGCCACCCGTATGGCATGAGCGGCGCGCGCCTGACCGGCCACGCCTTGATCGAAGGCAAGCGCCGCGGCGCGAAATATGTCGTCGTCACCATGTGCATCGGCGGCGGCATGGGTGCGGCGGGATTGTTCGAGGTCTTCTGATCCGGGAGGGAATATGACCGCCGCTACCGACGCGCTTCAAAGCCTGTACGACGCCTTCGCCGCTGGCGACGGAGACGCTTTGGGCAGGCTGATCGGTGAGACCCACTGGGTCGAGGCGTCCGGCGGTCCCTACGGCGGGGTCTACAACGGTCTTGGCGAAGTGGCCGAGAACGTCTTCGGGCCGATCGGCCGCGACGTGCGGAATTTCACGGCAATCCCCGACGAAATTCTGCCTGTCGGCGACGACCGCGCCATCGGGCTCGGCTTCTACCGCGGCGAAACAGGCGCCGGGCCGCTCGAAACGCGCTTCGCCCACCTGGCGACGGTCAGCGACGGCCGGATCACCCATTTCGAGCAGTTTACCGACACGCACGAGTGGCAAAAGGCGGTGCGCGGAGCATGAGCGCCGCCGAGATCGTCGCGCTGGCCGCTTCGATCAGCCTGCTCGCCGGCTGGCGGCTCTATCTCGTCGTGTTCGCGACCGGGCTGGCGATGAAATATGGCTGGGTCGCTCTGCCCGACCAGCTGCGGGCGCTCGACGTCATCGCGAACAACTGGATCATCGGGATTGCGGGCGTCGGCGCGATTGCGGAATTCTTCGCCGACAAGATTGCCTGGATCGATAGCGCCTGGGACGCGATTCACTCGTTCGTCCGGCCACTCGGCGGAGCGATGCTCAGCCTTGCCATCGTCGATGCAGGCGATCCCGACCTGGCAGGTCGCGAGCTTCCTGCTCGGCGGCGGTGCAGCGTTGGTCGCCCATGCCGGCAAGGCCGGCGCGCGGACGTTGGTGAACACCAGTCCGGAGCCATTCTCCAACATCGTCGTATCGACCGGCGAGGACGTGGCGACGGCCGGGCTTTTAGCGCTGGCCATCGCCAACCCGATTGCGGCTGCGCTGATCGCAATCATACTGGTCGCTCTCTCGCTATGGCTCGTGATCGCCGCGAGGCGCGCCCTCAAACGGCTGTTCGACCGGGTGGGCATGCAACCGAAGCCCGGCTCAACGGGTTGAAATCGGCAAAGGGAGAACAGCCCATGCCCGTTTCCAAGCAACCCCTCGCCGAACGCATCGCGCGCGTGCTCGCAGCCGCCGCCCACAGCAGCAATGCGGAGGGCAGCGACCCCTCGGCGGCCGAGAAAGTCGATCTCGCCTGGCGCGAGCATCTGAACCAGGCGCTGGCCGTCCTGCACACCGCCCGCGAGCCTGACAGCCGGATGGCCGAGGTCGGCGATGCGGACACCTGGGAGCGCATGGTCGAAGCCGCGCTTCAGGAGGCGGAAGCGACCGCCGAGTGAGTGCCCGGGCGCGCGAGAAACCGCGCGCCGATCCGCGCTGGACGCTCGCCGCCTGCGTCCTCGCGTCGAGCCTGTCGTTCGTCGACGGCTCGGTCCTCAATGTTGCCCTGCCCGCGATCCGTGCGAGCTATGGCGCAGGCGCGGCCGAAGTGCAGTGGGTGGTCAACGCCTACCTCTTGCCATTGTCGGCGCTGTTGCTGCTCGGCGGAGCGCTGGGCGATCATTTCGGGCGGCGGTTGTTGCTGGTCATCGGCACCAGCCTGTTCACCGCCGCATCGGTCCTCTGCGCCCTGGCGCCGAGTCTCTGAACTCCTGCTTGCCGCGCGGGCGGCGCAGGGTGTTGGCGCGGCGTTGTTGCTGCCCAACAGCCTGGCTTTGCTCAACGCTGCCTATGAGGGAGAGAAGCGCGGGCGCGCCGTCGGAATCTGGGCGGCGGCCGGAGCCGCGGCGGCTGCGGTCGCGCCTTTGCTCGGCGGGTGGCTGGTCGACAATGTCGGTTGGCCCGCGATCTTCTACATCAACATCCCGCTCGGCCTCGGGGCGATCGCCCTCGCATTGGTCTTCGTCAGTGAGAGCCGGAACGCCGGTGCGGGCCGGACCGACTATGCCGGCGCCTTCCTCGCCACGGCGGGGCTTGGCGGCACGACCTACGGCCTGACGCGCTGGTCGTCGTCTGGCGCGGCCGATGCGACCTCCATCGTCACGATCGTCGGCGGCTTCGCGATGCTGGCGCTGTTCCTGTGGGTCGAGCGCCGCGCAGGCGATCGGGCGATGATGCCGCTGGCGATGTTCGCCGACCGCTGCTTCGTCGGGCTGAACCTGATGACCTTCCTGCTCTACGGAGCGTTCGGCGCGGCGATGCTGCTGGTGCCTTATGTGCTGATCGAGGCGGTCGGCTATTCGCCGGTGCAGGCGGGGCTCGCGCTGCTCCCGCTGCCGATCCTGATTTCGGTCGGGTCGCCGATCATGGGCCAGCTCGCCATGCGGATCGGGCCGCGACTGGCCGCTTGCCATCGGGCCGCTCGTCGTCGGCGCGGGAATGCTGCTCGGCCTGCGGATCGGGACCGAGAGCCCTTACTGGACCGAGGTCATGCCGGCGATCGCGGTCATGGCGCTCGGCATGGCGATCGCGGTTGCACCCCTGACGTCGTCGGTGCTGGGATCGGTCGACCAGAAGCACACAGGAACGGCTTCGGGCTTCAACAGCGCCGTCGCCCGGATCGGCGGACTGATTGCCACCGCTTTGCTCGGCGTCGTGCTGTCGCGGGAGGGGGCCGGGCTGATCGGCGGCTTTCACTCCGCCCTCGTCGCTTCCGCCATCGTCTGCGCCGCAGCGAGCGTCAGCGCGCTAACCCTGCTCGGCAATATCAGGATGCGCGAGGCCTAGACGACCGAAAGGCCGCCCGGTCGCCCAGACGGCCTTTCCATTGTCCTGCCGGATGCGGCCTGACCTTAAGCGGAAACCTCCGCGGAGGCTGCGCTCACCAGAACCGCAAACGGCTTATGACAATGAGACATCAGACCACCTCCTTTCAATTGTTGAACGATGGCGGGAAGATGGGTGCGCGTTGAGATTGTTCAAGGGTTTCAGCACGTTGTCGGAGCGTCGGCAACGCGACATTTCGGCGGCTTTTTTGATATAGGCGCGACCTTCCGCCGAGTCTTCCACGCAGGGGGTGAAGATGGACCGGTTCACGCGTTCGATCGCACTGCTTTTCGCATCCGGCACGCTGATGAGCGTCACGCCGCCGGTGAGCTACACCGCCGAACTACTCGCCATGCTCGACCCGACAGCGAGGGTTGCCAGCCTGTGCGGCGGCAAGGAGGCGGGCTCGATGCGCGCCAACTTGATGCTGAGCGCCGCGGTCCTGCAAGGATTGGAGACGGCGCCGCCGTCGGTTCCACTGGTCGACGGGCTCGGGCAAGGTGCATTTCCCGATCACCACGTCGAACCCGCTCGCCCAGCGCTATTTCGACCAGGGACTGGGCTACGCTTACGGGTTCAACCATGCCGCAGCGGTCGCCGCGTTCCGCGAGGCGCAGCGGCTCGATCCGGAATGCGCGCTCTGCTTCTGGGGCGAGGCCATGGCCCACGGACCGAACATCAACGCGCCGATGGACCCGGCGATCAACGCCCGGTCGGTCGGGCTTGCGAAGTACGCGAACTGGCTGGCGCGGAAGGCGACGCCAGCCGAGCAGGCCGTGACTGCAGCGATGCTCACGCGCTATTCGTCGGACCCGAACGCGGATCGCGTCGCGCTGGACGGCGCTTATGCCGACGCGATGCTGGCGGCGGCGAAGGCGCATCCGACGCATGACGACATCAGCCTGCTGGCGGCCGAAGCGGCGATGGACACCAAGCCGTGGGATTATTGGACTGCCGACAAGAAGCCGCAGCCGAGGCTCGGCGAGGCGATTTCGCTGGTCGAGGCGGTCTACGCGCGCAACCCGGATCACCCGCAGGCCGCGCATCTGTGGATTCACCTGCAGGAAAACGGGCCGGATCCGAAGATCGCCGAAGCCGCCGCCGACAAACTGGCGTCGCCGCTGGCGCCGACGGCCGGTCACCTCGTCCACATGCCGGCGCACATCTACTACCGGCTGGGGCGCTGGAAGGATTCGATCCGCGTCAACGTCGACGCCGCCAAGGCGGACGAGGCGTACATCAAGTCGAGCAACGACAAGGGCTTCGTCCGCTACGGCTATTATCCGCACAACGTGCACTTCATCGTCACGTCCGCGCAGATGGCCGGGGACATGCCGCTGGCGATCCGCGAGGCGACCAAACTGTCGCGTCTGCTCGATCCGAAGATCAGCTCGCAGATCGGATGGATTCAGGCGGTCAACGCCGCGCCCTATTTCGCCGCGGCGCAGTTCGCCACGCCCGCGCAGATCCTGGCGATGAAGGCCCCGGACGCGCGGCTGCCCTACCCGGCCGCGATGCGCCACTATGCCCGCGCCATCGCCCGCGCCAACCAGCGCAACCGGGCGGGCTTTGAGGCCGAATTGGCGCAGCTCAGCAAGATGCGCGAGAAGGGCGACTTCAAGCTGATGACCGAGCAGGGCGTGCCGGTCCCCGACCTGTTGGAGCTTGCCGAAAAGAGCGCTCGCGGCCGTTGGGCCTACACCAGCGGGCGATACGATGAGGCCGCGCGCATCTATCGCGAGGCGGCGGCGATCGAGGGCCGGATCACCTACATGGAGCCACCCTGGTGGTATTACCCGGTCGACCAGTCGCTCGGCGCCGCATTGTACCGCGCCGGCAAATATGACGAGGCGCGCGACGCCTTCATGGCCGCGCTGGCTAAGTCGCCGAACAATGGCTGGGCGCTGTACGGGCTGGCAGAGACGGAAAAGGCTCAAAAGCGCGGTGCTCAGGCTGCCGCGGCCATGGCCGCGCTCGAGCGGTCATGGATGGGTGACCGGCGCTGGCTGAAGATGGACCGGCTTTAGGCCAGCCTAGTCGTTCGCCTTGATCCAGTCTTCGACGACGGGCGCGATGCGCTCGCGCCACTTGCGGCCGTTGAAGATGCCGTAGTGGCCGACGTCCTTGGCCATGAAATACTTCTTCTTGGGTTCTGACAGGCCGGTCGAGATGTCGAGCGCCGCCTTCGTCTGGCCGATGCCCGAAATGTCGTCGCGCTCGCCCTCGATGGCGAGGAGCGCGGTGTCCTTGATCGCCTTCGGATCGACGGTGCGGCCGCGATGCTTGAACTCGCCCTTCGGCAGAAGGTGGCGCTTGAACACCACGTCCACTGTCTGAAGATAGAATTCCGCGGTCATGTCGGCGACGGAGCGATACTCCTCGTAGAAATCCTGCGTCGCAGTCGCGCTCTCCTCGTCGCCTTCGACGAGATGCTTGAACATCTCGAAGTGGCTGACGAGGTGGTTGCCGAGATTCATGGTCATGAAGCCGGCAAGCTGCAGGAAGCCCGGATAAACCTGACGGCCTGAACCCGGGTAAAGCATCGGGACCGTGGCCACCGCGTTCTTTTCGAACCAGCCGAGCGGACGTTCCGTCGCCAGGGTATTCACCGCGGTCGGCGCCTGTCGGCTGTCGATCGGGCCGCCCATCATGGTCAAGGTCTTCGGCCGCCAGCGGTTCTTCGCCGAATTCATCAGCGCGGTTGCCGCATAGGCCGGGACCGCCGGCTGGCAGACCGCAAGCACGTGCGGGCGCTTGCCGGTTTCCTCGCCGATCAGCTCCATGAACTCGATGAGGTAGTCGATATAGTCGTCGAGATCGAAGCGGCCTTCGCTAAGCGGCACCGCCTTCGCGTCGCGCCAGTCGGTGATGTAGACGTCGTGCTTCGGGAGCATGCGCTCGACCGTACCGCGAAGCAAAGTCGCGAAGTGGCCCGACATCGGCGCGACGATCAGCAGCGGCGGATCCTTCTCGCCCGCGCCTTCGCGAACGAAGCGCTTCAACTGGCCGAACGGATTGCGGAGGACGATTTCCTCGTGAACCTTGACCTTGCGGCCGCGGATCACGGTCTCGTGGAGGCCGAATTCCGGCTTGCCGCGCGGCGCTGCAGCATGGGCGAAGACGTCCAATCCTGCCGCGATCAGCGGGCTCATGGACGCATAAGCGAATGGATTTACAGGGTTATTCAACCAACCCGAACCCATCCCCGCCAATCGGCTCGCGCCCGCAAGAAAAGAGCGCTGAACTTCATAGGCGTCATACAACATCTAGGGGGACCCTCATCACCACGGTCAAACAGATGTGGACCCCATTTGCTCCACCGGCAAGGCTGTTGTTGTGCACTGCACTATCGCGCTGCGCCAATTGAGGACGGGCCCCCACACTGCTAGTCCGCCCCCATGGCAACCGCACCAAACCGCCCGCCGGGCAGGTCGATCAAGAAATCTGCGGATGATCTGGAGCTTCGCGTCGCAATATCGGCTGCAACTCCTTGGAGCGGCAATCGCGCTGGTCGTCGCGGCAGGCGCGACGGCGGGTGTGCCCTATGCATTCAAGCTGATCATCGACAAGGGCTTCGTGCAGGGCGGCGGATCGACCCGCGATATCGCGCGCTGGTTCGAATATCTGCTCATGCTCGTTGGCGTGATGGCGCTGGCGACGGCGTTCCGCTTCTACTTCGTGTCCTGGCTCGGCGAGCGGACGGTGGCGGACATCAGGCTGGCCGTGCACCGAAACCTGTTGCGCCTTTCGCCAGGCTTCTTCGAAGAGAACCGGCCGGCGGAGATTACCTCGCGGCTGACGGTCGACACGACGATCATCGAACAGGTCGTCGGCACGACGGTCTCGGTTGCGCTGCGCAATATCGTATTGTCGGTGGCCTGCATCATCATCCTGGTTTGGCTGTCGCCCAAGCTAGCGGGGATGATCCTGCTCGGCCTTCCGTTCGTGCTCGGTCCGATCGTCATTCTCGGGCGGCAGGTTCGGACTATCTCCACCCGCAGCCAGGATCGCATCGCGGATGTCGGAGCGGTCACCAGCGAAGTTCTGGGTGCGATGAAGATCGTGCAGGCGTTCGGCCAGCAGGGCCGCGAGGCGGGTCGCTTTGCCGACGCCGTGGAACGCGTCTTCGCGACGGCCAAGAAACGCATTCTCATCCGCGCATTCATGACGGCGATCGCCATCTTCCTGATGTTCGGTGCGATCACGATGATCATCTGGCAGGGCGCGATCGACGTTGCCGCGGGAAGAATTTCGGGCGGCACCATCGCGGCATTCGTCCTCTACGGCGGCCTGCTCGCCGGAGCATTCGGCGCCTTGTCCGAAGTGTACGGCGACTTCCTGCGCGCAGCGGGTGCATCGGAGCGCCTGGCCGAACTGCTCGAAGCCGAGCCGGCAATTCGCCCGCCTGCCAAGCCCACGCTCCTTCCGGAGCCGGCACGCGGCGAAGTGACGTTCGAGAACGTGACTTTTCACTATCCGACACGGCAGGACGTCTCGGCGCTCGAGAATTTCAGCCTGACGGTGAAGCCGCGCGAGCGCCTCGCGCTGGTTGGGCCGTCCGGTGCGGGCAAGACGACCATCTTCCAGCTCGCCGAGCGGTTTTACGACCCGCAATCGGGCCGCGTCCTATTTGATGGCGTCGATCTGCGCGAGGCCGATCCGGCGGACATCCGCCAGCGCATCGCGCTCGTCCCGCAGGAGACCGTCCTGTTCGCCGCGAGCGCGCGCGACAATCTCCGCTACGGCAATTGGGACGCGACCGAGGATGAAATCTGGCAGGCCGCGCGTGACGCCCATGCGGAAGAGTTTCTTCGGGCACTGCCGGAGGGGCTCGACACGTTCATGGGCGAAGGCGGCGCGCGTCTTTCGGGTGGACAGCGTCAGCGTATAGCGATCGCTCGCGCCTTGCTGCGCAACGCTCCGTTGCTTCTGCTCGACGAGGCCACGTCCGCGCTGGATGCCGAGAGCGAGCGGCTAGTGCAGGATGCCCTGGACCGGCTGATGGCGGACCGCACCACGATCGTCATCGCGCACCGGCTCGCGACCGTGCGCGCGGCGGACCGCATCGTGGTGATGGATCGCGGAACGATCGTCGAGGAAGGCACGCACGCGACCCTTACGAATCACGGCGGTCTTTATGCGCGGCTGGCGCGGCTGCAGTTCGAAGACCGCGCCGCCTAGGCCTTAGCTCGAGCTTCCGCCGCTGCCGCCGGTCGTGCCGCCACCGGTCGTACCGCGTCCGCGCCGAGTGGAGGTTCCGCGGCGAGCGGTCGTCGAACGCTTGCGTGCCGCCGGCTTGGCGGTCTTAGCGCCGGTGTTTGCCTTGCGAGTGCGGGTAGCCGCAGCGGCTGCGGGTTTGGCACGGCTGGCGGCCGGCTTCTTCGCAGCCGTCGAGCGTTTTGCCGTCGTCTTCTTCGCGCGCGTTCCGGTCGAGCGCCTGGTCGAACTTGTCGCGCGAACGGCGCTGCCGCCGGTCGAGTCGCCCTCGTCCGACCACTTGCCGGACAGAACGCGCTGAGCCGCGTCGGCGACCGCTTCGGCGATCAGCGATCCGAGCTTGGACGCGCTGGAAGCTACGGTGCTTGCCGCGGCCTGCGCGGTGTCCGCGGCGTCGAGGCCCGGCATCGCGGATCTTGCGACGTGCGGCGGGGCTCGCAGTGATTGCCGCCGCTGCTGCAGCGAGTCCCGCTGCAAGCATCTCACGGCTCATCGCCGCCTTGGCGATCTTGTCGAGCGTGTCGTTCTTCTTCTTCGATGAAGACGAGCCCTTCCCAGTAGTGGATTTCGCCATCGCAGACCTCCCTCTCGGTGTTTCGCAAAAGACACTTCAACGGCTGAACGGTTCCGTTTCGGTAACGAACCGTGCGTGTAATCCCTAAGACGTGGATTTCCCAGATACGTTAAAGGGGACCGTCGCCCAAGCAACGATCCCCTCGAACATGGTCAGCGGCCGAAGGTGATGGCCGTTCGTTCAGCGCCTATGGCTTACGAACACCCCTTTCCGACCTCTCTGCTGAACCATGAGACATCGGATCACCTCCTTTCGCTGCGTTGAAGCTGACAGCAGAATGATTCGTGTTTGAAGAAATCACAAGACTTGTAATGCGCGCAAAATCTGTAATTCTCGGAACTTCGCGCGTTGAAATCTCAGCCGCGGCAATCCTCGACAACATGAGCGACTTCGGTGCCGGCGGGCACGACCAGCGCGGGCGAACCCGGCATCGAAACCGCGAATCGTCCCCGACTGAAGATCAGTGCGTCGAGCAGCGGATCGCGTGCCGCGAACTGGGTGATGACGCGCTTGGAATTGACATCGAATCGCGCAGGCAGATCGCGCGTCGCAGAGCTCGTCCAGAACGACAAGGTCGCTGCAGGGGCCGCGCTGATCCGCGAGATCGTCACCAGCCGAATCGACGTCCCGCAACCGACCACCAGCCGCGCAACGTTGGTCGTGTCGACGAATGTGGCCTCGCTTCCGCCAGGCACGGCGCGATAACTCCAGGTGCCGGGAGTGACCGGCGAGAAACTGTAATCGGCTGCGGCTACCGGAACCTGGGCCTGCAACGGGGGGCAAAATAATGCGCCGGCCATCGCGGTGAACGCGAACCTTCTCACTCTCACTCCATTTACTTGCTTAGACGGTCGACCTTGTCCCGCAGCGCTGCGAGCTCGGCGCGGAGCTCTTCAAGCTCGGCATCGTCGGGCTGAAGCTTCTCGGCCTTGGCTTTCGGCTTCGCGCCTGCGGCGGGCGGTACGGCAAAGGCGCGGCTGGCGCCTTCGAACATTTCCATGTTGCGCTTGGCGATGTCGGCGAAGACCTTTCCGCCGAACGCGTCGCGCATCGCGCTCTGGTTGCGCTGGAACGCGTCCATCGCCGCTTCGAGATATTGCGGCACCATGCCCTGCATCGAATTGCCGTACAGGCCGATGAGCTGCTTGAGGAAATTCACCGGCAGCATGGTCGAGCCGCGCGCTTCCTCGTCGACGATGATCTGCGTCAGCACCTGCCGAGTGATGTCCTCGCCCGACTTTGCGTCGACGACTTCGAACTCGCGGCCTTCGCGCACCATCTCGGCGAGACGATCCAGCGTGATGTATGCAGAGCTTTCCGTGTCATAGAGACGACGGTTAGCGTACTTCTTGATCGTCACCTTGTCCGAAGACCTGGCCATGGAAAGCTCCCGAGACGTGAACCACAGCCTACTCCCGGATCAGTGTGCACTGCAACATGGACGCGCACCGCGTCCCCTTCCGTTGTTTCTCGAAATGGTACGGGCGGTTGGAGAGCACGATCCGGAGACGGCGCGGGCGGCGCTCGAAGGTCTCGCAAAATATGAGCGGACTCCGAGGCTTCCAAGGCGCACTCCCCGACCGATCGCAGCCCGGGTTGGAGCGGCGGTGCTGCACGATTTCGGAGGCGACGGCCCGCCCGCGATTCTCGTCCCGTCGCTGATCAACCCGCCCGACGTCCTCGACCTCGACGAAGACGTGTCGCTGGCCGCCGCCGTCGCGGGCATGGGCCGGCGCAGCCTGCTGCTCGACTGGGGACCGGCGAGAGATCGGGCCGACCTGGACGTCAGCGGGCATGTCGAAAAGCTGCTGCTTCCGCTCATGGGCCAACTCGATCGGCCACCCGCGCTCGATCGGCTATTGTCTCGGCGGGACGATGACGATCGCCGCCGCGAACATTGCACCCGTCGAGCGCGTGGCGACCGTGGCCTCTCCCTGGCACTTCTCCGATTATCCGGAGGAGTCGCGGCAGTCCCTGCTTGCGCTCTGGGCGCATGCGCGGGGAGCGGCGGCGTCGCTCAAGGCTCTCCCGATGGAAGTCCTGCAGGGCGCATTCTGGTCGCTCGACCCGGCGCGGACGGTGAAGAAGTTCGCCGATTTCTCGAAGGTCGATTCGGAAAGTCCTGAAGCCCGCCGCTTCGCCGTGCTCGAGGATTGGGCGAACGAGGGCGAGCCCCTGCCCCTGCCGGCCGCCCGCGAATTGATCGAGGATTTCTTCGGCGCGGACCTTCCCGGCAAAGGAGAATGGCGCGTTGCGGGACAAGCCGTCACCGATGCGATCTCGGCACCGTTGCTGAGCTGCACCGCGGCCCGGGACCGCATTGCGCCAGCCGAAAGCGCTCCGCATGGAGCCGTCCGGGAGATCCCGTCCGGCCACGTCGGCATGGTCGTCGGATCCGCGCGCAGCCAATTGCATGAGGCGCTCGCCGCCTTCCTTGATCCGGCTTGCCGCTAAGGCCACCTAAGGCTAAGCGCCCGTCTCACGCACCCATAGCTCAGCTGGATAGAGCGCTGCCCTCCGAAGGCAGAGGTCAGAGGTTCGAATCCTCTTGGGTGCGCCATCCATTCGCCAGTCTTATCCCCGGGCCTTTGCTCCGTTCAGGGCAGCAGCTGCGCGAATGAGGTCCTTGAACGCGTCCGCATCGACTTCCTCTCCCTCGCGGATGTCGATGGCGCGGCGGGTTCCGGCGTCGAGGCTGGAATTGAATAGGCTGTGCGGGTCGTCGATTGAGGCGCCCTGCGCGAAGGTCAGCTTTACCTTGTCCTTGTAGGTCTCGCCCGTGCAGAGGATTCCGTCATGCTCCCAGACGGGTACGCCCGAGGGGTTCGTCGGCTTTCGCCACTTGATGGATTCGGTCACTTCCGGGTCGGCCTCGCGAATGAGCTTTCGAATTCGCGCTAGCGCTTCTCCCCGCCAATCGGTCATTTCCGCCATCTTCGCATCGACGTCCTCGCTCATTGTCCGTCTGTCTCCCTGGTCGATCTCGCGATGTCGAGCAGTGCGGCGTTCGGCACGCGAACGGAACCCCTACAATGTCCGCCCCGTTTGACGACGGATGATTCACCAACCGCTCAGTCCGCCCGACGCCTTCGAGGCGCCAGGTTCCTCCGAAGGTTTCTATGCCGAAGTGATCCGGATGATGGCCGAATTGGGCATCCCGTTCCTGCTTTCCGGGACCTACGCTTTGTCCTGCTACACGGGGCTGATCCGCCCGACCAAGGACGTCGATGTGTTCGCGAAGGCCGGCGACGCCTTGCGCATGCTCAGCTACTTCAAGGAACACGGCTTCGACGTCGAAATCGTCGACGATCGCTGGCTAGCCCGCGTGACGCGCGGCGAGCAGTTCGTCGACATCATCACCAACATGCCGACGTCCGCGACCCACGTCACCGACGACTGGTTCCAGGACGCGCCGGAGGCGATGATCTTCGACACCAAGGTGCGCCTTGTCCCGCCGACGCAGTTCGTGTGGTCGAAAATCTACGTGCAGGACCGCTACCGCTACGACGGCGCCGACGTCGACCCACATGATCCTCAAGCGGTCGGAGCGACATCGACTGGGCGCAGCTCATTTCCAGCATGGAACTGCACTGGGAAGTGCTGCTGGTCGCGCGTCCTCAATTTCCGCTTCATCTACCCGAGCGAGCGTCACCTGATCCCGCGCTGGGTGATGGACGAACTGCTCGAGCGGCTGCACGCGCAGCTCGACATGCCGTCGGCGGGCAAGAGCGTCTGCCGCGGCCGCATCTTCAGCCCGCGCGACTACACCATCGACATCAACGAATGGGGCTTCTCCGAAGCCGTCGGCAACCTCGAAGAAGATTATGCAAACCAACTGACACGCATCACCGTCGCCGCCATCGGCGACCTTCACGTCACCGAAAAGCACGTCGCGCCCTATCGCGAGATGTTCGCCGAGATCTCGCGCGTCGCGCGGACGTCCTCGTGCTGTGCGGCGATCTCACCAATTTCGGCAAGACGAGCGAAGCGGAAATCCTGGCCGAGGACATCCGCACGTCGGCCATCCCGGTCATCGGCGTGCTCGGCAATCACGATTACGAATGCGGTCAGCCGGAAGTCGTCACCAGCATCCTGCACGAAGCGGGGATGACCGTCCTCGACGAGCAGGCCATCGAGATAGAAGGCGTCGGCTTTGCCGGCGTGAAGGGGTTCATGGGCGGCTATGGCCGCGGCGAACTCGCGCCGTTCGGCGAGCCCATCGCGAAGGCCTTCGTCGACGAAGCGCTGAACGAGGCGCGCAAGCTCGAGAACGGCCTGCGGTCCATCCGCACCGAGCGCAGCGTCGCTGTGCTTCATTACTCGCCGATCGTGGAGACGCTCGAGGGCGAGCCGATCGAGATCTTCCAGTATCTGGGCTCGGCGCGCCTGGCGGACGCGATCGACCGCTTCGATCATGTGAAGGCCGTCGTTCACGGCCACGCGCACCACGGGAAATATGAAGGCCAGACGATGCGCGGAACGCCCGTCTACAACGTCGCGCAATTCGTCGTCCGCGAGCAGTTCAAGCGGCCGTACGCCTTGCTCGAAATCTAGCTCTTGCTCTCTCCGGGGATGGGTGTCGGCGTATCCAGTGTCTCGATGACGTAGAGGCGCTTTACGAGCACCATCGTCACTACCGCTAGCGGTGCAGCGAGGATGACCCCGAGGGTGCCGAACAGGCTACCGAAGCCGATCAGAGCGAAGAGCATGACGGCGCCCGGCAGATCGACAGCGTATTGCTGCACGAGCGGGGTCAGGAGATTGCCCTCGAACTGTTGCACCGCGAGGTAAAGCAATCCCACCCACAGGGCGAGTTCCGGGCTGACAGCCATGGCCAGCAAGATCGCGGGCACGGCGGCAATGATCGGGCCCGCGAAAGGGATGAATTCCAGAACGCCGGCAAGCAGGCCCAGTGTGAACGCCGACGGCATGCCGAGCGCATATAGGCCGAGGCCGGTCAGCAGGCCGACGACGACCATCGCGATCGCCTGCCCCTTGAGCCACAGCCGCAGGGCCCGTTCCGATTCCAGCATCGCCTCCGCCGCGACCTTCCGACGCAGCGGTGGGACAAGCTTGATCGCGCCCATCCGGTAGAAGTTTGGCTGCGTCGCCAGGATAGATGCCGGCGAAAATGACAACGATCAAATCGGCGAGTCCGCCACCGATCGAGAGCAAGGTCCGGCCGAACCCCGAAAAGCTCCCTCCACCAGGAGAAGTGACGGTGGCGACGAGCTTGTCGAGCTGCGCGCTCAACCCGAAGTCGCCGATCCGCTGCTCCAGCGCTTTCCAGGCAGCCGGCAGCGTCTCGCGAAGGGACTGTACCTGCGAGCCGACGTGCGCGCCGAACACCGCGATCAGCGCGGCGAGTGATCCGAGGACGAGGAGGATCGACAAGGCGGTTGAGATGCCGTTCGACAACTTGGTGTACTTGCAGATCATATCGGCGACGGCGCGGAAGATCGATGCGACGACGACCGCGCCAAAAATCATCAGCAGCAGGATGCGCAGCTGCCAGACGAGGAAGAACACGGCTGCGAGCCCAAGGACGATCAGTACGCGACGAACGAAGATATGTTCGCTGTCGTTCTTCTTCGCCGCCATTCGCTACTCCGTCACAGGCCCCGCGCTCAAACCGACTTTATCGGCAACTGTTCCGCGTCGGGAATGACCGTAGCCTCATTGCGGCTGTGGCCAAGTCTCCAAGATCTCGACGAACCGCGTCAGCCAGGCATTGGTCTGGTGCCCGTCGACGACGCGGTGGTCGATGGTCAGCGTCACATAGGCCATCGGCCGGATGACGATCGCATCCTGGCCACCGACGTCGCGGACGACGACGCGCTTTTCCAGCTTGCCGATGCCGAGGATCGCCGCCTGGCCCTGGTGCAGGATGATCGGCGAGGCGAGCAGCGATCCGGACACGCCGTGGTTGGAGATGGTGAAGCTGCCGCCGGACACGTCGCCGCCGGTCAGCTGGCCGTCGCGCGCGCGTCGCGTCAGATCGTCGAGCTTCTCGCCGATCTGCTCGAGGTCGAGGCTGCCGGCATCCCGGACGACGGGGACGACCAGGCCCTTCTCGCCAAGCGCCGTGCCGACGCCGATGTCGATGGTCGGCGACACGGCGATGCGGTCGTCCTCCCAACGCCCGTTGATCGCCGGCGCGACGGCCATCGCCTCGGCCGCCGCCTTGACGATGTAAGCGGTGTAGCTGAGCTTCACGCCCTTCGCCGTCGCAGCGCCGCCTTGTGCGCCGCGACGGCGGAGAAATCGGCTTCGAACAAGGCGGTGACATGCGGCGCCTCGCTGACCGCGCGAACCATATTCTCGGCGATCATCAGCCGCATCCGGTCGTGCGGGATATCGCCGGCGCGCAATCTGCCGCGGCTGGGCGGTCGCGGGCTCGCCGACGCTGACGACCGTCGCCGCGGCCACCGCGCGGTCGACATCCTCGCGCGTGATGCGTCCGTTGCGGCCGGTGCCCGTCGATGCGCGACGGGTCGATCCCATGCTGCTGCAACGCCCGGCGCACGGAGGGGGAGAGGCGTGTCTCTGCACTGTTCCCCGGCGCAGGCCGGGGTCCAGGAGCGCCAGCAGGCGCTGACTTCGCCGAAGCATCGGACAGGCTTCGCCTCCTGGGCCCCGGCCTGCGCCGGGGAACTGCTGATCCGCCCCAGCAACGCCCCCGGCACCGCCTCCGCATCCGTCTCGAGCAAGATCTCCGCGAGCACCCCCGCGGCCGGCGCCGGCACTTCCTGCGTCACCTTGTCGGTCTCGAGCTCGACCAGCGGATCGTTGACCGCGACCGTGTCGCCGACCTGCTTGAGCCAGGCGCGGACGACCGCCTTGGTGCCTTCCTGCTCGTCGGGAACGCGGACGTCGATCACGTCAAAACCCCACCAGCCGGTCGATCTCGGCGCGAATGCGCTCCGACGACGGCACCGCCGCATTCCAGCAAGGTCGGGATGATGCGGGCTCGGAATGTCGGGCATCGTCACCCGCGCGACCGGCGCGTCGAGATCGAGAAACGCTTCGTCGGCGACCACCGCGGCGATCTCCGCGCCGAAGCCGCCGGTGCGCAGATCCTCGTGAACGATCAGGCAGCGGCGGGTCCGCCGTACGCTGTCGAGCACCATGTCGCTGTCCCACGGCATCAGGGTGCGCAGGTCGATAACGTCGGCCGACACGCCGTCCGCCGCGGCCTCGCAGCGCGGCACCATCGCGCCCCAGGTGACGATGGTGATCGCTGTCGCCCTCGCGCATCTTCTTGGCGCGGCCGAACGGCAGCACATAGTGCGTCGCCCGGCCACGGCCGCCGCGCCCAGCTGTCGTCGAGCATCGCGCGATGTTCGAAGAACAGCACCGGATCGTTGCCGCGCAAGGCGCCGCGCAACAGCCCGACCGCATCCTCGGCGTTGGACGGCACCGCGACCTGCCAGCCCGGATTGTGGACGAACTGCACCTCGTTGGTCTGGCTGTGCCACGGGTCGCCGCACTTGAAGAAGCCGCCCGGCACGCGCAGCACCATCGGCGCGGCGAAGCGGTTGTGCGTGCGCCAGCGCATCGTCCCGCAATCGTTGATCTGCTCGGTCGCCGGCTCGGCATATTTGCGGAACTGGATTTCGGGCACCGGCATCAGGCCGGCCAGCGCCATGCCGACCGCGCGACCGACGATGCCTTCCTCGTTGAGCTGAAGTGTCGAATACGCGGTCGCGGCCGAACTTTTCCTGCAGTCCAAGCGTCACCGCATGGACGCCGCCCTTGGGCCCGACATCCTCGCCGAACACCAGCACCCGCGGATTGGCCTCGCAGCTCCTGGTCGAGCGTCGCGGCGGATCGCCGTGACCATGTTGATCCGCTGGCCGTCGGGCTTGGCGTCTCACTCGACGCTGGCGCCGTCGAGGCTGCAGTCCGGCCCCGCCGCCGACCTGCTGATGCTCGCCGTCGAAGATAGACATTGTCAGCGACACCCGGTCGGGGCTCGGAAATGCCGCGTCCCTGCGCTTCCGCGAGTGCCGCCGCGACCTCGCCGCCGACCTCATCGGCGCGTCCAGTCCTCATCGCCGACCTGATAGTCCGCGCAAACGCCTTGAGCTTCGGCAGCGGATCGCGCGCCCATTCGGCCTTGATCTCGGCCTCGGACTTATAGCCTTGCGTGTCCTGGAAGCTGTGCCCTTCGAGCCGCGGCACGGTCAGGCGCAGCAGCGCCGGCGCGCGCTCGGTGCGGACATGCGCGACCGCGTCGCGACCAGCCGCGCCGCCTCGGCCGGGTCGGTCCCGTCGCCATTGAAGATCGTCAGCCCGCTGAAGCTCGCGAGGTTGGCGGCGATGTCCTTGCCGGGCGTCTGATATTCCGAGGGCACCGAGATGCCGTAGCCATTGTCCTCGATGTAAATGAGCAACGGCAATTGTTGTGTCGTCGCAATAGTTAGCGCCGACCAAAATCCGCCCGTCGCGCAGCTTGCGTCGCCGCCAAGCACCACCGCAATGGCGTCGTCGGGCCCTTCGCCCAGCACCTCGGCTCTTGTAAGCGATCGCCTGAGCCCAGCCGGCCGCCGGCGTATATTGCGCGCCGACCCCGCCGCACATCGGCAGGGCATGCGCGCCGCCGGGATTGGGAAAATTGAACACCGCGCCGATGTCGCGCCCGTCCGAATAGCCGCCGGCCAGTCCCATGCCGGAGCCGAGGGCATCGGCCAGCGGCACGCCGAGCGCGAGCAGCAGCGGCCGCGAGCGATAATAGCCGCAGGCCGCGTCGCCGTCCTTGAGCTGCAGCCCGAGCAGCACCTGCGCCATGTCGTGCCCGCGCGCGGAGAATTGGTAGAAGATCTTCTTGGCGGGAACGAGCTCCTGCTCCTCGAGCCGGTCCAGTCTCGCGGCTGGTCAGGACGAGCCGCGCGACCTCGCGCCAATCGACGTCGGCAGTGACGCGACCGGCATCCCGCTCAGCCATCGAAGGCTTCCACCGACCGGCGTCGGTAAATCGGTCGATCGCCGCATCGGACATGCCGACGACGTTGAAGCGTCCGCTGTCGGCCATGTAGATCGCGTGCGTCTCGCGCAGCGCGACGACCTGCTCCGTGCTGAGCGGCAGCATCGAGAACATGCCGAATTGCTTGCCGATGTAAGGCCAGTCGCGGGTCGGCGCGCGGCGAGCCGCGCGCGCACCGAATTGATCCGGTCGCGCATCGCGTCGAGCTCGACCCGCCAGTCGGCGGCCAGCTCCGGCGATCGTCGAGGACGATGCGCACCGCGGCGGCGCCATGGTCGGGCGGCATCGACCACATCTCGCGCGCGCGCTGAGAGACATGCGCCATCGCCTTGCCCGTCGCATCGGCTTGCCGGTCTTGACGAACAGCGACCCGACGCGGTCGCGATAGACGCTGAAATTCTTGTCGCAGCTGTGCGCCGCGATGACCTCGTCGCAGGCGTCGAGCAGCCCGCGCAGGCCCGCCGCATCCTCGTCGAGCCCGCGCGCCGAAGCCCTGGTAGGCGATGTCGACGAACGGCAGCAGGCCGCGCTCGGCGACGATCCGCGTGACTTCGGCCCATTGCTCGTCGCTCGAGGTCGGCGCCGGTCGGGTTGTGGCAGCAGCCGTGGAGCAGCACGACATCGCCTTCGCGCGCCTCGTTCAGCGCCTCGATCATGGCGTCGAAGCGGATCGCTGCAGCTGTCGCGGTCGTAATAGGGATATTCGACGATCTGCAGCCCGACGCCGCGGATGATCGGCGCGTGGTTCGGCCAGGTCGGCGTGCCGACGAACACCCGCGCCTCCGGATTGACCGTCGCGATCAGTTCGAAGCCGAGGCGCAGCGCGCCGCAACCGCCCGGCGTCTGCAGCCCGGCGATACGCTCGTCGCCGGCATGCTCGCCGAGCAGGATCGGGCGGATGAAGCTCGGTGAAGCGCTTGTCGCCGGCGCTCCCGAGATAGGATTTGGTCTCCTGCGTTTCGAGCAGGATGCGCTCGGCCTGCTTGATGACCTTGCAGGATCGGCGTCTGCCCGCGCTGTCGCGGAACACGCCGACGCCGACGTCGATCTTGTCGGGCCGCGGATCGGCATTGCACATGGCGATCAGCTGCAGCAGCGAATCGCTCTCCACGGCAGGCAGGTCGGCCAGCCCGCGGGGGCGCGTATCGGTTTCGGTCAGCATGCTGTGCGCTTAGCGCGCAGCTAGGCGTCGTAATCGACCGCCACCCCGTCTCCAGCCGGCACCGACTGGCAGGTCAGCACATAGCCGGCGGCGACCTCCTCGTCGGTCAGGCCGTAGCGCGCCGCCATCTCGACCTTGCCGCTGGTCACCTTGGCGCGGCAGGTCGCGCACACACCGGCCTTGCAGGCGAAGGGCGCCGGCAGCCCGGCCGCGCGGGCGCTGTCGAGGATGTTCGCCTCGGTGAACGCGACGCGCCGGGTCCGCCCGTCGAGCGTCACCGACACGCTCGTTCCCGGCCGCCTGCGTCTGCAGCTGCGCCATTTCCGGCGCCAGCGCGGCCGACGGGCGGTCGGCGGTGAAGCGCTCGATGTGGATCCGTTCCTTGTCGATGTTGCGGTCGAGCAGGGCGCCTTCCGCCGCATCCATCATCGGGCCGGGCCCGCAGATGAACCAGTCGTCGACGCTCGCCGGATCGCCGATCAATGCCGTCGATCGCCTCGTCGCAGCGTTCGCGGTCGAGCATGCCGTTGAACAGGTCGACGTCGCCCTCTTCCTCGGCGAGGAAATGGTAGCAGCTCCAAGCGGCCCATATGGCGGTCCTTGAGGTCGGCCAGCTGTGTCGAGGAAGATGACCGAAGTGCTGTCGCGATTGCCGTAGAGCAGGGTGAACCGGCTGCTGCGGCTCGTCCCGCAACGTGGTGCGGAGCAGCGACATCACCGGCGTGATCCCGGACCCGCCGGCAATGCCGACGATATGGCGCCTGGCCGAGGGCGTCGAAGTCGGTCGTGAAGCTGCCGTGCGGTGGCAGCACGTCGACGCGTGTCGCCGGCCTTCAGCGCATCGCCGACCCAGTTGGAAAAGACGCCGCCGGCGATCCGCTTGACGGTCACCATCCAGTCCTGCTCGTCCGGCGCGGTGCACAGCGAATAATTGCGGCGCACCTCCTCGCCGTCGATGTCGCCTTCAACGTCAGATGCTGGCCCGCCTTGAACGCGAAGGTCTCGCGCAGATCGTGCGGGATGTCGAAGCGGATCGAATTCGCCTCGGCGGTCTCGGGGACGATCTCGGCCACCGTCAGCGGATAGAAATGCGCGCTCATCCTACCAGATCGCGTCGGGATAGGTGCGCGGCAGATACTGCATCGATCGCCAGCAAATGGCCGAGATGCTCGCTGTGATGGCCACGCCGGCCGCCGAGGATCGGGCGCTGGTCGGCGGGCACCGCGAGCTTCGCCTCGCCGAGCACGCCCGCAATCGCCGAGCGATATTCCTCCTCGAAGGCGCGCGGATCGGCCGCGACGCCGGCGTCGATCAGCGCCTGCGAGCGTCTCGTCGACCTCGAACAATTCGGGCACGAAGCGCCAGCACCAGTCGAGCCCGTCAGCCATGCGCCGCGCGCTCTCCTCGGTGCCGTCGCCGAGGCGGATCGTCCATTCGGCGGCCAGGTCGCGATGATAGGCGACTTCCTTCACCGCCTTCGACGCGAAGTCGACGAGGAAGCGGTCGCTCGACTGCGTCAGCCGCTGGAACAGCAGGTGCTGCCAGGTCGAAAACAGCAGGTGCCGGGCGATCGTCCGCGCGAAATCGCCGTTCGGCTGCTCGACCAGCAGGCAATTGCGAAAATCGAGCACGTCGCGGTGGAAGGCGAGCTTGTCGCCGTCTCCCGCCTCTTCGAGCGAGAGTGCGTCGCCTGCCCGATCAGGTCGAGCGACAGATTGGCAAGGCTAAGATCGACCTCCAGCGCCGGCGCATGCCCGCACCATTCGCTCAGCCGCTGGCCGAGGATCAGCGAGTCATCGCCGAGCCGCAGAAGGTAATCGGTCCGGGGGTCCAGCTGTTCCCCGGCGGAGGCCGGGGTCCAACGCGCTGCGGCAGCAGCGCTTGCGCGCTCCTGGGCCCCGGCCTTCGCCGGGGAACGCGGCATCAGATGTGCTTCACCTCGTCCGGAATGTCGTAGAAGGTCGGATGGCGATAGATCTTGTCCGCCGCGGGCTCGAACAATGCGCCCGCCTCCTCAGGGTCGGACGCGACGATCTCCGCCGACGGCACGACCCACAGGCTCACGCCTTCCATGCGCCGCGTGTAGGTGTCGCGCGCGTGACGGAGCGCGAGCTCCGCGTCAGGAGCATGAACGCTGCCAACGTGGCGATGCGACAAGGCCGCCCTTGGTACGGACGAAAACTTCCCACAGCGGCCAGTCGCCGCTCACGCCGCCTTCCTTGCCTGGCGCTTGGCCTCATGCGCCTCGGCCGCCTCGCGGACCCAGGCGCCGTCGTCCCAGGCCTTGCGGCGCGCCTCCATGCGCTCCTTGGCGACCGGGCCTTCGCCGCGCACGACCGCGTAGAATTCCTCCCAGTCGACCTCGCCGAAATCGTAGCCGCCCTTTTCCTCGTTCCACTTCAGGTCGGGGTCGGGAACGGTGAGGCCGAGGAAGCTCCGCCTGCGGCACGGTGATGTCGACGAACTTCTGGCGCAGCTCGTCATTGGTCTCGCGCTTGATCCGCCAGCGCATCGACTGCGCGGTGTTCGGGCTGTTGTCGTCGGGCGGGCCGAACATCATCAGCGACGGCCACCACCAGCGGTTGAGCGCGTCCTGCGCCATGCGCTTCTGCTCCGGCGTGCCGTTCGCCATGGCGATCATGATCTCGTAGCCCTGGCGCTGGTGGAAGCTTTCTTCCTTGCACACGCGGACCATCGCGCGCGCATACGGGCCGTAGCTCGTCCGCTGCAGCGGCACCTGGTTCATGATCGCCGCGCCGTCGACCAGCCAGCCGATCGCGCCGATGTCGGCCCAGGTCAGCGTCGGATAATTGAAGATGGTGCTGTACTTCGCCTTGCCCGAATGCAGCGCCTCGATCATCTCGTCGCGGCTCGTGCCGAGCGTCTCCGCGGCGCAATAGAGATAGAGCCCGTGCCCCGCCTCGTCCTGCACCTTGGCGAGCAGGATCGCCTTGCGCCGCAGCGACGGCGCCCGCGTGATCCAATTGCCCTCCGGAAGCATGCCGACGATCTCGCTATGCGCATGCTGCGACGATCTGCCGCATCAGCGTCCGCCGATAGGCCTCGGGCATCCAGTCCTTCGGCTCGATGAACTCGTCCGCCGCAACCCGCGCCTCGAACGCCTCGAGCAGCTTCGGGTCCTCGAGCTTCTCGACCTTGGCGCTCTTCTGAAAGTTCGGTCGTGTACATGGTTGCGATGTAGCCTCTGGGGGTCAAACGTTCAAACCTCGATGACCGCTCCGCCGAGCGTTCGCGAATAGCCGGTGAACTCGGCGATCGGCCGTCCGTCGGCGGTGCGCACGGCGACCCGGGTGACGCCGCTGCGGCCTTCGCGGACGACTTCTTCCGCTTCGGCGATCAGCGTCTCGCCTTCGGCGACCCTGCCGAGGAAGACGATCGACGCCTGCGCCGCGACGCTCGCTCGTTTCCGCCGTTGCAGACGTAGGCGAAGGCCGTGTCGGCAAGCGCGAAGACCATCCCGCCGTGACCGATGCCGTGGCCGTTGAGCATGTCGGCCGCACCGTCATCGACACGCGCGCGTAGCCGATGCGCGCCTCCTCGATCCCGATGCCCCAGGCGGGCCCGGTGCCCTCTGCGGCGAGCATCTCCGTCGCGACGCGATGGGCGAGTTCGTCTGCGTTCACCAGCCTCCTCTTGACCGGACACGCGGTTCCTTTTCTCCTGCCGTCAAATGGGGGAGAGCGCCATGGCCGACTGAAAGCATCATTCTGGAGCGCGATGAGCGGATCGCGCGCATCACGCTCAACCGGCCCGACCGGCTCAACAGCTTCACCGCGGCGATGCACGACGAGCTCGCGGACGCGCTCGACCAGGTCGAGCGATTGCCGGGTGCTCATTCTCACCGGCGCCGGCCGCGGTTTCTGCGCAGGGCAGGACCTGAACGATCGCGCGGTTTCGCCAACGGACGATCCGGTCGACCTCGGCGAGACGGTCGAGGCCGCTGGAACCCGCTGGTCCGCGAGCTGACGAGCATGACGCAGCCGGTCATCGCCCGCGTCAACGGAGTGGCTGCAGGAGCCGGTGCCAACATCGCGCTCGCCTGCGACCTCGTTGTCGCCGCGCCGCTCGGCCAAGTTCATCCAGAGCTTTGCCGCCATCGGCTGATCCCCGACAGCGGCGGGACCTGGGTTCTTCCCCGGCTTGTCGGCCAGGCGCGCGCGCTCGGGCTGGCGCTGACCGGCGAACCGCTACCCGCCGAAAAAGCCGCCGAATGGGGCCTGATCTGGAAATGCGTCGACGACGAAGCGCTCGATGCAGAGGTCGATGCGCTGGCACAGCAACTGGCGTCGCTTACCGCCGCTTGGCCTCGCCGCGATCAAGGAGATGATCCGCGCAAGCTGGTAGCACACGCTCGACAGGAACTGCACCGCCAGCGCGAAGCATGATGTGCCGGCTCGGCTATACCGAGGATTATCGCGAAGGCGTCGCCGCCTTCCTCGAGAAGCGTCCGGCCAGCTTCGTCGGGCGGTGATCAGTCGGAATCGAGTCGTTAGCGCTCGCCTGACGGCCGGCATTCCGCTGCCGTCAGCGCGATGCGGCTCCACCACATGGCGCTCCTGGTCTGCCTGTTGATCGGGCTCTTTTAGCCCTCGATCACCACTTCGGTGCCGAGCTTGGTCAGGCCGAACAGCTTCTCCGCGAACTTCATCGGCATGCGGATGCAGCCTTGGCTCGCCGGATAGCCCGGGTTCACGCCGCCGTGCAGCGCGATCCCGTATTCGTCGATCCGCTGCATGAACGGCATGGGCGCATTGTTGTACTTCTTGGACCGGTACGTCTTGCGCTTCTCGAGCACCTTCCAGAAGCCGAGCGGCGTAACCTTGCCGGTCTTGGCGCTGGAGACGGAGGCTGCGCCGACCAGAACGTCTCCTTGATAAGCGTAAGCGGTCTGGGTCAGCAGATCGATGATGATCTTGGGGTCACCTTCGGTCGGCATTTCTTCGGCCCAGACATATTCGCCGACCGGCAGCCAGGCCTTGCGGAAGGTGTCAATCATTGCCTTGCGCGACTTTTCGGCATTGCCGTAGAGTTCCAACGGTACGGCAGCGGCTGGCCCACGGGCTCCGGCGCTTTCGCGACCGGTACACGGGTCGGAGTCGTCGTACAGCTCGCCAGCAGCAGGGCGCTACCCAGCACTAAGGCACTTAGAAGTTTCCGCATTTTCCCAGAACCCGATCGCTTGCTTGTCGGCGGATTGATTGCCTCAACTTGGGATACGGCACAAGCATTGATCAGCCGTTACCGTCGGCCGTCCTGCCCGAAGCCGCGCGAAAGAGATGCAGGGCCGAAAGTATGACCGCCGCTGCCCCGGTGTCCGCGATCCAGTCCATGATGTCCCCATCGCGGTGGAGCACGGGAATCATCTGCACGAACTCGATGAATGCGCCGAATGCCGACAGCCACGCGAGCAGGACGACCGCCCCGGTACGCGGAAAGGCGAAGAAGGCGAGCGCGCCCAGCATCGCGAACGCCATGATGTGCTGGACCTTGTCGTTCGGCTGGCCAGGAAGTTGCGGCGGCTGCGGATTGATCGCCGCGAGGAAGGAAATGACGATCGCGACCCAGAAGATCGTCCGGAGAATCGCGGTGCGCCGTTCCTTGCTCATGGGCGGCTAGTACGGCCGCCCGGTTGCAAGACAAGCCGTCTCCCCGCAATGACTGCGGCCCGAAATGACGATGAAAACCGCGCAACTGCTCAACTACACCCGCGACCAGTGGATTGCCGGCGACAGCGATCTGGCCGAACTGGCCAGCGCCATCGACGGCGCGCCGGTCGCGATGACGGGCTCGGAGGGCTCGATTTCGAAGCGATGCTCCGCCACGCCCGCGAAGTGGGCGGACCGGCGCTGCGCAAGCTGACCTTCCACGAGCGCGCACGCATGCTGAAGGCGCTCGGCCTGGCGATCATGGACGCGCAAGGAAGAGCTGTACGAGCTCAACTACCAGACCGGCGCGACCCGCAAGGACGGCTGGATCGACATCGAAGGCGGCGCCGGCACGCTTTTCTCCTTCTCGTCCAAGGGCCGCCGCGAACTGCCGGATGCGCATGTTCTGCTCGACGGCGCAATCGAGCCGCTGTCGAAGGAACGGCAGCTTCGTCGGGCCAGCATATCTACACGCCGCTGCAGGGCGTTGCGGTGCACATCAACGCGTTCAACTTCCCGGTCTGGGGAATGCTGGAAAAGCTCGCGCCGACGCTGCTCGGCGGGCGTGCCGGCGATCGTCAAGCCGGCGTCGGCGACCGCTATCTCGCCGAGGCGGCCTTCCGGGTGATGATCGAGAGCCGGCGTGCTTCCGGCTGGCGCGATCCAGCTGATTGTCGGCGGAGTTGGCGACCTGTTCGACCATCTCACGGGCAGGACGTGGTCAGCTTCACCGGCTCGGCGTCGACCGCGCTCAAGCTGCGCACGCATCCGGTCGTGCTGCGCGAATGCGTGAAGTTCGTCGCCGAGCAGGACAGTCTCAACGCCTCAATGCTCGGGCCCGATGCGGCGCCCGGCACGCCCGAATTCGACCTGTTCGTACGCGAAGATCGCGATCGAGATGACGGTCAAGGCGGGCCAGAAATGCACCGCCATCCGCCGCGCCATGCGCCCGGCGGCATATCTCGATGCGGTGGAGGAGGCGTTGCAGAGACGCCTGGCGACACTCAAGGTCGGCGACCCCCGCGACCGAAGACACACGCATGGGCGCGCTGGTCAGCCTCGCCCAGCGCGACGACGTCCGCGCAGAAGATCGCCGAACTCGAAGCGGCCGGTGCGAGGATCGTGGCCGGCGACCCGACAGCCGAGCCGCCGATCGCCGGCGGCGCCTTCCTCGACCCCGTGCTGCTGCGCACCGACGACCCGTGGACGAGCGCAGCGCCGTGCACGACGTCGAAGCCTTCGGTCCGGTGTCGACCATCATGCCCTATCGCGATCTGGACGATGCCATCGCGCTCGCCAATCGCGGCATGGGCAGCCTTGCGCTGTCGCTGTTCACCCATTCGCCGCGATGCCGCGCGCGACTTCGTCCTGGGCGCCGCGGCCTTCCACGGGCGGATGCTGGTCATCGACCGCGACAACCACAAGGAATCGACCGGTCACGGCTCGCCGCTTCCCGTCCTCGTCCACGGCGGCCCTGGCCGGGCCGGTGGCGGCGAGGAAATGGGCGGCATCCGCGGCGTGAAGCATTACATGCAGCGCACCGCGATCCAGTCCTCGCCGGCAATGATCGCCGCGATCACCGGCCAGTATATCCCGGGCGCGCCAAAGCCTAGGTCATCGACACGCACCCATTCCGCAAGACGATGAGCGAACTGGCCATCGGCGACACGCTGGTAAACCGACAGCCGTACCGTCACCGATCGACGACATCGAGCATTTTGCCGAGTTCACCGGCGACAAGTTCTACGCCCACATGGACGACGAAGCGGCGAAGGCCTCGCCAATCTTCGAGGGCCGCGTCGCGCACGGCTATCTGATTCTGAGCTTCGCCGCCGGACTGTTCGTCGATCCCGATCCCGGGCCCGGTGCTGGCCAACACCGGCCTCGAGAATCTGCGTTTCCTGACGCCGCTCTATCCGGGCGATTCGATGCGCGTCGAGCTGAGCGTGCGCTCCAAGTCGCTGAAGAGCGAGGACACCGGCGTGGTCCGCTGGGCGGTCGAAATCTTCAACCAGAAAGACGAGTTGGTCGCGACCTACGACCTGCTGACGGAGAACGTGCCCTAGCTAGCTTCGTCATCCCCGCGAAGGCGGGGACCCAGCCCAAAAAGAAAAACTGGGTTCCCGCCTTCGCGGGGAAACGACGATTGGGGTCAGAGCCCCCGCACCAGTCGGGTCGCGACGGCGATCCAAGGCGGATTGGCGACGATCTGCTGGCGGCCGCCGGCTCCAGGCGGGAGAAGCTGTAGGCGCTCGCCATCGCGGTCGATCAGGCGGCCGAACAGGAAGCGACCGGCAGGCCGTGGCACTAGTACGTCGCGGTTGAGCGCCGAGCCGAACCCGTCCGGCTCCACCATCGCACCAGATCTCGTCGCCCGCGCGATAATCGCCGTTGCTGGCGAGCACGGTGATCGCGACCTGGCCGGGCTTGGGTCGCGGAGCCACCACCACCGCCGTTCGGCGAGGCGCACCTGCGCCCTGCACGCCCAGGACAGCGATCACCGGCAGTTCGGCCTTGTCGCCACCGCCGCCATCGACGAGATCCGCGGCCTCGACGCCCAGCGCCTCGGCGATACGGTTCAGCCAGCCGATGGAAACGGTGCGCGTTCCAGTTTCCAGCCGCCCGATCGTTTGCGGCGTGGTCGGCGGTTCGCAGGCCTGCGCGACATCGTCGAGCGTCATTCCGCGAGCGCGCCGGACTTCCCGAATTCGAGTGATCATCTGCATCCCACCTAACCAAAACGGTTTTTCTGCTGTCCTACAGTTTTTCCATTGTGGCAAGCCCCGGGCAATTATATACTTTACTTAGCAACAAATTGCCGGTAACAATGGCAATAAGGAGCCAGAGCGGTGAACGTGAACATTACAGACCCCATCTTCCACAACGAAGAAAAGGCCTTGGAGCATATCTTCAACGGTCGTTGGCCCGATGGTGAGCCGATCTGCCCGCACTGCGGCTCCACGAACAACATGCAGATGAAGGGCAAGACCCAGGCCGGTTACTGGCTGTGCCGTGACTGCCGCGACAAGTTCACTGTGCGCACCGGGACGGTGATGGAGCGCAGCCATATTCCTCTGCACAAATGGTTGCTCGCAACGCACCTCATGGCGGCCTCAAAGAAGGGCATAGAGCGCCCTTCAGCTTAGCCGTATGCTTGGCGTGACCTACAAGAGCGCTTGGTTCCTGTCGCACCGCATCCGTGAAGCTATGCATGAAGCGAACGACACCGGCCCGCTTGGTGGCCCCGGCAAGACCATTGAGAGCGACGAAGCCTTCATCGGCGGCTCGGTGAAGAAGCGCCTGTCAGGCAAGGTCGCGCCCAAGAAGAAAATCGTGACGCTCGTTGAGCGCGAAGGCCGTGCCAAGTCGACCACATCACGAGCATCAATCACAACACCGTGCGATCGGTTCTTGTGACCAGTGCGCACCGCTCGTCCACGCTCATGACCGACGACGCCAACTTCTACAAAGAGATTGGCAAAGAGTTCGCTGGTCATGGTTCCGTGCTGCACAGCAACCGCGAGTTTTCACGCGGCGGCGGGCATCACTCGAATACGGCAGAGAACTTCTTTTCGATCTTCAAGCGCGGGTTGGTGGGCACCTACCACCACATGAGCCCTGCGCACTTGCACCGCTACCTTGCAGAATTTGATCTTCGCTATTCGACGAAGGCAGACACCGACACCGTTCGTGCCGCCGCGATCTTGGCTGGCATGGAAGGCCGTCGCCTGACCTATCGGCGGATTAGTCGGTAGCGGTCCTAAGTACCACGTTGCGGCTCCGCATCGAAACGTCGCGCAAGCGCTGAACCGTTGACAACGTTGACAATAGAAAGGCCACTCCCCGTTGAGAGAAGCGGCCTAACTTTGGTGTTTCACGCACCGCCACCAAGGTAACCGAAGTGACCTTAGAATTTGTGAACCTAGCATCCGGCAAGCCGGGTCACGTAGCCAATTCACAAACTGAGGAAAATTAGCGATTTCCGCTAAGACCATTCAATAAACAGTTGACGAAGAAATCTACGATTGGAACCAAACAGGAACGCCAGAACAAAGCCAAAAAGAAAGCCGGAGCACTTAAGTCACGTGCGCTCCGGCTTGTTGGTGGCGGTGCGTGAGGGATTCGAACCCCCGCAGGACGTCACTCCCGTACTGGGTATCAACCAGTTGCCTTCGACCTCTCGGCCAACGCACCGTCAATGGCGCACTTAGTTAATCTGCGAAATGATCCAACCGTTAAGCGGGCTAACTCCCCAAATATCCTGTGGATGAGTCCGCCGCGCAACGAATGTCGCTATTTGCCCGTCTTTCGCTTCAGGGCCTTGTGCGGTTTGTGAGGCGTCGCCAGCATCCGCTTCAGTGCGGCCTCGCGGCGCGCCACCGTCTCCTCTTCGGAGTAGGTTTCGTCTTTTGAGGTGTCTGCCATGTCCGAAAATCAGCGCTCCCACGAATACCTGGATCAACTGTCGCTGCAGCTTGCCCGCGTCGTGCTGACAGCCGCCTACTACGAAGACAATCTTACCATAGCCATAGGAGCGGCGCTCGATCTAAACGCGCTCCAAAGCAACGCACTTGTGCGACCGTTGAACATTCGAGCCAAGCTGGATCTGTGCGACCGTCTTGTTGCGGGCGCGAGTGAGGAAACCTCCAAGAAGGTCAACAAACACACGCGGAGGGCAGAGGTTGTTCGACCATCGCAACGCATTGATCCACGGAACCTTCGGGCATGATGCAAAGGAGCGTGTCTTTGTCCGCTCGTACCTTGGAAAGACTAAGCTGACGGGCAAGGAAGATCACTGGTCAGTTGAGCGTATTCGTGGGCTAGGTGACATCCTATTTATGATGCGCGACCAGACCGACCAACTTTCGGTCCTCTTAGCCACTGGTCTACGAGAGAGTGAAACTCGGCGTCGTTAACCTCTCCGGATAATTGATCTCGCGCCGGCCTGTCGGTTCTGACTTTATCTCTCAGCATCTGCTCACTCAAGTATATAATTGCCAAGCCCCGGTCAACTCGAACGGAGGATGTGGCACTTGGCGACAAGGAAAGACGGACTGCTGCTGGAAGAACGCGCACTCGACTGCGAGGAAGCGGCGAAGGGCAAGGCTAAGCGCGGTCGCCCTGCCCGCTCCGTAACCGTCAACGTTGCGGAAATCGCCGCTCGGCTGGCTGCACTCGCGCGGGTTGGTAACCCGTCGCCAGTTCGACGCCGGCGAGCGGCTGCGCACAGACTGGGAGCGCGCCCAGCTGGCCCCTCGCATCACCATGAAGTGGGATGCGGCGCCAATCTCGAGCCAACGCGGAGGTTCATCCGCCGCGCCGGACCTCAGCGGGTCGCAGATCGACGCCAAGCGCCGCTTCCACGCGGCCATCGATCACGCGGGCGGCGGACTCGGTGACATTCTGTGGCGGGTCGTTTGTTCCGGCGAAGGAATGCGCGAGGCCGAAACGGCGCTTGGATGGCCGGCGCGCTCGGGCAAGCTGGTGCTCACCCTCGCGCTGGATCGGGTCGCCGACTTCTACCGCATCGCCTAGCGTTGCGAGCCGTCGCCCTTCTGGCCTGTCTTGCGGACGTGCGAGCCCATCTGCGTGGTGCGGCCCGTCATGGACGCCTTCTCCAGCTCGGTCTGCCGATCGCGGATCGTCGGATCGCGCATGTTGTTTCTGGCTTCGTCCTTGCCGCTGTGACTGCGCATTGCAATTCTCCCATGCTATGCCGCGCTCAACGAATGCGCGGGTGCCGATATCCGCCGTTCACCCGCCAGCGAGGGGCAGTTCGTCATGATTTTATTCGGGTCCACCATGTCGCCGTTCGTCCGCAAGGTTGCCGCGTTCGCGGCCGAAAAAGGCATCGCATTGGAACTGAAGCCGCTCGGACCCGGCGACCCGAATCCTGAGTTCCGCGACGCCAGCCCCTTTCGCAAGATGCCCGCGCTCCAGGATGGCGACTATTGCCTCGCCGATTCCAGCGCCATTTGCCATTATATCGAGGCGAAGCACCCCGAGCCCGCGCTCATCCCCGCCGAGGCCAAGGCGCGCGGAAAAGTCGTCTGGTTCGATGAGTTTGCCGACACTATCCTATTTGGTTGCGGGCAGAAGATGTTCTTCAACCGGATCGTCGCTCCACGCTTCCTCAATCGGCCAGGCGACGAAGCCGTCGCCGAAGCCGCGTTGCAGGACGAACTGCCGCCGATCCTCGATTATCTCGAAGGCGTGATGCCAGACGATGGCGGGTATCTGATCGGCGACACGCTCACCCTCGCCGACATTTCCGTCGCCAGTCCATTCGCCAACTTCCGGCACCTGAACGTCGAGCTGGACCCCGGCCGTCATCCGCGCACGAAGGCCTATATCGACCGCATCCTTGCTCGCCCAAGCTTCGCGCCGCTCGTCGCCAGGGAGGCGGCCTTCCTCGAGCGCACCGCCGCATAGAAAAAGGCGCCGGACCCGTGGGCAACGGATCCGGCGCCTCCGAAAGTCCGGGCGTTAGATGTTGCCGCTCGACCCTTCGATATCGCTGTCGCAATTCTGTGAGCGTTCCGTATCGCGCTCGATGTCGCTGCCTTGGTTGGGCGCGCCGCTGCCTTGTTCGGCGAAGCCCGCCTGAGGCGTCCCGCCTTGCTGCAGATATTCACCCAAGTCTTCGCTCTGGCTGCCGACGAAGCCTTCGCTCGACGGTTCAGACTGGCTGCCGCTGGCGCCACCGACGCTGCCGGGCTGATCCTGACCCAGGTCCTGCTGATCGCCACGTCCGGCAAGCGTCGTGTCTGCTTGCGTTCCGAGGTCCGATTGGCCGGTGCCGCTTTGGCCCTGCTGACCGGTTTCATCCTGATCGGAAGACTGACCGAATTCGGTCCCGCGCGTTCCCGTGCTGCGGGGCGGCTCCGAACCCTGGGCCTGCTGGCCGTACTGCTGTTGGGCCTGCTGGCCCTGCTCCTGCTGGCCGCTCTGGCCGGCCGTCTGATCGTCACTCTGCTGCCCGATTGGGGGCTGTTGTCCGCTGCCTTCGTTCTGATCGCGCTCAGCCATGCTGACTTCCTCTCCTGACAAGCCCCGCTTGCTCTCGTGAGGTAGAACAAAGGCCATGGCGTTGCCGTTCCGCCTGGGCCGGTGCGGTTGCGACGAATGGACGGCGCGAAGGCTCTTTCCACGACGAGCCGAAAGGGCGGCAAGAAAAAGGGCCGCCGGATCACTCCAGCGGCCCCAATTTTTCAGCTGAACGAAGAGCTTACTGCTCTTCCTCGGCGCTTTCGGCGGGTTCCGAAGCGGCCGGAGCCTCTTCGGCCACAACCTCGGCCTCGGCCTCGGCCTCAGCCTCAGCCTCGGCCTTGGCTTCAGTCTCGGCTTCGGGAGCAAGCTCCTCAGCCACCGGCGCGAGCATCGTCCTCGAACATCTGGGCGAGGACGTCGACGCCCTGTGCCTGCAGGTCCGCCTCTTCAGGCGAACGAGCGACGTTGACCTTGACGTTCACCGAGACTTCCGGGTGCAGCGCAACCTTCACGTCGTGAACGCCGATGTTCTTGATCGGACGGTTGAGCACGACCTGGTTCTTGGTGACCTTTGCGCCTTCGGCTTCCAGAGCCTCGACGATGTCGCGGGCCGAAACCGAACCGTAGAGCTGGCCGGTGTTCGACGCCTGGCGGATCAGCTTGACCGTCTTGCCGTCGACGTCCTTCGATGCCTTTTCCGCATCGCTGCGGCGGTCGGCATTGTCGGATTCGATCTTGGCGCGATTGGCTTCGAAGACCTTTCGGTTCGCTTCATTGGCACGAAGCGCCTTCTTGTTCGGCAGCAGGAAATTGCGCGCGAAGCCGTTCTTGACGGTGACGACATCGCCGATGCCGCCAAGCTTTTCGACACGCTCGAGCAGGATGACTTCCATGTCTCTTGCTCCTTATTTCACGACATAGGGAAGCAGGCCGATGTGGCGGGCGCGCTTGATCGCCTTCGCCAGCTCACGCTGCTTCTTGGTGGACACCGCAGTGATGCGGCTCGGGACGATCTTGCCACGCTCGGACATGAAGCCCTGGAGCAGACGGATGTCCTTGTAATCGATCTTGGGAGCGTCCTTCCCGGAGAAAGGGCAGCTCTTGCGGCGGCGGAAAAATGCACGTGCCATGGGTTACGCCTCCACTTCTTCGCCACGCGGGAGCGCGGTCGCCACGGTCGCCACGGTCGCCGCGGTCACGGCCGAAACCGCCACGGTCGCCACGGTCGTCGCCGCGCGGCCCACGCTCACGGTCACGCTCGCCACGGCGCATCATGGCAGACGGGCCGGTCTCATGCTCGTCGACGCGCAGGGTGAGGAAGCGGATCACGTCCTCGTTGATGTTGGTCTGGCGCTCGAGTTCGGCGATCGCCGGCGCCGGAGCGTCGATGTCGAGGGCCACGTAATGGGCCTTGCGGTTCTTGGCGATGCGATACGCGAGGTTGCGAAGACCCCAGGTCTCCGTCCTGACGATCTTTCCGCCATTGTCTTCGATGATCTTGGTAGCGTTTTCCGCAAGCGCATCGACCTGGGCCTGAGCCAGATCCTGACGCGCGAGGAAAACATGCTCGTAGAGCGGCATGCTTTGCTTCTCACTGTTGGCCGATCGTTGACGTACCCCACTGGCACGCCCCTCCGGCTGTCGTCCAAAAAACTGGGGCACAAGCGAAGCCTGCACCCCATCGCGGCGGCCTATGACGAAAAGCGGTCGAAAAGGCAAGCAGGCCTAGCGGTCCTCAGCGATCCTCGGAGCCGGTTGCGTCCTTCAATCGTTACGTTCCTGAAGGAGTAGTAAAATGCGTAAACTAGCAATTCGGGCGGCCTTCGCCTCGCTTGGAGCCCTCGCGGTCGCCGGATGCACGACGTCCGGGATCGGGACCGGCCAATCCGCCGTCGGCAACGTCGGCGCCACGTTCACCTACACGCAGACCGGCGCAACCCGCGGCACCATGGTTGCAAGCCTGACCAACGGCCAGATCTACCAAGGCCAATTCTTCCAGATCACGCAGGAATCCCGGGTCACCGATTACGGGCCGCTGTGGAACGGCTGGGGACCCGGCTACGGCTGGGGTCGCGGCTGGGGTGGACGCCGCTGGGGCTATGGCTGGGGCGGATGGGGGCCATGGGGACCGGACCCGCAGACGATCACGCACTATAGCGGCCAGATTCTCGCCAATCTGCAGGGACCCGGCGGGTTCATGCGCTGCAATTTCGCTCTCGCACGTCCCAGCTCGGGAATCGCCGGCGGCGGTGCTGGTCAGTGCCAGCTGCCGACGGGAGCAATCATTCACGCGCAGTTCCCGCGCGCCGGCTAAGTCCGTTCAAGGGCCTCCGCATTGCGGCGGAGGCCCTTGTCATGGCACATGCACGCCATGGCAACGCAGCTGAAATCGGTCGAGCCGGCAAAGGACCCGCTGGAGGACCTGAGCCTCCCGGGTTGGCTTTATCACGACCCTGAGTTCTTCGAGGCGGAGAAGCGGGCGTTCCTGCGCGCCGCTCCGCAGGTCGTCTGCCATGAAAAGGAAATCCCGCAGCCGGGCGACTGGCGGACGCTCGAATATCTTGGCGAGAGCGTCGTCGTCATCCGCGGCGACGACGGCGAGGTCCGCGCTTTCTCCAACGTCTGCCGCCACCGCGGGTCGCGGCTCGTCGATGGCGAGGCGGGCTGCTCCAAGGTCCTGACCTGCCCCTATCATGCGTGGAGCTATGCCCGCGACGGGCGGCTGGTCGGCGTTCCGCACCGGCATGAATATCCCGGCCTGCAGACCGACAAGATGGGCCTGTTCCCCGTCGCGCTGGAAAGATGGCGCGGCTTCCTGTTCGTGACGCTGGAGCCCGGCGCGCCCTCAGTGCACGAGATGATGGCGCCCTATGAGCATGAGGTCGCCGCGTACCGGTTCGAAGAACTGGAGACGATCGGCCGCGTGACCCTCCGCCCTCGCCCGCTCAATTGGAAGACGATCGCGGACAATTATTCCGATCATCTGCACATCCCCGTCGGCCACCCGGGCCTGACCCGCCTGTTCGCGCGCAACTACAAGATCGAAGCGCAGGATCATGTCGACCGCATGGAGGGGGACCTGGTCGAGAAGATCTCGGACAATTGGTCGGAGCGTGCCTACCAGCAATTGCTGCCCAAGGCCGATCACCTGCCGGCCACGCATCGCCGCAAGTGGCTCTATTACAAGCTGTTTCCGAACGTCGCGTTCGACATCTACCCCGACCAGGTCGACTTCATGCAGTTCCTGCCGGTAAGCTCGACCGAGACCGTCATCCGCGAAATCAGCTACGCGCTGCCCGACAGCAGCCGCGAGATGCGCGCCGTCCGCTACCTCAACTGGCGCATCAACCGGAAGGTGAATGCCGAGGACACCGAGCTGATCACCCGCGTCCAGCTCGGCATGCAGTCGCCGACCTATGTCGCGGGGCCGCTGGGAACGAGCGAAGTCTGCCTGCGCAGCTTCTCGCGCAAGCTCAGGCGGATGATCCCGGAGGCGCGGCTGGAGCAAGCTCCTCCATCGGGCTGGAGCCGCCGCGCCAACGCATGATTGCGTAGACGATGGCTCCAGAGCCGAGCAGGGCGAGGCTCCACAGGTTTGCTTCCCAGCCTGAGCCCGTAGAAAGCGAACAAAGTGAAAGCGAGGCCGGCGAGAACCGCGACCAGCGCCAGGCCGCGCGGCCTTTGCTTCAGTGCTGCAAGCGCCGCGGCGAGGTAGAGCCACAAAGTCGCCGACGCGGTCAACAGGGCCACGAAGGTGAAGAGGTCGGCCGTGCTTTTCGACATGTTGGCAAGGATCAGCGCGCCCGCCATGCCGGTGCCGAGCAACTGGGCGTTGAGCGGCGTGTTATGGCCGATCGTGCGGGCCAGAAAGCCGGGCATCTCCCGCCGCAGAGCCATCGAATAGCCAAGCTCGCCAATGATCAGCACGTTGGCGTTGACGTAGCCCGCGGCGCTGACTGCGATGGCGAGTGCGGCCAGGACAACGCCGATCTCGCCCCAGCCGCGCCCGATTGCGTCGGCGAACGGCGAGCTCGAATTGCCGGCAACCTCTACCGGAAGCAGCAACAGGATTGCTGTGCTGACAAGCAAATAGAGCAAGGCGACGAAGGCGGTGCCGCTGATCAGCGCGCGCGGGATCGTCCGGCAGGGATCTCTGACCTTGTCGACCGGTGCCGCGGCATTCTCGAATCCAAGCATTGCGAACAGCGTGATCGCGGAAGCGGCTCGCGATATTGTCGAGCGTTAGCGGCAGGGGGGCGAGGGAAGCCATTGACCCGCCGCCAATCTCGACTTGCAGAAACACGACGCAGCACGGCCGCAAGCGGGAGAATCTTCAGAACTGCTGCAAGGACGGCCAATCGCCCGGTCGATCGCGCGCCGAGGGCGTTGGTCGCCTGGAAGAGCGCCAGGATGGCGACCGCGACCAGGGCAACGGCCGTAGCGCTGGACAGGCCGGGCGCCAACCGTCCGATTGCGGCCGCTCCGGCCACGCTGACCGCGGCGAGCGCCGCCCAGCTCGAAATCCAGAAGGCGAAAGTGGCGAGGAACGCCACAAGTGGTCCGAAAGCCTGCGCGATATAGACTTGGATGCCGCCGCCGATCGCTGGCTCGCGCCAGGCGACCGATCGAATAAGGCCAGAGCGACCGCTCCCAGCCCACTCACGATCCAGCCGACTATGGCGTTGGCGCCATAAGGTGCGAGGCTCGCCGGTAGCATGAAGATGCCCGAGCCGATCGATCGTCCCGACGACGACCGACCAGGTCATCCAGAATCCGAGCTGATGCTTCTTGCGCGAGCTCGCCATTTTGCCCCCAACCTTGGCAATCGCCGGCCAAGCGGCCTAGTCGGCGCGGCAATTCTAATCATCAGGGGTTAAAATGCGCGCATTCCTTTTTCCGGGACAGGGCAGCCAGGCCGTCGGCATGGGCGCCGCTCTGGCCGAAGCCAGCCGCGCGGCGCGCGACACATTCGACGAGGTCGACGAAGCGCTCGGCCAGGGCCTGTTCCGGCTAATGCGCGATGGTCCGGACGAGGACCTGCGCCTCACCGAAAATGCGCAGCCCGCCATCATGACGCACGCGCTCGCCGTCTTCCGCAGCCTGACCAAGGAAGGCGGTGTCGATCTGGCCAAGGCGGCGAGCTTCGTCGCTGGCCATAGCCTCGGCGAATATTCGGCGCTGTGCGCTGCGGGATCCTTCGACCTCGCGACGACCGCGAAGCTGCTGAAGCTGCGCGGACAGGCGATGCAGCAGGCGGTCCCGGTCGGCGAAGGCGCCATGGCCGCGCTTCTCGGAACGGACCTCGCGCTTGCGCGCCGCATCGCCGAAGTCGCGGCGCAGGGCGAAGTCTGCACCGTCGCCAACGACAACGACCCGGGCCAGGTGGTCGTCTCGGGCCACAAGGGTGCGATCGACCGCGTCATCGAAATCGCCAAGGAAATGGGCGCCAAGCGTGCCGTCCTCCTGCCCGTCTCGGCACCCTTCCACTGCCCGCTGATGAAGCCCGCTGCCGAGGCGATGGAGGACGCGCTGAGCTACGTGGTTCTCGAAGATCCGAGCGTGCCCGTCTTCGCCAATGTCACCGCGCAGGCGGAAAGCGACCCGGACACCATCCGAAACCTGCTCGTCGAGCAGGTCACCGGAATGGTCCGCTGGCGAGAGAGCGTCGCCAACATGGGCGAAGCCGGCGTCGAGGAATTCGTCGAAATCGGCGGCAAGGTGCTCGGCCCGATGGTCAAGCGCATCCTCCCTGATGCGAAGGTAACGAGCGTCATCTCGATCGAAGACGTCGAAGCGCTCGCGAAGGAGATTGCATGATGTTCGACCTGACGGGCATGACTGCGCTGGTGACCGGCGCTTCAGGCGGCCTCGGTAGCTCGATCGCAAAGTCGCTTGCGGCACAGGGCGCGCGGCTCGCTGTGTCCGGCAGCAATGTCGAGAAGCTGGAAAGCTTCCGCGCCGGCCTCGGCGGCGATCACGTCGCGCTTCCGTGCAATCTCTCGGACGGCGCCGCAGTCGATCAGCTCGTCCCGCAGGCGGTCGAAGCGCTCGGCAAGCTCGACATCCTCGTCAACAATGCGGGCGTCACCAGGGACAACCTTCTCATGCGCATGAAGGACGAGGAGTTCGGCGACGTAATCCGCATCAACCTCGAAGCCGCCTTCCGCCTGATGCGCGCGGCAGCCAAGCCGATGATGAAGGCGCGCTTCGGCCGCATCATCTCGGTCACTTCGGTCGTCGGCGTGACCGGCAATCCCGGCCAGGCGAACTACGTCGCGTCGAAGGCGGGCCTGATCGGCATGACCAAGTCGGTCGCGCAGGAGCTCGCCAGTCGCGGCATCACGGTGAACGCCATCGCGCCCGGCTTCATGACGTCGGCGATGACGGAAGCGCTCAACGACCAGCAGCGTGAGGCCATCCTGTCGCGCATTCCGCTCGGGGCCATGGGATCGGGCGAGGATATCGGCGCGGCGGTCGTTTACCTGGCGAGCCGGGAGGCAGGATATGTCACGGGCCAGACCCTCCACGTGAACGGCGGGATGGCAATGCCCTGACGCAGGGCTCGCCTTACCGCGATCCACGCGACGATTATCGCCGTCATCAGCCCGAGCGGCACGAACGCGATTTCCGCGACGAGGCGAGCCAAGAGCGGCGCCAGCCAGGCAAGCAGCATCAGCGTCTTGTCCCAGCTCATGAAGCCGTGCTCGCGGCCGTGCACCCACAGCCAGGCCAGGGCCGGCAGCAAGACGACGAAGTCGTAATCCAGGACATAGGGCGTCGACAGGAGCGCCGCAGCGCACACCAACGCATTGCGAAGCTCGGGCTGCGCCTTGCGCCACGTCAGGATCACTACCGCCGCGACCACTAGGACCGTGACAAGCAACTGGACCGCGTAACTGAGCGCCAGACCTCCGCCCCACATGCGGATGGCCGCGAAGGGGCTCATGATCTTGTGCCAACCCGTCGCCCCCTGTTCGATGACCACGGTGCGGGTGAGCGGCAGGCTGTCGAGGAACGCTTGCCAGACCGGCATGCCCCAGATGAGCAGCGTCACCGCCACGAGCGCGCCTGCAGAAACGCAAGCCCCAGCGATCGAGCGCCAGCTTCGGGCCGCCAGCAGCAGCGGCGGAATGATCAGCGCGAACTGCGGCTTGTAGATCAGGCATCCGAGCAGCAATCCGGCGACGAACGGCCGCCGGTCCAGCAGCATCAGTCCGCCTCCGAGCAGGAGTGCGGTCAGGAAACCGTTGTGACCATGCGTCAGGCAAATCAGGGTCACCGGCGCGCCGAGCGTCAGGAGGATCGTTTCCCGCCGCGGCATCAATCGCCACATCATGGCCAGGAAGGCGCTCAAGGTCGTGACCTGCCAGACGATCAGCGCCGGCACGTAAGGAAGCGTTGCCAGTAGAGCCGCAAGCAGGAGGAACGGCGGCGGATAATGCCAGCCGAAGACATCCACCGTCCGGCTTCCGTGGACGGCCTGTTGAACGGCAAAGTGGTCGGGCCAGGACCAGACCGCCGCGGCCCGGCCGTCGAGCACCATTCGGCCGGCGGTCCAGACATTGGAAAAGTCGGTTCCGAGAGGGCGTCCGGTCGCGTCCAGTGTCCCCTTCGACGTTGCGAAGAGCCAAATCACGCACAGAAGGGAGATGATGCAGGCAATCGTCGCAATTCGGCGCAGCCGCTCGGCCGTGACCCAGTCACCCGTCGCAAGAATTCCCACGCAGCGTCCCCACGGCCCGTCAACGGCCGAAATTGCCCTGTCGGCGACTATACCGGCAATCCTTGTCGTTCCCTAAACGCCTCCTATATCGCCCTAGAAATCAACTGTTCGGCCGCCCGTTGCGGGGCCGAAAGGGGCATTGAAGAGAGGGACTTGAGAAATGGCCAAGGTCATTGGAATCGACTTGGGCACGACGAACAGCTGCGTTGCCGTGATGGAAGGCGGCAAGCCCAAGGTCATCGAGAATAGCGAAGGCGCGCGCACGACCCCCTCGGTCGTCGCTTTTACCAAGGACGGTGAGCGCCTGGTCGGCCAGCCGGCGAAGCGCCAGGCCGTCACCAATCCGGACAATACGGTTTTCGCGGTCAAGCGCCTCATCGGCCGCCGCTTCGACGATCCGATCACCAAGAAGGACACCGAACTGGTGCCCTACAAGATCGTCAAGGGCACGAACGGCGATGCGTGGGTCCACGCGGGCGGCAAGGATTATTCCCCGTCGCAGATTTCCGCCTTCATCCTGCAGAAGATGAAGGAAACCGCCGAGGCCTATCTCGGCGAAACCGTCACTCAGGCGGTCATCACCGTTCCCGCTTACTTCAATGACGCGCAGCGCCAGGCGACCAAGGACGCCGGCCAGATCGCAGGCCTTGAAGTGCTGCGCATCATCAACGAGCCGACCGCGGCCGCCCTCGCCTATGGCCTCGACAAGGAAGACGGCAAGACGATCGCCGTCTACGACCTTGGCGGCGGCACGTTCGACGTCTCGGTCCTCGAGATCGGCGACGGCGTGTTCGAAGTGAAGTCGACCAACGGCGACACCTTCCTCGGCGGCGAGGACTTCGACGCGCGCATCGTCAACTGGCTTGCCGACAAGTTCAAGGCGAAGGAAAATATCGACCTTCGCACCGACCGGCTCGCGCTCCAGCGTCTCAAGGAAGCCGCGGAAAAGGCGAAGATCGAGCTGTCCTCGGCCCAAACGACCGAGATCAACCAGCCGTTCATCACCGCCCGCATGGAAGGCGGCGCAACGACCCCGCTCCACCTCGTCGAGACGATCACGCGTGCCGACCTGGAGAAGCTGGTCGAGGACCTCATCCAGCGCACCATCGATCCCTGCAAGCAGGCTCTGAAGGACGCCGGCATCGACGCCAAGGACATCGCCGACGTCGTGCTCGTCGGCGGCATGACCCGCATGCCGCGCGTGCGTGAGAAGGTGAAGGAATTCTTCGGCCGCGAACCGCACACCGGCGTGAACCCGGACGAAGTCGTCGCCATGGGTGCGGCAATCCAGGCCGGCGTCCTGCAGGGCGACGTCAAGGACGTGCTGCTGCTCGACGTGACCCCGCTGTCGCTGGGCATCGAGACGCTGGGCGGCGTGTTCACCCGGATGATCGACCGCAACACGACCATCCCGACCAAGAAGAGCCAGGTCTTCTCGACCGCCGAGGACAATCAGAATGCGGTGACTATCCGCGTCTTCCAGGGCGAGCGCGAGATGGCCGCGGACAACAAGGTGCTCGGCCAGTTCGACCTGGTCGGAATCCCGCCTGCCCCGCGCGGCGTGCCGCAGATCGAGGTGACGTTCGACATCGACGCCAACGGCATCGTGCACGTGACCGCGAAGGACAAGGGCACGGGCAAAGAGCAGCAGATCCGCATCCAGGCCTCCGGCGGTCTCAACGATTCCGACATCGAGAAGATGGTCCAGGAAGCGGAGCAGTTCGCCGAAGAGGACAAGAAGCGCCGTGCCGCGGCCGAGGCCAAGAACCAGGCCGAAAGCCTCATCCACTCGACCGAGCAGCAGCTCCGCGAACATGGCGAAAAGGTCGACGCATCGGTGAAGACCGAGATCGAGACGGCTTTGACGGAAGCCAAGACCGCGGTCGAAGGCAATGATCCCGAAGCGATGACCGCCAAGACCAATGCGCTCGCACAGGCGGCGATGAAGCTCGGCGAGGCCATGTACAAGTCTCAGCAGGAGCAGACTGAGGCGGCTGCCGGACCGGACGCCGGAACCTCGGGACCCACCACCGAAGAAGAAGTCGTCGACGCCGAATTCTCCGAGGTCGACGAAGAGAATAAGGGATAAGCCAATGGCCGTCATTCCAGCGAAAGCTGGAATCCGATGAACGCAGAAGATTGAGTTCATGGATCCGGATCAAGTCCGGGATGACGGAATTGGGGGGAGTGTCTGCGTAAATGGTTGAGCAGGATTATTACGACGTCCTTGGCGTGCAGCGTTCCGCGGACCCGGAGACGATCAAGGCTGCCTATCGCAAGCTCGCCAAGGAGCATCATCCCGACCGCCACAACGGCTGCACCAATCAGGAGGCGCAGTTCAAGGCGATCAGCGAAGCGTACGACTGCCTCAAGGACCCGCAGAAGCGCGCCGCCTACGACCGCTTCGGCAAGGCCGCCTTCCAGAATGGTGGCGGTGGCGGTGATCCGTTCGGCGGCGGCAACGGCTTCGAGAGCTTTTCCGACATCTTCTCGTCCATCTTCGGCGAGTTCGCCGATCGCCAGGGTGCGCGGCAAAACCCCGCTCGCGGCGCGGACCTCCGCTACGACCTCGAACTAAGCCTCGAGGATGCGTTTGCCGGGACCGAGGCGAATATCTCGATCGAAGCGCTCGCCCAGTGCGACAATTGCGGCGGCAACGGCTGCACCAGCACCGAGGATTGCGCCCGTACGTGCAACACCTGCGGCGGCGCCGGCCGCGTCCGGGCGCAGCAGGGCTTCTTCATGGTCGAGCGTGGCTGTCCGACCTGCCGCGGAAGCGGCGAAGTCATCGCCGATCCGTGCCACGCCTGCGAAGGCGAAGGCCGCGCGCTCAAGCGCCGCAAGCTGTCGGTGAAAATTCCCGCCGGCGTCGACGAAGGCACCCGCATCCGCGTCGCCGGCGAAGGGGAATCCGGCGTTCGCCATGGCCCGAGCGGCGATCTCTACATCTTCGTCCACATGAAGCGGCACGCAATCTATTCGCGTGAAGGCACCACCCTGATCGCCGAATGCCCGGTAACCTTCACGACGGCCGCGCTAGGCGGGACGATCACCCTTCCCGGCATCGACGGAAACACGATCGAGCTAAAGATTCCGTCCGGGATTCAGTCCGGCGAACAGCTCCGGCAGCGCGGCTTCGGAATGAGCGTGCTCAACGGCCGTGGCCGCGGTGACCTGGTTGCGCGCGTGCTGGTCGAAACGCCGACCAGGCTGAATTCAAAGCAGAAGAAGATCCTAGAGGAATTCCGCGCGACCGAAACGGGCGACGAATGCCCGAACTCGAAGAGCTTCTTCGGCCGGATCCGCGATATTCTCGGCTAGGCGGCCGAGCTTCCGAACACCCGCTCAAAGATCGTGTCCACCTCCTTCAGGTGGTAATCGAGATTGAACAGGCTCTCGAGCTGGTCCGTGCTGAGCTTCGCGCTCACCTCCGGATCGCCCTTCAGCAAGTCGAGCAGCGACAGCTCCCCGTCCGAATCCCAAACCTTCATCGCATTGCGTTGGACTAGCGCGTAGAATTCCTCGCGGCTCAGGCCCGCCTGGGTCAGCGCCAGAAGCACGCGCTGCGAGTGGATAAGGCCGCCCATGCGGTTCATGTTCTTCGCCATGCGCTCCGGATAGACGAGCAGCTTCTCGACCACGCCAGTCAGGCGGGCGAGCGCGAAATCGAGCGTGATGGTCGCATCCGGGCCGATGTACCGCTCGACCGACGAGTGGGAGATGTCCCGCTCATGCCACAGCGCCACATTCTCCATCGCCGGAATGACGGCGCTGCGCACGACGCGGGCAAGGCCGGTGAGGTTCTCCGTCAGCACCGGATTCCGCTTGTGCGGCATGGCCGAGCTGCCCTTCTGGCCTGGCGAGAAATATTCCTCCGCTTCCAGCACTTCGGTCCGCTGCAAATGGCGGATTTCAGTGGCCAGCCGCTCGATCGAAGAGGCGATCACGCCAAGCGTCGCAAAGAACATCGCATGCCGGTCGCGCGGGATGACCTGCGTCGAGATCGGCTCCGGCGTCAGGCCAAGTTCCTTGGCGACGTGCTCCTCGATCGCGGGGCGAACGTTCGCAAACGTGCCGACCGCGCCGGAGACCGCGCAAGTCGCGACGTCGTCGCGAGCGGCGATCAGGCGAGCGCGGTTGCGATCGAATTCCGCATAGGCCTGCGCCAGCTTCAGTCCGAAGGTCGTCGGCTCGGCATGGATGCCGTGGCTGCGGCCGATGGTCGGCGTCAACTTGTGCTCGAACGCGCGCGTCTTCAGCGCTTCGAGCAGCTTGTCGAGATCGGCGATCAAGATGTCCGCCGCCTGCTTCAGCTGAACCGCCAGCGCCGTGTCGAGCACGTCGGAGCTGGTCATACCCTGGTGCAGCCAACGCCGCTCCGGTCCCAGCTTTTCGCCCGCCCAGGTGAGGAAGGCGATTACGTCATGCTTGGTGACCGCCTCGATTGCGTCGATTGCCGCGACGTCGATCTCGCCGAGCACGTCGCGGTCGTAGGCCGCGCGGATCGTCTTCGCGTCCTCGGCGGGGATCATCCCGACCTTCCCCATCGCCTCCGCGGCGAACACCTCGATCGCGAACCAGATGCGGTAGCGGTTCTCGGACGACCAGATGGCCGTCATCTCGGGGCGGGAATAGCGGGGAACCATATGCGAGGCGGCTAGCAGAGCTATTGCAGCTCTTCAAACTGCGAGGCCCGCATCCGCTACGGGAGGATTTTCAGCGAGTTGCAAGCGAGGGCAAGCAGGGGACGTCATTGGCGGACCAGTCAATGTCATAGGTCGCCGGCACGGCCGCGTTCGCAATTACAGTTGAGGCAGTCCTCGCAGGGTCGTACTCGATCCGTGCCATGCTATTGTCGAAAGATGCAATCTTCGCATTGTCCTGCTTTGCAGTGATTGGGTCAATTTCGAGCTGTTCCACTCGTGAGCCGCGGACCATGCTGATTGTGCCGTCACGAAGCGCAAAAGCCCGGTAGTATCTCTTGCCGAACATTCTTGCGTTAAAGCTGGTGTTGACCGACCAGTTCGAAGTCTTGGTCGACTTCGGCAATCTCACCGTGGTCACGCGACATTCGAACTCCGGATCATTTACAAAAGGCACAGCTTGATCTTGTCCCGCCGGACGCACTCGCCTTTCCGGCGGATTGAAACCGCCGCCGGGCAGTGTGAGCGACTTGGCTGCATCCTCATTGTCCCAATCAAGCGTTCCGGTGCCGGTTATGGTCATGACACTGGCCTTCGCTTTGGCGTCATAACGCCAACGGACGTCCTCGATGCTTTGCCAAAAGTTGCCGATCATTTGCTGGCGCATGGCATTCAGCAATTGCGCTGATGTCAGTCCGGACAGCTGAGCCTCCTGCACAAGGCCCTTGATGCCGCGGACGATCATAGTGCTGGTCATCCGCGCAGGCTGATCGAAGCCCTTGCGCGCATCAAGTTCGAACAAGGTGACTTCGTCGGGCGTGCTCGGCGCGCTCCATTTGAGGTGCTCGATCGAATTACCCTGTCGAGACAGCGGCAAGACCCAACGATACGGCATCACCGGCGTCGAACTTGGGCTGGCCCCAGGAGGAAGTGTGCCATCGAGCCAGTAGTCGGTGCCATCGATGCGTGCTCGCACAAGCACGTGATCGACAGACCAGCACTTGGAAGTCGTTCGTCGAAGCCATCGTCAAGGCCCGTATTGTTCGCCAAAACCGGCTGCGAAGCGATTCCGAGTTCAGAAAGAAGCGCCATGAGAAGAGCTGTCTTGCCCTTGCAATCGCCGTCTCGGCGCTGCCAGGTCTCTTCGGCGGTAGCTGGCGTCAGGTTTCCGCCGTCCAGGCCGACGTAAATGTATCGGACATCGCGCTGCACCAGCTTCAGTGCGGCCCCGGCGCGATCGATTGGGAGCGCGTGCGTCTTGGCAATCCGGCTCGCTTCCGACTTGAGAGAAGAGCCCGGCTTGAGCGTCGCAGCCTTGTCGTAAAGTGGTGCAAAGAGTTCGCGAGATCGAAGGCCAATCGTCGAAATTGCTGTATTCGACTGCACGCTGCAATCGGAACCGCGCTGGCGCGTCCTTCGGTGGAGCAAGCATGGGCGGATTGTCGAACCTGACGTTGATTTCTCGGCCGCTGCGTTCAGCGATCGCGGCGATGTCCGGCGTCATCTTCAGCTTGGGCTCACGCCCTTCGGCCCAGCTAAGTCCGAGGCGGAACCGGCCGGGTGCTGGATCAGGTGCCAACACGAGCATTCCGAACTCTATTGAATCCCAGAGTAGGATCCTTGGAGCGAATGGTTAGCCCAACTTCGAGTTCATCCCCGACGCGTAGGTCTGGAATTCCGAAGCGCAGCGGTGAGCAGTCCATCCAGGCTGGCCGCTTCCAGCTGATCCTCGCGACGCATGATTTCGAACGACGTCTGCTTGAGCACATCGATAGTTTCATCCTCGCGGTGCACCTGAACCAAGTGCACGACCGGCGCGCCCGCGGACGGGTTCCATTTGATCGCGATATTGCCCAATTGCAGTGCATTGGGGTGGAGGAGCCTGATCCGATAGCCCTGATATTGCGCTTGCCCCTGCTCGTCGAGATGAACGAGAGTTTCATGGCGACGAACGAACACAAGCCCTGTCGCATTCTCGGGCAATTCCAGCGATTTCGATGGCTTCACCCAATCCGGGACGGGCCCGCGCCGCATCTTATCGTTCTGCGCGAAGGCTGGGTCCACATCGAGAATTAAGATTGCCAACAACAAGGCTGCAAGCTGACACCGACGAAGGTGACATGACGCGATCAAGCTCGGTAGCAGCATGCCACTCTCTCCCCCCAGTTTCCGAGCCTTCAAAGCAGACGTCGAACAGCCGTTGGAGTCAACCTTGTCCGACTTGTCGCCTCCAGGCATTCAAAACGGTATGGAACCTCGTTGCCATCGAGGAGAATCGATATGGCCCACAAAGCATCGCTACTTCCGCTTAGCATTCTTGCCGCAGCCTCACCTGTATCCGCGACGGTGCAGGACCCGGCGCAAATGTCAGGCGCGCCACAAGGGACGTCGGAAACCCAGTATTGCATGCGTGTCGAGGCCGTCACCGGCAGCCGGATTGAAGAGGTCAAGTGCTGGACCCGCGCGGAATGGGCCGACCGCGGCGTCGACGTCGATGTGGACTGGGCCAAGGAAGGCGTCCGCACGATCGGCTAAGCGGGGCGCGCGCTACATCAGCCCTAGCCCGCGCAAGCTCGATTGACCCTGCAGCCCCACGATCACGTGGTCGTGGACGGTGACCTTCATGTGCCGGCCAGCCTCGACCAGCTCACGTGTCAGCTTGACGTCCGCCTGGCTCGGCGTTGGGTCGCCGCTCGGATGGTTGTGCACGATGATGAGTCGCGGTAGCGCCATGCGCCATGGCCCGCTTCATGACCTCGCGAACATGCATCGACGCCTCGTCGACCGAGCCGCGCCACATTGCCTCATTGGCGATGAGCATGTTTTTGGCGTTGAGAAAGAGGACTCGGACTTCCTCGACCGGCGAATGCGCCATCGCGGCGCGCAGATAGTCCTGCAGCGCGTCCCAGCTCGACAGGACCGGCCGGCCTTCGAGCCGCGTTTCCAGCAGGCGCAGGGCCGTCGCCTCGGCGATTTTCAGCGCGGCCACAACGCCTTCAGTGAGACCTTCGCGTTTGAGCGTCTCGGCATCGGCCGCAAGCAAAGGACCCACGCCGCCGAATTGGGCGATCAGTGCCTTCGCCTGCGCCTTGGTGTCGCGCCGGGGGATGGCCAATGCGAGCAGATATTCGACCAGCTCGTGGTCGAGCAAAGCCTTCGGCCCACCGTCGAATAGACGGCGGCGAAGGCGGGCACGATGCCCTGACGCGTCACTGGGGTTGTCACCCATCCCGATGCGACTGCTAGGCGACAAGTGCGGCCGCTTGCAACGGTCCGTTCGTGCCGCCGACGGAACGGCGCCCGATTGGGAGGGTTTCTAAAGGCCGATGGCTGCACGGCACCGCGAAGGCGGAGATATGGAGGAAGGGACGGTCACCGTCCGCCGGCGACGCTGGCGGCGGATAACGGGCCTCGTCCTGCTCGGCCTGCTGTTGCTATTGGTGCTCTTGACCGCGGCCGTATGGATCGCTCGGCGGCCGATTGCCACGCAGGTGCTTCAGGATCAGTTCGAGCAGAAGGGGGTCCGCGCCACCTACAGCCTCGACCGCGTGGGCTTGCGGACGCAGGAAGTCAGCAATCTCGTCATCGGCGATCCCAACAACCCCGACCTCGTCGCCCGCTACGCCAAGATTCAGCTCCGCTGGACATTGACGGGCAGCGTCGGCGTATATCGGATCGTTGCGCGCGGCGTTCGCCTGAAGGGCAAGGTCGTCGATGGCCGCGTGGTCGTGGGGCGACGTCAGCAAGATGCTTCCGCCGCCTTCGGACAAGCCGTTCGCCTTGCCGAACATCGTTCTCGACATCGCGGACAGCAGCATAGGACTGCAAACGCCGTTCGGAAATCTAGGCTTTGCACTCGCCGGTACGGGCAATCTGACGGGCGGATTCAAGGGACGGCTTGCGGCTATAAGCCCCCGCCTTGATCTCGGCCGCTGCCGGCTGGATGCGATGCGCGCCTTTACCAATGTGCGGGTCGTGGCGCGGCGGCCGCAGGTCGACGGGCCGTTCCTGGCGAGACAATTCGCCTGCCCGGCGAGCAACATTGGCCTCGACGAGCCGCGGTTCGACCTGACCACCAGCTTCAACGAGAGCTTCACCAATTTCGACGGCACCGCGCGCGTATACCACGCAGCAGGTCATCGCCGGATCGAACGGGCTTGCGGCGATGACAGGCAATGTGCGCTTCACCGGCACGCCTAAAGCCGCCTACGGCCGCCTGGACGTCGCCGCGCAGCGTTCACGGCTCGGCCCCATCTATGCCGAGCGGACGCGGATTGAGGGTCGCTACCTGATCGGCGCCTCTGCCGGGACCCTGACCCTGCTGGCCGACTATTCGGCGGAAGACGCGAACTTGGCTCCGTCGGTGCTGGCGGGGGTGACAGACCCCCTTTCCGCTGCGGACAAGACGCCGATCGGCCCCATCGCGACAGCAATGAGCAATGCCATCCGCCGGTCGGCCAGCGCCTTCGACGCATCGGGGCGCATCCGCATGGTCAACTTCCCCGGCGGCGGCGCGGCGCGGATCGAATCCGCCGAGGTCCGTGCCGACACCGGCGCACGGGTCCGCGTGTCAGGCGGCGATGGAGTAACCTATTATTGGCCGAAGGCGCGGCTGCGGGTCGATGGGCTGATCCAGATGGAGGGCGGCGGGCTTCCGCAGGGGCAAGTGCTGCTCCGCCAACCTCGCAGCGGCGCCCCGATGAGCGGCCTCGCCCGCTTCGCACCCTATCAGGCCGGCGCCTCTCGCCTGGCGCTCGATCCGATCCGCTTCCAGGCAAGCGCGAACGGAGCAACGAACTTCAGCACGGTTGCGCTGCTCGACGGCCCCTTCCCCGACGGTCGGGTGCAGGCGTTGAGGCTGCCGCTCAACGGCCGCCTTGGCCCCGCCGGGGCGTTCTCGGTCGGGCGCACGTGCCTCGTCGCAAGCTGGCGATATTTCCAGATGCGCGAAATCCAGTTCGGTCCGACCAGCATGCCCATCTGTCCCATTGGTCCGGCCATGGTGTCACAGCCGGCGGGCGGCGACCTGCGCGTGGCCGCGCGGCTGAGCAGGCCGAACCTCAACGGACGTCTGGGCGACGCGCCCCTCAGGCTCAATGCCAGTTCGGCGCAGATCATCGGAACGCAATTTTCCGCCGCCGATCTTGGTGTCCGCCTTGGCAAGTCGGAATCGCCCTTCGTGTTCGACACCGCGCGCCTGCAGGGCACGTTCGACGGCAGCGGCATCAGCGGAAACTTCGGCGGCGCAAGTTCGACGATCGGCAACATACCCCTGCTCATCAGCGGGGCTGACGGGCGCTGGCGCTACTATAACGAAGAGCTGACGGTGAACGGCGCTCTCAACCTGACGGACCGCACGGAGACGCCGCGCTTCTACGAACTGCGCAGCAACGACTTCCAGGTGAAGTTGTCGGGCGATGACATCACGGCCGGCGGCACGCTCGTGCATCCCGACAGCGGCACCCGAGTAACCGACGTCACGATCCGCCATGCGCTCTCCAGCGGCAGCGGCCAGGCGGTCCTGGATGTGCCCGGAATCCGGTTTGGCGAAGGCCTGCAGCCGGAGGAGCTCACACGGCTGACCCAGGGCGTCATCGCGCTGGTCCAGGGCAACCTTCGCGGTCGCGGCGAGATCAACTGGAACGGCGATGGCGAAGTCACATCGACCGGCGAGTTCACGACCGACGGCCTGGACTTTGCGGCGCCCTTCGGACCGGTCACAGGGGTGAACGGAACAGTCCGATTTACCGACCTGCTCAACCTCGAGACCGCGCCCGGCCAGACCGCGACCATCGCCTCGATCAACCCCGGCATTCTCGTCGAGAACGGCACCATTCGTTATCAGCTGCTCCCCGGCCAATTGGTGAAAGTGGAGCGTGGCGAATGGCCGTTCATGGGCGGCCGCCTGATCCTTCAGGAAACGATCCTCAATTTCAGTCGCCCAACACCCAAACGCCTGACCTTCGAGGTCCAGGGCTTCGATGCCAAGATGTTCGTCGACACCTTTGGCTTCTCGGGCCTGGAGATCACCGGCACCTTCGACGGAGTCCTGCCGATGATCTTCGACGACGAAGGCGGGCGAATCGTCGGTGGACGGCTCGATTCGCGGCTTCCGGGCGGCGAATTCCTCTACACCGGTACCAAGCCCGAAGCGGGTCTCGCAGTCGGCCTCGCCTTCGATCTGCTCAGCAACATCCGCCACCAGAACATGACCATCCGCCTCGACGGCGACCTTGCCGGCGAATTTGCGACGCGGTTCGCGATCAGCGACATCTCTCTGTCCAACAAGGGCGGGTTCGCCGCGGGCATCGTGCGCAACGCCTTCAAGAAGGTGCCTTTGGTCGTGAACCTCAACATTCGCGGGCCGTTCCGCGCGCTGATTGCCATGGCCAAGGGTTTCAAGGATCCGAGCGAGGTGATCGAGCCGGTGCTGCCCTTCCCGCTCGATACGCCGGGCCTCGCCGTCGAAACCCGCATCCTCCGCAAGGAGGAAGATCAACAGTCCAATGCTCCGAGCATTGCCGAGGAGTTGACACCGACCACTGACCCTAACCCACAGCCAAGCGAGTGAGCCGATGAGAACATTGCGGAGAACAAACCTGCGGCTGATTGCCGGCGTGGCCTGCGCCATCCCGCTTGCCGGCTGCGTTACGGTGGAGACGCCGGAAAAGCCGATCGAGATCAACCTGAACGTGGAAATCCGCCAGGAAGTCCTCGTCCGACTGCAGCAGGACGCTCAACAGCTGATCCAGCAGAATCCGGACGCTTTCCCGCAGACTCAGCCGCAAGAGCCGAGGCAGTAAGATGAAGGCGTGGATCGTGCTCGCCGCGATCGCCGGCGGCGTGCTCGCTTGCCCCAGCGCGGCGCAGGCGCAGCGATCGCCCGGCTTCGTCGCGGCGCTGCAGGCGGGGCAGGTCGGCGAGCGATACGACGGCTATCTGGGATTTGCGACGCCGCCCTCGCCGGCGCTCCGGCGCGAGGTGGTCGACATCAACATTCGCCGCCGCTCGCTCTACACGAGCCTCGCGACGCGACGCGGGGTCACGCTGGAGACCGCGGCGCTCGCCACCGGCTGCGAATTGCTGATGCGCGTGCCCGAGGGGCAGGCCTATCTGCTGCAGGACAAGGTCTGGCGCCGCCGCGCGCCCGGCGAACGCCTCGCGCGGCCGAGCTATTGCGGCTGATTACCGGACGGGCGGCCTCGGTTCGAATGACGAGGCGTATTCGGGCTTCACACGGTCGATCATCCTGACCGTGATAGGCAGCGAAATGTCGTACGGTCCCTCCGCATAGGGTCCGGCAACATATTGATCTGCGATTATACTGATGTGGTCGAAACGGCCGTTCTTGTCGGTGTCGCTTAGCAGGGCCGTGACCTCCTTCATCTCCGGGCAATTACCGAAGAGATCGTCCGGCTTGACCGGCTCCTCGCGACGTCTCTCGCGTTCCCGGTTCAGCAGGACGCAGAACGGTTGCCGGATCGCGCCAGTCCAGCTCTGCCCCTGCTGAAGTAGATCTTGAATGGAAACCTCTCGCGCCGACCGACGGTCCCACAGGATCGAGCCCGACCCGGTCGATCCGTGCGCACCGCCGGTGAAACCGTAGACCGTCCGTTCGAGGCTCAGGAGCCGCTCTGACTGCCCGGCGGTCTCATAGGACATGTGGGTAGCGTGCGAGTGATAGTCGTATCCCTGTTTGACCCGCTCGTCCTTGTCCTCCGTGGCTCCAGCGATCAGGTCGGCCTTCGCCTTTGCCATGTCCTTCCTGGAACCGCGCATCGAGCTTCGGCACCGCGCCGCTTCCGCCGACCAGCCATATTCGAACTCGTAGAGGTCGTTCTCCTCCGAAACGGAAAAAGCTTTGGCGGTGGGAACGGCGCCGTCGGGGAGACTGCAGCGTTCGCGGCCGGCTCTTCAACGACACCGTTGCTAGTGGCGGTTTGCTCGGAGCAGGATGCGAGCAAGGCGAAGGCAAGGATAACGGGTCTCATGCTGCCGAGCTTCGCACTCTCGTCCGCGTCCGCCAAGAAGCCCCTGCTCCCGGTTGACTTGCCCCCGCCCCCTTCATAAAGGGGCGGCGCCTAGGCGGCCTCGGTCGCCGCCATGTTTCTCGCCCTTAACAAACCCCAATCAAGGCGGGGCGACGCATAGGGGAAGATCGTGGCGACGGACGAGACCGGGCAGGACCCAAAGCTTCCACCAGACGCAAGGCTCGATTCGCTCGAAAGGCGGCTCGACCGGCTGCAGGAGGCGGAAGCGAAGCGGACCTACCAGGCGACGCCAAATCCGACCACTCGGGTCTGGCAGCTGATGTTCGGCCATCTCGTCGGTGCTCCGGTGGGTGGCGGGGTCATCGGATGGGGTCTCGACACGTTGTTCGGGACCTTTCCGACGATGTTTTTGATCATGCTGTTTGTCGGGTTCGGCGTCGGCGTGGTGAACGTCATGAGAGTTTCGAAAACGCCGCCGGGCGGATCGTCCGGGACGGGATCGTAAGAAGGTAAGACCGACGTGGCCGAAGCAGGCAAGATCGACCCGATGCACCAGTTCACGGTGGAACCCATCGTTCCGCTGCAAGTGGCCGGTTACGACATCAGCTTCACGAACAGCTCGCTGTGGCTGCTGATCGCGCTCGCGCTGATTTCCGGCTTCATGCTGATGGGCATGCAGCGTCAGCTCATCCCCGGCCGCTGGCAGATGGCGGTCGAAGGGCTGACCGGCTTCATCGACGACATGGTGAAGGTGAATATCGGGCCTGAGGGCAAGAAGTTCATGCCCTACATCTTCTCGCTGTTCGTCTTCATCCTTGCCGCGAACCTGCTCGGCCTGTTCCCGCTGAGCATCATCCCGGGGCAGCACCAGTTCACGACGACCAGCCACTTCAGCATCACCGGCGTGCTCGCCGTGATGAGCTTCTCGATCGTTCTGATCGTCGGTTTCTGGCGGCACGGTCTGCACTTCTTTTCTTTGTTCGTGCCGCACGGCACGCCGGCTGCTGATGTTGCCGCTGATCGCTGCCATCGAGCTCATCTCGTTCATGGTCCGCCCCTTCAGCCTTGGCCTCCGACTGTTCGTCGCGATGATCGCCGGGCACATCCTGATGGAAGTGTTCGGAAGCTTCGTCGTCAGCGGCTTCAACGGCGGCCCGCTCGGTTGGGGCGTCGGCCTGCTGAGCTTCCTGTTCATCATCGGCGTGACCGCGCTCGAGCTGCTGGTCGTCGCCATCCAGGCTTACGTCTTCGCGTTGCTGACGACGCTGTATCTCAACGACGCGATCAACCTTCACTAAGTATCGACAAGAGGAGTTTCACATGGATTTCGCTTCCGCACAGGTCATCGGTGCCGGTCTTGCCGCAATCGGCGTCGGCGCCGCCGCAATCGGCGTGGGCAACGTCTTCGGCTCGTTCCTTGAGAGCGCACTGCGCAACCCGGCAGCCGCCGACAGCCAGCAGGGCCGCCTGTTCATCGGCTTCGCCGCGGCCGAGCTTCTGGGCCTGATCGCGTTCGCGGTCGCCATGATCATTCTCTACGCGCGTTAAGTTCTAAGACGCGGCCGGGTCTTCGGACCCGGTTGGACCGGGACGGCAAATGCCTCAGATCGAGCAACTTTCGGAGATCTTCTTCAGCCAGCTGTTCTGGCTGCTGTTGGTGTTCGGCATCATCTACTTCTGGATCGGCCGGGGCATGGTCCCCAAGATCCAGTCGGTCGTGGAAGATCGCGACCGCAAGATTGCCGACGACCTGGCGGCGGCGCAAAGCGCCCGCGAGCAGGCGGAAGCGGCCGAGGAAGCCTATCGCGAGCGGATCGACGCAAGCCGCAGCGAAGCGATGAAGGTCGCTCAGGAGGCGAAGACGCAGGCCGCTCTCGACACCGAGAAGCGCCTCAAGGTCGTCGATGAACAGATCGGGGCGCGCGTGACCGAAGCGGAAACGCGCATTCGCGCCGCCGCCGAGGCCGCCCGACGCGAGCTGGAGCCCGTGGCAGCCGAAGCTGCGAGCGAGCTTGTGACGAAGCTCACCGGCCAGACGATCTCGGCCAAGGACGCCGAACCGGCGGTGAAGGCGGCGCTCCATGGCTAACCCGCATCCAGCAGACCCCGGCCAGCCGGCCGAGCATCCGGAGGCGCACGCGACGGTCGAGCAGCCCGGCGCAACCCCGGCCGAGCATGCTGCCCCGGCGGCATTCGGGCTGATCACCGCGCCGATGTTCATCTCGCTGGCGATGATCCTCGTCATCGCCCTGATCGTGTGGAAGAAGGTTCCCGCCGCGATCGGCAAGGCGCTGGACAGCAAGATCGACGTCATCCGCACCCAGCTTGCGGAGGCGGAATCGCTGCGCAAGGACGCCGAGGCGCTGAAGGCCGAATATGAGGCCAAGAGGACGTCGGCGGACGCCGAAGCCGCCACGATCATCGAACGCGCCAGGCATGAGGCGGATTCGATCGTCGACCAAGCCAGGACCAACGCCGAGGCGCTCGTCGAGCGCCGCCAGCGCATGGCGGAAGACAAGATCGCCGCCGAAGAGCGCACCGCGGTCGAGCAACTCCGCGCGACCGCCGCCGATGCGGCCCGTCAGGCGGCGGCCCAGCTGATCCGCGAGCGTGTCGACGAAAAGGCCGACGAAGCGCTAATCGGCGACGCAATCCGGGGCATCGGAACCCGCTAAGACCGCCTTGCCGCGTCACGCGCGGCGTGGCAGTCGGCAAAATCCGGGCGGTTAGCTCAGTTGGTAGAGCGTCTCGTTTACACCGAGAGGGTCGGCGGTTCGAGCCCGTCACCGCCCACCAAATCTGGAGTGCCCGAGCAGAAGCGAGCGTTTGCGAAGCGAACGGGAGCTACTGCGAAGAGAGCACGAGAGCCGGACGGCCTGCGCGCGCAGACGCGACAGGACCGACGTCACGGATTTACTCCGTGGCGTCCTCGCCTTGGGCCTTAGGCAGCGACCGCCTGCCCAACCTCCGCAAAATACCGCCGCATCGCCAGGCTCGCCTCCGGCGCCAGCTCGACGAACACCCGCCGCCCATCATGCGGATCGGCTCGGCGCAGGAAGATGCCCTTGTCGGTCATCGTCTTCAGCCAACGCAGCGCCGTCGTCGCCGGCACGGCCGCGGCGATGCACAGGCTCGACACCGGAACGCGCAGCTGGGCGATCTCCGCCTGAAGCAGGTCGAGCAGCATGTCCCAAGCCGGGTCGGCGAAGAGGTCCTCCTCGAAAAAGCGCGTGCGCAGGCGACGGGCGCGAATAACCTGACGAACGACGTCGGCCGAGACCTGCGGAATTTCGGCTGGTGGGACGATGGGAACCACCTTTGCCGACGCTTCAGGAACGGTCGAGAGCCGGGCCAGCGTCGACGCGATACGGCTGACTTCATCGCTCAGCTGGCGCAGTCGCTCGCTGCTCCGATCCGACGCCACATCGGACAATTGGTAGGCTTCGTGGATGCCGGAAGTGGCGATTGCGAGCGCTGCAGTCCGCTCCGCTTCGTCGCCGTCAATCACGAGTTCTACCTGTGACCCGCCTATGCTGCAGAAGAGGAGGTCGACGAGCTCCTTGGAGCCGGAAACCACGGCCGAATAACGACCGTCGAGGACGTCCTCCCTCACCTGTCGAAGCAGCCGGTCCATCGCCGGACCGCCGTCATGATCAAGCTCGATCCACACCGCTGAAGCGGCCGCCTGGAGCGCGATGCGGTCGGCGGCGCCATCGAGCGGCAAGATCGCACCGATGCGTCCGCCGGCTGCCTCTACTGTTCGGGCGGCACGTTGCAGCGCTGCATCGCTGTCGCCGGCAATGAGGACCGGCGGAGCGGCGGAATAGGATTGGTCGTAAGTCTCAGTGGTATACGCGTTCATTCGACACCTAAGTCATGAGCGATACCGAGCGGAAACGTTGGTAGACGGCAAAGCGGAGCAAAGTCAGCCCAAAACTGAGTCCGAAATGGAGCAATCCGCAAACGGACGGTAACGGCCGACGTATAGTCCCCTCGTCAGTGGGGGACTGAACGAGTGAACGCGTCGGGAAAGGCTGTGTCGAGGGTGGCACGCGCGCAATGGCTGTCGGAGTTGAGCACGGCGATCGACGAGGCGCAGTGGCTCGCCTGGCGCATCGGCGTGGTCGAAGGCCGCAATGCCAAGGCTCTGGAGCTCTATGTCCAGCTGGAGATGGTCCGCGCGGAGGTCGAAGCCATGTGGCCGCGTGGGCTGACAGCGCGCGATCTAGACACCCTGCGGAATCTCGCCGCCGCCGCTGAAGGGCTCGAGGAATGATCCGATCGGCGTCGCCTGCCAGCCACCGGTGGCGACAAAGCCGCGGTTGAGGAAGGCGCGCTTGCCATAGGCGAGCGGTCCGCCGTCCGGGCCGTCGACACGCCCGCCCGCGGCGAGCAGCACCGCATGGCCGGCGGCCGTGTCCCATTCGCTGGTCGGCGACAGGCGCGGATAGATGTCGGCGCGTCCTTCGGCGACGATACAGAATTTCAGCGAGGAGCCGATGGCGACATATCCGCATTCGCCCGCCGCCTGCGCCAGATAGTCGGCAGTCGGCTGGTTGAAGTGCGACTTGGACGCGACTGCGACTAGTTCGTCGCCCGGCGCCCGCGTCCGGATCGGAATGCGGCCGCTGAGATCCTCGAGCCAGGCGCCCTCGCCCACCAGCCCGCCGTGGAGACGCTGGGTCGCTGGAGCGAACACCACCCCCAGATGCGGCACGCCGTCGACGATCAGTCCGATGTTGACCGTGTAGTCGTCGCCGCCACGCACGAACTCCTTCGTCCCGTCGAGCGGATCGACGAGGAAGTAGGTGTCGCCGTGCGCCGGGATGCGGCCAGCGGCGACCTCCTCCTCGGCGATGACCGGAACGCCCGGCGCCGCCCGCGCGAGCGCCGCCAAGATGATCAACTCAGCCGCGCGGTCCGCTTCCGTGACGGGCGACGAATCCTGCTTGTGCTCGACGTCGAAGCCGCGACGGACAATCTCGAGGATCGCATGCCCTGCCTCGCGCGCCGCTACCGCAATGTCTTCGAGAAGTCGCTGATAAGCACTCAACGAGGAGCCATCCGGATGCCGCCGTCGAGACGGATCGATTCCGCGTTCAGGTACGGCGTCTCGACGATGAAGGCGGCGAGGTCGGCATATTCCTCCGCCTTGCCGAGCCGCTTCGGGAACGGGACCTGAGCCCCAAGCGCGTCCTGCACGTTCGGCGGCATCATCGCGACCATCGGCGTCTTGAACACGCCCGGAAGGATGGTGTTCACGCGGATGCCGTCGTTCATCAGGTCGCGCGCGATCGGCAGCGCCATGGCCAGCACGCCGCCCTTCGAAGCGGAATAGGCCGCCTGCCCGATCTGGCCGTCCTCGGCCGCCACCGACGCGGTATTGATGATGCAGCCGCGCTCGCCGTCTTCCAGCGGATCGAGACCGACCATGCCGAAAGCGGAATTGGCGATGCAGCGGAACGAGCCGATCAGGTTGATCTGGATGGCCAGCTCGAACTGGATCATCGGGTAGAATTTCGGCTCCTTGGTTTCCTTGTCGCGGCCGACGGTCTTGGCGGCGTTGGCGACCCCCGCGCAATTGACCAGCACGCGCTCCTGCCCGTGCGCCTCGCGCGCCTTGGCGAAGGCGGCGGCGACCTTCTCGTCGCGACGTGACATCGACCTCGCAGAACACGCCGCCGATCTCGGACGCGACCTTCTCGCCCTTCTCGACGTCGCGGTCGAACACCGCGACCTTGGCGCCGCGCTTGGCCAACTCGCGAGCTGTCGCCTCACCGAGGCCCGATGCGCCGCCGGTCACAACCGCGGCAATTCCTTCGATCTTCATTTCGTCTCCTGTTGTTCGACCCGGGCAAGGACCGTGCCCTCGCCCACCTGCGCGCCCGCCTCGGCGTTCATCTCGGCGACCACGCCGTCGAACGGCGCGGTCAGTCCATGCTCCATTTTCATCGCCTCCAGGGTGAGCAATCGTTGCCCTTTGAAAACCTTTTCACCTTGCGAGACCTCGACTGCCGTGACCTTGCCAGGCATCGGCGCGGCGATCACACCGTCAGCTACGCCGTGACCACCGACGCTACCGCGGCCTAGTCCGAAGCTTACTTCAAATGCATTCCCGGCTGCGAACACAAGAACGGGACCGTCGGGCTCGGACTCGGCTTCTGGTCCGTATGTTGTTGGGAGACCGACAACGTCATCAAAGACAGTCCGACCGTCTATGGTCACGTCCCATTGCCAGTCGTCTCGTGATTCCACGGGTAATACCGACGCGGAATGCGTTTCCTCATTGACGATGAACTCGAACTTGGCCGGAGCGCGGCTAGCGTTAGAGCGGAAACCAAATAGCCCGCTGGGCGCCATGGCCGCATCGCCGTCAGCTTCTGCAGCCATAAACTGTTCGAGCCGCCAGCTCACTGCTGCAAGTAGGACTCCATCCGGGACGACCACCTCGGTTAGCGTATCGCCTCTGCGAGCAATCAAGCCCGTATCCAGGTCAGCCTTTTCGAACTCATCCATTCGAAGGAGAGCACCTAGGAACCCGGCGTTGGTCCGCACCGGCCAGACCTCGACGTCGTCCAGGATCGCCGCGAGCTCACCGATCGCTTCCTCGCGATCGTTACCGCGAGCGACAAGTTTGGCGATCATGGGGTCGTAGAAGGGCGAGATCGCGTCGCCCTCTTCCACGCCGGTCTCGATGCGGCCCTCATCGCCCAGATCGAAATGGTCGAGCGGACCGACGCTCGGCAGGAACCCCTTCGCGGGATCCTCCGCGTAAAGCCGCGCCTCCATCGCCCAGCCATTGATCGAAAGCTCGTCCTGCGTCTTCGGCAGCTTCTCGCCTGACGCGACGCGCAGCTGCCACTCGACCAAGTCCTGACCGGTGATCTCCTCGGTCACCGGATGCTCGACCTGCAAGCGAGTGTTCATTTCCATGAACCAGATGCGATCAGGCTTCAGGCCGTCGCTGGCGTCAGCGATGAACTCGATGGTCCCCGCGCCTTCGTAGTTCACGGCCTTCGCCGCCCGAACCGCCGCGCCGCAGACCGCTTCGCGCGTCGCAGCGTCCATGCCGGGCGCGGGCGCTTCCTCGATTACCTTCTGGTGGCGGCGCTGGAGCGAGCAGTCGCGTTCGAACAGATGGACCACATTGCCGTGGCTGTCGCCGAACACCTGCACTTCGATGTGGCGCGGCGAGAGGATGTATTTCTCGATCAGCACGCGATCGTCGCCGAACGAGCTGGCCGCCTCGCGCTTGCAGCTCTCGAGCGCGTCGTCGAAATCCTTGGACGCATCGACGCGGCGCATGCCCTTGCCGCCGCCGCCCGCGACCGCCTTGATCAGCACTGGATAGCCGATAGCGTCCGCCTCGCCCTTGAGCCGCTTCGGGTCCTGGTTTTCGCCGAGATAGCCGGGAGTCACCGGCACACCCGCTTCGGACATCAACTTCTTCGCCGCGTCCTTTAGGCCCATGGCGCGGATGCTGTCCGGCTTCGGGCCGACCCAGATCATGCCGGCGTCGATCACCGCCTGGGCAAAGTCGGCATTCTCCGACAGGAAGCCATAGCCCGGGTGGATCGCCTCCGCGCCGGTCTGTCTTGGCCGCCTCGATGATCTTCTCGCCGACGAGATAGCTCTCGCGCGCCGGGCTCGGCCCGATGTGCACCGCTTCGTCCGCCTGCCGCACATGCAGCGCCTTGGCGTCGGCGTCCGAATAGACTGCGACCGTGCGCACCCCCATCGCCCGTGCGGTGCGGATGATGCGGCAGGCGATCTCCCCGCGATTGGCGATCAGCAGCGACTTGATCACTCGGCCGCCACCCGCATTGGCTCCTCCGCCACGAGCGGTCTCAGACCAAGCTTGGCGAACAAGGCCGCATCGCTGTCGTCGCCGGCGTTCGGCGTGGTCAGTAGCCGGTCTCCGGTGAAGATGCTGTTCGCGCCGGCGAGGAAGCAGAGCGCCTGCGTCGATCTCCGACATGCTTTCGCGGCCGGCCGACAGGCGGACCATCGACCTGGGCATGGTGATGCGCGCGACCGCGACTATGCGGACGAACTCGATGTCGTCGATCGGCCGCTGCTCGCCCCACATGTCGCCGAGCACCGTGCCCTTCACTGGCACCAGCGCATTGACCGGCACGCTCTCCGGGTGGCGCGGGAGCGTCGCCAGCGCATGGATGAAGCCGACGCGATCCTCACGGGTCTCGCCCATGCCGACGATCCCGCCGCAGCAGACCGCCATCCCCGCCTTGCGCACTTCCTCCAGCGTATCCAGTCGCTCCTGGAACGTCCGCGTGGTGATGATGTCGCCGTAATGCTCGGGCGAGGTGTCGATGTTGTGGTTGTAATAGTCGAGCCCGGCCTCGGCGAGCGCCCGCGCCTGATCGCCGGTCAGCATGCCGAGAGTCATGCAGGTTTCGAGGCCCATCGCCTTCACTTCGCCGACCATCTGGCAGAGCGCGGGCATGTCGCGGTCCTTCGGCTCACGCCACGCCGCGCCCATGCAGAAGCGCTGCGAGCCGTGCGCCTTGGCCTCGCGGGCGGCAGCGATCACGGCGTCGGCGTCCATCAGTTTTTCGGCCTTCAGACCGGTGTCGGCATAGGCTGATTGCGAGCAATAGCCGCAGTCCTCGGGGCAGCCGCCGGTCTTGATCGACAGCAAAGTGCAGAGTTGCACCTCTCCCGCGGCGTGGTGCTGCCGATGGACCTCCGCCGCGCGGAACACGAGCTCCGTGAACGGAAGCTCGAAGAGGTCCGCGATTTCCGCACGGGTCCAGTCGATACGAGCGACCGGCAGATCGCTGTAAAAACTCATCGAGTAGTCCAGAGATCTGCCGCGCCGTCCACGAAATCGGGATCGGTATGCCGCAGCCCATGGCTGACGCTTCAGCAGCCAGATCACGATCGTCGGGGTTCCCTTAATCGGATCGATCGCCACAGATCTCGATCGGCGTGACGTCCGGTTGTATCAGGCTTCGAACCCCGTCACAGCTTCAGGCACTCGGTGTGGCCATGATGCTCGCGCGAAAGTGCCAATCCACTGCCCATCTGCTTCTCAACCGCCGTCCCAGCACCTTCGAGCGTCTGGCATAGTGCCGCATCCCTCGCTCCAAAATCGCGAAGCGTTGCCCTGGTCGACACCATCCAGAGCGACCCGACTGCCGAAGCTCCTGGCGGTGACGGGTCTGCTGCCTTCGATTGTCAACTTCATCATCACATCCTGAACACGCCGAACTGCGGCCGCTCGGGGATCGGCGCATTCAGCGTCGCGGCGAACGCCAGCCCCAGCACATCGCGCGTCTGCGCCGGGTCGATGATCCCGTCGTCCCACAGCCGCGACGGTCGCGTGCCAGGGATTGCCCTGCGCCTCGTAATCGTCGCGGATCGGCTGCTTGAAGGCTTCGGCCTGCTCGGGCGTCCATTTGTCGGCGTCGCGGTGGACGGTGGCCAGCACCGACGCCGCCTGCTCGCCGCCCATCACGCTGATCCGGCGAGTTGGGCCAGGTGAACAGGAAGCGCGGCGAATAAGCGCGGCCGCTCATGCCGTAATTGCCCGCGCCGAAGCTGCCGCCGATCAGCACGGTGATCTTCGGCACGCTGCGCGGTGGCGACGGCGGTGACGAGCTTGGCGCCATGCTTGGCGATGCCTTCCGCCTCATATTTTCCGCCGACCATGAAGCCGCTGATGTTCTGCAGGAACAGCAAGGGCATGCGGCGCTGGCAGGCGAGCTCGATGAAGTGCGCGCCTTTGACCGCGCTTTCGCTGAACAGGACGCCGTTATTGGCGAGGATCGCGACCGGCATGCCCCAGATGTGCGCGAAGCCGCAGACGAGCGTCGATGCCGTAGAGCGGCTTGAACTCGTGGAACTCGGAGCCGTCGACGATGCGCGCGATCATCTCGTGCACGTCGTAGGGCGCGCGGACGTCGTCGGGGATGATGCCGTACAGTTCCTCGGCGTCGTAAGCGGGCGGACGCGGCTCGCGCAGCTCGATGCCGGCGCCGGCTTCGCGGCTGCAGCGTCGAGACGATGTCGCGGACGATGGTCAGCGCATGCTCGTCATTCTCGGCGAGATGGTCGACCACGCCCGACTTGCGCGCATGGAGGTCGCCGCCGCCGAGGTCCTCGGCGCTGATCTCCTCGCCCGTCGCCGCCTTCACCAGCGGCGGGCCGGCGAGGAAGATCGTGCCCTGGTTGCGGACGATGACGCTCTCGTCGCTCATCGCGGGGACGTAGGCGCCGCCGGCGGTGCAGCTGCCCATCACGCAGGCGATCTGGGCGATGCCCTTGGCGCTACATGTTGCGCCTGGTTGAAGAAGATGCGGCCGAAATGGTCGCGGTCGGGGAAGACCTCGGCCTGGTGCGGCAGGTTCGCGCCGCCGCTGTCGACGAGATAGACGCACGGCAGCCGGTTCTCGAGCGCGATCTCCTGCGCGCGCAGATGCTTCTTCACCGTCAGCGGGTAATAGGTCCCGCCCTTCACCGTCGCGTCGTTGCAGACGATCATCACCTGCGTGCCCGACACGCGGCCGATGCCGGCGATCATGCCCGCGCCGGGCACCTCGTCGATGGTACAGGTCGAACGCCGCGAGCTGGCCGATCTCGAGGAACGGCGAGCCCGGATCGAGCAGGCGCTCGACGCGGTCGCGCGGGAGCAGCTTGCCGCGCTCGACATGGCGCTGCGCGGTGCTTCTCCGGACCGCCCTGCGCCGCCGTCGCGACGTCGGCGCGCAACTTCTCCGCTAAAGAGCGGTTGTGCTCGCGGCGGGCACGAAAATCATCGCTTTCCGGGCTGATGCTCGACGTCGAAGCTTTGGTGCGCTCATGCCCTGTAATTGTCCGTTGGTCGAAAAGGCCCTGCGCCCGACTAGCGGCTGCGGCACCGCTTGGCAAAACCCCATGAAAGGCCCCGAATGACCCGTTCAAAGCTGCTTCTCGTCGCCTCGGCGTTCGCCCTGTCAGTTTCAGCTTGCCAGCAAACCGCGCGCTGATACGGAGCAAGGCCGCGCAGACGCCGGGCACCGAGCTCGGCATCGTTCCGGCGTCGATGGACCGCTCGGTGAAGCCCGGCGACGACTTCTTCGCCTTCGCCAACGGCAGCTGGGTCAAGAACACGCGAGATCCCCGAGGACCGGTCGAACATCGGCGGCTTCTACATCGCCGACCAGACAGCGCGAGAAGCAGACGCGCGAGCTGCTCGACGGCATCCTCAAGTCGAACGCCGGCGGCGGACACGAACGAAGGCGCAGATCGCCAATTACTACAACGCCTATCTGAACACCGACGCGATCGACAGAGCGGGGCTGGCCCCCGCCAAGGCCGACCTCGACGCGATCGGCCGCATCGCCGACAAGAGGCAGCTCAGCGCGGCGATCGGCGGCACCCTTCGCGCCGACACCGATCCGCTCAACGCGACCAATTTCCAGACCGAGAATCTGTTCGGCATCTTCGTCACCCAGGGCCTCGACCACGCCGGGCGAGACCCTGCCCTATCTGATGCAGGGCGGGCATCGGCCTTCCCGAGCGCGAATATTATCTCGTCGGCGACGCCAAGATGGCGGACCTGCGCGACCAAGTATCGCGCCTATATCGCGACGATCCTGCAGCCGCGCCGGCGATCGCCGATCCGCAGGCCGCGCGCTGGCCGCATCCTGGACCTCGAAACGAAGATCGCCCGCGCCCATGCCACGCGCGAGGAGAGCGAGGACTTCGCCAAGGGCGCGACCGTGTGGACCCGCGCCGAGCTGCGAGCAGAAGGCGCCGGGCATCGACTGGGCGGCGCTGCTCGAATGCCGCGCAGCTCGGCGGCGCGCAGAAGTTTCAGGCCTATCACGCGGCGCGATCCCGAAGCTGGCCGCTCTGGTCGGGTCGCGAGCCGCTGCGATGCCTGGAAGGACTGGCTGGCCTTCCACACGCTCAACCAGCAGGCGAACGTCCTGCCCAAGCCGATCCGCGACGCCAGCTTCGCCTTCAACGGCACCGCGCTGACCGGGCACGCCGCAGCAGCGGCCGCGCGACCAGCTGGCGCTGAACGCCGTCGGCAATGCCCTCGAGGATGCGGTCGGCAAGGCCTATGTCGACAAATATTTCCCGGCCTCGGCCAAGGCCGAGGTCCAGAAGATGGTCGAGAACATCAAGGCCGCCTTCGCCCGCGGGTCGAAGCGCTCGACTGGATGGCGCCCTCGACCAAGGAAGAAGCGCTGAAGAAGGTCGAAATCGATCGTCGTCGGCGTCGGCTATCCCGACACGTGGCGCGACTATTCGGCGCTCGAGATCGCGCCGACGACGCTTACGCCAACCAGAAGGACGCCGGAGCTGGTCGAATATCGCCACCAGATCGCCAAGATCGGCAAGCCGATGGACCGCAACGAATGGTGGATGCCGCCGCAGCTGGTCAACGCGGTCAACCTGCCGGTGCAGAACGCGCTCAACTTCCCGGCGGCGATCCTCGCAGCGGCCGTTCTTCGACGCCAAGGCCGACGCGGCGTTCAACTATGGCGCGATCGGCGCGGTCATCGGGCACGAGATCAGCCACAGCTTCGACAATAACGGCGCCCTGTTCGATTCGACCGGCCGCCTGCGCAACTGGTGGACGCCGGCCGACTTCGCAGCGCTTCCAGGCAGCGGGCAACGCGCTCGCCGCGCAGTACGACGCCTACGAGGCGCTGCCCGGGCTGCACGTCAACGGCAAGCTGACGCTCGGCGAGAATATCGCCGACGTCGCCGGCCTCGCCGCCGCCTACGACGCCTACCGCGCCTCGCTGGGCGGCAAGGAGGCGCCGGTGATCGACGGCTTCACCGGCGACCAGCGCTTCTTCCTCGCCTTGCGCAGGCCTGGGCGACCAAGATGCGCGAGGAGACGCTGCGCGCAGCGCGTCGCTGACCGACGGCCACTCGCCGGGTCAGTTCCGCGCGCTCACCGTGCCGCAACCTCGACGCCTGGTACGCGGCGTTCGACGTCCAGCCGGGGCAGAAGCTCTATCTCGCGCCCGAAAAGCGCGTGAAAATCTGGTGATTCAGCGGCGCGCCTATCGCAAACGCGTAGGCGGCGGTTCAGGCCTCTTGCGCCTCGGCGAGTGCGGCGGCCTTGTTGGCGATCGACGCCGCTCGCATCTTCTCGGTGCGGTCGGCTCGGTCGCCATCTCCCGCCATGCCGCTTCGGCGCGCAGGCAGCGATCGCGGACATTATCCAGCGTTGCCGCGTCGGCTTCCGCTTTCGCAGTGTCGGCCCTGAACAAGAAAAGCTCGCGGTCCTTCATGTCCTTGACCGGTCTGGCATTCGTCATGCGCTCCTCCAAATCTCCCCCAGCCCGCTCCCGAAGGAGCGGGCCAGAGGTCCTCCCGAGGGGAGGGAAGTCGCCGTTTAGGCGGTCTGAAGGTTGACGGCGCTCATCTTGCCGCGACGGTCTTCTTCCAGCTCGTAGCTGACGCGCTGATCCTTCATCAGAGTGCGCATTCCCGCGCGCTCAACGGCCGTGATGTGAACGAAAGCGTCATTCCCGCCGTCTTCCGGAGCGATGAAGCCGTAGCCCTTTTGTTCGTTGAAAAATTTCACTGTGCCGATCGGCATACTCAATTCCTTCCAAATTTGCGGACCATGACGGCCCTCGAATGCTAGGAGTAGCGAAGAGAAGGAATGAGGAGCCGCAAAGCGCCTGAAGACCGTCAGTTTGCGACTGGTAGCGCGCGCAATATAGCGCCGCCGGCAAGAAATTGTAAGGCGGGCGGCTCTCCTGGCCTTGGCGGGACTTCAGACCGGCTCTCTTTCGGCAAGCCGCCGCCTAACTTTGGATAAGCTTCGCGCGCGTCGACGGTTCTTTAGAAATCAGGAGTGCTCCGGTCTCGCAGGAGCTGTGACCGACCCGGAAGTTTGACGTGTACGTCAAGCAACCTTGACAAGGCCAGAGTAAAGTTGAGCCATCATCGCCTGCCTCCCTCGACTGTATTGAAGCGAGCCAGGGGGTGAAAAACAAGGTCAAAGTGCTCCGCAAGAAGCGCGGGTGGACCCAGTCCGAATTCGGAGAAATGCTCGGCGTCTCTCGCCAGAGCGTTCATTCGATTGAAACGGGCAAATACGATCCTTCGCTCCCGCTGGCGTTCCGAATCTCGGACGTGTTCGGAGTCTCAATCGAAAAGATATTCGAGAAGCCCGACGCCGGCTAATTGAAGGCAATTAGGCCCCGACAGCTCGCGCCCGATCAGCATCCGACGGACTTCGTTCGTGCCAGCGCCGATGTCGAGCAGCTTGGCGTCGCGGTAGTAGCGCTCGACCGGCCAATCCTTGGTGTAGCCGGCGCCGCCCAGCGCCTGCACCGCCTCGTTGGCGACCTTCACCGCATTCTCGGATGCCAGCAGGATCGCGCCCGCCGCGTCGAAACGCGTCGTCTTGCCCGCGTCGCAGGCCTTGGCGACCTGGTAGCACGTAGGCCCGCGCCGAAGTTGAGCGCGACGTACATGTCGGCGACCTTCGCCTGCATCAGCTGGAAGGTGCCGATGGGCTTGCCGAACTGCTTGCGCTCGCGGACGTAGGGCAGGACCACGTCGAGGCAGGCCTGCATGATGCCGATCTGGATTCCGGCAAGCACGGTGCGCTCATAATCGAGGCCGCTCATCAGCACTTCGACGCCCTTGTTCTCCTCGCCGAGCACGTTCTCGGGCGGGACGAAGCAATCGTCGAACACCAACTCGCTGGTCGGTGAACCGCGCATTCCGAGCTTGTCGATCTTCTGCCCGATCGAGAAGCCTTCCATGTCCTTTTCGATCAGGAAGGCGGTGATGCCCCGGCTGCCCTCGCCCGGTCTTGGCATAGACGACGAGCGTATCGGCATAGGAGCCGTTGGTGATCCAGAACTTGGTGCCGTTGAGGCGGTAGCCGTTGCCGACCTTCTCGGCCTTCAGCTTCATGCCGACGACGTCGCTGCCCGCGCGCCGCCTCGCTCATCGCCAGCGCGCCGACATGCTCGCCGCTGATCAGCTTGGGCAGATATTCGCTTCTTCTGCTCTTCATTGCCCCAGCGGCGGATCTGGTTGACGCAGAGGTTCGAGTGGGCGCCGTAGCTGAGGCCGACCGACGCCGAGGCCCGCGCGATTTCCTCCTGCGCGACGACATGCTCGAGATAGCCGAGGCCGAGCCCGCCATACTCCTCCTCGACGGTGATTCCGTGCAGGCCGAGCTCGCCCATCTGCGGCCACAGATGCCGTGGGAAATTCGTCCTTCTCGTCGATCTCCGCGGCGATCGGCGCGATCTTGTCGGCTCGCGAAGCGCTGCGTCGTCTCGCGGATCGTGTCGCGCCATTTCGCCAAGGTCGAAGTCGAGCCCGCCTTCGGACATGTCTGCTCTCCTATCGGGGCAGGCGCCTAGCACCCGCATTGCCGTTTGAACAAGGAGCGGTCCGGCACTATGTGCGCTGCACAAATCCCGCTCGTCCTGAGCGGAGCGCGAGAGCGCGCAGTCGAAGGGCGCTGGCACCACCCTCGGAGGTGCGCCCTTCGACTTCGCTCAGGACGAACGAGCCTGGAGCATCGTAGAACATGGCCACGACCGCAGCTGACCCGACCGTCATTCTCTCCATTGCCCGCACGCCGATGGGCTCGATGCAGGGTGCGCTCGCCGACGCATCGGCGACCGACCTCGGCGCGACCGCGGTGAAGGCGGCGGTGGAGCGCTCGGGCGTGTCCGGCGACGACATCGACCGCATCTACATGGGCTGCGTGCTTCCCGCCGGTCTCGGCCAGGCCCCTGCCCGCCAGGCGGCGATCAAGGCCGGCCTGCCGAAGTCGGTCCAGGCGACGACCGTCAACAAGGTCTGCGGCTCCGGCATGCAGACGGTGATCATGGGCGACGAAGCGATCCGCACCGGCAACGCCGACGTGATCATCGCGGGCGGCATGGAGTCGATGACCAACGCCCCGTACCTTCTCAAGAAGCACCGCTCGGGCGCGCGCATCGGCCACGACACGGCCTACGACCACATGTTCCTCGACGGCCTCGAGGATGCCTACGAGGAAGGCCGCGCGATGGGCAGCTTCGCCCAGTGCACCGCCGACGAATATCAGCTGACCCGCGAGCAGATGGACAATTACGCCATCGAGAGCCTCAGCCGCGCCAAGGCCGCGATCGACAATGGCGGCTTCAAGGACGAGATCGTCCCCGTCACCATCAAGAGCCGCGCCGGCGAGACGATCGTCGACACCGACGAGGCGCCGGGCCGCGGCCGTCCCGACAAGATCCCGCAGCTGAAGCCCGCCTTCTCGAAGGAAGGCACGATCACCGCGGCGACCAGCTCGTCGATCTCGGACGGTGCGGCCGCGGTCGTCCTGACCCGCGAGTCCAACGCCCGTGCCAAAGGGCCTGAAGCCGGTCGCGCGCATCGTCGCCACCGCCGCTCACGCTCAGGAGCCGGCGCAGTTCACCGTCGCCCCGATCGGCGCGATCGAGAAGGTGCTCGAGCAAGGCCGGCTGGAAGGCCGCCGACGTCGACCTGTGGGAAGTCAACGAGGCGTTCGCCTGCGTCGCCATGTTCGCGATGAAGGACCTCGGCATCCCGCACGACAAGATCAACGTCCACGGCGGCGCGACCGCGCTCGGCCACCCGATCGGCGCCAGCGGCACGCGCATCCTCGTGACGCTCGTCAACGCGCTCAAGCAGAAGGGCGGCAAGCGCGGCGTCGCGAGCCTTTGCATCGGCGGCGGCGAAGCGACGGCGGTCGCGGTGGAGCTCGTCTAAGAACGAGTCGCTGACGAAACGATCCAGTGGTAAGGCGACTCCCCTCAAAGGGGAAAAGCCATGCGCCTGACGATCATCACTCTCGCCACCATTGCCTTGGTCAGCTGTAACCAGGCCGATGCACCGGCCGACACCAATGTCGCCGAAGCGAATGTCGAAGCCGACGCAAACGTTGTCGCGGCCGACGAAAATGCGGCCGTGGCGGCTGCTGCAAGCCAGTTTCTCGAAACATCGTGGGAATTCACCGACAAGGGCAAGCCGATACTGGAATCGATCGACGCCAGCGGCAATTACATCGCCGTATCGGGTGAAGAGCATATCGATCACGGTACTGCCGTGATGAAAGGCTCCAAGCTCTGCTTCACCAGCGCCATGAACAAGGAAGGCGAAGATTGCTGGCAAGATCCGGTGCTGGCGGTCGGCGAGTCGGGCGAATCGGTCAGCGACAAGGGCAAGAAGCTCACCGTGAAGCGGGTCGCCTACCAGCCGCTCTCGATGCCAAGCTAACGCGTGATTGGATCGGCGGCCTCCTGATCGGGGCCGCCGCCATACTTTACCGGGCCCTCCCACCGACCCGCGGACTCGCGATCGCGTTCGTATCGCCTTTCGAGGGGAAACGGCGGTAGCCAGCTTTCGCGCCGGATCGTCCACAACTCATAGGTCGGCACGAACTGATCCGGCGCGATCCAGCGCCCCAAGACTGACCTCGATCTCGTCGCCCGACCGCCCGAACACCGACGAGCCGCAACGCGGGCAGAAATGCCGGCCTGCATAGTCACGCGTTTCGCCTTCCACGCTGACTGCATCGGCCGGAAAGATCGCCGAAGCGTGGAACAGCGCGCCGTGGTGCTTGCGGCAGTCGAGGCAGTGGCAAAGGCCGACGCGGTAGGGCTCGCCCGACGCTTCGATGTGGATGTCGCCGCATAGGCAAGCGCCAGTATACATCCGCATACTGCTACTTGCCGGAGTGCGCCCAGCACTCAACTTCGACCAGCGCACCCAGCGCCAGCCCATCCGCGCCGAACGCGCTCCGGGCGGGGAATTTCCCGTCGGGGAAGTAGGTCACGTAGATCTTATTGAACGCCGGCCAATCCTTCATGTCGTCGAGCATGACGGTGCATTTGACGACATCGCCGAAGCTGAGCCCCTGCGCTTTCAGTATCGCGCCGATATTCTCCATCGCCTGCCGCGCCTGCGCTTCCATGCCCTCGGGCAGCTTGCCGTCCGGCGTGTTGCCGATCTGACCCGACAGGATCAGCAAGTCGCCTACGCGCACCGCGCTGGAGAAGGGTAGCCTCTGCTCGCCAAGCATCGGCTGGCCGATACGCTCGACCGCCGGCCGTTCCGTTCCTTGCGCCGACGCCGCTCCTGCCATGATCGCCATCACTCCTGCCGCAATCGCCTTCATGCTCGCCCCCTGCATCTCGCAAGGGGCATAGCATGTCCTCAGCGAGGCATCAGCAGCCCGCGTCGGCTAGGCGAGCATCACGACGTCCCAGACATATTTGTTGGGGTCGGCGGCGTTGCGGGCGGCCAGGGAGGTGGCGGCATCCTCCGCCCTGCAATGCCTTGTAGAGCAGGTCCTTGGCGTTCCCTTCGGCATCCTCCGGGAAGTACATTTGCGCGACGTTCCGCGTTTTGTCGGAGCGCAGGTCGAAGTGAATGTGCGGCGGGCGATTGCCGATCGGCGAGTCGTAGCCGGCGGGCTTCACGGTGATGATACGCCAATCGCCCTTCGCGTCGGTGCGCAGCGTCGCGAAGCCCTGGAAGTTCGGATCGAGCGGCGCTGTCGCCGGGTCGCTCGGATGATCGTAGCGGCCGGCAGCGTTCGCCTGCCAAAGCTCGAGCGTGGCGCCCGGCAGCGGATTGCCCTTCACATCGTACACCCGCCCGGAAATCTCGATCACCTGCCCCGCGGCGCGGGACGTGCGCCCCTTCACCCAGGTAAGGTCCACGTCGGAATCGGTCGGACGGATAATCGGGTAGAACGGCCCCATCGGCGATTCCGCGGTCGGCATCCTGTCCGCGAATGCACGCGCTCCGGACGTCATGAAAAGCCCGGCCGAAGCGAGACCCGCTCCGGCGAATGCGCGCCTGGTTAAACGATGTTCGATCATGAGCCGCCCCCTGCAGCCCCTTCACCCGCGATGACCTTATGCCGAATCCGTCCCGTGCGGAAGCTAGTCGACCGTCTCGCCTTCGCCCACACCCCAGATATCGGCGATGCGGATATAGCCTTCGCGCTTGCCGATGCTGATGTGGCACCAGCCCTCACGGCACTTCTCGATGCGGCCGACGACCCCCGGCTCGACATGATAGCGGACGCGGCTCTCGCTCTCGGGCTTGGCCTGAATCGGCGCGATTCCCGCCTTCCCGGACGATGGCCGTCCGCCGGTCGCTGAGCAATGAGACCAGCATCCAGCCTCGCGTGCCCTCCGAATCCTCGATCATCCGCCAGTTTGGAAAGATTTTCACGACGCGGATCGGCAGGTCGCGGCGCTTGTAGAGCCAGATGCCGGGATAGTTGCGGCCCGGCCCGGCGCGCATCATGGCTTCGCCGGACGCGATGGAGGCCCAGTACGGCGGCGTCTTGTCCTGCGCCGCGGCAGGCGCGGCCAGCGCTAGGACGACTGCGGCGAAAACCCCCTTACGCACGAACTCAAGCCCCCGTCAGGATCCTGTCCACAAGCTGCTTCACCGTCGGGACGAAGCCGTTAGAATAGAATGGGTCCGTCCTGAACCGGAACGCCGAATGCCCGGCGAACATCAAATTCTGCTCGACGGGCCCGCCGTGCGCGATGTCCTGAAGCGTCTTCTGGATGCAGAAGCTGCGCGGGTCGGCAAGGCGTCCGGTCGAATTCTTCTCATTGTCCGCCCAAGACGAGAAAGCGCACTGGCTGAGGCAGCCCATGCATTCCGCCTGGTCGTGGCGGATGAGGTTCTTCTCGTCCGTGTCGACGTAGATGAGCGTCTCGTCGGGCGTCTTCAGCGCCTCGGTATAGCCCGCCGCATACCATTCGCGCGCATGCTGCAGGTCGCCCTTGGTGACCCAATATCCGCGCTTCTTGCCGACGCCGACGTCGAGCTCGAAATGATGGTCGCCGAGCGGCTCCTTGGTGAACGCGATCTGGCGGTGCGAGCGATCCTCGAGGTTGCGCAGGAACGGGTTGCGAACGGCGGAGGAATAAAAGCCCGTCGGAGAGAAGCGGTGAAGCAGGACGTCGCCCTCTTCGAGCGTCATCAGCCGCGCCTTCCACTCGGGCGGGATCGGGCTTTCCTGGGTCAGCAGCGGCCGCGTTCCGAACTGGAAGACGATCTGCCCCAGTTCCGGATTGTCGATCCAGTTCTCCCACTCATCGAGCCGCCAGACGCCGCCGGCCATGACGATCGGCACGGTATCGGCGATCCCGTTCTCGCGCATGGTCGCGCGCAATGCGGCAACGCGAGGATAGGGATCCTGCGGTGCGCGCGGGTCTTCGGCATTGCTGAGGCCGTTGTGCCCGCCGGCAAGCCACGGATCTTCATACACCACCGCCGCGAGCCATTCGGCTGCCTTGGAATAAGCCCGCTTCCACAACGCGCTGAACGCACGCGCGGAACTGATGATCGGCAGATAATGGACGCCGTAGGACGCCGCGATCTCGCTGAGCTTGTACGGCATGCCCGCGCCGCAGGTGACGCCGGTGACGAGACCCTTGGTACGCTCGAGAACCCCATGCAGCACGCGCTGCGCGCCGCCCATTTCCCACAGCACGTTGATGTTGATGGCGCCCTTGCCGTTCGACATCTCATAGGCGCGCTGGACCTGCGCCACGGCGCCGTCGACGGCGTACTGGATCAGTTCTTCATGGCGCTCGCGGCGGGTCATGCCGTGATAGATTTGCGGGACGATCCGGCCCTCGGGATCATAGCTGTCGGCATTGACAGCGGACACGGTGCCGATGCCGCCGGCGGCGGCCCATGCACCCGAGCTTGCGTGATTGGTGGCGGAAACGCCCTTGCCGCCTTCGACCAGCGGCCACACTTCGCGGCCGCCGTAGAGAATGGGCTGCAGCCCCTTGAACAAATCCGGTCTCCTGTTTCGGGCGCTATATACGGTCTGTTGCTGACATTGCTGCAAAAATCAGCAGTCTCGCACGCTTAACGAAACAGGCCGGGAATTGCTTCCCGGCCCGTGACTTAGGCTGAATTCAGCAGGCGCTCAGCAGCGGCCCTTGGCGACCTGGCTGCCGACCACCGCGCCGAGCGCGCCGCCGATGATCGCACCGGTCGTGCGGTCACCGCCGCGGCGATAGCCGTAGCGATCGCGTCCGCCGGCGGCGACCTGCGAGCCGACCACCGCGCCGAGCGCGCCGCCAACGAGCGCTCCAGCCGTGGAGTTGCCGCCACAACGGTAGGAGCGGCCACCATAGTAATTGCCGCCGTAATAGGGTGCGCCGTAGCCGCCATTATAGCCCCCGTAATAGGGCGAACCGTAGGAGCTATAGCCGCCGTAATAGGGCGTACCGCCATAGTAGGGCGAACCGGCGTAGCGGGCGCCGCTGTAACGAGTGGCATAGCGGGGCGACCCGTAACGGGTGCGATACGGCGTGCCGTAGTAGCTCGAACCATAATGGCGCGCCGCTTTCGCCCGCTGCTTCTGAGCCTTCTTCCACGACTTGGAATGACTGTTCTTCGCCGACGCCGCCGTGGGCGCTGCGACGAGAGCAGCGGCCGACAAGGCGAACAAAGCATGCTTCAACATCGAATACTCCTCGAACACGCAGCCGCATCGGGGAGCGGCCATTTGATGGAGCACGTGTGCGCCTCAGCGGCTGTCCAGCCGCTGAACGATGACGTCATTGCGCCGCAATGTTCAGTGCGTAGTCGAGCCCGATATCGACGGCCGGTGCGGACTGCGTGATGCGCCCGACGGAGATGTAGTTCACACCCGTTTCGGCGATGCCGCGGATGGTTTCCAGATTGACCCCGCCCGACGCTTCCAGCGGCACGCGGCCGGCGACCAGCGCTACCGCTTTGCGCAAGACCGGCGGCGGCATATTGTCGAGCAGGAGGCGGTCCGCACCCGCTTCGAGCGCCGGCTCGATCTGGTCGATGCGGTCGACCTCGACCTGCACTTTCAGTCCGGAGTTCGCGGCGCTGCGCGGCGCGCACCGCCTGCGCGACGCCGCCCGCGACCGCGACGTGATTGTCCTTGATGAGCAGCCCGTCGTCGAGCCGCATGCGATGGTTCTCCGCTCCGCCCATCCGGGCAGCATATTTGTCGAGAACGCGCAGCCCGGGAATGGTCTTGCGCGTGTCGAGCAGGATCGCGCCGGTGCCGTCGATGAGGTCGACATATTGGCGCGTGAGCGTCGCAATTCCCGACAGATGCTGCAGCGTATTGAGCGCCGACCGCTCCGCCGAAAGCATCGCCCGGGCATTGCCCTCCAGCCGCATCAGCGCACTGCCTGCATCCGAGCGTTCGCCGTCATCAGCGAGAATTTCGATATGCACGTTCGGGTCGAGCGCCCGGAAGAATGCCGCGGCGACATCCATGCCCGCGACCACGATCGCCTGCCGGCAAGCCATCTCGGCGGTGAAATGCGCATCGGCCGCGATGGTCGCCGTCGACGTGACGTCCCCACCCGATCCCAGGTCCTCGGCAAGCACGCGCCGAACGAAGTCGTGAAGGTCGAAATGCGGGTCGTGGATCGTCATTCAGCGGCTCTAAGCGCGCAGTCGCCGGCCTGCTAGTGCGCGGGTTCGCCGACGGCCTTTTCGGCCCCGGCGATGCGCCAGTGATCGCCTTCGCGGACGTACTTCTGCGCGGTACTGGATTCGAACTTGTCGCCCGACCATGCCTGCAGCGTCAGCGTGACGGTCTCGGCCTCGATGTCGATACGGTTGAAGCTCTGGCTTTCGTCGCGCAGCCGAATGGACGTTGCCGTTCCCGCCTGAACGACCAGGGCCGGACCCGCCCGGGTCACGAGGTCGCGCGCGCTGTGCGACGATGCGGTATGGTGATGACCCGCAAGGAGCATGTCGACGCCGGCCTCGCCCGCTGCGTCGAGCGCCATCTCGCTGCGCCCGACCGCCTGCTTCACCTCTCCGGTCTCGCCCACCGGCAGAGCGAACAACGGGTGGTGCGTTACGAGCACCCTCATGGCCTCTGGATCGGAGCGCGAGAAAGTGTCGCGAATGAACTGGATCTGCTCCTCGTTGATGCGGCCTTCGCTGAAGGTCAGCGACCGCGCCGTATTGATGCCGAGGACGGTGACGCCGGCCAGCTGGTGCACGGGGCAGAGCGTATCGTCGATGTAGCGCTGGTATCGCGTCAGCGGCGACAGGAAGCGTCGGAAGACGTCGTACAGCGGCACGTCGTGATTGCCCGGCACGGCGAGCACGTCATGGCCGGCATCGCGCAGCCGCTCGAGAAAGTCGCATGCCTCCTTGAACTGCTCGGTCTTTGCCCGTTGAGTGAAATCGCCGCTGATGACGACGAGGTCCGGCTTTTCCTCGTCGACACGCTCGGCGACGGCATCCACCAGCCGATGGTCGTGCGCACCGAAGTGCAGGTCGGACAGATGGATGAGGCGCGCCATGAAACAGCAACGCGCTGGCGACGCCGCGGTTCACCGCTTACACGGCGGAAATGGACCGTACCGAGGCGAACAGCGGCACGCGCGAGGTCAGCGAACGGCTGCGCTTCGACGAAGCGGCGTTGACGGAATGGATGGTCGCGAACGTCGAGGGCTTCGAAGGGCCGATTTCCGTCAGCCAGTTCAAGGGCGGCCAGTCCAACCCGACCTACCGCATCGATGGCGCGAGCGGCTCGTACGTCCTTCGCCGCAAGCCGCCAGGGAAGCTCCTCCCGGGCGCGCATGCCGTAGAGCGCGAATATCGCGTATTGGCGGCACTCGGCGCGCAGGGCTTTCCTGTCCCCCGGGTGTACGCTTCGTGTGAAGACGAGGGCGTCCTTGGCACGCCCTTCTACCTCATGGACATGGTGCCGGGGCGCATCATCTGGGACGCTACCTTCCCCGGCCTCGACCGCGAGGGACGCGCCGCGCACTTCGACGCGATGAACGCGACCATCGCGCAGCTGCACAATTACGACCCGCAAGCGATCGGCCTCGGCGATTACGGCAAGGCGACCGGCTTCGTCGAACGCCAGGTCGCGCGTTGGTCGAAGCAATATCTCGGCGACACCGACGCCGGACGCGTTCCGGCGATGGACAAGCTGGTAGACTGGCTCGGCAAGCATTTGCCGCCCGACAGCGGTCGCTCCAGCGTCGTCCACGGCGATTTCCGCTGCGACAATATGATCTTCGACGCGGAAAAGCCGGAAGTTCGCGCCGTGCTCGACTGGGAGCTGTCCACGATCGGCGATCCGGCTGCGGACTTCGTCTACCACCTGATGATGTACCGCATGCCGGCGGGCATGTTCACGGGCCTGCAGGGCCTGGATTATTCGGCGCTCGGCATCCCGACCGAGGAAGAATATGTCTCCGCTTACTGCCGCCGCACCGGCCGCGACCATTTGCCGAATCTCGATTACCTGATCGTGTTCGTGATGTTCCGCATCGCCGGTATCCTGCACGGAATCCGCGGCCGACTTGCGCGCGGCAATGCGTCGTCCGCGCATGCCGAAGCGACCGCGGCCCTCACCGAACCGCTTGGCAGAGCTCGCTTGGTCCGAAGCGCAAAAAGCGCGCCTCTGATCAGCTTTTCACGAAGTCCTCAGAAGTCGCTCAGGACGTTCATCCGGTGGCACGACAAGTTCCGATCCACAATTTGTGGAGGCGTGAAATGATTGGACCGGATCGGCGGATAAAGTGGCGACTGATTGGATGGGGTGGCGCGGCCCTGCTCCTGGCCATCCCCTGGCTTGCGAATTTTCCGTGGACGGCATCCGACTTCATCGTGATGGGCGTGATGTTCGCCATCACCGGCGTCACGATCGAGCTTGCAGTTCGGTCATCGACGGACTGGGCGCATCGGCTCGGCGCGCTTGTCGCGATCCTGGCCGGTTTCCTGACCGTCTGGGTCAACCTGGCCGTCGGAATGATCGGGTCGGACGACAATCCGTACAATTTGTGGTTTGGCGGCGTGCTGGCGATTGCGATCTCCGCGGCGCTCCTGTCCCGCTCCTCCGCGACCATGGCCGGAATGATGGTGGTTACGGCCCTCGCCCAAGCGGCGGTCAGCATCTTCGGCCTCTCCACCGATCTGCGCGGCGGCGTCTTGAGCCTTGCCTTTGCGGGCCTTTGGTTGCTCGCGGCCGGGCTGTTCTGGATGGCCTCGCGGCAAGGCTCGTCGGTCTCGTCCTAATCATTCTGGGACAGCTGGCTCGGAGCTAACTTTGGGTAAGGTTCCGAATCACGACCATTCCCCTATCGGCTTGACGGGGCCCGTTCGCTGGAAGCGACGCCAGGGATCGGGCTCCGCAGTTTGATGGGGGAGCGAACAGGGCCGGGCAGCCCCAATTGTCCGGCCCTAGTCGTCTCCGGAAGGAAAATTGTGATGAAGGCCCTGTTCTCAATCCTCGTCGCCTGGATGCTCTGCGGCGCCGTCGCCGCCTTCTTCAGCTTCGGACCGGCACTGCTCCGGATCGTCGCCTTCGGCCCGGTCAGCCTCGCTCAAGCCTTCATGGCCTGACGGCAAAAGCGAAAGCCCTCCCCGTCGCTCGGGAAGGGCTCTCTGATTTCCAGCTTTGACTTTTAGTTCGTCGGGAAGCCGCGCTTCTTGAGCAGAGCGTTCACGTCCGGATCGCGACCGCGGAACTGGCGGTAGGCCTCCGCGCGGTCCGTCTCATTGCCGGTCGACAGCAGATACTTCTTGAAGTTGCCGGCGACCGTCTTGTCCCACGGGCTGCCCGCCTCCTCGAACGCAGCCCAGGTGTCGGCGTCCATCGTTTCCGACCAGAGGTAGGAATAATAGCCGGCCGAATAAGCGTCGGACGAGAAGAGGTGGCTGAACTGCGGCAGGCGATGCCGCATCACGATCTCCTTCGGCATGCCGATTTCGGCCAGTGCCTTCTTCTCGAACGCATCCGGATCGGTGACGCCGTTGGGATCGGTGTGCATCTTCATGTCGACCAAGGCCGAGCCGAGATATTCGACCGTGGCGAAGCCCTGGTTGAACGTCTGCGCCTTCTGGATCTTGTCGACGAGCGCCTGCGGCATGGGCTGGCCGGTCTGGTAGTGCTTGGCGAAGCGCTGAAGCACCTCCGGCGTCAGCAGCCAATTCTCGTTCACCTGGCTCGGATACTCGACAAAGTCGCGCTGCAGGCCGCCGAGCGACGGGTAGCGGACGTCGATGAGCAGGTAATTGATGGCGTGGCCGAACTCGTGGAAGAGCGTCTCCGCGTCGTCCAGGCTGATCAGCACCGGCTTGCCCGCCTCGCCCTTGGTGAAGTTGTTGTTGTTCGACGCCAGCACGATGTCGTCGCCGAGCAGGCCTGCGCGGCTGCGGTACGTAGTCATCCACGCGCCCGAGCGCTTCCCTTCGCGGGCGAAATTGTCGAGGTAGAACAAGCCCACGACCTTGCCGCTTGCCTGATCGGTCACCTCGAACGTGCGGACATCCGGATGGAAGACCGGGACCGTCCCCGTATTCTCCTTGAAACCGAGGCCGTAGAGCTGGCCGGCCGACCAGAACATGCCGTCGACGAGATTATCGAGCGCGAAGTACGGCTTAATCTCGTCCTGGCTGAGGTCGTACTTCTGCTTGCGGACCTTCTCCTGGTAGTAACGATAGTCCCAAGGTTCGATCGTCACCTTGTGGCCGAGCTTGTTGGCAAGCGCCTGCTGGTCGGCGACCTCTTCCTTCACGCGAGCGACTGCGGGTGTCCACACGCGCATCATCAGGTCCATCGCCTTGGCCGGATCCTTGGCCATCGTGTCCTGCATCCGCCATTCGGCGTGGTGCTTGAAGCCGAGCAGCTTGGCGCGCTCGGCGCGCAGCTTCAGGATCTGCGCGATGATCTGGTTGGTATCGTTCGCATTCCCGTTGTCGCCGCGATTGACGAACGCGCGCCACACCTTCTCGCGCAGCGCGCGATCGTCGGCGAAGGTCAGGATGGGATCGGCCACCGAACGCGTGTTCTTCAGCGCGTAGGTGCCGGCCGGCTGCTTGCGCTCCTTGGCGGCGGCGGCAAGCGCGGCCTTCACGTCGGCGGGTACGCCCTTCATCTCCGCCTCGGTGGCGGTGATGTAGGTGCTCTCGTCAGCGAGCAGCCGCTCGTTGAAGGTGGAGAAAAGCGTTGCCAGCTCCTGGTTCATTTTCGCGAGCTGCGCCTTCTGCGCCGCATTGAGGTTGGCACCGCTACGGACGAAGCTGTCGTACGTCCGCGTGAGCAGGCGGTCCTGCACGGCGTTGAGGCCGAGCGACGCCTTGCGGTCGTACAGCGACTTCACTCTCTGGAAGAGCCTTTCGTTGAAAGTGATCGCGTCGAAAGCAGCGGAAATCTTCGGCTGCCATTCCTTGTCGAGCGCCTGATATTCCGGCGTCGACATATTGTCGGTCATGACTGCGAATACGTTCTCGACGCGCGAGAAACGCTGGCCGGCCTTCTCCATCGCCTCGATGGTGTTCTCGAAGGTCGCCGGCGCCGGATTGTTGGCGATCGCGTCGATCTCGCGGCGTTGCTCGGCAATGCCGAACTCGAACGCGGGCGAGAACAATTTCGGGTTGACCTTATCCCACGGCGGAACGCCGTCATAAGGCCCGCCCCAGTCGGCGAGCAGGACGTTGTTCGGGACTGCGACCGACGCAGCGGCCGGGGCCGCATTCTGCGCATTGGCGACCGAGCCAAGTGCGGCCATGGAAAGAATGGCCGTGGTGGCCAGCAACATCTTCATAATTCCCCTCGATCAGGATTTTGGCAGGCGCAGCGCATTGCGCGGAGGCAACGGCACGGCAAGCGAGGCTTCGACGAACGGTACGTAGCCGACCGCGAGTGAACGGCCGCTGACTGTTGCCGAACCTAAAAGTTCATGAATATCAAAAGCTTCACGTCGATCGCGACTCCCGCCGCGCGCCGTTCTGCAATAAAGGCTGGAATATCTTCGCGAGCGACGAGGTGCACCTCGATTTCCTCATGCTCCGTGCCCCCGCCCTCGCCGATCTTGCGGACGCCGTGCGCGCGGACGAGTGAGAAGCTCTCAGCCACCATCCCCGGCGAGCTGTGGAAATCGCCTAGCCGCTCAACGCGGTCGCAGGTGAAGCCCGTTTCCTCCTCCAGCTCCTTGATCGCCGTGCTCTCGACGGTGGCGTGCGCTTCCTCGTCACCTACAAGGCCAGCCGGAAGCTCGAGGCAGCGCGCACCGACCGGCACACGATACTGCTCGACGAGGATCACCTTGCCTTGATGCTCGGCGAGGATGACAGCGGCACCAACGCTGTTGGTGCGCGAGACATATTCCCAGCGTCCGCGCTTCATCGCGCGGATATACTTGCCCTCCCACATGGTCTGGAGAGGTGCGTCGCCGTCTTCGGTCATAGTTCGATGAGCTTGTCCGGGATTTCGTTGGTGTCCGCCGATGAACGCGGGAAATGCTCGGCGAGAACCTCGCCGACCAGGGCAACGGCAGCGACGATGCCGTCGCCGGGACGCCCCGCCTTCACCTCGATCAGCAGCGCTGCCATCGCCTCGCCCCAGGTCTCCGGCGTCGTCACCTTGGTTATGGCCTCGTCTGCGACGATCTCCGCCCGATGCTCGCCCATCGAGAGATAGATGAGAACGCCAGTACGGCCGATGGTCCGGCGCTCCGCGCCCGCCTTGAAGATGGAAATGGCCCGCCGCCGCACGCGCCGAGTCTTGGTCGCGCGCGGAGTCAACAGCAACCGCAGCGGCATGTACTTCAGGACCAGCAATACGGCGGTGAACTTGAACACCGCGAGGATCAGCAGGAACGTCAGAATCTCACGGATCGTCGGTTCCGGACGCCAGCCGCCGAATATAAGGTTCAGCCACCAGTCGAGCGATGCCGGCCATGCCGCGGCGAAGGCCAGCACGGCAATCAACGCGAGCACGGCCCAGTGCAAAGCGACATCATGATAGGAATCGCTTAGCGGCGTCGAAACTGCGATGATCTCGCCGTCGCTGTGAAGCTCGGCCGCGGCGATCGCGGCGCTGACCTTCTTGTGATCCTCTTCGCTCAGCTGCAGCATCACCATCCCCCGCTCGCGCCGCCGCCGCCGAACGAGCCACCGCCGAAGCCGCCGAACCCGCCTCCGCCGCCACCGCCGGCCGCCAAAGCCGCCGAAGCTGCCGCCGCCGCCCCAGCCGCCGCCACGCGAGCCACGGCTGATCTCATTCAGGCCCCACAGGACGACCAACGGATCGATACCGCCACGCCTGCGACGATATCGTTGCCCGTGCGCACGCCGGGAGAGCGACGCGATGATCGAGAAGAATACGATCACGATGATGATCACCGGAATGAATGCAAAAGGCCCCGGCGAACCCCTGGAAGATCGCTGCCGCTCGGCGGCTGCCGCATTCGCCTTCGCCTGATCGGCGGGCAGCTCCATCTGCTTGATAATCGCATCTGCGCCAGCGGTTATTCCGGCGCCATAGTCCGGCGGGTTCTTCTTGAATTGCGGTATGATGGCTTCGCGAATGATCACCCCCGAAACGGCATCGGTCATATATTCGCCGGCGCCATACCCCGTCGCGATGGCTACCTTGCGCTCGTTGGGAGCGACCAGGAGCAGGACGCCGTCGTCGCCCTTTTCACTGCCGAGCTTCCAGTGCCGGCCTAGCCGGTAGGCGTAATCGTCGACCTCCCGGCCTTCGAGACTTTTGACAGTGGCGACGGCGAAGGCGCGGCCGGTCCGGGCGTATAAAGCCTCCGCCTTCGACTTGAGGTCGAACTCCTGCTCAGGCCGCAGGATGTCCGCCTGGTCGACCACCGGCGATCCCTTGTTCTCCGGAAAAGTCTGAGCCGAAGCAGGCGCCCCCAGCGCGAGAAGCGCCAGCAGCAAGACGGCGAAGGCGCGTGTCACCTCAGCTCGCGTTGAAGTCGACCGATGGCGCCGCTTCCGAACCGGCTGCGGCCTGGAACGGCACCTTCGGCTTGGCGCCGTAGAAGATCTTGGCGCCGATCGCGTCCGGGAAGGTCCGGATACGCGTGTTATAGGCCTGCACCGACTCGTTATAGTCGCGGCGGGACGCGTTGATTCGGTTCTCCGTGCCTTCGAGCTGATCCTGCAGCGCGAGGAAGTTCGTGTTCGACTTGAGGTCGGGATAGGCCTCCATCGTCACCAACAAGCGCCCGAGAGACGAGCCCAGCTGCGATTGTGCCTGGTTGAAGGCCTGGACCTTGGCCGGATCGCTGAGATCGCCGGCATTGAGCTGAACGCGCGATGCGTTGGCACGCGCGTTCGTCACTTCCGTCAGAACCGTCCGTTCCTGTTGAGCATAGCGCTCGACCGTGCGGACGAGGTTGGGGATCAGGTCGGCTCGACGCTGGTAATCGGCTTGCAGGTTCCCCCAGGAGGCATTCACCTGCTCCTCGGCGGTCGGCACGCTGTTGAGCCCGCAGCCCGCGAGGCTGAACGCTGCCAGCGGTGCAAGGAGGCCAAATCGACGCAATGCGGTCATGTCGTATCCCCTGAAGAACAATCGTCGCGGAAATAGAGGTCGCCGGACTGTTTTACAAGAGCAACACACGCGCGACCGCTGCTTCCATTCCGCCGTCGAAACGCTAAGGTGCCGACAACAGGCGTGAGGGCGCGCGATTGAACATCACGGTTCTTTTGATACTGGCAGCCACGCCGTCGCTCGACGCGATAGACGACGCGAACCTCGCACTTACGACATGCGGCTACGCGGCTTATCGCGAAGCGGACGGGCAGGACCAGCCGCTTTCGCAATTCAAGCAAGCCCTGGAGTCCCGTTGCGCCGGACAGTTCGCGCAACTTCGGGAGCTTACGGTGCAGTTCAACATGGGTCGAAAGAGGCTATCCCGGGGAGCCGCGGAGAATGCGGCAGAGGGCCTCTTGGCGGACTTCCGCACGGGCCTGGTCAGGCAATATTCGCAGCGGGACAAAATCAGAGCGCAAATCGAGACATTGGATCGCGCAATGCGGGAAGAGGAGAAGTAGATGCTCAAGGAATTTCGAGACTTCATCGCCCGCGGCAATGTGCTCGACCTGGCAGTTGCCGTCATCATCGGCGCGGCGTTCGCGACGATTACTGCCAGTCTCACCGACGACGTGATCATGCCGGTGGTCGGCGCATTGTTCGGCGGTCTCGACTTCTCAAGCTATTTCGCATTGCTGGGGCCGGTCCCAGCCGATTATGTCGGCTCGGCGACCGATTATGCCGCGTTGAAGAAGGCTGGCGTTCCCGTTCTCGGCTGGGGCCAGTTCATCACGGTCGTGATCAACTTCGTCATCCTCGCCTTCATCATCTTCCTGATCATCCGGTCGGCGAACAAGATGATGCGAAAGCAGGATGAAGCGCCAGGCATCACCGAAGTCGATCTCCTTACGGAAATCCGCGACGAGCTGAAGCGCCGGCCGTAACCGGCGCTTCGACGTCTTACTTCGGCTGCCCCGTGTAGCCCGCCGCTTTCCGCAGAGCGTCGGCGTCCATGACGTAGCCGTCGCTGACGACCGTCACGACGCGGCGTAGTGCGCCGAGATCCTTTGAAACGTCACCGTCGACGAGCATGAGGTCGGCCTCCTTGCCAATCGCGACGGAGCCGGTGCGCCGGTCGGCACCGACGACGCGGGCCGGAACGATGGTCGCCGACTGCAGCGCCTGGGCCGGCGTGAAGCCTGCCTGTTGATAGAGTTCGAGTTCCCGCACGACCTCGATGCCCCAACCGTCCGTGCCCGCGACGATGGGAACGCCGGCCTCGTGCAGGACGCGCACCAGCTCGACCATCTTGGCGTAGCTCTTTCGGTAGTCATCTCGCGTAAAGCCATCGGCGAGCGGGTATCCGCCCGCTTTGAACGACCGGTCCAGCACCGGCGAGATGATGCCCATGTAGGAGGAATAGGCCGGCGCCGGTGCGCCGCCGTCCATGGTCAGCATGGTCTCGAAGATCACCAGCGTCGGATCGACGACGGTTCCGCGCTGCTTCAGCTCGGCGACGAAGGCGCGCATTTCCGGCGACGACCAGTCGACGTCCTTTGCGAGGCGTGCCGGTCCGGCGATCCGCTCCGCGGTGTTGGCCTTGTCGACGATCTCCTTCGGCATGGCCTGCATGACGACGAAGTTGAGATGGGTCAGTTCGTCATAGCCCGCGCGAACAGCCTCCAGCGGCCGCATTGTCGCGGGAACGTGCCCCGACACGTGCAAGCCGAGCTTCTTCGCTTCGGCCGCGCCCGGAGCAATCCACGCCGGATTCATCGAGGTGTAGAACTTCACGCCCCACAGGCCTGCATCCTTGATCTGGCGGACAGCGGCGACCGTCTCGGCTTCGCTGCTGACCGTCATCGACCCTTGGGCGGCCAGCGGATGCTTCTGGTCGACGATGGCTTGAATGAACGGCTCACCCATCAGAAGATCGCCTGAGTTGCGGCGGGACACCGCCGACTTCGCCCGTTCGATCGTCGTTCCGGGGCTGCGGAAGCTGGTCATGCCGTTGGCCAGGTTGGCGAGCACGTCCCAGTCACCACCGATATGCATGTGGCTGTCCCAGATGCCCGGAACCAATGTCTTGCCCTTGCCATCCACGACACGCGCGCCGGCCGGAGCAATGGAGCCCGCGGCCCCGATCGCGGCGATCTTGCCGCCCCTTGCGAGCACGGCCTGGTTCTCCACGAAGACGCCCTTGTCGGCATCGAACAGGCGCACATTGTCGAACAGGACCGGCGCTTTCGCTTCCGCGGTGAGGAAACGGTGCGCGATCGCCTTGACGGCCTCGGCAGTGGCGGCCTCCTGCGCCTCCCGCATCCTCGTCATGTTCTCGGCAGCTTCGTAGCCCGCCGGCACGTAGGAGAGATGGCCGACCTCGGCGAAATACTTGCCGTTCTCGTCGAGCCAGACGGGCACCGGCGACGAGAGGATCCCGCGGACGAAGGCGAGCTGGACCGTCTTCGGTCCGGCCGGCCCCTGAATCGTCAGCTTCGACCCGCGCGCCAGCGAAGCATGGCCGCTGGGCAGGAGGTCGAGGCCAGCGTCTCCCGCGCCGCCAAGCGCGTTCGCAAGCAGGTCGTTCGAAAGCGGCACGCCGCCCGCAGCAACGTAGAAGGCGTTCCCCGCATCGATGCTTCCGGAATCCGCCGTGCTCTTCCACGTCGCCTTGCCGTCGGCCACGGACAGCGTCTCGGCTGCATCGCCTTCCGGCGTAATGCCGCGCACTTCGATGGTGGTCGGAAGCCCGTCCGGGCCTAGTCGGACGACCTGGTCGGTCTCGCTGATCCAGCCGCGCAGCGACTGCGAATGGCGATAGGCGATCTGCCCGTCGGGAAGCGTCCAGCGCCACATGTCGCCATGCTTCCCGGCTTCGGAAACGACGACGTAATGCACGGCATCCTTGGGCGGGACGAGCAATTGCTCTTTCGGGACGGGCGCTGCGAAAGCGGCCGGAGCGGTGGCGGCGAGAAGGGCGGCGAGAATGATGTGACGCACGGATGAAGACTCCCCCTGGGAAGACCCGACCGTGCCAAGCGAAGAGGCGGCGCGCAACCGCCCCTTCGACGAACGCCCGTTACTGGAGGCGGATTAGGGCTTCGGGAATCTTCGCGCTGCCGCTTCCGACGTCCCAGCGGATGTGCCGACCCGCGGTATGCGGTGCAGCGCCGTCCTCGCTGTTGTTGGTCAGCACCTCGCCATCGGTGATGATGGTGAAGCGGCCCTGCGCCTTCGACACCGGCCCTTCCTTCATCGCGCCTGCAGCTGCAGCGCCAGCCCGCGCCCCAAGCGGCCCAGTGCCACCGGTGAACGCGGGCGCGGTTACGAGCACCGAGCCATCGATCCGTCGACGCATCGCGATGAACGGGATCAGGAAGTCATTGTCGGGCATTGCGGGGAAGATGAAGTCCTGCGTCGCTCGGCCTTCGAAATGATAGTCGATGTCGAACACGCCCTTCCCGCGATAGGTGACGGAGCGGTAGCCGGCATATTTGCTCAGCTTTGCAGCGAAGGCGCGGTTCGATTCATCATCGAACCCCGGGAGCCCGAACATTTTCGCCATCTGTTCGGCTTCCTTGCTTTTCCGTTCCGCATTCTGTGCAGCTTGCTTCGTAAATTCGGCCTTCTGCTCGGCGATTTCGGCCTTGGTGCATGGACGTGCCTTTACCGGAGCCGAACCCACGGCCTCATCATGACAACTCGCGTTTTCGTCTTTCCAACCGCTCGCGACCCTGGGCTGGGGTGCTAAACCCCTTCGGGGTAAAGACAAAGCCACCCCCGACTCTTTACGCCGAAGGCGTTACAGACCCCAGCCCAGGGTCGCCGTCCTCGGCGCACCCTGGGACACACGACGCACCCCGGCATAACCGGCTTCTCTGTTGCCCCGGGCCACGCCCGGGTTTCGCGTGACGACCCCCCTCCTCATCGTCGGTGCGAGCCCGGGCGGCGGCGATGTCCGCGGTCCGGGCCGGCCTCACCCCGTGGGCGGTCGATCTGTTCGCCGACCGCGACCTCGCGCCGCGTCGCCCCGTGCGTTCGCGGCACCTTCGACACCTACCCCGACGGCCTCGCCGACCTCGCTGCGACCGTTCCCGCCCGGCCCGGTGCTGTACACCGGCGGGCTGGAAAATTCAGTCCCAACGCGCTCGGCGCGATCCTGACCGAGGCGTCGATCGCCGCGCTCAACGTCCCGATCGTCGCGGGCGGCGCCAACAATCAGCTCGCCACGCCGGTGACGGCCACCGCATCCATGCGCGCGGCATCCTCTACGCGCCGGACTATGTCATCAATGCCGGCGGCATCATCAACGTCTCGACCGAATATCTGCGCGACGGCGACCAGGACATGGTCCGCGCGCGGATCGAGGCGATCCCGGCCAAGCTCGAGGCGATCTGGCAGGAAAGCGCGGCGACGGGCCGCAACGCCGCCGAGGTCGCCGACGCGATGGCGCAAGCGCCTGATCGGCCGCGCGCTAGAGCGGCTCCGGCCGCGCGCTTCTTTCGCGATCCTGCCCAGCCTGTGCTCGCGATAGAGCGTGTAGAGCCCGCTGGCGACGATGATCGCGGCGCCGATCCAGGTCGTCGCGCGCGGGATGCATGTCCCAGATCAGCCAGCCGAGCAGCACCGCCCAGAGCAATTGGCTATAGTCGAACGGCACGACCACCGGCACCGGCGCGTAGCGAAACGACGCGGTCAGGCAGAGCTGGCCGATGCCGCCAACAGGCCGAGCGCGAACAGGATCGCCCAGGTCCGGCGTCATGCGCCTGGCCGAAGAAGGGCATGAGAGGCCCGTCGCGGCCATCGCGAAGCAGGTGAACCACAACACGATCGTCTGGCGTCCGCTCGGTCTTGCCGATCTGCCGGATGCGTGATCGTGACGCCGGCCACGCCGAAGCGCCGCGAGCAGGCCAGGACGAGACCGAGCGGGCAGACCGGTGCCCGCCCGGCCGCATCACGACCAGCACGCCGACAAGGCCGACCGCGACCGCCGTCCAGCGGTGGCGGCCGACCGCTCGCCGAGGATCAGGGCCGACAGGGCGACCGCGAAGAGCGGCGCGACGAAGCCGATCGTCGTCGCCTCGGCCAGCGGCAGCAGCGTCAGCGCGCCGAAGGCGACGATCATGCGTCGACAGTCCGATCGCGCCGCGCCACAGATGGGCCAGCGGCCGTTCCGTCCGCCAGGCGCCGAAACTGCGGCTCGCGCGATCCAGATCAGCAGCGGCGGCAGCCCGAAGGCGAAGCGGTAGAAGACCAGTCTCCGGCGGGTGACGCCGGCCTCGTAGCCCAGCTTGATCAGCGCCGCCATGAAGCGCGAAGCCGTCGGCCGCGCCGATGCCGCAGGCCGATGCCGAGACAGGCGGTTCTGCTGGCGGAGCGGAGAGTGGATTGGCGGTCGCATGGGCACAAGAGGCCCGCGCGTTACGCCTCCAAGACCTTCCCCGACCGCCGAGGCGCCTCCGCTAGACAAGATCCGCCGCGACCCATGCACGTCTCTCGCAATCCGGCCCGCTTCCTGAAACTCGCGCGACCCCTGACCGCCTGGCTCGGCTGGACGGGGCGCGCCCTGATCGCGGGCGCGCTGCCGGCGGCCTGTTCGTCGCGCCGCCCGATCATCTCCAGGGCGACAGCGTCCGCATCCTCTACGTCCATGTTCCGGCCGCCTGGCTCGGCATGGGCGGCTGGACCGGCATCGCCGTCGCCAGCCTGATGCAGCTGGTCTGGCGGCACCCGCTCGCCGCCGTCGCCGCGCGCGCGATCGCCTTGCCGGGCGCGCTGTTCACCGTCATCTGCCTTGTCACCGGATCGATCTGGGGCCGGCCGACCTGGGGCACCTATTGGGAATGGGACGGGCGGATGACCTCGATGCTGGTCCTGCTGTTCCTCTATATCGGCTATATCGCGCTGGCCGACGCAGAGCGAGGAGCGCGGACGGGGAGGGGCGCGCTCGACCGCGATCTTCGGCCTCGTCGGCGCGGTCAACCTGCCGATCATCCATTATTCGGTCGTGTGGTGGAACACGCTTCACCAGGGCCAGAGCATCGCCGTCACGGCGGATCGAGCATCGACGCCTCGATGCTCTGGCCGCTGGTGGCTGACCGTGCTCGGCTTCTCCCTGCTGTTCGGCGCGATCGTGCTGATGCGGATGCGGGCGGCTCTGGCCCGCAGCCAAGGTCGAGGCGCGGATGCGGAGGCTGGCCGCGTCTTGAACCACTGGCCGTTCATCATTGCTGCCTATGCCGTCACCGCGCTCGGCACGGTCGGCGCTGACCTGTGGAGCTGGCGGCGATGCGCCGAGCCGAGGCGACGTGTCGAAGCGCTGAGGCCGAGAGCCGTGAAGGCCAAGAACCAACGCCTGACCCTGCTTGCTCTGCGCCGTCGCCGCGGTGCTCGGGGCGGTGCTGCTCGCCATGTCGGCGCTGAGTGAACAGGTCGCCTATTTCTATTCGCCCGGCGACGTCGCGCAAGGCGCGCCTGCCGCTCGACCGAGCGGTCCGGATCGGCGGCATGGTCGACGACGGGTCGATCCAGCACCGCCCGACGGCGTGACGATCCACTTCCTGGTCGGCGACGACAGCGCCGCAACCATCCCGGTGCGTTTCACCGGGCATCGTGCCGGACCTGTTCAAGGAGAATAGCGGCGTGGTCGCCGAAGGACGCTTCGAGCGCGACGGCACTCTTCCTGGCGACCAAGATCCTCGCCAAGCATGACGAGAATTACATGCCGCCCGAACTGCCGCAGGCGGCAAGCACAAGACCGAGACGCTGCAATGATCGCAGAAGCGGGGCTTGCCGCCCTGTGGCTCGCGGCGGCGCTGTCGCTGCTGCAGCTGGTGCTCGGCTGCGGTCGGCGCTGCGAGCCGCGGCGGTGGCGCTGCTGCGCGCCGTGCGGTCCGGTCGCGGTGGTGCAGGGCGCGCTCGTCGCGCTCTGCCTTCCTGGCGCTGATCTGGCTGTTCCTGCGTACCGATCTGTCGGTCGAAGCTGGTCGCGCGCGAACAGCCATTCGCCGAAGCCGTGGCTCTACAAATTCGCCGGCACCTGGGGCAATCACGAAGGCTCGATGCTGCTGTGGGTGACGGTCCTCGGCGGTCGCTGGCGCGGCCGTGGCGTTGTTCGAACGGCGGCTGCCGAGCGCGACGCTGATCGCGACCCTGGCGGCGCAGGCGGCGATCGGGCTCGGTTTCTACGCCTTCCTGCTGTTCGCCTCCAATCCGTTCGCGCGGCTGCCGATCCCGCGCCGGTCGAGGGCAACGGCCTCAATCCGCTGCTGCAGGACCCCGGCCTCGCCTTCCATCCGCCGACGCTCTATTTCGGCTATGTCGGCATGTCGGTCGCCTTCTCCTTCGCGGTCGGCGCGCTGATCACGCGCGACGTCGGCCCGCGACTTCGCGCGGGCGATGCGGCCCTGGGTGCTGGTCGCCTGGATCTTCCTGACGCTCGGCATCACCGCCGGCTCCTACTGGGCCTATTACGAGCTCGGCTGGGGCGGCTGGTGGTTCTGGGATCCGGTCGAGAATGCCTCGCTGATGCCGTGGCTGGCGGCCACCGCCCTGCTGCACTCGGTAACCGTGCTCGCGACGCGCGACGGCGCTTCGCGCCTGGACGGTCATGCTCGCGGTCGTCGCCTTCTCGATGTCGATGATCGGCACCTTCCTGGTGCGATCGGGCATCCTGACCAGCGTCCATGCCTTCGCGGTCGATCCGAACGCGGCACCTTCATCCTGGTCCTGCTCGCGCTCTATATCGGCGGCGCGCTCGCCTTGTTCGCGCTGCGTGTCGGCACCGTGAAGGAAGGCGTCACCTTCGACCTGGTCAGCCGCGAAGGCGCGCTGGTCGTCAACAATCTGCTGTTCTCGGCGATTCTCGGCATCGTCTTCGTCGGCACGCTCTATCCGCTCGTCGGTCGAGGCGGTGCGGCGATGAAGTGTCGGTCGGCCCGCCCTATTTCAACGCCTGTCGCCGGGCCGATCGCCTTGGTCCTGGTCGCCGTGATGGCGGTGGGCCGCTGATGCGCTGGCGCCGCGACCGGTGCGGAACGGCTGCACCGGATCGCCATTCCCGTCGCTGGTGATCGCTGCGACGCTTGCTCGCTCGTACTGTCTCGCGCCCGATCGGGCATCTGCCGCTGCTCGGGCTGGCGCTGGCGCGTCGGCGTCGGTGGCGGCCAGCCTTGCGCCCTCTGTGGGGCGCAATCTGCGGCGCACCCCGCTCTTCACCTGGGGGATGGTGATCGCGCATCTCGGAATCGCGGTCAGCCTGGCCGGCATGGCGTGCGGAAAGCGCCTTCACCAAGGAAACGCTGGTCGCGGTCGCGGACCGGCGAGACCGCCAGGTCGGGCCTTTCGGTCCGACTCGGCCGTGTCGAGCCGATCGCGGGGCCGAACTGGACCGCGCTCGAAGCGCAGCTCGACGGTGCGCCGCGGCGAGGGCGAGCCTTTCTGCTGCACGCCCGCAGGCGCGGATGTTCAGCTCCCCGCCGACGGAGACCAGCGAGGCGGCGATCGCGCACCCTGCTCGACGGCCAGCTCTACGTCGCGCTCGGCAAGCAGAGATCGACGGCGGGCGCTGGCAGCTCCGGATGTGGTGGAAGCCGATCGTGACCTTGATCTGGCTTGGCGGGGCTGGTCGCGCTTGGGCGGACTGCTGGCGCTGATCGGCCGCCTGCGGCGCGAGCGCCGCAGCCGGCGCGGCAGGATCCGGAACGTCGAACGGCCCTGACGCGGAGGCGTCGCATGAAGCGCCCGATCTCTGGCTGCCGCTGGTCGTCTTCGTCATCTTCCTGGTCGTCGTCGCGATCGGCCTTCGACCGCCGGCCGACAGTCGATCCGTCGCAGCTGATCGGCAAGCCGCTGCCGGACTTCGCGCTCCCGCCCGCCATGGCCGGCCGGCCGGGCCTCGCCAGCGCGGACCTTCCGCCCGGCCAGCCGCGCCTCCTCAACGTCTTCGCCAGCTGGTGCGTCCCGTGCACGGCCGAGGCGCCGCAGCTGATGGAGCTGAAGCGGCGCGGCATTCCGATCGACGGCATCGCCGATCCGCGACCGGCCGGAGGATCTGGCCGGCTTCCTCTGCCTATGGCGACCCCTTCGCGCACGATCGGCGCCGATGCCGACCGGCGGGTGCAGTTCGCGCTCGGCTCGTCCGGCGTGCCGGAAACCTTCGTCGTCGATGGCCAGGGCGTCATCCGCCACCAGCATATCGGCGAGATCAGCGCCGCGGACGTGCCGCGCGATCGTCGCCGCCTATCGAGAGGCGGCGCGATGAGGCGGCTGCTGCTCGTCCTGGCCCTGCTCGCTCGCCGCGCCGGCGCTTGCCGATTCGCTGCTGCCGCCGGCCCGCTACGCGAACATCCAGCTCCCCGATCCGGCGCAGGAGCGCGCAGGCCAAGGCGCTGATGGAGACGATCCGCTGCCTCGTCTGCCAGGGCCAGTCGATCGCCGACAGCGACGCCGACATGGCCGGCGACATGCGCGCGCTGATCCGCGAGCGGATCGAGGCGGGCGAGAGCCCCGAAGCGATCCGCGCCTGGCTGATCGACCGCTATGGCAATTGGGTCAGCTACGAGCCGCCGCTCGAGCCTGTGACCTCGCTCTGGGCTGCGCCGTCTGCTCCTGCTCGCGCGGCGCCTGGCTCGCGCGCGGCCGCTTTCGCCGGAGGCGCGGCTGATGGGCTGGCTGGTCATCCTCTGCTCGCGCTGGTCGCGTTGGTGCGTGCCTGTGGCGGTTCGTTCGGACGCGACAAGGGTGCGCCTGCAGCTCGTCGCGGCGGCTCTGCTGCTCGCGCTCGCCGGCTATGCCTGGCAGGGGCGCCCGCAGCTAGCCGGGCGCCCGAAGCCGCAAGCGCCGCGTGCCGGCGATGTTCCCGACAAGCGAGTTCGCCGGACGCTTCGACCGCAGCATCTCGGACGGTTCGACCGACGCTGACCGGCCGTGGCCGACGATGGCGGCGGCTGCCAGCGATCCGGCGAATGGCGTGCCGACGGCCGAGCAATCCGCGAGCGATTCGACCTGTGGATCGGCCTCGGCAATGCGCTGGTCCTCCACGCCGATGGCATGATGAGCCCGGCCGCCCAGCTCGCCTTCCAGCGCGCCGCGCAGCTCGCGCCGGACCATCCGGGGCCGCGCTTCTTCTACGGCCTGGCGCTCGCCGCAGGCGGCAATTCGGATGAGGCCGAGCGGATCTGGCGCGAGCAGCTCGCAAGGCCGGCACGGGCTCCCGCTGTATCGCGCTGCGATCGAGGAACGGCTGGACGCATCCGCGAGGCGCGAGCACCGGAATGCCGGTCGCTCGGCCACGCCGCCGCCGCCGCAGCCGGCGCCGGCACAGGGGCGCGCCGACGGCGACGCCGCCGCCCGGGACACAGCGTGACGCCGGCCCCTAGGCAGGCTCGAAGGGCAGGTCGAGCGCCTCGGCGACCGCCTGGTGGCGGATCTTGCCGCCCGAGACGTTGAGGCCCGTTGGCGAGATGCGGATCGGCCTTCATCGCCGCCTCGGCGCCCATATTGGCGAGCTTGAGCACGAACGGCAGGGTCGCATTGTTGAGCGCGAAGGCCGAGGTGCGGGCGACCGCGCCCGGCATGTTGGCGACGCAATAATGGATGACCCCGTCGATCTCGTAGACCGGATCGCCGTGCGTGGTCGGCGCTGCGAGGTCTCGAAGCAGCCGCCCTGGTCGATCGCGATATCGACCAGCACCGAGCCGCGCTTCATCGTCTTGAGCATGTCGCGCGTGACCAGCTTGGGCGCCGCGGCGCCGGGAACCAGCACCGCGCCGATCACGACCTGGCTGTGGCCTGATCGCATCGGCGATCGCCGCCTTGCGAGGCATAGGCCGTCTTGATCTGGCTGCCGAAATACATGTCGAGCTCGGCCAGACGCTCATTGGTGATGTCGTAGATCGTGACGTCGGCGCGCATGCCGACCGCCATCTGCGCCGCGTTGACGCCGGCGACGCCGCCGCCGAGGATCGCGACCTTGGCCGGGCGCCACGCCGGGCACACCGCCGAGCAGCACGCCGCGCCCGCCCTGTTCCTTCTCGAGATAATGCGGCGCCGACCTGGATCGACATCCGCCCAGCGACCTCGGACATCGGCTTCAGCAGCGGCAGCGCGCCCGTCTCGCGACGTGACCGTCTCATAGGCGATGCAGGTCGCGCCCGAATGCATCAGCCCCTCGGTCTGGTCCGGGTCGGGGGCGAGATGGAGATAGGTGAAGAGCAGGTGGCGCGGCTCGAGCAGCGCGATCTCCTGCGCCTGCGGCTCCTTGACCTTCACGATCATGTCGGAGCCGGCGAACACACGGCGGCGGTATCGCCGCGATGTGGCGCCGACGTCGACATAGTCCTGGTCGGAGAAATCGATGCCGAGTGCCGGCTCTCGGTCTCGACGATCACGTCATGGCCGGCTGCGACCAGCTCGGCGACCGAGGCCGGGGTCAGCCCGACGCGATATTCGTGGACCTTGATTTCCTTGGGCACGCCGACGCGCATCTTCTGCGCTCCTCTCAATTGAGAGTCGCGCGCCTATAGCGGCGCGCGAACCCTTTGTCGCCGTTGCGAAGCGCGGATGCCGGTGCTAAGCGCCCGCGCCGCCTTGGTAGGGCCGGGGCGCAGAAAGGAAGAGGGACGGTTCCGTTCCTGACCGATGAGCGATAGTCCCGCGCACCCGAGACCCAGCCGCAGCGATCCGGCCGGGCACCATCACCAGCAGTCCGGCATCGTCAAGCTGGCCGTCGGTGCGATCGGCATCGTCTTCGGCGATATCGGCACCAGCCCGATCTATGCGTTTCGCGAGACCTTTGCCGGCCATCATCCGCTCGCCCGGGCGAGACTCGAAATCATCGGCGTGCTCAGCCTGATCTTCTGGTCGATGATGATCGTGGTGACGATCAAATATGTCACCGTCATCATGCGCGCCGACAACAAGGGCGAGGGCGGCAGCCTCGCGCTGCTCGCGCTGATCAGCCGCAAGTCGGACGGGCGCGAGCGCAGCTGGACCGCAGGAATCGTCCTGCTCGGCGTGTTCGCCTGCGCGCTCTTCTACGGCGACAGCATGATCACGCCTGCGATCTCCGTCCTGTCGGCGGTCGAGGGCCTGACGACGGTCCAGTCGCGGCTTCGAGCCCTAGGTCGTGCCGATCGCGATCGGCATCCTTGTCGGCCTGTTCGCGATCCAGTCGCACGGGCACGGCGAGGGTGGGCGCGATGTTCGGCCCGATCATGCTCGTCTATTTCTTCACCATCTCGGTGCTCGGCATCGTCCACATCCTCGCCGAGCCGAGGATCATTCTGCGAGACGCTCAACCCGCTCAACGCCGTGCAGTTCTTCCTGGTCGACGGCTGGAGCGCCTTCCTCGCGATGGGCTCGGTCGTGCTGGCGGTCACCGGCGCGGAGGCGCTCTACGCCGACATGGGCCATTTCGGCCGCAAGCCGATCGGCGTCTCCTGGCTGTTCTTCGTGATGCCGGCGCTGATGCTCAACTATATGGGGCAGGGTGCGATGATCCTGTCGCTCGACGCGGCCGCCGGCCATGCTGCGGTCGAGCAATCCCTTCTTCATCCTCGCCCCGACGCCTTGCGCCTGCCGCTCGTCATCCTCGCCACCTTCGCGACCATCATCGCCAGCCAGGCGGTGATCTCCGGCGCCTTCTCGGTGACCCAGCAGGCGATGCAGCTCGGCTTCATCCCGCGTCTCCGGATCCGGCACACCAGCGCAGGCCGCGGTCGGCCAGATCTACATCCCGGTGGTCAACTGGGCGCTGATGGTGCATGGTCATCCTGCTCGTTCTGTTCTTCCAGACATCGAGCAACCTCGCCGCGGCCTACGGAATCGCCGTCACCGGCGCGATGTTCATCGACACCTGCCTGCTCACCGTCGTCCTGTTGTCGCTGTGGCAGTGGAAGCCGTGGCTGGCGATGCCCGTGCTCGCCGTCTTCTTCGCTCGTCGACATCGCCTATTTTGCCGCCAATCTGATCAAGGTGCCCGACGGCGGCTGGTTTCCGCTGCTGATCGGCCTGATCGCCTTCACCTTGCTCACCACCTGGGCGCGGGGCCGCAAGCTGATGATCAAGCGGATGAACGAGGCGGCGATGCCGGCCTCGATCTTCATCAAGTCGGCCGCGTCACAGCGCGACGCGGGTGCCCGGCACGGCGGTGTTCATGACCACTGCCGCGGACGGCATTCCGCACGCGCTTGCTGCACAATCTCAAGCACAACAAGGTGCTGCACGAGCGGGTGCTGCTGCTGACCGTGAAGATCGAGGATGTGCCCTATGTCGAGGAGCAGACAGACGCTTCCAGCTCGACGAGCTCGGCCAGGGCTTCTACCGGCTGATCGTCCGCTACGGCTTCATGCAGGAAACCGACGTGCCGGCTGCGCTCGGCGCGGGTCGACAACTGCGGGCCGCAGTTCAAGATGATGGACACGAGCTTCTTCCTCGCCCGGCAGACTCTGATCACCGGCCCGAAGCCGGGCATGGCGGTCTGGCGCGAGAAACTGTTCGCCTGGATGCTTCGCAATGCGGAAAGCGCGATGGAGTTCTTCAAGCTGCCGCCGAACCGCGTCGTCGAGCTGGGCAGCCAGGTCGAGATCTGAGGCCGGTGACCGTCCGCTCCGCGCACCCCTGATCGTCACCGCCCTGTTCGGCCCCGGCGACGACGGCTGGCTCCAGCAGCTGCGGCGGGCTCATTATCCGGCCGGGCGCAACCGCGTGCCGGCGCATCTCACCCTGTTCCATCAGTTGCCGCCCGGCGTCGAGGCCGAGCTCGCCACCCGCCTCGCCGCGGTCACGGCGGCGCCGCCGCCCCCCGCGACTGTCGCCGGGCTGATCGATCTGGGGCAGGGGACCGCCCTTCCGCGTGGACAGCGACGCGCTCGAGGCGATCCGCGACGAGCCTCGCCGACGCATTTCACGGCCTGCTCATCCCGCAGGACCAGGCGCCCTGGCGGCCGCACATCACCATCCAGAACAAGGTCGCGCCGCGCGACGCGCGGGCGCTGCGGCAGCAGCTCGCGGCGACGTTCGAGCCGCGGCCGCTGCGATCCGCGCGCTGGCGTCATGGCGCTATCTCGGACGGCCCGTGGGAGCTGCTGAAGTGCACCCGTTCCGCAGATAGGGTTGGCGATCCCGCCCGCGTGGTCCGGCGAAAGGCCGGACCCTCGCGAGAGCTGGCGGCGGCTCGGCGCCCGCCGGTCCGGTCTTCGCCGGACCGCACGCGCCTCAGTCGATCTGGCCGACGCCGTCGCAACTATAGTCGAACGCCGCCAGCCCCGCCTCGAGATGGCCGGCGAGCAGCGGCATGTCGAGCAGCTCGTCGATCCGCTCGTCCGGGTCGATGTCGTTGGCTTCGGCGAAGGCCTCGTCCCACTCGCTCGCATCATAGGTGCCGCGCGCCGACCCACGCGAGCGCCAGGATCTCGGCGAGCTGGTCCTCGGCCAGATCGTCGAGCAGCGCCTGCACCTCCTCCTCGACGCCGTCGTTCAGCTCGTCCTCGAGAACCGACAGCGTCTGGCCGTCCTCGTCGTCAGAATCGTCGACATCGTCGGCCGTCTCATCGGGATCGGTGGCAGGAACCTGCGCCTCCAGCTCCTTGGCGCGCAGGATCAGCCGGCAGAATACGTCTCGAGCGGGGTCAGCAATTCCATGCTTCTCTCTCCAGCATGCCGGCCTAACGAAACGTGGCGGGCGCTCAGCCGGTTCCGGGCCGACTCTTGAAATCGCGTCCGCGGCCGCTCCAGTTGACCCTGGCGCGCGCCGCTTCCTATAGCGCCGCGTCGCCCGGCGGTGCGCAGCGCTCGCGATGGTGGGGCGGAGTAGCTCAGCTGGTTAGAGCAGCGGAATCATAATCCGCGTGTCGGGGGTTCAAGTCCCTCCTCCGCTACCATCCCCGATCGGCGTCTGACCCGTCCATCATCTCGCGCCGTCCCTAACTAGGCGCGATGCGTCTCGGCTTCCGCCTTCGGCCTCCCGGTCCTGGTCACCGCCGTCCCGGCGGCTGCGCAGACCGTTGCGCCCGCGCCGCGGCACCGGCCAATCCGTATCAGCAACTCTTCACCCGCTGGGAGGGCGTCAATCGCCAGTCGATGGACGCGGAGGCCGGCGCCGCGCTGCCCGCGCCGGTGCAAGAGACCGGCGCCATTCCCGCCTGGTCGCCGCTCGACTCCCGCGCGCAGGCCGAGGCGGTGGCGCTGGGCGAACGGGTCGGCGAGGTGGTCCGCGCCGGCGACTGCGCCGAAGGCGAGCGGATCGCGCGCGTGGCCGGAGACTTCGCGCTGGTCCGGGCCGTGCGCGCGCATTGCCGCCGCCCGCACTGACGTGCGCCGGACCCCCGGCTGGCGCCGGGATCCGGATCAGGACGCCAGCCGCTCCAGATAGCCGGCCGCCCAGAGCGTGCGGATCAGCTCCTCCGGCTTCTCATTCGAGATCGGCGGCCGTGAAGCTGTCGCCGCCGAGCGCGATGTCGAGCGCGTCGCCTTCCTCGGCCTTGAAATCGAGATCGCCGCCGGGGCCGATCAGGACCAGCTTGCCCTCGTCGTCGGCGACGTTCCAGGGCACGTAGCGTCGCCGGCGATAGCGGTCGTCCGGCTCGCGCGACCGCGCGAGCGCGGAGATCACGCCCGAGACGTTGGGCCGCCGGCCGCGCACGAAATTGTCGGCGAGCAGGTCGAAGGCGCTGTCCATGCTGGCCTCGTTCGCAGATCAGGCTTGATCAGCTTGTCGAAATGCCCGCGCGCCGTCTCGCGGTCGAAATCGCGCCGCGCATAGCCGGCCGGCAGCGAGCGGCGGAAATCGGGCGAGCTCAGCGCCAGCTCGGAGATCGATTCGAGCAACAGATCCGCCCAGGTCTTGGTGATCAGGCCGACGGTGATGTGCAGCGACGGCTCGTCGCCGACATTCTCGGCGTCGTGCATCAGGCCGCGCGGCAGATAGACGCAGTCGCCGGCGTTCAGCGTGAACTCCTGCGTCGCCTCGCCCGCGCTCGTGGCGGCCGAGCTCGAAGCGTTCGCCGCGGAAGGGCGTCTCGACCGGCGTCCCGTAGACCCGCCAGGCCTTGGAGCCCGAAATCTGCATCACGAACACGTCGTGATTGTCATAATGGGGCGGGAAGCCCTGATTGGCGGTCCCTTCCGCGTTCACCTGCGGCGTCAGGTAGATGTTGGTCTGGATGTGGCAGGAGAACACCTCCTCCAGCGAGCGGCAGAACTCGCCGAGGTTGAACATCGAATTGTGGAGCTGGGGCAGGATGATCGTCGCGCCGTTCAGATATTCCTCGGCGACCGCGACCCGGCTGATCCGGCCGTCCTCGTCGACATAGGTCGTCGCGCGTCGATCCGGTTGCGATGGTTGGTGAGGTCGACCATGCCCTCGCGCAGGTCCGCGCGGTGATGAAATGATCGAGCGATGTCGAGCGTCAGCAGGTCGCGCATAGCGGTCCGGCTCGCCGCGGATGTTGATCAGCGGCTTCTGCTCGTAATAATTTTCGAGGAAGTCCTCGCGGTCGACCGGCGCGATCAGGAAGCCGAGCGCGTCGTCCTCCCAGCGTGGGGATTCTCCCGCTTCGTCTGCCTTGAACTGTCCCGCCCGCAACACCTTGGTCATATCAGCCTCTCCACAGGGAACGCCGACTGTATCGGCCGTCTCGCGGGCGCGGAAGCGGTTATTTGCGTATTTCCGGAACAGACCCCGGCGAGGCGAGCCGATAGGGTTCGAGCGCGGACTCGAGGAGTCGCAGGGTCGCCGTGGCGGGGGCGGCGAGCGTCTTCTGCGCCAGCGGCTCGCGAAAGGCGGCGAGGACGGCGCGCGCGGCAGCGGCCAGCAACAGCTCGCGCGGCGCGAAGGGGTCCGGACCGGCGGGGAGGTGCGGCATCACCGCCCGGCTTCTGGGGGCCGGGTCGGCTGCCGGGGTCGAGGCGTCACCATCCCCTGGCCGCGAGGAAAACTGGCGCGCCTTCATTGAACAGGGCGGCGAGGCTCGGCATACAGAGGTCCGAAAAGGATAAATCCTTGCCTCAGTTTCCATGCTTTTCGCTAACTGGTCAAGCAGGACTTTTCAAAACAGATGAGTTTCGGCACACGCCTCGCAGAAGAACGCAAGCGCCTGGGGCTGAAGCAGGCGGATTTCGCCGATCTCGTGGGAACGGATGTCCCCAAGCAAAGCCTCTACGAGAATGACCGCCGCGAACTCCGGGCCGATTATCTTGCCCGGCTCGCCCAGGCGGATATCGATATCGTCTATGTGCTGACCGGGCATCGCAGCGAGGGCGAATGGCTCGCCGGAGGACCGAGCGAGCTCCTCTCCTGCTACCTGGCCCTGCCGCCCGAGATGCAGGAGGCGCTCGAAGGGCTCGCCCGCTCGCTCCGCGACCAGTTCAGCCGTGCGCCGGGCGCATCCACCCTGCACGCCCGCCGGAGCGACTATCGCCCCGGAGAGGGGAAAGGGTAGGGTGAGGTCCTCCCCTCGCTTTCGGGGGGCGGATCAGGAGGCTAGGCCTCCGCCTTGGCGGGGATGACCCCGCGCCGGATCTGGTCGAGCTCGATCGAATTCGAACAGGGCCTTGAAATTGCCCTCGCCAAAGCCCTCATTGCCCTTGCGCTGGATGATCTCGAAGAAGATCGGGCCGACCATGTTCTCGGTGAAGATCTGGAGCAGCAGCCCTTCGCCGGTCTCGGGCGAGCCGTCGATCAGGATACGCCGCTCGCGCATCGCCTGCACGTCATGGGCGTGATCGGGAATGCCGCTGGTCGATCATGTCGTAATAGGTGTCGGGGCTGTCCTGGAACTTGACGCCATTGGCGCGCAGCCGGTCCACCGTCGCGAAGATGTCGTCGGTGGCGAAGGCCAGATGCTGGATGCCTTCGCCCTTATATTCCTTCAGATATTCCGCGATCTGCGAATAATCGTCCTGGCTCTCGTTGAGCGGGATGCGGATCTTGTCATCGGGCGCGGTCATCGCCCGGCTAGAGCAGGCCGGTCTGCTGCCCTTCGATGTCGAAATAGCGGATCTGGCGGAAATTGAAGATCTGCTCGTAGAATTTCGCCCAATGGTCCATCCGGCCGCGATTCACATTGTGGGTCAGGTGATCGAGCGTGTGCAGCCCGGCACCCGGGTCGCATTCGGCAACCGGTTCGAAGTCCTGTGCGTAGAGCGCCTCGGCGCCGGGCCGGTCGACCAGATAGAGAAGCGAGCCGCCGATCCCCTCGAGCGCGGGAAGATCGAAGTCGCCGGTGGCCGCCGTCGCGCCGCGGCTCACCGCCTCGGTCAGCGCCGCCTCGGCGTCGCTCACCCGGAACGCCATGGCGCTGGCGGACGGGCCGTGGGCGGCGCGGAAGCCGGCGGCATGGCCCTCGGCCTCCATGTTGAGCAGAAAGTGGATGTCGCCCTGGCAATAATGGCGGATCGCCTTGGTGCGGTGTCGCCGACATGGGTGAAACCCAGCTGGCCGAACATCCGCGCCATGGCCTCCGGATCGGGGCTGGTGAACTCGACGAACTCGAAACCGTCGAGGCCGATCGGGTTGTCGCGGGCGGTCATGGCGGCTTCCTCTCCGGACTGCTCGCGGACTCGGCGCGGGCTTCTATCAGCGGCTGTCGGATAGCGAGCAAATGTGCCATTGCGGCGCCGGACCGATCCCCTCCCTTACGTGCCCCGTCATGACCGCGACCCACTCGCCCGCATGCTGATCCTCGGCTCCGGCCCGGCCGGGCTGTCCGCCGCCATCTACGGCGCGCGCGCCGGGCTGGCGCCGATCGTGGTGCAGGGCCTCCAGCCCGGCGGCCAGCTGACCATCACCACCGATGTCGAGAATTATCCCGGCTTCCGCGACGTCATCCAGGGCCCCTGGCTGATGGAGCAGATGCAGGCGCAGGCCGAGCATGTCGGCACGCAGATGATGTGGGACACGTATCGTCGAGGTCGATCTCACGCCAGCGCCCGTTCCGGCTCGATCGGCGACAGCGGCGACGTCTATGTCGGCGACACGCTGGTCATCGCCACCGGCGCGCAGGCCCGCTGGCTGGGCCTGCCGACGCGAAGAGCAGCTGTCCGGGCAAGGGCGTCTCGCGCCTGCGCGACCTGCGACGGCTTCTTCTACCGCGGCAAGAAGGTGGTGGTGATCGGCGGCGGCAATACCGCGGTCGAGGAAGCGCTCTACCTGACCAACCACAGCCATGACGTGACCCTGATCCACCGCCGCGATCAGCTGCGCGCCGAGAAGATCCTGCAGGACCGCCTGTTCGCGCATCCGAACATCAAGGTGCTGCTGGAACAGCGAGGTCGACGCAGTTCGTCGGCGGCGGCGCGCCGGACGGCCTGATCGGCGTCGACCTGCAGCGACACCGAGACCGGCGAGATCGAGCGGATCGACTCCGAAGGCGCGTTCGTCGCCATCGGCCATTCGCCCGGCGACCGAGCTGTTCAAGGGCCAGCTCGAGCTGGACGAGGACGGCTACATCCGCGGTCGAGCCCGGGCACGCCCAGGACCAGCGTCCCCGGCGTGTTCGCCTGCGGCGACGTGATGGACAAGATCTACCGCCAGGCGGTCACCGCCGCCGGCACCGGCTGCATGGCCGCGCTCGATGCCGAGAAGTTCCTCGCCGAGGCCGATTTCGAGGCCGCGGCGCCGGCGCTTCAGGAGGCGTAGTCGGAGCGGAGGCGTAACCCGGCCGTCATGCCGGGGCCGCCTCCTCCGCCATTTCGGCCAGCGCCGTCTCCACCATGGTCAGCAGCATCGCCTCGTCGCCGGGCCGGGCGAAGGTGTGCGAATCGGTCTCGATCACCTGGGTCGCGCGGATCAGGCCTTCCCAGGGCCAGGCGCGGAGCTCGGCGTCGGCGGCGATCGCCGTATTGTCGCCGCGGCAGAGGATGACTTCCGTCGGCAACCGGTGACGGAGCAGCGCCTGCGCCACGTCGTTCGACAGGCTTTCGGGCCTGCGGCGTGAGAAGAGGTTGCGAAGTCCGCGCCATAACTTTTCGAAATTGACTGCGCCAGTCAGCAGCCGCTTCCAGCCCTCCCAGCTCAGCAGGCGCTTGCGGTAATGGGCGCGGACCGCCGCGGGGGCAGGGGCCCCGTCCTCCGTCTCGACCAGCCAGGGATTGGCAGAATGATCCCGTCGAGAGCCGCTTCGTCGCCAAAGAGCGCGAGTGCGCTGGCGCCGTCGCAGAGGCCGAAGCCGACCATGCGGGTGAGACCCGGGACCTCCTTGCGGAACGCGGCCGCGGCCGCGCTGAGGTCCGGTCCGCTGCCCCGGAAACCGGGATCCTCGCCGGCGCTGTCGCCGACCCCGCGCCGGTCATAGCGAAAGCAGGAATAACCTTTCTCTGCCAATGCCTTGGCTAGCCTTTCGTACATTCGGTGAGAACCGATCCGGGTCTGCGCTGCCGCCGGTCACCAGCAACAGCCCTGCGCGGCCTCGCCAATATCCAGGCTGCCGCCAGCGTCGCGTCGGCGCAGGGAAAGGCGATCAGGCGGCGCATGCACGGCTCCATGCGGCGAGATCCGCGGCGATGCTTCCGCCAGCTCCTCGACGAGCCGGGCTCCGAGCGCCGCCACAGCGCGGGTCCGTCCACCTTGAGGTCGGCCGCCTGCGCATCGGTCGCCAGCCGCACGATCCGCAGCGGCGTCACCTCCGTCGCGGTGGCGTCGGCCAGCCCGGCTTTCAGCGCGTCGCCCGAGCGCGTAGCCGGCCCATTCGACCCCGGCGAGGCCCGCCCGGACCATATCGCGCTGCAGCGCCGGCCCGTCGACCGGGGCGAACCGCCACCAGCCGCGCGCGATCGCCTCGTCGTCGATCAGGACGCCCCCGCGCACGCTGGCGATCAGGGGTCTTCCTGCCTTTCCCGTCACATAGGCAGGAGCAGACGTGACGTCATGCCGCCAGTCGTGCCAGCCTGCCGCGCCCAGATCCTGCTCGCTCTCGCCCGTGCCGGAAAGGTCCGGCAGCCAGCAGCCGAATCCCTGCGCCGCCAGCCGCCGCATGACCGAAGCAAGCAGCGCCCGGGTCCGGTTCATCTCCTCGAACAGGGGCGGGACGAAGAGGATCGGGGGCGCATTCTCGGCCCCGATCCGCATCAGCCATTCCGTGCGGCCGTCGCTTCCGAACGTCTCGAAGGCGAGGCCCGTCATGCTCATGTCAGCGCCTTGTCCCGCGCGAAGGTGAGCAGCGCGCCGAACGTCTCCATCATGTCGGCGTCGACCTCATGATCCTCGATCAAAATGCCGAGCCGTTCCTCGAGCTCGGTGAGCAGGCCCGCCACCGCCATCGAATCGAATTCGGGCAAGGCGCCGAACAGGGGCGTGCTCCTCGCGAACCCGGCGACGCGGGCGCGGTCAGCCCGAGCACGTCGGCGAGCACCGCACGCAGCGTCGCTCTCGACCTCTCCGGCGTCGTCGGGCGCGGTCGCCATAATCCTTCCCCGCGGTCGTGAAGCCGTTGCGGACTAACCGCTGCGAAGCCGCGCGCGACAAGCGCCGAAGCCGAGGCCCGGGCGGCGCCCAGCAGGCCTCGCGCGGTGCGTGGATTATAGGCATTGAGGCGCCCAGAGCGTCCGCCGCTCGCCCATCCAGTCGGCCTTGTAGGGCTCGTCGCCGGTTCCGTAGTCGATGACCGCGGACCATCCTCCGTCGAGCCCGGACGCGAACATCGCCTCGCCGAGCACGGGCCCGGCGACAGCGCCTTCGATCCTCGGGATCAGCCAGCTTGTGGATCACCGCCCTCCTTCTCGATCAGCCAGAGCTGCGCCGCCTGCGGCTCGCCGTCCCCTCGCGATGCCCAGCCCCGACGTCCGCGGCGCCTTCCTGCTCGGCCAGCGCGCGAGGAACCGGGAAGGACCTCCTCGGCTTCCCAGCTGGCGCCGATGACCTGCACATAGGCCGCCAGAGCACGCTCGTCGAAGCGCTCGACGATCTCGATCTCCCAGCCGCCGCCTTCGCCTTCGCCGCGCGGTGCTGCGCGGCCCGGCCCGGGGCCGGTTCGACCACCAAGACGACGAAACCTCGCCCAGCGATCCAGTCCGCCGGTTCCAGTCTTCTCCGTCGGCACCGCCCGCAGCCGCAGCGCGAAGGCGGCGGTGGCTTCGGGATCCTCGAGCGGCGCGGCTTCTCCTCCGCGGCCCGCTCCTGCGGATCACTTCGGCCAGCGGCGTCATGACGTCACTATCGCCGATCCGTTGAATCACAGGCTGTTGCAGCGGCATGGCGCTGACCCTGCGATCCTCGACAGCGACCGCCAGCGGCCCGGTTCCTCGCGCGCCCGCACACCCATCAGCTACCCCAGGCGGGGCCTGTTCCCGATCAGCCTGAACTCCAGGCCAAGCAGTCGTGGAGCCCGGGCTCGCGGCGCGGTCAAGCGCCCCGACCACATCCTGCACGACCGCATCCGGATTGTTGAACAACGATGTTAACCGTCACGCTTTATCCCCTTCACCGTCGCCCTATCCGTCAACGTGTTCCGAGCAGGAGTGAAACTACCAAACCACGATCACCCCGGCCCGACCCGACGCCGCAGCCGCTCGACCACCTGACCTGCGCGGATCCAGCTGGCCGCCCTGCTGACGCGCGAGGGCGTGCTCGATTGTGCCGGCTTCGAGCAGGCCGTGGCGGACGCCTGGCCGCGGCGCTGCATGACAGCGCCTGGGCGCGACAACCGGGCTGGCCGCGCTACCCGAGGAACCGGCTCGCGGCCTGCTGCCGCTGGCGGCCACCCGCGCCGGCCTCGTCCATGTGCGGATCGACCCGCTGCTGGAGCGGCTGAGGATCGCCCATCTCCTCGCCGACAGCGGCGCCTCGCTGCTGCTCGACGGCGAGGCCCGGCTCGCCACGCTCGCGCCCGGCGACCTCGCCTGCGAAGCGCTTCGACGAGAGCCCAGCGCCGCCCTGCTTGCGCATCCCGGTCAGCTTGGTTCCCTCGGATCAGGATCCGGAACAACCTCGGCCCTGCTCTATACGTCGGGCTTCGACGGTGCGCCCCGAGGGCGTGATGCTGGGCCGCGCCGATCTCTGCGGCTTCGCGCCGAGATCAGCGTCACGGCGTATCTGCAGGCTTGACGCCGATTGATGCGCGCGCTCGCAGTGCTCCCGCTCAGCTTCGACTATGGCGGAAACGATCCCCTACTGGGCCGCGGCCGCCGGCGGCACAGTGGTTCCGCTGATTATCTCGCGGCGAAGGACGTGATTCGTGCCGTCGAACGCTGCCATATCGGCGCGCTGGCTCGCGTTCCTCGCTCTCGGTACCGAGCTGGTCGAGGCGCCCTGGCCGGCCGGGCCGGCGCTGTCGCTGCGCCGGCTGGCGAACAGCGGCGGCGGCTGCCCCTTCGGTGGTGCAGCGATCCGGGAGGATCTTTCCGCCGCGGACGTCCGTCGATGCAGCCTGACCGAGATTCCGCTCGACCTGGCTCGACCGCGAACTGCTCGACGATCATCCGTCGATGGGCAGGGCGTCCCTCGCCGAGATCATGGTCGTGGGCGCGGACGGCGGCGGCAGGGCGAACTTGTCCATGCCAGCCAGCTCAGCGTTCGCCTGTCGCAGGATCAGGCACGCCGCAGCGCTTCGGCCGGCGCCTGCGGGTTCCGCTATGGCGGCGGCGACCTGGTCGGGGGACCGGTCCACAGGGGCACCAGCAGGTGCTCTCCTGAGCCACGAGGCGGTGGTCGACTTCGGCAACCGTCGCCGACCAAGGTGGAGAAGGCCGCGATCGCCTTCGGCCTCGTCCACGAAGCCAGTGCGCTCGGCTATCCGGACGATGAGCTGGCGGGGCATCGCCCTCATCGTCCGTCGGATCGGAGCGGCCGGGACGAGAGCTGGGCCTTTCTGGAACGCCCAGCTCCCAATTTCATGCGGCATCGCCGCGTCGCTACTGGCGCGACGAACTGCGCGCAGCCGAACAGCGGCTCGACCACCGAGACCAGCCTGGGGCAGGAGCTGGCATCGGCGGCCATCGACCCGATCCACCCGCAAGTTCGCCGCTGACCAGGAGCTGCTGCTGATCAGCCGGCGCGCCGACGCCGCTGGTCCGAGAAGCCGGAGGATCAGCCGCTCTTCGTCTACGATCTCGCTGATAGACGCGAAGATCGCCCACTGCCGCACTCTTCCTTTCCAGGTGCACTCATCGCCGTAAAAGCAACAGCTCGCCCACTGCTCGATCATGTCGCGAGCAGGTTGACACCCTGACATCGCCTCGGTCGGGGAACTGACTGTCGCGCCCTGGAATCAGCAGGAAGG
>CAWJWR010000007.1:0-24701 GCA_963846645.1 uncultured Alphaproteobacteria bacterium | reverse complement strand
GCGGGATCTCGGCGGCGAAGTGCGTGCCCACCCAGATGGTCGCGGCCACGAAGACGAAATCGAAGCCGACACCGTGCAGCGCGAGCGCGAAATAGATCATGGGTTCGATCGGCCCCTCGGCCGTGAAGCCGAAGGCGAAGACCACGTAGCGCAGCGCCCAGGCGGCCATGCCGACGAACAGCACGCCCTTGATCCCGATCCAGCGGAAGAACAGCGGCAGCAGCAGCAGGAAGCCGACCTCCGACACCTGCCCGATGGTCTGCACCGCCGCCGGGTTCTGCACGCCGATGTCGTCGAGAAAGGGGTTGGCGTAAACGTTGTAGAACGCGAACGGGATCATCATCAGCATCGAGCAGACGATCAGCGCCCAGAAGCTGCGGTCGGCGTTCCGAACGCGTCAAGACCGAGCAGCGAGACGAGCGACGGCCGTCCCCGACCCGCCTGCGGCGGCGTGTTCGGCAGCGTGAACGAATAGAGCCCGTAGACGAGCGACACCGCGCCCGCGAGGTATAGCGGCCCGGCGGTGCGCTCGGCGTCGCCCGGAAGGCCAAGCCGACGATCAGACCGGCGACGATCCAGCCGATCGTGCCGAACACGCGGATAGCCGGGAACTGCCTCTCGGAATTGGTCAGCGCGTTGAGCGCGATCGTGTTTGAAAGCGCAATCGTCGGCATATAGGCGAGCAGCACGCCGAGCGTCGCCAGGAACATTAGCACCGGCCTCGGTGCCGATGGCCGAGAGCAGGAACAGCAGAGCGCCGGCGAACAGGTGCAGGATGCCCATCACCTTTTCCGCCGAGAAATAGCGGTCAGCGATGGCGCCGACGAACAACGGCGCGGCGATCGCCGCCCAGCCTTGCGCGGAATAGATCGGTCCCAACCAAGTCCTGCAGCCCGTGGTGAGTGAGGTAGGTCGCGAACGGCACGAACCAGGCGCCCCACACGAAATATTGCAGGAACATCATCGCCGACAGGCGAGCTCTGATGGTCAGGTCCACAATACTCTCTCCCCCTCTATTTTCGTGTCAGGCGTCGAGCCCCAGCACCCGCCGGTTGCGGGCTGCATCCGGCCCGGCGCCGGCGAAATCGTCGAACGCCTTTCGGCCTTGCGGATCATGTGCTGGGCGATGAACGGCGCGCCCTCGGCGCGCGCCCTGTTCGGGGTGCTTGAAGCAGCATTCCCATTCGAGCACCGCCCAGCCGTCGTAGCCGTACTGGGTGAACTTGCCGAGAAGATCTGCGCGAAGTCGACCTGCCCGTCGCCGAGTGAGCGGAAGCGGCCCGGCCGATCCTGCCCAGTCGGCATAGCCGCCATAGACGCCGGCGCGGCCCGTTCGGGCGGAACTCGGCGTCCTTCACGTGGAACAGCCTGATCCGCTCGTGGTAGATGTCGATGAACGCCAGGTAGTCGAGCTGCTGCAGCACGAAGTGGCTGGGATCGTAGAGGATGTTGGCGCGCGGGTGGTTGTTCGCGCGCATCGAGGAACCGCTCGAAGGTGACGCCGTCGTGCAGGTCCTCGCCCGGATGGATCTCGTAGCAGGCGTCGACGCCATTCTCGTCGAACACGTCGAGCATCGGCTTCCAGCGGCGGGCGAGTTCGGCGAAGCCCTCCTCCACCAGCCCCGCCGGCCGCTGCGGCCACGGATAGACGATGTGCCACATCAGCGCGCCGGAGAAGGTCGCGTGGGCGTTGCAGCCCGAAGCGGCGGCTGGCCTTGGCGGCCATGCGCATCTGCTCCGTCGGCCCACTCGGTGCGCGCCGCGGGATTGCCGTGGAGCTGGGTCGGGCGCGAAGGCGTCGAACAGCTCGTCGTAGGCCGGATGGACGGCGACGAGCTGGCCCTGGAGATGGGTCGAAAGCTCGGTGATCGCGACGCCCGCTTCGCGCGCAGATGCCCGCGACCTCGTCGCAATAGTCCTGGCTCTCGGCGGCGCGCTCGAGATCGAACAGGCGCGCATCCCAGGTCGGGACCTGCACGCCCTTGTAGCCCAGGTCGGCCGCCCACTTCGCCATCGCCGTCAAGCGAGTTGAACGGCGCCTCGTCGCCGGCGAACTGGGCGAGGAAGATTGCGGGGCCCTTCATCGTCATGTCTCCTCAAAGATCGACCCAGGCCGCGCCGCGCGCGCTGCTGTCGTGCGCTGGCCTGGATGAAACGCATTCCCGCGACACCGTCGGCCATGGCTGGCGTAGCCGGGCTGCGCGGGCGCGTTGCCCGCGGACGGCATCGGCGAAGTCGCGATAGATATTGGCGAAGGCCTCGAGATAGCCCTCGGGATGGCCGGACGGCAGGCGCGTGACCGCGCATCGCCGCATCGCCGAGATATCGCGGTCGCCGCCCGGGGTCCAGATCTCGTCCGGGCCGCCGCGGCGGCCGACCCGCAGACGTGTTGGGCTGCTCCTGCTGCCAGTGCAGCCCGGCCTCCTCGCACCAGATCGAGATCGCGAGGCCGTTGGCATCGCCGGTGCAGATCTGGCTGGCGACCAGCGTGCCGCGTCCACCGCCCGACAGGTGGAACATGCGCCGCGCCGTCATCGTCGAGCTGGCGCCCTGGCACCGCCGCGCGAAGTTCGGCGCAGATCCGCGTCATCCGCTCGCCGGTGATGAACTCGACCAGGTTGAAGGCGTGGGTGCCGATGTCGCCGAACGCCCCGGCAAGGCCCGACCGCTTCGGGTCGATGCGCCATTCGGCCTGCTTGTCCGACGCCGTCCTCGGCCTTGCGCCAGCCAGCCCTGCGTGTACTTCACCGCGACCCTGCGGACCGCGCCGAACTGCCCGCTCGTCACCAGCTCGCGCGCCTGCCGGACCATCGGATAGCCGGTGTAGGTGTGGGTCACTCCGAGCAGGCCGCCGGTCCGCTCGGCAGCCGCGGCGATCTCCAGCGCGGCGTCGAGCGTGTCGGTCAGCGGCTTGTCGCACAGCACCGGGAAGCCCGCTTCGAGTGCGGCGATGGCGGCGGGTGCATGGACATGATTGGGCGTGACGATGGCGACGAACTCGGCGCCGTCCGGCCGCCCGCGCTCGCCGTCCAGCAATTCCTGCCAGCTGGCGTAGCTGCGGTCCGCCGCGAGCCCGATCGCCGCGCCCGACCGCCGCGCCTTGTCCGGATCGCTGCTGAGCGCTCCAGCGACGAGCTCGCAATTGCCGGCTATGGCTGCGGCAATTCGGTGCACGGGACCGATGAAGGCACCCTCGCCGCCACCGATCATCGCATATCGAACGGGATCGGCGACGAGCATCAGATGGACAGCGTCCGCATATACGCCAGGCTCTTCCGCGCGGCATCGAGCGCCGGCTCCGTGAACGGATCCTCCTGCTCCACGAAGTAGGAATGGACGGGCGACCCGCGCAGCGCCCGGAATGTAGCCTTCCAGTCGATCGTGCCCTGCCCGATCACGGTCGTACGGTCGTCGGCGATCATCTTGCCTGGCTCACGGACCGGGCTGAGCTGATCCTTGATATGCAAGAGCTCGATTCGCGGTGCGAAGCGCTTGATGATCGTCACCGGGTCGTAGCCGGCGGCGGCGACCCAGCCGATGTCCAGTTCCAGCGCGACATGCTTGGGGTTCGTCATCCGAACGATCTCGGCCAGCGGCATGACGCCTTCGTAGTCGAGCAGTTCGGCCGAATGATTATGGTAGCCGAAGCGGAGGCCCAGCTTGCGGGCGCGCTTGCCGATCGTTTCCATTGCAGCGGCGTTGGACCGCCACGCTTCGAGGTTCATGGCCTCCGCCACGGCGATCGGCCACGGCTTGGCAGGGTCGAGCGGCTTGGGCACTGCGGGCGAGGACGCCACGACATATTTGCATCCGACGTCCCGGGCGAAGGCCAGACGTCCCTCGGTATCGTCGATGAGGTCCTTGAGGCCGTAATGCGCCGAAACGCAATCGAGCCCTGCCGCCTTCACCATCGTCCGATATTGCTGGGGCGTGCGCCCGTACCAGCCGGCGGCCTCGACGCGCTTGTATCCCATCTTCCCGAGAGCAAGCAGCGTTCCTTCCGGATCCCGCGCCATGTCATCCTTGACGGCCCACAGCTGGATGCCCGGTGGGAAGCGAAGCCGCGCCGCTGTCGCCGGCCCGGCGATCACCGCCCCGGCTGCCAGCGCGCTTCCCTGTGCAATGAATCCGCGACGCGAAACTGCCATCATGTCTACTCTCCCCGCGCTCATTGTTAGCGCTCCCACTCATGACGGCAAGCACTAGAGCGTAACGGTGCGGCCTTCTTTCGCGGACCGGTAGATCGCTTCGATCAGCCTGAGGTCCTGAAGCCCCTCTCCGCCCCCAGCCATCGGCTCACGATTTTCGAGGATCGAGATCGCGAGATGGTCGAGCTGTGCGGCGAACTGATTGGCTCCCGGGCCTTTCGGCGGGGTGACATCCTGCGGATCGTCCCAGCCGCGGCGCACCCGCATATGCTGCCCATCGTAGCTCGTGCCCGGCTCAAGATCGATCCAGCCATTGTCGCCGGTAAGGCGGATATGATTGTGATTCGAGCTGTAGGACGAAAAACCCTGGCCGATGAGGCCGGACGGGTAAAGGAAGTTCCAGGCGATGCGGTCCTCGACCTCCCGGAAACGCGGATCGTTGCGGTCGGTATTCTCGGTCGCCGTCACCGAGATCGGCTCCTCGCCCGCCATGTAGCGAAGCGCCTGGACGCTGTAGATGCCGATATCCATCATCGACCCGCCGCCCGAGAGCTCGCGGTCGAGGCGCCATTGCGCCGGGTTGTTGATCGGAAATCCGTGCTCCGACTGGACAACTCGCCGCTTCCCGATCGCACCTTCGCGGGCAAGGCGCATGGCGTGGATGTTGTGCGGCTGGAAATGGCTTCGATAGCCAATCATCAGCTTCCGCCCCGCAGCGCGGCACGCCGCGATCATCGTCTCGCATTCGGCGGAGGAGACGGCCATCGGCTTTTCGCACAGCACATGCTTGCCCGCCCGCGCCGCGCGGATCGTATATTCGCGCGTGCATCGAGTTGGGCAGCACGACGTAGACGATGTCGACGTCCGGATTGTCGCGAATGCGGTCGAAGTCGGCGTAGCTGTATCGCGACCCGGCCGGAATCTTATACTCCGACCCATATTGCTCCAGCTTCGATGGCGTGCCGCTGACCAGCGCCGTCAGCCGTGAATGCGCGCAGTTCGCAAACTGCGGCATGATCATCCGCGTCGCGTAATAGCCCAGGCCAACGATGGCGTAGCCGAGCTTCCTGCCGGGCCGATTACCAACCAGCTGAGCCCCTGCAGCAGCTGCCACGGCGGCGGCTCCCAGGCCACCGACTGCGGTACGTCTATCAAACAGGATCGTCACCTCGCACCAGCCTCCTTCCGTGGAACAAATGGCCAGCCGTTACGCCATTCGATACGGTCGATGAGCATCACGCGGCGCGTGTTCACCTCGTCAGTCGGTTTGGATCTCGGCCGCCGCACGTCCACTGCGTGGTAGACCATCCAATCCTGTCCACGGTCATCGGTCGCCACCGAGTTGTGACCCGGCGCGTTCCATCTGGCATCCTTTTCCAAGATGACCTTGTCCGGCGCGTTCTCGAACGGCCCCGTTGCTGAGCGAGAGCGCGCAACGAGGACCGCATAATGAGCCTTCGGGCCGCAGCAATTGTCGCCCGAATAAAAGAGGTAATACCAGCCATCACGGCGGGTAACCCAGGCGCCTTCCACCAGCTTTTGATATTCGTCGGGATCGTCGGACTTGATCGTCGGCAACAGGTCAATCGGTTCGGTGCCGGCCTCAAATGAAATGCGGTCCGACGACAGTTCCTGCACCTTGATGGGCTGAAATCCGGAACCCCAATAAAGCAACCTCTTGCCAGTCTGGGGATCGTCGAAGGCCATCGGATCAATGTTGACGAAGCTGTCGCCGCACTGGAGCGGCTTGCCCATGTCCACGAAGGGCCCGACCGGCGAGCGCGCAGTGGCAACGGCAAGGCAAAGCCCGCGCTTGTCATCCGTCAGTGCGACATCGGGCTTGGCGGAGTAGTAAAGGAAGTAGCGTCCATCGACCTGGTGCACATGTGGCGCCCAGAAGTCCTGGGTTTTGCTCGCCCATCCCGGCTTTGCCGGCAGAGCGTCGCCAAGGTGCTCCCACTTCATCAGGTCCGCCGAACGCGCGACCTGGATGTTCAACCATTTGCCATCCCGCTCGGTCTGGGTCGCGTAGGCGTAGTAGAAGCCGTCGGAGGCGCGGAGCACCGCCGGGTCGGGGAAGTCGGCGTCGAGGACGGGGTTGACCTGACCCGAAACCAGAGGCTGTGGGAGCCTCTCCGGGGTGCATCCAAAGCAAAGGGCAAACGCCAGTAAGCCGATCAGTGAGCTGCGTAAGGTCATTTGCTTGCGAGGATAACGGAACGAGTTGCCGAAACAATGATGGACCGTCGCTCGATTTCGGAAACGGCAAAATCGAGCTACATCACCTTCGAGAGGATTCGGATGTCCATGTCGCGTAGCCTGGGTCGCTTAGCGGCCGCTTTGATCTCCATTGTTGCGCTTCCGGCAAGTGCCGAACCTTCGTTCGTGCCGGTGTACCTCGACAATTTTCCCGACCCTTTCATCGTCCAGCACGAGGCGAGTACATCGCCTACTCGACCAATTTCGGGCTGAACCTGCCGATGCTGACGTCCCGCGATCTCGTTCGCTGGACTCCGGTGGTGGGACCGGACGGCAAACCGCTCGACGGTCTGCCGCCGTCTGGGTTCGTGGGCGAAGACAGAGCGCACCTGGGCACCGGAAGTCATGCAGGTCGGCGGCAAGTGGCTGCTCTATTACACGGCCGCCAACCCGAGCACGCGCACGCAATGCATCGGAGTAGCCGTGGCGGACAGTCCCAAAGGGCCCTTTCGTCGATCAGTTCGCTCCGAGCCGCTGGTCTGCCAGCCGTCCGAGGGCGGCACGATCGACGCCAATCCGTTCCGCGACGAGGACGGCAAGCTCTATCTCTACTACAAGAGCGACGGAAACGCGGTGGGCAAGAAGTCGATCGTCTGGGGCCAGCGCCTGTCCGACGACGGCCTCAAGCTGGTCGGCGACGCCGTTCCGCTGATCCAAGACGACCAGCCATGGGAATGGAAGCTGGTCGAGGCGCCGGCGATGGTGAAATCACCTGGCGGGTACCAGATGTTCTACTCCGCGGCCTATTACGGCTGGGATTATCCCAAAGAGCGCCTGTCCCGCTACGCCACCGGCTACGCCACTTGCGCCGGACCGCTCGGGCCGTGCAAGGACGCGCCGGAAAACCCGATCCTCAACAGCTTCAACGACCGTGAGGCAGGCTGCCTGAGCGGACCCGGCCACCCGGCCATTTTCAAGGTCGGGCAGCGCCACTTCATCGCCTTCCACGCGTGGGAGGCGAATTCCGGCTGCCGTCCGGTGGACCCGCGAGCGCTACCTCTACATCGCGCCGCTGTTCTGGAAGGACGGCAAGCCGCAGATCGGTCCGAGCCTGCGGCCGCAGACGAAGGAGGAAAGAGGTTGAGCCTTCTTGCCATCGCTCTTGCGCCGCGGCTGCGGCTCCGGCGGGCGACGACCTGTACCGCTACAAGGCTGACGAGCAGACGCGCTGGGCCAGCCCAGAGAACCGTAGCGCGGCCAAGGGCGCGGGCGGACGAGAGAACAAGGGCGCCAAGGGTCATGCGTGGGACCGAATGCAGCCGGGTGAGGCCTACGTTCTGTCCGACGTGAAGGGCGCCGGGACGATCGACCGCATCTGGATCACGATCGACGATCGCTCGCCCGAGACCCTGCGCGGGCTCAAGCTGGAAGCATGGTGGGATGGCGCGAGCAAGCCGGCTATTTCCGTGCCGTTCGGCGACTTCTTCCTGCATGGGGCGGGGGAAATGGTGCCGATGGAAACGGCACTGTTCGCGAGCCCCGAAGGCCGCTCCTTCGTGTCCTACGTGCCGATGCCCTTCCGCCGATCGGCGCGGATCGTTCTCACCAACGAGAACGCGAAGCCCGTCAACATCTTCTACGACGTCAATTATCGGACGGTGCCGACGCAGCCGGACGACGCGCTCTATTTCCATGCGAACTGGCGCCGTGACCGGGCTACGAAGCCGGGTGAGGATTTTCGTATTCTTCCCGCCGTCAGCGGCCGCGGACGCTTTCTCGGCGCAAGCATCACCGTGCTCACCAATCCCGCCTACGAAAAGAGCTGGTGGGGCGAGGGCGAGGTCAAGGTTCGGCTCGACGGCGACCGCGACGACCCGACGCTCGTCGGAACCGGCACCGAGGATTATATCGGCACCGCGTGGGGTCAGGGGCCGTATATCAATCGCTACCAAGGCGCGCCGATCGCCAATTGGGACGTGGGCGGTCGCTGGACGTTCTACCGCTTCCACATCCCCGATCCGCTCTGGTTCCATCGCGATATCGAGGTCTCGATGCAGCAGATGGGTGGCGGTCCGAAGGCGGACATTCTGCAATTCATGAAGGCCGGCGCGCCACTCATTCCGGTCAGCGTCGATGCCGGCAACCGAGATGGCGGCTTCGAGTCGCTCCTCGCCAGCGGCAAGGCGCTGCGGGACGTGAAGCTCGACGGCTGGACCAATTACTATCGCAGCGACGACGTTGCGGCCGTGGCGTACTTCTATCTGGATCGCCCGGAAGGCGTACTGCCCGCGATCGCACCAGCGGCGGAACGGACGGCAGGGCTAAGGAAGGCTCCCGCGAAAAAGTAGGGCGGCCCCGAAGGACCGCCCCATTCCATTCGAACTCGATATTCCGAACTAGCCTCGCTCGGGCGCCGGCGGCGGAGGAGGAGGCGGCGGCGGGAGCGTTTCCTCAACCGGCGGTGGCGGAGGCGGAGGAGGCGGCGGCGGCAGCGGAGCTGCTGCCGGCGCCGGACGCGGCGACCCGCCAAAGCGGAAGCGAATGCCGCCCGACATCACGGACTCGTTGTAACGAACTACCATCGGGAACTCTTCCCGGGTGGTCGGCTCTCCGTTCGCGTAGTTCACCCGCACGATATTCGACCGGAATGGTATGTTGAGGATGTTCGTCCAGTCGAAGAACACAGTGAAATTGTCAGTCACCGCGTAGCTGCTCGACCAATCGAGCCGGCCGGTCGACCTTCCGCGACCTTGCAGCGTGTAATCGCCGCGCGGATCGAGTGTGCCTTCTGGATAGCTGGTCCGGTGGTTGTAGGAGAGTCGAGCGGTGATCGGCCCGTACTCGTACATACCGACGAGGTTGAAGGTCCACTTCGATACGTCTGAATCCGCGTCCGGACAACTGTCGCGTTGGGACCAGCAACGGGACCCGGGATGCAATCCTCGGCAGAGGGAGCACAGAACAGTGGCAAGTCGATCTTCGCGTCGATGTACGTAGCGTTCGCCTGCGCGCCGAAACCGCGCGCCCAACTCGGCACGAACTCCCAATCGAAGAACGTGCTGACCTGGGCCTCGAAGCCTTGAATACGGCCTTTGTTGGTATTCACCGGACCGTCAATCCGGACGGGTAGCCCGGTCGCTTCGTCGGTCTCGGCATCGAACCTACGAGTGACGATGAAGCCACGCATGTCGCGCCGGAACACGGCCAAGGACGCAAAGCCCGCCCGCGAGAAGTAATATTCCAGGCTCGCGTCGTAATTTTTGGAACGCAGTGGATCGAGGAACGGATTGCCGCCCGACCCCGTGATCTCGCACTGGGGATTGGTTGGATCGGTGCAGTTCGGCGTTCCGAGAGCAAAGCCCGGATTGAGCTGCTCGAACAACGGCCGGGTAATAGTCTTTGTCGCCGCCAGGCGAAGCTTGAACTCGGGCGTGAAGTGCACGTTGACGTTCAGGTTCGGCAGCCAGTCGGTGCGGCTCCTCTCGGAACTCAGCGGCTCGAAAACGACGTCGTCCGGGTTCGGTGTGCTCTCGTCGGGGAAGCGCTGAAATCCGTCGATCCGATCTTTAGTTCGCACCACGCGCACGCCGAGGAGGCCGTCGACCGGGAGTGAACCCTCGAAATCGAACTTCAGCTGGGCGTAGCCGGCAAGCGTCTTCTCATTGATGCTGAAGTCGCGCGTCGGTACCGGCTCCGGCGGGCCATCGTCGTTGTTCTGCGACCGGTTCGGATTGCCATCGAGCGGGATGCCCTGGTCGACGTTGAATTGCCGAAGGGCGCTCAGGTTGTCCCACACGCTGTTGAAGGACGGCGCGAGCCAAGTGGTCGGAGTTCGGCCTGTTATCGTCGCCACGGAAGGCGGACTGGAATAGTGAGTAGTCCAGCGGTACCTGGCTGATCAGGATGTTGAACTGGCCCCGATTGTTGGCATTCCAATAGCGTTCGCCGTCGGATCGGCCTGCATCGCGATCGGTGTAGCGCACGCCGGCCTGGATGTTCGGCAGCCAGCTCAGCCCCGGCTCGTATTCCGCATCCAGGCGCGCCTGCCAGTCGTCACCATCCGCGACCAGGTAGCGTTCGAAGAAGCCGCGATAATTGTAGTTCGCCGGATCACTGAAATCGAGGCCGACGACTTCGAGCGTGGGCCCGTCCCCACCGGGTCGGCCGGTGAACCAGTTCACCGTGAAATTTTCGTTGTTGATTCCGTAATCGACGCTCTCTGCGCGCAGCTTGAAGGTGCTGTCGGTCCGCGCCAGGTCCGCGGTAATGCGCAGCGGCCCGGCATCGTAACGACCGCCGACGGCGAACTGATACGTATCCGTCTTCCGCTTGGTGGCCCCTTGGAAGCCCTGGGTCTGATAGTCGCCGTTGCAGCAGCTGGCCGGGTTGGTCACAGTCCCGCTGATGACGTTGCCGTCTTCGATGACGATGTTCGAGTAATTGGAACCGCCCCAAAGTGGCTGCTGCCAAAGGCGATCAGTGTCTTTCCTCCCGATAGCCTTGCCAAAGGCCTTCCGCGTAAAGCTCAAGGTCCGGCGACGGACGCCATTGGAGCGCACCGTTGATCGACGGCCGCCAGCGGTCAGCCTCCGCATACTGGATTTCGGGCCAGTCGGGCGAACGGCCACCGGCGAGATCGGCAATGAAGAAGCCATGGCGGCGGATCGAGTTCTTGATAGTGGAGACGCGTGTAAGAGAAGTTGATCAGCGCGCCGACTTCGCCTCCTCCGACATCCCAGCGGTTCGTCAGCAACAGCTGCGCATTTGGCTTCAAGTCGTGCGATTGCTTCGGATAATTGGCCCAGACCGAGCCGGCGACCTCGAAGCCGCTGAAGTCGAACGGCCTGCGTGACCGCACGTTGATGAGTCCGGCGAGACCCGGCTCGACGAGGTTGGCAGTGGAGGTCTTGAACACCTCGACGGCGGAGATCGCGCCCGCCGGGAAATCCTGCAGGGCAACCGAGCGGGTCTCAGCGGTGAAGATCTCGCGACCGTTGTAGGTCGTCGTATAGTAGCTGCGATCGAGACCGCGCAGAAGCACGCGGCTCGCTTCGCCACCGGACCGTTCGACCTGAATCCCAGGAATGCGCGCAGCCGTGTCCGACACGGTGGTATCTGGCAGCTTACCAATGTCCTCAGCGACGATCGCGTCGACGATCTGGTCGCTGTTGCGCTTGATATTTTGGGACGATTGCAGCGACCGGCGAAGTCCGGTCACCACGATGGCATCGCCATCGCTTGCACTCTGGTCCGCGCCGGCTGCCGTCTGCACCGAGTCGTCGGTTTGTGGCGAGCCAGCCTCCGGATCGGCGGGCTGCTCCTGCGCCTCTACTGTGGGATCCGGCGGCGTCGCCGGGCCGCTCTGATCCTGTCCAAAAGCCGGTGTCGCGCAAAGTGCGAAGGCCATGGCCGAGGTCGACCATAGAATGGTGCTTGTACGCCGCATATCTCTCCCCTGTTCCAACCCGCTCTCCCTGCAGCGGAACATTGCTTTTATGTAACGGTGCCATGGGGCTTACAAGCCGTCCTTCGCACAGCGTGTCGATTCATCGGTCATGCTGCCCAATCGGCTACAACTTAAGTTAATCCGGTTGGGCGAGATCATACCGGCAAGGCAAATTACAATCAGCGTTGCATGCGACTGCGGTGTGGTGCGAGGACTGCGCCGTGGACGATCACAAGATCCGGAACATCGTCATTGTCGGCGGCGGCACGGCGGGCTGGATGGCCGCCGCGGCGATGGTTCGCCTGCTCGACCGCTCGACCGAGCATCACGCTTGTGGAGTCCGATGAGATCGGCACCGTCGGCGTGGGCGAGGCAACGATTCCGCCGATCCTCGCCTACAACAAGATGCTGGGGATCAACGAGGATGAATTCCTCGCCGCGACCAAGGCGACGTTTAAGCTTGGCATCGAATTCGTCGGCTGGGGCGCACCCGGCGAGAGTTACTTCCATCCGTTCGGCTGTCACGGCCAAGACTTTCGGGGTGTGCACTTCCACCAGCTCTATCTGCGTGAGCTCAAGCGCAGGCCGCTGGATGACATTTCGCGCTGGTCGATGAGCGCCGTGGCCGCAAGCCTCGGCCGCTTTGCACGGCCAGCGCCCGACGCACCCCTGCCCCTCTCGCAGCTCGCTTATGCCTTCCATTTCGATGCCGGGCTCTATGCCAAATTCCTGCGTGGGCTCGCGGAGCGGCAGGGCGTCCGACGGGTGGAAGGCAAAATCGTCGATGCGCAACTCGACCCATCCACCGGCCACGTGCTGCTCGGTGCAAATGGCGGACGGCACCCATTTAACTGGCGACCTGTTCATCGATTGCTCTGGATTCCGCGGGCTGCTGATCGAGGAGAAGCTGAGTTCGGGTTACGAGAGCTGGACCCAGTGGTTGCCGTGCGACCGAGCACTCGCAGTGCCTACTAGCTATTCCGGGCAGCCTGACCCCTTCACCCGGTCGACTGCGCGCACGTTCGGGCTGGCAGTGGCGCATCCCGTTACAGCACCGGATGGGCAACGGTCTCGTCTACTCGAGCGCTCATCAGGCCGACGGAGACGCAGAAGCCGAGCTGCTTGCCAACCTGGAAGGTGAAACCTTGGCCGACCCGCGCCGCCTGTCGTTCACGGCCGGGCGGAGGCGGCTTGCCTGGAATGCCAACGTGGTCTCGCTTGGGCTGTCGAGCGGTTTCGTGGAACCGCTGGAATCGACAAGCATCCATCTCATCCAAAGCGGGATCGTGAAGCTGCTCGCGTTGTTCCCGGACACGCACTTCAACGCGGTCGAGCGAGACGAATATAATCGCCAGATGCGCGAAGTGTACGAGGACGCGCGCGACTTCATCATCCTGCATTACAAGGCGACGCAGCGCGACAGATTCCGAGTTCTGGAATCATTGCCGGACGATGGATGTGCCGGAAAGCCTCGGTCGCAAGCTCGAGCTGTGGCGCTCGAAGGGACGCGCTGTTCCGCGAATCCTACGAGCTCTTCGGGACCGCTAGCTGGGTCGCGGTACTACTTGGACAGGGCATCGTGCCCGAGGAGCACGAACCGGCGGCCGACGGCGTCGATGCGAAGCTGTTCGCGGACGCGCTGGACAAGATGAAAGTGAGCTATCGCGCCATGGCCGAGCATATGCCGACACACGGCGACTTCATCGCCGACGCCTGCAAGCGCGTAGCCGCTGCGGCCTAAGCCTAGTTCAACTCACCGAACAACGTATTCGTCCGCGTCTTCGGCCTGCTTCAGCGCGACGTCGATTGGCTTCTGTCCGGTGAAGCCCGCGACCATTTCTTCGCCGACAATGCCTTCGATCGCATTCTGTCGCCGGACGTAGCCGGGCAGTGGGCGTCCGATCTCGGCCAGCAGGGCAATGTCGTCCGCGATGCGGAAGGCTGCGGAAGCGCGGGTCGGCCAGGACCGCCTTGAACGCGGGCAGATGGCCGGTCCGCGCCCAGTCGAAATTATGGTCGGCCATGAAGCGGAAGAAGCGGGCGATGGCGCTCGCGCTGCCTTGGGATTGCGCTCGCGCTTCGGGACGACCCAGCTGTGGCCGCTGACATATTCGACGCGCTCACCCCACAGCCGCGGATAGGGGAAGACGGCGTAGCTCTGGTACAGCGGCCGTCCGGGCGTGACGGATTCCTGCTGGAAGGAGCCGATCATCCACGTGCCCGTCGGGTAGATGCCGCCCTCGCCGCTCACGAACGCGGCGATCGCCGCCGGCGTGTCCATGTTCTGGGTCCCAAGACGCTCCTGATTGATGCGCTTGAAGAATTCCGCGACCTTGCGGCCTTCCGGCGTCTGCAAGCGTATGTGCCGTGGATCGGGAAGAGCTGCGCGCCAAGCGCCATCATGTATGTGTACTGATTGCGCGCGGCATAGGCCGTGTCGCCGACATTGCTCTGGATGAGATAGGGCTTGCCCGTGCGTTGCTTGAATTGGCGGGCGTGCGCCAAAAGTTCTTCCGCTGAGTTGGGCAGGATCGGTCTGGCCCCCGCGCATCAGTCCTGCCTTCTCGAACAAGGCGGTGTTGACGTGGAACAGTCCGCCATGCGTGTCCCAAGGCAGGCCGTAGATGCGACCGTTTATGGTCGTCGCAAGAAGGCTCGCATCTGTGAAGTCGTTGGGGCTGATGCCCGCCTGCTTGAGGTAGGGTTCGACCGGCTCAACCAAATCGTTCGCGGCATAATCGGAAATCACTCCGGTATGCATCGTCACGAGGTCGGGCGGATCACGCGCAGCCATCTGCGCCGCGAGCTGCGGGTAGCCGGGCCAGGCGACGACATTGACGTCGACCCGAATGTCGGGGTTCTCCGCGTTGAAGCGGTTGATGAGCGCGGTCATGATCCCGCACTCCCCTTCCGCTTTGGCGACGTCGGTCGTCCCGCCATATTCCGCGCCGCACTCGCCGAAGAAGCGCTGCAGGTAGATATGCGTCTTGCCGTCGTCCTTGCTGCAGCTCGCGAGGCCAAGGACAGCCAGGAATGCAAGCAGGAAGCGCATCATTTGATCGCCGCTCCGGCCATCGCCCGGACGATCTGCTTCTGGAACACGATGTAGACGATGAAGATCGGAATCGAAGCGAACACCGCCTGCGCCATGAGGAAGCCCAGCCCGCTGGTCTGCGCATAGTTCATCTGGCTTGCGGCCAAGCCCACCGTCAGCGTGTACATGTCGCTGCGCGTCGCGGAGATCAAAGGCCACCAATAATCGTTCCACGTGCCGAGAAAGGTGAAGACCGCCAGCGTCGATTGCGCGGGGATCGTCTGCGGCAGGATGACCTTCCAGAAGATCGTCCAGCGCGACGCGCCGTCGAGCAATGCCGCCTCGTCCAGCTCGAGGGGGATAGCTCGCATGTAGGTGGTCATGAAGAAAACCCCGAACGGCGCGACGAGGCCAGGCAGCACTAAGCCGGGGTAACTGTTGTGCAGGCCGAGCCAGGCGAAGAGCTGATGCTGCGGCAGAATGACGGCCTGGCTAGGAATTGCGAGGCCCAGCAGGACGAAGATGAAAAGGGTTCGCCGAAAGGGGAATTCGAGCCGCGCGAAGCCGAACCCCGCGAGGCTTGCCAGGATCAGCACGCCGGTCGTCGTGCAAAGCGACACGATAACACTGTTGAGCAGCCATCGCATCGTCGAGGCGTTGCCGAAGATCGCGACGTAATTCTCGTAGGTGTAAGGCCCGTGAAAGGCGGCGCCGCTATTCCCCACGAGGTCGGCATTGCTCTTGAGAGAGAGGAGAAGCGTCCAGAGCAGGGGCGCGACCATGATCAGCGCGCCGATCGTCAGCGCGACGTAGCCGCCGATCGTCAGCTTGCCTTGGCGCACCGCGCTAGCCACGTCGCGGCTCCGCCCGGCTGGTCGCCCAATATTGCGTGAGGGTGACCGCGAGGATGAGCAGGAACAGCACCTCGGCGGCAGCGCTCGCGTAGCCGAGCTCCCAACGTCCGAAAGCACTTTCGAACAGGAAGAGCACAGCCGTGCGCGATGCTCCGCTCGGCCCGCCGGCAGTTAGCAACTGCGACTGTCCGAACATCTGCAGCTGCGCGGCGGTCTGCAGCATCACCACAAGGATCACCGTTCGCCGCAACCCTGGCAAAGTGATCCGCCAGAAGGTGGTCCAGGAGTCCGCCCGGTCGAGCGCCGCCGCCTCGTACATTTCGCGTGGAATTTGCTGGAGCCCCGCCAAGAACAGCAGCATCGGGAAGCCGACCGACCACCAGATGGTGGTGATCGCCAACGCCGGAAGGGCGAGGTGAACGTCGCTCAGGAACGGCAAGGGCTGCCAGCCCGCCGCCTGCCAGACCTCGCCGAGTAAGCCCGCATCGGGTGCGAGGACGAACCGCCAGATCAGGGTGACGATCGTCACCGAAAGCACCGCGGAAGAGAAGAAGATGCCACGCATGAACGCGATACCTCGCCCAGCGCGGTTCAGTGCCAGCGCGAGCGCCAGCGCGATGACCGTCAACGGCGGCACAATCATCAGAGTGACCATAAACGTGTTGACCAGCGACTGCTGAAAGATCGGGTCCGCGAGCAGTCGTGAATAATTGCCGAGACCGATGAACTGGCCGTCCCCGAACAATTCGATGCGGTGAAAGCTGAGCCACAGGCCGCGCAGCAGTGGAAAGATCAGGATGAGGCTGTAGACGAACAGGAAGGGGGCCACGAACAGCAGCCCGTCCCATCGCCGCGCGGAAGTCATGCGTCCTTCCGGTGGTAACCGGTCCCGTCGGGTCCGAAGAGATGCGCGCACTCGGCTTCGATCTTCAGCGGCACCTCGTCGCCAACCTTTATGTCGGTCATGCCGATGTCCTCGGCCGTGATCTCCAGGCCATCCTTGAGGCGCCCATAGATGATCGACCGTTCGCCAAGGCGTTCGACAAGTTCCACCGTAGCGTTCGTGTCCGCTCCGCCGTCTTTGGCGACGCGGACATGTTCTGGACGCAGGCCAATGGAGATTTCCTTCGGCGGTAGCCCATCGCGTGGAACGCTTGTCTGCACTACGGTGCCGTCGCCTAGTCTCACCTTTGCCAATTCGCTGTCGTCCACCCTTTCGACAGGAGCGATCGTCATGGCCGGCGATCCGACGAAGCGGGCGACGAATATGTTCGCTGGCCGACTGTAGATTTCGACCGGCGACGCGACCTGCTGAATCTTCCGATCGTTGAACACCACGATGCGGTCCGCGAGCGTCATCGCTTCCGCCTGATCGTGGGTGACCATGATCATCGCCGCATCCACCCGCTGGCGCATCTGCGCCAACTCGACCCGCGTCCGCAGGCGCAATGCCGCGTCGAGGTTCGACAGCGGCTCATCGAGCAGGAACAGCTTCGGCCTCTTAACGATGGCGCGGCCAATCGCCACACGCTGTCGCTGTCCACCCGATAACTGATCAGGTTTGCGGTCCAACAATTCGCTAATCTCGAGCACGCGCGCTGCGTCGTCGATCAGAGTCGCGATCTCCTCGCGCGGAACGCGAGCGTTCTTGAGGCCGAACGCCATATTTCCGCGAACCGTCATGTGCGGGTAGAGCGCGTAATGCTGGAAAACCATTGCCACGCCGCGGTCGCCGGGAGGCAAGGTGTCGATCCGCCGCCCGTCCAGCCAGACCTCCCCCGCATCGCTTTCCTCCAGACCGGCAATGATCCTGAGGAGCGTCGATTTGCCCGACCCGGACGGACCTAGGAAAGCGACGAACTCACGTGCCTGGAGATCCAGCGAAACGTCGTCGAGAACCGGGGTCGAGCCGAAGGCCTTCCGAATGTTCTTCAGTTCGAGAACTCAACACGCGCCGCTCACTGCTCCAAGACTAGAAGAAACGCCTGCACCTGCAACCGGGCGATAGCCTTGCTGCCGGACCGCTGTCGTTTTCACAAGCTAGACGGCATCGGCGGCTTCCCAGCCGCTAGTACGAACCACATCAATGGAGCACCACCGGGTCGGCGAGGCGGTGCTCGAGACGCGCCATGGCATCGACAGCGAGCCCTTGCTCAAAAGTTTACGAAAAGATCTCCGCATCGACGACAATTTTGAAATTGGAGCCGATTTGTGCGTTCGGCCTTCGGGAGCGCCCTGACGACCAGAGCCTCCAGCCTCGACCAACGACGTGAAATAATTTGGGAACCTCCCCATTGTAGATGGATGAATTGATCGTGCCTGGCGCCTGATGTTACGCTAGGCTGCGCTTGCTCGGGTCGGGGGGATCATGCGGGAAGGCTGGGTGCTAGCGGCTATCGGCCTAACCGTCGTGCTTGGGTTCATTGCGCTGTCGTTGACGCCTGATTGGTCAGCTTCGCTCGGTACGACTTTACTGATTGCCGTATGGATTGGATGCGCAATAGCGATCGTGTTGGCGATGATTATTGTCGCCATCTTCTCAATGATGTTCCGGGGTGTCGAGGGACCGATCCGTGTCTCACTGACCTTTCTCTCTCGGAATCGTAAGCGCATTGGTTCTGTTGCGGCGCTCACCTTTCTTGCCGGCCTCAACATGATCGCCTTTCTGCTCGCGAAGCCGCTCCTCAACTACTACGTTCCGTTCGGTGCCGACCCCCTGCTTGCAGATATCGACTCTGCCCTTTTCTTTGGGGATCCGGCTCGCTTTCTGACGTGGCTCAATACGACGCCGCTGGCGCTCTTCTACCACCGAGGATGGTTCGCGCTGTTGATAGCGGCGCTTCTTCTCACTCTGTGGCAGCCCGCGCTCCCAACGGAAGTCGGCTTTGATGCTGACCTATTTCCTCCTGTGGTCGATCGCCGGTCCTTTAGTTCACATTCTGCTGCCGGCGGGAGGCCCCATCTTTTACTCAGCCCTCGGCTATGGAGATCGGTTCGATGGCATGTTCAATGAGCCTCGAACACAGCAAGCGATCAATTTCCTGTGGCGCCAGTACTCGACGCGAGGGATCGTTGGCGGTTCGGGCATCTCTGCGATGCCATCCCTCCATATTGCGACGACGGCATGGGCGGTCCTCGCAATCTGGATATTCGCACCGCGGTGGAGGATCCCAACAATTGCCTTGAGCGCCCTCATTACGGCTTTGTCGGTCTCCCTCGGCTGGCATTACGCCGTTGATGGGATCGCTGGCGGACTTTTGGCCGTTGGCATCTATGTCCTGGTGCTCCAACTAATGACCCATACTTCCACTGAAACTAAGCAAGTGACGGCTACGGGCTAAGTCCCGTCGTCACTTGAACCTGAGGGCGGTCGCCTTTGCTTCCGCTCGGGCTTCGGGTCATTGCACCTAGATCGCACAAGACCGTCGTCACGCTCTGCTCGAGGAGCTAGGGCGCCGCTGTGCAGAAATCCCGCGCCTTCGACGCTATCATCATCGGTGCCGGGGCAGCCGGGCTGTTCTGCGCGGCGCTTGCGGGCCAGCGCGGTCGCCGGGTTCTGCTCATCGATCACTCGGAGAAGCCCGGACGCAAGATCCTGATTTCGGGCGGCGGCCGCTGCAATTTCACGAACACCGGCGCCACGGCCGACAACTTCCTGTCCGCCAACCCTCACTTCGCCAAGTCGGCGCTGAGCCGCTTCACTCCGGCCCAATTCATTGCAATGGTCGATCGGCACGGGATTGCCTGGCACGAGAAGACGCTCGGCCAGCTCTTCTGCGATGGTCCATCGAGGCAAATCGTCGACATGCTGCTCGACGAATGCTCGGCCGGGGCGGTTGAGACGGCCTTCGGCCATTCGGCAACGGTCGAGCATCGAGACGGCGCGTTCCACGTCGGCTTCGGCGGCGCTTCGGCCCAGGCGCCGGCGCTGGTGCTCGCAACCGGCGGACTGTCGATCCCGAAGCTCGGAGCGACCAGCTTCGCCTACGACGTCGCACGCCGCTTCGGCCTCAAGATCGTCGAGCCGCGGCCCGCGCTCGTGCCGCTCACGCTTTCCGGCGACCAGGCCCTGTTCACGACGCTGTCGGGCGTGTCGGCCGAGGTCGTTGCGCGGGCCGGCAAGGGACGGTTCCGCGAAGCGGCGCTGTTCACCCATCGCGGGCTTTCGGGTCCGGCCATCCTTCAGGTGTCTTCCTATTGGCGGCACGGCGAACCGGTAGCGATCGACTTCCTGCCCGACCTCGCGAAAGGCTGGCTGCTGCAATCGAAGCGCGAGGAGCCCCGCACCACGCTTCGGCGATTGCTCGGCCGGTCGCTGCCCGAACGCCTTGCGGAGACGCTTGCCGATCAATTGGCGCTCGGATCCGAGCTGGCCAACATTTCGGATCGGCTGCTCGATGAGGCAGAACTCCGGCTGAAAGCCTGGACGTTCCTTCCGAACGGGAGCGAGGGGTTCGCCAAGGCGGAAGTCACCATCGGCGGCATCAGCACCGCTGAATTGTCTTCGCAGACCATGGAATCGAAGCGCGTCCCCGGCCTCTACGCCATCGGCGAGGCGGTCGACGTCACCGGCTGGCTGGGCGGCTATAATTTTCAATGGGCATGGGCGAGCGCGCATGCTGCGGCGCAGGCTCTCTGATCAGAACAGTCTACCCCTTCGCCCCAATCGCGAGTAGGCGCTGACGCCATGCAACATTCGAGAATCCACGCCCCCCTTGCGGAGGCTTTGGCCGCGCGCGGCTACGACACGCTGACCTCGGTCCAATCGGAGGTCATCAAGGAAGGCGCCGACGACCGCGACCTCATCGTCTCGGCCAAGACCGGTTCGGGCAAGACCGTGGCCTTCGGTCTGGCGATCGCCCATCAATTGATCGAGGGCGACCGCGTACCTTGGTCGCGCGAGCCGCTCGGACTGGTGATCGCGCCGACCCGCGAGCTGGCGATCCAGGTGAGCAAGGAACTGGAGTGGCTCTACGCCTCTGCCGGAGCCCGCGTCGTCACCTGCGTCGGCGGCATGGACCCGATGAAGGAGCGCCGCGCCTTGCACGGCGGAGCGCATATCGTGGTCGGAACGCCGGGACGCCTGCGTGACCATCTGGAACGCGGCGCCCTCGACCTGTCCGCCCTGCGGGTCGTCGTCCTCGACGAGGCCGACGAGATGCTCGACATGGGCTTTCGCGAAGAGCTCGAGGAAATCCTCGACGCGACACCCGACGAGCGCCGCACCCTGCTCTTTTCCGCCACCATGCCGCGCCCGATCGTCGCCATGGCAAAGCGCTACCAGAAGGACGCGCTGCGCATCGAAACCATCGGCGAGCGCGAGGCGCATGCGGATATCGCCTACCAGGCCGTCGCCGTCTCCCCGACCGACATCGAGCATGTCGTGGTCAACCTCCTGCGCCTCCACGAAGCCGAAACCGCGATCCTGTTCTGCGCCACCCGTGAAGCGGTTCGGCGCCTGCACGCCAGCCTGACCGAGCGCGGCTTTCACGCCGTTGCCCTCTCCGGCGAGCACAGCCAGAACGAGCGCAACAGCGCGCTGCAGAGCCTGCGCGACAAGCGCGCGCGCGTCTGCGTCGCAACCGATGTCGCCGCCCGCGGCCTGGACCTGCCCTCGGTCTCACTCGTCATCCACGTCGAGCTTCCGCGCGACGCCGAGGCCCTTCAGCATCGATCGGGCAGGACCGGCCGGGCCGGACGCAAGGGCATCGCCGTGCTCATCGTCCCCTTCCGCCGACGCCGGGTCGTGGAATCGATGCTTCGAAACGCCCGCATCGACGCCGAATGGATCGACGCGCCTACGCCCGAGCAGATCCGCTCGAAGGACCGGGAGCGGCTGCTGGAGACGCTCTCCGCGCCGGTTGATGCCGACGAAGACGATCGCGCACTCGCCCAGGAACTGATGTCGCAACTTTCGCCGGAAGCGATCGCGTCCGCGCTCGTCAGGTCCCTGCGCACCGATCTACCGGCACCCGAGGACATTCTCGCCTCCGGTGGCAGGGAAGAGCGCATCGATGGTCCTCGGGCAGGTTTCGAGGGCTCGACCTGGTTCAGGATCAACGCCGGTCGCCGCCACAATGCCGACCCCCGCTGGCTGTTGCCGCTGATCTGCCGATACGGACATGTCAGCCGCAACGACATCGGCGCGATCCGGGTCGCAGCGAATGAGAGCTACTTCGAAGTGACGCAGCGCGCGACGCCAGGATTCCTGAAGGCGCTGCGCCGTGCGGTCATTGCACCCGAAGACGAGGGCCTGGTCATCGAACCGGCGCCGCCGCGCGCCGTCCCGGCGGCACAAAATGCCAATCGTCCTCCGAAGCCCCACTTGCGCCCGAAGCCCAAGCGGCACACCAAGAGTGCGGGTCGCTAGGCCATGATGAAACGAGTGTTCGGCATCAGGCGAGTGTTCGCACCGCCGTCGTCGCAATGGCGAGGAACGCTGGTGCCAGACGAAGAAAGGAACTATGGGCAGCGGGTCCAAATTGTCAGGTGCTGGGTTCGACATGCAAACCCTGCGTAGACTGATCCGCGAAACCGGCGGCACGTCGAATGCCGAATATGCGCTCATGATGGCAATAGTCGGCACGGCCGTGCTGATGTCAGCCATATGGTTCGGCGGGGCACGTTGGCGACGCGACAACGAGACAGGTACGTGCATCGAAACAGCCGGTTCGACGTGTGACCGACCTAGCTGTTTTGACGACCCTGCCGATGCGTCATCTGATTGCGGGCGCGACCATTCCTGGCCTATCTAGGGCGTCACTTCCCGAATGCGGACCTGGCCGTTGGGCGACGATTGCCCAAACCATAACCTGCTCGTGCCCTTCATTCTGCTTCCTCGGCTTCTCAAGGTCTCCAGCCGCTGGTTGAGGACCGACTGCCTCACCCGCAGCGTGAAAGATCCGATCGAAGTCGCGTTCGACTTCGCTAGCCGAGCGGTAGGTAACGGTCTGCGCCGTCGATATTCACCCGCAAGGGCAAGGCTACGAGCGCCGTCACTGCTCCGCGGTCGTTCGCCCGTAACGCCGACTGCAAGCGCTCCAGGAACGCGCCGTAAGCCTCATTGCCGGAATTTTCCGCCCGCTGTGCGACTGAGCCGGCATCACCTCGCTTGGCCAGGTTCGATTGCGAAACGCGGGAGCCCGTTACGACAATGCTATCGGCCGTCGCTTCTTCCGCGAACTGCTCGACTTGCCGGCGCTGGAGGTGGCGGAGGAGGCGGAGGCGGAGGCGCAGGCTGGCGCCGGGGCAGTCACCGCGATCACCGGAGCGGGAGCCTCCCTGAGCCTTCAGCTCGTTCGCGGTAGTAGTCGTTCCTGCTGCCGGAGTCTGCGCAGCATCGGTCGATTGCGCCGAACGAGCCAGCGATGGCGTTTCGGCCGTGTCCGAAGCGTCGGCCGGCGGACTTTCCGTCACAGGCGCGGTCGCGGCGACGTTGCCGCAAGGTTCTTCCGCGCAGGCCGCTTGTCCCGCAACTGCGCCGGATTGCGCGGGCACTTCGGCGGGCGTCACGCTGGGCGGCACATTATCGCGTAGCGTGGTCAGTGCCAGCGGGACGCTGACGACGGCGATCAGTGCTGCAGTGGCGAGCGCGCCCATCGCGCGCCGGTCCTTGACGCCCCAGCCGGCAAACATGGGTCGTCTGGTGGGCTTTACCGACGCCTCTTCCGTGCCATCGAACTTTTGGAGCGCGGCCTCGATCGCGGCCCGGCGCGCGGCCGGGCGGGGCGGCGGCGGCTGTGGCAGCGCGATGATATCGTCGCCGTCGATCGCCACTACCGCATCCCTTCGAAGAACCGCATCGCCGAACTCATAACGATATTCGCATCCCCGTCGAAGGGCCTACGGGCGGCCGCCGGTGCCGGGGGCAAGCACCGGCGGCCAAAAGCCGCTAACGTTCGAGCTGCGCCAGCGAGCGAGCGCTCTTCGCCGCCCTCACCAGTTCGAGGAACTCCGTCCGGTAACCGAACTCGTCCGGACCTCGCGACGCACTGGCGATCCGAAGCACGTCGTCATAGCCGAGCTTGCCGGTATGACGGCCGCCGCGAAGCAGCTCCGCGAAGCCGGCGACGGCAGTGGCAAAGCGCGCGTCGCGCGGCGCCTGTTCGAAGCTGCGCACCTCGAACCGCCTGTCGATCGGGGTCGTGATGAGCCGGCTCGTGTCCGACTTCGGCAGTTTGTAGCGGATCTTCACGAAGCCGATTTCGGCGCTCCGCCGAGCTTCCGGCGCGAACGCGTGTCGAATCCGCGTAGCGCAGGTCGTTCATCGTGCGGGGCCCGCCCAGAGGCACCACCTCGTAGAGCGCAGTGACCGTCTGCCCCGAACCGACGTCGCCCGCATCGACCTTGTCGTTGTCGAAGTCGTCGCGGTTGAGCGCCCGGGTCTCGTAACCGATGAGGCGGTATTCCGCGACGGCCCGGGTTGAACTCGACCTGGATTTTCACGTCCTTGGCGATCGGGAACAACGTCGAACCGGCCTCCTCGACCAGCGTCTTGCGGGCTTCCGCAACGGTGTCGATGTAGGCGGCCGTCCCGTTTCCGTTCTGGGCGAGCGTCTGCATCAGCGCATCGTTGTAATTGCCCATCCCGAAGCCGAGGACGGACAGGAACACGCCCTTCCGCGCTCTCGCTCGATATAGCCCTTGAGCTTGTGTCGGCAACTGACGTTGAACGAAATCTTTTCCGTTTGCACCATCAATTTGGTTGACGACCCTTTGCATGAGGTTGATTCTGCCCTGAGCTCACATGCCTTGTGCACACCCCTCCCTCGCCTCGCGACGCTTGCCAAATTGTTGGAATTCCCAAACCCTATTCATTGACACGTTAAACTTAAATAGAAAGAAAGTGATAAGAGTTACATATTTTTATTAAATTAAAGATTATTAAATATTTTAATAAAACTTATTTTTTCAACTTTGTTTGTTTTATTTTGAATCTTTTGATATTATACAAAATGCTTTCCAAAACTTTTAATAATAACAACACGATCAATCGTTGAAGAAAGGTGGAAACAAAACAA
>CAWJWR010000006.1:0-35014 GCA_963846645.1 uncultured Alphaproteobacteria bacterium | reverse complement strand
GCGGTTTGCGGGGGCTTATGTCTGCTTTCGACCGAAAGCGGACATTAGCCCGAAATTCCGCTTTCATCCCATTGTAGACTTAAGTCGTAACTGCAAAGAACAACCGATGCAGTCGCTGGTGTCACTCCTGTTGTGGTTCGGAGTTGTCGCTATGCCGTCGCATATGGATCCTGAACGTCTTGAAGCAGAGTGGGCTGCTGATGCAGACGTGCTTCGCTCGCTGAAAGAGAATGGCGACGTGCCAACTATTGTTCGGCCAGTTGACGTACGGTTTGTCGGGTCAGCCGATAAGATAGGCGCACTGGAAAAGCAGATCGTCTCCCTTGGCTGGCGCGTAGTGCAACGTGTTCCTCTCGATGATGGGACAGAGGGACTGGACGTTCAGCGCGACCAAACGACCGACCACGCCGCGATACGTCAACTGACCGAAGCGGCGCTTCAAATCGAAGTTCAATATGGTGTTCAATATGATGGTTGGGGAGCTGAAGCGACCACGCGTTAGCGTCGGCTTTCCACCCATTCCTGCCGCTAGCGGTCGAGTCCACTTTCGACCTGATTTACGGCAAAGCGGACAATCGCCTTGTGGAGTGTTACCTACACGACCTCTCATTCGGGGTTGGGAATGAAGGCGCCAGGTCGTCCGCTTCAGATGTTCGCCGTACTTGTGGGTGCAGCCACATTCCTTGCCGTCTCTAGCGCGGGTTACACGCAGGGAGCCGATGCGGATCCAAAGACATATCTCATGGACCCCGCAACGACATTCGTCCTGGAGAGCGCCCGCTTAATCGATGGCACAGGCGCACCAGCGCGCGAACGGGTGACCATCATCGTCGACAAGGGGCGGATAGCGGTTGTTGGGGAAGGCCGGATGGCTGGGCCGGCGGGAGCAAAGCGCATCGACTTGTCCGGCCACACCGTCTTGCCCGGCCTGGTAATGATGCACGAGCACATCAATTACTTTTCTGGCGCGTACGTTTGGGATTCTCAGCCGGGGACCGTGCCCAAGCTGCTCCTCGCGGCCGGCGTGACGACCGCTCGCACTGCAGGTGGTGAGGCGCCGCAGGTTGACCTGAATCTCAAGAAGAGAATTGATTCTGGGGCGGCTCCGGGACCGCGCTTATTTGTGACGGGCGCGTACTTGAACGGCGCTGCGGGTGGGTTCCTGGGGGATACAGTCGTCGGTACCGCTGGCGAGGGGCGTGAGGTGACGGCCTATTGGGGCGCACGCGGCGCAACCTGATGAAGGTATACAGTGCCGTCTCGCCAGAAGCGCTGCGCGGAGCTGCTGAAGAAGCAAACCGACGCGGCATGCACGTGGCCGGCCACCTCGGGGAGATATCCTGCACGCAGGCCGCCGAGGCTGGGATCCACACGATCGAACACACGCTTACGTCCTGCGCCAAGGACTTTGGCATCGCGCCAGAAGCTATGGGCGCTTTCCGCTACGACCCATTGCGAACATTGCGCGATCGGCTCCAAAGAGCACTTGCAATTGTCGCCCCCGCCAGCCGAGCCCGACTACGGTCCGGATGGCTGTCGACGCACAGCGCGACCATGACGATCGTCCAGAGCCACACGCCAATATCGGTAGCGGTTCGCCCTCGCAAGACATCAAGGACGGATATTCATTTCGAAAAGGCGAACGGCGAGATCAGCCGGGGACTTGCTGATCCGGCAACAGCAGCGCCTACAAATCCTGAAAGACACCAATGCGACTGACGGGCAGGATGCGGATAGTCGCGAAATCCACCCTGCGAGCGCTTGGGCATTGAATGTCAGCTTTCCACCCAAACTTGCCACTAGCGGCGTAGCGGCGGGAAGCGACCCATTGCAGACATTCGGTGACACTGTCAGGCTGCCATCGATTGGGGGGGCAAATGCGCCAGTTGTTACTGCTCTGCGGTCTAGCGATGGCCGGTCCGCTTCAAGCGCAAGGCGCAGGAAAGCCGATCATAGACATGCACATGCATGCCCGTCAGGCTGCCTACGCTGGGAAGAACCCGCCACCTCTATGCGCGCCTGTGGCGGTGATGCCGCGCTCCGATCCGAAGAATGGGCCTGAGGCGGGGCTGGAGTTCGAAGTCGACCCGCCATGCGCTAAGCCGATCTTTGCCGAACGTACGGACGATGCGGTGATGAACCGCAGCATTGAGGCGATAGAGCGGTTCAACATCATCGGAATGGTCAGCGGAGAACCGGAGCTGGTAGCCAGGTGGCGTGCCGCAGCGCCTGAACGCATCATGCCGGGGCTCGACATGCGGCTGCCTGGAACTCCCGGCCAATCCCACGTCAAGGCACGCTCGCCTGCTGAAATAAGGTTGCTGCACGCCCGCGGCCAAGTAGCTGTGCTTGGAGAAGTGATGGCGCAATACGAAGGGGTCAGCCCGAACGACCCTCGGCTTGAGCCCTATTGGGCGCTCGCCGAAGAGCTCGACATTCCCGTCGCTATTCACATGGGACCGGGCGATCCAGCCGGGCCTTACGGCAACAGCGGTTACCGCGCGAGCCTAGGCAATCCACTGCTGCTGGAAGATGTACTGGTGCGCCACCCTCGCATGCGCCTGTACATCATGCATGCCGCTTATCCGATGGCCGACGAACTGCGTGCGCTGATGTTCTCGCATCCGCAGGTCTATGTGGATCTCGGCATTATCGCCTTCATTGAGCCGCGAGCGGCGTTCTATGCCTTCCTTAAGGAGCTCGTCGACGCCGGTTTCGCGGACCGCATCATGTTTGGCTCCGATCAGATGATCTGGCCCGGCGTGATTGGGCCTGCCATCCGTTCTATTGAGCAAGCGCCGTTCCTAAGTGACAAGCAGAAGCGTGACATCTTCTACAACAATGCGGCGCGGTTCTTACGACTGCCTAAGGAACAAATCGCTCAGCATCATCAGCGCTGAATTTGCGTCCGCTTTCCACCCAAAGCAGACATAAGAAATGCGCGGCCGACGATGCTCGACCGCGCATTCCTCTCGACAGTCCGGACGAGCGGACGCCGATTACCAGATGCGGACGCGCTTCTCCGGCGCGATGTAGAATTTGGAATCCGGCGTGATGCCGAACGCCGCGTACCAGGCATCGACGTTGCGCAGCGGGCCGATGATGCGGAAGCGCGCGCGGGCTGTGCGGATCGGTCGCGACCTGCGGCTTGATCGCATCCTCGCGCTGCTTGCTGCGCCACGCCTGCGCAAAGGCGAGGAAGAAGCGCTGGTCGCCGGTCAGCCCGTCGATCACCGGCGCCGGCTTGCCGCCGAGCGATCGGTGATAGGCGTCGTAGGCGACCTCGAGCCCCGCGAGGTCGGCGATATTCTCGCCCATCGTCAGGTCGGGGTTGATGAACGCGCCGGGCGCCGCTTCGTACGTCGCATACTGCGCGCCGAACTCCGTCGGCCTGCGCCTCGAAGCGCGCGGCGTCCTCCGGCGTCCACCAGTCGCGCACCGCGCCGCTCGGCGTCGATCTTGCGGCCCTGGTCGTCGAAGCCGTGGCTGATCTCGTGGCCGATGACCGCGCCGATCGCGCCATAGTTGACCGCCGGATCGGCGTTCGGATCGAAAAACGGCGGCTGCAGGATGCCGGCCGGGAACACGATCTTGTTCTCCAGCCCGCCGTTGTAGGCGTTCACCGTCTGCGGGTTCATCCCCCATTTCTTGCGGTCGACCGGCTTGCCGAGGTCGGACAGCGCATAGTCGGATTCGAAGGCGCGCGCTGCGCTTGACATTGCCGTAGAGATCGTCGGCGTCGATCTTCAGCCTCGAATAGTCGCGCCACTTGTCGGGATAGCCGACCATCACGTCCATCCGGGCGAGCTTCGTCGAGCGCGGCCGTCCTTGGTCGCGCGCGCCCATCCAGCTGTTGCCCCGGATGCGGTCGCGCCATCGCCAGCTTCAGATTGGTGACCAGCGTCTTCCATCTTCGCCTTCGCGACTCGCCGGGAAATATTGCTCGACATAGGTCTCGCCGACCAGCTCGCCGAGGCTGCCGTCGACCAGCGCCAGGCCGCGCTTCCAGCGCGGCCGCTGTTCCGTCACGCCGGTCAGCGTCTTGGTGAATTCGAAGCGGCTGTCGACGAACGCTTCGACAGATAGGGCGACGGCCTGGTCGGCGACGTGGAACTGCTGCCACAGCTTCAGCGTGTCGAGCGGCGTCTTGGCATAGAGCGCCGCGAGTCGCGGACCGCGGTGTTCTCGTTGACGATGATGCGCTTCTGCGGCGCGATGCCCGCGCCTGCGAACCATGCGCTCCAGTCGAGCCCGCGGCGCATAGGCCGCAAGCTCGGCCGTCGACATCGGATTGTTGATCTTGTCGATGTCGCGGCGGTCGGCCACCGCCCAGCTGACCTTGGCGATCTCGGTCTCGAACGCCATGATCGTGTCGGCGGCGGCTTCCGGATTCGGCAGTGCCCGCCAGCTGCCAGCGTGCGCGCGATATAGGCGCGATAAGCGTCGCGCTGCGGCTTGAAGCTGTCGATCAGATAATAATCGCGATCCGGCAGGCCGAGCCCGCCCGAGCCGAACCACAGCACGTTCATCGTCGGATCGTGTCGGTGTCGGCATAGGGCCCGCCGCCGACGATCGTCGATGCCGAACGTCGGCCCTGCGTCGCGCCCATGAACCGCGTCATCTCGGTCTTGGCTGCCGATCGCATCGACCTGCGGCGAGGTCGGCCATCAGCGGCTTGGCGTCGAGCTGCTCGACACGCGCCTCGTCCATGAAGCTCTGGTAAAGCGCCGCCGATCTGGCTCGTCCGCGGGAGCCCTGGTGACAACCGCGCGGAGCTGGTCCTGGGTCAGATTGTAGACGTCGTAATCGACGCCTGCCGACGCCTGGTCCGCGGGGATCTCCGTCTTGCGCGATCCAGCCGCCATTGGCATAGCGTGTCGAAATCGTCGCCCGGCCTCACCGACGTGTCGCGCGCGTCGAGATCGACTCCCCAGGTGCCGAACCGGAGCGCCTTTGGCTCGCTGACGGCGGCGCCGGTTGCATCGGACGCCTGCTGCGGCAGCTGGCCGGAGCCGTGAGCGCGGTACCGGCGAGCAACAGCGCGGCACAAACCGCGGCCTGACGAACGATCATTTCGACTCCCCCGAAAAACTTGACTCAAGTTCAAAGGCTTAGCCTAGGACTTGGCGGTTGTCCATCCACCCGCCATCGACGAGCGTCCGGCTGGCTTCGATGAGTTGCGGAATCGGCAGCGAGAACCCACATGGGCCAAGCCGCGTTGACCATCCGCCGTGGCTCGCTACAATCAGAACATAAACGGAACGAAAACGGCCCGATGCTGACTCATATTCCGGAGCATAGGTCTACCGTATGCTGACCCACATAAGCGTCCGCGGCGCGCGCGAGCACAATCTCAAGGGCGTCGACGTCGATATCCCGCGCGAGAGCCTGACGGTCATCACCGGCCTGTCCGGCTCGGGCAAATCGTCGCCTCGCCTTCGACACCATCTATGCCGAGGGCCAGCGCCGCTACGTCGAGAGCCTGTCGGCCTACGCGCGCCAGTTCCTCGAGATGATGCAGAAGCCGGACGTCGAGCATATCGACGGCCTCTCGCCGGCCATCTCGATCGAGCAGAAGACGACCTCGCGCAACCCGCGCTCGACGGTCGCGACGGTCACCGAAATCTACGACTACATGCGCCTGCTGTGGGCGCGCGTCGGCATCCCCTATTCGCCCGCCGACCGGCCTGCCGATCGAGGCGCAGCAGGTCAGCCAGATGGTCGACCGCGTGATGAGCCTGCCCGAGGGCACGCCGCCACTACCTGCTCGCCCCGGTCGTCCGCGGCCGCAAGGGCGAGTATCGCAAGGAACTCGCCGAGTGGCAGAAGGCCGGCTTCACCCGCGTCCGCATCGACGGCGAATTCTACGAGATCGAGGACGCCCCGGCGCTCGACAAGAAGTACAAGCACGACATCGAGGTCGTCGTCGACCGCATCGTCGTGCGCGAAGGCATCGAGCCGCGCCTCGCCGACAGCTTCGAGACCGCGCTGAAGCTCGCCGAGGGGCTGGCCTATCTCGATCCGGCCGACGGCATCCCCCTCCCGCTCGCGGAGGGGAGGGAGGCCGCGACACGGCGAGACAGTCGGCGCGACCTCCGAAGGGGCGTCGAGCTCGACCGGCGCCGCCCGGCCGCATCGTCTTCTCGCGAAAAATTCGCCTGCCCCGTCTGCGGCTTCACCATCGCCGAGATCGAGCCGCGCCTGTTCAGCTTCAACGCGCCGCAGGGCGCCTGCCCCGCCTGCGACGGCCTCGGCGAGAAGCTGGTGTTCGACGAGGACCTCGTCGTCCCCAACCACGCGCTCGTCGATCAAGAAGGGCGCCGTCGTGCCCTGGGCCAAGTCCAACCCGCCCTCGCCTTATTACATGCAGGTGCTCGAGCTCTCGCCCGCGCCTACGACTTCGACCTCGACAACGCCGTGGGGCGAGCTTGCCCGAGGAGGCGCAGCGACGTCATCCTCCACGGCACCAAGGGCCGCCCCGTCACGCTCCGCTTCATCGACGGCCGCAAGTCCTACGAGGTCAAGAAGCCGTTCGAAGGCGTCATCGGCAACCTCAACCGCCGCATGCTGCAGACCGAAAGCGCGTGGATGCGCGAGGAGCTGAGCCGCTACCAGTCGTCCCAGCCCGTGCGAGACCTGCCACGGCGCCCGCCTCAAGCCCGAACCGCTTGGCCGTGAAGATCGCCGGCGAGGACATCTCCATGTCCACCCGCCGCAGCGTCGCCGACGCGCTACGCCTGGTTCGGCAGCCTCGAGGACAAGCTCACGCCACCCAGCGCGAGATCGCCCACGCCATCCTCAAGGAGATCAACGCCCGCCTCGGCTTCCTCCACAATGTCGGGCTCGACTATCTCCACCTCGACCGCACGTCGGGCACCCTCTCGGGCGGCGAGAGCCAGCGCATCCGCCTCGCGTCGCAGATCGGCTCCGGCCTGTCGGGCGTGCTCTACGTCCTCGACGAGCCGTCGATCGGCCTCCACCAGAAGGACAACGACCGCCTCCTCGAAACGCTGAAGCGCCTCCGCGGCCTCGGCAACACCGTGCTCGTCGTCGAGCATGACGAGGACGCGATCCGCCACGCCGACCATGTCATCGACATGGGCCCCGGCGCCGGCGTCCACGGCGGCGAAGTCGTCTGCGCCGGCACGCTCGACGAGCTGCTCGCCTGCGAGAACCAGCATCACCGCCGATTACCTCAGCGGCCGCCGCGAGATCCCGCTCCGCGCCACGCCGCGCGCAAGGGCACCGGCACGCTTCGTCACCGTGAAGGGCGCCACGCGCCAACAACCTGCGCAGACGTCACCGCGAAGTTCCCGCTCGGCACCTTCACCTGCGTCACCGGCGTCAGCGGCTCGGGCAAGTCGCTCGCTGACCATCGACACGCTCTACGCCGGCGCCGCCCGCGCGCTGAACGGCGCGCGCATCGTCTGCGGCCCGTGCGACGGCATCGACGGCCTCGAACACTCGACAAGGTCATCGACATCGACCAGTCGCCGATCGGCCGCACGCCGCGCTCCAACCCGGCGACCTACACCGGCGCCTTCACCCAGATCCGCGACTGGTTCGCCGGCCTGCCGGAGAGCCAGGCGCGCGGCTACAAGCCCGGCCGCTTCAGCTTCAACGTCAAGGGCGGCCGCTGCGAGACGTGCAAGGGCGACGGCCTGCTGAAGATCGAGATGCACTTCCTGCCCGACGTCTACGTCACCTGCGACGTCTGCCACGGCGCGCGCTACAACCGCGAGACGCTGGAGGTGAAGTTCAAGGGCAAGTCGATCGCCGACGTGCTCGACATGACGGTCGAGGACGCGGTCGAATTCTTCAAGGCCGTCCCCGGCATCCGCGACAAGATGCGCATGCTGCAGGAGGTCGGCCTCGGCTACATCAAGGTCGGCCAGCAGGCGACGACCCTGTCCGGCGGCGAGGCGCAGCGCGTGAAGCTGTCGAAGGAGCTGTCGCGGCGGGCCACCGGCAAGACGCTCTACATCCTCGACGAGCCCACCACCGGCCTCCATTTCGAGGACGTGCGCAAGCTGCTGGAAGTGCTCCACCGCCTGGTCGAGACCGGCAACACCGTCGTCGTGATCGAGCACAACCTCGACGTCATCAAGACCGCCGACTACGTCATCGACCTGGGCCCCGGCGGAGGCGTCAACGGCGGCGGGATCGTGGTGACGGGCACGCCGGAGGAAGTCGCGGCCTGCCCGGACAGCTTCACGGGCCAGTATCTGAAGCCGCTGCTGGAGCGGGCGAGCGTCAAGCCGGAGGTGGTGGAGAGAAAGCCCCGCAAGCCTGCGCGTTCGTCCCGAGCGAAGGCGAAGGCGTCAGAGGATGAGGCTCAGGCGGATTTGATTGGGGCGAAGTAAATCTTGGTCCCCGCTGCCCTCTCAGACATCGGATGGTCCGACATTGAGCGCCTCATCGAAACGGGGCGAGCGGAAGATGACACAATAGAATTCAAGCAATCGTTCAAGGGCGGGAATGACTATGCCGCTTTGAATGAAAAGGGCCGGGAGCAATCGCTTGACGCGCTAGTCCGGGAAGTATTGGCCTTTCTAAACACTCGCGGTGGCGACCTTATCGTTGGCATTCGCGAGTCCGACGGCTCCATTGCGGTGGCGGAAGAAATCACTCCTGTGGCGAATGCTTACGACACCGCAGACCGCGTCGCCCGTGGGCTCGCGGCGATCATCGAACCCGCGCAAACAAGCGTAGCAATTCGTGCTGTCAATCATCCTTCTGACGCATCAAAGGGCGTCTTGGTCGATCCGCGTTCGCCCGTCAGTTCGCGCGCCTCATCGCTCTAAGCGAACGCGCGAGTGTTTTGCGCGCCGAGGCAACGAAAGCGTACCCATGGCTATGGATGAGATTCGAGATTTGACCTTGTACCGGTCACGTATTCGTCTTGAGCAATTGGATCTTCTCGGCAGGCAATTCGCCGATTTCTTGGATGGGCGAGCCGAGCACCGTGACCTAGGGAATCACATCTTCCACATCAGAACTGTCGTCTTTCCACTTACGGAGCACTCCATTGAGATAACCGATAAGACGCTTCATGCGCTTCGGAATCAAAACCCTGTCGTGTATGAGAAGACAGGGAAGGCCGAGCAGTATCTCGTTCCCTTCAGAGGGCTCTATTCTCGCTGGCGGCCTGTACTTCGTGGACGAAAACAAGAGGATTTTGACGCCAATGTAGATCCAGGACTTGCGTTCTACACCCCGCACTATGCAGCCCGCGTAATCAAAGAGATGGCTTGTCCTTTGATTATGCGCACTTAGCGGATTTGAACGGAAACCCGGGCATCTACTCGTTGTGGGTGGTCGGATATCTGGCAGAGATCTGCGTAGAACTAAAGGAGTTATGGCAACACGAGCCCTCGCTATTACCAGTCACAATTCGGATCGCAATACGAGCTCGTGGCGACGTGAAGGTCGCCTACAATTCTGGATGGGCTAACAATATGGTGCAAGTACCAGAAGAAAATCTCTTCTTTCCAGATTTCGTTATCGAAAAGAGCAATGATTTAGATAACTTCTTTCGTCAAGACGCAGGTCGACTTCTTCTCGTCGTTAAATCTGGATTTGCCTGACCCATATCTTCTGAAGTATCCCTAACGATCCTGGCGCAATGTTGTCAGGAACAACCGTGGGAAAACCCCTATTCTTACTCGGAGCGGGCGCCTCCATCGATGCCGGCTTGTACGACACGAACCGACTGACGCGCGAAATCTATAAGATTTTAGGTGCGGACAGATACAAGGTTCCCGCAAAGGTTTTCGGCTACGTCGTCGCGAAGTACTTGCGCGAAAAGTGCGCCAAGGTGTTTTGAGGTCCGACCTTCATTGTCATTGAACATTTCGTTCGTCAGCCAATTCGGGTTTTCGCACCATCGGCCCATGATCGCGAACAAGCGTCCTTGTTGCTTCACGGTCAGGCCATCGACCGCTGCGCGAACAGTTCGGCGGATTGCCTCCCGCGCGCCACGCGCTCCACGAGGAGATCGCATTCAATTTCATCAAGCAACTCGTCTGACTGGCCGGTCATCTGCTAACACGGCTGTTAAGAAATAACTTAACACCTTTCAAGCCCCTTCGATCCGACGGCTGTTTGACGGTCACTCTCAAGGCCGGTTCGGAAGCTGCAGCAAGAACACGTCGAAGCTTCCGATGATCATGCGGCGCGGCTGGGGTTAGACGGCTCAATCAACTCTATTCGGTACCTTGCCTCGTCGTCACGTGAGCCATTCGAAGTTGCTCGCCATGTTCACGTCCGTCGCGCGAAGCCGTCACAGCGGCGCTGACGCTGGCCTTGCCCTACCACGCGTCTCTGGCACATGGCGGGCGCCGATTGGCGGCTTGAGGGAGAGGCGTAAGGTGCAGTGTCCGGAATGTGCTGGCGATGTGCCCGTGCTGCGAGAATTCTGCCCGCATTGCGGAGCGCCGACGGACCCGGGCCTGCGCGCTCGCCAGCGCGAGCCTCGCGGCGAGCGCTCCGACGACCACCTGCGCGGCAATCGCAAGAAGGTGCTGATCGGCGGCGCGGCGATCCTCGCCGTGCTGGCGGTCATGGGCAAGATCTCCTTGCCCGGCCCCGACATCCGCATCGACACCGGCCACGACGATGACCGCAAGGGACCGGTGGTGATCCAGGCGCAGGAGCTGGTCGACGCCTATCGCGAAGACGAGCACGCCGCGGACAGAAGGTTCGACGACCGCGAAATGGTGGTCAGCGGGGAATTCCTGCGCATCGTGCCCGACGGCTACGGCAGCCTCGACCTGCGCCTGAAGACGTCCGATCCGGACCGGCCGCTGGGCGTCGACGTCGCCGGAATCGCCATCGACGACGCCAAGAAACTGCACGCCCGGCCAGCAAGTGACCGTCAGCTGCCAGGGCATGGGCGACGGCGACGATATCGTCTGGGTGCGCGAATGCGCGGTCCAGTCCGCCGCCGACGCCGCACCGGCCGGCCCCAAGCCGCCCGGCCCGCCTCCGCCGCCGCCTGCGCCGCCCGCACCGGGAGAATAAAGCGGCGGCTGAACGCAGGTGATCCCGCTTGTTGTTTTCAGTTCATGGACCGAATTCGAACAACCGTTCGTTACATATCCGAACTCACCGGCGTTTTCCGCGTGAGATGAGGAAGCTCGCATGATGATTTTCAAAAGCGCCCTGACCGCTGCAGTCGCGATCGGCCTCGCCGCTCCCGCCGCCGCCCAATATCAGGGCCAGGTCCCGCAGCCCGCTCCGGGCCAGCCGGGATACGGCTATTACCCGCAGCAGCCGGGCTATCCTCAGCAGCCGGGCTACGGCCGCCCTACGGCCAGCCGGGCTATGGCTACAATCAGCAGCAGAACGGCCTTGGCCAGATCATCGGCCAGCTGCTCGGCAACCGCTATAACGTGACCGACCGCACCGCCGTCCAACAGTGCGCGAGCGCGGCAATGGCGCAGGCGTCGGCCCAGTACCGTCCCCGCAACGCACCGTACGGCAACGCCTACGGCTATCAGAACCAGGGCTACAATCAGGGCTATAACCAGGGCTACGCGCCGAACATGCGCGTGACCGCGATCACCAACGTGGAACGCCGCCGCAACGGCCTGCGCGTGTCCGGCCTGCTCGACAGCCGCGCCGGCATGCCGCCCTACGGCCAGGCTTACGGTTACCACAACCAGGGCTATGCAGCGACCGGCGACCTCAGCTTCCGCTGCAACGTCGACTATCGCGGCACGGTAACCAACGTCCGCATCAACCGCGCCAGAACCTATCGCGGCTAGTTCGCCTTAAGAGACCCGGTCGGTAACTCCGGCCGGGTCGTTTTTCAGCTGCGGCACGCTGTCGCCCAGCACCCGCACCGCCGACCGCAGCACGATCGCCGCCATCGCCAGCCCAATGACGATGTCCGGCCAGGGCGAGCTCGTCGCCGCTACCAGCCCCGCCGCAATCAGCACGCCGACATTGGAAATGACGTCATTGCGCGAACATTCGAAAGTGCTCGCCATGTTCACGTCCTGCGCCCGGAACCGCCACAGCAGGGCGACCGAAACGAGGTTCGCGACCAGCGCCGCTCCGCCGAAGATCAGCATCAGGCTGGAGCTGGGCGGTACCCCGCTCTGAATCTTGATTGCGACGTTGACCAGGATTCCGAGCCCAAGGACGAGGATCAGCGCCCCCTTGAACGCCGCGACGCCCGCCTTCCACCGGTCACTCCGCGCAACCGCGTAAAGACTGAGGCCGAACACGAAGGCGTCGGCCAGCATGTCGGTCGCATCCGCCATCAGCGCCGCCGACCCCGCGACCAGCCCCGCCCCGAACTCCGCGAAGAACATGGCGAGGTTGATGACCAGCACGATCACCAGCACGCGCCGCTGCTCCGCCTGCCGCGCAAGCCGTTCGAGTTCCACGCCCTTTGCCGAGCAGCAATGGTCTGACATCCCGCCTGACTACCCTCTCGCGATGAACGCGCCAAGAACATCCAGCCTCTCAAAGACCGCCGAATGGCCTCCGTTCATCGGGCCTTCAGCGTCCGGGACTGTCGGCCCCGCGACAACCACCATCCGCCGCAAACGTGAATACGATCAATCACTTAGGTGTTCTGACCGCACACCTCCCAGATGAGGTGCGTGGGCGTGCACATGTTGCCGCCTGCACGACACACCTAAGGATTGGATGGTATTGTATGCGTAAGATCATGATTGCTGCCGCCCTTGCCGCGGCAACCGCAACCGCTCCGGCGATGGCCCAGGTCGGCAACTCGCAGGGCCTTGTCGCCGTGACGATCAACGACGTCAGCCTGCTCAACAATTTCCTCAACGACACGCAGATTGCAGCGCTCAACAACGTCGGCGTTCCGGTCACCGTTCAGGCGCCGATCAGCGTCGCGGCCAACGTATGCGGAACGACCGTGAACGCGCTCGGCGCGCTTCGCAAGGAAGGCAATGCCGCGTGCGAAGCAACCAGCGGTTCGGCGGCTCTGGCCGACATCGTGCAGCGCCAGAAGCTTAAGCAGAACAAGTAAGCTGCTGTCAGCTTGAACAATGGCCCGGCCGGAGCGATCCGGCCGGGCTTCTCGCGCGTAGGGGGCGCGTATAAGCGTCGCAAGATGTGCAACCTCTACACGCAGACGAAGTCGGTCGATGAGATCGCGCGCATCTTCCGCGACCTGCAAATGCCGCTGCACTTTCCGGAAGGCGCGCCGAACCTGGCCGCCGCGCGACATCGCCATCACCGACGCCGGCGCGATCGTCCGTGCCGCGACCGACGACTACGACCTCGTCCTCCGCCGCTGGAGCTGGCCCGGCCAGAACGGCCGCCCCGTCTACAATTTCCGCTCCGACGGCCGCGAGTTTCCCTCCGGCCGCTGCCTGATCGTCGCCGACGGCTTCTACGAATTCACCACGCCCGCCGATCCGAAGCAAAAGCGCAAGGACCGCTGGCTGTTCACTGCACCCGACGGCTCGATGCTTGGGATTGCCGGCCTCGTGCGCACAACAGCGGACATCGGCGAGGCGTTCACCATGCTGACGACGGAGCCCGGACCGGACGTCGCGCCCTACCACAGCCGCCAGGTCGCGCTGATCGCGCAGGCGGATTGGAAAGCATGGCTCGATCACTCGACGCCCGCTCGCGACCTCATCGGTCCGCTAGCCGCGGGCTCGCTGACGGTTCAACCGGCGATGGCGCAGCCGAACTTGCTCTAGCGCCCGGCGTTCGCCTTGATTGCGCGGGCGCCCTCGCGCGCAGCGAAGGCAAGCACGCTGGCAATGTTGGTAACGCCCTCGCCCGCCGCCTCGGCCGTCTCCTCGGCGGCCTGCTTGGCGGCGCGTCCCGCCTTCTTCACCTTGGGCTTCTTGGCGATCCGGTTCGCCGCCAGCAGCAGGCCCGCCGCGATGATGTCCGCCACCAGCGGATTGTCGAGCAGGACAGCAATCTCGCCGCCGCGCTTGCGCAGCTTCTTCGGGATCTTCACGCCGGCGATGCGCTTGGGCAGCTTTCCGTTCTTGGCCATGGGCTGCCTATAGCACGGCGCAGGCGATGCGGTCGCCGCTGTTTCCGCTCGGGTCGGTCCGCTCATCGTCCGCCTTCGCGTGAATGACGAACGCCGAACCGTCCGCATCCCGCAGCCCATCGAACGTCGCGCCCGGGATCAACAGACCCGCCGTCAGGCTTCCGTCCGCTCCGACACCCAGATTGCCGAGGTCGCCGGTGTGCGGTCCTTCCGGGTTCTGATGCCCATGCTTGCGCGACGACGGGTTCCAGTGCCCACCGGCAGTCGTGAACCCCGGCGGGTCGCAGCGCCCCGTCATGTGGACGTGAACGCCGTGCGTGCCCGGCGGCAGTCCGTTGGCCGTGATGCGCAGCGTGACGCCGGTCGGTTCGCTGAACACCCGTACAGAACCGATCACTGCACCGCTGCTCGAAATGAGGTTGGCGGTCGAAACGGGAACGTCGGGCGCCGCCATCGGCACGCATCCCCCCAAGGCTACTGACGCAAGGACCAACAACCGGCGAAGCAACATCTGCGGACTCCTTCGAATCTCCAGCCACTTCTATGCACGAAATTGCGTTTCTGTTCCCATGCAGCCAATGTCTTCTCAGTTGGGTGGGAGAGCGCTGACGTGACTGACGCATCGCAGAAGCCGCGAGTATCCGCCTACGCTTGGTACGCGCTGATTCTGTTCGTTATTGTCTATATATTCAATTTTATCGATCGTCAGATCGTCTCGATCCTCGCCGAAAGCATCAAGGCGGACCTCAAGCTCGACGACGCGCAGATCGGCTTCCTCTACGGCACGGCCTTCGCCGTCTTCTACGCCTTGTTCGGGATACCGCTCGGGCGGCTGGCGGACAGTTGGTACCGCGGCCGGCTGATGGCGATCGGCCTTGCGCTCTGGTCGTCGATGACGGCCGCATCCGGCTTTGCACAAAGCTTTGGCATGCTGGCGGCGGCGCGCATCGGCGTGGGCATCGGCGAGGCGAGTGCGTCCCCGGCCGCCTACTCGATGATCGCCGATTATTTCCCGAAGGAACGCCGCGCGACCGCTTTGTCGATTTATTCCAGCGGCCTGTACATCGGCGGCGGCATCGCGCTCCCCATCGGCGGCTTCGTGCTGGCGGAATGGGCGCGTCGATTCCCCGACCCCGGAAGCGCTCCGCTCGATCTCGCGCCGTGGCAGGCGGCCTTCCTTGCGGTCGGGCTTCCCGGCCTTCTGCTCGCTGCCGGGGTCTGGAGCCTCAAGGAACCGCTGCGCGGCGCCATCGACGGCCATCCGTCCGAGATCGTCCGTCCGAACGCCTGGCGGGATTTCGGACGCGAGCTTGCCGCCATCCTTCCTCCACTGACACTACTGAGCGCCGCCCGGATCCCGGGCGCGATGGTCCCCAATTTGGTAATGCTCGCCGGCAGCGCCGCGGCGGTCTTCATTCTCGGCACGCTCACCGGCGACTGGCCGCAGTGGATCGCCTGGTGGGTCGGCGCTTACGCAGTCTTCAGCTGGACCCAGTCGCTCAAGCATCGCGACCCGGCCACGCACAAGCTGCTCTGGGGCACTCCGATCACTCTCATGCTTGCTGTCGCGTTCGGCAGCATCGCCTTCGTCGCTTACGCCGTGTCCTTCTGGATACCGCCTTATGTGCTGCGAACCTTTTATTCGGGACCGACCGATGCAGCGTTGATCCTGACCGGCGGCACGGCAGCGGAAGAAGTTTCGACCATCTTCGGCTGGAGCGCCGCGCTCGCGTCCGCAGTCGGCGTGATTTTGGGAGGTTACGTCAGCGACATCCTGCGTCAGCGCCACCCGGGCGGCCGGCTTTACGTGAACATGGCCGCCATCATCCTGCCGATCCCCGCCATCATTTTCTTGTTCACGACGGAAAGCCTCGCCAGCTTCTATTTCACCGCGCCTTATGTGGCTCTATGCAGCGCGCTCTGGGTCGGGGCGGCCGTCGCCACGCTTCAGGACCTCGTCCTGCCGCGCATGCGCGGAACCGCCGGAGCGACCTACATCCTTGGAACATCCTTGGTCGGACTTGCCCTAGGTCCTTATTGGGCGGGCAAGGTCGCCGCATTGACCGGCAGCCTGTCGACCGGCGTCTTCTCGCTGTTCGTCGTGCCGCCCTTCACCCTTGCGGCCTTGTGGGTCGCGTCTCGCCGCATCGGCGAGCTCGAAGCCACCCGAGAGGAACGTGCCGCCGCTGCCTAGAGAGTGATTGTGGCAGTCACAGGCCGGGACTCGGCGAAATCGCCGATTTGCACGACGGTAATCGTCACCAAGCCAGTCATCCCATTCAGGCCATCCGCTGAGACCAGAGTCCGCGGCTCGTTGGCGGCCAGTGTCAGCGTCGCCGTCGATCCCTGCACCGTCACCCGATACCAAAATCGCATGAATTCTCCTGTGTCTTGACCGCGCACATGCGCCGGTCGTTCACCGCGGCAGTCTTTGCGCAGACTAACCTAAATCAGTTTCCGGAACCGCTCGGGATGCCGGCGATTGACGCGCCCGGATGTCCCCATCCTCGTGAGTACCCCCGAAGCGGCCTGGCAAAGCCCCCCTCGGCCGGGCCGCTTCACCTTACGACTGGTGCTTAGCGATCGCGTCGAGCCAAGCCTCCACCGAACAGCGGACCAGATCCACGCCGGAACTGCTGCCGCTGTATCTCCGTCCGTCCAGCTCGATCTCGACGTCGATCCTGATCGGCAAGGCCTCGCCGGCCACCGACGTCCCGGACTGCACGTTGTAGCTCAGCAGCTGCGGCGAAACCCCGACGATATGCCCCGCCGCGACGAAGGCCGCATCGAACGCTCCCGGCGCCTTGCCGATGTCGGTAACCCGCCCACGCACCGGATGCTCGAGTTCCAGCCTCGCGACCGGCCAGGCGTCCTTCAGAACCGGCGAACGAATGTCGATCCGCCGCACTTGCCATTGCCGGACGTCCGCATCGACCGTTGCTGCCTCTTCGTTCGCCATCAAACTCCCATCATTTTCGGCACGAAAGCGTTCCAGGCATCCGTTCCCCAAAGTCCATGCACCGCGATAGCGAACGGAATGTTGACGCCAAGCCAAATCCAATAGGCCCGGTGCACACTCTTGTTCCGCACCACATCCCAAACGAACATCGGCGAGATCGCCACCAAAGTGTAAAAGTCCGCTGACAGCGCGCTATCGGGAAAAGTCGCCGGCAACCACGGGATCCGGTCGATCCCCGCCGGCAAGGTCATTGCTGTCGCCAGGATCATCATCCTTTTGTGCAGGCCCGCATCCTTCCCTCGCGCCCGAAGCGCGATCACCAGGAACAGCGGAAAAACGATGCCGATGCGCAGCTGCAACAGCTTGATGTTGTTCGTGAACGCCAGCCGCGCCTCCAGCTCCTGCCGGGCTCTGCCCCCGCCGGAGCAGCCTGCAAGCGCCGCCCACAGCAAATCGAAATTGTCGTTGACCAGCAGGAAGCCGACGACGACCAGCGCCGGCGCGATCACCATCGACAAAAGCCCCAGCCGCCGATGCAGGTCGCACCTTCCGACCGCGACCAACGTCGTCTGCGCGAGCAGCAACAGCAGGAACGATCCCATCAGCAGCGCATGCAGATGCATGAGCAGCGGGAACGGCGGCCGTTCGCCGGCCTGCACCGCCGCGATCTTGCTGATCGAACTCGGAATAAACCCCGCCAGCACGATCGCGACGAAGCTCGCCGCCGTGAAGACGTAAATCCATCGATCGACCGAATGCGCCCGCGGCGTACCGGACAGAAGGTCCGGCCGCTTTTCTCTTCCGCCCAACGATCCCCTGTTCCGCAATAGTAGCCATGCGCATGCCCCCGCTTTGCGACTACCTCGCGGCGGTCATATCACATGGCTCGACCCCTCGGTATCCCGAAGGACGAGACCTAGAACTTCACCTTGAGCCGAACCATCGCGCGGTTCGAATCGAACCCGCCGACATCCGCCTTCTCCGTCTCCGCTCCTGCGCTCACCCCTTGCGCAACCTGCACCTCAGCCTTCGGCAATGCCTCACCCTCGACAGGCTCCGGCACCTCGGTCAGCCGATAGGGGCTTTCCCCGTTCCGGTTAGCGCAAACGACGACCTCGTCCGTCTCCGACCGCTGCGCAGCACAAGGCTGCGGGATCGTCAGATCGACCCGCTCCGGTGGACTGGCGCTGACCGCCTGCAACATGGCGGCGAGGAGTAGACTCATCTCACTCTCCAGAAGCGTTCCGAACCATCGGCCAGGCCAGTCCGATTTGCAAACCTACAGCGCCCGCACTCGCGGCACGCCGCTCCGCGTCTCACTCAGCTCCGTCATCGCCCACACCATCGCGTCGGCGCGATCCGGCGACCGACTTGGCCCCTCATAGCCGCCGCCAGTCGTCAGCCCCGCAAGCTCATCCTCCAGCTGCGGAAAACTTCCCGCGAAGAACGCACGTCCGCTCTCGAACCGCAGCGAGATCGGCTCCGCCCTGGCCGCCTTTCCCTTCGATGCGTGCACCAACCTCACGCGCACGCCGACCTCCGCAGCCTTGCAGCACGCTGTCCGACCATCGCCCCGCCATTATTGGCCTCGGCAACGACCATGTCCGCGTCCCACCGCGCGACCGCCGCAGCAACCCGCCGCGACCAGCCGTCCGGGCTCAACCCCTGGCAACTCTCGTCCGCGATCACATAGAGTCTCCCCTCCGAGCGCCCCGCGACCACGATCCCGCAGGCGTCGCACCCTTCGCCTACGCCCGCCGGCGGATCGACGCCGACAACGATCCGGTCGAATACCGGCGGCCGATCGACCCGCGACCGCTCGATCAGATCGCGCGGCCAAAGCGATCCTTCCACGTCTGCAATCAGCTCGCCGTCCAGCTCCTGCCGCCCGAGCCGCGTTCCTCCGTAAGTTGCCGTCATGACCTCGACGTATCTGTCGTCCAGATTGATGTTCTCGTCCGTTCGCCCGCTGGTCATCACCGTCCATTTGTCGTCGCGGATGCGCTCGAGCAGCGACATCGACCGAGGCGTCGTCGTGATCAGAGCCCGCGCTCGCGGTCCTCGCCGAAGCCCCATCTGCAAATTGCTCCACGCGTCTTCCGGCTGCGCCCATTTGGCGAGTTCGTCGGCCCAGGCGAAATCATGTTCCGGTCCCCGCAGCCCATCCGGATTCTCGCCGGAAAAGAGCTGCGCCTCGCTTCCGTTGCGCCACCGCAGCTTGCCGAGACTGGGTTCCCACACCAGGCGCTCGCCATTGAGCTTCGCCACGCGCAGCAACCCGCTAACGCCCTCGACCATGATGCTCCGTGCCTCGTGCATCGTCGCCCCGACCAAGGCGATCCGCACACCGCGCTTTGCATTGGCCAGGGCATGCACCCATTCCGCTCCGGCCCTCGTCTTCCCGAACCCCCGTCCGGCCATCATCAGCCAGACCCGCCATCCCTCGCCTTCGGGCGGAAGCTGCCCCTCGTGAGCCCACGGCTCGAAACGCGCATCGAGCTTCAGCAGGTCGATCGGGCTCATCGCATTGATGATGCGAATGCGGTCCTTCAACGGCGCATTCGCAAGCGCGAGCATCAGCTCGCGCATGTTGGCGAATTTCATGCCTCCGGCTCAGACCCTGCCGCCTGCTCGCGCCGGCGAAGACGCTCCAGCTTCGCAATCACGCGCTGACGCACTTCCTCGATGTCGTCCGGCGCAAAGTCGGCGCCCGCTTCGATCGCCGTATCGCGGTGCATCTTCAGCAAGGTGAGCGCGAGCTGGTTGGGATATTCCACCATCCGCTCTTCGCTGCCGTCCTTGCGCCGGACGATCTTCTCCGTGCCCGCGAACGCCCGCTCCAGCAGCACGAGTTCGAGCCGCTGGTAAGCCGATCCGATCGCTTCAAGCCAGGCCGCGCGAAAACCCGCATCGACCTTGCGGCGCCGATAGGCGGCACTGACGGACACGCCCGCCTCGGCAGCGGCGCAGGTCACGTTGCAGGTCTCCGCAAGCACCGACAGGAAGCCCTGCTCTTTCGCTTTCGACCAGTCCCGGTTCGACGCCTTGCGCATCTGCGACTTCTCACCACCGACGAGCATCAGCTCGCCGGCCCTCGCCTTCCGCGCCATCCCCACCCCTCAAAAATGCTTCGGGCCGGTCACTCCCGAAGGAGCCCGGCCCGAAACTTTGTCCTGAGCCCCTGTCGAAGGGGCAATTCTTCACTGTGCCTACCGTGTACCGAAACAGCGTGACGATGTCAACAGAAATATTCCAGATAGGTTAGAAAATGCGCGCACCGGGACATATGTGTGCCGGCGCTGCGTCCGCGAAGCCTCGTCGCGAACGAAGCCCCCTTCGCGCCCGACCGAACTCTTGCTCAGACAACGACGACGCACCTTGCGGCATCGAGATGCTCCACGATCGAGTCCCGCCAATCGACTCCGCCGCCGATGTGCGCATCAAAGGCCAATTCGCGCCAATTCCTGATCGGTGGCGCCTTCCTTGCGGAGTTTCAGTAACTCCTCGGGGTCGAACTCGGAGCCGAAGAAGGGTGGCTGCATTGCCTCAGCCATCGCAGGTGTAGCCATAAACTCGGAGCACTCCGCCTTCGTGGGCATATTGTCGCAAGTGATCTCGACCTCATTGCCGTCCGGGTCACGATAATAGAGCGATGACGTGAAATGGTGGTTGACGCTCATTGCGGGCGTGATGCCAAGCCGTTTCAGGCGTTCAAATTCGTCAGCAAGCTCTGACGGCCCTCCGCAGCTGAACCCGATGTGGTCTACGCCACGTGCGTTCTCCGGCTTTTCGCCGGTATCGCCATCGTCCCACAAGACGAACCGGTGATGCTCGTCATCGAAGCTCATGAAAGCAGCCACTTCGTTTCGAAACCGCACCTGAGCGCCTAAGGCACGGCTATACCACTCGATGGCGGACGGGAGGTTTCGCGTTCGCAAGCCAAAGTGCGCAAGTTGAAGTGAACAGGCCATGGCGTGTCCTCCTAAGCCTTCCCATTGGGCACGCCTGAGGCGGGCGCGTCAATGTCTGCTGTCGACCCATTGCAGACACTACCACGCACCCCACGGCGCAGCCCTACGATCCCCTCAGGGGTAGCTCAGGGATTTGCAGGAGGCTTCGGCGCTTTCGGCCGCTTCGATGCGAACTTATCGCCGAAATAGCTGCCCTCGTACCACCGGGGAGCTACTGCTGCGTCGGCGAGCTCGCGGCCGATCAGATAGTTGATCTGGGCGAACTTCGTCGCGGCCTTCCAGTCGATCGGCAGGTCGGCCTCATCGCTGACCTTGTGATAATGATTGGCGATGAAATCCTCGAAAGCCTTCTTGCCCGGTCCGGCCCAGCCAGTCGCCAGGAAGACGGACGGGATTCCTTCCTTGACGAACATGTAGTGGTCGGAGCGCGTGAACAGGCCCTGCTCCGGCACCGGGTCCGGAGAGAGCTTGATGCCGATCGACTGGACCGCGCGCTCGACCGCCGGGCCCATCGTCGAATGCTCCGCGCCGAACGCGATCAGGTCCTGGAAGTCATAGGTGAGGATCGGCATGTCGAGGTTGACCACCGCGACCACCTTCTTGCCGTTGAGCACGGGATATTTGGCGAGATATTCGGCGCCGAGCAGCCCATCCTCCTCCGCGGTCACTGCCGCGAAAAGAATCGATCTCTTGGGACGTGACCCGCTCTCGGCAAAGGCGCGCGCGGCCTCCAGCATGATCGCGACACCCGATGCGTTGTCCATGGCGCCGTTCATGATCGAATCGCCGTTTACCGGCGCCACGATCCCGTCATGGTCGAGGTGCGCCATGAACAGGACGACTTCGTCGGCAAGCTTGGGATCCGAGCCGGGCAGAAGACCGAGAACGTTCGGGCTTTGGAGCTTTTCGACCTTGCTGTGCCGTTCGAAGCTGAATTTGCCGGGGATCGCAAAACCCTTCGGACGCGCATTCAGATCGGCGATCGTTGCAAAGAGTTTCTCGGAGGGCATCGCCGACCCGTCGAGCAGCGCTTCCGCCGCCTTCGGACCAAGATATGCTCCGACCTTGAGCTTCGGGGCGATGACATTCGGCGTGCCGTCGGGATGAAGCCAGCGCATCCTCGGAACGCTTCCGTAGACCTTCACTTGATCCCACGGCGTCTGCTTGAGGGCCGCCGGCGTCGCAATCGACCACATGCCCAAGGCGCCCTTCGCTTCGGCGATTTCGCCGCGTTTGTTGGCAAGGTCGGCGACTACGTCACTCGGCGCGCCTCCCGGCAGGCTGCCAAGGACTGCAACCACCTTCCCGCGCACGTCCAGGCCGGCATAGTCGTCGAAACCGTAGCGCCGATCCTCGAACCCATAACCGACGAACACGACGTCGAATGTCTCGGATTGATCGGGATAGACGCTGGTGCCCGAAAGGACGACGTCTTCGCCGTTGATGAATGTCCGGTCGCCGATCCCGACCGCGTTTTTCGCATCGGGCTTGAGTGTGGCGATGACGAACGGGACGTCCTGCAAATAGCTGCCGTTGTTCGCCGGCTGCAGGCCAAGCGCGCTGTACCTGCCCGCGACGAACTTGGCCGCAATGTCGTATCCGCGCGTCCCCGCATTCCTGCCTTCGAGCAAGTCGTCCGCCAGATAGGTCACGTCCGCCCGGATGCGATCGGCGGAAAATTGCGGCGCCTGTTGCGCGTGCGCCGTCGTTGACAGCAACAGGCCCATGACAAGAGCGGTCTTCACATGAAACATCGATGCTCCCCCTGTGACCGAAAGCTTGCACGGCAATCGCTTGGGGACAAGGAGGGCTTTTACGACGCCGGGCGATGAAGCGAACCGTCCCGCGCCTTGGGATGAGACTTCCGATATAGCGCACGCGTCCCTGCCACGCTAAAGCCGCCGCAGCCGGGGGCCTGTTCGAAAACAACGCCTGAACGAGGATAGTGGTGAGACGGCTGATTGCATTACTGGTTTTGACGTGCGTCGCCGCTTCGGCTGCCGCACGCCCTGCAGATGACCGAACCCTGCCCCTCACGTTGAGGGCAGCAACGCTCCAATCCGGCCAATACGTCTGGGAATCGAGTGCTTCGACCGGCTCGCTGTTCGTGGTCATCAATCTCGCGTCGCAGCGCGCCATGGTCTACCGGGACGGCGTTCTCATCGCCGCCTCGACGATCTCGACCGGCAGCGAGGATCGCGAGACTCCGACCGGGATCTTCCCCATCCTGGAGAAGCAAGTCGTGCATCGGTCCAGCACGTACGACAACGCGCCGATGCCCTACATGCAGCGCCTCACGCCGAAGGGCGTCGCATTGCATGCAGGCAATCTGCCGGGATACGCGGCCTCGCATGGCTGCATCCGCCTGCCGACGGGCTTCGCCAAGCTGCTCTACGCAGCCACTCAGATCGGCACGCCGGTCATGATCACGGATTCTGAGCAGATCGCCGAGCAGCAGCGCAGGATGGACGAATTCGTGCGCGCCAACGACGAATTCGTCCGGCAAAGGACGGAGCAGCGGGCGGCGGCGGACCGAGCGCTTGGCGAATTCGAAAGGGCGAAGGCGGAGCACGAGGAGGTCGTGCGGCGGCACAATGCCGAAATGGCGAAGCTCAAGGCGGAAGTTGCCTCGAAATAGTCCTGCGTCCGCTTTCCACCCATTCCCGACAGATCCAGTGGCCCGCTCCGAGGGGCTCGAACCCCCAACCTCCGGGTTCGAAGCCCGGCGCTCTATCCAGTTGAGCTAGGAGCGGTCCCTGGTAGCGAACGCATAGCGCGCCGATTGGCTGATTTCGACCCATTGCGGACACTAGACGATAACGACAAACTCCACGCGATGAAGCCCTACATTCTTGTCAGAAACTGGGTAGACGATTGTCTTGCTGGGCCCCGGGCAATGAGCATTGCTGACGCACCCTTGACCCTTCCGACCCTTCTCGGAGGCATTCTCGCTTTCAGTCTGTCGCATGACACCGCGATGATGGTCATCTTTTTGATCATTGCGTTCGCGTGGGCTGCCTTTGTCGTCTGGCGGGGTATTCGTCTAGGGAGAGCGGACGCTTTCAAACGCGACCGAGGAGGCAGGCTAGCAAAGCCCAAAAGGTGAGGCATTTCCTCACTCGAGAGCGGAGAGTACGCTTGAATTTAATGTCCGATTTGCACCGAAGCAGACATTAACTCCGCCGCTCGATCCTTCTCTTCTCCGATGCCTCGGGTTCCGCCGGAATGCGTGGTCCTGACGCGTCGAAGGTCGCCGCCGAAACTTGCGGGAACAATAAAGGTTTGCGACAATCGGCACGCGCGTGCCACTGCTGGAGGACCGGTGGACGGCTGACCCGTTTGTTCTGCGTAAAAGCACATCGGCGGCGCAGCCAAGTCGGCTGGTCGGCGAATATGGGAGCGCATGCATGCCTGACCAGGCTGGTCCGTCGAGCGAGGCTCAAGATGAGAGCCTGATTGAGGCGCTCTTCGCGTCCAGCTCGAAGGCTGTCGGCGAAGCCTATTTCCCGGTCATGGTCGAGACCCTGGCGAAGACCCTTTCGGTGCGCTGGGTGCTGGTTTCGACCCTGATCGCGCCGGATTGCCGGCGAGTCCGTACGGTTGCGGCGTGGGACAACGGGCCCGCGGAGAATTTCGAATACGACCTCGACCAGACCCCCTGCGCCAATATCGTCGCGCAGGGCGTCTGCGTCTTTCCGGACAAGATTTGCGAACTCTTTCCCGAGGACCAGATGCTCCAGGACATGGGCGCGCAAAGCTATGTCGGCACGCCGCTTCGCTCGACGGCCGGCGACGTCATCGGCTTGCTGGTGGCGCTGGACGACAAGCCCATCGAGGATATCGCCCGGGCTCAGGAGATCATCGAATTGTTCTCGGGACGGGCGGCGGCCGAGATCGAGCGGTTGGTGGCGGCTTCGCTCAACGAGCGACTCGGCCGGATCGTCGAGAATTCGGTCAGCGAAGTCTTCACCTTCAACGGCGACACGTATCAGTTCGAACTCGTCAATCGCGGCGCCCGGGACAACCTGGGCTATTCGATGGACGAGCTTCGCAATCTTACGCCCTGGGATCTCAAGCCCGAATTCAGCCGGGAGGAGTTCATCCGGTTCGTTCAGCCGCTTCGCGAAGGGTCGGTCCCGACCTTGACGTTCGAGACGGTGCATGAACGCAAGGACGGAACGCGATACGACGTTGCGGTCCAACTCCAATATTTCGCCGGCGTCGACAATGTCTTCTATGCCTCGATCAACGACGTCACCGATCGGAAACGGGCGGACGAGGCACGGGCGCATCTTGCCGCGATCGTCGCGTCATCGAGCGAAGCGATCATCTCCAAGGGTTTGGACGGGGTCATCCGGAGCTGGAACAACGGCGCCGAGAGGATTTTCGGCTACAGCGCCGCCGAGATCGTCGGCAAGTCGATCAACCTTCTAATTCCGGCGGACCGGCAGGCAGAGGAGGAGGATCTGCGCGCCCGGCTGCGCCGCGGCGAGGCGGTGCGCAATTACGAAACCGTGCGCGTCTGCAAGGACGGTCAGCATGTCGACGTGTCGGCCAACGTTTCGCCGATCTTCGATGCGGCGGGCAAGATCGTGGGTGCGTCCAGCATCGCTCACGACATCAGCGAGCAGAAGCGCGCAGAGGCCCGCGAACGCCTGCTGACAGGCGAAATCAATCATCGCGCGAAGAACCTACTTTCCCTTGTCCAGGTGATCGCTCGGCAGTCGGCGGCGAGCGACCCGGTTTCCTTCGCGCAGCGTTTCGAGGAGCGGATTCTCGCTCTCTCCGCAAGTCATGACGTGCTCGTCAACAACGGATGGCAGGATGTGCCGCTCGACGAGTTGGTGCGGTCGCAGCTTGGCCATTTCAAAAGTGCGCTCGGAACGCGAATCCTTATGTCCGGCCCGGCCTTGAAGATTACCGCCAACGCCGCCCAGGCGATTGGGATGGCGCTTCATGAACTGGCTACGAATGCGGCGAAATACGGCGCGCTATCCGGCGACCGGGGTGAAGTGGAGATTTCCTGGCACGTCGATGGCAACCGGGACGAGGATCTATTTCAACTCACTTGGACTGAACGAAACGGGCCGAGTGTTGTCGAACCCTCTACGCGGGGTTTCGGATCGAAGGTCATCGAGCGAATTCTCCAGTCGCGGATCGCTGGCGATGTCGCAATGGTTTGGTTGCCCGGCGGCCTCGTTTGCCGGGTGACCTGCAATGCCAGTAGCGTGCTGGACAGCGAAGCGGAGACGCCGCCGGCGCCCGAGGCCACGATCATGCTCAGCCAACCTCCGACGGACGATGAGCGGCGAATACTTGTCGTCGAAGACGAGACGTTGATCGCGATCGAAATCTCGGAATGCCTGCGGAACGAGGGTTTCTCCGTCCTCGGTCCGGTGTCATCCGTGAACCAGGCAATCAGCCTGTTGGCCGTTGAGCCGTGTCACGCCGGTATTCTGGACATTAATCTGGGGAACGAAACGTCGGAGGCAATCGCATCCCGATTGAAGGAGCTGAATTGTCCTTTCCTGACGGTTTCGAGCTGCAATCTCGCCGAGCGCCCGGATGTTTACGCCGATTTGCCGCACCTGCTCAAACCCGTCCGGACGATGTTGTTACTAGAGAAATTACATAGGATGCTCGAAAAGTCGGCGATTGCGGATCCCTGTGTCTTGATGCCGGATGCCGCCGAGGCTCGCCCTACAACCCATCTGGACTGAAGCAATTCCTGGTCGAAGGAGGGAAGGCTTTCTGGCCCCCGCGACGAGCAAGACAATAGCCCGGCTATTGATCCAAGAACGAGCGCATCTTCCGCGACCGGCTCGGATGCTTCAGCTTCCTGAGCGCCTTAGCTTCAATCTGCCGGATCCGCTCCCTCGTCACTGAGAATTGCTGCCCGACCCTTGACTCCTTTGGACCGGCTGTTGCCTCTCCCTGCGAGCGAAGGAGAAAGTTGCCTGACCCGTTCCGCCCCAAGGATGACCTGCACGATCAGGAGCGCCTCTGTCGCGGACGTTCCTGCGATGCATCGATTGAGGAACGCCGTCCGCGAGAACCGCCTATCCGCTGCCGCCGGGATAACGGAGGCTTCGTACCTGCCGTACATCGACGCGGGCAGCGCGTGGGTTGCGGAGCGGCCGGATGGCATCGCGGGTTTTGCCGCAATCGACTCTTCATCCGAAACCGTCTGGGCCTTGTTCGTAGACCCGGAGACCGAAGGAGCCGGGATCGGGCGCGCCCTGCATTCCGCAATGCTCGAATGGGCTCGCGAACAGGGCGTCAGGCGGCTCTCGCTCACCACTGAAACGGGCAGTCGCGCCATGCACTTCTATGAGCGAGCGGGATGGACACAGGCTGCAACTACGGCCGACGGCGAAGTCACCTTCGAAAGATCGCTGCTGATCCTCCACCCTGCGAAGGACGAAGCCGCCTCGTCCGCGGCGACGCATTCCTAAAACGCGCCGGTGATGCCGAATTCCAGCCGCCGTCGCTGGAAGTCGTAGAATTCCACGCTGCTTTTGTTGCGCTCGATGACGAGGCGGGTCATCGGCGCGAAGCCGGCGACCGAAAGGCCCCTGTTCACGAATCCCAGTTGCAGGCGGGTGAGCCGATCGCGCCTTGCGAATGGCAGCAGTGCAAGCCGCTCGTCGGCTTTCACCCCGCCCACGTCGACTCCCAGGCTGAATGTCGTCCGCCCAATATCGCGGTACGCCGACATTCCCGCCTGCCACGACCTGGTCGAATAGGCATCGTCGCTGGCGGAGAACCTGTCGGCGGCAATTGCGCCCGCGATCAGCAGGCTCGGCGACAGCGCCCGTTCGTAGCGGAGCCGCAACCCGATCCCCTTGCCGTCCTGCAGGTCGTTCAACCGATTGTCGACTTGTCGCGCAGTCAGGTCGACTTGCGCCCTGGACACCGGATCGACCGCGATCGACGCACCGGCGCCCAGCCGCAGCACCCGTTGGTAGGAGCGCATCCCGTACCACTGCTGCGTCGCGCCTACTTCCAGGCGCACACTCGACGGCCCCAATCGGAATTTCGGGCCGAGCGAGAGATCGAAGGCGATGTCGTTGAATTCCTCGTGCCGGTACAGGTTCGCCTCGACGCTGGAGCGGGCCTCGATCGTGACGCCTTCGGTAAGCGATGCGCGGGCGTGAGACATTCCGCGAAACGCGATCCCGATACCGGACTTCGCCTGTGCTTCGTCGCTGAGATCGAAGTCACCGATCACCGTTCCCAGCGTATCCGACCGTGTCGCCCGATTGATGTTGGAGTCCGGCGCCGCCGACAGCTCGACCTGCAGCCCAAATCTCTTGTTGGACTGCAGCGACGCCGACAGCCGGTCCACGAATTTCGCGACGGTCGGCGGCAGGTCGCCGGAACGCAGCGCCCGCAGCTCCCGCGACGCCGCGCGTTCGTCACCCATCGCCTGCAATGCGCTGGCGAGATGCAATCGCGCGGGCGCCGCGTCCGGCCGGTCATCCACGATCCGGCGGAGAAGGACGGCAGCTTCGCCGGGCCTTTTTTCCTTGATGAGCAGGGTCGCCCGGCGAAAGCGTGCTTCGTTCTGCACATCGCGGTTGGGGTTGCTCTCGAGCAGCCGCAAGATGCGCTTCGCCTCATCGTAACGCCCGCCGCCGACCAGCCGCTGTGCCAGGCCGAACATCTCCGCCGGCGACGCCGCGGCCAATGTCCGGCCGGCGTTCGGGCTGGCCGCGTTGGCAGGAGTCGCAATCAACGCCGCAGCCAGGACCGCCGGAAAGATTTGCCACCCGATCACGTCGAAGCCTCGCCCGAACCTACGGCTTCTTCCCGACCCAGACTCCAAACAGCTCGATCGGCGTCTGCGTAATCGGATCGAGCGCGGTCGCCCTCCAATTGGCCATCAATTCCTGCGCGGCGGGCCCGGTGAACAATCCGTCGAAAGACCCCGACGTGTTGTTCGTCGCATGCCGCATGTCGCCGGAGAATTGAGTGCTGCCCACGCCGAAGACCGTATTCTCGAAATTGTAGGTTCCGAGCGAAATCCATCCGCCGCCCCAGTCCACCGTCCCCGGGTCGAAATGTCCCTGCAGCGTGCCTTGTCCGAAATTGAACTGCAGCGTGGCGGAACCGCCAACGTAGTAAGTGCCGTCGTAGGAAGAGCCGTTGACCAGGGCCGTATAGGTGGCTGACCCGGTGACTGGCACGGATCCCTGCGGCGTCGCCAGGCCGAACGCCACAACGCCATGAGGCAAGTCCTGCATGGGACCCGCCTGATAGTAGCTCGCGAAGCTCGTGTAGGTCAGCTGGATCTCGGGATTCGTCGGCTTGAGGACCGACATCGGGGGCCAAACCTCGGTCGGATTTTCCTGCGCCGACAGACCGCCAGACCAATAGCTGCCGTTCGGCGTATTCGCCCGATTCTCGTAAAATGCGGCGGGGCCCTGCGTCGGCAGGTCGAAAATGTAACGGTCGCTCGCGGCATCATAGCGCACCGAGAACCCATCCTCTCTCAACGGACTTGCCGAATTCCCGGTCAGCTCGAGCCCGACCGTGGCGAAGTCGGTCGATGCGGTCACATCCGGAAAGATCCTGACCGCGGCGAAATCATCGGGCGGCGGCGGCGGGGGTGGCGGCGGCGGCGGAGGCGGCGGAGTAACCGAATTGACCCCTCCTCCCCCGCCGCCACAGGCTGCGACGGCCACCGCAAGGAATGAAAGCGCGGACAGTTTCAATGCGAAGCGGTTCATGATGACCTCCCATGAAATTTCATGCGGAGAGCCTGTGCGCTTCAGGGGACGATTGGCATGATGATGTCCTGATCGACGTCTGATCATCTGCCGATGGGTGTTCGATCTACTCCGATAGGCCGTTGCCGCCGCTGCTTATGTCCGCTTTCGACCCATTGCAGACGTTGGCACCAGCTTGCAGACTGGATGGATGAAGCTGACGCTCGTTCATCTGTGCGCACTAGCTCTGAGCCTGCTGGCGTGCTCATCGACTCCCCAGAATCCAACGCTTTGTGAACTCGCTGCCGACATGGATTCGTTCGCAAATCGGACCGTCACCGTTGAAGGCACTCTGTTGGTCAGCAAGCACGGAAGTGCTGTCACAGATGCGTCGTGCGGCAAGGGAATAGCCATTAGCTGGAACGCACCGAATGAAGCTCTTCGAGAGCTTAACGATGCTGTTGATCAAGCGCAGGACCTGTCCGACCGCGAGCCTCGAAAGGTCCGTGTGACTGGACAGATGCGGCGCGTCGGAAGATCGCCGATGCTAGACGAGCCTTATTGGGAACTTAGGCTTAGCTCGGCGCAAATACTATGAGGGCCTAGTGGCAGCTTTCCACCCATTGCAGACATTAGCGTCTACCCAACTTCCGTCCCAAAATTCCGCGCCACTCAACTGTCCTGAATGGCATATCCGATCGGCTTGAACCGCCCTCCGTTGCTGGCGTACGCGGAGCAGGCGGTCAGCCCGATCACCAGGTTCATCTCGGCGCGCAGCCGGATGTAGTCGCCGGCTTTGCTCAAAGGCGGGTCGACGCGGATCTTCCCGTCGGCGGCGACCGGCACGTTCATGAAGATGTTGAACGCACAGGGGATCATGTCCGGCTCGACGCCATAGGGCGCCAGCGCCTCCGCGAGGTTGCCGAAGCAGCCGCGATGAACCGGCTGGTCCGGATAGAAATGGCGGAAGGTCGCCTCGCTACACGGCGTCAGCAGGAAATCGTGCCGGCCGACCGTGTCTTCGACGATCGTCAGCATCCTGTTCGAACGATTGGAAAAAAGGACGTGTCCGATCGTCAGCTGAATCGTCTCGGCATAATCGAACGTCCGGCCGTTCGAAATCACCTCGCGAACGTCGTCGGCATTATAGGCGAGCAGGTCGGCGACCTGGACACCCTCAACGTCCGTGACGGTCAGGACCTGTCCTTTTTCGAGCCGAAACGCGGTCCCGCTGCGCGGCGGGATGATCGCGTCAGTCATTCGCTGCGGCCTTGCGGCCGACGAACGGGCACGCCCAGCCGCCGGGAACCTCGCGGCCGCTGTACTGGCGAGCCTCGCTGCTTTCGCCGTGGCGGCTGAGCATGGGGTTGATCGAGCCCGCAAGCTTCTCGTCCCGCTCAAGAATGGCCTGGCGCAGACCTTCATAGCGCCCGCTGCTGCGCAATTCCTCGAACTGGTCGTGCAGGTTGAAGACCATCGCCGGCCGCGCAAAGCGCCGCGCTGGGCGGCTCGCCTGCGGATGGAGGCCGACGACGAAGAAAGCCTGGCCGCCGAAGCTCAGCGAGAAATGCGGGTCTTGCGGATCGTCGCTGACGCGACGGTCGGATGTGATCCCGCGCCATTCGTCCTTGTCGGTCATCGACTGCAGGCGCTCCCAGAGAAAGCGCTCGAATGCTTCCTCGCCAAGGTCGCACGGACCCTCGAACACGAAGGCCAGGCTGCGGAACAGGCCGGGCTCCCGAGAATAGGCCTCCGCCCATTCGCGGGCGATGTCGTGCATCCGGACGTCGTCCCAGGCGCTGGCGATGGACCGGCACGAAACGACCTTCAGCGTCCCGCGACCAAGCGCCGACTTCGCGCCCACGCACGGAAACATGTGCGACTTCACGAAGTCCGAAAACTCGTCCTCGATGATCTGCTGATTTTCGTAGGCCCAGTTGAACATGCGCGTCTCAACCGGTGGATGCCGTAACAGTTGCAAACCTGGACTTAAGGCCTAACGGCGGCGGCTTTTCGCGCTAGCTGGTATGAGCTGCGTTCCCAATGGCTCTGCCAGACAACAACTGCTAGGCTGTCCCGATCGTCGGCATCTCCTCCAGCCATCGACGACAGAGAGACACCAAGCTCCCGCTGCAAAGGGAGTAAGACGTGCCAGAAGCATCAGATAGCCAGAACAGCCGGCGGACGGCTGCCACAAAGCGGGCGAAGGCTGCTCTCATCAGTCAGGATAGCAGGCGGTCCCGCAGACCCCTGGAAAGCATGAATCTGGCAGAGGACGCGATTGCGCCGGCGCGACGCGTTCTTCGGAAATGACACAGAAACGGCCCGATCTCGCGGCAGTCGAGAGTACCGACCTCCTCGACAAGGTTTCGGCAGGACCCTCGCTCAAGTCACCCTGCAAAGCTTGTCCGGCAGGATGGCTCTGAAGAGGCCGTCACCATCACCGAATACTCGACAGGTGGGTTTCGTCTGAAAGTTTCAGCGCGCCCCAGGCTGGGGGAGGACGTGCACATTCGGGTGAATGGCGAGCTCGATGTTCGCGGCAGAATACGCTGGGCTCACGGCGAGGAGGCCGGTGGCTCGTTCTAGGATGCGAACGCAGGCCCGCCAAATGGCATGGCCTTCACCAGAAGGAGCGCGAATATGGTCGTTCACCCGTGGCTATGACGAACGAGGAACGCTTCATCGTGTCGTGCGAAAGCGTGGGCGAAGCCGACGTGCGCCAAAAACTGAACGCCGACAGATACACCGGTCGAAGGGCGTTGTGGGCAAGCGCCTGGCTGGAACAGGTGGAAAGTAGCAAGAGCGAGTCCACGAGAGCCGAGGAGCGGAGCAGTTCCTTGATTCTGGCCAAGCCTAACCGGCAGACTGCCTACGTCGTTTTCGCAATCGCCTGCGGACTGCTGATCGGTGGCCTGCTTCTCTTTCAGACCTTCCGCTAGGCCGAAGTTCAGTCGGCTGGCGACCTTGTGCGGGCGGGTGCGCTGTTGTTTAGCCGGCTCGCTTCGTCACTGTCCGGCTGGAACGGGTCGAGCAGGCTGGCGACCGCTTCACGAACGCCCTCGCGATATCGTGAGGACCGCTCATTCGGGATGCCGTTCTCGAACCGGTCGTCCTGAAACGCCTTTTCGCGAATGATCGCCAAGGCGGTGTCGTCGGCATTGGAAGTGTTGTGAAGCAGCATCCGCACGGCCCCGCGCAACGCGGTGATCTCCGCTTGCAGATCGATGATCCGGTTTGCCAATTCCTCGTTCATACCTCGCAATACAACCAAAGCTCGCACCCCACCAGCCGAACGGGGGATGTCAGGGCTCCGACCGTGCGGGATCTTCGACGCATCGGCCGAAAACAGGCACTAGTACCGCAAGGGCTTTCGGGCGACTGTGAGCATATCACCGAGATCAACTGAACCTATGAGGCCAGCCGATGACAAGAAAACCTACGACGCCCGAGCAGAGGCGGCGCCGGATCGAAGAGGTGGACGAGAAGCGGAAAGCAGATGAGATCGCGATGGACCAGGCCCTGCATGGAATGATCCAGCGGAGTATCGAGAAGCACGGGCCTTGAAGGGCGTGAGATGTCGCACAAAGGTTCTTGCCTATGCGGTGCAGTCACGTTCGAGGTGACGGGCGATCTTCCAGGACCCGACGGCTGTCATTGCGTTGCGTGCCGGAAGCATTCGGGTCACTTTTTCGTGTCGACCGATGTTCCGAGGTCCGCCCTGACGATTCATGGCGACCATAACATCACTTGGTTCCGATCGTCGGAGAAGGTGCGCCGCGGCTTTTGCGCGACGTGCGGCTGCTCCTTGTTCTGGGATCCTGTCGGTCGCGATTGGACCGGCATCGCCATGGGCGCATTCGATGGCGCTACGAACACCCATCTCCATGTGCACGTCTACACGGCCGAGAAAGGCGACTATTACGAAATCGCCGACGCCGCGCCGCAGTTCGATACGGTGCCCCCGCCGCCGCAGTAGCGCACGGACTCAACCTTGAAGACTCGTCCCGAACGATATAGTGTAACATCAGTAGTTCGCGTTGGAGATGAGCCATGCTCTTGCGTACTGTGGGCTTCTCGTTGCTCGCCCTCGCCGCTTTGACTCCGGCTGCCGCTTCGACAGCGCGTTCAGCAAATTGCGGCTCACCGTCCGCCTATTGGAAGGCAACTCGGCCCGACAAGGCGGTAGTCGTCAACACCGTCGCCATTTCACAAGGAGAAGGGCGGGTCCTGACCTGGAATGGCAGTCCGGTGACTCCCAAGCAGCTTCGCGAGTATTTCCAGATCGTAAATGCGCTAAATCCGTCGCCCACGCTTGTGCTTGTCGTGTCGCCCTCGGCGGACTGTGGCGAGGTCAGGCGGCTCCGACAAATGATCCAGGAGACATTAAGGTGCGACGGTGGCCAGTGCGTTGAAGTAGGCGCGTAGAAACGTCTCCTTTCGACCCATTGCTGACATTAGAGCTCGCGCAGGTCGGCAATCCGCTTCGGACTTCGGTGGCGAAGCAGGATGTTGCGGGGGCATCGATGATCTCGGCGTGGCTTCCGGCCCGCGAAGGTGATTTCAGGTCGCGGACGGGTACCGCCGACGACGACGAGTCGGCGGAAGTCGACCGATGCGACTGTGCCGCGCGCATTGCCATTGGCGGCTGCCGGTCACTTTCCAAAGAATTGGATCAGATTGCCTTCTGGGTCGCTGATCGCAAGTGTGCGCAGTCCGTCGGCGTCGGAAACGATAATTCGGCCGATGACAGCGATCTTGCGGGCAGCGAGGGCGGCTTGCAGCGCGTCGAAATCGTCAACCACGAAGCCGATCTTGATGATTCCGGTGGTTCCCAGATTTTGCGCGGGATTGGGGGCGCCCTGGTCCCGCCCAGGTTGCCCGCCCCGCTGGATCAGCTCGAGCACTGACCCGTTCCGCTCCAGGAGGGCGGAATTTCGACCTTGGTCGTGGACGATCAGCCTGAAGCCGAGCTCCTCGGCATACCATTTGCTCATTGCCCCGACATCGATGACACGAAGTGCCGCGAATGCGCCCTGCGCTCGCCACGACGAGGCGGTACCAGCACTGCCTTGTGCCGCTGCAGGGGTCATCGTGATGAAGAGCGACAGCGCCGCTGCTGTCCTGACGAAATGCCTCATTGCTCATCCTCAACGGCAAGGAGTGGTTTCAGCCGTGGAACTTGGTGAACCGCCACGCCGCGCACGGAAAGAAACTTTCCCCCGGCTGATGTTTGCTTCGACCAATTGCAGATATTCGAAGATATGCTTCTGGAATCACGATGCGCTTGGCTGTTGGAAGAGGTGCATTCGGAGCGGTGATTTCTCTTCGACCGTCACCCCCACCCAGCCCTCCCCGGGAGGGCTTCAGGCGC
>CAWJWR010000005.1:0-15139 GCA_963846645.1 uncultured Alphaproteobacteria bacterium | reverse complement strand
AGAAAAGGGCTCGTTCTGTGGCGACCTTGATAAATTTGAATAAAACAAGGCGTAAAGTAAGTTTCGACTCCACAAGGCATCAGTAGTGACGGAAAAGCCTGGAGCTTGAACCTCACACATATTGAATGCGATCTAAAAGCGTTAACCATTACTCTATATTGGCAAGGCCAAATGCTCTTGTTATATTTTAATTTTGAAATTTTAGTCGTAAACTCCGAATAACGCAATTTTTTTTGCATATAATCACATTTTAATACTGTAATAATACAGCTCAATTCTATAGTATTTTCAGACTGTAAAGCTGTATATACATTAGATATAGGCTATTTCACGAAGAATCAATGGCGCTCAATTCAGAAGGAAATGGTTAGCGCCTTTATGCCGTTTGAAGTGTAGATCTACTGCACGATATAGCAACACATTGATTTCACAGGTGCATCACATTATTAACCATTGGCGAAAAGCTCCGGCTGCTATCGGTGAAGCCGTGCAGCAGGAGCAGGGGTTTGCCGTTCGGATCGCCGGCTTCGACGTAGGCGAGGCGGATCCGTTCGAGAGGCGAATCTCCTTCTTCAACGAACGCCAGCTTGCCTGCTCGACGGGAGCCGCGACGGCTGGAGCGCCCAGCGTCAGGAAGACGCAAAGCAGGAGGCTGATCGCCACACGCGATCAAATCATAATGCCCCCGGCAAATTTGGCTGAACCGCGAGATGTCCGCGGCCGAACGGCGAACTAGGCGGACCTTGGCGGGAGCTGAATGACCATCCTGCCGGATGCTTGCTCCAAACGCCGGACTTGCCTGTCGTCACAAAAACGGCGACGCCGGGAGGCGCCGCCGCTGGATTCTCGAAAGACTTTGGGACTTTAGGTGTTGGTTTCCATGCCATGCTTGAGCTGGCTGATCTGGTCGTGTCCGGATCGGACCGACTGATAGCAGCGCTCGACCACCTGGCGGCTTTCGCCGGTCAGATTGTCGCTGTTCAGTGCGGCTTCGTACTTCGCCTTGATGTAATCCTCGCCGCGTTCGACTTCATTCACGATGGCCTTTTCGTCGCGGCCGGTGATTGCTGCCTTGAGATCCTCGAAGCGCTGGTGCGCCTTGCCGAGGAAGGTGCCGGATTCTTCGGGATTGCCGCCCAGGCGCCGAACTTCGTTGCGCAGGTCCTGGACCACCTGCTGGCGCTCGTCGGCGCGCTGACGGAAGATTTCGCGAAGGCGCTCGTTGTCGATGTTGCCGGCAGAATCCTCATAGCCGTTGATGCTGTCGACAGTCGTTTCGATCAGCTCGTTGAGGGTCGTGATCTGGTCCTGGTTATCCATGCATGTAACTCCTGTCGCGGGGGTGCAAACTATTGAAAGAACGCGCGAAGTCGGGAGCCGATGCATGGACGGCACGGTTTTTCGGGTGCTCGCCGCAGACTGGGGTCGTTGCGCCCGAACTGCGGCGGACGGTTCGGCTCTGGCGCTTCACCCTTCAGTCCGGCTAACCACGCTGCTGCAAAACAGGGGAGGCAGGCATGCGCAGACTTGGAATGATCCTGGCGACGGCGATGCTGGTGGCCGTTCCGGCTACGGCTATGGCGGCTCCTGCCGACGTCGCGGCGGCGGTGGCGAACGCTCCGTTCGGACCGCGGACAACGTCAAGCTCGACGAAGGTCGCAAGCCCAACGAGGTGCTCAACTTCCTCGGCCTGGAGAAGGGCATGCGGGTCATCGATATGTTCGGCGCCAATCTCTATTGGGCCGAAATCATGGCGCCGGTGGTCGGCCCGCGCGGCCGTGTCACGGTCTGGCAACCGACCCAGTTCCTCAACGACAAGCGTCGCAAGAACTTTGCCGCCTTCGCAGCGGCGCCGAATGCCGCCCTGATCGTTCGAGCCGTTCGAGGCGACGAACCTGCCCGCCAACGCGCTACGACTTCATGATCATGAATCTCGACTATCACGACGTCTATCGGGAGAGCGCCGAGCGCAAGATCGTGCGCATGGAGCCCGACGTCTTGGCTCAAGACCATCTACGACGGCGATGAAGCCGGGCGCGATCGTCGGCATCATCGACCATGTCGCATTGCCGAACGGCGACACGCGCGCGACGGTCGAGAAGCTGCACCGCATCGATCCGGCGGTCGTCAAGGCGGACTTCGAGCGCGCCGGCTTCGAGCTCGACGGCGAGCGCAACCTCCTGCGCAATCCGGCTGACGATCATCATCCTGCTTGTCTTCGACCAGAAGATCCGCGGGAAGACCGACCGCTTCATCTACCGCTTCCGGAAGCCGCGTTGACCAAGGACGCCGAGCGACGTCGCCGCGACCAGCCAGTTCGCGGCGGAGGCGCCTATCGGGTGCTGCTCGCGCTCGTCGTCGGCCTGCTGGCCGGGGCGTCGGCGCAGTCGCTGGGCGACGGAATGCGCGAGCCGGCGCTGCAGGTGTCCGGCTTGGTCGGCGGGCTGTGGCTCAACGCGCTCAAGATGACTGTCATTCCACTGGTCGTCGCGCTGCTCGTCATCGGCATTGCCAAGGGCGCGGAGGCGGCGCGGGCGGGCGGATCGCCGGGCCGGACGGTAATGTGGATCGTCATCGTCTGCACCGCGTCGGCGATCTTCGGAGCGCTGATGATCGAGCTGCTCACCGGGATCTTTCCCGCTTCCGCAGCCGCTCAGGCGCAGGCGCTGCAGGCCGGCCTTGCCGGGCTCGATCCGTCGGCGGCCACCGGCGCCGATGCCGGGGATCGCCGATTTCTTCAGTGGCGTCGTCCCGGACAATGTCATTGTCGGCGGCGGCCAACGGCGACGTCCTTGCCGCTGGTCGTGTTCGCCATGCTGTTCGCGCTCGCGTGACGCGCATCGAGGGCGAGCGGCCGGCGCGACCGCTGATCGGCTTGTTCGAAGCGATCTCCGACGCCTTGCTGGTCATCATCGGCTGGGTGCTGTGGATCGCGCCGCTCGGCGTTTTCGCTTTGGCCTTCAGCGTCGGCGCGAGCGCGGGCGGCGCCGCCTTCGCGGGGCTCGGCGCATTATATCGTCCTGGTCTCGGTGATCGGTCTGCTGGTGACCTTGTCGGCCTATCCGATTGCGGCGCTGTGGCGGACGGGTCGGGCTCGGCAAGTTCGGCAAGGCGATGATCGCGCCGCAGAGCGTCGCCATCTCGACCCGATCGTCGCTGGCCTCGCTGCCGGCGATGCTCGCCGCGGCACGGGTGATCGGGATTCGCGAACGGGTGGCGGACGTCACCCTGCCGCTTGCCGTCGCGCTGTTTCGGGCGACGGGTCCGGCGATGAACATCGGCGGTGGCTTTCTACGTCGCGCACTGGCTCGGCTACGAGCCGACAATGACGCAGATCATCGCCGCGACGGCGGTCGGCGCGGTGATGAGCTACGGAGCGATCAGCCTGCCGGGCGAAGTCAGCTTCATCAGCTCGATCGCGCCCATCGCCATGGCGCTTGGAGTGCCGATCGCGCCACTGGCGCTGCTGGTGGCGGTCGAGATGATTCCCGACATCTTCCGCACGGTCGGCAACGTCACGCTCGACGTCGCGGTGACGACCGCGGTCGACCGCAGCGAGGATCCGAGTTCGGAAGACAACGCGAGCTGACCGTTCGTCGATTCGCCGTCCGACGAACGGCACTTCGTCGACGGCGGCGGCCGATCGCAGAGCCTGACGCGGCGCTGGTCGAGCCGTCGGCGACGCAGCCGCGCCCTTCCGCTAACCGAATCGTGCGACGCGGCGGACTGAGAGACCCCTCGATTTCCCCGAGAACCTGCCGCGTCGCCCTAGAAGGAGCGTGACGATGAAATTCGTGATTGTGTCGCAGCCTCCGTCGCCTCGGCCGGTCTCGTCCTGCCGACGGTGACGCAGGGTCAGACGAGCGGATTTGTCGCGCAGGAGGCCTCGGCCGCGCCTGCGAAGGCAGACCAGCTGCGCGCCTGAGCGCTCAGCAAATTTCCAACAGCAACAGCGTCCGGGTGCCGGTGTCTCCCCAGGCCGGCAGCCGGACGCCTAGCGTTTGGCGATGGTCCGGACCCGGTCCGTGTAGAGGCGGCCGACCGGCTGCTCGGTCCCGTCCGCGAGACGCGCGATCCAGCGGCCCGACGGGTTGCGCGTGAAGCCGGCGATGAAGTCCTGCCGGACGATCGCCGAGCGGTGCAGCCGGACGAACAGCTCCGGATCGAGCCCTTCTTCGAGCGCATTCATCGAATGATGGATCAGCCAGCTTCGCCGGCCGACGTGCAGCCGCATATAGTCGCGCTCCGCCGAGACGCGGTCGACGTCGCGCGAGGCGATGCGAACCAGGCCGGTCAGGTCCGACGCCCAGAATTCGTCGAGATGCGGGTGACGTCGAGGACGGTTTCGCCGGGGTCTTTTCGCGGCGACGGAGATAATCGCGGGCCCGCTTCAGCGCGCGTTTCAGGCGCTCCGGCGTCGACCGGCTTCATCAGATAATCGACGGCGTCGACCTCGAAAGCGGCGACCGCGAATTGGTCGAACGCCGTGACGAAGACGACTGCCGGCCGACGGATTCTTGGCGGCGAGCGCCCGGGCGACCTCGATCCCGTCGAGGCCGGGCATCTCGATATCGAGCAGCAGCAGGTCGGGCGTCAGGGCATCCGCCATGCGCACCGCGCCTTCGCCGTCGCTGGCCGTTCCGACCAGGTCGACGTCGGGGACCGGAGCGAGGAGGAGCTGCAGTCGTTCGGCAGCCAGCGGTTCGTCGTCAGCAATCAGGAGCCGGAGCGGCTGTTCATCCATCGGAGCGGTCCAACGGCAGTGTCATCAAGACACGATAACCACCATCGGCCGTTGGGCCAAACTCGCATTTCGCCGCCGATCCGAACCGTGCTTCCAGCCGCTGGCAGACGTTGACGAGGCCGACGCCGGTGCCGTCGGGCTTGCCGTTGCGTCCCTTCGCGGGCGTCGTGCCGCGCTGTTGAGGATTTCGATCGTGAAGCGGCCGGGGCCGGCCTCCGCGCGCTGATGTGCGAGGTTCACTTTCTCGCGTCGTTCCGGAGACGCCATATTTGATGGCGTTCTCGACGAGCGGCTGCAGGAGCAGTCCCGGCACGCGCGCGGTCTTGAGTTCGTCCGGAATGTCGATCTCGATCTTCAGGCGGCGGGGGAAACGGACCTTCTCGATATCGAGATAGAGGCGCTGGAGCTCGATCTCCTCGGCCAGCGTGACGTCCGCCGACGGGTCGAGCGACAGGCTGGTGCGGAAGAAGGTCGAGAGCTTGAGGATCATGTTCTCCGCTTCCTCGGGGCGGCCTGCCATGACCAGCGACGACAGCGAGTTGAGCGTGTTGAACAGGAAATGCGGATTGATCTGGTAGCGCAAGGCACGGACCTGGGCCGCCTGCGCGGCGCTCTCGGCTTCGGCTGCCCGGCGCTTGAGCGCCCAAAGCCTCGGCCTGTGCGCTTGGTCGCCAGGTAGAAAGCGCTCCAGGCGGCGAAGAAGAAGAACCAGATGACGGCGGCGTCGGCGGCGTAGCGGAAGCGCTTGTAAGGATCGAGTTCCTGCACCCTGGGCAGGGTCAGCACGAGCGGCTCGTTGGCCGTGCGCTCGATGCGGACGGTGTGCCCTTGTTCGATGATGACGAAGCCTTCGCGCGCCTGGATCCGATGCTGTTCCTTCGATTCCCGCATCATGCCTTCGGCGCCGATCAGGACTCCGGCCATGGCCCAGCCGCCGGCAAAGGACGCAAGTGCGGCGACGATCGCCTGCTTGCGGACGCTGCCCTTGCCGCCGAGCAGGACGATGGCGGCGTAGACCAGTCCGGTGACGATGATTCCCGCGACGAGGGTGAACAGCTTGTTGCTCAGCACGGTCATGGGATCCGAGCCGAGGAAGGCGCGGGCGACGATGGTCAGGTGCGTAGAAGAACCAGAAGCCGAGGATCGACTTGAACGCGAGGGGCCAGTCGGAGAATCGGCCCCGCGCCAAACGGTCGGCAGAGCTGGAGAGGGGTGCATGCATCCCCTCGCTTGTAACGCCCGCGCAGTTAAGCCTGCAATTGTCACCTGTCCTTTGGCAGAACCCTGACAACCGCCGGTCGAAACTGAACGCCAGATTTACAAGCCCAGCGCAGGAACGGCCCTCGACGTCGCTCGTTCATCCCGTGAAACAATTCGCCGGAAGGACCATCCGTGACCGAGCCCAAGAAGGAAAAGGTACCTCCTCCAACGATCTCCAGGCCGCCCGAGCAGGAGACGGAGCAGAAGCTCAAGAAGAACCCGGACGACAATGACGCGAAGGTCGATCTGGGCAGTGACGAGTCGATGGACGCGTCCGATCCTCCGTCGACGTCCCAGCCGGGAAGCGACCGTGAACCGGCGCCGTCTTCGGACTTCCCGGACGAAAAGAACCGCTGAACCCGCGACTTATCCACAAATCAGTTGCACGAAATCCTCAATCACGGCCGTTTGCGACGAGCCGTGAAAGTTTAACGTTGCTGTCATGCCCACCGTCTGATTCAATCTGAACGGGGGGTGGGACTGTGGTTAATCAATCTGCAACTAGAGCAGCCGCATCATCCCGCCGGTGGACAAGGAGTCGGGGTGATGATTACGCGGACCAGCCAGCCGGCAAACGGTGCGTTGCTGATCTCGGAAATGAAGGAGTTCGCCAGCTTCCCTAAGGCGACGCAGCGGTACATTCGCCGCTCGCTGGATGTGGCGTACGGCCGTCGCGATGCGATCGAATGCTGGGCTCGCGACGAAGGCGAGGCTGCTTCGATCCGCGCCCAGTCCCGAATCTACAAGCAGCTCGACCACCTGCGGATGCAGGTTCCCGACGATAGCGGCCTCGACATGATCGAGCCCTTCATGGGGATGCTGATCACGATCTCGGCCTTCGATCTCGGTCAGGACCGACTGCCGAACTTCGCCGCCTTCCGCTTCCTCTACGAGCGGATCGTTGGAGCTTCGGCCCGCTCTTGGCTGCCTGCCGCTTTCTGTGCTGCGGCTGCGCTGCCGCACCTGCACCCCGACCGCCGCCGGACCCTGCTTCAGTCGATCAGCGAGAGTGCCGCGACCGCGCCGGGCTGGTCGAACCGCGAGCCGGTGTTCTGGCCGGAGTGGGTCGAGAAGGTAGACCTGAAGACGGCGGCTTAAGCCTCGGCTTCCACTTTCACTGACGGATAGATTTCGGCCAGCTGGCGGATCGAGTCTTTCGCATTCTTGTGATGGATGAAGATGCCGCCGGCGTCTTCCCATAGCTTCCGATGGTTGTCGCGGTCGTCGACCAGCACGTCACCACGCTCCATGTGCAGATGCTTCTTGCGCGCCATGGTCGTGATGATCGGCACGCCGGGAAAATGCTCGGCGGCCCAGCGTTCCTTTTGGGGCGCGGCCCAATTGCCGAGCGGGAGGCCCGTGAGGATGGTCGGCTTCAGATGCTTCACGGCCCTGAACAGGACCTGCGCATCCGGCATCTGCTTGAGGTCGCCGTAGAAGTTTCCGTGCCGCGCAAGGCGCTTCCAGAATTCGCCGCGGCCATGCCGAGATTCGAACGCGGCGGGGCTCATTCCAAGTAGCTGCTTTGCTCCAGCGTCGAAGTCGGCGAGTACACCGTCGCAATCGAGGAAGAGGTGCGGCTTACGAGCCACGTCTAGAACCTGCCGGGCTCGAGCTTGATCGGAATGGGGTGATCCAGTTCCTGCCAGCCGCGCTCCTTCAGCACATCATTGCTTTCGCGGGCGCGGCGTCCGTCACCGAGTGACCAGGTGATGTGATAGGTCGATCCGTCCGGGCGATCGCTGCTTCCATCGATGGCCACGACCATGGCTTCCACGCCCTGCTCGTCATCCGTGCGGCCGACGATCGCTGCTCGGACCTCGCTGGGAAGCGGATCCTGCTCCGCTTCCGTCTTCAGGGTGACGTGATGCGCGACGGTCTTTTCGAACTTGGGCGGAAATTGCTGAAGCAGCCGCTCGCGATCATCTTCCGCGAGGAGCCAGCCGATGACGGAGCCGGGTTTTGCCATGAGTGTTTCAACCCCCGTCATGCTGAACTTGTTTCAGCATCCATGAACATCGCCGCCGGCAGTCGTCCTACTTCGCGTTCATGGATTCCGGATCAAGTCCGGGATGACGAATTTGCCAACCGAGCAACCAGTTCCGCCGCGAATTCGCTGAGGCTGTCGTCGCGCGCGCCCATGATGACGATGCGGTCGCCCGCTTGGGCTTCGGCCACCAGTCGTTCGCCGATCGCCGCTCGGTCGGCGACATGCTCGGCCTGGGTGCCAATTCGCTCGGCCAGCCAGTCGGAGCCGCGCGAGCGCTCGACCGTGCCGCCCTGGTAGACCGGATCGGGGAGAAACAGCCGGTCGTCGGGCGCCAAGCCCTTGGCAAAGCTCTCGGCCAGTTCGTCGCCCATCTTGGTCAGCGGACCATAGCCGTGCGGCTGGAACATGATCAGCAGGCGGCCCGGCTGCGCGCGCAACGTCGCCAGCGTCGCATCGATCTTGTCGGGATTGTGCGCGAAGTCGTCGATCACCGTCACTCCGCCAGCGACGCCGACCGTCTCCAGCCGCCGCTTGAGGCCATCAAAGCGGGCCATGGCCGAGGCCGCATCGGCGACGGACACGCCGAGCGCCCGCGCCGCCGCAATCGCAGCGAGGGCATTGGATGCGTTGTGGCGGCCTGGGACGTTGAGCTCGACCTCCGTCGTCTCTTCCCCTGCGATGATCGAGAAAGTGCTTCCGCCGGGTGTCAGCTCCAGGCCCTTGCCCATGAAATCGGCGCCCGGGCTGTCGAAGCCGTAGCCGACGCATTTGTCGCCCGGCACGAGGTCGGCGAGGATCCGCGTCTCGGGATCGTCGAGATTGAGGATCGCCTTGCGGGCGGAGTTGAGGAAGCCCGCGAACAACGAACGCAGCTCATCCATTTCCTTGTGATCGAGGCTGATGTTGGTCAGCACCGCGATCTCCGGCCGGTAGAGCGCAATCGAGCCGTCGCTTTCGTCCACCTCGCTGACGAACAATTCCGGGTCGCCGACCAGTGCGCTCGCGAAGGGCGCGGAGGGCGTCACGAAATTCTTCATCACCGCGCCGTTCATCACCGTCGGCTGGCGGTGCGATGCGTGCAGGATCCAGCCGATCATTCCGGTAACGGTCGACTTGCCGCTGGTGCCGCCGACGGCGACGCTGCGCTGCGCATCGTTGAGCAGCTTGGCGAGGAATTGCGGGCGGGTGAGATGTTCGAGGCCGAGTTCGCGGGCACGAACCACGTCCGGGACGGTCTCTTCGACGGCAGCCGAGGTGACCAAAGTCATGCCCGGCTGTAACCCCGAGCCATCCTGCGGAAACAGGCCGATGCCGAGCGATCGCAGATAAGCGAACTTGCTGGCGACACGGCCGGCGTCGAGCGAGCGGTCGGAGCCGGCGACCTTGGCGCCGGTCGCACGGACGATGGAGGCGAGGGGCAGCATGCCGCTGCCGCCGATCCCGCAGAAAAAGATGGTCGGTTCAGTCATCGCGGCTCGCCCTATTGGGCTGGAGCCTATTTGCAAGCGCCTCCGCCCGGCCATCCGGTCCAGCCTGGCCCGCGCACGAACCGGCCCGGCTTGGCGCCGGTGTGCTTGCCGTCCTGAAGGACCTGCGTCCCGTTGACGAAGACGTCGCGAACGCCGGTCGAAAGCTGCTGCGGCTTTTCGAAGGTGGCGTGATCCTGGACCTTGGCGGGGTCGAAGACGACGACATCGGCATAATAGCCGTCGCGCAGCACGCCCCGGCCCTTGATGCCGAGATTGGTGGCCGGGAACGACGTCATGCGGCGGATGAGGTCGGGAAGTTGGGCCGCCTGCTCGTCACGCGCATATTTGCCGAGCGCGCGGGCAAAATTGCCGTAGGCGCGCGGGTGCGTGCTCGACTTCAGGAAGACGCCCTCCGGAGCCTGCGATTCCGCGTCCGAGCCAAAGCTCATCCACGGCAGGCTGACCTGCTTGCGCACATTGTCTTCGCTCATCAGGAAATAGACGGTCCCGACGCGGCTATCGTCTTCGATGACCAGGTCCATTGCGGTCTCTTCCGGGCTCTTGCCGCGCATTGCAGCGACCTCTGCAAGGGTCTTGCCGGTGAGGGGCTTAAGCTTCGGATTCTTGAAGCCGATGAGCAGCGCCTTGTCCGCGCCTCCGGCGAGGTGAAGCAGGTTCTCCCATTCGGCGTTCGGGTTGCGCATTTCGGCGATGACCTTCTCGCGCGTGGCGGGGTCCTTCAGCCGCTTGATCCACTCCTCCAGACCCCCCGCCTGCACCCAGACGGGCATGGCTGCATCGAGGCCCGTGGCACCGGCCGGATAGGTGTACATGTCGGCGGTAATGCGCAGGCCTTCGGCGCGCGCGGCGTTCACCTTGGCGATCGCCGCGTCGAGCTTGTCCCAATTGACCTTCCCCGCCTGCTTGAAATGGTAGATTTCGGCGGGAGCGCCGGACTTGCGCGAAATCTCGACCAGCTCATCGATCGCCTTGAGCAGGTCGTGTCCCTCGTTGCGCATGTGGCTAATGTACATGCCGCCGCATTTCGCGGCCTCTTCGGTGATGGCGATCAGCTCCGGCGTTTCGGCATAATAAGCGGGCGCGTAGATGAGCGAAGAGCCGACGCCGATCGCGCCTTCCTTCATTGCGTCGCGGACCAGCGTGCGCATGCGGGCCAGCTGTTCGGGCGTCGGATCCACGTCTCCCTCGCCGAGCTCGTGGATGCGCACGGTTGCCGCGCCGACGAAGGAAGCGAGGTTCGGCGTGACCCCCTTGCGCTGCATATATTCGAGATACTCGCCAAGCGTCGTCCAGCGGATCGGATATTTGATGTCGCCCTGCCGCTTAAGCTCGTTGCTCTTCATCTTGGCGTTCCAGGGGCCCATCGACTGGCCCTCACCGAAGACTTCGAGGGTCACGCCCTGAACGGTATCGCTGAGGCCCCGGCCGTCGTGGATCAGGCTTTCGGGAGCCCAGCTGAGCATGTTGATGAAGCCTGGAGAGACGGCCATGCCGGTTGCGTCGACCGTCTTCTTCGCCGTGCCGGGCGCTTCCGGCCCGACATAGACGATCCTGTCGCCCTTGATCGCAACATCGCCGGTGAAGGCGGCTCCGCCCATGCCGTCGTAGATCGTGCCATTGTCGATCAGCAGGTCGTAAGCCGGCGGCGCCTGGGCAATGGCCGAAGAAACGAGAAGCGGCGCCGCTACGGCTGCGAACATGGAACGCTTGATCATCGAACTCCCCCTGGTGACTGGCAAAGCGAAGCTGCCCCATTGCGTGACGCGGCGCCATCGGGAATGTGAGGCGCATGAAGATCGCCGTCGTCGCCCCCAGCTGCACATTGTCGCGCGAGGCGGCCGATCGGCTCGAAGACATGGTGCGGGAGCGCGGCGACTGCGAAGTCGTCATCCACCCGCAATGCTTCCTCGAAGACGGACATTTCGCCGGCACGGACGAGCAGCGACTGTCCGCGTTGCGGGAGGTGATGGCGGACCCCAGCGTCCATGCTGTCTGGTTCGCGCGGGGCGGCTATGGGTCAAACCGCATTGCCGAGGCGGCGATGAAGGACCTGCCTGAAGCTGCGCGGCAAAAGCTCTACCTCGGTTACAGCGACGCGGGTTTCCTGCATGCCGGATTCCATAAGGCCGGACTGGATGTCGCCTGGGGACCGATGCCGCAGGACCTGCGGCGCGCGGGCGGAGAAGCTGCGGTGAAGCGAGCGCTCGACTGGATGGTGAAGCGCGACCCGGCGGCGTTGGAGCCCGATCTCGACCAGCCGGCGATGGCCTTCAACCTGACCGTTCTGGCGACGCTTCTTGGCACCGTGCTCGAGCCTGACTTTTCAGGCGTCGACCTGCTCATCGAGGATGTGAGCGAGCATCATTATCGGATCGACCGCACGATGTTCCACGTCACCGCCAATCCGAACGTCCGTAAAGTCGCTCGCTTGCGGCTTGGAAGGGTCGGGGACATTCCCGAAAACGATCCGGACTTCGGACGCGACGAACTGGCGATCGTGGAGGAGTGGTGCGCGCGTTCGGGCATCCCCTTTGGCGGCCGCGCGGACATCGGTCACGACGTCCTCAATCGAGTCGTTCCGTTCACGACACGAAAATAGGCCGTTTTCCCTCTGAAACGGCATTGCCAAGCGCTCTGGATTGCGCTCTATCGAACACCGAACAACAGGAGGGCCGTATGGCAACAAAATCATCGGGGACGGGCAGGAAAGCAGGCGGCGGATTGGCAAGGCCGGTTCAGCCTTCGGCAGAACTGGCGGCTGTGGTCGGTAGCGATCCACTTCCGCGCAGCCAGGTCGTTTCGAAGATCTGGGATCACATTCGCAAGAACAACCTGCAAAATCCCCAAAACAAGCGGGAAATTGTTGCCGACGACAAGCTGCGCAAGGTCTTCGGTAAGGACCGCGTCAGCATGTTCGAGATGAACAAGCATCTCTCGAACCACCTGAAATAGGCTTCGTCGCCTTCAGGGCGATAAGGGGACTCGCAGGCTCTGCGGGTCCCCTTTTTCTTGTGACAAAGCCGCGACTCGGACCGTCAGCGGCAGGCGCGCCAGCCCGCATTTCCTCTTTGCGCCTGATCGAAGTGCAAATGATCGGCGTGGGCGGCGTTGTAGTCGGGCGACAAAACGGTCGAGAATAAACGGCACGCGCCGTCGCGCACCTCGCGCAGGAACTCCGATTTCGGACCGCCGCGACTCCAATCATCGAGCACGCTGACGCGCGTTCCGTCGGCCAGCCTGAAAGCCGACTATGTCGATCGCGTCGGCGGTGGCATGTTCGCTGTAAGCACCCGAAGCTCGACCATAGAGCCGGCGGCAGCTGTAGCTTCCTGCATGATCGATCGCGACGACGCGGGTTCCGAAATGACGCAGCGCGGCCTGTTGGGCGATACGCGTTTCGAAGAGGTGCATTCCAGCAGCGACCGGGCAGCTCGTGACCAAGCCCGATGGACGAAAGGCGATCGGCTCCGAGCCGAGACGCATTCCATCCTCGTAGCCGCATTCCGGTCCGCTGCGGCGGGGCGGCACGGTGACATCGTCGACACCTCCGCTTTTGAGCAGTGCACGGCATTGGGCGGCATCGTCGCCAAGCTCTGCGAGTTTCGGCGCCGTGAAGCGGCCGATGGGATCGCGCAGGCTAAGCTCGGTCCAGGGCACATCTTGTGGATGACGGCGGACATAATCGCGGGCGTAGAAATAGGCGCCGCCGATCAGTGCGAGGATGATCAGCCAGCCGATCAACCGTCGCATTACCCGCGCCAGAGCCCTTCCAGCCGTTCGCGGGTAATTGGGTAGCCGATGCCCTCGGGAATGGTGATGAAACGTTCACCGTCGACCTCATCCAGCCACGGGCTGATCGGCTCGATCGGATGCTCGCGGGCGTCGGCGACGATAGCTTCGAAGCTGTCGTGTTGCGCCAGCCGCTCCAGCGTGCGGCGGGTCGGGAAGATCAGTTGCAGCTCGCCGGCTTCGTCGCGCCTCAAGGCTTCGGCGGCGCCGATCCAGTGCGCGCCGGCGCATTCGCGTTCGACGGTGTTCGGCACCCACTCGCCCGCTGGCGCACGCGCGACGAAGAAGAGCGTGTCGAACCTCCGCGTGGCGTGGAAACGGGGCACCCAGCGCGCCAGTGGCGTCAAGGCGTCGGGGTCGAGGGCCAGCTCATGTTCGTCGAGCAGCGCTTCGAAGTCGCTCTCTTCGAGAAGACGCCGCTGCATCTCGCCGTGACGATGGCGTCGGGCGTTGGAGAAACGGCGACGGGAATTGCAGTCTCCTCGATCCCCTCGCGGATCGCCGCAACGCGCGCGGCGTCGGAACCCGAGGACGCGGCAAATCTTTCGTCCGCCTTGTCGATGCGGCCGCCGGGAAAGACCCAGGCGCCGCCGGCGAAGGCCATGTCCTGTGCCCGCTCGACCATCAGCAGTTCGGGCGGGCCGCTCGCACGTTCACGCACGACGATCAGTGTTGCGGCTGGAATGGCGTCGTCGCTCATCGCCGCCCGACCTAGGCGTGCACAGAGCAAAGAAAAAGGCCGCCGCCCGGCGAGGCGACGGCCTTTTCGATCTTTACGGCCGGCCGCTTACATGCCCTGGACGTCGTCCTCGACTTCCGACGGGCTGGTAACCGAATTGTCGACGACTTCGGCTGCGTTGGTGTCGGCGGCGTTCTCGGCCTCGAGCTGCTGCGCCTGGTTGCCGAGGGCTTCCAGCTCGGCATTCGCCGCCTCGGCCGCGAGGTTGTTCAGCGCCTCGGATTCCATGTTCTGAGCGTCTTCGGCGTTGAGCGTGTCGGCTTCATTGCTTCCACCGCACGCGGAAAGCGCCAAAGCGGCTGCACCCAAGCCAAGAAAAGCAAGCTTCTTCATCGACTTACCCCATTAAGCATCGTGTCTGGCGCATCGCATAGCAACGGGCCTGCGCCCATGCAAACTTGTCGCGGGCCGCGCAAATCCCTATCTTGGTCCCTGCCGGGGCAACCCGGCTATGTCGGTAGACTGTCGCGTGGAATAAACACTTCGGACCCGGGGGGCAGTACCCCGGCGCCTCCACCACCAGCAGCGGGCGGGATGTCCGCAAGCGAGGTTTCGCTGTTGCTGATGGGGGCGAAATAGGATCGACGAGTGCAATAAAGACGCGGTTGCCGATCGGTATGGATGCCACCGTGACGGCTCATTCACACAAGTGCCAACGATAACGAGGCGCTCGCAATTGCTGCGTAACTGACGGCCTAACGGTCTAAGTTACAAAGACAAAAGCGCGGTTGGACCCCACCGGGCAACAGAAGGGGATTCCAGCGGTACGGGGAGCACCGGGCAACAGAAGCTCCCCACTTCTTTTCCGTCATTGCGAGGAGCCGAAGGCGACGCGGCAATCCAGCCGCACTGGATTGCTTCGCTACGCTCGCAATGACGAAGGCCGGGCATTTTGCGCTGTAACCGTCGTGCGTTACGCTCCCTCCTCAAGGGGGACGTCATGTACCAATTCGCCAAGCGCATCTTCATGGCTGCGGCACCGCTTCTGCTCACCGGCTGTCTGTGGGGCCCGGGCAAGTTCGCGTCGGACCTGACGCTGAAGAAGGACGGCAGCTTCGTCCTCGATTATCGCGGCGAGATTGTGCTGCAGAGTCCGCCGAACGATGCAGGGTTGGATCCTTGGAAAG